>NZ_CP041636.1:780000-1980000 GCF_007197755.1 Ferrovibrio terrae
AAGTGAATGTCACGCGTGTTGAAAGCGGCAGTTTCCGCGCCAATGAAGTGATCCGCGAATTCAACGTCGAGCATGCGCGCGTCGGCGGCACCATCGACGACAGCCTCTATAATGCAGGCATTGCCGCGGGCCTGAACAACTCGCTGCTCAGCGAATTCATCCGCATCTTCTCATACGATGTCGACTTCCAGCGCGAAGTGCAGCCGGGCGATCGCTTTGAACTGTTCTTCGAGCGTCATCACGACGATGCCGGCAAGACGATGAAGACCGGCCGCATCTCGGTGGCCGCGATGACGCTGTCGGGCCGCGAGCTGCGCTACTACTTCTATCAGCCGTCCGATGGCGGCGATGCCGATTACTTCACGCCGGCAGGTTCCAGCGTGCGCAAGGCGCTGCTGCGTACGCCGATCGATGGCGCGCGGCTCACCTCGGGCTTCGGCGTGCGTCGCCATCCGATCCTCGGCTACAGCCTGATGCACAAGGGCGTGGATTTCGGTGCGCAGACCGGCACGCCGATCCAGGCCGCCGGCGAAGGCGTGGTGGAAATGTCTGGCTGGAATGGCGGCTATGGCCAGTATGTCCGCATCAAGCACGGCAACGGCTACGCCACCGCTTATGCACATATGAGCCGACTGGGCGTGAAGACCGGCCAGCGCGTGCGCCAGGGCCAGGTCATCGGCGCTGTCGGCACCACCGGGCGCTCAACCGGCCCGCATCTGCATTATGAAGTGATGCAGAACGGCAAGCAGATCAATCCGACCGGCGTGCGCTTCCCCTCGGGCCGCAAGCTGGAAGGCAAGGAGTTCGATCGCTTCCGCCGCGCCTCTGAAGGGCTCGACAAGGAATTCCGCGGTACGCCGCAGCTCGCACTGCTCAATCGCGGTGAGTGATCAGCAGGCGCGCGCCTAACCGGCGCGCGCCTCTTCCAGCAACCAGTCGACCAGCATCTTCACCAGCGGGCGTTTGAACTGCCCCTGCGGGCCAACGATGTAATAGCGCCAGTCCGACAGCCAGCTCTGCTCGAACAATCGGACCAGCCGGCCTTTGGCCAGATGCTCGCCCAGATGCGGTGCGCGGCCTAAAGCTACGCCCTGCCCCGCCACGGCCGCCGCCACCAGCACATTGGAATCCGTGAAGAACAGCCCGCGCTCGGCACTGTCGGCGCGCAGGCCCTGGCGTTCGAACCAGCGCGACCAGCTCATCCACGGCTGCTCCGGATGTGCATCCATGTCATGCAGCAGCTGGTGCTGTGCCAGATCCTCGAAACGGCTGAGCGGCAGACCGCCATGCAGCAGCGCCGGGCTCGCCACCGGAAACAGCTCCTCGTCCAGCAGGTGAATGGCCTGCAGACCCTTGAACGGTCCCGCGCCGAAGCGGATCGCGAGATCGACGTCTTCGCGCGCGAAATCGACCAGCCGGCGCGAGGTGTCGATGCGCAGGTCGATGCCGGGATACTGCGCGCGGAAGCGGCCCAAGCGCGGCACCAGCCAGCCGGCGGCAAACGACGCCAGCATGGTCAGCGTGATCGTGCCGCTCGCCTGGCCCTCCTGCAGATGCGAGGTGGCCGCGGCGAGGCGGTCCAGGCCCTCGGTCAGGCCGGGCAGATAGGCGCGGCCGGCATTGGTCAGGCTCAAGCCCCGCGGCTGGCGCAGGAACAGTGCGACCTGTAACTGCGCTTCCAGCCCCTTCACCTGCTGGCTGACGGCCGCCGCCGTGACGCCGAGTTCTTCCGCCGCCAGCGCGAAGCTGCTGTGGCGGGCGGCGGCTTCGAAGGCGCGCAGGGCATTCAGGGGCGGCAGGCGGCGACGCATGGCCTGAGTATGGCTTAGCTTTCTTAAGCCTTCCAGCGAGAAACTCTCGTTTGTGACCCAGATAAACTTGCGGCAGGTTTCAGTCATCCACACAGGAGACCCGACATGCCCAGTTTCGTCGCCGCCACCCCCGCCGCGGCTTCAGCCGAAGCCGTCCACCATTACGCCGCCAAACTCACCTTCGAGGCCGACTGCTGGGATGTGCACCACGCGCTCAGTCACGGCCTGCACGACTTCGTGCTGCTCGATGTGCGCGGCCGCAACGCTTACGCCGACGCGCATGTGCCCGGCGCGCTCAGCCTGCCGCATGCCGACATCACGGCCGAGCGCATGGCGCGCAGCTGGCCAGCCGACACGCTGTTCGTCACCTACTGTGCCGGGCCGCATTGCAACGGTGCCGACCGGGCCGCGCTCAAACTCGCCACGCTCGGCTATGCCGTGAAGATCATGATCGGCGGCATGACCGGCTGGGCCGATGAAGGCTTCACCTTCGTCGCCGGCCGCGAGCCCGGCATGGTGGAGAAGGCCGCGTGAACATGCTGACGCTGTACGACTATCTCGATTCCGGCAACGGCTACAAATGCCGGCTGATCCTGGCGCTGCTCAATACGCCGTACACCCGCGTCGAACTCGATCTCGACAAGGGCGAAACCCGCACGCCGCAATTCCTCGCCAGGAATCCGAATGGCCGCATTCCCGCGCTGGAACTGGAGGATGGCACCGTGCTCCCCGAGTCCAACGCCATTCTCTATTACCTCGCCGACGGCACGGCCTATCTGCCCACCGAACGCCTCGCCCGCGCGCAGGTGATGCAGTGGCTGTTCTTCGAGCAGTACAGCCACGAGCCCTATGTGGCCACGCCGCGCTGGATCATCCGACATCTCGGCCGCGACCATCCGCGCATGACCGAGATGCCCGAGCGGCTGGAAAAAGGCCGCGCGGCCTTTGCCGTGATGGAACAGCATCTGCAGCGCCACGATTACTTCGTGGGTCAACGCTACTCCATCGCCGACATCGCGCTCTACGCCTATACGCATCGCGCCCATGAGGGCGATCACGACCTGTCGCCCTGGCCGGCGTTACGCGCCTGGCTCGACCGCGTCGCGACACAGCCCGGTCACATAAAGATGCTCCCAGGAGACTGAGCGGAAACGGTATGCTGGGTTCCAGAAAAGGAGCCCGGCACATGGCCAAACGCACCGAGACCAAGACCCGCAGCGGCGACCGCGACCTGCATCCCGAAACGCAGATGATGAGTTACGGCTACAATCCCTTCCTGTCGGAAGGCGCCGTGAAGCCGCCGGTCTTCCTCACCTCCACCTTCGCCTACAGGACGGCGGAAGACGGCGCCGCCTTCTTCGACCTGATGGCGGGCCGCACCAAGCTGCCGCCGGGCGAAAAGGCCGGACTGATCTACAGCCGCTTCAACCACCCCAATCTCGAGATCGTCGAGGACCGTCTGGCGCTGCTCGAAGGCGCCGAGGCGGCGGCCGTCTTTTCCAGCGGCATGGCGGCGATCGCCAGCGCCTTCCTCACATTCCTGCGCCCCGGCGACACCCTGCTGCATTCCTCGCCGCTCTATGGCGGCACCGAGACGATGATCCGCAAGGTGCTGCCCGAATTCGGCATCTCGACGGCCGAATTCCACGACGGCCTGCATGACCGCGACATCACGGCGGCAGCGGCCTCGGCCAAGGGCCGCATTGCCATGATATTCATCGAGACGCCGGCCAACCCGAACAACGCCATGGTCGACTTCGCCATGGTGGCCAAGACCGCCGACGCCATCGCCAAGAAACAGGACGGCCAGCGCCCGCTGATCGTCTGCGACAACACCATGCTCGGGCCGATCTTCCAGAAGCCCTTGCGGCATGGCGTCGATATCGCGGTGTATTCGCTGACCAAATATGTCGGCGGCCACAGCGACCTGGTCGCCGGCAGCGCGGTCGGCGCGAAACAGCATCTCGACCGCATCCGCAGTTACCGCAACACCTTCGGCAGCCAGCTCGACCCGCATTCGAGCTGGATGATCGCCCGCTCGCTGGAGACGCTGGTGATCCGCATGACCCGCGCCGCCGAGTCCGGCCGCAAGGTGGCGCAGTGGCTCAACACCAACCCGCATATGCCGGTCGAGGTGCATCATCCCGAATTCATCACCGACAACACCTACCAGGAGGTCTATGCCCGCCAGTGCAGCGGCCCGGGCTCGACCTTTGCCTTCACCCTGAAAGGCGCGACACGGCAACAGGCCTTCCGCGTGATCAACGCGCTGCAGCTGTTCAAGTCGGCCGTCAGCCTCGGCGGCACGGAATCGCTGATGTGCCACCCGGCCTCGACGACGCATTCGGGCGTCGGCAAGGCGATTCTGGATCAGCTCGGCGTCACCGAAGGCCTGATCCGCGTCTCGATCGGGCTGGAACATCCCGACGACCTGATCGACGACCTCGACGGCGCGTTCAAAGAGGCGCTGGGGACGTAATACACCGCTATTCATTCCAATATCCCTGTCATGGCCGGGCTTGTCCCGGCCATCCACGCATGCCAGCTTTTTCCGCATGGCCTATGCATGGCTTTACATCATGACCAACAAACCGAACGGCATTCTGTATGTCGGCGTGACCGGCGATATACAGCGCCGCGCATATGAACACCGTGAGGGCCTGATCGCCGGCTTCACCAAACGCTATAATTTAAAGCGCCTCGTTTACACCGAGGCCCATGACGACATTCAACTGGCGTTGCAGCGCGAAGCGAATATGAAACACTGGCCGCGCGCCTGGAAAATCAGACTGATACTGGCGCAGAATCCGGACTGGACTGATCTTTACGATACGCTCGTCTGAAAAGACGTGGATGGCCGGGACAAGCCCGGCCATGACACTGTTTGCTTTTCCTACTTCGACAAACCTGCAAGGGCCCCGGTCTCCCGGGGCCCTTTCCGATTACTCCGCCGCGATATCCACCGCGCGGCCCTGGATGGTCAGGCCCTGCGCGCCGGCGCTCACCGACACGGTCGCGCCATCCGGGATGGTGCCTTCCAGGATCATGCTGGCGAGCGGGTTCTGCAGCGCGCGCTGGATCACGCGCTTCAGCGGCCGTGCGCCGTAGACCGGATCGTAGCCGGCATCGCCGAGCCAGACCTTGGCCGCATCATCCAGCTTCAGTTCGATCTTGCGATCGGCCAGCAGCTTGCGCAGGCGCATCAGCTGGATATCGACGATGCCGGTCATGTTCTCGCGGCTGAGGCGGCGGAACAGGATCACCTCGTCGAGCCGGTTGAGGAATTCCGGCCGGAAGCTGGCGCGCACCACTTCCATCACCTGATGGCGCGTCGCCTCGTCGATCTGCTCGCCCTCGGCGCGAGCGAGATATTCGCTGCCCAGATTGGACGTCAGGATGATCACGGTATTCTTGAAATCCACCGTGCGGCCCTGGCCGTCGGTCAGGCGGCCGTCATCCAGCACCTGAAGCAGCACGTTGAACACATCGGGATGCGCCTTTTCGACCTCGTCGAACAGGATCACCTGATACGGGCGCCGGCGCACGGCTTCGGTGAGCGCGCCGCCCTCGTCATAGCCGACATAGCCCGGTGGCGCGCCGATCAGGCGGCTGACCGAATGCTTCTCCATGTATTCCGACATGTCCATGCGCACCATGGCGCTGTCGTCGTCGAACAGGAATTCGGCCAGGGCCTTGGTCAGCTCGGTCTTGCCGACGCCGGTGGGGCCGAGGAACAGGAAGCTGCCGATCGGACGGTTGGGGTCCTGCAACCCGGCGCGCGCGCGGCGCACGGCATTGGCCACCGCGACCAGCGCATCGTCCTGACCGACAACGCGAGTGGCGAGCTTGTGCTCCATCTTCAGCAGCTTCTCGCGTTCGCCCGACAGCATCTTGTCGACCGGAATGCCGGTCCAGCGCGACACCACGCCGGCAATGTCGCTCTCGGTCACCGCCTCGCGCACGATGGCTTTCTTCTCGCTGCCGCTGCTCTTCTCGGCGTCCTGCAGCTTGCGCTCCAGGTCCGGGATCACGCCGTAGGAAAGCTCCGAGGCGCGGTTCCAGTCCGACTTGCGCTGCGCCTGTTCGAGATCGAGCCGCGCCGCATCGAGCTGTTCCTTCAGCTTCTGCGCATCGCCCAGCTTGTCCTTCTCGCCCTGCCAGGCGGCGGTCAGCGTCTGCGACTGCTCCTCGAGGTCGGCCAGTTCCTTTTCCAGCTTGCCGAGGCGGTCCTTGGAGGCCGGATCGGTTTCCTTCTTCAGCGCCTCGCGCTCGATCTTGAGCTGCATGATGCGGCGGTCGAGTTCGTCGACGGCTTCGGGCTTGGAATCGACTTCCATGCGCAGCCGCGCCGCCGATTCATCGATCAGGTCGATGGCTTTATCCGGCAGGAATCGGTCGGTGATATAGCGGTTCGACAAGGTGGCGGCCGCCACGATCGCGCTGTCGGTGATGCGCACGCCATGATGCACTTCGTATTTCTCTTTCAGGCCGCGCAGGATCGAGATGGTGTCTTCCACCGTCGGCTCGCCGACGAAGACCGACTGGAAGCGCCGCGCCAGCGCCGCATCCTTCTCGATATACTTGCGATACTCGTCCAGAGTCGTCGCGCCGACGCAATGCAGCTCGCCGCGCGCCAGCGCCGGCTTGAGCAGGTTCGACGCATCCATCGCGCCGTCTGCTTTTCCTGCGCCGACCAGGGTGTGCAGCTCGTCGATGAACAGCACGATCTGGCCCTCGGCCGAGGTGACCTCGGCCAGCACGGCCTTCAGCCGCTCCTCGAACTCGCCACGGAATTTCGCGCCGGCGATCATGGCGCCGAGATCGAGCGCCATCAGCCGCTTGTTCTTCAGGCTTTCCGGCACGTCGCCTTTGGTGATGCGCAACGCCAGGCCTTCGACGATGGCGGTCTTGCCGACGCCGGGTTCGCCGATCAGCACGGGATTGTTCTTGGTGCGTCGCGACAGCACCTGGATCGTGCGACGGATTTCCTCGTCGCGGCCGATCACCGGATCGAGCTTGCCGTTTTCGGCCGCCTCGGTCAGGTCGCGCGCATATTTCTTCAGCGCGTCATAAGCCTGTTCGGCCGAGGCGGAATCCGCCTTGCGGCCCTTGCGCATATCCTGGATGGCTTTTTCCAGCGCCTGCGGCGTGACATTGCCGGCTTTCAGCGCATCGGCGGCCGGCGTACCCGCCTGCAGCGCAATCGCCTGCAGCAGGCGTTCGGCGGCCACGAAACTGTCGCCGGATTTTTCGCGCAGCTTTTCCGCTGCCTCGAACAGGCGCGCCATTTCGGGCGCGAGATAGAGATTGCCGGCGCCGCCGCCCTCGACCTTGGGAATCCTGGCCAACGCATCTTCGTTGCGCGCCCTCACGACATCGGGCTGGCCGCCGGCGGCCTTGATCAGGCCGGCCGCGAGGCCTTCGGGGTCGTCGATCAGAACTTTCAAAAGATGCTCGGGCGCGAAACGCTGATGCCCGCGCGCCAGGGCCATGGTCTGCGCCGCCTGGAAAAAGCCGCGGCTGCGCTCGGTGTATTTCTCGAAATCCATCGCAGAACTCCTTACAGGCAGCCCGAAATGGCGATCCCCGACAGGCGGCGGATCTTGGCTGGGCTCCGCAGGGAAATGTGGGAAGCCGGAGACAGCCTACAAGGGGACGCACCGCAGATTCGTCAAGAATCCGGTGGTCGTTCACTGCTCCCCAGCAGACCTTGCGCGCGCAGCCGCGCCAGGTCGGGACCATCCAGATCAACGACGGCGCGCGGCGGAGGTTCGGCCGGCGGCGACGGAGGACGCGGACGGGGCGCTCGTTCGGCTTCGCTGGGGTTCGTGGCGCTTCGCAGCGGTTCGCTGGTGTTCGTGGCGCTTCGCGACGGTTCGCTGGGGTTCGTGGCGGTTCGCACGGGTTCGTGGGTGTTCGTAGCGGTTCGCTGCGGTTCGGCCGCGGCTCCGCTCGCTCGGGCGGCATCCTGCGCCCGCCAGACCTCCATCTGCTGATCCATCCGCTGCCGCTCTTCCGCCAGCCGCCGCCGGAACGCCATGTTGGGCGGCGGCTCGCCAGTCTTGCCCAGTTGCTCGATCTGCGGCGCCAGATCGCTCCCCGGTTCCTGGCGGTGCGCAGCCTCATGCAGCAACCGCAGCAGGTCGCCATCCAGATTCTCAGGATTCAGGCCACGCGACAGCAAAGCCGTCTGGCCTAACGTGGCCAGTTGCAGCCCGGCCAGCAGGCGCTGCCGCTCCATCGCCTGCTGCAGATAGAAGCGGAAGCGCAGGCTTTTGCGCAGATGGCGCCAGATGCGCTCCTCCGCCAAGCCCAGATCGGCGGCGACGGCCGCCGGCCTGGCCCCTTCGGCCAGTCGGCAGGCGATCTCGCGCCAGGGTATGGCAACCGGGGATTTGCGGGTCGGACGCGCGAGGTCAGGCTGCGGGGCACCGACCCCGTCCGGGCGAAGTGCGGACATGGCGAAAGCTCCTTGACTGAGGATAAGAACAAATATAGTATATAGGAATAAATGTCAATAATTTTGTCTCGCCCGGCCTTGCGCCGGGCATCCACGTCTTAAAACGGGACGGCGTGGATGGCCGGAGCGAGCCCGGCCTTGAGCCGGCATTCCATTTCCTTTGCCGGCCCCGACAAAAATGGGACCCTGGATCAGGTCCGGGGTGACGATTTTTGTAAACGGGCTCAGTTCTGCCCGACTGCCATCTTGTCGCCCGCGCCACCCACCAGCGCCGAGCGCCCGCCGGGGACGTAGCGATAGAGCGTGCTGGCGGCGATGCCGAGTTCGGCGGCCACGCCTTCGATGGTGCGGTTGGGCTCCGACAGCATCTTCCGCGCCGCCACCAGGCGGGCGGCATCCAGCGCCCGCGGCCGGCCGCTGCGCCGTTCGCCCGCACTGGTTTCCGCCAGCCCGGCGCGTTTGCGGAATTCGGAGCGGAATTCCGATGGCAGGCCCTGCACGGTCTTGACCGGCACATCCTGGCGCGCGCCCAGATAGACATTCTCGATCCGCACGCCGCGCACCGTCTCGATGCTATGCGGGTGTTCGGCCCCCACCTTGCCCTGCAGGGCGCTGCGGATCTTGGCCGAAGCCTTGGCCAGCCGCATGATGCGGCTGAACATGCCCTTGCCATAGGCGTCATGCGCTGCCATGGCGAGCAGGACGAGATCGGCTTCGGCCGTGCGCAGGAGATCGCCCGCCAGCATGTGCTCCTCGAAGTCGAAATGTTCTTTCTTGGCGGTCACGGCATGCCCTTCCGAAAATTACGTCTCTAAATATATCTGATTCGCTCATTTTAAGGGGCGGATTTAGAGGAATCAACCCGTCTTGGCGGTGGAGGACCGGCCCGCGCCGCAGCTTTACCTCGTCGCACGACTCCCCTAAACACGGTTTTGCCTTCCTGGGCAGCCCTCCTGACCGGATACCTGATTCATGTGCGGCATTGCCGGCTTTCTGACCTGGCGCGGAACCCCCGCCGACCTGCTGCAGCAGCAGGTGAAGGCGATGACCGATGCCATCGCCTATCGCGGCCCCGATGCCGACACCAACTGGGTGGATGCCGGCGCCGGGCTGGCGCTGGGCCATCGTCGCCTCGCCATCGTCGACCTGACGCCGACCGGCGCGCAGCCGATGCTGAGCGCCAACGAACGCTTCGTCATCTGCTACAACGGCGAGATCTTCAACGCAGCTGACGTCGCGCGCGATCTGCCCGGCATCAACTTCCGCGGCACCAGCGATACGGAAGTTTTGCTGGAAGCCTGCGTCGCCTGGGGCGTCGAGAAAGCCGTGTCGCGTTTCATCGGCATGTTCGCCTTCGCGCTGTGGGACCGCAAGGAGCGGAAAATCTGGCTGGTGCGCGACCGGCTCGGCATCAAGCCGGTCTACTGGACAAAACAAAACACCGCGCAGGGTCCGGCCCTGCTGTTCGGTTCGGAGCTGAAGGCGCTGGCCGCTTATCCCGACTGGCAGCCGAAGCTGGATCGCGCGGCTTTGGCCGGCTATCTGCGCTACGGCTATGTGCCGGCGCCGCGTTCGATCTATGAAAATGTGCAGAAGCTGCCGCCCGGTCATATCCTCTGCGTGGAGTCCGACGGCACCGAGACGCTGACCTGCTTCTGGGACCTGCGGCAGATCGCGCGCGACGGCGTGCGCAACCGCGACACGCGGCCCGAGGCCGAACAGCTGGAAGCGCTGCACGACCTGCTGAAAGACGCCGTCAAACGCCGCATGATCGCCGATGTGCCGCTGGGCGCTTTTCTGTCGGGTGGCATCGATTCGTCCACGGTCGTTGCGCTGATGCAGGCGCAGTCGACGCAGGCGGTGAAGACCTTTTCCATCGGATTCCAGGACGAGGCCTTCAACGAGGCCGTGCATGCGCGCGCCGTGGCCAAGCATCTGGGCACCGACCATACCGAACTGGTGATCGATCCCGCCCATGCGCGCGACGTGATCCCCGACCTGCCCTTCATGTATGACGAGCCGTTCTCGGACTCGTCGCAGATTCCCACCTACCTCGTCTCCAAGCTGGCGCGCGAAAAGGTGACGGTGTCGCTGTCGGGCGATGGCGGCGACGAAATCTTCGCCGGCTATGTGCGCTATCTCGGCATCGACCGCGTGTGGAACGCAGTTGGCTCCGTGCCGGCCGTGGCGCGGCGCGGCGGCGGCGCGGCGCTGCAGATGCTGTCGCCCGATGCCTGGGACACCATGTTCAGCGCGGTGCCCGCCCGCTACAAGCCGAAATTCCTCGGCGACAAGATCCACAAGGGTGCAGCGATCCTGGGCGAGGCCGACGCGGACGCGATGTATGGCGCGCTGGTGTCGCAATGGGATGGCGAATCACTCGTCAATCATGGCGTGGTGCGTCCGGCAAATGACGCAACGCTGGCCGCCGACCTGCCCGAGACGGTGGCGCGCCTGCGCTATCGCGACATGACCACCTATCTGCCCGACGACATCCTGACCAAGGTGGATCGCGCCAGCATGGCCGTGGCCCTGGAAGCGCGCGTGCCGCTGCTGGATCATCGCGTGGTGGAATATGCCTGGACCCTGCCGCCGGACCGGCTGCTCAACGGCAGCCAGGGCAAGAAGCTGCTGCGGCAGGTGCTGTACAAGTATGTGCCTCAGCACATGGTGGAGCGGCCCAAGACCGGGTTCGGCATGCCGGTCGGCGACTGGCTGCGCGGGCCGCTGCGCGACTGGGCCGAAAGCCTGCTGTCCGACGCCGCGCTGAAGCGCGACGGGCTGATCGATCCGGCCCCGGTGCGGCTGCGCTGGCAGGAGCACTTGAGCGGCCGGCGCAACTGGCAGCACAGCCTGTGGACCGTGCTGATGTTCCAGGCCTGGCGCACGCGCTGGAACGGCGTCGCCCAAGTCTGAGTCCGGGATTAAATCCGGTTCGCCAAAAGCGGGAATTTCCCCTGCGGCAGAGGCACTTGGCGCATCCGCCGGAACTCTGTGGGTGGCAGGACGGTTCGTTGACAGCCCCCGGAGCGGGTTATAGTGTGCAGCGCGAAAAAGCTGGCGCCGGGCGCTTTCTCTGGCCTGCTCCAGCCGCCAAAATCCGTTTTTCTCGCCGCTTTTATTGCTAACAATCAGGGTTGCATGTCCATGAAGGTACTGGTCGCGGTCAAGCGCGTGGTGGACTACAACGTCAAGATCCGCGTGAAGGCGGACAAGACGGGTGTCGATCTCGCCAACGTGAAGATGTCGATGAATCCGTTCGACGAGATTGCCGTCGAGGAAGCCGTGCGCCTGAAAGAGGCCGGCACGGCCACGGAAGTGATCGCCGTCTCGATCGGCACCGCGCAGTCGCAGGAGACGCTGCGCACGGCGCTGGCGATGGGCGCCGACCGCGGCATCCTGGTGAAGACCGACGCAGAGGTGCAGCCGCTGGCGGTGGCCAAGATCCTGGCGAAGATCGCGGAGGCTGAAGCCCCGCAGCTGGTGATCGTGGGCAAGCAGGCGATTGACGACGACAGCAACCAGACCGGCCAGATGATGGCCGCCCTGCTGGGCTGGGCCCAGGGCACGTTTGCCAACAAGGCAGCCCTTGCCGACGGCAAGGCGACCGTGGTGCGCGAAGTGGACGGCGGTCTTGAGACGGTGGAGCTGAAACTGCCCGCCGTGGTCACCACCGACCTGCGCCTGAACGAGCCGCGCTATGCGTCGCTGCCCAATATCATGAAGGCGAAGAAGAAGCCCATTGAAGAGAAGACGCCCGAGGATTACGGCGTCGATATCGCGCCCAGGCTGAAGACGCTGTCGGTGGACGAGCCGCCCAAGCGCAAGGCCGGCGTCAAGGTGCCGGACGTTGCCACCCTGGTGCAGAAGCTGAAGACCGAAGCGGGAGTGATCTGAGATGAGCGTGCTGGTAATCGCTGAACACGATAACGCCTCGCTCAAGGCCGCGACGCTCAATGCCGTGACGGCCGCCCAGGCCATCGACGCCGATGTGCATGTGCTGGTCGCCGGTGAAAAGGCCGATGCGGCGGCTGCTGCGGCCGCCAAGGTCGCCGGTGTGGCCAGGGTGATCCATGTCGAGGCCGCGCATTACGCGCATGGCCTGGCCGAGCCTCTCGCCGTGCTGATCGCCGAACTGGGCAAGGGCTATGGCGCCATCGTCGCGCCGGAGACCACGTCCGGCAAGAACGTGATGCCGCGCGTGGCAGCTCTGCTCGATGTGATGCAGATTTCCGGCATCGTCGAGGTGAAGTCTGCCGATACCTTCGTGCGTCCGATCTATGCCGGCAACGCCATGGCGACCGTGCAGTCTTCGGATGCGATCAAGGTCGTCACCGTGCGCACCACCGGTTTTGCCGCCGCCGCCGCTGACGGCGGCTCGGCCAGCGTCGAGAAGGGCACGGCCGCCAGCGATCCGGGCGTGTCGACGTTCATCGGCCAGGAGCTGCAGAAGTCGGACCGTCCGGAGCTGACGGCGGCCAAGATCATCGTCTCGGGTGGTCGCGGCATGGGCTCGGGCGAGAATTTCAAGCTGATCGAGGCCGTGGCCGACAAGCTGGGTGCCGCGGTCGGCGCCAGCCGCGCCGCCGTGGACGCCGGCTTCGTGCCGAACGACTACCAGGTCGGCCAGACCGGCAAGATCGTCGCGCCGCAGCTCTATGTCGCGGTCGGCATCTCGGGTGCGATCCAGCATCTCGCCGGCATGAAGGACTCGAAAGTCATCGTCGCCATCAACAAGGACGAAGAGGCGCCGATCTTCCAGGTTGCCGACTACGGCCTGGTCGGCGATCTGTTCAAGATCCTCCCCGAACTCGAAGCCGAGCTCGGCAAGTAACCGGAGACGGTAGACCGCATGATCAAGACCATTGGGGTGATCGGCGCAGGCCAGATGGGCAACGGTATCGCCCATGTCTGTGCGCTGGCCGGTTACGATGTCGTGCTGCAGGACATCAATGCCGCGCAGCTCGACAAGGCGCTGGAAACCATCGGCGGCAACATGGCCCGCCAGGTGGCGCGCGGCAAGATCACCGAGGCCGACAAGGCCAAGGCGCTGACGCATATCCGCACCTCGAACGACATCCGCGCCTTCGCCGAGACCGACTTCATCGTCGAGGCCGCCACCGAGAACGAGGGCCTGAAGAAGAAGATCTTCGCCGACCTCTGCCCGGTGCTGAAGCCGGATGCCATTCTGGCCACCAACACCTCGTCGATCTCGGTGACCCGCCTGGCCTCCTCGACCGACCGGCCGGAAAAGTTCATGGGCATGCATTTCATGAACCCGGTGCCGGTGATGCAGCTGGTCGAGCTGATCCGCGGCATCGCCACCGATGAAACCACCTTCAGGATGGTGCGCGAACTCACCGTCAAGCTGAACAAGACGCCGGCCAATTCGGAAGATTTCCCCGCCTTCATCGTCAACCGCATCCTGCTGCCGATGATCAACGAGGCGATCTACACGCTGTATGAAGGCGTGGGTTCGGTCGAAGCGATCGACACCGCCATGAAGCTGGGCGCCAACCATCCGATGGGGCCGCTCCAGCTCGCCGACTTCATCGGCCTCGACACCTGCCTCTCGATCATGCAGGTGCTCTACGAGGGCCTGGCCGACAGCAAGTATCGCCCGTGTCCGCTGCTGGTGAAATATGTCGAGGCCGGCTGGCTGGGTCGCAAGACCAACCGCGGCTTCTACGACTATCGCGGCGAACATCCGACCCCCACTCGTTAAGAGGGGCCGACGCGGTAAAATCCGCGACGCACGAACGACAAAGGGGCCTCACGGCCCCTTTTCTTTTTACTAAACGGGATCCCGGCTCGCGCTTCGCCTGGCCGGGATGACGACCTGTGATGTCATGTCACTCCGGGCTTGACCCGGGGTCCCATTTTTCCTGCCTATTTCTCCGCGATCGCCGCGTCGATCAGCCTGAGCGCATCGGCCTGGTCCCATTCGGCGGCGCCGATCAGGCGCCCGATCTCGCGGCCCTGGCGGTCGATCAGGATGCTGGTCGGCAGGCCGATGGTGCCCCAGGCGCGGCCCGATTTCATGCTGGTGTCGAGATAGGAGGCCAGATGACGCGCACCGATCTGGCCGAGGAATATCTCCACCTTGGCCCGGCCGCTGCGATCCTGCGCAACCGCCACCACGGCGAAATCCTTCGATCCGCGCTTGGCCTGCAGCCGATCCAGCGCCGGCATCTCCTCGCGGCAGGGCACGCACCAGGTGGCCCAGAGATTGAGCAGCACGACCTTGCCGCGGAAAGCCTCCAGCGTCACCGGCCGGTCATTCGGGTCGAGGAATTCGGCCAGTGCGGCTGGCTTCCGCTCGGCCGAGACGCTAAATTTCTGCATCTCGCCCAGCCTGGGCAATTCTTGGCGCGGCAGATCGGCTGCCATGGCAGACCCTGCCATCGCGCAAACCGCCGCCAGAACCGTCAGAAACCGTTTCATACCCGAAGCCATCCCGATCATGTCCGCCAAGAAGAAATCAGATAAGTCCCCCACCAAGCCTAAGCAAGCCAACAGCATGTGGGGCGGACGCTTTGCCGCAGGCCCGGCGGCGATCATGACCGAGATCAATGCCTCGATCCGCTTCGATCAGAAGCTGTACCGCCAGGATATCCGCGGCTCGAAAGCGCATTGCGCCATGCTGGTGCGACAGGGCCTCATTTCCGCCGCCGAGGGCAAGAAGATCCAGGGCGGTCTGGACACAATTCTGCGTGAGATCGAGGCCGGCAAGTTCAAGATCGATCCGGCGCTGGAAGACATCCACATGCATGTGGAGGCGCGGCTGTCCGACCTGATCGGCAAGCCGGCCGGACGCCTGCACACCGCGCGCTCGCGCAACGACCAGGTGGCGACCGATT
The DNA here is from genome assembly GCF_007197755.1 of Ferrovibrio terrae. Lineage (NCBI taxonomy): Bacteria > Pseudomonadati > Pseudomonadota > Alphaproteobacteria > Rhodospirillales > Rhodospirillaceae > Ferrovibrio > Ferrovibrio terrae. The sequence goes on from NZ_CP041636.1 coordinate 795,132, forward strand.
TCCGCCTCTGGGTGCGCGATGCCATCGACAAGATCGATGCGGGCCTGAAAGACCTGCAGCTCACGCTGCTGCGCCGCGCCGAGGACTATGCCGACACGGTGATGCCGGGCTTCACCCATCTGCAGGCCGCGCAGCCGGTCACCTTCGGCCATCACCTGATGGCCTATGTCGAGATGGTGGGCCGCGACCGCTCGCGGCTGAATGACGCCCGCGCGCGCCTGAATGAAAGCCCGCTGGGCGCCGCGGCTCTGGCCGGCACGTCATTGCCGATCGACCGCGACAGCACGGCGAAGGAACTGGGTTTCGCCCGCCCGATGGCCAATTCGCTCGATGCCGTGGCCGACCGCGACTATGCGCTGGAATTCCTCTCGGCGGCCTCGATCTGCGCCGTGCATCTGTCGCGTCTCGCCGAAGAGATCGTGATCTGGACGTCTGCTCAATTCCGTTTTGTCTCGCTCAGCGATGCCTTCACCACCGGCTCGTCGATCATGCCGCAGAAGCGCAATCCCGATGCCGCCGAACTGGTGCGCGGCAAGGTCGGCCGTATCGTGGGCAGCCTGAATGCGCTGCTGATCACGATGAAGGGCCTGCCGATGACCTACGGCAAGGACATGCAGGAAGACAAGGAGCCCACCTTCGACGCGGTGGAAAACCTGGAACTCTGCATCGCCGCCACCGCGGGTATGATCGCCGACCTCAAGGCCAACAAGCCGCGCATGCAGGATGCCGCCGGCGAAGGTTATACCACCGCCACCGACCTGGCCGACTGGTGCGTGCGCAAGCTGGATATGCCGTTCCGCCAGGCGCATCACGTGGCCGGCAGCCTGGTGCGGCTGGCCGAGACGCAGGACAAACCGCTGGAAGCGCTGACGCTGGCCGAGATGCAGAGCGTGGAAAAGCGCATCAGCAAGGATGTGTTCGCCGTGCTGGGCGTGCAGAATTCGGTGAAGAGCCGCGTGTCCTATGGCGGCACCGCACCGGCCAACGTGAAGAAACAGGTCGCGCGCTGGCGCAAGTTGCTTGACGCCGAAAAGCTTGCAGGAAAGAAGAAAACGCGGGACAAGGCGTGATGCGCTCCAGGATCGTCCTTTTGCTGCTGATTCTCGCACTGCCGGCGCTGGCCGCCTGCGGCCGCAAGGATGTGCCGGATTATCCTAAGGATGCCATCGACCGGCCGGGTGCGTTCGACCGCACCCAGCGCAACCAGAATCCCCGCTATTACTGAGATACTCCGATGACTGGACTGCCCTGGTTCGCCTATCGCAATGGCGTGCTGCATGCCGAAAACGTGCCGCTGGATCATATCGCCGCCGAAGTCGGCACGCCGGTCTATGTCTACAGCACCGCGGCGCTGACCGATCGCTACACCAGCCTGGCCGAGGCCTTTGCCGGACTGCCGGTGCTGATCGCCTATGCGATGAAGGCCAATGCCAATATGGCGCTGATCCGCCATCTGGGTAGCTTAGGCGCCGGCGCCGATGTGGTGTCGGCCGGCGAATTGCAGATCGCCATGAAGGCCGGCATCGCGCCGGGCAAGATCATCTTCGCCGGCGTCGGCAAGACCAGAGCCGAAATGGCGATTGCGCTGAAGGCCGGCAATACCGGCATCGCGCAGTTCAATGTCGAATCCGAACCTGAACTCGATGCGCTGTCGGCGGTCTCGGCTTCGCTCGGCGTCAAGGCGCCGGTGGCGATCCGCATCAACCCCGATGTCGATGCCAAGACGCACAAGAAGATCACCACGGGGAAAGCTGAAAACAAGTTCGGTATTTCCTACACCCGCGCCCGCGAAGTCTATGCCCATGCAGCGAAGCTGCCCGGCATCAGGATCACCGGCGTGCATGTGCATATCGGCAGCCAGCTGACCGACCTCGCGCCCTATGAGGCCACCTTCATCAAGCTGGCCGAACTGGTGAAGGATCTCCGCGCCGACGGCCACGACATCCAGCGCATCGACCTGGGCGGCGGCATCGGTATTACCTACGACGACGAGACGCCGCCGGACCCCAGGGCCTATGCCGATCTGGTGCGCAAATACATTGCCCCGCTGGGCTGCGAGATCGCGCTGGAGCCGGGCCGCTACATCGTCGGCAATGCCGGACTGCTGCTGACCGCCGTCACATTCGTCAAGCCGGCCGAGGGCAAGACCTTCCTGATCCTCGATTCCGGCATGAACGACCTGATCCGCCCGGCGATGTATGAGGCGTTCCATCGCATCGTGCCCGTAAAAGCGCCAAATCCCGAAGCTGAGCTGGCGCCGGTCGATGTCGTCGGCCCGGTCTGCGAAAGCGGCGACACCTTTGCCGAAGACCGTCCGATGCCGCCGGTCGATGACGGAGATTTGCTCGCCATCCTTTCGGCGGGTGCTTATAGTTCTTCCATGGCCTCGACCTACAACGCACGGCCGCTGGCCCCGGAGGTTCTGGTTGATGGCGACAGGTTTGCCATTGTCCGGCGCCGCCCTAGCATCGATGAAATGACGGCCCTGGAGACCCAGCCGGCATGGCTCAGCAAGGCGAAGGCGTAAATCCACCCGATACCACCCGGCCGGCCCAGGCAGCCCTGGCGCCGGGCCTGACGCCTTATCCCCGGATGCTTGCGGAGCCGCTCGAACGCCGCCTCGCCTTTGCCCGCGCCGCCCTGTTCTGGGAACGCTTCTGGCCCGCGCTCATGCCGGCCGCGGCCGTCGTCGCCGTCTTCTTCATCCTCGCCGGTTTCGACATCTGGCGCTTCACGCCGGTCTGGCTGCACTGGCTGCTGCTGGCAGGTTTCGCGGGTGCCTTCGGCATTGCGCTGTGGCGCGAACTGCGCGCAGTCCTCCGCTGGCCCGACCGCGCCGCCGCCATGCGCCGGCTGGAGCGCGTCAACCTGCTGCAGCATCGCCCGCTCGAAGCCGCCGCCGACACGCTGTCGGCCGAGCAGCAGGACCCGATTGCGCGTGCGCTGTGGTCGATCCATCGCGAACGCGCGCTGGCCCAGCTGGCGAAAGTGCGCGTCGGCACGCCGGAAGCCGGCTGGTGGCGCAAGGATGTCTGGGGTTTCCGCGCAGCACTTGGCCTGCTGCTGATCGTGGCCTGGGCCAGCCCCGGCGAGGATCGCGCGCAACGCCTGTCGGATACGCTCAATCCCGGCACCGCGATGGCGCCGGGCACTTTGCTGGCGATGGAAGCCTGGATCACGCCGCCGCCTTACACAGGCAAGGCGCCGCTGTTCCTGACCCGCGACGGCAAACCCGTACCGGGCAATGCCGCAGCCCCTCTCACCGTGCCGACCGGCAGCCTGCTCAAGCTGCGGCTCGCGGCGCCGCCGTCGGGCTTCGCGCTCAAATTCGGCAAGAGCGAACAGGCCTTGCAGGCGATCGACGACCGCAACGGCGAGATCGACCTGGCGCTGGACCTGACGCAGGGCGCCGCGCCGGTGCTCAGCCTGGTGCGTCGCGACAAGGTGGTGGCGGAATGGCCGCTGCAGGTAATCCCGGACCTGCCGCCGCAGATCGAGATGGCCGGCGAGCCCAAGACGCTGCGCCGCACGGAACTGGAAATCGGCTTCACCGGGCATGACGATTACGGCATGCAGCAGGTGCGCATCGAGATGGCGCGCGACGGCGCCGAGCAGACTGTCAGCGTCGACTGGCCCACGCCGCCGGCCGGTGCCGGCGAAATCCAGGACAAGCAAAGCTTCGATTTCAGCGAGCATCCCTGGGCCGGCCTGCAGGTGCAGATGACCTTGGTGGCCACCGATGCGCTGGGCCAGACCGGCCGCAGTGCGCCCGCGACCGTGACGATCCCGGCGCGCCGCTTCATCCATCCCGTGGCCAAGGCGATTGTCGAGCAGCGCCGCGACCTGGCGCTCAGGCCCGGCCAGTGGCAGCGCGTGGTGACGGCCCTGCACGGTCTGAGCCTGGCGCCGGAACGCTATCGCGGCGACGCCACCGCGCATCTCGGCCTGCGCATGTCGGCCGCGCGGCTGAAACTGAACCGTTCGCCGGATTCCGTTGCCGCCGTGCAGACTCTGCTGTGGCAGACCGCCGTGCATATCGAGGAAGGCCGCAAGACGCAGACCGATCGCGACTTCCAGGCGCTGATGGACAAGCTGCAGGATGCGCTGGATCGCAATGCCGATGATTCGGAGATCCAGAAGCTGATGCAGGAGATGCGGGAAGCGATGAACCGCATGCTGGAACAGCTGATGCAGGACGCGATGGAGCGTCTGGCGCGCGGCGAGGAGCCGGAGGAGTTGGGCGAAGACGAAGAGGCCATGAGCGGCGACGACCTGCAGGACATGATGGACCAGGCGCAGGACATGGCGCAGATGGGCGACCGCGATGCGGCGCGCGACATGCTGCAGCAGATGCAGCGCATGATGGAGGCCCTGAAGAACGGCCGCATCGCGCGCATGCCGGAAGGCCGCCAGCAGCAGGGCCAGCGCGGGCAGCGGGGTCAGCGCGGCCAGGGCCAGCAGGGCCAGATGATGCAGGAATTCGGCGAGATGCTGCGCCAGCAGCAGCAATTGCTCGACCGCAGCTTCCGCCGCAACCAGCAGGGCCAGCGTGGCGAAGGCCAGCCCGGCAGCCAGCAGCGCGGCGAGAACGAGGCCGATGCGCGCCAGCAGGAAGAACTGCGCCGCCGTCTCGGCGAGATGATGAACCGGCTGGGCGAGCGCGGCGGCCAGCTGCCCGACCAGCTCGGCAAGGCCGACCGCGCCATGCGTGATGCGCGTGAAGCACTGCGGCGCGGCGAGCCCGGCGAGGCGATGCAGGGCCAAGCCGATGCGATGGACCAGCTGCGCCAGGGCCTGAACCAGATGCAGCAGGCGCAGCGCGGCAATCCCGACGGCCAGGCGCGCGAGGCCGATTCACGGCAGAACGGCCGCAATCCGCAGCGCGATCCATTGGGGCGCAACACCACCGGCTACGAGAATGCCGGCGAAGCGACACAGGTGCCCGACCTGGCGCCGGTGGAACGCGCGCGCCGCATCCTGGAAGAGCTGCAGCGCCGCGCCGGCAACCGCGAGCGCGCCCCGCTCGAACTCGACTACCTGGACCGCCTGCTGCGGCGGTTCTGAGTCCAGATTTCATCGATGATCGACAGCCTGGATCACCTGGTACTCACCGTGCGCGACATCGATGTCACGCTGCGTTTCTATGAAAGCGCGCTCGGCATGCAGGCAATCCGCTTCACGGCGAAAGATGGCGGCACGCGCGTGGCGCTCGGTTTCGGCCAGCAGAAAATCAACCTGCATCGCCACGGCCGTGAATTCGAGCCCAAGGCTGAGCAGCCAATGCCAGGCAGCGCCGATCTGTGCTTTCTCACGGCACGGCCGGTGGAGGACGTGATCGCGCATCTGGCGGCGCAGGGTATCGCAATCCTGGAAGGACCGGTGCAGCGCACCGGTGCAACCGGGCCGATCCTCTCGGTCTACATCCGCGATCCTGACGGAAACCTGATCGAGATCAGCAACAGGCTGACCGGACGCTGATCAATCCGCCGGCTGCCCGGCGGCAACAGCATTGACGCCCAGCGCGCGCTCGACGGCATCGTTGAGCGCGACCATGGTGAAGGGGCGCTGCAGGATCACGATCAGGTTTTCGATGTCATGCGAGCGGCGGCGCTGGATGGTGTCGCTCGACATCATCAGCATCGGCAGGTCGGGGAAGTCGCGCGCTACCTTCAGCGACAGTTCGACGCCATCCATGTTCGGCATCGCCACATCGGCCAGCAGCAGGTCGAACGGCAGGCGAGCGAGCTTGACCACGGCTTCGGCGCCGTCATTGACGACAACGACCTCGTGGCCGCGCTGCAGCAGCACACGCCGGATGAATTCGCGCACCGGCACATCCGTTTCCGCGACCAGTATTCGCGCCATCCACTCCTCGCCGACGGCAGTCGCACGGCGTGGGCAGTTCTGCCCGGCGACAGCCACCTATTCTGGAATCAGCTTGGTCAAGCTATGGGTACTGAAGCCGGCGAATCCGCCCGAACCGGCATGCCGCGAATCCTACCCCAACGGGTGATGAATGAAAACGTGCATTCTGGGCCCTGCGCAACCAATGGGTGCTGCCGTACATCCCCGGATCAGGCCGGGGAATGACAAACCTGGTTTGGGTATTGCGGCGTTTACGTCGCCTTACGGCGTGGCCGCCTGGCTGGCGAAGGCGACTTCGAGATCGGTGACCTCGTCCCTGGGCGCCGGCAGCTGGACATTGAAGCTGAGCTTTTCATCGGCCTCGATGCTGGTCTGCTCCAGCTTGACCGTGAAGGCGCCGAGATCCTGGCCATTGGCGCCACGCATGGCGATGCGGACAGCCGGCAGGAGGCGCTCGGTCCCGCTGACATTCACCACATCGCCCGACACCGTCACCTTGGTGGTGCCGCCATCCAGCACGGTGGCGGATTTCAGGTTGTGCAGCTCCAGCCCGAGCCACTGCGCCGCATCGACCGGGATGCCGAGCTGTTCGTAAAGCTTGGACAGCGGCGGGTAGAAGGCGACCAGTTCGATCCGCTTCTCGTAGCCGCCGCCGACCACGCCGCCGAGCAGGCCCAGCAGCAGCAGCCAGCCCAGCCAGGCCCAGGAAAACGGCTTTTTCGGCTTGGCCGCGGCACGCTGGACCCCGGCTTCGGCCAGGCGGGCGCGGCGGCGCTTGATCGCCTCGTCGGGGTCGTCATCCAGGTCGCCCCCGCTGATCGGCTCGTCCAGCGGCGGGTGCAGCGGCGGGCGGTCCAGCTCGGCATCCAGCAGGTCGTCGTCGAAACCGCTGATTCGCGGTACCGGCGGCGGGCTCAGATCGTCCGCAGGCGACAGGTCGAGATCGGGCAGGTCAGGCAGGGAGGGCGGGGGCACCACGGCCGAGGCCGGCGGCGGCTTGCCGCCGGGCGGCGGGGGCGGCACCCACTCGTCTTCATCAGCCTGGGCAGCGGCAGCCGCCATCTGCGCCAGCACCGGGGGCACAGCCGGTTCAGGCGGCAATTCGGGTTCCGGCCGCTCCTGGCGCCAGACGTTGCGGCAGACCGAACAGCGCACCTTGCGCGGCGCGTCGCCGAATGCGTTGGGGTCGACCTGGAAGCGGGTCGCACAGGCTGGGCAATTGAGGATCATGCCAAATCTGCCTGGTGCCAGCCCTTTTGCGTTTCCGGATGCTTTCCCTTATAGGACGGACAGGGCTGCGGAAGCAACCCCACTGCCTCGCAAGATATTGAAGTCATTGGCGGGCAAGGTCTTAGACGAAGCAAGGCCTTAGACGAATCGGAGGAAGCCGGGACGTGGTGCGATTCCAGAACGTCGGGATGCGATATGGCCCCGGGCCGGAGGTGCTGCGCGACGTCAGCTTCGAGCTGGCGACGGGCTCCTTCCATTTCCTGGCCGGTCCCAGCGGCGCGGGCAAGACCTCGCTGCTCAAGCTTCTGTACCTGGCGCAGCGCCCGAGCCGCGGCCTGATCAGCATGTTCGGCCAGGACGTGTCCACCGCCAGCCGCGCCGCCCTGCCGATGCTGCGCCGGCGCATCGGCGTGGTGTACCAGGATTTCCGCCTGCTCGATCACCTGAGCGCGCTCGACAACGTGGCGCTGCCTTTGCGCATCGCCGGCGCCGACGAGAAGCGCACGCGCGAACATGTCGTCGAACTGCTGACCTGGGTCGGGCTGGGCGACCGGCTGGAGGCGCGGCCGGCGACGCTGTCGGGCGGCGAGAAGCAGCGCGTGGCGATCGCGCGCGCCGTCATTGCCAGACCAAGCCTCTTGCTGGCGGATGAACCGACCGGCAACGTCGATCCCGATATGGCGCAGCGCCTGATGTATCTGTTCGTCGAGCTGAACAAACTCGGCACGGCAATCGTGCTGGCGACGCATGACACGCATCTGCTGGAGCAGTTCCGCTTTCCGGTGATGCGCCTGCGCGCCGGCGCGCTCATGATCGACAGGAATGCAGCGTGAGCAAGCCGCGTAAAAAAGCTCCGGTCTCTGACCTGCAGCTCGAAGCCGACAAGTCGGCGCGTTTCCTGCCCTGGGCGCTGGCGGTGATGGTGTTCCTCGCCGCATTGGCGCTCAGCGGCGCGCTGGCGCTGGATGGCACCATCGAAGGCTGGCGCCGCGGCGTGTCGTCGAAACTCACCGTGCAGATCGCCGACCGTCCGGGCCAGCCGATGGCGCCGCGCCTGCAGGCCGCCGCCGATATCCTGCGCGCCGTGCCCGGCATCGCCGAGGTGCGGATCGTGGAACGCTCGGCCGTCGAAGCCCTGCTGCAGCCCTGGCTCGGCAGCGCCGCCCTGCAGGCCGATCTGCCGCTGCCCGGCATGATCGACGTGACGCTGCAGGACAATGCCGCGCTGTCGGTGGATGCGGTGAATGCGCAGCTGCAGGCCGCCGTGCCCGGCGCGCGCCTCGACGATCCCAAGCCCTGGCTCGATCGCCTCGTTCAGCTCGGCCGCCTGTTGCAGTCGCTGGGCGGCAGCATCGTGCTGCTGGTCGGCATCGCCGCCGCCGCGATGGTGATCTTCGCGACACGGGCCGGGCTTGCGGACCGGCGCGACACCATCGAGCTGCTGCATCTGATCGGCGCGGAAGACGGCTATATCGCCCGGCAGTTCCAGCGCCATGTGGCGGCGCAGGCCCTGCGCGGCGGCATCCTCGGCGCCGGCCTTGCGGCGGCGCTGCTGGTGGGTATCCAGCTGCTGGCCGGCGGCATCGGCACCGGCCTGCTGCCGGGATTGCAGCTGCTGTGGTGGCACTGGCTGATGCTGCCGATATTGCCTCTTGGGGCTGCCGCTCTCGCCATCGTCACCGCGCGCTGGACGGTGCTCGGCGAACTGCGTGCGATGCTCTAGAGTCGTGCCATGCTGATTCTGCTCGACCGCGACGGCGTTCTGAACCGCGACTACCCCGACGATTACGTGAAATCGCCGGACGAACTGGTCATGCTGCCCAATGTCGGCAAGGCCGTGGCGCAACTGAACGCGCGCGGCTGGCCGGTGGCGATCTGCACCAACCAGGCCTGTGTCGGCAAGAGCATTATCGACGAGGCGATGCTGGGCCGCATTCACGAGAAGCTGTTCGACGCACTGGCGCGCGACAATGCCAGGATCGACGCGCTGTTCTTCGCCCCCGATCCGCCCTGGGCGCAGACCGACCGGCGCAAGCCCGGCCCCGGCATGCTGCGCGAGGCGATGCAGCGCTTTCGCAAAAGCCCGGCCGAGACCGTGTTCATCGGCGACAGCCTGACCGACCTGCAGGCCGGCGTGACGGCCGGGGTGCGGCGGATTCTGGTGCGCAGCGGCAAGGGTGCGCAGACCCAGGCGAAAGGCCTGCCGCAGGATGTGCTGCCGGTGACGGTGGCGGAAGACTTGCCGGATGCCGTGAACCGGCTGTTAAGTAACGTGCATGTTGATTGAAGTGACAGAGCCTACGGATCAGTGATGGCCCGCAAAGACCGCGACGACGAAGAGTCGACCCCGTTTTTCACCCGGATCAGCCGCTGGCTGATGCTGCTGGCCACCATTGGCCTGCTCTGGCTCGGCGGCGGCATCGCCTATGTCGAGCGCGTGGAATCGATTCCGGCCCCGGCCGAGACCAAGACGGATGCGATCGTTGTGCTGACCGGCGGCGCCGCGCGGCTGGCCACGGCGCTGCGGCTGCTGAATGAAAACAAGGCTGACCGCCTGCTGGTGTCGGGCGTGGCGCAGACCGCCACCAAAGCCACGCTGCTGCAGGCCGTGCTGCCGACCATGCCGGATGCAGCACAGGCCAGCAGCAACTGGCAGGGCATCGACCTGCAGCTTTTGTTCGACTGCTGCGTCGATCTCGGCTTCGAGGCCGACGACACCGCCGGCAATGCCGCCGAAACCGCCAGCTGGGCCGCGGCACGCGGCTACAGGACCATCCGGCTGGTGACGGCGAATTACCACATGCCGCGCGCGCAGGTCGAGTTCGGCCGCTATCTGTCGGGCATGACCATCGTGCCGCATCCGGTGCGCTCGGATGCCATGCGGGTGGAAGACTGGTGGCAGCGCCGGGCCGCGACCGTGTTCCTGCTCGGCGAATACAGCAAATACCTGGCAGCCCTGCTGCGCGCCCGTCTCGGCACCCAGCTGACCGCCACGCTGGAACAGAAACCGCAGACTGTACCGGTACAGCCGGCCGCTGCGCCGACCCAAGAGAAACCGACTGAAGAGAAGCCGCAGTAATGCTGCTGCTGCGCTCCCTTCTCTTCCAGGTTGCCTTCCTGTCGTGGAGCACGCTGGTCGCGCTCTATGGCCTGATCCCCCTGGCGCTGGGCAACCGCCAGCATCTGTTCACCATCGGCGCCGTCTGGTCGGACAGCATCAATTTTCTGCTGCGCGTGATCTGCAATATCCATGTGCGCATCGAGGGCACCGAGCATATCCCGCAGGGCGCCGCGATGGTCGCGGCCAAACACCAGTCGCTGTGGGACACCGCCATCGTGCTGCGGCTGTTCCGTGGCCCGGCCATCGTGATGAAGCAGGAACTGCTGAGCATTCCGGTCTATGGCGCGCTGTGCCGCGCGCAGGGCATGATCGCGGTCGACCGCGAGGGCGGCGCGAAAGCCCTGAAGCAGATGCTGAAGGATGCGCGCACTGCTGCCGCAGACGGCCGCAAGATCCTGATCTTCCCGCAAGGCACGCGCACGCTGCCCGGCGAAAGCGCGCCCTATCAGCCGGGCGTGGTGGCGCTGTATCGCGACCTCAAGCTGCCGGTCGTGCCGGTGACGCTCAATTCAGGCTTCTTCTGGCCCAAGCGCGGCGTCCTGCGCAAGCCCGGCACCATCGTGCTGCGCTTCCTGCCGCCGATCCCCGCTGGCCTTGATCGCGACACCTTCATGGCTGAACTGGAAACCCGCATCGAAAGCGCCAATGCGGCGCTGGAGGCGGAGACGCGGGCGACGCTGTCGTGAGCGCGACCCCGACGACCTATGCCTTCGCCATCCAGTATGGCCTGGGCGAATTGCAGTTCGATCTGCAGCTGGCCGAAGCGCTGATGTTCTCCAACATGGCGAACCGCATGATGGCCGGCGAAGGCCTGCCGTTTGCGGACTTCCGCCTGCAGATGTGGGACATGCTGGCCAACAGTATCGAGGCCGGCGACCATCTGAAGGGCGGTGCCGAGGCCAATGCGATGGCGATGGGCGCAGCCTGGCTGGCGCTGACCTCCGCGATGCACCGCGACCATCCCGCGCGCGACTGTTTCGTGCTGAAGCTGGGCGCGCGGGCCGGCGAGATCGGCGTCGAGATCGCAGCGGACAATCCCTATGCCGAGCCACATGACGAGCGGGGACAGATTTTCGCCGTGGCGAATGTCACGCGCGAGCTGTTCGACCAGGACACACAGATGTTCCGCGACTGGGCGAGCGGGATTCAGGCGGAGATGGCGAAGGCGTCGAACGATTTTGGCCACTAATTGTCTAGAAAAGAGGACAAAACTGGCGCTGGCCTTCAAAAACACCAATTAGGAGAACCGGAATGCAGGAATAATCTCACAATAATGACTCGGTTCGAGATTGTGATTTGAGTCAAATTTAAAGTGCGTTAGAGAAATGAGTGGGGAAAGTTTTGGGCAGCATAATGAGTGAAGAAAAGCTGCAAAATATAGATAGGCCATACGATGCAAGAGCAGTCGCAAACTTGCTTCTTGATATTGCCGACTCCAGAAATTTAAAGCTCACCCAATTATCACTTCTAAAACTGCTATATTTTGCCCAAGGCTGGTACTTGGCGAAAAACCGCACTCCTTTAATAAAGCAGGACTTTGAAGCTTGGGAATATGGTCCAGTAATCAAAGTAGTACGAGACGAATTTAAAGTTTTTGGTAAAAAGCCGATCACTGCCCGCGCGCATAAACTAGACCTCTATAAGAATGAACGAGTTCTAGTAGAACCGGTGCTTTCAAATCACGACACTAACTTTGTTAACGAAATTTTCGATGCGTATCATGTATATGATGCATGGCGATTATCCGGCATGACGCATGAAAAAGGCTCTCCTTGGGATTTATTATGGAATGCGACGGAGCCCACCGGACGACTCGCACTTAGAATTCGCAATGACGATATAAAGCGTCACTTTGATGGTCTTGGGGCCAGATTCCGGGTATCTTAAACTGTCACGACTCGGTGGAGGCATACCGGAATGAGTAGTGCGCTTCTCCTTAACGTTATCGATGTCGCCCGATCTCTTGGGGTTCAACCAACTCGCGCCACACCTGTTTCGGTGGCTGATTGGCTGTTGGCCGAATACATTCGGCGCCGCGCAGGTGGTTTTAACTACAATCGAGCAATCGACTGCACTTTCGACTTGATGAATGGCACTTGCACCGCCGCTCAGGCCGAACTGAAGTGTTTGTCCACTGGCCCTGCGGCTGGGCGACAGCAGAATGCCGAAGCTGTCAAAACTATTTCTGCATATGCTCTGGCTAATATTTCCAAATGCTACCGCATCGGTTTTGCAGCTGTTGCTGCTGGCAGGGTGAAGGGATACACGGCGTATATCGGCATCAAAGCACCAATCCTTCGCATGGCACCGGATCGGCCCGTTGTGGTCATGCCGGGCTATCGAATGTCTTACCGACCTGTCGAGACCGAGATCGACGTCGCATGCTCGATTGCTTTGGCAAACTTGGCCCGTGATGACTATTCCGACGCCGACTTTGAGTATTTGTATGCGGGCCCCGGGCATGATGGCACACGGGAGTTCCGCGCCATTCGTGGGCGCGATCGGAAGGTCTTCGATAAAGATGCGGTCGACGCCCTACTCGACGTTTACATTAAAGGTTTAGCGTTAGCGGCCGAGAGCGGTATCGCTCTTCGGGCTCCCCATCTTCATGGGTATAAGATTTTCGACCCTCGCGAGCCGGGCCTTTTCTGACCTGTGTATAACCTGGGATAACTTTGCCGCAGCCCCTTGCGGATCACGGGGATAAGCCCGATTTTCCAAGCCTTACAACATATTGATTGACCCACCCCGGTTGATCAATCTGTAGAAACATTAAGAGAACAATTGACTCGACTCACCGCAGCCCCGCGTTAGAGTCAGGGTGACAATTTCCAGCGGCGCCGGCCTGTCCTGCGCCGCTTTCCGTCTTTAGCGCTGTTTTCAGGATTTAACCCATGTCGCCCATCGCGCCGATTTCCCAGCAGATCTGGGACATGAAATACCGCCTGAAAGGCCCGGATGGCGCGCCGGTCGACCAGACGATTCCAGATACCTGGCAGCGTATCGCCAGGGCGCTCGCCGTGGCCGAGAAAGATCCGGCCGCGCACGAGCCCGGCTTCTTCGAGGCCTTGAAAGACTTCCGCTTCCTGCCGGCGGGCCGCATCGTGGCCGGCGCGGGCACCGCGCGCAAGGTCACGCTGTTCAACTGCTTCGTCATGGGCACGGTGCCCGACGACATGGCCGGCATCTTCGAGCATCTGAAGGAAGCCGCCCTCACGATGCAGCAGGGCGGCGGCATCGGCTATGACTTCTCGACGCTGCGCCCGCGCGGCGCGCCGGTGAAGGGCGTCGGCGCCGATGCGTCTGGCCCGCTGTCGTTCATGGATGTGTGGGACGCGATGTGCCGCACCATCATGTCGGCCGGCAGCCGGCGCGGCGCCATGATGGCGACGCTGCGCTGCGACCATCCCGATATCGAGGCCTTCATCGAGGCCAAGCGCGAGGCCAATCGCCTGCGCATGTTCAATCTCTCGGTGCTGGTGACCGACGCCTTCATGCAGGCGGTGAAGCAGAACCAGGCCTGGGAGCTGAAATTCAACGGCACGGCCTATCGCACCGTGCAGGCCCGCGACCTGTGGGACAAGATCATGCGGGCGACCTATGCCTATGCCGAACCCGGCGTGATTTTCATCGACCGCATCAACCAGCGCAACAACCTGCATTACTGCGAGACGATCAGCGCCACCAACCCTTGCGGCGAACAGCCCTTGCCGCCCTATGGCGCCTGCCTGCTTGGGTCTGTCAACCTCGCAAAGCTGGTGCGGAAGCCGTTCGAGGCCGATGCCGCGCTCGACCTGGAAGAACTCGACCGCCTGACCCGCGCCGCCGTGCGCATGATGGACAACACCATCGACGTCTCCAACTTCCCGCTGGAACAACAGGCGCATGAGGCGCGCAACAAGCGCCGCGTCGGGCTCGGCATCACCGGCCTGGCCGATGCGCTGATCATGGTCGGCGCGCGCTATGGCTCGGCCGCCTCGATCACGTTGATCGAGGCCTGGATGAAGCGGCTGCAGCGCGCCGCCTATCTCGCCTCTGTCGATCTGGCCCGCGAAAAAGGCGCCTTCCCGCTGTTCGACCGCGACGCCTATCTGGCTGGCGAGTCGATTCGCGAACTCGACGCCGACGTGCGGGACGCCATCGCGCAGCACGGCATCCGCAACGCGCTGCTGACCTCGATCGCGCCGACCGGCACCATCTCGTTGCTCGCCGACAACATCTCCTCGGGGCTGGAGCCGGTGTTCAGCTTCACCTACATGCGCACCGTGCTGATGCCCGATGGCACGCGCCGGCAGGAGGAAGTCAGCGACTACGCCTATCGCCTGTACAAGCAGCTGAAGGGCGAGAACATCCCGCTGACCGAGGCCTTCGTCGATGCGCAGGGCCTGGCGCCCGCCGACCATGTGCGCGTGCAGGCGGCGGTGCAGAAATACATCGACAGCTCGATCTCCAAGACCATCAACGTCCCCGAAGACATCGATTTCGAGAGCTTCAAGGACATCTACCTGATGGCCTACGAGCAGGGCTGCAAGGGCTGCACGACCTATCGCCCGAATGACATCACCGGCTCGGTGCTGACCATCAAGAAGGACGAGAAGAAAGCCGGGCCCGCCCCGCAGCAGCAGGCCGAACTGCCACTGGTGGCTGTGGCCAAGCCGGTGCAGGTGATGAAGCCGCGGGACCCTCTTGCAGCCGGCGGCGTGATCTACATGACCAAGCCGCTGGACCGCCCGGAAGCGCTGCCCGGCAGCACCTACAAGATCACCTGGCCGGATTCCGAACACGCGATGTACATCACGCTGAACGACATCCTGCAGGATGGCCGCCTGCGGCCGTTCGAGGTGTTCATCAATTCCAAGAATACCGAGCATTACGCCTGGACGGTGGCGCTCACCCGCATGATCTCGGCGGTGTTCCGTCGCGGCGGCGACGTGTCCTTCGTGGTGGACGAGCTGAAGGCGGTGTTCGATCCGCGCGGCGGCCACTGGATGGGCGGCAAATATGTGCCCTCGCTGCTGGCGGCGATCGGCGGCGTGATCGAGCAGCATCTGATCAGGATCGGCTTCATGACCGGGCCGGACGATCTGCGCGAGGAAAAGGCCATGCTGGCGCTGGCCGCCAATGCGGAAACGCCGAAGCCGCTGTCCGGTCTGCGCCAGTGTCCGAAATGCGGCCAGCCCGGCCTGATCAAGTCCGAGGGTTGCGATACCTGCACCTCCTGCGGCTATAGTAAGTGCGGATAAGGCAAGGCTTTACGCGCACGTAAGGCGTTGCCGCTAGGGAAACGCCTTGCATAGAAAAAGCCGATGAGTGCCAATCCGGCGATCAAAGCCGTCCTGTGGGATTTCGGCGGGGTGATCAGCACCTCGCCCTTCGATGCCTTTCGCCGCTTCGAGGCAGAGCGCGGCCTGCCGCGCGATTTCCTGCGCCGGGTCAACAGCACCAATCCGCACAGCAATGCCTGGGCCTGTTTCGAACGCGGCGAGATCGATTCCGTTGTCTTCGGCGAGCGTTTTCTGACCGAGAGCACGGCGCTGGGCACGGCCATTCATGGCCGCGAGATTCTGGCGCTGATCTCGGGCGACATCCGCCCGCGCATGGTGGCCGCACTCAAGGCCGTGAAGACACGCTACAAGATCGCCTGCCTGACCAACAACATGCCGCATGGCCATGGCCCGTCGATGACCGGCTCACCCGAACGCGCCCGACAGGTCGCCGAGGTGATCGCGCTGTTCGAGGTCGTGGTGGAGTCGAGCAAGGTCGGCGTGCGCAAGCCCGAACCGGCTTTCTACGAACGCGCCTGCAGCCTGCTCGGCATCCAGCCCGGTGAGGCCGTCTTCCTCGACGATCTCGGCATCAACCTGAAACCTGCCGCCGCCATGGGCATGACCACGATCAAGGTGACCGATCCGGACGCCGCGCTGGCCGAACTGGGCCGCATCATCGGTATGGAGCTGTAAGAGAATGAAGCCCGCAGACGCTTTGCTTGCCGGAAATTATGCCACGCTGCCCGACCTGGTGCGCGCCTATGCCGAGGAGCGGCCCGACCATCCGGCCGTGATCGACGGAGACGGCATGCTGACCTACGGCCAGCTCGACGCCCGTGCCGATCGTGTCGCCGCCGCCCTGCAGCGCGACAATGCCACCAAAGCCGTCAGCATCGTCAGCACTTCGCGCAACGACTATGTCACGGTCTATCTCGGCGCCTTGCGCGCCGGCCTGGCCGTGGCGCCGCTGGCGCCGTCGTCGCTGCCGGAACAGATCGTCGCCATGGCGCAGGATGCCGATGCGCAGCATCTGTTCCTCGATGCCGACAACGAACAGGCGCTCCGCGCCGTGCTGTCAGACCTGCCGCCGCGCCGCATCCGGCTCGATACGCCGCAATTCGAGCAGTGGCTGGCGCCGGAGGGCAGCAAGCCGGCACCGGCCGAGCTGAAACCGGAGATGCCGTTCAACATCATCTATTCCTCGGGCACCACCGGCACGCCGAAGGGCATCGTGCAGTCGCATGGCATGCGCTGGCTGCACATGCAGCGCGCCAATCTCTACGGCTATGACCGCGATGCCGTCACGCTGCTCTCCACGCCGCTCTATTCCAATACGACCCTGGTCAGCCTGTTTCCCACCATGGCCGGCGGTGGCACGGCCGTGCTGATGGCGAAATTCGATGTGGCGAAGTACCTGGAGCTGGCGCAGGCCCATCATGTGACCCATACGATGCTGGTGCCGGTGCAGTACAGCCGTGTCATGGCGCATGCTGACTTTGACAAATACGACCTGAGCAACTTCCGCGCCAAATTCTGCACCAGCGCGCCCTTCAGTGGCGTCCTCAAAGCCGATATCCTGAAACGCTGGCCCGGCAAGCTGATCGAGTATTACGGCATGACCGAGGGCGGCGGCACCTGCATTCTGGTGGCCGACGAATTCCCGACCAAGCTGCACACCGTGGGCCGGCCGGCCGAAGGCCACGATATTCGCCTGATCACCGAGGACGGCAAACCGGCGGCGCCCGGCGAGATCGGCGAGATCGTCGGCCATTCCGGCGCGATCATGACGCATTACCACAAGCAGCCGGGCAAGACCGCCGAAGCCGAATGGTTCGACGAGACCGGCAAGCGCTTCATCCGCACCGGCGACATGGGACGGTTCGACGCAGACGGCTTCATGCAGCTGATGGACCGCCGCAAGGACATGGTGATTTCCGGCGGCTTCAACATCTATCCAAGCGACCTGGAAGCCGTGCTGCGCGGCCATGACGCGGTGGCCGATGTCGCCGTGGTCGGCGTGGCCAGCGAACAATGGGGCGAGACGCCGGTGGCTTTCGTCGTGGTGCGGCCGGGCACGGCCGTCACTGCGCCCGAGTTATTGCTGTGGGCCAATGCGAAACTCGGCAAGATGCAGCGCATCTCGGCGATCGAGTTCCGCGACCAGCTGCCGCGCAGCGCCATCGGCAAAGTGCTGAAGCGCGAATTGCGCGATGAGTATGGCAAGGCGGCGACGCGACCCTAAATCTCAGGGCAGCGCTTCTTTACTTCCATGAGCAGCTTGTGCAGCGGGCCATCGGCGATGCCGAGCGCATCGAGATGCTGCACGGTATTGGCCAGATAGACCGCATTCGGTCCGCGCTGGCCGCAGCAGGTCGCGATCGTGTCGATCACCTGCCGCTCGCTTAAGTATCCGGCATACTGCTTGTGATGCGGGTCAGCCACGAAGGCCAGCACCGGAATACGCTCGCCGCCCTCGATCTCGGCGCGATGGAAGCCGGGGCGGTAAACACCCGTCACCATCTCGCGCCGATAGAGATAGTCGATCACGGCGGCCTCGTCGCCGCGCCGCACGCGAAAGGCGCGGCCGGTGCAGGAGCCGCCCGGCATCAGGCCGAGCACCAGCCCGGGCTGCTCCGGCGTGCCGCGATAGCGGTGCGACCAGACGCAGAAGCCGCGATGGAAACCCCAGAGCCGCGCATTGACCTGCCGGGTGAAGGGAAAGCCCGGGTCCCACATCAGCGAGCCATAACCGAACACCCAGAGCGGCTGGCCGCGTGCGACCTGGATCTGCGGAAACGGCGGCGCTGCCTCGCCGGGCAGCGGCTCCTCATGGTCGAAGGGAATATGCCGCTTCGTTTTTTTCATTTCTTCGGGCTGATATTGACCAGCGCCACGCCCGCCATCGTGGCCACCATGCCAAAGAGCGCCAGCGGGCTGAGCTGCTCGCCGAACAAGGGCCAGGCCACCAGCGCCGTGCAGGGCGGCACCAGGAAGAACAGGCTGGAGACTTTCGCCGCCGCGCCGCGCCTGATCAATATGAACAGCAGCGTGATGGCGCCGAGCGACAGCACGATGCAGAGCCAGCCGAGCGCGAAGATGAATTCGCCGGTCCACTGCACCTGCCGCGTTTCGAACAGCAGCGCCAGCGGTGTCAGCGCCACGGTGGTGGCAGCAAACTGGATCGCCGTGCCCGAGCGCAGATCGATCTGCGGGCAGTAGCGTTTCTGATACAGCGTGCCGACCGTGATGCCGACCAGCGCGATCACCGAAAGCGCATAGCCCCACGGCGTGCCGACGCCGAGATCGAGCTTGGTCCAGACCACCAGGATCACGCCGCTCAAGCCCAGCATCAGACCGACCCACTGCCGCGGCGTGACGCGTTCGCCCAGCACAGGCCCGGCAGCGGCAGCGACCAGCAGCGGCTGAATCCCGACGATCAGCGCCGAGATGCCGGCCGGCACGCCATGGAAGATCGAGGCAAACACGCCGCCGAGATAAACTGCCTGCAGCAGCAGGCCGGCCACCGCGATATGCCCGGCCTCGGTCCAGCTTTTGGGCCAGGGCGCACCGGTCAGGCCGGCGAAGACGCAGAGCAGCACAGTGACGGCGGCGAAGCGCAGCGCCAGGAAGGTCATCGGCTCGGCATAGGGCAGGCCGAATTTCGCGCCGATGAAGCCGGTCGACCACAGCAGCACGAAGACACCGGGCATCGCGGCGATAGCCCAGGTGCTGAACTGTGGCGCCGGGCGTGAAACGGAATCGGTCATGGCGTGTGGGACAGGATGTCGCGGGAGGTGGATTTCCAGTCAATATTGACCGGATAACCAACTATGGCAAGGCAGGCAGCCTGACAAGCCGGCCCCTGACAATTCGCACCGGGGCTGCTATACGGAGGCCATGCGCTATCTGGTTCTGACTGGTCTGATTCTTGGCGGCCTGCTTGGCTATTACGTCTTGTGGTCGCATCTTGCCGACCAGGTCGCTGCACAGGCCGACGCCTGGATCGAAGGCCAGCGCCGCCAGGGCCGCGAGGTCAGTTACGAAAGCCGCCGCCTCTGGGGCTTCCCGTATCGGCTGTCGCTCACGCTGACCAAGGCAAAGTGGGACGATCCGCGCCAGCCGCTGGCGCCCCGCCTGGAAGCCGAGGAAATCACCGCGCATCTGCAATTGTGGCAGCGCGAGCATGTCATCTTCGACCTGCCCGGCCGGCAGACAGCGATCTGGGGCAGCGCAGACGGTGCGGAACGCCGGGTCAGCCTGAACGCCGAACGTTTCCGCGCCAGCCTGGTGATCGATGGTGCCGGTAACTGGCTGCGCGTCGCTGCCGACCTGACCAAGCCGCGGCTGCAGGGCCCCGGCGATGGCGTCGTGCGTGGCGAATGGACGGCGGGCAAGCTGCTGCTGCATGCGCGCCGCGCCGAGAACGTGCCGCCAAGCCTGGACCTGGCAATGCAGGCCGAGCAGGTGATGATGCCGGAACAGGCGGAAAAGCCCTTTGGCCGCGCGGTACAGAGCCTGCGCCTGACCGGGAATCTGCGTGGTGGTTTCTACGGCAATACGACAGACGATCTGCTGGCCAGCTGGCGCGATGGCGGCGGCGTGATCGATTTCAGCACGATGGCGCTGACCTGGGGCAACCTGCGCCTCGCCGGCACCGGCTCGCTGGCGCTGGATCGCGACTTCCGCCCGCTCGGGGCGATGAGCGGCAAAATGTCAGGCGCCATCAAGGTCATCGAACTGCTGGAGGCCAATGGCCTGACTACGCCGCAACAGGCCAGCGCGGCGAAGACATCCCTGCTCACAACGGACGAGCAACCCGACAACAACGGTCTGCTGATCCGTCACATCGCACTGACGGCGCAGGATGGCCGGCTGTCGCTCGGCGACGACCCGCTGCTCAGCCTGCCTTCGGTTTTGCCGGGTCGGTGATTTCAGCACCCTGATCCGGGCTCTGGCGGCCGAAATCAGGCGCGGCGGTTTCCTGGCCGGCATCGATGATGGCGCGGCGAATGGTGCGCGTGCGCGTGAACAGGTTGAACAACTCCTCGCCCTCGCCCCAGCGGATCGAACGCTGCAGCGCGATCAGATCCTCGGTGAAGCGGCCGAGCATTTCCAGCACGGCTTCCTTGTTGTTGAGGAAGACATCGCGCCACATTGTGGGATCTGACGCCGCGATCCGCGTGAAGTCGCGGAAACCGCCGGCGGAATATTTGATCACTTCCGATTCCGTCACGGCTTCGAGATCATCTGCCGTGCCGACGATATTATAGGCGATCAGGTGCGGCACATGGCTGGTGATCGCCAGCACCAGATCATGGTGCCGCGGCTCCATCAGTTCGACCTTGCTGCCGAACGCGCCCCAGAAGGCCTTCATCTTCTCGACAGCAGTCGCATCCGTGCCGGCTTCCGGCGTCAGGATGCACCAGCGATTGCGGAACAGCGCGGCAAAGCCAGCCTTCGGCCCCGAATGCTCGGTACCGGCGACCGGATGGCCGGGCACCAGATGCACGCCGGCAGGCAGATGCGGCGCGACATCGCGGATCACCGCCTGTTTGCACGAGCCGACATCGGAAACAATGGCGCCTTTTTTCAGCGCGGCCGAGATATGCCCGGCCACGGCGGCATTGGCGCCAAGCGGCACGCAGAGCATCACCAGATCGGCGTCGCGCACCGCTTCGGCCGCATCGCCATGCACGGACTCGCCTAAACCAAATTCCTGTGCCTGGGCGCGATGCGCCTCGGAGGCATCGGCAATCGCAATGTGGCGCGCGAGGCTGTTTTCGCGCACGGCACGCGCAATCGACGAACCGATCAGGCCGATGCCGATGATGGCAACCCGGTCGAAGAGCGGCTCGTCTTTCTGCGACCCGGCCATGTTGCGGATCAGCCCTTGATGAACTTGGTGAGTGTGGCGATCACCTTGTCGTCTTCTTCCACCGTGCCGATGGACAGACGCAGGCAATCGGTCAGGCCATAACCGCCCATGCCGCGCAGAATCAGGCCGGCCTGGCGCAACGCCGCATCCGCGCCCTTGACCTGTTCGGCACCGCCGGGAAAACGCATCAGCAGGAAATTCGCCACGCTGGGCACCACCTCGATGCCGAGGCCCTTGAGCGCCGCGCCGACGCGCGCCAGTTCGGCGTCGTTATGGTCGCGGCTCTTCTGCAGCCAGGCGGTGTCGTCCAGCGCCGCGGCGCCGGCGGCCTGCGCCGCAGCATTGACGTTGAACGGTCCGCGCACGCGATTAAGCACCGCCACGATATTGGCCGGCGCATAGGCCCAGCCCAGACGCAGCGCAGCCAGGCCGAAAATCTTGGAGAATGTGCGCAGCACCAGGGTGTCGTCGCGGCCCGCCACCATTTCCATGCCGTTGGAATAGTCGTTGCGACTGACATATTCGGCATAGGCGGCGTCGATCACCAGCAGCACGCCGGCCGGCAGGCCGTCGCGCAGGCGCTTGAGTTCGCTGCCCGAAATATACGTGCCGGTCGGATTGTTCGGATTGGTGAGGAACACAACCCGGGTCTTCGGCGTGACGGCCGCGAGCAGCGCATCCACGTCGGAGGTGAAGTTCTTTTCCTTCGCCATCACCGGCGTCGCACCGCGCGCCTGCGTGGCGATCGGATACATCATGAAGCCGTATTGCGAATAGACCACCTCGTCGCCGACGCCCACATAGGACGCGCAGATCAGCGAGATCATCTCGTCGGAGCCATTCGAGCAAACGATATTCTCGGCCGGAATGCCGTAGTGTTTCGCCAGCGCGTTGCGCAGAACATCGACACTGCCATCGGGATAGCGATGCAGTTCGCCGGCCAGCTGGCGGAAGGCTTCCATGCCCTTCGGGCTC
This sequence comes from Ferrovibrio terrae, assembly GCF_007197755.1. Lineage (NCBI taxonomy): Bacteria > Pseudomonadati > Pseudomonadota > Alphaproteobacteria > Rhodospirillales > Rhodospirillaceae > Ferrovibrio > Ferrovibrio terrae. The sequence continues at coordinate 817,465 of NZ_CP041636.1, forward strand.
GGGCCCATCGGCGTCTCGTTCGACGACAGCTTATGCACCTTGGTCACGCCCGGTACGGCAGCCTCGCCGCCCTTGTAGGGCGCGATATCGAGAATTCCGGGTTGCGGCTTCGGTGCAGTCACGACGCAGACTCCTTCAGGCTTATTCAGTTTCCCTGTTTAATCGGCAGCCAGCGGCACGGCATAGGCGCCGATCACCACGGCATCGAAAATCTGGGCCGGATCGGCCGCCGCCAGCGCGGCGAGTCGCGAATCTTCGGCGGCGACGAAACCGGGCAGCTCGAGCAGCACCCGGGCGCCATCTTCACCGCGACGATACTGCGCCACCGCCTGCCCCGCCAGCCCGACCTGGGCCAGCAGGCTGGACAGCCGCGCCATGCTGGGCGAAGCCTCGCTCATCTGCAGCACCAGCAGGGTCATGTCGTCGCCCGATTCCTCGGGCTGCGCGTTGGCCAGCACATAGGCGCCCAGTTCGGCAAAGCGTCCGCTCGGATTCGGCGCGAACGGCAGACGCGCCACGATACGCGGCGTATCGGCGGAGCGACTGGCCAGCAGCGGCCACCAGCATTCCTTCTCGCCGTCTTCGGGCAGCGCCATGATGCCGAGCGTGGCCGGATCGGCCAGGGCGCGGAACACGGCGCTGGCCGTGGTGCAGAGCTGCATCGGCGTGGTGGAGCCGTAGAAATCGCGCGCCAGATCCCAGCGCCCGGCCGACTTGTTGGGCGCATGCACCGCCACCTTGACCGGAGCCTGGTAGCGATAGAGTGCCGAGATCAGTTCGCGCCAGATGCGGGTGACTGCGGCCACCGGCAGACCGCCGCGCGCACGGCCGGCCAGACGACGCAGAATCTGCGCCTCGCGACCGATACGCAGGAAGCCGTCCGGCTGCCCGGCGGCGGCCGGCTCGCGACTTTTGGCATCGGTGATGCGCTGCACGGTTTCGGCGCGGCGACGCAACAGATCGAGGATCTGGTCATCCAGCACATCGATGTCGTGCCGCAGGTCGGCCAGGCTCGGAATATGGTCGCTCATGGGGATGCTGATCTTTAAAAAAATGCCGCATAGTCATAGGGTCAGCCGGTCCGGCCCGCAAGGCCGAGCCGCCATCGGACCCCACAGTCCCGGGGGTGTCACGGAAGCGTCAGGGTTACAATTCAGCCGTTGACAGGGCGGCCGGGGGTTCGTAATCACGGGGTCCCCGCGCCGGACAGGGCCCGGCGGGGGGTTCGAACCTTCCTTTTCAAGCCCTGTAGGACATATCGGCTGCCTATGAGTGCCGCACTCCCCCCTTTACACAGCCTCGATCCCATCGGCCCCGGCCACCGCGTCACGCTCGGCGAGACGCTGCCGCTCAAGCTGGATTGCGGCCTCGATCTCGGCCCCTACCAGATCGCCTACACGACCTACGGCAAGCTGAATGCCGACAGGTCGAATGCGGTGCTGGTCTGCCATGCGCTGACCGGCGACCAGCATGTCGCCAACGTCAATCCGATCACCGGCAAGCCCGGCTGGTGGACCACCATGATCGGTCCCGGCAAGGTGATCGACACCGACCGGTTTTTCGTGATCTGCAGCAACGTGCTGGGCGGCTGTCTCGGCTCGTCTGGTCCAAAGGATAGCGACCCCTCCACCGGCAAGCCCTACGGCCTGCGCTTCCCCGTCATCACCATCCGCGACATGGTGAATGCCCAGGCCATGCTGCTAGATCACCTCGGCATCCAGCAGCTGTTCTGCGCCATCGGCGGCTCGATGGGCGGCATGCAGGTGCTGCAATGGGCGGCGAGCTATCCCGAACGCGTCTTCGCGGCGATTCCGATCGCCTGCGCCGCCAAGCATTCAGCACAGAATATCGCCTTCCATGAAGTGGGCCGCCAGGCGATCTACGCCGATCCGCAATGGCACAAGGGTGACTATTTCGAGCATAACACCATTCCGCGCGCCGGCCTGGCCGTCGCCCGCATGGCGGCGCATATCACCTATCTCTCGGAAGCCGCATTGCACCGCAAATTCGGCCGCAACCTGCAGAACCGCGAACGCATCACCTATGGCTTCGAGACCGAATTCCAGGTCGAAAGCTACCTGCTGCACCAGGGTTCCAGCTTCGTGGAGCGGTTCGACGCCAATTCCTATCTCTATATCACGCGCGCAATGGACTATTTCGATCTCGCCGGCCAGGCGGGTGGCGTGCTGGCCAATGTGTTCCAGGGCACGAAGACCAGGTTCTGCGTGGTGTCGTTCACCTCTGACTGGCTGTTCCCCACCACGGAGAACAAGGAAATCGTGCGCGCGCTGAATGCCGCCGCCGCCAATGTCAGCTTCGTGGAAATCGAGACCGACAAGGGCCACGATGCCTTCCTGCTGGATGAGCCGGTGATGTTCGCCACCCTGCAGGGCTTCATTGACGGCTGCGCTGAGCAGCGCGGCCTGAATGGCCGCTCTGAGAAAGGCGGCCGGGCATGAACCAGACCCGCGCCCTCGTGACAACCACTCACCGTGACATCCGCCGCGACCTGCTGCTGATCGCCGAGATGGTGACGCCGGGCAGCCGCCTGCTCGATGTCGGCTGCGGCGACGGCTCGCTGCTGGAGTATCTGGCGAGCGAAAAGCAGGTCGACGGCCGCGGCATCGAAATCCGCCAGAGCGGCGTGAATGCCTGTGTCGCGCGCGGCCTGAGCGTCATTCAGGGCGATGCCGACAGCGACCTGCCGGACTATCCCGACGCCGCCTTCGATTATGTGGTGCTGAGCCTCACCCTGCAGGCCACCCGTAATCCACGAAAAGTCCTGCACGAGATGCTGCGCATCGGCCAGCGGGCCATCGTGTCCTTTCCCAATTTCGCCTACTGGCGCGTGCGGCTGCAATTGCTGCTGGACGGCAGAATGCCGATGACCGCAGCGCTGGACGATCCCTGGTACGAGACGCAGAACATCCATCTGTGCACGATCAAGGATTTCGACCAGCTCTGTGCCCGCGACGGCATCGTGGTGGAACAGCGCATCGCCGTGGACGGCCAGGGCAAGCGGCTGGGCGGCGCACCGGCCAACTGGTTCGGCGCGCAGGCTGTGTATTTACTGCACCGCCGTTAATCTGCCGGCGTCTTTTCGCTCCGGTGCGCGCCATTCGTCAGCGCCGGCTGTGAGGCCGGCTTGAGCAGGAAGTGGCGCCTGGTCTTCATGGCCTTGACCGGCATGCCGGCATAGACCTGCTTCTCGGCCTCGACCAGCAGCACGCCGGAAAAGCGCTTCCACAGCAGCTCGCCCGCCTTTTCCCAGGCATTCACCGCCTTGATCACGAAGGCGCCATCGGAAGGCGGCAGCCACAGCGCGGCCTGCGACTGCGTGGGCGAGAACAGGGAATCACGCATCAGCCGGGTCAGTTGCGGCGGCGTATAGGGATGGCCCTGGCCAAACGGCGTGGCGTCGATATGCGCCCAGAGCCCGCGGCGATTGGGCACCACGGCGAGCAGCCGCCCCTGCGGCGTCAGCACACGCCAGACTTCGCGCAGCAGCAGACGGGTGTTTTCCGAATTCTCCAGCGCATGCATCAGCAGCAGGCGATCCACGCTCGCATCCGGCAGCGGCAGGTCGTCCTCGTCCACCAGCATGACGCGGCCGGGCAGGCCGCGCGGCCAGCGCACCACCCCTTGCGGCCCCGGCATGGCCGCCAGCACGCGGTCGGCCTCGCCCTCGAAAATGCGCAGGTAAGGCGTGGCATAGCCAAGGCCCAGCACCGTCAGGCCATGAACATCGGGCCAGAAATCGCGCAACCGCTGGCGCAGCAGGCGGCGTACCGCCCGACCCAGCGGGTTGGCGTAGAATTCGCGCAGATCAATGATGTCCGGGCGCAGCATCGCGCTATATTAGCCCTTTCCACGGTCCAGCATAGAGTGCGACATGCCCCTCGAGATCGTCCAGATTCCGGTGCTGAATGACAACTACGTCTATCTTGCGCGCGAGCCGCAATCCGGCGCGGTCGGCGTGGTCGACCCGGCCGTGCACGAACCGGTGCTGGCCGAGCTGAAGCGCCGCGACTGGGTGCTGACGCATATCCTCAACACCCACCATCATCCCGATCATGTGGGCGGCAATATGGCGCTGAAGCAGGCCACCGGCTGCAAGATCATCGGCCCCGAAGCCGATGCCGACCGTATCCCGGGCCTGGACATCGCCGTGGGCGACAACGAGGGGATCAATCTGGGAAATGAGACCGCCCGGGTGTTCGATGTGCCAGGCCACACCAAAGGCCATATCGCTTACTGGTTCGCCGACAGCCAGGCGCTGTTCTGCGGGGATACGCTGTTCGCGCTGGGCTGCGGCCGGCTGTTCGAAGGCACGCCGGCGCAGATGTGGTCGAGTTTGAGCAAACTGCGCCGCCTGCCCGACGAAACACGCATCTATTGTGCACATGAATACACCGAATCGAATGCGCGCTTCGCCGTCACCGTCGAACCCGGCAACGCGACGCTGCAGCAGCGCTACGACCGCATCCGGGAACTGCGCGCTGCCGGACAGCCGACCGTGCCGTCGACGCTGGGCGAGGAGAAGGCGACCAATCCGTTCCTCAGGCCGATGAGCGACAATATCCGGCTGCAGCTGAACATGGCCGGCGCCGACGATGTCGCCGTCTTCGCCGAAGTCCGCAAACGGAAAGACACGTTCAGGGGCTAAAAGAGATAGCTCGGCGTCAGTTCGGCATAGGTGGCGTCGCGCAGGTCACCCAGCGCCTGCCAGAAGCGTTCGGCCAGCTCGCGGTTCGCGGCATAGAAGGCCTTCGAGACCGGGACGTAGAATTCCTCCACCACCAAAGGCGGCGACAGCTTCTCGATCTGGCTATAGCCCTGGACGGGCAGCAGGCGGTCGGCCATCGCATCCAGCGTGACGACGGCGTCAACGCGATACATCGCCAGCATGCCGAACATCTGCGTACCGGTATCGCTGCGCACGATCTGCGCGCCGAGCGACTTCACGCGCTTGGAAATGAGCGGCGAACCGCCGACCGCGACGGGGCCCTGCAGTCCGGTCAGGCGCGTGCCATCCCAGGCGACGGAGTTGTCCCGGCGCTTGTAGAAAGAATAAGAGAGCCGCGCGACATGACGATCAGGATCGGGCCGGCCGGCGCGCAGCGGAAACACCAGATCAGCGGTGCGGTCGGCGGAGTAGCGCAGGCTGAGCACGCCATCCTGGCGACCGGCGCGCACTTCCTCGATCAGGCGGGGCAGCGGCATGCGGGTGAGCTGCAGCCGGGCGCCCACTTTGGCGGCGGCGCGCTGCGCCAGCTCGATGGTCACGCCGGGACGTGCGGGAATTTCCGGCCCGTCGCCGATCAGGAAGGGCCTGAGGTCCTGATCGATATAGCCGAGCCGCAAATCGGCCGCGACCGCCGGCTGAGCCAGCGCGGCAACGAAGCACAGAGCGAGCAGTCGGGCGATCCTCATTGCCGGTATTCTACCCTCGGTCACTGCCACGCCCCAGTTACCTTTCGGTTAGGCTGCGCTGCTAAATCGCTGAAACGATTACGGCTGTGCGGGGTTTTTTATTTGTACAGGGTCAAAGAAGGCGGCGCGCTTTCAGTGCGGCGCCCAATCTTCGGCTAAAGCGGGCGACGCGCTTTCAGCGCGGCGCCCAGGGTGCCGTCATCGAGGTAATCCAGTTCGCCGCCGACCGGGACACCATGCGCGAGCCGGCTGATCTGCACATTCTGGCTGGCGAGCCGGTCGGTGATGTAATGCGCCGTGGTCTGCCCCTCGACGGTGGCATTGGTGGCGATGATCACTTCGCGAACTTTTCCGCTTTGCATACGCGCGATCAGACCATCGACATTGAGATCGTCCGGTCCGACACCGTCCAAAGCAGACAGCGTGCCGCCAAGAACATGGTACCGGCCACGGAACACGCCGGCGCGTTCCAGCGCCCAGAGATCAGCCACACTTTCCACCACGCACAGCAAAGCTTCGTCACGGCGCGAATCCGTGCAGATGCCACAGGGATTCCGGCTGTCGAGATTGCCGCAGGTGTCGCAGGCATGCACTGTCTCGCCGACCTCGCGCAAGGTCGCGGCCAGCGGCACCAGCAGCGTGTCTTTTTTCTTGAGCAGATGCAGCACGGCTCGTCGTGCAGACCTCGGACCAAGTCCGGGTAAACGCGCCAGCAGCTGGATCAGCCGCTCGATTTCCGGTCCGGCCATCGCGGAAGACTCAGAAGGGCAGTTTCATGCCCGGCGGCAGCGGCATGCCGGCGGTCAGCTTCTGCATCTGCTCGGCCATTTCGCGTTCGACGCGGGTCTTGGCATCAGCATGGGCGGCCTTGATCAGGTCTTCCAGCACCTCGCGCTCGTCTTCCTTCATCAGCGCGGGATCGATGGTGATGCTTTTCAGCTCGCTCTTGCCGTTCAGCGTCACGGTCACCATGCCGCCGCCGGCTGCGCCCTGTACTTCGCGCGCTTCCAGCTCGGCCTGCATTTCCTGCATCTTGGCCTGCATCTGCTGGGCCTGCTTCAGCATGTTGCCGAGATTCTTCATGGCCGGCTCCTCAGAATAAAATCAGTCGAGTTCGTCGAGCGGATCGACGTCGTCGGTGGCATAACCGTCGGCGACGTCTTCCGCAGCCGGATCGGTGTCTTCCACCGCCGGCACGGCCTCGCGCACCTCGCCCAGCATCGCGCCGGGAAACGCGATCAGCACCGCCTGCACCAGCGGATGCGCCTGGGCATGCGCGCGGCGCGCGGTGTCTTCGGCCTGTTCCTGCTCGGCCAGAGTGGGCTCGCCCGGCAGCTTGCTCAAGCTTACGACCCAGCGCTGCCCGGTCCACAATTTAAGCTTTTCGGTCAGGCGACCCGGCAGGTCATGCGGCGCGCCCGGATTGAGGCGCAGCTCGATGCGGCCGAGCTCGAAACTGACCAGATGCACGTCGTTGACCAGTTCGCCGGCGAGCAGGCCTTCGCGCATGTCCTTGGCCAGCGCGACCACGGCGGGGAAATTCACCGGCATGGTCGCCAGCGCAACCGTCTCGCCGGGCTGCGGCGCAGGCTGCACGCTCATCGCACGCGGCTGGGCGGAAACGGCGAGGCCGGCGGAAGCTCCACCGCCACCGCCTGTACTATTGGCGCCCCCTGTCGGACGCGGACCCGGCGCAGGCACGCCCGGGCCGCCCTTCTCTTTCCATTCCTTGGCCAGATCGGCCGGGCTGGGCAGATCGGCAGCGTAAGCAAAACGCACCAGCACCATTTCGGCTGCCGCTAAAGGAACGGGCGCGCCGCGCACTTCCTGCAGTCCCTTGAGCAGCATCTGCCAGCTGCGCGCCAGCACCGGCATGCCGAGCTTGGCCGCAAGGTCGCGGCCGCGATTGCGCTGGGCTTCCGGCAGAGTCACATCGTCGGGCGTGCCGCCGATGACTTTCACGCGCGTCAGCCAGTGGGTGAGATCGAGCAGGTCCTGCAGCACCACGGCCGGATCTGCGCCGACGCGATACTGGGCCTGCAAGTTATCGAGGGCTTCGGGCAGCCGCCCGTGCAACAGGTCATCGAGCAGCGCAAACACCTGGCCGCGGTCGGCCAGTCCCAGCATGTCGCGCACCAGTTCGGCATTCACGCTGCCGGCACCATGGGCAATCGCCTGGTCGAGCAGCGACAGGCCGTCGCGTACCGAACCTTCGGCGGCGCGCGAAATCAGCGTCAGCGCGTCGTCATCGATCTGCGCGGCTTCCGTTTCGGCGATGCGCTTGAAATGCGCGTTCAGCACGGCGATCTCGACGCGCTTGAGATCGAAGCGCTGGCAGCGCGACAGCACCGTGACCGGGACCTTGCGGATTTCGGTGGTGGCGAAAACGAATTTCACATGCGGCGGCGGCTCTTCCAGCGTCTTGAGCAGGCCGTTGAAAGCCGCCGTGGAGAGCATGTGCACTTCGTCGATGATGTAAATCTTGTAGCGCGCCATCGACGGCGCATAGCGCACGGCTTCGATGATCTCGCGAATGTCGCCGATGCCGGTGCGCGAGGCAGCGTCCATCTCGAAGACGTCCGGGTGCCGGTCTTCAGCAATGGCTTTGCAATTGTCGCAGACGCCGCAGGGCGAAATGGTCGGGCCGCCGGTGCCATCGGCGCCGGTGCAGTTCAGCGCGCGCGCGATAATACGGGCGGTGGTGGTCTTGCCCACGCCGCGTACGCCGGTGAGGATGAAAGCCTGGGCGATACGCCCGGTGGCGATGGCGTTGGTCAGGGTGCGCACCAGCGCATCCTGGCCGATCATCTCGGCAAAGTTGCTCGGGCGGTATTTGCGGGCAAGAACGCGATAAGGCGCCGGCTGATTCATGTGCTTACCATGCCGCGCGCGGGCTCAAATTTAAAGAGGTGGGAGGCTGACAACGACCCGAACGGGAACTCGTTACGGCTGCTTCCTTCCGGATCTGACCGGGTTGGCGAGACGCTCGTCCACCGCCAACCTCCCGGGGCCTTATATCAAGCATCGGCCCCGGCATTTCAATGGGTAGCAGGCCCGATTCCCGAGCGATTCGCCGGGCCAGCGGCCGGCATATCCGAACCATTATTTTACAATGGGGGGCGATGGACGGGGCGCGGCGGATATGCCAGCGTTTCGCTATGGTTAGCCCCGAGCCCCCAACTCCGCCACAAGACCGCCGCAGCGAAGCGCGCCCCACGCGCCCGATCGGCTTCACCGGATCGCACCTCGACCGTGCCGGCAATCCGCGCCGCAAGCCGGAATGGCTGACCGGCCAGCGCCAGCGCCCGGACGCCCGCTTCCTGCTGCTGCGCGAATTGAAGGCCCTGGTCACGATTACAAGCAAACCAGCTGCGATCCGCTGGCTCGACCTGGCCTGGGCCGATGCGCATGCGGCGCTGCCCTGCATCTTCCTCGGCCTGGATGAAAACGACATTCCGCATTTCGCGCTGGATGGCGATGCCGCCGCTGGCGACGAGAGTGTCGCCGGCATGCATGGCGAGACCGACAAGTTCATCGACGTGCGCTCGATTGCAGCTCTGCTGATCCCCGAGGAAGCCGCGATCCTGGCGCAGGCGCGCAGCGTGATCGACTGGCACCAGCGCCACCGCTTCTGCGCCCAGTGCGGCAGCCAGACCGAGATGGCCGAGGCCGGCTATACCCGGCGCTGCCTCAACACCGATTGCAACGCCGCGCATTTCCCGCGCACCGATCCGGTCGTGATCATGCTGGCCGTGCATCGCGACGCAAAGACCGGTGAAGAAAAAGTGCTGCTCGGCCGCCAGGGCCGCATGCCGCCCGGCATGTATTCGGCGCTGGCCGGCTTCATGGAGCCGGGCGAAAGCATCGAGGAAGCCGTGCGCCGCGAGATCATGGAAGAATCCGGCGTGATCACCGGCGCGGTGCGCTATCTGGTGTCGCAGCCCTGGCCCTTCCCGTCGTCGCTGATGATCGGCTGCATCGCCGAGGCGCTCGACGACCGGATCACGGTCGACCAGGACGAGCTGGAAGACGCGCGCTGGTTCAGCCGCGCGCAGGCCGCCGAAATGCTGGAGCGCGGCAAGCAGCGGCTGGCGCCGACCGATCCGCCGCCGGCCGACAATCCGCAGAACGAGCCCTGGATGCCGCCGCCGCTCAGTCTGGCGCACCAGATCGCCAAGCGCTGGTTGCGAGGCGAATAGTGGAGGCCCGCAAGCTGGCCGAGATCGCCAGCTACCACGCCCATATCTATTTCGATGGGCCGGCGCAGCGCGTGATTGCCGAATGGATCCGCGAGCGTGTGGCCGAGCGCTTTTCCGTTCAGCTGGGGCGCTGGCACGACAGGCTGGTCGGGCCGCATCACATGCCGATGTACCAGATCGCCTTCGATGTGGCGGTGTTCCCGCAGCTGGTGCCCTGGCTGATGATCAACCGGCAGGGCCTCTCCGTGCTGGTGCATCCCAACACCGACAGCCCCTACGACGATCACCTTGTGCATGCGCTGTGGCTGGGCGAGGCGCTGGCGCTCAATCCCGATGTGCTGCCGCGCAAGCTGAAAGCCGGCGAAGAGCTGATCGATCCGGTGGTGCCGAATACGGCGCCAGTGATGCAGGCCTAAGCCAGCCAGCGTCGCACATTCACCTTGATGAACTCCGCGTCTTCCGGGTTCATCACCGGGTTGCCGGCACGATGGCCCCAGATACTGGGGATCGGCAGCAGGTCCGCCGTTTGCAGATGCGGCAGTTCGGCCTCGTTGTCGGCGACGCGGAAATAGAGATCGGTCACGCCCGGCATCAGCAGCACGCGGGCCCTGATGGCAGTCAGCGCTTTGGTCAGGTCGCCGTTGTAGAGCGCGTTGTCGCTGATATCGCCGGCATCCCAGGTGCGCAGCTGGGCGTAGAGATCGGCGGCGTTACGCCGCGCATAGCGCTCTTCCCAGTCGGTGCGGTAATAGGTTTCGAGATCCGGCGCCTTCAGCGCGGTCGTGTGCAGGTTGGCGCGGTAGAAATCCTGACTGAGCGCCCAGCTCGCATAGATGCGGCCAAACGCGCGGATCGCCGCTTTCGGCGGCGCGCTGAACCGCCCGCCGCCGATATGCTCGGGTGCTGCCTCCAGCGTGGCCATCAGGCTGGCGAGAAAAATCCGGTTATGCACGGCGGTACGCGCGCTGCCGCAATTCACGATGATGCGTGACACGACATCGGGGAACAAAGCCGCCCAGTGATAGGCCTGCTGCGCGCCCATCGACCAGCCATAAACGGCATGAAGCGTCTCGATGCCGAACTGCTGTTGCAGCAAACGCCGCTGGGCCTGCACGTTGTCAAAGGCGCGCACCAGCTTGGGATAATCTGGCGTATTGGACGGGCTGGACGACAGGCCGTTGCCGAACATATCCGGGATGACGATGAACCACCGCGCCGGATCGAGTACGCCGTCCGGCCCGATCAGCCATTCCAGATCGGGATGCTGCGCCGAATAGCTGGTGGGATAGAGCACGACATTGTCGCGCGCGGCATTCAGCGTGCCATGCGTCTTCCAGCTGAGGAAGGCGCCCCTTATCGTCTCGCCCGATTGCGTTGTGAGATCGCCCAGATCGAAACGTCCGGATTGCATGGGCCAATTCATCTCTGTCACTTCCCCAGCAATCCCAGAATCTTCTTTGCCGCCGCATGCGGCGTGGCCTTGCCGGCACCGACCGCCTTCTGCAGCTTGGGCAGTTCGCTGGCGACAGCCGCATCCTGCTTCAGCCAGTCGAGCAGGCCGTCCTGCAATTCGCGCCACAGCCAGCCTTCGGCCTGGTGCCGGCGCTGCGCCTGCAGGGCGCCGCTCTTTTCCAGCTTGCTGCGGAAATCCTCAATCGTGGTCCAGACCGCGTCGATACCCTCGTTCAGCAGCGCCGAGGCCATCTGCACCTGCGGCTGCCAGTCGGTATGGCGCGGCCGCATCAGGTGCAACGCCATGCGGTAGTCGGCCGCCGCCAGCCGCGCCTTGGGCAGCAGGTCGCCATCGGCCTTGTTGATCACGACCACATCGGCCAGTTCCATGATGCCGCGCTTGATGCCCTGCAGGTCGTCGCCGCCACCCGGCGCCAGCAGCAGCAGGAAGATATCGACCATCTCGGCCACCGTGGTTTCCGACTGGCCGACGCCGACGGTTTCCACCAGCACGACATCGAAGCCGGCGGCCTCGGCCAGCAGCATGGCCTCGCGCGTGCGCCGGGCCACGCCGCCGAGCGAACCGCTGGAGGGCGAGGGCCGGATGAAGGCATTGGGGTCGCGGACGAGCTGCTCCATGCGCGTCTTGTCGCCGAGGATCGAGCCGCCCGACAGCGTGGAGGACGGATCGATGGCGAGCACCGCGACCTTTTTCTTCTGCGCGGTGAGATAGAGGCCGAAGCGTTCGATGAAACTGGATTTTCCGACACCGGGCGTACCCGAAATGCCGATGCGGATCGCCTTGCCGGTATGGGGAAGAATCTTCTGCAGCAGCGTGTCGGCGGCGGCGCGGTCGGCCTCGTGGCGCGATTCCACCAGGGTGATGGCGCGGGCCAGCGCGCGACGGTCGCCGCTGAGCAGCTGCTCGGCAAGCTGGTCGGGATCAACGGTGCGGCGCGCGGACATGCCGCGACCTTACCCAAGCCGCTGCAGGTTCGCCACCGGGAGGAAAATACCGGGAGAGTCCCAAGATGAGTCCCGGGGGCGTTGCCCGGCACGTCATCACGAATCCCGCAAACCGGGCAAGGACTCGATATCTGGCGAAATTGTCAGCGGTATGACCTCGAACCACATTGACAGCGACTCCCCGGGATTCGTATTTCCAGTAGCAGCCATGGCGAATCACCCTGACGATCTGCCGATCCCCTCGCTGTCCCAGCAGGCGCAGTCCCGCGCCCAGGCCCGGCTGGAGCAGGCGCGCGCCGATCTGTCGCGCATGGCCCGCTCCACAACGCCGCAGCCGGATACCGAGGCAGCGGCGCCCGCGCCCGTCACCTACGATCCCGCCGCCGTGGCGGCGCGCATCGACCTGATGCGCGGCCGTTTCGGCAAGGCCCGCGAGGACGCCGTCTCCGCGCTGCTGTTCCTGAGCGACGCGCAGCAGGATTGCGATGCGCTGTCGGAGGCCGCCGCCCTCAACCGCTGGCCGCTGATGTCTGCTGGCATCGACCTGCTGCACCAGTCGCTGCGCCGGGCGATGCCGGGCGAGGCCAAGCATCTCGACCTGATCGGCCTGCTGATCGACGCGCTGTATGCGCTGCGCCGCGCCGAGACCCGGCCGGATATGGGCCGCGCCGGCGAGGACCTGCTGCGCGGCCTGCGGCTGGCGGCTGCCCGGGAATTGCCGGCCACGGACGCCTGATCCACCCCCCCAAACACCGGCTGAGCGGCATATCCGGGTCATCAACCCTCCGTTTACTGCCAAATTCCTGTTTTTCCGGCGTGATTTTGGTCTCGGAAAAGCCGTGGTACAGGCTTAGACTTTAGTCATGCGCATCGTTGTCGCCGTCCTTGCCGGACCGCTGCTGCTGTTGCCCGCGACATTGGCGCTGGCGCAGCCGGGCACGGTTGCGCCGCTGTCTCCGATCGCACCCCCGAGAGCCGATGTCAGCCGCGCCGAAATCGGCTTCGGCCTTTATGCGCTGGGCGCCAAGGGGCTGGACATGCAGCTCACGATGCGGCGCGACGCTGAAGATTTACAGGTCGAACTGGCGATGCGCACCGCCGGCATGGTCGACTGGGCCATGCGCATGGTGATGACCGGCCAGTCGGCCGCGCGCATTACCCAGGACGGCCGCGTGATGCCGGTGCGCTATACCACCGACAGCGACGGCACCTGGTCGAAGCGGCTGACGCGCATGAGCTGGGGCGCCGATGGCCTGCCGGTGGCCGAGGTGTTTCCCCCCAATGACGAGGACGATCGCGAAGAGGTGCCCGACCTGCTCAAGCGCGATACGCTCGATCCGACCATGGCGCTGGTGTCGCGCGTGCTGCGCGGCGGACCGGATGCTGCGTCTGCGCCGCCCTGCGAGGGCAGCGACGCGATCTATGACGGCCGGCGCCGCTATAACCTGCATTTCTCGCCGCTCGGGCCGGAAACACTCAAGCCGCATAACCGCACGTCCTTCAGCGGCACGGCCTTCAAATGCATGGTGAAACTGGAGCCCGTCGCCGGCTACAGCCGCAAATACATGGCAGAGTGGAGCGAGAAGGACGAGCAGCCGACGTATATCTGGCTGGCCCAGCCGCCGGGTTTCAGCGCCTGGCTGCCGGTGCAGATGGAAGGCAGCTCGCGCATGGCCGCCGCCAAGACCTGGATCAACAGCGCAAAGCTGAACGGGCAGGACTGGCTGAAGCCGGTGGGTTTCGTCCGGGCCGATGTTCCGAATACCGTGACCCAGTGATGCGCTGACCACGCGATATCGTGACCAAGACCGGGCCCCGCAAGATTCTGGTCGCCGACGATGCCACGGTGGGGCGCGCGGTCTTTGAAAAGCTGCTGACCGCGCTGGGCTACGCGCCGGTCTTTGCCCGCGACGGCCGCGACGCCATCAACCTGTTCATCGAAATGCCCGACATCGCCGCCATCCTGATGGATGTGCGCATGCCCGGCCTGAACGGGATCAAGGCGACCCACGAAATCCGCTATTCCGGCGGCCCGCGCGGCATGAGCGTGCCGATCATCGGGATTACGGCCGCCGACGGCCCCGAGGTGCGGCGGGAATGCCTGGCGACCGGCATGAACGAGGTGCTGGTCAAACCGCTCGATCCCCGGGCGCTGGTCGAGGCGCTGCGGCGATTAGTACATTAAGTAATTGATTTCGTTATGATAAAAAGCGCCACCCCGGCCTTTCGATCCGGGGTCCCATTAAAACTGGGATGCCGGCCAAGAAAACCTTCCTGGGCCCGGCATGACGGGTAATGGGCGCTGCAACCCTCCCGCCTTGACTTCCAGCCCCCAAAGGGCTTTATTCCGCCCGCTTTCTGAAGCTTTGGAAGCAATCCGGTCCGAGGACCGCCGTCCGTCCGCGAGTGTCGCGCACGGGCGTCGTTTTGCTTTTGGCCTTACGTAAGGATTTTCAGGGTCGACATGTTCGAAACTCTGAGCGGCAAACTGGGAGACGTCTTCGAGCGGCTGCGCAAGCGCGGCGCGCTGACGGAGTCCGATGTCTCCGAGGCGCTGCGCGAGGTCCGTGTCGCCCTGCTGGAAGCCGACGTCGCGCTTCCCGTGGTCAAGACCTTCATCGACGGCGTGAAGTCCAGGGCCGTCGGCCAGGACGTGCTGCGGTCGGTCACGCCGGGCCAGCAGGTCATCAAGATCGTCCACGATCATCTCGTGGAAATGCTCGGCGGCGAAGCCGGCGCCGAGGATGAGTCCGGCATCAACCTGAATGCCGTGCCGCCCGTGCCCGTCCTCATGGTCGGTCTGCAGGGTTCGGGCAAGACCACCTCGACGGCGAAGATCGCGCTGCGCCTGATGAATAAAGAGCGCAAGAAGGTGCTGATGGCGTCGCTCGACGTCTATCGCCCGGCCGCGCAGGAACAGCTGAAAATTCTCGGCGAGCAGAACAGCATCCCGGTGCTTCCCATAGTCGCTGGCCAGATGCCGGTCGATATCGCCAAGCGCGCGCTGCAGGCCGCCAAACTCGGCGGCTACGACGTGGTGATGCTGGATACCGCCGGCCGGCTTCACGTTGATGAAACGCTGATGCTGGAAGTCGCCGCGGTGCGCGACGCCGTGCAGCCGCATGAGACGCTGCTGGTCGCCGACAGCCTGACCGGCCAGGATGCCGTGAACGTCGCCAAGAGTTTCAACGAGCGCGTCGGCGTCACCGGTATCGTGCTGACCCGTGTCGACGGCGATGGCCGCGGCGGTGCGGCGCTCTCCATGCGCGCCGTCACCGGCAAGCCGATCAAGCTCATTGGCGTTGGCGAAAAGGTCGACGCCCTCGAGCCGTTCCATCCGCAGCGTATCGCGCAGCGCATCCTCGGCATGGGCGACATCGTCAGCCTGGTCGAGAAGGCCGCCGAGACGATCGAGAAGGAAGAGGCCGAGCGCCTGGCGGCCCGCGTACAGAAGGGCCAGTTCGACCTGAACGACATGGCCAGCCAGCTGAAGCAGCTGCGCAAGATGGGCGGCATGTCGGGCGTGATGAACCTGCTGCCCGGCGTGGGCAAGGTGAAGCAGCAGATGGCCGCCGCCAATGTCGATGAGAGCGTGCTGAAGCGTCAGGAAGCCATCATCGG
Organism: Ferrovibrio terrae; assembly: GCF_007197755.1. Lineage (NCBI taxonomy): Bacteria > Pseudomonadati > Pseudomonadota > Alphaproteobacteria > Rhodospirillales > Rhodospirillaceae > Ferrovibrio > Ferrovibrio terrae. The sequence continues at coordinate 833,136 of NZ_CP041636.1, forward strand.
CTCGATGACCAAGGACGAACGCAGCAATCCCAAGGTGATCCACGCCTCGCGCAAGAAGCGCATCGCGGCGGGATCGGGCACTTCGGTGCAGGACGTCAACAAGCTGCTGAAGCAGCATCTGCAGATGGCCGACATGATGAAGCGCATGTCGAAGCTGGGGCAGAAAGGTTTCATGCGCAGCATGGGCGCAATGCTGCCGGGGATGCCCGGCATGCCCAAGCTGCACTGATAGAGTTTCGTATTCGCGTATTCGGTATTCAGAGTTTCAACAGTTCGAAGAAAGGAAGACCATGTCAGTCAAGATCCGCATGACCCGCGGCGGCGCCAAGAAGCGCCCTTACTACCGCATCGTGGTGGCCGACTCGCGCAGCCCGCGCGATGGCCGCTTCATCGAGAAGATCGGTTCGTATGATCCGATGCTGCCGAAGGACCGCGAGCGCGTGCAGCTCGACGTCGAGCGCTGCAAGTACTGGCTGAGCCAGGGCGCCCAGCCGTCCGACCGCGTCGCCCGCTTCTTCGACAAGGCCGGCCTTGTGAAATGGGCCCACGGCACCAACCCGGAAAAGGGCAAGCCGAAGGCGAAGGCCCAGGAGCGTATCAAGGCTGCTGAAGAAGCCGCCAAGGCCGCCGCTGCCAAGCCGGCTGAAGAAGCCGCCGCTTCCTAAGGCATGAGCGGCACTCTTCTGCTGGGCGTCGTGATCGGCGCGCAGGGCATCCAGGGCGAGGTGAAGGTGAAGACCTTCACCGGCGAGCCCGAAGCGGTGGGGGACTATGGCCCCCTGCAGGATGCCACTGCGGCGCGGACGTTCCAGCTGAAGGTGCTGCGCCTGTCGAAAGGCGATGTGGTGATTGCGCGTATCAAGGGCGTCGAGGACCGCAATGCGGCCGAGGCGCTGAAGGGGACGGAGCTCTACGTGTTGCGCTCCGCCCTGCCCCAGGCCGACGAAGGCGAGTTCTACTTCGCAGACCTGGTGGGCCTGACGGCGATGATGTCGGGCCGGGTTCTGGGCAGCGTCAGCGCGGTCCATAACTACGGCGCCGGCGACATGCTGGAGGTGAAAACCGACAGCGGCCGTTCGGCGATGGTACCCTTTACCGACGACGCGGTCCCCGTTGTGGACCTCGCCGCGGGCACGGTGACGGTGGAACCCGCCTTCTGGCTGGGCGCGCCGGAAACCGAGGAGGACCGCAAGGACCGGGCTGAACAGCTCGCAGCCGAGCGGGCGGCCGAACAGGCCGGAGGGTGAGTTGAGTACGGTCCCGGCTGCGCTGCCGTGGAATGCGCGGATACTGACGCTGTATCCTGCGATGTTCCCCGGTCCGCTGGGACAGAGTCTGGCCGGGCGCGCTCTCGCAGAGGGCCGCTGGTCGCTGACGGTGGTGGATATTCGCGACTTCGCGCGCGACAAACACCGCACCGTCGACGACACGCCGTTTGGCGGCGGGCCGGGCATGGTGATGCGGCCCGATGTTTTGGCCAATGCGCTGGATGCGACATTGGCTGATGCTGAGGGAGAGGTCGGCGGGCAGCCGCTGATCTATTTCTCGCCGCGCGGCCGGCGCCTGGATCAGGCGCTGGTACACGAGGTGAAGGCGGCAGGTGGAGCAACATTGCTCTGCGGTCGCTTCGAGGGGGTGGATGAGCGCCTGTTGCAGGCGCGCCCCGTTGTCGAGGTCAGCCTCGGCGACTTCGTCCTGTCGGGTGGCGAGATCGCCGCATATGCGCTGCTGGATGCAGTCGTGCGGTTGCTGCCCGGGGTGATGGGTGCCGAAGAGTCCGGCACCGAGGAGAGTTTCGCGGACGGTTTGCTGGAATATCCCCAGTATACCCGACCGCAGGAGTGGGGAGGCCTGGCAGTGCCCGATGTGCTGCTGTCCGGCCACCACGAGAAGATCGCAGCCTGGCGGCGCGAGATGGCGGAAAAGATCACCGCCGAGCGCCGGCCGGACCTGTGGGAGAGTTACCGTCGGCGCAAGCCGGCGGGGAAGAATTGAAACGCGTTTTGGACTTACAGAAGACAGAAAGGCTGAGTGCCATGAACCTGATGCAGCAGATCGAGAAAGAGCAGTCGGACGCCCTGAAGGCAGCGCGCGCCGTGCCGGATTTCGGCCCGGGCGACACGCTGATCGTCAACGTGAAGGTGGTCGAAGGCGGCCGCGAGCGCGTGCAGGCCTATGAAGGCGTGTGCATCGCCCGCTCGAACCGCGACGTGAACTCGTCCTTCACCGTGCGCAAGATTTCGTATGGCGAAGGCGTCGAGCGTGTCTTCCCGCTGTACAGCCCGCGCATCGAGTCGATCGTCGTGGTCCGCCGCGGCGACGTGCGTCGCGCCAAGCTGTACTACCTGCGTGGTCGCACCGGTAAGTCGGCGCGCATCACCGAGAAGCGCGACCTGGCACCGGGCGCCAAGAAGGCCGCCGCCGCCAAGGAGTAAAGGCTGGCGCCGGCTCAGTCCCTGACTGACGCCGGCCCATCCACCTGACCTGAGCCGCCTGCCGGAAAAGTTCCGGCGGGCGGCTTTTGTTTTTTTCATATTGTTCTGGCGAAAATTTCTGGCCGACAGCCGTTGGATACGCTGTACTGATGCCAAGGCAGGCATCGGGTAGCGGAGCTTTTTCGACCGTGAACGATGTCACACTAAAAACCGCTTCGGCCGCCAATACCGCCTGGGGACTGGATTTTCTCGCCGGGGGCGGCGAGATGGGCGCAAAAATGCGGGCTTATGACTGGGCGGGCTCCCCGCTCGGCCCGGCCCATCTTTGGCCGCAGAGCCTCAAGACCGCCATCCGCATCCTGCTGTCGTCGCGCTACGCCATGTGGATGGCCTGGGGGCCCGGGCTCACCTTCTTCTGCAACGATGCCTATCTGCCCACGCTCGGCGTGAAGGCGAAATGGGCGCTCGGCAGTTCGGCGCGCAAGGTCTGGTCGGAGGTCTGGGAATTCGCCGGGCCGCGCATCGAGCAGGTGCTGACCACCGGCACGGCGACCTGGGACGAAAACCTGCTGCTGTATCTGGAGCGCAGCGGGTTCCCGGAAGAGACCTACCACACCTTCTCCTACAGCCCGCTGCCCGACGACGCCGGCAATATCGTCGGCATGCTCTGCGTGGTGACCGAAACCACCGCGCGCGTGATCGCCGAACGGCGCATGACGCTGCTGCGCGACCTGGCCACCGAACTGACGCTGACACGGCGGCTGGAAGATGTCGGGCCGGCACTGAACAGGATTCTCGGCAACCAGCCCGACCTGCCCTTCGTCTCGATGTACCTGTTCGACACGCCGGGCGAACACCATGCCATCCGGCTGTGCTTTATCGGCACGACGGCGGACGACGCGCTGTTCCCGCGGTTCATACAGCTGGACGCGCAGGCGCCGCTGCCGGTGGAGGGCATGCTGGCCGGCAACCGCGACATCGCCATGGCCGACCTGGCCACGCGGCTGGGCGGCACACCGGGCCCGGCTGGCGCGGCGGGCGATCAGGCCCGCCTTGTGCCATTGATGCAGGGGCCGGACCGCTGCATCGGCTTTGCCGTGGTCGGCCTCGCGCCCTATCGCCGCTCCGACCCCGACTACATCGGCTTCATCGACCTGCTGGCACGCCAAATCGAAGCCAACCTCGCCAGCGTCAGCGCCTATGAGGAAGAGCGCCGCCGCGCCGAGGCGCTGGCCGAACTCGACCGCGTCAAGACGGCGTTCTTCTCCAATGTCAGCCACGAATTCCGCACACCGCTGACGCTGATGCTCGGCCCGCTGGAAGAACTGATCGAAAAGCGGCCACCGGATATCCGGCCGGAAAACCTGGCGTTGGCCGAAACCGCGCAGCGCAACGGCCTGCGGCTGCTCAAGCTGGTCAACTCGCTGCTGGATTTCTCGCGGCTCGAAGCCGGCCGGGCGCAGGCGCAGTTCCGGCCCACTGATCTTTCCGCCTACACCGCCGAGCTCGCCGCCAGTTTCGAATCCCTGCTGGACCGGGCCGGACTTGTCTACCGTATCGACTGTCCTCCATTGCCACAGCCCGTGCATGTCGATCACGACATGTGGGAAAAGATCGTTCTCAACCTGCTGTCCAATGCTTTCAAGTTCACCATGGTCGGAGAGGTTGCCGTCGCGCTGCGCCCGTCTGCGGATGGCCAGCAGGTGCAGCTGATCGTCAGCGACACCGGCACCGGCATTTCGCCGGAGGACCAGGCCCGGCTGTTCCAGCGCTTCTATCGCGTGGCCGGTGCGCAGGGCCGCAGCTTCGAGGGCAGCGGCATCGGCCTCGCCCTCGTGCAGGAACTGGTGCGCCAGCATGGCGGCGACATCACGGTGGACAGCGAACCCGGCAAGGGCAGCCGCTTTATCGTCACGCTCCCGGTCGGCACCGCGCATCTGCCCGACGGGCAGATCCTGAACGATACGGCGGCGACGCAGTCATCGCAGGCCGACAGCTTCGTGTCCGAAGCGATGACCTGGCTGGAGGACGGCGCAACAGAGACCCGCAACCAGCCCGACCAGACCGGCGCGCCGGACTACGGCAGCCGGACTGCCGCGCAGGCCGGCCGCCGCGTCCTGCTGGCCGACGACAACCGCGACATGCGCGAGTACATCCACCGCCTGCTGTTGGCCGAAGGCTACGTTGTCGAGGCCGTGGAAAACGGTGTCGAGGCGCTCGAGGCGATCCGGCGCAATCCGGCAGACCTGATCCTCTCCGATATCATGATGCCGCAGCTGGATGGCTATGGCCTGCTGCGCGCCATTCGCACGGATCCGCTGCTGCGCCATACGCCGGTGATCTTCCTCTCTGCCCGCGCCGGCGACGAATCCCGCCTGGACGGCATCGATGCCGGCGCCGACGATTACCTGGTCAAGCCCTTCTCCGCCCGCGAACTGGTGGTGCGGGTGGCGCGCAACCTGGAAATCACCCGTCTGCATCGCGAAACCGAACAGGCCCTGGTGGAGGAAGCCACCACGCTGGAAATCCTCAGCCGCGTCGGCGCCATGGTGACGGCGCAGCTCGATCTCGACTCGGTCGTGCAGGCGGTGACGGATGCGGCCACCCGTCTGACCGGCGCTGCCTTCGGCTCATTCTTCTACAATGTCGAGAACGAGGCCGGCGAAAGCTACATGCTCTATGCGCTGTCCGGCGTGTCGCGCGACGCCTTCGCGAAATTCCCGATGCCGCGCAACACCGCTGTCTTCGCTCCGACCTTCCAGGGCGAAGGCATCGTGCGCTCGGACGACATCACCAGAGACCCGCGCTACGGCCACAATGAACCGCATCACGGCATGCCGGATGGCCATCTGCCGGTGCGGAGCTACCTGGCCAGTTCAGTGGTGTCGCGCAGCGGCGACGTGCTGGGCGGGCTGTTCTTTGGCCATCCAAACGCCGGCGTGTTTGACGAACGCAGTGAACGCCTGCTGGAAGGCATCGCCGCGCAGGCCTCGATCGCCATCGACAATGCGCGGCTTTACAAGGCGGCGCAGGCCGAGATCGCCGAGCGCAGGAAAACCGAAACCGCCCTGCGTGAAAGCGAGGCGCGATTCCGCAACATGGCAGACAACGCGCCGGTGATCATCTGGATCACCGAGGCGAACGGCAACTGCACCTATATCAACCCGCGCTGGACCGAACTGACCGGCCTGACAGCGCAGCAGACCCTGGGCTTCGGCGGCCTGGAGGCGATCCATCCCGAAGACCGCCAGCGCTGCCGCGACATGTTCCTGGCGGCGCATGCCAGTCACGACGCCTTCCGCATGGAATACCAGCTGCGCGGCGCCGGCGGGCAGTATCACTGGGTGATGTCGGCCGCTTTACCGCGCTTCGATGGCGAGACTTTCCTCGGCTTCATCGGTTCGGTGGTCGACCTGACCGACCGCAAGCGGCTGGAGGAACAGCAGGAGCTGCTGCTGGCCATTGCCCGCGACGTCAATGCCACGCTGGAAAAGAAGGTGGATGAGCGCACGCGCGAGCTGACCGCCACCAATGCGCGGTTGCGCAACGAGATCAGCGAACGCGCCCGCGCCGAAGAGGCGCTGGGCCATGCGCAGAAGATGGAAGCCATCGGCCAGCTGACTGGCGGCGTGGCACATGACTTCAATAACCTGCTCACCGTGATCGTCGGCAATATCGAAACCCTGCAGCGCCAGATTCGCCGCGAGACGCCCGACCGGGCCCGCATGCTGCGCGCCATCGACAATGCCGCCAAGGGCGCCGAGCGCGGGGCTGCGCTGACCCAGCGGCTGCTGTCCTTCTCGCGCCGCGCGCCGCTGGAGCCGCAGCCGGTGGATGTGAATACGCTGGTGGCCGGCATGTCGGACCTGATGCGCCGCAGCCTGGGCGAGCAGGTGACGATCGCCACCGAACTGGAAGCCGGCCTCTGGACGGTCAACGCCGATCCGAACCAGCTGGAGAATGTGCTGCTCAACCTGGCTGTGAATGGCCGCGACGCCATGCCTGAAGGCGGCACGCTGACCATCCTCACGCGCAATGTCAGCTTCGCCGAAAGCAGCCACGACCTCGCAGGCGACCATGTCCTGATCAGCGTGCGCGATACCGGCACCGGCATGCCGCAGGAAGTGATGGAGCAGGCCTTCGAGCCCTTCTTCACCACCAAGGATATCGGTCATGGCACCGGCCTGGGCCTGAGCCAGGCCTATGGCTTCGTCAAGCAGAGCGGCGGCCATGTGAAGCTTGACAGCGTGCTGCAGCAGGGCACCACCGTCAGCATTTACCTGCCGCGTCTGGCCCAGGCGGATGCACCAGGAACTGATGCGCCGGCAACGAGGACGCGGCCGCAGGATTCCGGCCATATCCCACGCGGCAACGAAACCATCCTGGTGGTGGAAGACGATCCCGATGTGCGCAGACATTCCTGCGACATCCTCAACGATCTGGGCTATCGCGTGCTGCAGGCCGAAACCGGCGCGGCGGCACTGGCCATGCTGGAGCGCCATCCGGAAATCGCCTTGCTGTTCACCGATATCGGCCTGCCCGGCGGCATGAACGGCCGGCAGTTGAGCGAGGCCGCGCGCCGGCGCTGGCCAGCGCTGAAGGTGCTGTTCACCAGCGGCTATGCTCAGCATGCGGTGGTGCATGACGGCCGCCTCGATCCGGGCGTGCAGCTGCTGTCTAAGCCATTCACCTATCTGGCGCTGGCGCGCAAATGCCGCGCGGTGCTGGACAGTATCGGCAGCGCACGCGTCGGTCCGGATGTGGGCGCCACCGCGAAACCGGCCGCTGCCGCGGGCAGTCGCCGCCTGCTGCTGGTCGAGGACGATCCGCTGATGGTGTCCGTGCTGGCCGAGGGGCTGGACGACGCCGGCTATACGCATGTCGAAACCGCCACCAGTGGCAACGCAGCGCTGACGGCGATGCAGGAGAACCCGGATATCGCCATCGTGGTGATGGATATGGGCCTGCCTGACATGCGCGGCGACCAGCTGCTGCTGGCGCTGCGGACGGCACGTCCGGAATTGCCGGTGGTAATCGCCAGCGGCTATGGCCGCACCATGCTGGAAAAGCGCATGGCCGGCATTCCCAACCTGAATTTCATCGACAAGCCATTCCTGGCCGCCGAACTGGCCGAACTGCTGACCAGGATCGGTTTCGGGCCGGACTGAGGCCAGACCCTCACCCTCCCATCGCGTCAGCGATGGGAGGGTGAGGGTTTCAAGCCTTATGCCCGACCGCCCATCTGCCCAAGCAGCTCGACCTTGCGCTGCATCAGCTGTTCGCCCAGCTTCCGCAAGTCGATGCCGCTGCTGCGCAGCTGCGGGAACATCTCGTCCTGCTCTTCCTTGACGTGGTGCTTGATGTATTCGCTGAGCACCTTCACCTTGGCGTCGTAAAGATGCTCGCTCGGCTTCATCGCCTCAATTTCGGCGATCAGCTGCTTGGCGCCGTTATGCTCGACGATCGCCTCGTCGACCAGATCATGCTCGATCTTCTTATGCGCCGGCGGATAGAGGATCTCTTCCTCGATCATCGTATGCACGGTGAGCGCCGTGCAGATTTTCGCGGCCAGCTGGCCTTTCTCGGCCTTGCTCTCGAGCTTTTCGAATTTCTCGAACATCGCCTCCACCTCGCGGTGGTCCTTTTCGAGCAGGGCGATGGCATCCGACGGCGCCGACTGGCCCTCCATCAACTTGCTCATTTCACGTGCCGCCTTGGCGATGGCAGGCGGTACTGCGCGCCGCGATGCCGCCGACTTGCGCTGTGTGGTTTTGCGGGTCGCGCTCTTGCGACCGGCTGCAGCGCGTTTCGCCGTGGTGCTGCGCCGCGTCGTTGACGCGGCTTTCTTGCGGCTGCTGGTCCGTGATTTGGTTTTGGTACGCTCTGCCATGGTTCCTCCGGGGGCGTGGGGCATGGCAGCGGAACAGTGCGTGACAGAGCTTTGTTCCGCACGGCAGTGACTTGCTATGGATTTGTCAGAGGCTGTGACCGCGTCGGCAATCAGCAAATGATGTCTAATGAGTAGGCCGCTTTGCCGAAAAGGGCGCGCTATTCCGCCGCTTCCTGACGCGCGGAGTCAGCCTGCTTGGAATTGGGGCGCGCGAGACGCGGGCCGTTCTTCGCCGCCCATTTGCCGAGTTCGTCCAGCACCGGGCGCAGCGACAGTCCGAGATCGGTCAGCCAGTATTCCACCTTCGGCGGCACGGCGGCATGCACGCGGCGGCCGACCAGGCCTGCGGTCTCCAGCGCACGCAGCTGCTTGGTCAGCTCCTTCTGCGTGATCAGCGGAATGGCGCGCGACAGTTCCGAGAACCGCAACGGCGGCACTCCGTTCGGGGCCGGCGAGGCGGCACGGGCGCGGGCCAGCGTCAGGATGATCGGCACCGCCCATTTGTTGGCGATCAGGTCGAGCGTCGCGCAGATCATGCGTGCGCAGAGCGGCTGCCCGTCTGCAGTCAGCGCGTGGCGGAAATCGAGGTCGTCGTTGTCACTAGCCATTTGGTAAGTATAGAGGGTTTGGGTGCCTGCTTGCAAATTGATACTACATATGGCTTAAGCCTAGGGTCCGGCGCCCGCAATGGCCGGACAGTAACCGGAGGAATTCCCGCATGGCCAATCTCGACTTCTATTTCTCGCCTGGCGCCTGCTCGCTGGCGACCCATATCGCGCTGGAGGAAACCGGCGCCGCCTTCAATCCGAAGCCGACCTACACCCGCAAGGGCCAGACCCGCACGCCGGAATACCTGGCGCTGAATCCGAAGGGCAAGGTTCCGGTGCTGGTGATCGATGGCAAGGTGCTGACCGAGAATACCGCGATCCTGACCTGGCTGAACCGCACCTACCCGAATGCCAAGCTGCTGCCGGCCGGCGACGCGCTGAAGGAAGCCGAGGCGCTCGCCTTCGTCGCCTGGTGTGCCTCGGGTGTGCATCCGGTGCTCGGCCGCTTCTTTGGCCCGCAGAATTTCACCGACCTGCCCGACAGCGCTGACAACGTGAAAACGCTGGCGACCAAGGCCAATGCCGCCAATTTCGCAATCATCGAAAAGGCCCTGAGCGGCGGCAAGGACTGGCTGTTCGGCGACTGGTCGGTGGCCGACGGCTATATCTTCGTCTTCTTCAACTGGGCGACCAAGCTCGGCCTCGATGTCTCGGCCTATCCGAACTATGCCAAGCATTTCGAGCGCATGCAGAAGCGTGCGGCGGTGCAGCGCGCCACGGCCCGCGAGGCCGAGGCGCTGGCGGCCATGGACAAGGCAGCCTGATCACGCGATTCGGATAACACGAAGGTGTTATCCGGATATCTGTAAGGATTGTTGGACCTTGGGGACGGTGCGATAGACTTGCACCGTCCCATCCAACACAACGACAACAACACGATCCCATAAACTGAAGGACGCAACTCCCATGGCTCTTGTAGAAAAATTCGGCCCGCTGCTCGGCCGCATCCTGATCGCCTACCTGTTCATTCCGGCCGGCATCAGCAAGATCACCGGCTTCGGCGGCACGGTCGGCTACATCGCTTCCAAGGGGCTGCCGATGCCGGAAGTCGGCGCCGTCATCGCCATCGTCGTCGAGACGCTGGTGGCCCTCGCCTTCCTGGTCGGCTTCAAGGCCCGCTATGCCGCATTGATCCTCGCCGCCTTCACGCTGGGCGCCAGCATCTTCTTCCATAACTTCTGGGCCCTGCCGGAAGCGCAGGTGATGATGCAGAAGCTGATGTTCACCAAGAACCTCGCCGTGATCGGCGGCCTGCTGGCCTTCGCCGCCTTCGGTGCCGGCCCGCTCAGCGTCGATAATCGCCGCTGATCTTTAGCGTCATCAAAGAACGCCGCCGGTGTAAAAACCGGCGGCTTTTTTGTTTACTGATCGGCGCGAATGGCCGACGCGATCTCGCGCAATGCCCGCGACAGCACCGGATCGCTGACGCGTGACTGCAGCAGGATGGCGGTCTCGGGCAACTCCGGCAGGCGCTGCCTTTTCGTCCATTCCGTCATGCCCGGCAACCGCGCGCGGCGACCCAGCACGGCCACACCCAGTCCCGCCGCGACAGCCGCGGTGAGCGCGCCAACGCCGCCGCCGGTGAAACTCTCCGACCAGCGGATTTTCGCGCTGTCTAATGCTTTGATGGCGGATGCCCGCACGGTGCAGGGCGCAGCGAGCGCCAGCAGCGGCAGCGGCTCACCCGCACGCCATTCGAAACCGGGAGCCGCAAACCAGCCGAGCCGGTCGCGCAGCAGCAGCTCCGCGCCGCGCGGTGTTGTCTTGCCGACATGATGCAGGATCGCCGCGTCGATCTTTCCGGTGTCAAACGCCTCCGACAGATCGCGCGACAGGCCGATGCGGACTTCAAGCCGCAGGCCGGGCAGCCGGCCGCGCAACTGCGCCAGCAGGCCGGGCAGCTGCGCCCCCACGGCCTGATCGCTGATGCCGAGCAGCAGAGGCCGCTGCGGCTTGGCCTCCAGCGCCGCCAAAGCTGCATCATGCGCCGCCAGCACATGCCGCGCTTCCGTCAGCAGGGCTGCGCCGTCGGGCGTCAACTGCACCAGACGCGGCGTGCGTTCCAGCAGTCGCCGGCCGAGCCGCGTCTCCAGCCGCTTCAGCCGCAGGCTGATCGCGGCCTGCGTGGCCTCCAGCGCCTCGGCGGCGCGGGTGAAACTGCGATACTCCGCCACCAGCACCAGGGCGCGTAGGGAGTCGATATCGAGGGCAGGCTGCATGATATGTATCAGTTATGACTGATATAAGAATAGATAGTATTCTGTAATGATCAAGCCCGGCCTATCTTTGGCTCCACGGACGCAATCGCGCGTCCCGCCAAGAAAAGGAGCGCCTCCCATGCCGATCATCCAGGTGAAGTATTCCACCCCCAGCCAGACGTCCGGCCTCGTGAAGGAGATTGCCGCCGCCGCCAGCCGGCTCTCGGCGCAGCATCTGCGCAAGAACCCTGAAGTGACTGCCGTGACCGTCGAGGCCGTGAATGCCGAAAACTGGTTCGCCGGCGGCGTTTCGCTGGCCGAGCAGCGCAAGGCCAGCTTCTTCCTCGACATCAAGATCGTGGATGGGACCAACACCAAGGACGAGAAGGCCGCCTTCATCGCCGCCGTGTTTGCCACGATGGGCGATCTGCTGGGCGACCTGCATCACGAAAGCTACGTCTATGTGCATGACGTTTCCGCCACGGCCTACGGCTTCGGCGGCCTGACCCAGGAGCGGCGCTACATCGCCGGCAAGCTGGGCGTTGCAGCGTAATCTCTCCGCCTAATGAACAATGGTCGGCGCGGCATGAAACCTTCATGCTGCGGCGATGCGCAGCCCGACCGTCACCGATGCCGCGCCTGACCCGGCCTTCGTCGCAAGCCTGCCGGGGACGGATTTCTCCGACGCCTTCACCGTGGTGGTGCCGCGCGGCGATCTGGATGCGCGCGCCGTCGCCGCCCTCGCCTTCAGCAGCCTGCCTGACTGGGCCGGCTGGCTGATGAAAATCCGCAATCTGGCGATGCGCCCCTTCGGCCTGAAGACCGACGAGATCATGCAGGGCCTGCCGGTGCTGCAGGAAGGCCCGAGTGATGTGATCGTCGGCGTGAACGACGACCATCTGGATTTCCGCACCCAGTTCCGCACGGATACGATCCGCCTCGGACCTGATGGCCCGAATCTGGGCATGGTCACCGTCACCACCATCGTGCGCACGCATAACCGGCTCGGCCGCATCTATCTCGCCGCCGCCATGCCGTTCCACAAGCTGGTGGTGCGCAGCCTGCTGACACGGGTGGCGACGAAACTTGTGGAATCCGCAACGTAAGCTGCGACAACCCGCCCCGCGACGGCCTGCCGATCCGGGCGCATACTGCCGCAATGCAGACCGTGACCACCGTGCCCGCCGACCCGGCCTTCATCGCCAGCCTGCCCGGCTGCGATTTCGCCGATGCCTTCAGCGTGGTGGTGCCGCGCCGCGATCTGGATGCGCGCGAGGTCTCGGCCGACTTCTTCAGCACGCCGCCGGCCTGGGCCAGCGCCCTGCTGTCGATGCGCAATGCGATCATGGGCCGGCTCGGCTACAAGGCGCCAAAGATCCGCAAGGGGTTTCCGGTGCTACGTGAATCAGCCGATGAAGTGGTATCGGGACTGGATGACGGGCATCTGGATTTTCGCGCCCTGATGCGTATCGTCCCTGAAGGAAATGGCAGCCGCATCACGCTGACCACGGCGGTGGCCACGCATAACTGGATCGGCCGCAGCTATCTGGCGCTGATCATGCCGTTCCACAAGCTGATCGTGCGCAGCATGGTGAAGCAGCTGGCAGAGAAGCTGGGCCAGGCTGGCACCTAGACCGCGTCCTTCACTTCTTCGACCAGCCATTCGCGCATCGCCTTGATGCGCGGCGCGTCGCCCATATGGTCGAGGCAGACGAACCAGTAGGCATTGGTGAGCGGCAGCGGCGTGTCGAACAGCGGCACCAGACGGCCGCCGGCGATTTCCTCGGCCACCATCGCCGGGTCCATCACTGCTATGCCCATGCCCTGAACCGCCGCCTGGATCGCGTAAGACCGCGTTTCGAACATCTGGCCGACGACAGGATCGATATCGGTCTGGCCGGCGGCCTTCAGCCAGACGCGCCAGTCCTCGCGGCGGTTCTGGCTGTGCAACAGCTTCTGGCCTTTCAGATCGGTCGGCTTTTTGATCGTGTCCTTGAATTTCGGATGCGCCACTGGCACCAGCGCTTCGGCAAACAGCCGCGTCGCATTCAGCCCGGGCCAGTCGCCGTCGCCGTAGCGGATCGCGCAGTCGATGCCTTCGCGCTCCAGGTCGGCCGGTTTCAGCGACGTGGTGATCCGCACCTCGATATCGGGATAGGCTTCCTGGAACCTCGGGAGCCGCGGGATGAACCAGCGCATCGCAAAGGTGGAAAGCATGGAAAGGGTCAGCGTGCCTTCGCCGCGCCGGGCCTCCAGCTTGGAAAGCGCGCTGGCCAGGTGATCGAAGCCCTCCTGCACGTCCGGCAAGATCAGCTGGCCCTCGGTCGACAGGACCAGGCCTTTCCGGGTGCGGTGGAACAGCGGCACCCCTAGCAGCTCCTCGAGCTGGCGGATCTGGTGGCTGATGGCCGACAGCGTCACCGAGAGTTCCTCGGCGGCGGCGGTGAAATTGAGATGCCGTCCGGCGGCCTCGAAGGCTTTCAGGGCGTTCAGAGGCAGCAGGCGGCGGCTGGGCAGGTGGGCCATGGGAAAATCTTTTAAGCCGGAGAGGAATTTAAATCCAGCAATCCCCACTGGACGGGGAGGCCCCGCTGGGCTTGAATCCACCGCCCAAAACGAGGCGGTAACGCCCCTTCACTCGCAATAATAGTACTCACGAACGGACCAGCAGCCATGACCGCGCCCCGCACCCTGTACGACAAGATCTGGGACAGCCACCTCGTCGATATCGATGCCGACGGCAATGGCCTGCTCTACATCGACCTGCATCTGGTCCATGAAGTGACCTCGCCGCAGGCCTTTGCCGGCCTGAAGGCCGCCGGCCGCAAGGTGCGCCGCCCGGACCGTACCGTGGCCGTGCCCGACCATAACGTGCCGACCACCCCGGACCGCGCCCAGTTCGTGTTCGAAGATGAGGAAGCCCGCATCCAGGTCGAGACGCTCGACCGCAACGCCCGCGAATATGGCGTCAACTACTACCCGATGAACGACGTCAACCAGGGCATCGTGCATATCGTCGGCCCCGAGCAGGGCTATACCCAACCCGGCATGACCATCGTCTGCGGCGACAGCCATACCTCGACGCATGGCGCCTTCGGCAGCCTGGCCTTCGGTATCGGCACCTCGGAAGTCGAGCATGTGCTGGCCACCCAGACCCTGCCGCAGCGCAAGGCGAAGAACATGAAGATCAACATCGACGGCCAGCTCGGCCCCGGTGTGACCGCCAAGGACATCATCCTCGCCATCATCGGCAAGATCGGCACCGCCGGCGGCACCGGCTATGTGATGGAATATACCGGCAGCGCCATCCGCGCCCTGTCGATGGAAGGCCGCATGACGGTCTGCAACATGTCGATCGAGGCCGGCGCCCGCGCCGGACTTATAGCTCCCGATGAGAAAACCTTCGAATATGTGAAGGGCAAGCCGCATGCGCCGAAAGGCGCCGCCTTCGAGCAGGCGCTGGCCTGGTGGAAGACGCTGCCGACCGATGACGGCGCGCATTACGACACGGTTGTCGAGCTGAAGGCCGAGGATATCGCGCCGCATATCACCTGGGGCACCAGCCCGCAGGATGTGGCGCCGATCACCGGCATCGTGCCGAATCCGGCCGATGTGAAGGACGAGCAGAAGCGCATTTCCCTGGAGCGCGCCCTGAAATACATGGGACTCAAGGCCGGCGAGAAGCTCGACACCGTGCCGGTGCAGCGCGTCTTCATCGGCTCCTGCACCAATGGCCGCATCGAAGACCTGCGCGCCGCAGCCGTGATCGCCAAGGGCCGCAAGGTGGCCGCCGGCGTGCAGGCCATGGTCGTTCCTGGCTCCGGGCTGGTGAAGAACCAGGCCGAAGAGGAAGGCCTCGACAAGATCTTTGTCGACGCCGGTTTTGAGTGGCGCGAGCCCGGCTGCTCGATGTGCCTGGCGATGAATGCCGACAAGCTGAAGCCGGAAGAACGTTGCGCCAGCACGTCGAACCGCAACTTCGAAGGCCGCCAGGGCGCGCGCGGCCGCACCCATCTGATGAGCCCGGCCATGGCCGCAGCCGCCGCGATTGCCGGCACGCTGACCGACGTGCGCAAGATTTAAGGGCAGGAGAGACACAATGGACAAGTTCACGACGCTGACGGCTGTCGCCGCCCCGCTGCCGATGATCAATGTCGATACCGACATGATCATCCCCAAGCAGTTCCTGAAAACCGTGGAGCGCACCGGGCTGGCCAAGGGCCTGTTTTTTGAGTTGCGCGAGACGCCCGACGGCAAGCCGGTGCCCGACTTCTTCATGAACCAGCCGCAATACAAGAATGCGCAGATCCTGGTGGCCGGCGACAATTTCGGCTGCGGCTCGTCGCGCGAACATGCGCCCTGGGCTTTGCTGGATCAGGGCATCCGCTGCGTGATCTCGACCAGCTTCGCCGACATCTTCTACAACAACTGCTTCCAGAACGGCATCCTGCCGATCAAGCTGCCGCAGGCCGATGTCGACAAGCTGATGGACGACGCCAAGCAGGGCCAGAATGCCCGCTTCACCGTCGATCTGGCCAAGCAGGAAATCACCCGCCCCGATGGTGAAGTGATCAAATTCGACCTGGATGCGCACAAGAAGCACTGCCTGCTGAACGGCCTGGATGCCATCGGCCTGACGCTGGAGAAGAAGTCGAAGATCGACGGCTACGAAACCAGGCAGCACGGCACCCAGCCCTGGCTCTATGCCCAGGCGGGGCGATAACAGCATTTTTTCTTTGTCATCCCCGCGAAAGCGGGGATCCCATTTTTAAATGGGACCCCGGGTCAAGCCCGGGGTGACGGCAACTAGAGACACAGAGGACTGAAAGAATGGCTTCCAACCGTACGATGCTGATGCTACCGGGCGATGGCATTGGCCCCGAAGTGATGGGCGAAGTGCGCCGCGTCATCGACTGGATGGACAAGCGCCGCCATGTCTCCTTCGACGTGAAGGAAGACCTGGTCGGCGGCTCGGCCTTCGACAAGCACGGCACGCCGCTAGCCGACAAGACGATGCAGGACGCACTGGATTGCGGCGTGGTGCTGCTCGGTGCCGTCGGCGGCCCGAAATGGGACAACCTGCCATTCGACAAGAAGCCGGAGCGCGGCCTGCTGCGCCTGCGCAAGGAAATGCAGCTGTTCGCCAACCTGCGCCCGGCCAAGTGCTTCGACGCGCTGGTGGAGGCCAGCAGCCTCAAGCCCGAAATCGTGCGTGGCCTGGATATCATGATCGTGCGCGAACTGACCGGCGGCGTCTACTTCGGCGAGCCGCGCGGCATCAGCGACATCGGCAACGGCGAGCGCCGTGGCGTCAATACGCAGGTCTACACCACCAGCGAAATCCGTCGTGTCGCTGCCGTGGCGTTTGAGCTGGCGCAGAAGCGCGGCAACAAGGTCACCTCTCTGGAAAAGGCCAATGTGATGGAATCCGGCGTGCTGTGGCGCGAGGAAGTCACCAAGCTGCACCAGGAAAAGTACAAGGACGTGCAGCTCGAGCATATGTATGCCGATAACGGTGCCATGCAGCTGGTGCGCGCGCCCAAACAGTTCGACGTGATGGTGACCGACAACCTGTTCGGCGACATCCTGTCGGATGCGGCCGCCATGCTGACCGGCTCGCTCGGCATGCTGCCGTCAGCCTCGCTCGGCGCGGCCGACCCGGCGACGGGCCGCCGCATGGCGCTGTTCGAGCCCGTACACGGCTCGGCCCCGGACATTTCGGGCAAGGGGATTGCAAACCCGCTCGCCACCATCCAGAGCTTCTCGATGGCCCTGCGCTATGCCTACGATCTCGGCGCCGATGCTGACCTGATCGACCAGGCGGCTGAAAACGTGCTGAAGAGCGGCGTGCGCACCGCCGATCTCGGCGGCGGATCTGCCAAGGTCGGCACCACCGGCATGGGCGACGCGCTGCTCAAGGAACTCGACAAGCTGGCTGCGTAAGCCGCCTGTCATAAAGGACGACGAAAGGCCGGGATGTTCTCCCGGCCTTTTTCATTTGTGCCGTTTCAGGCTTGCATGACGGCAGGGCATTGGCGACTGTTGGGCGCCAGCGGAGGGAAAGACATGCTGAAACTGATCGGTCGCAACCTGTCGCCCTATTCGCGCCGCGTCGCCGTGGCGATGACCCTGCTGGATGTGCCGCACAGCCGCGAATATCTCTCGGTCACCGCCGATCCCGATCGCGGGCTGGAACTCAATCCGGTCGGCCGCGTGCCGGTGCTGGAACTCGAAGACGGCGAACGCCTGATCGAATCCGCCGCCATTCTGGATTACCTGATGGAACTGGTCGGGCCGGCGAAAAGCCTGATCCCGCCGCATGGCCGGTCGCGGCGCGACTGCATCCAGCTGATGGCAATCGGCAGCGGCGTGCTGGATAAATCGGTCAACGCCATCTACGAAGTGCGCCGTCGCCCGGCCGAGAAGGTGCACGAGCCCTGGCGCCAGCATCTGCTGCGCCAGGCTGCCGGCGGCCTTGCCGCGCTGGACGCGCGCGCGGCCAAGTCTCACTCCCAGAACGACAGGGCCTGGCTGCTCGGTGAACAGATCGGCATGGCGGATATCACAGCGGCCGTGACCGTCAGCTTCCTGCGCGTCATGGTGCCGGAACTGGTAACGGATGGTTTATATCCTGCGCTCTATGCTCTGACGGAACGGGCCGAGGCCCTGCCGGCCTTCCAGGCCCATCCGCTGGAGAAACCGTGACCCAACCCACCCCCATGCGTGTGCAGATGCAGCCCCTGTTTCAGCAGCCGGCCGCGCAGCCGCAGCAGACGCCCGTCCCACAGCAACCGCCCCAACAGAAACAGGGCGGCGACAAGCGCATCCTGCGCGCCTTCGCGGCGCGGCGCTATCTTGGCGGCAGCGGCATCGAGATCGGCGCGCTGGGCACGCCGCTCGACCTGCCGCCCAATACCCAGGTGAAATACGTCGACCGCATGGGGCTCGACGCCCTGTATCGCGAATTCCCCGAGATGGCGCAGCGCAAACTGCAGGCGCCCGATATCATCGACAATGGCGAGACACTGGAGACCATTCCCGACGGCAGCCTCGACTTCATCGTCGCCAATCATTTCCTCGAGCATTGCGAAAACCTGCTCGGCACGCTCCGCGTTCATGCCGCCAAGCTGCGCAAGGGCGGGCGGCTGTTCTATGCAGTGCCGAACCGCGATCACACCTTCGACCGTCATCGCCAGACCACGCCGTTCGCGCATCTGGTGCAGGACGATCAGGAAGGCCCCGAGAAAGCCCGCGCCGCGCATTACCTGGAATGGGCCACGCTGGTCTCGGGCAAGCAGGGCGACGAGGCCCAGCAGCTGGCTGACAGGCTGCAGCGCGAAAAATATTCGATCCACTATCACGCCTGGGATGCCGCGGCCTGGTTCAACACGCTGGCGCTGGCAGTGGACTACAACAAGTTTCCCGGCTTCGTGGCGCATTTCGAGCTGAACCTGCACGAGATGCTGGCCGTGCTGGTCCGCACGAAATAGATCAGGTCCGCCCGGCGAGCGGCCGCGCCGCGCCGCGGCGGATCGCGCCATGGCTGATCTCGAGAATTTCCAGCGCGGCAATCCGCCCCTGCACCGGCCGTCCGAGTTCACCCAACTGTCTTTCCAGCGCTTTCGCGCTGAACACCGCGCCGAAGCGCGTCAGCGTCACATGCGGCTCGTACCCACCTTTGCCGCCGAGTGCATGATAGAGCGCCGTCAGCGGTTGGGCACTGGCGGCATCGGCCAGCAGCACATTGAGGAAGCGGTATTTCGGCTGATGCGGATTGTCGATCCGCGCGAGCCTGTCGAGTGCCACATTGATCGGCGCGGTGACGGCGGCGACGGCGGCCACATGGCCGGCGAACCAGTCCGGATCGGCCGACTCGAAAGGAAACACCAGCGTGACATGCGCCGGCACGGACTCATATTGCGGGTCATGCGCACGCCGGATCGTGTCGATCCAGACGGCGTCATCCTCGGCGAAATCCGGAACCGCGATCACTGCCAGCATAGCCAAATCCTATAACACCCATCGAGTCTGGCATATTCCGCCCGCGCGAACGATGCGCTAGGCTCGTGCCATGTCCTTCTCGCTCTATCTCGCCGCGGCGGCTGCCGGCGCCGCCTATACATTGACCCCCGGGCCTGCCTTCCTGGCCCTGCTGGGCATTGGCGCCGGACAGGGGCGTATCGCCGGCGTGAAATTCCTCGCAGGTCACTTTGCCGGCGATATCGTCTGGGGCGCGCTGGCGCTGGTGGCGATCATCGGCTCGGCCAGCCTCGGCACCCTGGTCTTCGACATCCTCGGCGTGATCTGCGGCAGTTATCTCTTGCTGCTCGGCTGGCGCGCCGTGACGGTGAAACGCCGCGAGGATGGCGCACTGAATACCGAAGTGACGCAACCCTTACGCCGTGGCCTCGCCTTCGGCATCACCAACCCGAAAAGCTACGCCGTGGCGATCGCCATGTTCACGGCGCTGCTGGCCGCCCATGCCGGCGAACTGAGCTGGGCCAGCCTGCCGCCGCTGCTGCTGGCCGCCTGTGCCGGCTTCATCATCGGCGATGCGATCCTGGTCTGGGTGATCGGTGCCGCCCCGGTGCGCCGGCTGTATCGCCGTCACGAACTCTGGGTGACGCGGATCAGCGGCGTGATCTTCCTGGGCTTCGGCCTGCAGGCGCTGACGCAGTCCGGTGCGGGATTGTTGCGCCGCTAGCCGCGCCGCAGCGTCTCGCGTACCAGCGGCAGGCGGTCGTTGCCGAAGAACATCCCAGCCCCCACGAACATGGTGGGCGAGCCAAAACCGCCGCGCGCGATCAGCTCGTCGGTATTGGCCTTGAGCTGTTCCTTCACGCCCGGTTCGGTGATCGCCTGCGCCAGCCGCGCTGGATCGAGGCCGGCGCGCATCGCTGCCTCGGCCACCACCTCGTCCTGCGAGATGTCGCGATCTTCCGACCAGTAGAGTTCGAAGAAAGCCGTCGCCAGTTCAACTTCCCTACCCTGCGTTTTCGCCCAGAGCAGGCCGCGCAAAGCCTTCACGCTGTTCACTGGAAACACTTTCGGCGGGAAGGTGATTTTCAGCCCAGCCAGCCGCGCCCAGGCCTGCAGGTCCTGCTTGACCCAGGCATCGCGCGCCGGCACCGGATTCTCGCGCATGCGGTACATGGTCGGATTCACCGTGTTGAACACGCCGCCGACCAGAAACGGCCGCCAGACGATCTCGGCGCCTTCTTCCTGTGCCAGCTTTTGCACATTGACGAAGGCGAGATAGGTCCAGGGCGAGGAGACGTCGTAGAAGAATTCAATCTGCCGGGCCATCGCTCAACCTTTATGCGGGACCAGGATGAAACCGGCGCGCGGGAAATGCACATGCACCGTGCCGGTTTCCGGGCTTTCGCGCCTGAGCGTCACGCTCTGTGCGGTCAGCGCGACCAGCTCGCCCACCGTGGCATCGCGGCCGGTGTCGTCCGGCGTCACGCTGACCGGCATGCCGGCAGTCAAGCCCATCGCATTGGCAGCAACACCAGCCTTCGCGGGCGCCGGCTGCGCCGCCTTTGCCACCGCGATGGCGGCGGCCGAGTCCATCTCAGCAGGACTGCCATGGCCGAAGCCCTTCATGCGGTCGGCCCAGACATTCAGCGCGGTGTAGTCGCTGAGGTCGCTGGCTTTGGCGCGGTCGCGCACGAACCACACGCAGTGATAGACGGCAAGATCGGCCAGCGACGGCGCGTCGCCGAACAGGAATTTGCGGCCATCATGCAGGGCATCCTCGATCCAGCCCAGATGCGCGCGCAACGGACCCGTCATCACGGCGGCCTGCATCTTCAGCTTGGTGCGGTCGATGCTGCGGCCGGAAAACTTGGCGCGATCTTCCAGGAAGGCATCGGGCATCTTCTCGCCCATCAGGCCAAAAGCGATGGCGACGGAGGCGCTGAACAGCTGGTGATCGGCCCAGAAGGCGACGCCTTCGGCCAGGCCCTTCGCGGAGCCGGGGTAGAAGGTGGGCGTGGGATGGCGGCGTTCGATCTCGCGCAGGATGATCTGGGTGTCGCAGTAGATATCGGCGCCGACCTGCATCACCGGCGTCTTGCGATAGGCACCGGTCAGCACGGTGAGGTCCGGCTTGGGCATCATCGGCGGGATCTTCACCGACTGCCAGGGAACGTTCTTGATGCCGAAGGCGACGCGCACCTTCTCGGAAAACGGCGAGCTGTCGTAGTGATGGAAAATCATATCGGCGGCCACTGTGCTTCCTCCCGTTTCTATGAGGGAAGATTAAGGGCACTGCCGTTGCGTCAGGCAAGCCCTGCTATCACCTGATCCTGCAATTGCCGTAACTGACGCGTGAACACCGCCGGCTCGTCCAGCGCCCGGCTCAGCACCAGCGCACCCTGGATGCCGGCAACAGTGGTTTCGGCCAGGACCCGCGACTGCCTGGCGCCGCCACACTTCAGGCAGGCGGCCAGCGCCGCGATCCAGCGGGCGAAATAGTCCTGCACGTTGGCGGCAAAGCGGTCGCGCGTCGCATCCAGCGCGAAGGCGCCAACCAGACAGATGCGCCGGCCGCTGCGGAAATACCCATCCACTGCCGCGAACATGGCGGTGACGGCCGCACGCGGATCGGTGGCGTCCCGCAGCGGCGCGTAGACCTCAGCTTCGAACCAGGCATCGACATGCGCCAGCACGGCGGCGGCCATCTCGTCCTTGCCGCCGGGGAAATGGTTGTACAGGCTGCCCTTGCCGAGGCCGGAAGCTTCGGTGATCGCGCTTAAAGACGCGCCCTCGAAGCCCTGTTCGCGGAAGACTTCGGCGATACGGGCGATGGCGTCGTCGCGGGATATGAGTGCGGCTGGCATTCGAACTCCGGTTTTTAACAACATTGTCATGGCCGGACTTGATCCGGGCATCCACGTCTTTCTTGCTGATCCAGCCGCGTGGATGGCCGGGTCAAGCCCGGCCATGACAGTCTTTGTATCAGAGCCCCAGTTCCGTCAGCCCCGGATGCTCATCCGGCCGCCGTCCCAAAGACCATGTGAACTTGCGGTCGCTTTCCGCGATCCGCACGTCGTTGATGCTGGCCTCGCGCCGCTCCATCAGGCCCTCGGCATCGAACTGCCACTGCTCGTTGCCATGGCTGCGATACCATTGGCCGCTGTCATCGCGCCATTCATAGGCAAAGCGCACGGCGATGCGGTTGTCGGTGAAGGCCCAGACCTCCTTGATCAGGCGGTAGTCCAGCTCGCGCTGCCATTTGCGCGCCAGGAACTGCTCGATCAAATCGCGGCCAGCAAAGAACTCGGCGCGATTGCGCCATTGGCTCTGTTCAGTATAGGCCAGCGCCACGCGGGCCGGATCGCGGCTGTTCCAGGCATCCTCGGCCATGCGGGCCTTCTGGGCGGCGGTCTCAGGCGTGAACGGCGGCAGCGGCGGGCGGGCCATGGCGGGATCCTTGTGTTGTACCTATCGGTACAATGCAGATTCCGCTATGCTTTTGCAAGCCCCTCCCTACTTACTTTGCGAAACCGGGAGGAAGACCATGAACCAGCAGACACCCATGAGCACCGTGGACCGCAACGCCGCCGACTACGCCGCGCTCAGCAATGTGCTGCGCGACTATTTTGACGGGCTGTATCACTGCGACACGAAGAAGCTCGCCACCGTGTTCCATCCGCAGGCGACCTACGCCACCGCCACCGAGGGCAAGCTGCTCAAACTCGGCATGGACGAATATTTCCCCATCGTGGACAAGCGCGAGCCGCCGGCCAAGCGCGGCGAGACCCGGCGCGACAGGATCATCTCGATTGAATTCGCCGGGCCGGTGACGGCGCTGGCGCGGGTGGAATGCGCCATCGGGCCGAAATTCTTCACCGATCTGCTGACCTTCATCAAACTCGACGGCCGCTGGCAGATCATCGCCAAGGTGTTCCATTACGAGTTGACAGAATAATTATTAAGTAACTGATTTTACTTAAATTATTCCCCCCTGCTCCACAGGGGTACAAGTGCGGCAATTTCCCGCTTGCCTGCGGGGATGCGGGGGCCTAATTTCCGCCTCGCCTGCCGGGCGCGGCCTGCCGGGCACCAACATTCGTCTCGTGTTCCTCAAGTCCGCCGGGTGTCGACCTGCCGGACGCAGCGAAAGAAGGCCAGATATGACCTATAAGGTCGCCGTTGTCGGCGCCACCGGTGTGGTGGGCCGCGAAATGCTCAACATTCTCCACGAACGCAAGTTTCCGGTTTCGGAAGTGGTTGCCCTCGCCTCACGCCGGAGCGTCGGCCGCGACGTCATGTTCGGCGACAAGCATATCAAGGTGAAGGCGCTCGACGAATACGACTTCCGTGGCACCGACATCGCGCTGTTCTCGGCCGGCGGCGCCACCTCGAAGGAATGGGCGCCGCGCGCGGCCGCCCAGGGCGCCATCGTGATCGACAATTCGAGCTTCTGGCGCATGGACCCCGACGTGCCGCTGGTGGTGCCGGAAGTGAATCCGGATGCACTCGCCGGCTATACCAAGAAGGGCATCATCGCCAATCCGAACTGCTCGACCGCCCAGCTGGTGGTGGCGCTGAAGCCGCTGCACGACCGCGCGAAGATCACCCGCGCCGTGGTCGCGACCTATCAGTCCGTCTCGGGCGCCGGCAACGAGGGCGTCACCGAGCTGGAGCGCCAGACCAAGCAGATCCTGGTCAACGATCCTGTCGTGCGCGAGAAGTTCACCAAGCAGATCGCCTTCAACGTCATTCCTCATATCGACGTCTTCATGGACGACGGTTACACCAAGGAGGAATGGAAGATGACGGCCGAGACCAGGAAGATTCTCGACCCGAAGATCAAGCTGACCGCGACCTGCGTGCGCGTGCCGGTGTTCATCGGCCATTCCGAAGCCGTGCATCTCGAATTCGAGAACCCGATCTCGGCCGAGGAAGCACGCGAGATTCTCAGCACTGCCCCGGGCGTGCAGGTGCTGGATCGCCGTGAAGACGCCGGCTACATCACCCCGCTGGAATGCGCCGGCGACTACAACACCTTCGTGTCGCGCATCCGCGAGGATTTCACCGTCGAGAACGGCCTGGCGATGTGGATTGTCTCGGACAACCTGCGCAAGGGCGCGGCGCTCAATGCCGTGCAGATTGCCGAAGCGCTGGCGGCCCGCCACCTGAAGAAGCAGGCCGCGTAACCGGACGAAATACCAGCAGAGTACTTCTCCTCCTCTGCCCAAGGGCTGCAGCACCAACTGCAGCCCTTTCCTTTTGTGCCGCCTACCAGCGCAGCAGCCAGCGACCAAGCAACGCGCCCAGCGCCGCCAGTATGGCAATCGCCAGCACATACCAGGTGGCGACGAATAACGGGCTGTCATCCGGGCAATGCGAGGCATAGAAGGCGGCCGAAATGCCGCCGGCGATCAGCCCGGCCACAGCCCCGGCCAGCGCCGGCCGCGTCGGTGCGCCACGGCGCAAAGCCAGCAGGATCAGGCCGAGCGGCGCCAGCCCCATCAGCGGAATGTAGGTCAGGCAGATCCGGGCATTCACGCCGACCAGCACGGTCATCCAGCGTTCGGCCGGCACCGCCAGCAATTCGCCGCCAATACCGATCAGCAGCAGGCCTGGTGCCAGCAGCAGCGCGCTGTGCCACAGGCCGGGCGCGGCACCCGGACGGATCAGCCGCAGCACCAGGCCGATGGCGGCCGCGGCCAGCCCCAGCGTGACGAGAAATTTCAGCACGAAACGCGGCTCGGCCAGCGAGACCAGTGCATTGCCGCGCGGACCGAGCAGCAGCCAGAACAGGATGGCGGCTGCCGCCACCGCGCCGGCCAGCGCTAGCGCGAGACTGCGCTGCGGATGCAGGCCGGACGGCGTCACATCTTCGGCGATGGCATGGATCAGGTCGTCGGTCTTCATGTTTCGCTGCTCCTCAGCCGTACTGCCAAAGTTGCCAGCCCGCGATGCAGGGCCACGCGCACAGCACCCTCGCTCATCGTCAGCCGCTGCGCCGCGTCGCGGATCGAGACGCCGTCCATCGCAATCGCCTGCACCACGCTGCGCTGACCCGGCGCCAGCGCCTGCAGATGCCGGGCCACGTCGCGCCGGATGCCGCTGTCTTCCGGTGCGGGTGCCGCCAGCACATCACTCAGGTCGTCGATATCGACTTCCGCGCCGCGGCGGCCGCGACGGCGCAGCGCATCCACCAGCTTGTTGCGGGCAATGGCGCGGATCCACGGGCCGATCGGCTGGGTGCTGTCCCAGGTCTGCCGTTTGAGATGAAGCGCCAGCAGGGTTTCCTGCACCACATCCTCCGCTTCAGTGACCCCGAGACCAAAGCGCAGGCAGCCCTGCCGCGCAGCCGCACGCAGGACCGGCGTCAGTGCGACGAGCAGGTCCCGATAGGCTGCGCGGTCGCCACCCAGGGCGGTCCGCATCAGGGCGGCCCACTCGGCTTCACGATCGCTCACACCATGCATTCGCCAGTCCACCCGCCTTCGTTACGCTGCGTGTGGAAAAAAATATTCCCTCACACGAAAGCGTGAGCAGCGTAACACAGGGCGGCATGGACGCGAATGGATAGGCATGGGCGGGGTAATGCCGCGACCTCCCGTCCATCCCATTCTGCGGCCCCGAAAGGAGATCACCCATGCTCGCCAAGACGCATCTGACCGCAGCCATGCTGGCCGGCTCGCTCGCCACCGCTCTCGTCATGATCGGCAGCCCGGCCATGGCCCAGGACGCCAGCAAGGAGAAGTGCTACGGCGTTTCGATGGCCGGCAAGAACGATTGCGCCGCCGGCCCCGGCACCACCTGCGCCGGCACGTCCAAGATGGATTACCAGGGCAATGCCTTCAAGCTGGTCGCCAAGGGCACCTGCACCACCATGAAGACCCCGAAGGGCATGGGCTCGCTCACCCCGATCAAGGGCTGATCAGGTCCGGGGCGGATATCCTCGACGCTGACACGCCAGTATCCGCCCCATCTCCTGCTCTCGATCGCCATGCTTTCGCACGCCAGTTTACCGCCCCGGGCCGGCACCGCCTTCAAGCCCCAGCATTTCGCCGCGCTCCAGCGCAGCGATGCGCCGCCGGGCTTTATCGAGGTGCATGCCGAGAATTACATGGGCGATGGCGGCCTGCCGCATGCGCAGCTGGCTGCACTGCGCGCCGACCACGCGCTGTCGCTGCACGGCGTCGGCCTGTCAATTGGCGGCGACGCGCCACTGGACCGCGGCCATCTGCTGCGCCTGCGCAGACTCTGCGACCGCTACGACCCCCAAAGCTTTTCCGAACATCTCGCCTGGTCGAGCCATGACGGCCTATTCCTGAACGACCTGCTGCCACTGCCCTATACGGAAGACACGCTGCGCCGCGTGATCACGCATGTGTCGCAGGTGCAGGACCTGCTCGGCCGCCGCCTGCTGCTGGAAAATCCCGCCACCTATCTGCAGTTCGCCGCCAGCACGATCCCGGAAACCGAATTCCTCGCCGAGATCGCGGCACGCACGGGCTGCGGCCTGCTGCTGGACGTCACCAACGTGCTGGTCGCCTGCGGCAATCGCGGCGAGGACCCGGCTGCCTATCTGGCGCAGTTTCCGCTGCACCGCGTGGGTGAAATTCACCTCGCCGGCCATCACGACACCACCGACCGCCACGGCCTGCCGCTGCTGATCGACGACCATGGTAGCCGGATCGCTGCTGCGGTCTGGCCGCTGTACGACAGCGTGATCGCACGCGCCGGGCCATTGCCCACACTGGTCGAGTGGGACAACGACGTACCGGATTGGGCGGTGCTGCGGCACGAAGCGCAAAAGGCACAGGCTGTGCTGGATCGCGCCGCGGCGCAGGTGAGGGCCGCCTGACATGCAGACGGATTTCGCCGCAGCCCTGCTCGATGCCGGGCGCAGACCGCCTGCCGGGCTTTTTGCTGCCGATGTCGATGAGCGTTTCGCCATCTACCGCAACAACGTCGTCAGCGGCCTGAGCCGCGCGCTGGCCGCCGGATTTCCTGCCACCGAAGCCATCGTCGGTGCGGAATTCTTTGCCGCCATGGCGGCGATCTATGTGCGGATCTCGCCGCCGGCCTCGCCGGTACTGCTGGACTATGGCGCCAGCCTGCCGGATTTCCTGGCGCGTTTTGAACCGGCCGCCGAACTGCCCTACCTCGCCGATGTTGCGCGACTGGAGCTGGCCTATACGCGCGCCTTCCATGCCGCCGATACCACACCGCTGCCGGCCGACCGGCTGGGCAGCATCGCGGCCGAACGTCTTGGTGCGGTGCGCGTCACATTGCATCCATCGCTGCAGATCCTGCGCAGCGCCTATCCTGCTGCCACCATCTGGGCGATGAATACCGGTCGCGCGCCACTCGGCGAGATCGAGGACTGGACCGCGCAGGATGTGCTGGTGCTGCGACCGCACTACGACACGGTCGCCATTCCGCTTGCGCCGGGCGAAGCCGAATTCCTGTTGCAGATGCAGGCCGGCGCGGACATGGCTGAGGCCACTGCCGCCGCGCTGCACGATGTTCCGGACTTCGACCTCGCCACGGCGCTTGCTGCGCTGTTCGCACGCGGCGCCGTCATCGCCTTCACCGATCAGGACCCGCCATGACCATGACCCGTTCCACCAGCTTCCTCAGCGACCACCCACATGGCATCGCCGGACTCCTGCGTCGCCTGATCGCCGGCATGGACAGAATCCCGCAGGATGCGATTGCGCTTGCGGCGCGCGTCTTTGCCGCCGCGATCTTCTGGCAGTCCGGCCAGACCAAGCTGGAAGGCTGGCGCGTGTCGGACAGCGCCATCGAACTGTTCCGCGAGGAATATCGCCTGCCGCTGCTCGATCCCGTGCTGGCGGCACATCTCGCCACCCTGGGCGAGCATCTGTTTCCGCTTCTGCTGGTCTTCGGTCTGGCCAGCCGTTTTGCCGCCCTTGCCCTGCTGGGCATGACGGCGGTGATTCAGATTTTCGTCTATCCGGATGCCTGGCCGACTCATGGCATATGGGCGGTCGCGCTGCTGGTGGTCGTGGCGCGCGGACCGGGGCGTCTGTCTGCGGACCATCTCCTTGCCCGCCGCATGCCTGCCCTGCGCCCGCTTACCCGGGAGTGACCGCGGGGCATCACTCTTAAGTGGGGCAGCCCGGGGCCGCCGGTCTTTGCACGACTGCGACAGTTCCCTATGCTTGCGCATCTGCCAAAGGCGCCACCTCCACTCTTCGATGAGCGACGACTTCACCCTGCCCGACGACGCCCATGCCGTGATCCGGCAGGGCCTGGTCTACTGGCGCGCTGCCGCGCCGGGTCCCGGCCTGCTGCCGGGCCGCCAGCATATCGATCCGCTCGGCATGCCGGCGCTGCTGCCCTATGCCTGGCTGCTGGAAGTGCATCCGCCGGCCGGCGATGTCAGCATCCCGCGCTTCCGCTTCCGCCTGGTCGGCAGCCATGTCGATCTCGGCTTTGGTGAACCGATGACCGGCGCCTGGCTGCACGACATGGAGGACGGCTTCGACAGCGTCAGCGGTCGCTCACGCAGTTTCGTTGATGCCGCCACCAATGCACTGATCAGCCATCGCCGCGGTCCGCCGCGCTTCCGCATGAATGCGGATACCGCCGAACTCGAACGCCTGATGATGCCGCTGGCAGCCGATGGCCGAAGCGTCGACATGCTGCTCGGCTTCACCGTCTTCTATGACGGCATCGGCAGCGTCCTGCGCAGCCGGCTGTAAGGCTTAGCGCACCCGCTCGATATCGGGCAGGAACTGCGGCGCGCGCAGCAGGTCCTGGATCGTTTCCAACCGCATTTCCGGCGCGTGATTTTCGCGCGCATCGCGCAACGCCGTATACGTCGCCGACATCGCGAACAGCAGCGCCTTCTTCGCTGTGCGACCTTTCAGCAGGCGCGTCAGGAACAGCGCGGCGAACAGGTCGCCGGCGCCCTTGGGCAGCCCTTCACCCAGATCCGGCACGGCGCAAAGCCAGGCGCCCTCGCGATTGACCAACAGTGCCTCCAGCAGCGGCTGGCCACCCTGGTCGCGGCCACCATCGGTGCGTTTCAGCGTGGTGGCGACCACCGTTGACGGACCTTTGGCGCGCAGGGCGTCGCAGGCGGCCAGCGCCTGCTGCAGCGTCTCGATCCTGCCGCCGGTCAGGTATTCCAGTTCGAAGCCGTTCGGTGTGGCGATATCAGCGGTCGGGAACAGATGGTCGCGGATATAGGCCGGCAGGGTCGGATCGACATAGAGCCCGCTGTCGCTGTCGCCCATCACCGGATCGCAGAGGAAGATCGCGTTCGGGTTGGCTTTCTTCACCGCCAGTGCGGCGCGGCCGGCGGCTTCGGCCGTGCGCGGACTGCCGAGCCAGCCGAGCAGTACGGCATCGATCTGTGTCCATTCCGGCCGGGTCTGCAGCGCGGCGATCCAGGCATCCATCTCTTCGGGCGCGGTCGGGCGGTGCGCCGGCGGACCGTAGGAGGGATTGAAGGCCAGCACGCCGGTCGGCACCGCCCAGACCTCGATGCCGTTCCGCTGGAGCGGAAACACGCCGGCATTGTTGCCGACGTGGCCGTAAATCACCTGACTCTGGATGCTGAGGACGCGCATGGCCGGACATTCCTGCAGGGGCGACGAAGGGAGGACGCGGGGAACCTTGCCACGCCTAAGTCGGCGATTATAGTGGCGCAACTCAATCTTATTGCACCGCAACAATCGAGGCTTTCCCGCATGGCCGCCACCGCCCGCCCCCGTCGCAGCGTGCTTTACATGCCCGGCTCGAATGCCCGGGCACTGGAAAAGGCCAAGGGCCTGGCAGCCGACGCCCTGATCCTCGACCTGGAAGACGCGGTCGCCCCGGATGCCAAGGCGCTGGCGCGCGAACAGGTCTGCAAGGCCGTCGTAGAGGGCGGGTATGGTTCGAGAGAGCTGATCATCCGCACCAATGGCCTCGACACGCCCTGGGGCAAAGACGACATCATCGCCGCCGCAAAGGCCGCGCCCGATGCGATCCTGCTGCCCAAGGTGGAGTCTGCCGCGCAGGTGCAGGAAGCCGAAGCCCTGCTCAGGCAGCATGGCCAGGACAAGACCGCGATCTGGTGCATGATGGAAACGCCGAAAGGCATCCTGCATGCCGAGCAGATCGCCTCTGCCTCGTCGCGGCTGGCTGCGCTGGTGATGGGCACATCCGATCTGGTGAAGGACCTGAATGCACAGCACACGCCGCTGCGCCTGCCGGTGATCACCGCGCTCGGCCTGTGCATGCTGGCGGCACGCGCTTACGATTTGGCAATCCTGGATGGCGTCTATCTCGATCTCGATGACGACGCCGGTTTCGAGGCCGCCTGCAACCAGGGGCTGGAGCTCGGCTTCGACGGCAAGACGCTGATCCACCCCAAGACGCTGGAGATCACCAACCGCGTCTTTGCGCCGGGCAAGGCGCAAGTGGCATGGGCGCACAAGATCATCGCCGCTTTCGAGGCGGCGGCAAAGGAAGGCAAGGGCGTGGTGCTGGTGGATGGCAAGCTGATCGAGAACCTGCATGTCGAGCAGGCGAAGAAGCTGGCGGCGCTGGCCGAGGCGATTGCGAAACTGCAGACGGCGTAAGGGATCGGACCAGAGATGAGCGACAAGACCAATCCGGGCAATTTCTTCGAGGATTTCAAACTCGACCAGGAAATCCGCCATGCCACGCCGCGCACTGTCACCGCCGGCGATGTCGCGCTCTATACCGCTTTGTATGGTCCGCGCTTCCCCGTGCAGTCGGCCGACAGTTTCGCGCGCCGCCTGGGGCTGCGCGCCGCGCCGGTCGATGACCTGCTGGCCTTCCATGTGGTGTTCGGCAAGACGGTACCGGAGATTTCGCTCAATGCCGTGGCCAATCTCGGCTATGCCGAATGCCGCTGGCTCAGCCCCGTCTTTCCCGGCGACACGCTGCACACCGTGTCGCGCGTGATCGGCCTGAAGGAGAATTCCAACAAAAAGACCGGCGTGGTCTATGTGCGCAGCCAGGGCTACAAGGACGGCGACGAACTGGTGCTGGACTATGTGCGCTGGGTGATGGTGAGGAAGCGCGATGAGTCCGCCGTGATCGCCGAGGAGCGCGTGCCGCGCCTGAAGGATCATGTCGCGCCGGAACAGCTGCGCATTCCGACCGGGCTGAATTTCGCGCATTACGACTGGACGCTGGCCGGCAGCCGGCATGGCTGGGAAGATTACGAGCCCGGCGAGAAGATCGACCATGTCGATGGCATGACCATCGAAGAAGCCGAGCACATGCTGGCGACGCGGCTGTATCAGAACACCGCGAAGGTGCATTTCAACCAGCATCGCCAGGGTCAGGACAAACTCGGCCGCCGCCTGATCTATGGCGGCCATGTCATCAGCCTGGCGCGCGCGCTCAGCTTCAACGGCCTGGGCAATGCCGCTTTCGTCGCCGCCATCAATGGCGGCCGGCATGTGAATCCCACTCTGGCTGGCAACACGGTCTATGCCTGGTCGCAGGTGCTGGACAAGGCCGAGATCGACGGCCGCAGCGATGTCGGCGCGCTGCGCATCCGCACGCTGGCCGTGAAAGACCAGCCTGCCACGGCCTTCCCCGACAAGGACACCGCCGGTGCCTACCCGGACAGCGTGGTGCTCGATCTCGATTACTGGTCCCTGATGCCGAAACGCGAAAAGCGGCGGCGATAAGTCTATAATTTAGGCAAAAGCACAGCCTTTCGGCATAAATCTGCCGAATTTGGCGGCAATCCACCCGCGCGGACCGCCCACATAAGGTTTTCCCAGCATTTCTCGTGCCGGTGCTTTGGCATGCCTCGTGCTTGGGCAGTCTGCCCATTTTGCCAGCGTTTCGCCCGCCGGCAGGGTGAGCACAGAACCGTTTCGCCAAAACAATAACAGGGTGGGATTCCCAATGATTGTCTTAACGCTGCGCCGCCTGGCGGCGCCTGCTCTCCTGTTGTCGCTCGCAGCCGTTCCGGCGCTGGGCGCCGAGGAGAAGCCGCTCGATGCCGCCAACACCGCCTGGATCCTGACCGCCACCGCGCTGGTGCTGTTCATGACCATGCCGGGCCTTGCCCTCTTCTATGCCGGCCTGGTGCGCGCCCGGAATGCGCTCAGCGTGGTGATGCATTGCGTGGTGATCGCCGCCCTGGTCTCGCTGCTCTGGCTGATTGGCGGCTACAGCCTCGCCTTCACCGATGGCGGCGCCAACAACGCCTGGATCGGCAGCTTCGACCGCGCCTTCATGGCCGGCGTCACCGCCGAGACGCTGAAGGACGGCCTGCCCGAAGCGCTGTTCTTCATGTTCCAGATGACCTTCGCCATCATCACGCCAGCCCTGATCGTCGGCGCCTGGCCCGAACGCATCCGCTTCGGCGCCGTGGTGCTGTTCTCCGCGCTGTGGCTGTTCCTGGTCTACGTGCCGGTCTGCCACTGGATCTGGGGCGGCGGCTGGCTGTTTAATCTCGGCGTGGTCGATTTCGCCGGCGGCCTGGTGGTGCACGTGACCGCCGGCATGGCGGCCATCGCTGCCGCCATCATGGTCGGCAAGCGCCGCGATTTCCCGCATGAACCGCTGCTGCCGCACAATCCGGGCATGACCGCCACGGGTGCGGGCATGCTGTGGGTCGGCTGGTTCGGTTTCAACGCGGGGTCGGCGCTGGCCGCCAGCGGCTCGGCCGGCATGGCGATGCTGGTGACGCATGTGTCGGCAGCCTGCGGCGCGCTGACCTGGATGGCGATCGAATGGCTGCGCTATGGCCGTCCGTCGCTGGTCGGCATCGTCACCGGTCTGATCGCCGGCCTCGCCACCATTACACCGGCGGCCGGCGTCGCCGGTCCGGCCGGCGCGGTGCTGATCGGCTTCTGCGGCGGCGCGATATGCTTCACCGTTACGGCTTTGCTGAAGCAGAAATACAAGCTGGATGACTCGCTCGATGTCTTTGCCGTGCATGGCGTGGGCGGCGCGCTCGGTATCCTGCTGGTCGCCATCGTCGGCCAGCCCGGCTTCGGCGGCACCGGCTTCGCTGAAGGCGTCACTGCCCTGATGCAGTTCAAGGCGCAGCTGATCGGCCTGGCGGTCACCGCCGCCTGGTCGGGCCTGGTGTCGTGGGGGATTTTCGCGGTGCTGAAGGCGAGCGGAAATCTGCGGGTGAGCGAAGAGGACGAGTCCGACGGCCTCGACATCACCACCCATGGCGAACGGGCCTACGATCTCCGTTAAGCCCGGCCTTCATATCCTGCTTCCGTCGGCGGGCCTCGAAAAGGGCCCGCCGATCTGTTTCGCCACCCTGTGGCACCCCCTGGCCGCGTTGCGAAAGACTCGCAGCTTCGATCCCACATAGCAGCTATTCGCCGTGGCAATTTCCCTTGCCGGGGTGGGGTTTACGCGACTAAAAACAAAGTCGTCCAATGATTGACTACACAGGGACCGGGACTAGTATCCGCCCTGATTTTCGGACGCTGACTCGGCCATTTTCCCCATTTGCGCCAGTCGCGGACCGCCCCACCCCGAATGCTCCGGATACCAGCCGGGGCGAAGGCGCGAAACATGGCGAACGTCGAACGACCGCTCTCCCCCCATCTGCAGATCTACCGCTGGCCGGTCACCATGGCGACCTCGATCCTGCACCGCGCCACCGGCTGCGGTCTGGCCGCCGGCACCCTGCTGCTGGCCTGGTGGCTCGTAGCCGCCGCCGCCGGTCCGGAATACTACGCGATGGTGCAGGCCTGCCTCGGCTCATGGCTTGGCCGGCTGGTGCTGCTCGGCTTTTCCTGGGCGCTGTTCTACCACCTGCTGAACGGCATCCGTCACCTGTTCTGGGATGCCGGCCACGGCTACAGCCTTCCGGTCGCCAACAAGTCGGGCTGGGCGGTCATCATCGGTTCGGTGGTGCTGACCGTGCTGGCCTGGATTCTGGCCTATAGCTGGAAGTGAGGAGCGCATCATGAGCAATTCCAACAAGCATATGCGCAGCGCGCTGAAGTCGGTGCGTGGCCTCGGCGCCGCCAAGGAAGGCGTGCAGCATTGGTGGATCCAGCGCGTCACGGCTGTGGCCATGATCCCGATGCTGCTGCTCCTGCTGGTCTGCGTGCTGAAACTGGCGACCGGCGACCATGCCGCTGTCACGGCGGCCTTCAGGCACCCGCTCTTCGCTCTGCTGGCCCTGCTCAGCATCCTCGCCATCTTCTGGCACATGAAGCTGGGCCTGCAGGTGGTGATCGAAGACTACGTGCATACCGAAAGCGTGAAGATCGTCTCGCTGCTCGCCATCACCTTCGCCACCTTCGTCGTCGGCGGTATTGCCGCCCTGTCGGTGCTCAAGATGTTTTTCGGAGCCTAAGACCATGCCCGCCAGCTATCAGGTTCACGATCACTACTACGATGTCGTCGTTGTCGGCGCCGGCGGCGCAGGCTTGCGCGCCACCATGGGTCTGGCCGCGTCCGGCCTGAAGACCGCCTGCATCTCGAAGGTGTTTCCGACCCGCAGCCACACGGTTGCAGCGCAGGGCGGCATCTCGGCCGCGCTCGGCAATATGGGCGAGGACAATTGGCGCTGGCATATGTACGACACCGTCAAGGGCTCTGACTGGCTCGGCGACCAGGATGCGATCGAGTACATGTGCCGCGAGGCCGTGCCGGCCGTCGTGGAACTGGAGCATTTCGGCGTGCCGTTCAGCCGCACGCCCGAAGGCAAGATTTATCAGCGCGCCTTTGGCGGCATGACCAAGAATTACGGTGCCGAGCCGGCGCAGCGCACCTGCGCTGCCGCCGACCGCACCGGCCATGCGATGCTGCACACGCTGTACCAGCAGTCGCTGAAATACGACACTGAGTTCTTCATCGAATATTTCGCCCTCGACCTGATCATGGACGATGAGGGCGCCTGCTGCGGCGTGATGGCCTGGAACCTGGCCGACGGCAGCATCCATCGCTTCCGCGCCAAGATGGTGGTGCTGGCGACCGGCGGTTACGGCCGCGCCTACTTCTCCTGCACCTCGGCCCATACCTGCACGGGCGATGGCGGCGGCATGGTGCTGCGCGCCGGCCTGCCGATGCAGGATATGGAATTCGTGCAGTTCCACCCGACCGGCATCTACGGCTCGGGCTGCCTGATCACCGAAGGCGCGCGTGGCGAAGGCGGCTATGTCGTCAATTCGGCCGGCGAACGCTTCATGGAACGCTACGCCCCCTCGGCCAAGGACCTTGCCTCGCGCGACGTCGTCAGCCGCGCCATGACCATGGAAATCCGCGAAGGCCGCGGTGTGGGCAAGAATGGCGACCACATCTTCCTGCATCTGGACCATCTCGATCCGAAGATCCTGCATGAGCGCCTGCCGGGCATCTCGGAAAGCGCCAAGATCTTTGCCGGCGTCGATGTGACCAAGCAGCCGATCCCGGTGCTGCCGACCGTGCACTACAACATGGGCGGCATCCCGACCAACTATCATGGCGAAGTGCTGACGCTGAAGGACGGCAATCCCGACAGCGTGGTGCCCGGCCTGATGGCGGTGGGCGAAGCCGCCTGCGTGTCGGTGCATGGTGCCAACCGTCTGGGTTCCAACTCGCTGATCGATCTCGTGGTGTTTGGCCGCGCTGCCGCCATCCGTGCGGCGCAGGTGGTCGACAAGAATGCCAAGCATCGCGACATCAAGGGTGCCGGCGACAATGCGCTGGCCCGCCTGGATCGCTTCCGCAATGCCAAGGGCGGCAGCCCGACCGCGCGCATCCGCGACAAGATGCAGCGCACGATGCAGAACAACTGCGCCGTCTATCGCACCGGCGACGTGCTGAAGGAAGGCGTCGGCCTGATCGACGAGGTCTTCAAGATGATGCCTGACATCGACGTGGCGGATCGCTCGCTGGTGTGGAATTCCGACCTGGTCGAGACGCTGGAACTCGACAACCTGGTCGGCCAGGCCGTCGTCACCATGCATTCGGCCGAGAACCGCAAGGAAAGCCGCGGCGCCCATGCTCGCGAGGATTATGCGGATCGCGACGACAAGGAATGGATGAAGCACACGCTGGCCTGGATCAGCGACAAGGGCGGCATCACCATCGACTATCGCCCGGTTCACACCTACACGCTGACCAACGAGGTCTCGTATATCGAGCCCAAGAAGCGCGTTTACTAAGGAAGCAAGGATAACATCCCCATGGCTGAGTTCTCGCTGCCGAAGAATTCCAAGATCTCCAAGGGTAAGACCTGGACGCTGCCGCCGGCCAAGCCGGGCGAAGAACGCAAGGTGCGCAAGTTCAGCGTCTATCGCTGGAACCAGGATGACGGCAAGACCCCGCAGATCGACACCTACGAAGTCGACATGAACGACTGCGGCCCGATGGTTTTGGATGCGCTGATCAAGATCAAGAACGACATCGATCCGTCGCTCACCTTCCGCCGCTCCTGCCGCGAAGGCGTCTGCGGTTCCTGCGCGATGAACATCGACGGCGGCAATACGCTGGCCTGCACCAAGGCCTGCGAAGACATCGACGGCGACGTGAAGATCTATCCGCTGCCGCATATGCCGGTGATCAAGGATCTGGTGCCGGACCTGAGCAACTTCTACGCCCAGTACGCGTCAATCCAGCCCTGGATGAAGACCCAGAGCCCGGCGCCGACTCGCGAGCGCCTGCAGTCGGCCGAAGACCGCAAGAAGCTGGATGGTCTCTACGAATGCATTCTCTGCGCCTGCTGCTCGACCTCCTGCCCGAGCTACTGGTGGAATTCGGACCGCTATCTCGGCCCCGCCATCCTCCTTCAGGCTTATCGCTGGATCGCCGACAGTCGCGATGAGATGACCGGAGAGCGACTCGACAACCTGGAAGACCCGTTCAGGCTGTATCGTTGCCACACGATCATGAACTGCGCGCAGACTTGCCCCAAGGGCCTCAATCCCGCGCAGGCCATCGGTGAAATCAAGAAGCTGATGGTAGAACGGCGCGGCTGATCTGCTAGACTAAAGACCAAACAGGGGGCAAACGGCTGGATCGGGTTAACCGGTCCGCTTACACTTGCGGCCGAATCTTCTGTGTTGTGTTTGAGGCAAGGCCGCTAGGCGTTATGGGCGATTTTACCCGCGGGGCTCCCCCGCATCTGACCAAGGTTGGGGCCGAAAAGCTGCGCGACGTTTTGCGTGAGCATGAAGCCCATCTTGCAGGTAAGCCCGGCGCACAGCCCGCCCTGCTTGCCTATACCGATCTTTCCGATGCCGACCTGACCGGCGCCAACCTGACCTTGGCCGACCTGACCGGCGCACGCCTGCATCGCGCCCGCCTTGATGGCGCGCGGCTGTCGATGTCGAAATGTGGCGGCTCGGACTTCCGCAACGCGACTCTGGACGGCGCCGACCTGCGCTGGGCCGATCTGCGCGGCGCCTGCCTGCGCGCCACTGGCCTGAACGATGCCAACATGGCCGAGTCGAACGGCGCCGAAGCTTTAGCCCCGGTTTATGATTCCGAAGGCCGCATGGCGGATAGCGGCCCGACCAAGCGCGCCATCGATCTGTCGGGCGCCTCTGCCCAGCGTGCCGACCTCTCCGGCGCGCAGTTGCCCAAGGCCTTCGCGCTGCATGCCGATTTCGCCGACGCCAATCTCGACGACAGCAACCTGCGTGGCGCCGATCTGCGCAAGGCGCAGATGACATCGGCCCGCCTCGAAGGCGCCGATCTGCAGAATTCCGATTTTTCCGGCGCCAATCTTGCCGGCGCCAGCCTGTCGGGCGCACAGCTCGGCGGGGCCAATTTTGCCGGCGCCGACCTGCGTGGTGCCATCGTCGATGCCGCCAGCCGCAGCCTGCCGGAACTGGCCGCCGCGATTTTCGCGGCTGCCTCGCGCCATGCCGACGCCAATCTGGCCGAGGTGCTTAAGCAGCACGAACTCTGGGTGCATTCCGAAGGCCGTCAGGGCCTGCGCGCCGACCTGAGCGATTTCGATTTCTCCGGCCGCGATCTGCGTGGCGTGAACCTGATGGGCGCGCTGCTGGAACGCGCGCGCTTCAACAAGGCGGAACTGACCAATGCCAACCTGGCGCTGGCCCGACTGAATTTCGCTGACCTGCGCGAGGCCGTGCTGGTGAAGGGCAACCTGCGCGGCGCCAGCCTGGCGCGCGCCACCCTGGACGGTGCCAACCTGACCGACGCGAATCTCGCTGCGATCAAGGACGATGCCCCGCATGCCCGCGCCGCCCGCACCAATCTGGGTGCCGCCAAGCTGAAGCGCGCGATCCTGATCAACGCCAACCTGACCGGCGCCAGCCTGGTGGCGGCCGATCTGCGCGATGCGAATTTAAGTGGCGCGGATCTGACCGGTGCCGACCTGACGGATGGTCGCTTCGCCAATGCCGTGCTGACCGGCGCGAGCTTCACCAACGCCCGCCTCGATCGCGCCCGCGACCTGCTGCTGCCCAATTAACGTTAATTGGGCCGCGAGTTTCGCATTGGGCCAGTGCCAGTCGAAGCTGTGCGCCTAGCCTGAGATGTGGGGCAGCACGCGATACTCTTCGCTCTGCATCTCGTTCAGCCGCGACACGCAACGCTGGAATTCGAACGCGCCCTCGCCCTCGGGGTAAAGTGTTTCCGGCGGTGCGGCCGCCGTCGCCAACAAGTTGGCCTTGGCCTCATACAGCGCATCCACCAGCGTGACGAAACGCTTGGCCTCGTTGCGCTTGGCGGGGCTGAGCGTCGGGATATTGTCGATCATCACGGTGTGGAAGTTCCTGGCGATGGCCAGGAAATCGGCCGGACCGAGCGGCTGTTCGCACAACTCGTCAAACCGGAAGCGTGCCACGCCGCGCGCCTGTAACGGCACCATCAGCTTGCGGCCCAGCAGCTCGATCTCGGCCGGCTCACCCTCGGCATCATCGGTGAGAAGATTCCAGGCATGGTCCAGCGCCAGGGTCGACTTGGCGCTCATCGGGCTGAACCAGACCGGCGACTTGCTGAGCCGCTGCATGCGGTAGTCGCGGCTGGCCGCCAGATGCAGCACATCCAACTTTTCCTTGAACAATTCGATGAAGGGCAGGAACAGCTGGCGGTTGATACCGCTCCTGTAGAGGTCGTCGGGATGGCGGTTCGAGGTGGCGACGATCACCACCCCGCGCTGGAAGAGCTTCTCGAACAAGCGACCCAGAATCATCGCATCGGCAACATCGCTGACCTGCATCTCGTCAAAGCAGAGCAGCCAGGCCGATTTGGCGATCTTCTTGGCGGCTGGCCTGATCGGGTCGTCGCCGCCGGCTTTCTTCTCGGGATCGTCTTCGCTCAGCTGGCGATAGCGAAAAATCTCGGCATGCACTTCCTGCATGAAGGCATGAAAATGCACGCGGCGTTTTTTCTCCACCGGCGCCGTGGCGAAGAACAGGTCCATCAGCATGGATTTGCCGCGGCCGACATCGCCGTAGATATACAGGCCCTGCGGCGCGTCTTCCTTCCTGCGGCCGACCAGCTTCTGCAGCCAGCTGTCGCCGCTGCTGGGCTGGTAATGCGCCAGATGGCGGCTCAGCAGTTCCAGCTTCTCGGCCGCCAGCGCCTGGGCGGGGTCTTCCGCCAGCTCTCCGGCCGCCAGCCTGGCGCGATAGGTTTCTAGGATCGACATAAGGCCTGTTTAAAGGAATTGGGGCCTGTTTAAAACAGAACGGGCGGCAGAGTCATCTGCCGCCCGCCTGAGGAACCGGAATTATCAGGCTTACTTCATGGTCGGGATGTTGAACTCGGCGCCCGAACGGATGCCGGTCGGCCAGCGCGCGGTCACCGTCTTGATCTTGGTGTAGAACTTCACGCCTTCCGGACCATGCTGGTTGGTGTCGCCAAAGGCCGACTTCTTCCAGCCGCCGAAGGTGTGGAAGGCGAGCGGCACCGGGATCGGCACATTGATGCCGACCATGCCGACCTGGACCCTCGCTGCGAAGTCGCGGGCGGCATCGCCGTCGCGGGTGAAGATCGCCACGCCATTGCCGAATTCATGTTCGGTCGGCAGCCTGGCGGCTTCCTCGAAGCTTTCGGTGCGCACCACGCTGAGCACCGGGCCGAAGATCTCTTCCTTGTAGATGCGCATGTCCGGCGTCACGTTGTCGAACAGGCAGCCGCCCATGAAATAGCCGCCCTCGTAGCCCTGCAGGTTCAGGCCACGACCATCGACCACCAGCTTGGCGCCTTCCGACACGCCGGTATCGACATAGCCTTTCACCTTGGCGAGATGCTCCTTGGTGACCAGCGGACCCATTTCGGAATCCTTATCAGTGCTGGGGCCGACCTTCAGGGCGCGGACGCGCGGCGCCAGCGCTTCGACCAGCTTGTCGGCGGTGCCCTTGCCCACCGGCACGGCGACCGAGACCGCCATGCAGCGTTCGCCGGCCGAGCCGTAGCCGGCGCCGATCAGCGCATCGACCGCCTGGTCCATATCGGCATCGGGCATGATGATCATGTGGTTCTTGGCGCCGCCCATGGCCTGCACGCGCTTTCCATGCGCCGCGGCCGTGGCATAGACATACTGGGCGATCGGCGTCGAGCCGACGAAGCTGACGGCCTGGATACGCGGATCGGTCAGGACGGTATCGACCGCCTCCTTGTCGCCGATTACGCAGTTCAGCACGCCCGGAGGCGCGCCGGCTTCCAGCATCAGTTCGGCCAGGCGCAGCGGGCAGGACGGGTCCTTCTCGCTCGGCTTGAGGATGAAGGTGTTGCCCGAGGCAATCGCGACGGCGAACATCCACATCGGTACCATGGCCGGAAAATTGAACGGGGTGATGCCGGCGACCACACCGAGCGGCTGGCGCATCGAATAGACGTCGATGCCTTTCGACACGCTGTCGGAATATTCGCCCTTCAGAAGGTGCGGAATACCGCAGGCGAATTCCACCACTTCCAGGCCGCGCTGCAGCGAACCCTTGGCATCCGAAACCACCTTGCCATGCTCGTTGGAGATCAGCAGCGCGATCTCGTCGGCGTGGCGTTCGCACAGCTCCTTGAACTTGAACATCACGCGGGCGCGCACCAGCGGCGAGGTGGCGCCCCATTCCAGGAAGGCTTTCTGGCTGTCGGCGATGGCGGCCTCGACCTCGGCCTTGGTGGCCAGCGGCGCCTTACTTGCGACTTCGCCAGTCGTCGGATTGTAGACGTCGAGGAAACGACCCGACTTGCCGGCGACCTTTTTGCCGCCGATGAAATGATGCAACTCTTTCGCCATTTTCTTGAACTCCCTAGAGCGGAAACCGCAGCCTGGGGACTCTAAAGCCCCGCCCGCCGCTGGCAAGGGCCAGCCTGGCTCTGCTCTCCGGCCACGATTTAGAATTTTATTCTAGAATTTTATTCTAAAGCCCGATATAAGCGGGATATGAGCAAACCTGCCCGCGTCACTGCCAGCCAGATCGCGCCGAGAATCGCCTCGGCCGCCACCGAACGCAGCACGCGCCAGCGTGCGCTGGTGGCGGCGCTGGCGCTGTTCGACGCGCAGGGCGTGGAAGCCACCACCATCGACCAGGTGCGCGACGCCGCCGGCATCTCGGTCGGCAGCCTGTATCACCACTTCCGCAGCCGCGAGGGGCTGGTGATCGCGCTGTATGAAGACCTGCTGGAGCAATACCGCACGGCGATCACCGCCGAACTGGTGCGCCACAGCGCCATCCGCACCCTGCTGGATGCCTTCGTGACGACGCATATCGGCTGGGCCATGCAGAATCCGACCGCCGAGCGCTTTCTCTCGGAGCACCGCCATCACCGCACGCTGACCGGCGTGACAAGGCAGCTGCAGGGCGACACGGCGGATTTCATCCGACCGCTGCTGCGGCGGATCAAGCCGGCCATCGAGGCCGGCGTGCTGAAACCGCTGCCGCCCGAGCTGCTTCTGAGCCTGGTGCTCGGGCCGGTGCAGACCTGGCTGCGCATGCATCGCGCGGGCAGCAGCAAACTCGATGCCGCGCAGGCCGCGCGCAAGCTGTCGGACCTGATCTGGGATGCCGTGGCCGTCCCGCCGGTAAAAAGGAAACTGAAATGACCATCGCCGCCCTCGCCGTTCCCGCAGCACCTGCCGCCGCGAAAGCCACGGTGCTGAAACAATGGGACGGCTTCTGCCGCCTGCCGTTCGGCCGCCGGCTGTTCAACCTGCTGATCGGCGTGACCGTGCCCTATGCCGGCAGCATCGCGCCCCAGGTGGTGGAACTGGCACCCGGTCGGGCCCGCGCGCGCATGGCCGATCGGCGTCGCGTGCGCAATCACCTGCGCTCGCTGCATGCCGTGGCGCTGACCAATCTCGCCGAACTGACCGGCAATCTCGCGCTGATGAGCCGCCAGCCGCCGCAGGGCGCGCGCTGGATCATCACCGGCTTCGACAGCGAATTCATCAAGAAGGCGCGCGGCACCATCAACGCGGAGTGCAGCCTGCCCGAGCTCGACTGGTCATCAGCGCAGACTCTGGATGGCCGCGTGGAACTGCGTGATGCCGGCGGCGATCTGGTGATGATCGCGCGTCCGCACTGGCGCATCGGCCCCGATCAGCAGAAACAAGCTTAGCCTTGCGCTGTCTTTAGACGGAACATCCGTCCCGCCTTCGGGTTTTTTCTGCTCTCCCCGCAGCAAATCTGGAGGAAACACGATGACACGCATTCGTTCATACGCCCTGCTTGGTGCCACAGCCCTGTTCTCCGCAAGCGTGGCCGTACCGGCCGCCCTGGCCGGCGGCATGAAGGCTGAAAACCGCGCCGGCACGCAACAGCAAGCCGCCGTGCAGCAGCAGGCGCTGACAGCGCAGAATTTCGTGCTCTACGCCACCAATG
Organism: Ferrovibrio terrae; assembly: GCF_007197755.1. Taxonomy (NCBI): domain Bacteria; kingdom Pseudomonadati; phylum Pseudomonadota; class Alphaproteobacteria; order Rhodospirillales; family Rhodospirillaceae; genus Ferrovibrio; species Ferrovibrio terrae. Next base: position 876,000 of record NZ_CP041636.1, read on the forward strand.
CCGATCTGTTCCAGGCCGAGGCCAGCAAGATCGCCGTACAGCGCGCGCAGAGCAGCGAAGTGAAGGCCTATGCGCAGCAGATGGCGTCGCAGCACGCCAATGCGACCAGCAAGCTGAATATGGTGGCGCGCCAGGCTGGCGTGACACCGGTGACGCCGGTGCTGACGGTGCATATGCAGCAGAAGCTGGCGGAACTGCAGCACACGTCAACCACGGCGTTCGACGAACGCTACATCACGCTGCTGCAGGAAGCGCAGGAGCGCGAGCTGCGCCTGCACAACGCCTATGCCCGCGGTGGCGACAATGCCACGCTGCGTGCGGCCTCGACCGACACCGCCCAGTTGGTGTCGCAGCATCTGGCCGAGGCACGACGCATCTCGACGTCGATTCTTGCCGACCGCCCGGCTGGCTCGTAAATTTAGACCGGCCTGACGAAGAAGCCGCCTGCGTCCTGCGCAGGCGGCTTTTTTCATGCCGCGATTTTCAGGCGCGGGCAGCGGCGTGGATCGCCTTGAGCCTTGTGAGCAGCGCACGCGCGCCCGAGAGCGGCAGGCAACTCGGCCCGTCGCATTTCGCCTTGTCGGGCTCGGGATGGAATTCGAGAAACACGCCATCGGCACCGGCTGCAATGGCGGCAGCCGCGATCACCGACACGCCTTCACGACGACCGCCGGCGGCAACGCCACCGCCCTCTACGGCTTTGGCACCGGGCAACTGCACGGCATGGGTGGCGTCGATCGTCACCGGCACGCCGAATTTCTGCATCTCCTGGATCGCCAGCATGTCCACGATCAGGTTGTTGTAGCCAAAGGCCGAGCCGCGTTCGCACAGGATGGTCATGTTGGGCGCGGCCGCCTGCTCGATCTTGTGCAGGATACTTTTGCAGTCGCTGGGGGCGAGGAACTGTGCCTTCTTCACATGCAGCAGACCCTTGTTCTTCTGCGTGGCCCGCGCGGTGGCCACGATCAGGTCGGTCTGGCGCACCAGGAAGGCCGGAATCTGCACCAGATCAGCGACTTCAGCCACTGGCTCGGCCTGGAAGGGCTCATGCAGGTCGGTGGCGATCGGCACCTTCAGCTTGTCTTTCACCGTGGCGAGGATCTTCAGGCCCTCCGCCATGCCGGGGCCACGGAAGCTGTTGATCGAGGACCGGTTGGCCTTGTCGAAGCTGGCCTTGAACACGAAGGGCAGTTTCAGGTCGTCGGCGATCTGTTTCAGTTCGGTGGCGGTCTGCAGCGCGAGATCGAGATCCTCGATCACGTTCAGGCCCAGGATGCAGAACAGCGCCTTGCCATCGCCAATCGTCAGATTCCAGTTTTGCAGGGTCAGCGCAGCCATCATTGCCTCATCACATCCGTTGCCCGCAATTGTGTCGCAAAATGGCGGATTTGACGAGAGTCGGCGGACCTTTTAATGCGTCGCCAAACCGCGCAGGAGCGCCTCACTGGCCTCGTTTGCCGGCAGGAAGCTTTCGATCCGCAAATCCTGCAGGGTGACATCCTGTGGCGTGCCGAAGGTGGCGATCATGGTGACAAGATCGAGCACCAGGCCATCCTTCTCCACCGAGAAAGACAGCAAAGGCTTTGGCTCGGCCTCCCAGTCGACAGAGCGCCACAGCGCATCGACATCGGGGTAGCGGCGCACTTCGCCGAGCACGGCCGCCGCCGCCGAACTGTCCATCGCCTCGCGCTGCAGCCGGTGCAGCAGGTTGCCGGCCACCTCGCGCCAGTTGCGGATATAGGGCCGCGCGCCTTGCGGATGCAGCGGCAGCTTCATGAAGTTGACCGGTTTCGATGCGTCGTGGCTGGGGCCAAGAAGGAAAGCGATCATGCGCTGCGCCGCCTGGTTGGCCAACTGCACGGTCCAGCCGGCGTCGACCACGACAGAGGGAAATGGTTCATGCTGTTTCAGCAGCAGGTCGAGCGCATGGCGCGCCTCGGCCAGTTGCGGCGCATCCAGCTTGCTTTCGCGATAGGCCGCCGCGAAGCCCGCGGCATGCAGCAGGCGGTTGCGTTCGCGCAGTGGCATATCCAGCAGTTCCGCCAGATGCAGCACCATCTGGCGGCTTGGCCGCGCACGGCCGGATTCCAGGAAGCTGACATGGCGTTGTGACACGCCACCGTTTTCGGCGAGATCGAGCTGGCTCAGGCCCCGGCGGCGGCGCCATTGCCGCATCAGCGTGCCGAAACCGGCGGCCGCTGTAGCCGGAAATCCTTTCGGGGAGAGGACCGCTTCGCTCATCTGCGTCTCCGTTTCTCTGGTGTCACTTTGGAGAGAGGCGGGGCGGCCTGTCCAGCCGCCCCCATCAGATCAGACCGCGAGAGCTGTGCCGGGGCCGCTGCGCAGCAGCCGCAGCTTCCACAACCCGATCAGCGCGGTGTCGAGCGCGACGACAGCGAGCGCCACCATGCCCCAGGCGCTGAAGCTGGCGGGGAAGGCCGCGACCAGGACGAAAGTCCCGATCACCCAGCCGGCATCGGCGATCGCCGTGATCGCCAGCACCGGGCGGTCGAGTGCCGGCCTGACAGACGCCAGCAGCAGCAGGCCGGCATAGGCAACGAGCAGAATGCCGAGTTCCCACAGCAGCGTGGGCGTGGCAAAGCCCAGCACGGTCTCCTGGCCGGGCAGCAGGAAGCCGGCCAGCCAGGTCGGGGCGATCAGGCCGGGTAGGCCGCAAGCAGCACAGAGCGCAGCATCAATACGCAGGATGGTGGCGGAACGGGCGTTGGAGATCATGATCAGGCTCCTGTTCAGGGTGTAACTGGAGCGAATATTCAGCCAGATCAGTGGGTTAACAATTACCAAGCAGGTAATAAAGCCGCGCCGAAGCTACTGGGATGAATTTTATTTTACATTATAAAAATGCTAATAATAATATTTTATCATTTATTTCAGTGTTAATTTATTGACTCTCAATCTGATGCGTTAAATAACTTCATCTACACAAGCTGCTGGCAAAGAGAGAGGCGGCCCCGCCATGCACAGCTTTCCGGGATTTTTGAACCTGCAGGACCGTCTGGTCCTGGTTGCCGGCGGTGGCGAAAACGCCGCCCGCAAGATTCGACTGTTAGCTAAGGCCGGTGCCCGCATCCGCGTGGTGGCAAACGAGCTGAACGCTGAAATCTTTTCACTTGTCGCGGAAGGCGTCGCCGAACATCGCGCCGAATTTTCCGCCGACGTACTGGATGGTGCGCGCCTCGTTATTTCCGCCTATGGCGATGCGCGTGATGAAGCCGTGGCCGAAGCTGCGCAGCAGCGCGGCCTGCTGGTGAATGTGGTGGATCGCGCCGATCTCTCTGACTTCACCGTGCCGGCTATCGTGGAACGCGGCGACATCACCATCGGCATTTCTTCCAACGGCACCGCGCCGCTGCTGCTCGGCCGCATCCGGGCGCAGATCGAAGCGCTGCTGCCGGCGCGTCTGGGCGATGTGGCGGCGCTGGCCGGTGAATTCCGTGGCACGGTCGCGCGCGTGATTGGCGATGCAGCAAACCGCAAACGCTTCTGGCAGCGCGTCTTTGATGGCCCGGTGGCGGCCAAGGCGCTGGCCGGCGATCGCGCCGGCGCACGCGCAACCCTGATGAGCGAACTCAACAGCCAGCAGGACGAGGTACCGGGCCATGTCGCGCTGGTCGGCGCCGGTCCAGGCGATCCCGACCTGCTGACCATTGCCGCACAGCGCGCGCTGATGGATGCCGATATCGTGCTCTACGATGCACTGGTGTCACCCGAGATCCTGGACCGCGTGCGCCGCGATGCCGAGCGGGTGTCGGTCGGCAAGCGCAAGGGCCGGCACAGCATCGGCCAGGATGAAATCAACATTCTCCTTGCAGAGCACGCGACAGCAGGAAAACGCGTCGTGCGGCTCAAGGCCGGCGATCCCTTCATCTTCGGTCGCGGCGGTGAGGAGATGGATTATCTCAACGCGCGCGGTATCGCCGTTTCTGTCATCCCCGGTATCACGGCGGCGCTGGGCTGCGCGGCCAGCGCCGGTATTCCGCTGACCCATCGCGAGCTGAGCCATGGCATCAGCCTGGTCAGCGGCCAGTTGAAAGACGGCAGCGAAGACTCATTCGACTGGATCGAGCGTGCGGCGAAAGCCGAAGAAACCGTCGTCGTCTATATGGGGCTCTCCCAAGCCGCTCATATCCGCGACCGCCTGATCGCCGCCGGCGCGTCTGCCGCGCTGCCGGTCGCACTGATCGAGAAGGGCACACGGCCCGATCAGCAGGTCAGCGCCGGTGCACTCAGCACCCTGCCCGCGCTCGCAACACAGCACGGTGGCGGGCCAGTCTTGCTCATCATCGGCAAGGTCGCCGCCTATGCCCGGCCGTCCGTTGCCGTCGCCCAGCAGCGACGTATTGCCTGAGGATTCTTCAGAATGGCCAAAGCCCCCAAACTCAACAGCCAGCCGCAGGTGGTGACCGCAAATCACCTGCTGAGCGGCGATGTGGTCTACCTGACAAAGGCAGCCACCTGGTCGCGCCGCATTCATGACGCCGCCGTGGTTGCCAATGTCGACGCCGGTGCCGCCCTGCTGGCCGAAGCCGAGGCGCAGGCGAAGCAGAATATCGTCGTCGCGCCGTATCTGATTCCGGTGGATGCCAGCGTGACGCCGCCCAAGCCAATCCAGTATCGCGAGATTCTTCGCGCCGAAGGACCCAGCACAGAAACCAGGCCAGCAGCCTGAGCAGGAATGCCCCATGTACCAGTATGACGAAATTGACCAGACCATGGTGGACGAGCGCGTCGCGCAGTTCCGCGACCAGGTCGCCCGCCGCCTGACCGGCGAGATCAGCGAAGACGAATTCAAGCCGCTGCGCCTGCAGAACGGCCTGTATCTGCAGCTGCATGCCTACATGCTGCGCATCGCCATCCCCTATGGCACGCTGTCGTCGCGCCAGTTGCGCGGCCTGGCGCAGATCGGCTGCACATACGACCGCGCCTGGGGCCATTTCACCACGCGGCAGAACCTGCAATACAACTGGATCAAGCTGGAAGACACGGCTGATGCCTTGGCTGACCTGGCTAAAATCCAGATGCATGCGATCCAGACCAGCGGCAACTGCATCCGCAATACCACCACCGACCAGTTCGCCGGCGCCGCCCATGACGAGATCGAGGATCCGCGCGTCTGGTGCGAGATCATCCGCCAATGGTCGACCTTCCATCCGGAATTCAGCTTCCTGCCGCGCAAGTTCAAGATCGCCGTCACCGGCTCGCCGAATGACCGCGCCGCCGTGCGCGTGCACGATATCGGCCTGCGCATGCACAAAAACGACGCCGGCGAGATCGGCTTCGAGGTGATCGTGGGCGGTGGACTGGGCCGTACGCCCTTCATCGGCAAGACCATCCGCGACTTCCTGCCCAAGCAGGACCTGCTGAGCTATCTAGAAGCCATCCTGCGCGTCTACAACCAGTTCGGCCGGCGCGACAACCTCTACAAGGCGCGCATCAAGATTCTGGTGCATGAGATCGGCATCGAAACGATGCGCGAGAAGGTTGAAGCCGAATTCGCCGCCAGCAAGGACGGCGCCCTGAAGCTGCCGCAGGAAGCCATCGCACAGATCGCGGCGCAGTTCGCCCCGCCGGCCTTCGAAAATCTGTCAGGCATTTCGGCCGACTATGCCAATGCCTTCCGCACCGACTTCGAGTTCGGCCTGTGGGCACGCCGCAACACCTTCAAGCACAAGCAACCTGGCTACAGCATCGTCACCATTTCGCTGAAGAAGGAAGGCGCGCCTCCGGGCGACGCCTCGGCCGAGCAGATGAATGCCGTGGCCGATATCGCCGACCGCTATTCCTTTGGCGAAATCCGCGTGACGCATGAGCAGAACCTGGTTCTGGCGCATGTGAAGCAGGCTGACCTGCCGGCGGTGTTCAAGGCGCTGAAGGCCTATGACCTTGCCACGCCGAATATCGGCCTGGCCTCCGACATCATCGCCTGCCCGGGCCTGGATTACTGCGCGCTGGCCAATGCCCGCTCGATCCCGATCGCGCAGCAGATCGCACTGCGCTTCAGGAACTGGGAGCGCGCGCACGATATCGGCGAACTGAAGATCAAGATTTCCGGCTGCATCAATGCCTGCGGGCATCACCATGTCGGCCATATCGGCATTCTCGGCGTCGACAAGGCCGGCGAGGAATTCTATCAGATCACGCTGGGCGGCGCGGCCGACGAGCAGGCCGCCATCGGCGACCTGATTGGCCCGTCGCTGAACACCCAGGATGCGGTGGACGCCATCGACACGCTGGTTGAAACCTATCTGCGCCTGCGTAAATCCAGTGACGAGCGTTTCCTAGATACCTATCGTCGCGTGGGCCTCGCCCCGTTCAAGGAGGCCGTCTATGTCTCTGCTTAAGATTGGGCCGTTGCTTAAAGATGGCCGCCTTGTCGGCGAAGACGCCTTCCAGCCAGTGGCGGATGACGCCGCCCTGCCCGCCAGCGGCGCGGTGCTGGTGACCTATGCGCGCTGGCAGGCCGAGAAGGATCAGCTGTCGGGCCGCAATGCGCCGCTCGGCATCGTGCTGCCGAACACTCTCGATGTGCTGGACTTCGGTGCCGAGGCCGAGCGTTTCGACCTGATCGTATTGAACTTCCCGAAATTCAGCGACGGCCGCGCCTACAGCCAGGCCCGCCTGCTGCGTGAACGTTTCGGCTATCGGGGCGAACTGCGCGCCACCGGCCATGTGCTGCAGGACCAGCTGTGGCATATGCAGCGCAGCGGTTTCGATGCCTTCGAGATCCCGCGTGAAGATGCCGCCGAGGCTTTCGCCAAGGCGGTCAAAAGCTTCAGCAATGTGTATCAGCCGACCGGCGATGGCCGCGTCAGCGCGCTGAAGCAGCGCCTGGCAGCCTATAATACTAAGAATGGCCGCAAGGAGGCCGCCGAATGAGCGCACTCGCTTTTGCCGGCGTCGACCTCGACGACTATGCCGCCTCGCTGAATGCGCAGATGCAGGGCCGCTCGGCCGAAGACGTGCTGAACATCGCGATTCGTGACCTCTTCCCCGGCCAGATCGCACTGGTGTCTTCCTTTGGTGCCGAATCCGCTGTGCTGCTGCATCTGGCGGCGCAGACCGACAAGGCGACGCCGGTGCTGTTCCTCGATACCGGCAAGCTGTTCGAGCAGACGCTGACATACCGCGACGCACTGATCGAGCGGCTGGGCCTGAGCGATGTGCGCGTGCTGACGCCCGACCAGACGCAGACGGCCCAGCAGGATGAGGCCGGCACGCTGTGGTTCAGGGATGCCGAGGCCTGCTGCAACATCCGCAAGGTTCAGCCGCTGCAGCGCGCGCTCAAGCCGTTTGCCGCCTGGATCAATGGCCGCAAGCGCTACCAGGCCGGTACCCGCCGCGACATCGCGCTGGTGGAAGCCGAGGGCGCAAGGCTGAAATTCAATCCGCTGGCCGGCTGGTCGGCCGCCGAGATCGAAGCCTATTTCGCGCGCCACGACCTGCCCCGCCATCCACTGGTGGCGGAAGGCTATCTCTCGATCGGTTGCGCCACCTGCACGCATCCGGTGGCCGCCGGCCAGGATGCCCGTTCGGGCCGCTGGCAGGGCCGCGAAAAGACCGAATGCGGCATCCATCTGCCAATTCCGGTGGGGAATCCCTGAACTTTATTAATACTTTCAATCTAAAAGTACCGGCGTAGAGTGTATTTAGCCATGCATGACGATCTCGATTCCCTGGAAGCCCAGAGCATTTACATCCTTCGCGAGGCCTACAGCCGCATCAAGCCGATGGCGATGCTGTGGTCGCTCGGCAAGGATTCGAATGTGATGATCTGGCTGGCCAAGAAGGCCTTCCTCGGCAAGGTGCCGTTCCCGGTGGCGCATCTGGATACCGGGCTGGAATTCCCGGAAACCTATGCCTTCCGCGACCGCTATGCGACCGAGTGGGCACTCGAGCTGATCAAGGATGCCTGCCCGCCGCTGGAGGCGACCGATCCGACGCTGCCGCACAATTCCCGCGTCGCGGCGCGCAAGACGCTCGGCCTGAAAGCAGCCATCGCCAAATACCAGTGGAAAGGCGTGATCGCCGGCATCCGCCGCGACGAACAGGCGACGCGGGCCAAGGAACGCGTGTTCAGCCCGCGCGACGACGCCGGCGCCTGGGACTTCCGCGACCAGCCGCCTGAACTCTGGGATCATTTCGCCGCCGACCTGCCCGATGGCGTGCATATGCGTGTCCATCCGCTGCTGCACTGGACCGAACTGGATATCTGGCGCTACATCAAGCGCGAAGCCATCCCGGTGGTGCCGCTGTATTTCGCCAATGCAGAGAACAAGCGCTTTCGCTCGCTGGGCGAGATCGGCATTACCTTTCCGATCAGCAGCCCGGCGCGCAACATCGACGAGATCATCGCCGAACTGGCCGTGACGCGCGAACCCGAACGCGCCGGCCGCGCCATGGACCATGACAGCGAGGATGCTTTCGAGCGCCTGCGCGTCGCCGGCTATATGTGAGTTCGCAGATGTCCGCTGTTCCGCTTCCCATCCAGTCCGCCGACCAGCAACGCGCCAGCCTGCAGCAGGGTCGTGCCTTTCCCATCGTCATTGTCGGCCATGTCGATCACGGCAAATCCACTCTGGTCGGCCGCCTGCTGCATGACACCGACAGCCTGCCAACCGGAAAGCTGGAGCAGCTGAAAGCTGTCTCCGAGAAGCGCGGCCTGGAATTCGAGTGGTCATTCCTGCTCGATGCGCTGCAGGTCGAACGCGACCAAGGCATCACGGTCGACACCACGCAGATCTGGTTCACCACGCAGCAGCGCCGCTATGTGATCATCGACGCGCCGGGGCATAAGGAATTTCTGAAAAACATGGTGACCGGTGCGGCACAGGCCGATGCCGCGATCCTCGTGGTGGATGCGGCGCAGGGCCTGGCCGAACAGACCCGCCGCCATGCCTATCTGCTGCATCTGCTCGGCATCCGCCAGGTCGCTGTCGCCGTAAATAAGATCGACCTGATCGGCAACGATGCCGCCAGGTTCAGGGCCGTGGCCGAGTCCGTGCGCAACTATCTGGTCGGCATCGGCATCGAACCCCAGGCCATCGTGCCGCTGTCGGCGCGCGAGGGCGACAATATCGCCAGCCGCAGCGTGAATACGTCATGGTACCAGGGTCCGACGCTGATTGGCGCGCTGGATGCCTTCACCCCGCGCGCGCTGCCGGTCGAACAGCCGCTGCGCCTGCCGGTGCAGGACCTGTATCGCTATGGCGACAAGCGCATTGTCGTGGGCCGCATCGAAAGCGGCCGGCTGAAAGCCGGCGACCGTATCCGCTTCGCGCCGCTGGGCCGCGAGGCGACGGTGGCGACGCTGGAAAACTGGAGCGGTCCGGATCGTCCGCTGCCGGCACTGACCGAAGCCAGGGCCGGCGACAGTGTGGCCTTTACCCTGGATGAGGATGTCTTCGTCGAACGCGGCGCGCTGGGCTCCTCGCCCGAGCACCGTCCGATCGATGCCAACCGCTTCACCGTGCGGTTGTTCTGGCTCGACAAGCAGCCATTGCGCAAGGGCGACCGCCTGACCATGAAGGTCGGCACCGCCGAACGCGAGGCGCAGGTGGAATCGATCGTCGAATCACTCGATGTCGAGACGCTGGATGCAGCCACCGCGCAGCAGATCGAACGCAACGGCGTGGCCCGCGTGGTGCTGCGCGTGCGCCCGCCGATGGCGATTGACCTGTACGAGACCCTGCCGCGCACCGGCCGTGGCGTGCTGATCCGCGGCCCGCAGATTGTGGCTGGCCTGGTGATCGAATCCGCCGCCACCCGCGTCAGCACCGATATCACCGCAGTCGACTCATCTGTGACGGTGCAGGAACGCATCGAGATGAACGGCCATCGTGGCGGCGTGATCTGGATGACCGGCCTGTCCGGCGCCGGCAAGTCGACGATTGCGATGGCGACGCAGCGCCTGCTGTTCTCGCGTGGCCGCCATGTCGCCGTGCTGGACGGCGACAACCTGCGCCATGGCCTGAACCGCGACCTGGGGTTCACCGATACCGACCGGCTGGAAAACCTGCGCCGGCTGGCCGAAGTGGCCAAACTGATGGCGGTGAACGGCTCGCTGGTGCTGGTGTCGGCGATTTCGCCGCTGCAGAAGTATCGCGACATGGCGCGCGAGATTGTCGGCGAGGATTTCCGCGAAATCTATGTCAGCGCCGATATTGCCCTGTGCGAAGCGCGCGACCCGAAGGGACTGTACCGCAAGGCACGCACCGGCGAGATCAAGAATTTCACCGGCATCTCGGCGCCCTATGAAGCGCCGCAGAATGCCGATCTGGTGCTGGATACCGCCAAACCGCTGGAGTTCGCCGTCACCACGCTGACGGAATATATCGAGAGCATCTTCGGCGAACTGCCCTGGCACCCGGATATCTGAGCGCCGCCACAACGGCGTCACTCACATCCGGGCCCGTCTTTACATACGAGACGTGGCGCGCCACTCGTAGCGGCCGCTGCGGAAGCCGCCGAAATATTTTTTGATATCGGGATGATTCACCGGGCCGGCTTCTGCATCGGCCAGCAGGTTCTGCTCCGACACATAGGCCACATACGAACTCTGCGCATTCTCGGCCAGCAGGTGATAGAACGGCTGGTCCTTGCGCGGGCGCAAATCGGCCGGGATCGACTCCCACCATTCCTCGGTATTGTTGAATACCGGATCGACGTCGAAGATCACGCCGCGGAACGGAAACAGGCGGTGCTTGACCACATCGCCGATGCCGAATTTGGCGTCCCGGCTTTCTGGTTTTTTACTCCCGGACTTCTGACTCTCAGCCATCCTGCCTCAATACGTGGCGCGCCCGCCGCTCAGATCAAACACCGCGCCGGTGGTGAAGGAATTCTCCGGGCTGACCAGCCAGGCCACCATCGCCGCGATCTCGTCCACCGCCACGAAGCGCGCGCGGGGGATTTTGGACAGCATATAGTCGATATGGGTCTGCGTCATCTGGTCGAAGATGGCGGTTTTCGCCGCCGCCGGGGTGATGCAGTTGACCGCGATGTCCATTCCGGCCAGTTCCTTGCCCAGCGACTTGGTCAGCGCGATCACGCCGGCCTTGGCGGCGCTGTAGGCGCTGGCATTCGGGTTGCCTTCCTTGCCGGCGATGGAAGCCACGTTAACGATACGACCGAAACTCTTCGCCTTCATCAGCGGCACCACGGCGCGGCAGCAGTGGAAAACGCCGGTCAGATCGATATCGATCACCTGCCGCCAGTCTTCCAGCGGATAGGCATCGAGCGGTGCATTCGGGCCGGCGATGCCGGCATTGTTGACCAGGATGTCAATTCCGCCGAGTTTTGCAGCGGTTTCCTTGGCGGCGGCCTCGATGCTCGTCCAGGAAGTGACATCGGCATTCACCGCGATCACCTTGCCGAGTGAGCCAAGTTCGCCCGCCACCTTGCCGGCCAGCGCGGTATCGCGATCCCAGATCGCCACGGCTGCACCCGAGCGCAGAAAACGTTCGGTGACGGCACGGCCGATGCCCTGCGCACCGCCGGTTACGACTGCGTTCCTGCCCTTGAGGTCGATCTGGTTCATGACGTTTCCGCTCCTGTTTTTTGACAGGCTAGCAGAAGCGGCGGGTATTTTAACAGGGACAGAAATTTCTCTCGCGCCTATTCTGGCCGTGGGAGAAAACGCCATGGACCGCGCCGGCGATCCGATCATTGCCGAGTCCGACTGGCCGGTGACCCTGCCGCCACCGCTGGCGGAGTTCCTGCGCTACTGGAACAGGCTGCACGCATCCGTCGGTGACGTGCCGCCGAAGCGCGCCATCGACGCACTGCAGATTCCACCCCATCTGCTGCCCGGCATCGGCCTGATCGACTGGCTGCCGCGCGACGGGCAGGCCGAGCCCGATGACGGCCGGCTGTATTACCGCCTGCTGGGCACCGCGCACCGGCGCGCCACCGACCACGATTATACAGGCCGCTTTTTCGACGACCTCTACACGCCAGAACAGGTCACCCGGCTGAAGGCCGAATACCTCGGCATCCTGCGCAGCGGCCAGCCGCATTACGCCCGGCGCGGCTCGCTGAAGCATGGCCGCGAATTCATCATGTTCCAGCGTATCCTCGCGCCCCTGCTTGATGATCGCGGAACCCCGCGCCATCTGATCGGTTACTGGTACTGGGAGATAGCCGACTGATGACGACGCCTGATGACATCCTCGATTTCTGGTTCGACCGCCAGCCCGATGTGACCTCCGACGCTGCGGTCGATGCGCCGCTGAAACATCGCAAGGCCTGGTTCGAGAAGAACGATGCCTTCGACGCGCAAATCCGCAGCCGCTTCTCTGCCGCGGTCGAAACCGCACTGGCCGGAGGCTATGCCGACTGGGCGGAAACCGCCGAGGGCGCGCTGGCGTTGCTGATCCTGCTCGACCAGTTTTCGCGCAACCTGTTCCGCGGCCAGGCCAAGGCCTTTGCCGGCGACGCGCGCGCGCGCATCGTGGCGCGGCAGGCGGTTGACCGCGGCTTCGACATCGCCTTGCAGCCGGTGATGCGGATGTTCTTCTACCTGCCGTTCGAGCATAGCGAGCACCTGCCCGACCAGGAGCTGGCGCATCTGCTGTTCTCGGCTTTGGACAAGGATCTGCCGGGTCACGACCTGGCCGGCTGGGCCGACAAGCATCGCGTGATCATCGCGCGCTTCGGCCGTTTCCCGCATCGCAACGCAGCACTCGGCCGCGACAGCTCACCGGAAGAAGTGGAGTTCCTTAAGCAGCCCGGCTCGTCGTTTTGACCGACTTCCGCAGGTTCAGCGGCATCGGCAGGATGGTGGGCGGTGGCGGCTGCTCCGGCACACGCAGCAGACGCATCTGCGGCGGCTCGACCAGGTCAAGCGCATTGATCAGCTTGTTGACCAGGCGCGGATTCTCCGAGAAGACGACATCACCGGCGATGCGCGCCTTCTGCAGGCTGGCGGTGCCAATGACGACGCGGGTCAGCACATCCAGATCGGCGGTGATCTGCAGGTCGACCTCGAAACCCATATCGGTGTAGCAGAGATCGATATCGCCATCGCGCTTGATGAGCCACCAGTTGCGCAGCTTGTGGTCGCGGCGCGGCACGTTGGTGAATTCGAAATGCACCACGCATTTGGCCGGCAGTTCGGACAGCCGTCCATGCAGCAGGAAGTCGCGCATCGAATACATCAGGTAGCTGACGTTGCGATCCTGCTCATCGAGATAGGGCAGGCGATACGTGCTGCCCCATTCGGCCAGCTGGTTGATCAGTGCCCGGAGCGCGTTGCCGGCTTCAGTCAGCCGGTAGACATGGCTGCGGCCCTGCGGCACACGCTCGATCAGATTGCTGATTTCCATTTCCTTGAGGCGGCGAGACAGCAGGCTGCGCGACATCAGCGGCACGCCCTGCTGGATATCGATGAAACGCTCGCGGCCCTTCATCAATTCGCTCAGAATCAGCGGCGTCCAACGGCTCGCGACAACTTCGGCGGCCTTTGCAACGGGGCAGAAGATCCCATAGCGCATATCCATGCACGCATGGATATGCGAGAAGGCCGCAGGTGCCAAGTGCAAATTTTGCACTATCCTGTGAATCGTCCCGCGAGCAGTATCCGCCGCCTTTGACACCCCCACTTTGGCCCGGAGACCGCAATGACCATTCAGCCGCAGATCAACAAACCCGCCCCCAGTACCAACGCCGATACCGCCCTTGCCGCCCGCATAGCACCTCTGGGCGATGCCTTTGCCGCCAGTGCCGTGCTGCATGATGCGTCCGACCGTTTCGCGGCCGACAACTTCGCCCTGGTGAAACAGGCCGGCATCCTGCCCGCTCTGATCCCCACCGAACTGGGCGGCCTCGGCGCCGGCTATCACGACGTGGCCGACATGCTGCGCAGCCTCGCTGGCTGCTGCAGCGGCACAACGCTGGCGCTCTCCATGCACATGCATCCGGTCGCGCTGCTGGTGCGGCGCTGGCGCGGCGATCCCGCCGCTGTCGAGGCCGTGCTGAAGCGCATCGCCACCGAAAACCTGATGCTGCTCTCCACCGGCGGCAATGACTGGCTCGCCGGGTCTGGCACCGCCGTGAAGGTGGAGGGCGGCTATCGCTTCTCGGGCCGCAAGCGTTTCGTCAGCGGCTGCGAAGCCGGCAACCTGCTGATGACCATGGCCGTGTGCGACGGCGAAGTGCTGCATGCCGCCGTGCCGATGAAGGCCGAGGGCGTCAGCATCGAACAGACCTGGCGCACGCTGGGCATGCGCGCCAGCGGTTCGCATGACGTGGTGCTGAAGGATGTGTTCGTGGCCGATGCCGCGATCAGCGCGCGCCGCCCGGCCGGCGTGTGGCACCCCTTCTTCCATCTGGTCAGCCTGGTCGCATGGCCGTTGATCTACAGCGTGTATCGCGGCGTGGCCGAGAAGCTGCGCGACGAGACGGTGCGCCTGGCGTCGAAGCGCCGCGAAGACGCCGATACGCAGATCCTGATCGGCGCCATGGACACCGCGCTGGCCTCGGCCGTGGCCGCGCATGAACGCATGCTGCAGATCGGCGATGTCGGTGCGCCGGGCGAGCAGACCACGGCGACGATGATGACGCTGAAGCGAGCCATGACCGAGAGCCTGCTGCAGATGGGTTCGCTGGCGATGGATGCGGCGGGCGGCAGCGCCTTCTATCGCGACAACGGCATCGAACGGCTGTTCCGCGACCTGCAGGCCGCGCGCTATCACCCGCTCACCATGCTGCCGCAGCAGAAGCTGGCCGGCCGCATCGCCATGGGCCTGAACGCCGACGGCAAGGCCGCCTAAGCCAGCGCCTTCGATTACGGAAAAGCCGCGCGAGCTTCAGCCGCGCGGCTTTTTCAGTTTCTGCACGTCGCGATGGCGGAAGCAGTCGGTGGTGTGATCGTTGATCATGCCGACTGCCTGCATGAAGGCATAGACGATGGTGGGACCGACGAAGGTGAAGCCGCGCTTGCGCAGATCCTTCGAGATCGTCTGGCTGAGCGGTGTTTCCGCCGGCACATGCTTCTTCTGCACCCAGTTGTTCTGCAGCGGCTTGCCGTCGAGATATTTCCACAGATAGCCGGAGAAACCGCCCTTCTCCGTCTCCATGATCTCGAGCCAGCCGCGCGCATTGGCAACCGTGCCGTGAATCTTGGCCTTGTTGCGGATGATGCCCTCATCCAGCATCAGTGCATCCAGCTTTTTCGGCGTATAGCGCACGATCTTCTCCGGCGCGAAACCGTCGAAGGCTTTGCGGAAGTTGTCGCGCTTGCGCAGGATGGTGATCCAGCTCAGGCCGGCCTGGAAGCCGTCGAGGATCAGCTTCTCGAACAGGGCGCGGCTGTCCCATTCGGGCACGCCCCATTCGGTGTCGTGATAGTTCACATAGAGCGGATCGGTGCCACACCAGGTGCAGCGGCAGCGGCCGTCATCGATGGCGACGGCGGCGATGGTTTTTTTGGCCATGGGTGTTTCTAGCTTTTTGCTTCCGGAACCGGACCCGCATAGTCGGGGCGGATCGCAGTCAGCGCAACACCCGCCGTATCCAGTTCTTGCGATGACACTGCGTCCAGCCGCAGCAGGGCGAGGCCACTGCTGCCGGAAACTGACCGTAGCTGCCCGACTTCCTGGCCGTTGGCGGTGATTGGCGTGCCGGGGGCCGGCAGATCGGCTGCGCCGGTCACCTTGTAGAGCTGCTTTTTCAGCAGGCCGCGATACTTGGTGCGCGCCGTCAGCTCCTGGCCGATATAGCAGCCCTTCCTGAAGTCGACGCCGTGGAGTGCCTCGAAATGATTTTCGAGCAGCAGCCCCTTGTCGATCTCGATATCGCGCACGCCATCGGGCACGCCTAGCCCGATGCGATGCGCCTCATAGACCGCGGAACTGGTGATGGTCAGTGGTGGCACCACACCTGCGGGCAGCCAGAGCCGCCAGCCCAGAGCCGGCAGGCGCGGATCGACGAACAGCACGGCGTCCCTGTCGACCTCGGGCGCCTGGCCACTGCCGAACAGCGCAAAGCCCTGCCAGCCGTCGAGCTCGGCCAACTCGACCTTGGCGCGCAGGCGATAGAGCGTCAGCCGGCGCTTGAGATCGGCGCGGCGGTCGGTCGCCACATCGACCAGCAGGCTGTCGGCGGTCTCGGTGTAAATCAGGAAGTCGTGCAGGAACTTGCCCTGCGGGGTCAGCAGGGCGGCATAGGCGGCCCCGCCGACGGCTGCCACGTCGCTGGAAACCAGCGGATTGAGGAATCCGCTGGCATCTGGCCCGGAAATCCGCAACAGGGCGCGATCGGGCAGGGCGGCGCAGATCGGCGGCGAACAGGTCAGGTCTGACATACCTTTCACCTATGGGAGCCGGCCAGTCTTGGCAAGAGCAGAGCTTGGCAAGCCAGAATCCCCCCCCTATAACCAGCCAACCATTTTTAAGATTGGGCCCATGCGCATTCTTTTTATCTCCGCCAACCGGGTCGGCGACGCGGTCCTGTCCACCGGCCTGCTCAATGCCCTGTACGAGCAGTTCCCCAAGGCCCGCTTCACCGTGGCCTGCGGCCCCTCCGCCGTCGGCGTATTCGAGGCGATGCCCAATCTCGACCGCCTGATCGTGATGGAAAAGAAGCCCTGGGCCGGGCATTGGTGGGAATTGTGGAAGAAGCTGGCGCTGACCCGCTTCTGGCTGATCGTCGACCTGCGCGGTTCCGGCATCGGCCAGTTCCTGCTGGCGCGCCGCCGCCGCAGCTTCAGCGGCTCGGGGTCTCGCATGCACAAGGTGATCGTGCTGTCGAACTTCCTCAAGCTCAAGCATATCGCCGCGCCGCGTCTGTGGCTGAAGAGTGAGGCTGAGAAGGCCGCCGCGAAGCTGTGGCCCGAGGACGGCCGCCCGGTGCTGGCGCTCGGCCCCACTGCCAACTGGGGCGGCAAGATCTGGCCCGGCGAACGCTTTGCCGAACTGGCGCAGCGGCTGACGGCGAAAGATGGCGTCCTGCCCGACGCCCGTATCGTGGTGTTCGGCGGGCCGAATGAGGAAGCGCTGGCGGCGCCCGCGCTGGCCGGCCTGCCGGCCGACCGCACGCTGGATTTCGTCGGCAAGCTCGACCTGCAGACCATCGGCGCGGCGCTGAAGCGCTGCAGCATGTATGTCGGCAACGACAGCGGCCTGATGCATCTTTCGGCGGCCGTGGGCACGCCCACGCTGGGCCTGTTCGGCCCGAGCCGCGATGAAGTCTACGGCCCCTGGGGCGAAAAGACCGCCGCGGTACGCACCGATCGCAGATTCCATGAAATCGTCGATGCGCCGGGCTATGATCACCGCAGCCAGGAAAGCCGCATGCTGGACCTGAGCGTCGACAAGGCGCAACGTGCTGCCGAGGAATTGTGGAAGAACGCGCAGGACTGACCGACCATGACCGCGCCGAAACTCTCAGCACTTGTCGTCGCGCATAACGAATCCGCCCAGATCGCCGACTGCCTGGAGCGCCTGCGCTTCGCCGACGAGATCGTGGTGGTGCTCGACCGCTGCACCGACACCACGCGCGAGATCGCGGCCCGCTTTACGACCAAGCTGATCGAAGGCGCCTGGCCGCTGGAAGGCGAGCGGCGCAACACCGGACTGGATGCCTGCAGCGGTGACTGGATCCTGGAAGTGGATGCCGACGAGCGCGTGCCGTCCGAGATGGTTCGCGAAATCCGCGACGTCATCAGCACGGCGAAGTTTGGCCATATCCTGGTGCCGTTCGACAATTATGTCGGCACGCGCCTGGTGCGCTATGGCTGGGGCGGATATTTCGGCGTGATGATGGCGCCGCGGCTGTGCGCCAAAGGCGCCAAGCGCTGGGGCGCGCAGCGCGTGCATCCGGCACTGGAGCTGAAGGGCGAGCAGCGCTTCCTCAAGAGCCGCATGATCCATTATGTCGACAAGAACATTTCCGACATGATCCACCGCCTCGACCGCTACACCACATCGAATGCCGCCGATCTTCGTGCGTTACGCAAAGAGGGCAAGGATATCGGCAGCTACGGCCATAATATCCGCCGAATCTTCAGCCGCTTCTACAAATGCTATGTCGGCCGCAAGGGCTATCGCGAGGGCCGCTACGGCTTCCTGATCGCGCTGATGGCCGGGCTCTATCCGATCCTGAGCTATCTCAAGGCCGACCTCGAACGCGACGGGTAGCCGAGGGGTCAATCAACCCCACTACCGTCATCCCCGGGCTTGTCCCGGGGATCCATCCGCCCGAGCCAGCATGCGCGGAGGGTGACGCTGAGAGACGGGATGGGCCCTCAGCACAAGGCCGAGGGTGACGACTATTGGTGTGGCGCTGATGTCGCTTCTTAGCCGGCCGCCTTAATGCAAACTGTAGCTCTCCGCCGCCGCGCGGATTTCGGCCGGGCTGACCAGCCGCGCCGAGACCACGCGCACGCTGTGCAGCTTGCCATCGAGTTTGTCTTCCCAGAAATCGAGAAACTTCTGCAGCACCGGAAATTTCGGCGCCAGATCGTAATCCTGCCACACGTAAGCCTGCAGCAGCTGCGGATGATCGGGCATGTGATAGAGGATTTCCGCCGTGGTCAGGCGATGCGTCAGCAGCTTCTGCAGCCACGCGGCATGGTCAACTTTTTTGTCTGGGGAATGATCGGACATCGCGCCTCCGGTCAGGGAACGGCGCCTGCGCCCGATACGATGAACACCGACTCAGGCGCCGGCAACCAACAGTCAAAGCCTGTCAGCAGTGTCTGATTCGTTGCAATAAGATTGTGTAAACACGACGCCGATTGGCACTCAGCGCCGCATGCTGCTGATTGGGGCGCTGCCAAGCGGCCGGGCCGGCTGCTGGCGCGTCAGAATCCAGATGGCAAAGGCCATCATGCCGAACAGCAGTGCGGGCAGCAGGATATGGAATGCCGCCCGGTCGGCATGGAGCGCAGGGCTTTCGCTCTGCAGCGCGATGCCGCCGACGAAGGCCAGCGGCAGGATGGCGCCGAACAGCGCACTGGCCAGCAGGCGGCGCGTCGCCGGACCGCTCATTGCGAGAAACCGCGGATCGCTTCGAGGGTCTCGCCGCCGGGCCGCACGACGCCATCAATGGCAAGCCCGTTCTCTCTCTGGAATTTGCGCAGGGCATAATCGTCACGCGCGCCCCACACTCCCGTCGGCCCGTTGGTGGCGGCGGTGTCGAGATAACCTTCCAGATGCAGCAGCCCCTGCAGCTTGCAGACATCGGCATGCCGGTTGGTCTGACCGGGCCCCACGCCTGCCTGCAGGTCGAACGGGCCATTGCCGGGCGATGCGGCGAACATGATTTCCGCCCCGGCCGGGTCGGGCAGGCAATCCAGGTCATCGCGGCTGGGCAGATCGAACAGGCGCTGGTGGGCGGACATCTGAGCTACTCTCCAAATGAGAACATAATAGGAATATATCGGCTGAATGTACTTGAAGCAAGATATTTTCGCTTTATGTTCTCATTTACGACATATCAAAGGCTTAGCCGCGCCGCGAACCCAAACGAACCGCTACGAACCCGTACGAACGCCAGCGAACCGCCACGAACAGCCACGAAGCGCCACGAACCCGTACGAACCGAAACGAAGCCTCGCGAAGTCCCCGCCATCGCCTTGACTTCACCCCCCGCCCCTCTTCTCTTAACCCGTCAACAACAAGACTTTCGGGAGAGACCGCATGACCGCCTGCATCGTCGGCTGGCACCACAGCAAATTCGGCAAACTGGATGGTCGCGACGCCGAGGATCTCATCGTCGAGGCAGCAGTAGGCGCGATCCGCGACGCCGGCATCGAACCGAAGGATGTCGATGCGATCTATCTCGGCCATTTCAACGGCGGCCTGATCGACCAGGATTTCACGGCTTCGCTGGTGCTGCAGGCTGATCCCGCCCTGCGCTTCAAGCCCGCGACCCGGGTCGAGAATGCCTGCTCCACCGGCACGGCGGCGATCTATCAGGGCCTGAATGCGATTGCCGCGCGCAAGGCGCGGTTCGTGCTCTGCGTCGGCGTCGAGAAGATGACCTCCTCGCCCAATGATGTGGTCGGCAACGTGCTGCTGAAGGCGAGCTACAAGAAGGCGGAAGTGTTCACCGATGGTGGCTTCGCCGGCGTGTTCGATTCGATCCAGAAACAGTATTTCCAGCGCTATGGCGACCAGTCGGATGCCACCGCGATGATCGCCGCCAAGAATCACAAGAACGGCGCCAGGAATCCGCTGGCGCATATGCAGAAGGATTTCGGCTACGACTTCTGCAAGACCGTGTCGGACAAGAACCCGATCGTGACCGGCGGCATGCGCCGCACCGACTGCTCGATGGTCTCCGACGGTGCGGCAGCACTTGTGATGACCGACGTGCAGACTGCGCTGGGCATGAAGAAGGCGATTGCCTTCCGCGCCTCGCGCCACGTGCAGGATTTCCTGCCGATGGCCAAGCGCGACGTGATCGCCTTCGAGGGTCCGGCCAAGGCCTGGGCCGATGCGCTGGGCGAAGCAGGCCTGAGCGTGTGGGATCTGTCGTTTGCCGAAAGCCACGACTGCTTCACGATTGCCGAGCTGATCGAATATGAAGCCATGGGGCTGACCGCACCGGGCGAAGGCAAGCGGGCGATCATGGAAGGCTGGGTCCAGGCCGACGGCAAGCTGCCGGTCAATCCTTCGGGCGGCCTGAAGTCGAAGGGCCATCCGATCGGCGCCACCGGCGTGTCGATGCATGTGATGGCGGCAATGCAGCTGAACGGCTCGGCCGGCGATATCCAGGTGAAGAACGCCAAACTCGGCGGCGTCTTCAACATGGGCGGCGTGGCGGTGGCCAACTACGTCTCGATCCTCGAACCGCTGCGGTGAGTCAGTCGATACAAGTACGTCATCCCCGGGCTTGACCCGAGGATCTTTCTCAAATTGCCTGAGATGGTCGGGTCAAGCCCGACCATGACGGTCTTGTAAGTAAGGAAGTGAAGATGTCCGATACCTTCCGCGCCGTGGTCATCGAAGAGGTCGACGGCAAGCCGAAAGCCGGCTTCAAGGAGCTGACCAAGAAAGACCTGCCGCAGAATGACGTGCTGGTCGAGGTCGCCTATTCGACGCTGAACTACAAGGACGGCCTGGCGCTCACCGGCGGCCGCATTGCCCGCAAGCTGCCGATGGTGGCCGGCATAGATCTCGCCGGCACCGTGGTGATGTCGGGCAATTCCGATTTCAAGCCGGGCGACAAGGTGATCGTCAACGGCTATGGCCTGTCAGAGACGCAATGGGGCGCCTACAGCCGTTTCGCCAGCGTGAAAAGCGACTGGCTGGTGCGCCTGCCCGAAGCCTTCACGATGCAGGAGGCGATGGCGATCGGCACGGCGGGTTACACAGCCATGCTCTGCGTGATGGCGCTGGAAGATGCCGGCCTCTCCAAGGATGACGGCGAAGTGCTGGTGACCGGCGCTGCCGGCGGCGTCGGTTCGGTCGCCATCGCGATCCTGGCGCGTAAGGGCTACAAGGTGGTGGCTGCCACCGGCCGTCCCGAGACGCATGACTATCTCGCATCCCTGGGCGCCACCGGTTTTGTCGCACGCGAGGACCTGGCCACCAAGGGCGCGCCGATGGCCAAGGAACGCTGGGCGGCAGCGATAGACTCCGTCGGCGGCCAGACGCTCGCCACCGTGCTGAGCCAGGTGAAATACGGTGGCTTCGTCGCCGCCTGCGGTCTGGCGGGCGGCACGGATCTGCCGGCCAGCGTGTTCCCCTTCATCCTGCGCAATGTCAGCCTGCTCGGCGTCGATTCCGTGATGGCGCCGATGCACAAACGCAAGCGCGCCTGGTGGCAGCTGGCACAGGACCTGCCGAAGGGTGCGCTTGCCAAGATGACCGAGGTGCATCCGCTGTCGGAGGTGCTGGAACTGGCACCGAAGATTCTGGCCGGCCAGATCCGCGGTCGCGTCGTGATCGACGTCAGCAAGTAACTCACCCCTTCGTCATGCCCGGACTTGATCCGGGCAGCCACGCCTTTTCGAAACCAGACTTCGTGGATGGCCGGGTCAAGCCCGGGCATGACGGCTGAAGCTATTCTTGAATAAAGAACAAATATGGTATATATTATAGGAATATTATCAATACACCTGTATTCACCCGGATGGAGTTTTCCGCCATGTCATTGCTTCCATTTCAAAATCCCCCGGACGATCTGTTCAGCTTCTCCGGCTCGGTCGGCCGCTTCGGCGACAACAACCGCGATGACGTGATCAAGGCGCAGGCCCTGCTGGCCAATTCCGGCTATTACGAGCTGCCCGACCCCGGCATGCCCACCGGCTGGCCCGGCGGCGAGCTGAACCGCGCGCTGATGCGCTTCCAGAAAGACCATGGGCTTGAGCCGGACGGCACGCTGCTGCCGCTCGGCCCATTCGGTGTCGGCGAGACTGGTGTCGGCGAGACGCTGTCCACCCTGAAGGACGAACTTCGCGCCCCGCTCGAAGGATTTGTGCCTCCGAGCGTCAAGGAGGTCGACGACTTCTATCGCCTCCGTCCTGCGCTGGACGGCAATGGCAAGCCGATAACCAATGTTTATTTGCGCTCAGGTGACGGCGGCAGCGGCGAACCCATCGGACTCAAGCCGTCGCAGGTGATGAGCGACGAACCGCCGGAGCAATTCGCGCCGAAGGCCGGAGAGCAGACGGCGTTGCTTGCGCCCGCCGTGCAGGTTGGCACGCGAGTGATCCCACAGATTCCGAATCTGCTACGCGGTTTAGGAATTCTGGCACCGGCAGCGATGCTGCCGTTGTCCGGCGACAGTCAACAACCTACCGACAAATCCGATAACGACGCGCAACGTGAACCGGAACGCGCACAGCCTGAAGAAGACCGCCAACAGCAGGATTTCGCCAAGCCACAGCACGGCCGCATCATCATTGCCGAGGACGGCAAGGAATTGCACGTCCCGCCGCTCGGCACTTGGGCCAAAGACCTCAGTCCGGAAGACCGGCAGATTGCCGATGTCCTCAATGACGCGTTCGCAATCAAGATGCAGGGCCTGCATACCGGCGGCAGCCGGGGCAACGCGCTGACGCAAGAAGGCGTGAACATGGCGATCGAGGAATGTGTGAAGGTCGCGCGGGAAATCTTCCCGGATGCAACCGTGGGGCACATCTTTGGCGGCAATCCTGAAGGAGACGCGGATATCGAGGCATTGAAGGAAGAACACCTGTGGAATTACGACGAGAACGGTAAATTCGTGCGCCAAGGCAGTAACCGGCCGGATTTCGGCATTGCCGTCGCCCGCGATATCGTGGAAATGGTGCGTGGCAATACCTTTGACAGCGATGGCGCCGGTAACCCCGATGATCGCGAGGCAACGGCGCGCGACGGCATCAAAGCCAAGACGCCGGGCGAGAGAATGGTGATGCTCGAAAAACGGGGATCTGAGATGTCTGAGCAGGAATTCCGCAGGAATGCGCGGGAAGCCTGTCTCGCCGCCTTCATCGAACTGCGCGAGGATTGGGAAAAACGCGGTGAACTCAAGAAACCTGCATCAAAGATACCGAAAGATTACAAAGGGCCTGAAAGCGCACAGCGCGCCAAAGATCAGAGAGAAAAGAACCAGAAATGATAGTCTGGGCAGAAAACAGCCATGTCGTTTAGGCAGGAAACTCAAGCATGCCGGTAAGAAAAATCCCTATCCCCATAGTGACGCCGATCCCGCAACCCGATCTGACACCGCAGCAGGGCAGGCCGAACTTTCTGTCCCGCAGGGTCTGCCTCAATATGGACGATTGGCGTGCCTTCGGCGATGCGCTGCAGATTGCCTGTCCTTATGGTCGTTACCTGGGAACCGAATACCAGCCAGAACCCGAGCCGCCGCGTCCGCCCCGCTTCCAGCTCAGATCGCATATCGCCGATGCGCTGGAAGACACCACGATCGGAAGGGGCAGCAGAACCAGTTCCGTCTTCGATCCTAACTGGCGCCTGGAATACCGGAAGAAGCGATACACCTGGGGATACACGCAGGCCAAACCGGATCCGAAATTCTATATGCAGCTCGGTGGGTATCCGAGGAAAGACGAGCTTGGATTCGAGGAAATGGGGTCCGGCCTCTTCGTCATGGCCGTTTCTCCGCGTAACGAAAATCACATCGCCTTCTCGCGCGCGTTTTTCTCACTGTTCGGAAAATTTGCCAGCAAGCGACATCAGTGCAGCGTCTCTTTTCCCTATTACAGACACTATGATCATAAGGCCAACGGCGATATCTGGATCGGGCACCACACCATCCGCTGGCTGCTGGCCGACCCTACCCGTTTGGTCGATTTCGTCCGCTTCCCGCGTGACCCGACAGAGCCAGTAGACCCGGACAGGTCGATTGGATGCGGCCTGCGCCCTATCGAGGACAAATGGCGGGCCAAGCTCGGACTTTAAGCCCTGACGCTTCCCTCTTGCCCGCTGCCCGCGCCGCCTGTAGTCTGAGTCACATTGTAATGCTGCCTTACAAAATGGGTGGCGCGATAAAAAGCCGGTTTCCGTGGGAGGAAACATGATTCAGCCGGGCGAGACCAAACCGTCCTTCCTGCCGCTCGAGCTTGCCGTGCCGCGCATCCGCCGCCGCGAGATTCCCAGCGGTGGCTTCATCCTTCACTCCGAAGAGCCGCTCGGCGCCCATGCCGATCATCTCGGCCAGTTGCTGCAGGCACAGGCCGAACGCCAGCCGCAGAGCGTATTCCTCGCCGAGAAAACCCCCACCGGCGGCTGGCGCAAAGTGAGCTATGGCGATGCCTGGGATGCCGCGCGCAGCATCGCGCAAGGCTTGCTCGATCGCGGCCTCGACCAGTCGACACCCATCGTGATTCTCTCAGGCAACAGCATCGATCATGCCCTGCTGATGCTGGGCGGCTTCGTCGCCGGCGTGCCGGTCACGCCGGTGAGCGTCGCCTATTCGCTGATGAGTGGCGATTTCGCCAAGGTGCATCACATTGTCGGACTGGTGAAACCACGTTTGATTTTTGCCCAGGGAAATGGAAACTTGGGCGGCGGGCCATTCGAAAAAGTGCTCGCCACACTGCCCAGGGAGATCGAGACGATCACCGATCTCGCCGTGCTTCGGTCCGCCGAACCCACAGCGGCCGTTGATGCGCGCTTTGCCGCGATCCGTCCCGACTGGGTGGCGAAGTATCTCTTCACGTCGGGTTCGACCGGCCTGCCCAAAGGCGTGATCAACACGCATCGCATGCTGTGTTCCAATCAGCAGGCGATCGCGCAGATCTGGCCCTTCCTGCAGACGACGCCGCCGGTGCTGCTGGATTGGTTGCCGTGGAACCACACCTTCGGCGGTAACCACAATTTCAACATGGTGCTGCGCCAGGGCGGTACGCTGCATATCGACGACGGCAAGCCGGCGCCCGGCCTCGTCGAGAAGACTGTCGCCAACTTAAGCGACGTCTCACCGACGATCTATTTCAACGTGCCGGCCGGCTATGCCATGCTGATCCCGCATCTGGAGAAAGATGCTACGCTCTGCGAGCGCTTTTTCCGCAAGCTGCAGATGATCTTCTATGCTGGCGCGGCTTTGCCGCCCGATCTCTGGGCGAGGCTCGAAGCCCTCTCCATCCGCACGCTGGGCAAACGCGTGATCATGACGTCCAGCTGGGGTTCGACCGAGACCTCGCCGCTGGCCACCGCGGCGCATTACCCGATCGAGCGCGCCGGCGTGATCGGCGTGCCGGTGCCCGGCGTGCAACTCAAATTTGTTCCTTCGGGCAGCAAGCTGGAAATCCGCGTCAAAGGGCCCAACGTGACGCCGGGCTATATCGGCAGCGAGGAACAGACGAAAAAGGCTTTCGACGAGGACGGCTTCTACTGCATCGGCGATGCCGCGAAACTTGCAGATGAAAACGATCCGGCCAGTGGCGTGGTCTTCGACGGCCGCACGGCGGAAGACTTCAAGCTGACCACCGGCACCTGGGTCCATGTCGGCGGTGTGCGCGTGGCAGCCATCGCCGCCTGTTCACCGCTGCTGCAGGATGCCGTGGTGACCGGACAGGATCGCAGCGTCATCGGGCTTCTCGCATGGCCTTCCGCTGCGGCGAAAGAGATCGCGCCAGAAGAATTGCGCCGGCAGATCGCGGAAAAGCTCAGCCAACATAACAAGACGCAGGGCGGTTCGTCGCTGAAGGTGCAGCGCGTGTTGCTGCTGAGCGAGCCGCCGTCCATCGATGCCAACGAGATCACCGACAAGGGCTATATCAACCAGCGCGCGACACTGGAACGCCGTCACGCGGATGTGATGCGCCTCTATATCGATCCGCCTGCCCCCGACGTGATCACCGTCACCGACTGAGACGACGCATCGCCCTAGATTGCGCGCGATACCGAGCCATATTCTGCCTCGGGTTTTTTGCAAAGTCTTAGGAGATACGCCGTGACGCGACGTTTGCTCGCCACGTTGGCGTTCGGCCTGACGCTGGCCGCTGGTTTCGCTTTGGGTACCATCGGCCGCTCACCGGCCGACACGCAGGCGCAGGCCGCCGATACCGATATTCCCACCATTCCCTCGACCGCCGCGATTTTCGTCGCCGTGAATGCGCAGGATACGAGTGACGCCGAGCGCCATCTGTATCCGGCACCGCAGACCGCCCTGCAGATCGCGGACTCGCTCGGTCTCAGCGAGGGCCAGCGCGCGCAGTTGCGCCAGTTGCAGCACGATACCGATGCCGAGATCGCCGCGCTGGGCCGCCGCCTGGTCGCCGAGGAACGCCGGCTGGCGCGCGCCTTTGCCGACAACAATATCGAGGCGACGCGCGTCGATGCGCTGACAGCACGGATTTCCGCGCTGGATGGCCGCATCCGCGCGTTGCGGCTGCGCAGCCATCTGGCCGCGCGCGACGCACTGACGCCGGACCAGCTGCTGCGCTTCGCCAGTCTGCGCGGCTATGACTCCGCCCCGGACAACGAACGCGAGGACGATCTGCTGCGTTAACGTCTTCAATCCGCCGTAATTTCTGGTTTAGGATCATGCCGACGCCCTGAGAGACCGGCATGCCTGTATATACGCGCCGTCAATGTACCCGCGCCGAACTGCTGGCCGATGCCGTGGTGCATCTGCTGGGCCTCGGCTTTGGCCTCGCCGCCTGTATCACGCTGGTCGTTTTCATCGCGATCAATCCCGACCTGCCGCGTGGCCTGAGCCTCGGCATCTACGCTTTCGGCCTGCTGGTGATGCTGGCCTGTTCGGCGCTCTACAACATGACGACGCAGGCGAGGCTGAAAGCGGTGTTCCGCCGCTTCGATCATGCCGCCATCTTCGTGATGATCGCCGGCACCTACACGCCGTTTTCGCTGATCGTGATCGGCGGCCTGTGGGGCGCGCTGCTGCTTGGCTTCGTCTGGACGGTGGCCCTGATCGGTGTGTTCCTGAAACTGCGCTACCCGCTGCGGTTCGAGAAACTGTCGGTGATCGCCTATCTGCTGCTCGGCTGGGTGATCCTGGCGGCGCTTGAGCCGCTGATCAGCAGCATGTCACTGGCGGCGCTGATCCTGCTGGTCACCGGCGGCGGGCTGTATTCGCTCGGCGTGGTGTTTCATCTCTGGGAAAGGCTGCCTTTCCAGAATGCGATCTGGCATGTCTTCGTGCTGGCTGCAGCGGCCTGTCACTTCGCCGCCATCCTGGTGGATGTGGCGATTATCTGACCGACATTTAAGCGCCGCGTGCCAGGAACGGCAGGTTGCGGAAGTCCGGTTTGCCGTAATGCAGCGCAGGCCCGATACGCGGCTTGTCGGCCGGACCATCCCAGGCCAGCACCGCGCCGCCGGCGGCTTCCAGCACCGCCTGCCCCGCCGCGGTATCCCATTCCGAGATCGCCGCGAAGCGCGGATAGAAATCGGCGGATCCTTCCGCGATCTGGCAGAATTTCAGCGACGAGCCGACAGTTTTGGTTTCCGGCGCCATCTGCTGTTTCAGCCAGGTGTCCACCGAGGCCTCGCGATGATTGCGGCTGACCAGCACCAGCGGCGCGACCTTGGGCACCTTGCGCACGCGGATCGTCTTGCCCTCGGGATGCAGTTTGTCGAAGCGGCGGGCGCCGTCGGGTGCGCCGAGCCAGGCAACCTCCAGCGCCGGCGCCAGCACGATGCCCAGCACCGGACGGGTGTTCTCGACCAGCGCGATGTTCACCGTGAATTCGCCATTGCGCTCGATGAATTCACGCGTGCCGTCGAGCGGATCGACCAGCCAGAAGGGCCCGCTGCCGACATTCGGCGCCTCGCCGCGTGCTGCCAGTTCCTCGGCCACCACGGGAATATCCGGCGTCAGTGTGCGCAGGCCGGCGAGGATGATGGCCTCGGCGGCATCATCGGCATCGGTGACCGGGCTGCGGTCGTCTTTCGCGCGCGCCGTAAAGGCTGTGGCATAGACCGCCATGATGGCAGCCCCCGCCTGATGGGCGAGCGGCAGCAGGGCCTGTGCAAGCTTGGCGTGGGATTGCGTCATTGCGGGATCAGTCTTCTGGCGGCTTGGCCGGGCGCAGCATCGCCTGGTCAGTGTTGATCAGACGTTTACCGGCATGGAGGAAATTGACGGTGACGCGCGCGCCGATCGCCGACTGGACCTGGCCCGGGCCCCAATCGGGCTGCTGCGGGTTTTCCACCCAGTCGCCCGGAACGAACGGTGCCAGCATGCGCCTCGCCTGATCTGCTTTCGCTTGCGGTTGCCTGTCTGCTGCAGACATTCTAGACAGGGCATGGCCCGACTGCCACCCGCAGGTGGGCTGATTTACGGAGAGAGCGCCCACGCATGGCCAGCGAAACCACCGACCTTGTCGCCCTGATCTGCTCGCGGCTGTGCCATGACCTGGCCGGCAGCATCGGCGCGGTGAACAACGGCGTGGAACTGCTGGCCGAGGAAACCGACGCGGCGATGCGCGAGGAAGCCATCGGCCTGATCGCGCAGTCGGCCAGCGACGCGGCGCGGCGCCTGAGTTTCTTCCGCCTGGCGCTGGGCTCATCGGGCAGCATGACCGAACCGATGGCCTATACCGAATTCACGCGTGTGGCCAAGGCGTATTTCGCAGGCGGCAAGCTGAGCCTGCTGCTGCCGGCCACCACCGAGCCGCTGTCCAAGCCGCTCGGCAAGGCGCTGCTGCTCGGCCTGTCGCTGGCAGCGCAGGCACTGCCGCGCGGGGGCAGCCTCAGTCTTGTGAAAGATGCCAGGGCGTGGCTGATCCGCGCCGAAGGCACCACCCTGCGCTGGACTGACGACGTCGCGCTGGGTCTGGGCGATGGCGCAGTGCCCGCCGAGCCTGTTGCAGCCATCGCGCGCTATGCCCGCGACCTTGCCGCCTCAGCTGGCCATCGCCTGCAGGCCGAGCCGGGCGAGACATCGCTGGTACTGCGCTTCACGGCCAACTGACGCTGACGGCACAAAAAAAGCCGGCCTCAAGGGCCGGCTTTTTCATATCTATACGGCGATGATCAGTGCCCGCCAGCCGCCCGCTTGGCGCCGGCCGCCACCGGCTCGACCTGGTCGCGCAGCACATAGCCGCGGCCCCAGACCGTTTCGATGTAGTTGTCGCCCTCGGTGGCCGAAGCGATCTTCTTGCGCAGCTTGCAGATGAAGACGTCGATGATCTTCAGCTCCGGCTCGTCCATGCCGCCATAGAGATGATTGAGGAACATCTCCTTGGTCAGCGTGGTGCCCTTGCGCAGCGAAAGCAGCTCCAGCATCGCGTATTCCTTGCCGGTCAGGTGCAGGCGACCGCCTTCGACCTCGACCGACTTGGCATCCAGGTTCACCGTCAGCTTGCCGGTCTGGATCACCGATTGGGAATGGCCCTTGGCGCGGCGGACGATGGCGTTGATGCGGGCGACCAGCTCGTCCTTGTTGAACGGCTTGGTGATGTAGTCGTCGGCACCGAAGCCCAGACCCTTCACCTTCTTGTCCGGCTCGCCCATGCCCGAGAGAATCAGGATCGGCGTATTCACCTTGGCCGCGCGCAGCTTCTTCAGCACATCGTAGCCGTGCATGTCGGGCAGGTTCAGGTCGAGCACGATGATGTCGTAGTCATACAGCTTGCCGAGGTCCAGGCCCTCTTCGCCGTATTCGGTGCGATAGACGTTGAAGCCTTCGGCGCTGAGCATCAGTTCGATGCTCTTGGCCATGGAAGCGTCGTCTTCGATCAGCAGCACGCGCATGGTGCACCCCACGCTTGAAGGTCAGTCTCCGAACTGCGCCGCGAGACGGCCGGATCGGAGTTGGCGTTTTTCCGCCCGATTCGACGTAGTTTACCATTGTTAACAAATGAAGTTAACGCATTTCTTAACGCATTATTTACACCCGGGCGCGGCCCTGGGTTCCGTGCTAAAATGCAAGCAAGCGCAGCCCGGCTGCCGGGACTGACGCGGCGCTTTACCGGCAGTTAAGGCTTTGACCTGTAGGGTATTTTCTCCGTTAACCCTGTTGAGGCGCCATGCATAGCCTGCTGATGGATCTGGACCGGATCAAGGACGTGAGCTTCACTGGCCGCGTGACCTCGATCCAGGGCCTGCTGGTCGAGGTGGCCGGCGTGGAGCGCCATCTGTCCATCGGCTCGCGCGTGCATCTGCAGACCCGCGATCACCGCCAGGTGGAATGCGAAGTGGTCGGCTTCCGCCAGAACCGCGCCCTGCTGATGCCCTATGGCTCGCTGGAAGGTATCGGCTTGGGCAGCCGCGCCGTGGTGGGCGAAGACCAGCCGGTGATCTATCCCGATGCCAGCTGGCGCGGCCGCGTCATCGACGGTCTCGGCCGTCCGCTGGATGGCGGCCCGCCGCTGGTGAATGGCACCCGCCCCTATCCTTTGCGCGCCAATCCGCCGCCGGCCAATTCGCGCAAACGCGTCGGCGCCAAGATCGATCTGGGCGTGCGCTCGATCAACACCTTCATCTCCTGCTGCCGTGGCCAGCGCATGGGCATCTTCGCCGGTTCGGGCGTGGGTAAATCCGTGCTGCTGTCGATGATGGCGCGCTACACCGAAGCCGATGTCAACGTGGTCGGCCTGATCGGCGAGCGCGGCCGCGAGGTGCAGGAATTCATCGAGGACGATCTGGGCAAGGCCGGCCTTGCCCGCACCGTGATCGTGGTGGCAACCTCGGACGAACCCGCCCTGGTGCGCCGCCAGGCCGCCTATATGACGCTGGCGGTGGCGGAGTATTTCCGTGACCAGGGCGCGCAGGTGCTCTGCCTGATGGACTCGGTGACACGCTTTGCCATGGCGCAGCGCGAGATCGGCCTGTCGGGCGGCGAACCGCCGACCACCAAGGGTTATCCGCCGACCACCTTTGCCGAACTGCCACGGCTTCTCGAGCGTGCAGGTCCGGGCACGGAAGACGGCAGCATCACCGGCCTGTTCACGGTGCTGGTCGACGGCGACGACCATAACGAACCGATTGCCGATGCCACGCGCGGTATTCTCGACGGCCATATCGTGATGGAACGCGGCATCGCCGAACGCGGCCGCTACCCCGCCATCAACATCCTGCGCTCGATCTCGCGTACCATGCCGGGCTGCAACACCGAGGACGAAAACCTGCTGGTGACGCGGGCGCGCCAGCTGATGGCCACCTATGACGACATGGCCGAACTGATCCGGCTCGGCGCCTATCGCAGCGGCTCCGATCCCAAGGTGGACGAGGCGATCCGCTATCAGCCGATGCTGGAAACCTTCCTCAAGCAGCAGAAGGCCGAGCGCGCCAATCTGGCTTCGGGCTACGAACGGCTGGCGGAAATCTTCCTGCAGCAGGGCGCGTGACGCGGGCCTGACCGATGCGTGGCGTAGGCGGACTGATCCGGTTATGGAAATGGCGGCTCGACGAGCGGCGCCGCATCGTCGTCGATCTGGAAATCCTGCGCGCCAGCATCGAGCGCCAGATGGCCGCGCTGGATGCCGAACTGGAACACGAGCGCAAGGTGGCGACGCAGAATTACACCGCGGGTTTCGGCTTCACGGCGTATCGCCGCATGAACCGCGACCGCCATGCCTATGCCGAAGTGGCGCGTGACCAGACCATCGACCGCATTGCCGCCGCACAGGAAGAGGTGAACGCCGCTTTCCGCGAGCAGAAAAAATACGAACTGGTGCTTGAGAACTGGGAAAAGCGCGAACGCGCCAAGCAGGAAAAGCGCGAGCAGGACGAAATGGACGAAGCCGGCCTGCAGGGCTTCCGCCGCCGTCAGGAGCAGGACGGCAAACTGCCGGACTAGCCGGTCAGGTCTGCTGTTTCCGTAGCAACGTGAAGACGCGCCCGTCGATGGCGGCAAGTCCCAGCGCGATTACGCCGAAGCCGGCGAGATGCCGCGGCAGCAGGCTTTCTCCCAGCACCAGCACGCCCAGCAGGATCGCACTGACCGGCACCAGCAGAGTCACCAGATTCACATTGCTGCCGGCCGCGTTCATGATGCGGAAATAGATCACATAGGCCAGTGCGGTCGACAGCACGGCAAGACCCGCCAGCGCCGCCAGCACAGGCCAACCCGGAAACGGCAGCCGCCATGGCTGTTCGACCAGCAGCGCCAGCGGCAAAATCAGCACGCCCGAGACGATCAACTGTCCGGCGGCCATGACCAGCGGCGCGACGCCGAAGCGCCGGAAGCGACGGCCATAGACGGCGGCACAGGCATAGGACAGCGTGGCGAGCAGGCAGGCGCCCTGCGCCAGCAGGTTATCACCGAGCCCGGCCAGCAGGTCCGGTCCCAGCATCACGGCGACGCCGGCCAGCCCCAGCAGCACGCCGAGGATACGGCCCGGCGTCAGTTTCTCATCCGTGGTGAAGGCATGCGCGACCAGCGCCGTCGAGATCGGCGTGGTGGCATTCAGGATCGAGGCCAGCCCGCTCGGCATCTGCGCCTGTGCCCAGACAAACAGCGTGAAGGGAATCGCATTGTTCAGAAGCCCCAGGCCAATAAAAGCGAGCCACAGACTGCTGCCGCGCGGCAGCGCGATCCCCATCCCGCGCAGCACCAGCAACAGCACCAGCATGGCCAGCACGACGCGGGCGGCGACAATGGTGAAGGGTGGCAGCGCCGTAACGGCGACACCGATGAAAAAGAACGAGCCGCCCCACAGGATCGACAGGGCAATCAACAGCAGCCACGTGCGGGCCGTCATCCGGGTCTCCGTGCGAGATACAGGTGATCTAGGGCAATACCCGCAGCCACACTATCCGCAACTTGCGCTTACTATGCTTTGATTTCAGTACTGGGGCCGCGGCTGTCGAGCTCCGGACTCGGCCAGAGCAGCGGCTTTTCCCTGTCGTGGAAGCGGAGCGAGCCGGCCATGCCGGTGATCGCCAGCGCCTCTTCAAAGATCGCCGTCACATCGATGCGGAAGGCCGGGCCGAATTCGGTTTCACTGCGCAGGACCAGGTCGAGCTGCTTGGAGCCGACAAAACCATCGAACTGGATCGGGCCGGTGCTTTCCAGATCGAAGTCGATGATGAAGCGCGTCTGCTTCTGGTTCTTCTTCGGGTCCTTGCGGCGACGCATGAAGATCTGGATCGGCTCGACCTTGCCGCCGATCATCATCGGCATCACCAGCGCCTGCCAGTCATTGTCACCCTGGCGCTGGTTGAGCTTGCCGAGATCGCGGAAATCGTCATCCAGTTTGTTCAGCAGGTCGGCCCTGCCGCTCTGCTGCAGCTTGCGCACCGCTTCCGAACCGAGCCAGGCCTGCGCATTGCCCACGGCAGCGGCGGCGATGAACTGCAATGCCGTCGATGCCAGCCGCGAATTCGGCTGTGGCAGCAATTCGGTCTGCAGTCGCTGCGCCAGTGCGGGATCGGCGGCGCGGATCGCATCCAGCGTGGCCTGCAGATTGGGCCAGCCGTCATGCAGCCGCGTCAGCACGCCAGCCAGTGGCGCCGGTGTCAACTGTGTCGGCGTTGTCGCCGGCGGCCGCGTGATGCTGCCGAGTGCGAAGGTGATCTGCGTGCCGGGCGGCAGCGGCTGCGGCAGATTCAGCGACAGCACGCCCTGCGGAGTCGACACCATCACCTGTCCGCCCTGGCCCTGGCCAGTGACGATACCGGTGATCGGACCACTCGTGGTCGCCGCGGCCTGCAGGGCGGGTGTCGGTGTCGCCAGAGTCTGTGACAGCGCGGCGGTTGCCTGTGGCAAACCGGCTGGCGTGGCCGTGGGCAGCACCGGTGGCTGCACGGGTGTCTGCATCTGCGGCGGAGCGGAAGGCTGAGCCGATGGCGGTGGCACGACGGCCTGCGGAAGGCCCTGCTGCACTGGCACAGAAGAAACAGTGGGCTGCAGGACCGGCGCAGGCGTTGCACTGGATGGCGTCGTCGCCTGCGGCGTGGCGGAGGACGGCAACTGCGGCGGTGTTCCCGCCGGAACAGTCGGCAGGACGGCGGCTTGGCCCGCGGGTACCGGCGTGGTTGCCGATGCTGCATTGGGCAGAGTGACGGTCTGCACCACCACCTGCAGCTGGCTGCCGGCGGGCAATGCAGTTGCACCGGCGTTCGTCGTTGGCGTCAAAAGCACGGCCTGCAGGGTCTGTCCGGCCTGCGGCAACACCGGCGCGGCTGCAGCAGTTGCCGGCTGCGGCGGCGAAGTGGCGAGCGCGAGCTGTGCCGCCGTCGGTGGCATCGCCTGCGCTGGCATGGGCAGCGGCAACGTGGTGTTGTTGACGCTGAGCACGGTCGCCTGCTGCGGATTGGCGGGGTTGAGCTGCAGCTTGATCGCCGCATTGAGCGTGGCGAGATTGGCCTGCTCAAAGGCCTGCGCCAGATTGGTCAGCGCCAGCGTGTTGCCGGCGGCCGTGCGCACCAGCAATGCCGCGGCGTCGCGCGCCACCACCTGCGCCGAGATCTGGCCGCCCCTGGCCAGTTCGCGCGCGCTGGCGGCAATGTCGGCGGCATCGCCCTGCAGGACGGCAGTGGGAGAGGGCGGCGCCTGTTGTGTCGGCGCAGGCGTGCCGCCACCCGGCGCCGGTGTCGGCGCGGTTGGCGCAGGCGTTGAGGTAACAGGCGTGTTGCCGGGCATGACCGCCGGCTTGGGTACAACGGGGCCGAGATCGCTCACGCGCCTCTCCGCCCGCTTACGGCAAGATCAGGGCTGCATCGCGACGGGCGCGCGCAGCAGGCTGTTCATCAGGCCTTCGACATCCTCGGCGGCCTCGCAGGTCGGATGGCGCGTCAGCAGCGGCACCTGGTTGCGGATCGCATCGCGCACCTTGTCGTCACGGCGGATCACACCGGCCAGCGGCGGTGAGTATTTCAGGAAGTTTTCCGCCGCCTTGTTCAGCTTGGCATAGGTGCGTTCGCCTTCGCGCGTGGTTGGCGCGATATTGATCACCACGCGCACATCGGCGTTGCGATCGGCCATGCGGGTCAGCTTGATATAGGCATAGGCATCGGTGAGCGCGGTCGGTTCGTCGTTGGTGACCACCAGCGTGATGCCGGCAACTGCCGAGAAGGTCCGCACCACGGAATCGACGCCGGCGCCCAGATCGATGATGACGCGGTCATAGCTCTTGGCCAGCTGCATCAGTTCATCGCGCACAACGCTCATGGCTGGCTGGTCCAGCGTGGCGAGCGAGGCCGAGCCCGACTTGCCGGCGATGATGTCGAAGCCGGCTTCCGACGGCATGATCGCATCGGCCAGGCTGAAGCGGCCGGCAATCACGCTGCCGAGATCGCGGTCTGGCATCAGGCCGAGCTGGATGTCGACGTTGGCGAGGCCTATATCGCCATCGAACAGCAGCACGCGCTGGCCCTGGCGCGCGAAGGTATGCGCCAGCGTGACCGAAAGCCAGGTCTTGCCGACACCACCCTTGCCCGAGGCAACGGCGATCACGTTATGCTGGCGCACCGCCGCAGCAGGATGGCGGACCGGGCGAGCAGGAGAGGACGGCGGAGTCGGCGTCATGGTCATCACGGTCATTCGGCAGCCTTCATGGCGGCGGGTTTCGGGGAAAAGTATTGCATTTCTTCGGCAGGATCGATAGCGGAGCTGCGGGCATCCGGATCGGCCAGCAGGCGATGCGCGAGACTGAGCGGATCGCAGCGTTCAAAGCCCTTGCCGATGAACGAGCTGGCGCTGACATCGGCGAAAGCAAGACCGCCGAGATCGGCGGCAGCAATCAGTGCGCCGAGACGGCGTGCCGCATCCAGCCGTGTGCCGACATAGCGACGCGCGCCCAGCGACACGGCCTGGGCGGCAATCTCGCCACACTCCACGGCATCGGTGCCTGCCGCAAGCACGGCGACCGGCTCAGCGCCGCTGGCCTGGATCAGCGCCTTGAGTGCCTTGCGCTCGGCGGCGTCATGCAGATTCACGCCGGCAGTATCGATGATCAGCTTCGCTGCATCGGGCGCCTGGTTCACGACATATTGCAGCTCGCGCGCATCGGCGGCTTCCAGGAAGGGCGCGCTCATCACGCGGCAGAGCGCCGACAGCTGCTCGCCGGCCGCGGCGCGGCTGACATCGGTGGAAATCAGCTGCACCGGGCGGCGCTCGATCACGCAGCGCGCGGCCAGCTTGGCCGCCACCACGGTCTTGCCGTTGCCCGACGGGCCGATCAGGATCAGCGGCCGGTTGTCGGTACTGAGGCCCGGGAAGCGATAGGTTTCGTCCAGCGCCTCGGCCAGTGCGCCGATGGCATCGTCGAGGCCGACGCGCATCGCCACCTGGGTCAGCCGTTCGGCCACGCGGGCCGGCACGCCATGCCAGCTGAGCGCACCGAGGATCATGTCCCCGGTCTGCTGCAGGTCGCCCTGACTCGTAAAATCTTCGTCTGGCACGAACAGCCGGCCATTGCCCTGGCCATAGCGCAGCGCCTGCGCTTCCGGCGTGGCGAAATCGTCTTCGCTTGCCTGTTCGATGGCGGCGGTGATCTCGACGCCGCCGCCGTTGCGGTGCGTGTAGGTCGAGACGATGATCGCCTCATCGCCCAAGGCC
This sequence comes from Ferrovibrio terrae, assembly GCF_007197755.1. Classification (NCBI taxonomy): domain Bacteria; kingdom Pseudomonadati; phylum Pseudomonadota; class Alphaproteobacteria; order Rhodospirillales; family Rhodospirillaceae; genus Ferrovibrio; species Ferrovibrio terrae. Next base: position 912,885 of record NZ_CP041636.1, read on the forward strand.
TGGCGAACGAGGTCCATCGCCTCGGTCATTGTTTCAGCCTGGAAGGTTTTGAGCCGCATCTGTCAGCCCATCCTCAGATCTGCGCAATCGTCCGAAGCTTGGCCTTCGGATGGATTTCCTGTTGCGACATCACAACGGTGGCAGGACGGAATCGTTCGATGATCGAGCGCACATAGGGCCGCGCCGTCGGGCTGGTCAGCAGTACCGGCATATGGCCCTCGGCGGCGAGGCGCTCGAAGGTCTGGCGGACCTGGGTGATGAATTCCTGCAGACGCGACGGCTGCATGCTGAGCTGGCGGTCCTCGCCCTGGCCGACCAGCGCCTCGGCGAAATTCTGCTCCCATTGCGGCGACAGGGTCACCAGCGGGATGAAGCCGTCCGGGCTGACATTGGCATTGGAGATCTGGCGCGCCAGACGCGAGCGCACATGCTCGGTGATCTGCGTGATGCTCTGGGTATAGCCGCTCGCCTCGGCGATCGCCTCCAGGATGGTGGAGAGATCGCGGATCGAGATACGCTCGCTCAGCAGATTCTGCAGCACGCGCTGCACGCCGTTGACGTTGGTGCGGGTCGGGATCACTTCGGTGACCAGTTTCTCGTTGGTCTTCTTCAACTCGTCGATCAGCTTCTGCGTCTCGGCGAAGCTGAGCAGGTCGGACATGTTGTCCTTCACCACTTCGGTCAGATGCGTGGTGATCACCGTGCCGGGATCGACCACGGTATAGCCGCGGAACATCGCCTCGTCACGCATGCTTTCGTCCACCCACATGGCGGGCAGGCCAAAAGTTGGCTCGATGGTCTCTTCGCCGGCCAGCGCGATGCGTTCGCCACGCGGATCCATGGTCAGCAGCAGGTTCGGCCTGACTTCGCCGCGCGCCGCTTCCACTTCCTTGACGCGAATCACATAGGTCGTGCCGGGCAACTGCATGTTATCCAGGATGCGCACGCTGGGCATGATGAAGCCCATGTCGATGGCGATCTGGCGGCGCAGCGCCTTGATCTGGTCGGTCAGGCGATAGCCGCGCGCGTCGTTGATCAGCGGCAGCAGGCTGAAGCCGAGCTCCAGACGCAGGTCGTCCATCACCAGCGCATTGGTGACCGGCTCATCCAGCGGACTGATCGGCGCCGGGGCTGCAGCGGGCGGTACAAAGGCATCGGCGATGACCTTCTGTTCCTGCTTCCAGGCGAGATAGGCCAGGCCGCCGGTCATCAGCGCCAGGATCATGAAGGGGATGAAAGGCATGCCCGGAATGAGTGCGAAGGCGGCCGACAGAAGCGCCGACATGCCCAAGCCCTTGACCGACGACAGCTGGCGCGACAGCGCCTTGTCGGTGGTGCCGGTGACACCGCCCTTCGAGACCATGATACCGGCGGCAACCGAGATGATCAGCGCGGGGATCTGCGCCACCAGACCATCACCGACCGACAGGATCGAGTAGGTATTGAGCGCTGCGCTGAACGGCATGCCGTTCTGGATCACGCCGATCAGGATGCCGCCGATCAGGTTGATAAAGGTGATCAGCAGGCCGGCGACGGCGTCGCCACGCACGAATTTCGAGGCGCCGTCCATCGAACCGAAGAAGCCCGACTCGTCTTCCAGTTCCTTGCGGCGGACACGGGCAGTGGCTTCGTCGATCAGGCCAGACGACAGATCGGCGTCGATCGCCATCTGCTTGCCGGGCATCGCATCGAGAGTGAAGCGTGCCGACACTTCGGCAATACGGCCGGAGCCCTTGGTGATGACGACGAAGTTCACAATCACCAGGATGGCGAATACGATGATGCCGATCACCAGGTTACCGCCCATGATGAACTGGCCGAAGGCCTCGATCACATGACCGGCGGCATCGGTACCTTCATGGCCGTGGCCCAGGATCAGGCGGGTAGAGGCCAGGTTCAGCGACAGCCGCAGCATCGTGGTGATCAGCAGCACGGTCGGGAAGCTGGAGAATTCGAGCGGCCGGGTGACGAACAGGCAGGTCATCATCACCAGCACGGACGCGGTGATCGACAGCGCCAGCGCCACGTCGAGCAGCCAGGTCGGCATCGGCAGGATGAGCACCGACAGGATCGCCATGATGCCGATGGCGAGCATGATGTCGCCATGCTGCCCGATGCGCAGCCGACTGAACATACCGCCGCCAGCACCGCCTCCTGAGGCGGCCGGAACGTCAGCCGGCAGATTCTCCGCCATACCCTCTTCTCCTCAACCCACGTGCGACACAGCTATCAGGCCGTGACGCGCGTGCCCTCGTTGGCCGCCGGAACGGCCAGGCCTTCGTCGGAATACTGCTTCAGCTTGTTGCGCAAGGTGCGGATCGAAATACCCAGGATGGTCGCCGCATGGGTGCGATTGCCCAGGCAATGTTTCAGCGTGTCGATGATCAGGTCCCGCTCGACATCGGCAACGGTACGTCCGACCATATTGGCCGGCGTGCCGGCTTCGCCAGCAGAAGCTTCCGCAGTAGCGCCGGTGCCACGGCCGATCGCCTCGGTCAGCGCCGAGCCATCGGGCAGGCGGACGTCGGCCAGTTCGATCTGTGAGCCCATGGCCAGCAGCACGGCGCGGTGCATGGTGTTTTCCAGTTCGCGCACATTGCCGCGCCACGGCGCCAGGCGCAGGGCTTCCAGCGTGGCGGGCGACATTGGCCGCTCTGGTACGCCATTGGCTTCGGCGTATTTCTTGACGAAGAACGTCGACAGCATTTCGATATCGGCCGGGCGCTGGCGCAGCGGCGGCAGCTTGATGTTCACCACATTGAGGCGGAACAGCAGATCTTCGCGGAAATTGCCCTTGGCCACTTCATCGGCCAGGTTGCGGTTCGAAGTGGCGATGACACGGATATCGACCTTGACCGGCTTGCTGCCGCCGATGCGGTCGATCTCGCGTTCCTGGATGGCGCGCAGCAGCTTGGCCTGCAGGCGCACATCCATCTCGCTGATTTCATCGAGCAGCAGCGTGCCGCCGTTGGCTTCCTCGAACTTGCCCAGGCGACGCGCGACGGCGCCGGTGAAGGCGCCCTTCTCGTGGCCGAACAGTTCCGATTCCAGCAGCGTGTCCGGAATGGCGGCACAGTTGACCGAAACGAAAGGCTTGTCGGAACGCGGCGACTTCATATGGATGAAGCGCGCCATCACTTCCTTACCGGTGCCGCTTTCACCGGTGATCATGATCGAGGCGCCGCTCGGCGCGATCTGCTCCGCCAGCCTGACCACCTGACCCATCGCCGGGTCGCGGAACAGCATCTGGTGGCTTTCCTCGGCCACCGCTTCCAGCACGGCCGCGATCAGATCGGCTTCCGGCGGCAGCGGCAGGTATTCCTTGGCGCCGGCGCGGATCGCGGCCACCGCGGCGCGGGCATCATTGCCAATGCCGCAGGCGACCACAGGCAGGTTGATGCGTTCGGCCTTCAGGCTGTCGACCAGGTGTTTCACATCAAGACTGACATCGATCATGGCCAGATCGGCGCCGCGACCGCTGCGCAGCGTGTTCAGGCCCTGCTCGATATCCTCGACCTGGATAACCTTGGCGCCGCGCTGCAGAGCGATGCGAGTCGCCGCACCGATCTGCCCATTCAGCGTTCCAAAGATGATCAGTCGCATAATCTGCCCCAGCTTCCCGCTTTAATCAAAAACATCGGCTTCAAACCGGCGCTGCGCATCAGCCGCCGCGGCCGCCCTTGATGATTTCCGTCATGGTCACACCCAGGCGGTCTTCCACCACGACGACTTCGCCGCGCGCCACCAGCCGGTTATTCACATAGATGTCGATCGCCTCGCCAACCTTGCGGTCGAGTTCGACCACCGCACCGCGCCCCAGCTTCAGCAGCTGGCTGACCTGCATATTGGCCTTGCCCAGCACAGCCGAGACATGGACCGGAATATCGAACACGGCCTGAAGGTCCGCCGCGGTCCGTGCCGCATCGGGATCGTCCTCGGCCATCATCCCGCCGCCCTGGCCGAGATCCTTCAGTTCAAGATCGTCACTGTCCGCCATACTCGCTCACTCCTTGCCGCGGCTATTCGCCGGGCTCCGCCAGCTGCGCCTGCAGCCCGGCCAGATATCGTTCAACCGCCTGGTCGACTTCGTGTTCCAGCGCCGTCTGGCGTCGCTCGGCCGAACCATCGGCCCAGTTGATGCGGCAATCGGTCGGCGCCATCGTTTCGTCGGGCACCAGCGCCAGCTTGCCGCCGAAGCCCGACTGCGCCATCAGCTGGTCGATCTTGGCGTCCAGTTGCTGCACCACCGCTTCGGCCGCGCGGATCACCAGGCGCGGCTCGTCGCGCATGTCGTCCATGCAGCGCAGCACCAGCGCCTCGACCTGATCGAGCGGCTGGCGTTCAATCAGACGGCCCGCCAGCTTGCGCGCAATGGCCACGGCCAGTTCGGTCGCTTCGGCGCTGGCCGCGATGCGGGCCTGCTGCTGGCCGGCGGCGATTGCCGCCAGCTGCTGCGCGATACTGCGCAGCGCCTGTTCCAGATTCTGCTGATGCTCGCCATACGCGGCCTGCCGGCCGGCAACCTCGCCCTCGGCGAAGGCGGCAGCCTTGGCGGCATCGACATCCTCGGCGGAGAATTTCGCCGGCGGCGCCTTGGGCGCGTAATTCCGCTCCACCTTCGGGCGGCTGCCATCGAAGGGTACGTCGAACAGGAATTTTGCCTTGCTTGCCATCGTAACTTACGCCGCCATTCTCAATAGATAAGTTCGTCTTCGCCCTTGTTGTCGGCCAGCATGATCTCGCCCTTGGATGCCAGTTCCTTGGCCGTGTTGACCATCAGCATCTGAGCCTCATCGACATCCTTGAGGCGCACCGGACCCATCGATTCCATTTCCTCACGCAGCAGCTTGGACGCGCGTTCGGACATGTTGGAGAAGAACAGATCGCGCAGCGTTTCCGACGCACCCTTGAGCGCCAGGCCGAGCTTGTCCTTTTCGACGCCCTTCAGCAGGGTCTGCACACCGGACGGGTCCAGCTTGATCAGATCCTCGAAGGTGAACATCAGTGCCTTGATGCGTTCGGCGGCGTCGCGGCTGCGCTCTTCCAGGGCCGCGAGGAAACGCGCCTCGGTGTTGCGATCCAGGCTATTGAAGATTTCCGCCATCATTTCGTGGGCGTCACGGCGGTTGGTGCGCGCCAGGTTCGACATGAATTCGGTTCGCAGCGTCTGCTCCACCTTGTCGAGCACTTCCTTCTGCACCGCCTCCATGCGCAGCATGCGCATGACGACTTCCATCGAGAATTCTTCCGGCAGCGCGGCAAGCACACGCGCGGCATGTTCCGGACGAATCTTCGACAGCACGACAGCGACGGTCTGCGGATATTCGTTCTTCAGGTAGTTCGCCAGCACGTTTTCGTTCACGTTGGCGAGCTTGTCCCACATGGTGCGGCCGGCCGGACCGCGGATTTCTTCCATGATCTGGTTGACGCGTTCCGACGGCAGCGCCTTCATCAGCAGGCGTTCCGTGCTGTCGAAGGTACCGGTCAGTGAACCAGTGGACGAGAAATTGTTGACGAATTCGAGGAACAGCTTTTCCACGACGTCGGAATTCACCGCGCCGAGGTTGGCCATGTTCTGCGAGATTTCCTTGATCTCTTCGTCGTCGAGCAGCGGCCAGATCTTGGCGGAATGCTCCTCGCCCAGAGCGAGCATCAGCATGGCCGCCTTGTCGGGCCCCTTCAGCTGACGGAAATCTTTTTCTGCCATAGCGCGCTCCTAGCGACCTGTCAGGCGGCCTGATAGAGCCAGTTGCGGATAATCGACACGGCCTCTTCCGGATGCTTGTCGACGATCTCGCCGATCTTCTTCAAGCTGGACGCCTTCACCTGACCTTCGATGCGCGCGATATCGATCATCGATTCGATGCCGGGCGTCGGCGGTGCCATGCCAATATCGGGCGCCGCCGGCAGCTCGGCGAGCGGCGCGCCGCCCACCACCATCGGCAGGCCCGGCATGGCCGGAGTCAGCATGCCCGGCGGAATGTCTTCGCTATCCTGCGAGGCTTCGAGCACGCGGCGGATCAGCGGACGCACCACCAGCAGCATGGCCAGCAGACCGAGCAGGACATAGCCGGCGATCTCGCCGATGCGGAACAGTTCAGCCTTGGTCAGTCCGAGCAGGACCGGCAGGCTGTTCGGATCGATTTCCTCAGGCACGTCGCCCGGCTCGGCGAAGCGCATCGAAACGATTTCCACCGTGTCGCCGCGCTGCTGGTCGAAGCCGATGGCGCTGCGCACCAGCGCATTGATCTGCTGCATCTCTTCCGGCGAGCGCGCCAGATACGAGCGCTGGCCCGAACCGTCGACCTGCACGATATTGTTGACCAGCACGGCCGCCGTGACGCGGCGCATCGTGCCGGCTTCACGCACCTGGGTACGGATCGTCTTGGAGATTTCGTAGTTGACCAGTTCCTCGGTGCGGTTGCCGCTCGTGGTCGCCTGACTGCCACCCTGGCCCTGCGCTTCCGGCAGGTTGTTGGCGACCGTGACGTTCTGCTGGCCTTCCTGGCTCTGGTTATTTTCGGTGATCGTCTGGGTCGAGCGCACCACCTGCTGGTCAGGATTGAACAGTTCCTGGTTGGTGGTGACGCGGTCGAAATCCATGTCGACCGAGATTTCCGCGCGGATGTTGCCGACGCCGACCGAACGCTCGAGCAGCGCCTCGACATTCTTGCGCAGGCGGTCTTCGATCTGGCGGCGCATGTCGGACATGCGGTTGGCCGTGGCAGTGGCCGCATCGGGCTCTTCCTGCGTGCCGGCCAGCAGGTTGCCGCGGTCGTCCACGATCGAGATGCGCGACGGCTTCAGATCAGGCACCGCCGAGGCGACGAGATTCTGGATCGCGCGGACCTGCGGCTGGTCGAGCCGGCCGCCGCGCGTCTTGACGATGATCGAGGCCGAGGGCTCGCGCTGTTCGCGGCTGAACACCTCGCGCTTGGGCAGCACCAGATGCACGCGGGCGGTCTGCACCTGCTCGATCGAACGGATCGTGCGGGCCAGCTCGCCTTCCATGGCGCGCAGATGGTTGATGTTCTGCATGAAATTGGTCGCCGACAGGGCATTGGCCTTGTCGAAGATTTCGTAACCGGCAGCGCCGCCCGACGGCAGGCCGCCTTCGGCCAGCTGCATGCGGGCCCGCAGCACGCGGTCTTCGGGCACCAGGATCTGCGCGCCGTTGGCGACGATCTGGTAGGGAATTTTCTGAGCTTCGAGGCGATTGACGATTTCGCCGGAGGACTGCAGGTCCAGATTGCCGTAAAGCAGCGCCATCTTGGGCTGCGTGACTTTCATACCCAGGAAGACGAAGAAACCGATCAGAACCGCGGCCGTCGCCGCCAGCATTGCCAGCCGCGCGGGACCAATGTTCCGCATCATGTTCATAATACCGTTCACGGCATCACCCCTGCACCAAGGCACGCGTTACGGGCTGGTCCCAAACCTGCCCACAGACGCCAAATTAGGTAGCGGGAATGAAGGAGAGGTTAACATCCCGGCAAATTTTGCCTACCGGAATGTTAACCACACAAACAGTAATAAAATCAGCTAGTTAATAGGATTTCCCTAAAAACTGCGAATCGCCGGATCCCTTAACGTACCGGGGCGGTATTCCTGCAGCCGGGTGGTGCGCAAACCGGGCAATCCGTGCTGCTCGATGGCCCGCTGCCAGGACTGGAATTCCTCGACCGTTAAGATGTAGCGCTCGCAGGCTTCTTCCAGCGTCAGCAGGCCGCCACGGACCGCGGCCACAACCTCGGCCTTGCGGCGGATCACCCAGCGTTTGGTATTGGCTGGCGGCAGGGTGTCACGCGTGATCCGCTGACCTTCGGGCCCGATCACGCTGGTCGGCGCGGCCATCGGGCGCGTCGGGCTGGTCATGGTCTCGATCAGGTTCTGCATGGTCGTCATCGCCTCACGTCAAAAAAAGCTACTGGAAACAACCGGGAGAGAAGCCAACGCGGCTTACGCCGCAGGCTGCTGCTCTTCCTCTTCGTCATCGTTGCTCGGGGCCGCCGGCGCCGGATAGACCGACACGACTTTCTCGGGCAGGTACTTGTTGCCACCGATGACGAGATACTGCTGGCCATCCACGGTATCGAGCGAGCTGACATAGCCGCGCGCATAGACCTTGCTGCCTTCGATGGTCTTGCCGCCGCCATCCTTGGCGATGACTTCCAGTTTGTACTTGCCGGCCGGCTGCGCGACGCTCTGGCCGTCCTTGCCGTCCCAGGCCAGTTCGATACGGCCCTTCGGGAAACCACCGGCGGGCGCGTTCGAGGTCACGGTGCGCACCACTTTGCCCGCGGAATCCAGGATGTTGTATTTGACACTGGTGGCGCCGGCGGGCAGTTCGTAGGACCAGAAGGCGCTGCCGTCCTGCTGCAATTCCACCTGGTTATCGTCGACATCGACGATCTTGCCGATGTAGCTCAGGTTGTTGCTGCTCTGCTGCGAGGCGAACATCGCCAGCAGCTTTTCCAGGTTCTTGTTCTGATTGATCGACTGTTCGACCTGACTGAACATCACCAGCTGGTTGGTGAACTCTTTCGAGTCCATCGGCGAGGTCGGATCCTGGTTCTTCAGCTGCGTGGTGAGCAGCGTGAGGAAGGTGTCGAAGTTCTTCGCCAGCGACACGCCGGAAACTTCCGACTGGGTCTGCGGGACGGTGGTGGTTGAGCCTACGCCGGTAACCATGGTGGTTCTCCTTGCGACAAATCAGATGCGGATATCGAGCCCGCCGCGTGCGGTGGCAGCCCGTTGTGCGTTGGCAGCAGCAAGCTGCGCCGGATCAGTGTTTGCGCCGGTTTCGGCATACTCTTCGCCGCCACGATTCTGGTGGCGGCCATTGCCGGCGTCGTTGCCATCGCGGCCTTCATTGGCCTGGCTCTGGTCGCGCAGCGTGAAATTCAGCGACTGCTGGTCGGTCTTCAGACCGGCATCGCGCAGCGACTGCTCAAGATTCTTCACATCCTGCTGCAGCAGCTGCAGGGTTTCGGGCTTGTCGGCGGCGATCACCGCCTGCAGACGGCCGTCATGGCCGATTTCCAGCTTGATCTCGACCTTGCCGAGATTGCCCGGATCGAGCTTGATCGAGATCTTGTCGAGGCCTTCGGCAACGCCCTTCTTGATCTGCACGCCGACCTGTTCGCCAACCGGCACATAGGCATTGAGATGGCGCGCGGCGGTCTGCGTCGCGGCCTGGTGCGTTGCCTGTGTTGCCTGTGTTGCCTGCGTTGCGGTAGTGGCGCCGATGGTAGCGCTCTGCTGGCCGCTGGTCCCGCTGCTGCTGGCGGTACTGCCGGCCTGCAACGCGATGTCGTCGGCAGCGGCCTGCAGCAGGGCGGCATTGAACTTGAGTTCTGACGCCGTCGGCTGCGCCTGCTGCTGCAACGCGGCCTGGGCCTGCTGCTGCAACTGCGCCATGTCGGCGACGGCCTGGTCGTCGTCCTGCATGGCGAACAGCGCGGACTGATCGACCAGCGTCTTCGGCGTTGCCATCACCGTCTGCACATCGACGGTCACGATCTTGTCGGCCTTGGGCTCGGCTTTCTGCTTCGCCTCGGCCGTCACGGCCGGCTTACCGGCCTGTTCCTGCACCTGCACCTGACCCTGATTCTGGGCCGTCAGCGCCTGCTGGAGTGTTGCGAAATCTTCTGCCGACACCGTCTGCTGCTGCGAGAGCAACGCAGCGGCACTGGTGTCGGTGGCGGTCTTGATCTGCGGCTCGGCAGCGCCAGCTGGCAGCGCGGGCTGCGCCACCGCCGGCGCGGCGGCCTTGGCATCGACGGGCTCGGCATCGGCAGCATGGGTCTGCACCGGCGCGGCCGCCTTGGTCTGCGCTTCGGCAGCGGCGGCCAGCGCGGCAGCAGCGGCTTCTTCGGGCGACAGGACGGAGACAACCGGGACAGTCGCGACAGCAGCGGCATCAGCAGCCGGCGCGGCAATGGTGGTGACAGCCGCGGCGGCGTCCACCGGCACCACCTGGGTCTGCAGCAGGGCGAGAATCAGCGCGGCATCGGGAGCATCGGCCACCACCGGCTTGCCGGCATCTTCGGGCAGTGTCTCTTCCGCGGTGTCACCGGCGGCATCCTGTGCCTCCGGCTGTTCGGCCGTCTGCTCACCAGTCTGGTCGACCGGCTGGGCAGCGGCATCCTGCTGCGGCGCAGTGGCGGCAGCGTCTTCAGGGGCCTTTTCAGTCTGCTCGGCGACAGGCTTTTCGGCAGTGTCCTTGGCGGGCTTGGTCTCGGTCCTGGCCGGTGCCTTGCCCTCGCTGGGCTTCTGGGCAGCAGCCGTGTCGCGGGTGTTGGTATCGCGGACAGTGTCCTTGCGCGGGGCGGGCGTGGTGTTCGGGCGGGTCGAGGCCGGCTCGGCGCGCTCGCGGCGCTCGACCGGGCGGGTTTCGGTGCGCGGCGCGGCCGCCGCCATGGCGCGCTCGGTCGTCTTCGCCACCGCTTCGCTGCCCTGGCCAAATACAGCGGTCTGCAGCACGCGGGCAAAAGCGTCGGCACGGCTCGAGGGCTCCTCGGCCGGTTGGCCGTGGGTCGAAGCGAGAGGGCTGTTTACCTGTGCGACTTTCATGGAATCCTCAATTCGTCGCAGCTTTAGAAGCAAGCGCCGGGCCAAGTCCCATGATCGAGATAAGTGTATGATTCAGAGATAATATTTCAGAGACGTCGGAGCCCATTGCCCCCGCCGTCTTTGCCGGGCGGCAATTTCTGCCGGGACCGGAAACCCCAGCCGTACGCCCCCTTGAGGCCGGCCTAGGTCCCGGACTGAAACAGGATTAGACTGGGGTCATGGCGATTCAGCCCGGCAAACCCTCTGGTGGCGGATCAAGCGCCCCGCCCCGCCCGCTCGCTCCCAAGGCCCCCGCCACGGCGCCCGCGGCGGAGGATGAGGTGGAGCAGCTTGCCCCCAGCGAACTCGACGACGTCACCCATGCCGAATACCGGCTGCTTTACGATGCCGCCGCCCGCAACGTGCTGTTCGCCAAGCGGCAGCAATGGCGGATGGTGGAGTATTTCACCCTGATCGCGCTGGCACTGGTGGCGATCGGCATCGCCGTCCCCTTCGCGCCCGACGTGACGCGCTTCGTCGCCGGATTCTTAAGCTTTGTCGGCGCCGCCAGTCTGGGCGTCGTTGCCATGCTGCAATCCTGGCAGGGCAACGAACACGCCAAAATGGCATATCTGGCGACCGACTTTTCCAATTTTGCGCGCAACGCACTGCGCCGCAAGCCAAAGCTCAGCGGTGACATCCACCGCTATCTGATGCTGCTGCTGATGCTGCTGTATATCGTGGTGCTGGACGTCGTCGTGGTCCGGCTGCTGCTCGATATCGCGCGCTAGATTCTACGCGAAACTGTAGCTGTCCATCGCCAGCGAGCCATGCGCGAAGCTGGCATGGATGCGTTCGGCCGGCTGGCCCGGTGTAGCCGCGCCGAGCGCGACGTAGAGCGGCAGCAGGTGTTCGTCGGTCGGATGGTTCTGCGCCGCGAACGGCGCCTGACGGCGATAATCCAGCAACGCCGCATCGTCGCGCTGCGCCAGCTTCTGCGCCATCCACTCCGCAAACGCAGATGCCCACTCGGCCGGCGGCTGGCTGTCGCTGCGGTCCAGCAGGCGCAGATTGTGGGTCATCGAGCCGGTCGCCATGATAAGCACGCCGTCATCACGCAACGCAGACAGCGCACGGCCCAGGGCCAGATGATGCGCCGGATCGCGCTGCGACTGGATCGAAAGCTGCAGCACGGGAATCTCGGCATCGGGATAGATCAGCGTCAGCGGTGACCAGGCGCCGTGATCGAGGCCGCGCTGTGCATCCAGAGCTGCCGCGTAGCCGGCCTCCGCCAGCAGATCGCGAATACGCGCGGCCAGCTGCGGCGTGCCCGGCGCGTTGTAATGCATGCGATAGAGCGCCGGCGGAAAGCCGTAGAAGTCGTGGATGGTCTCAGGTTGCGCGACGGCGCCGACGGCGGGTTGTGCGGTTTCCCAATGCGCGGAGACGGCGAGGATCGCCTTCGGCTTTGGCCACAGCGCGGCAGCAGTGCGCAGGAACTGGTGTGCCGGACGATCCGGTTCCAGCGTCAACATGGGCGAGCCATGGCTGATGAAAACAGCGGGCAGACGTGTGGATGAAGAAGACATCGGAGGTTCCTGCTGCGCCGTCACAAGCAACGGCGCAGCGATCACCTAAGTCAGCGGCAGCTAAGCCGCAAGACGTTACCTTGAAGTGCCGCCTTACTCGACGGTAACGATCCGGGCCGAGGCCTGCCATTCCGTCGGGCGGAAGGCATTGGCGATGCGGGCGACGAGGCCGTCGAACAGCGCCTTGTTCGACTCTGCCCGCAGGCTGCTGGCGCGGGCGCGCAGATAGGCCATCTCGTCGGCCGAGATGTAGCGGATCGGCTGGCCGACGGTCTGGAAGCGGGTTTCAATCTGGGACGTGAGCGACTGTGTCATCGGGGAGGCCTTCCTCTGCTGGGTGGCTATGACCTCAACTCTATGCTGCGTCGCGCTTTTCATTAATACAGAGATTTGGCAGTATTTGATGACTGAAATTCATTAATAGGTCGAACACCATGGATCGATACGGCGAAATGCAGGCTTTCCTGCAGGTGGTGGATCATGGCGGCTTCAGCGAGGCCGCCAAACCGCTCGGCCTGTCGCCGTCCGCGGTCAGCAAGCTGATCTCGCGGCTGGAGGACCGGCTGGGCGCGCGACTGCTGCAGCGGACCACGCGGCGCGTCAGCCTGACCGCCGAGGGCCGCGTCTATGCCGACCAGGTGCGCGAAATCCTCGCCGATATCGATGCGGTGGAGGCCAGCGTCGGTGGTGCCGAGGCGGAACCGCGCGGCACCCTGCGGGTCAATGTCGCGCATGGTTTCGGCATGACCCAGGTCGTGCCGCTGCTGCCGGACTTTCTCGCGCGCTACCCCAAAATCGACGTGCAGATCACCTTCGCCGATCAGGTGGTCGACCTGGTGGCCGAGGGCGAGGATGTCGGCATCCGCACCGGGGCGTTACGCGACGAGACGCTGATCGCGCGCAAACTGGGCGAGCACCGTCGCATCATCTGTGCCGCGCCGGGTTATCTGGAAAAATACGGCACGCCGAAAACACCGGAGGATCTGGCACAGCACAACTGCCTGCTGTTCGACGGACCGGAAGGCCTGAACGAATGGCCGTTCCGCAAACCCGACGGCAGCATCGAACGCACGGCCATCCGCGGCAATTTCCGCAGCAGCAACGGCGATGCGATCTTTCGCATGCTGCTGGCCGGCGTGGGCCTGTGCTACGCCGCCGATTTCGGTATCCGGCAGGCCATCGAAGAAGGCCGCCTGGTGCCGGTGCTGACCGAACACACCGCCGATATCCTGCGGCCGATCCATGTGGTCTATCCGGCGCGCAAGCATCTGGCGGCGAAAGTCCGCGCCTTCGCCGATTACCTGGTCGAGTGCTACACGCTCAACCCGCCGTGGAAGATGTGAGTTACTTCAGCGCGGCAGATGCTGCCTGCACAAGCGCTGCCGTGTCGTCGCGGGTCTTGTCGAAGGCGCAGACGAAGCGGTAGAGGCTGTCGGCCTCGCTCCAGGTGTGGAACAGCGCGCCGCGCTTGCGCATGGCGTCCGCCGCCGCCGCCGGCAGCTGCACGAAGACCTCGTTGGCCTGCACCGGCCAGATGACTTTCGCGCCCGGCAGATTGCCCAGCCCGTCGGCAAGCTCCCGGGCGCGGGCATTGGCCTCACGCGCCAGCCGCAGCCACAGGCCGTTGTCCAGCATGGCCAGCAGCTGCACCGACAGGAAGCGCGCCTTGGAGAAGAGATGCGCGCCACGCTTGCGGCGATACAGGAAACTCTCGGCCAGCTCAGGCTTGAAGAAGACCACGGCTTCCACGCCCATCGCGCCGTTCTTGGTGGCGCCGAAACTGAGCACATCGACACCGGCGCGCCAGGTGAGATCGGCCGGCGCGACATTCAATCCCGCCACCGCATTGGCAAAGCGCGCGCCGTCCATATGCAGCTTCATGTTATGGCGTTTGCAGCGCTCGGCGATGGCAGCGACCTCATCGACGGAATAGACCGTGCCGGCCTCGGTCGCCTGGGTGATGCTGACGGCGGACGGCTGCGGATTGTGCTGCGAACCGGCCCAGCCGAGCGACAGCGCCGCATCGAGCGCCGCAACATCGATCTTGCCATTCTCGCCGGGCAAGGTGACCAGCTTGGCGCCGCCGGTGAAAAATTCCGGCGCATTGCATTCGTCGGTGACGATATGGGCATCCTGGTGGCAGTAGATCGCGCCATAGCCCGGCGCGATGCAGCTCAAGCTGAGCACATTCGCCGCCGTGCCGGTGGCCACCGGGAACACCTTGCACTCGTGCTCGAACAAAGCCGAGAAGGCGGCATCGAGTTTGAGACTCCACGGATCGGCGCCATAGGACGACACGTCGCCTTTATTCGCCTCCATCAGCGCCGCCATGATTTCGGGCGCCGCGCCGGCCACGTTGTCGCTGCGAAAATCCATCTTGCTCAATCCTGCCTGATCGCCAGAGGCGTGAAACCGAAGCCCGCACCGGCGGCAACGGCCTGAAAGGCGCGCAGCGGCAGGGCGCGGCCATCATGCACCGCCGTGATCAGCCAGACGAGTCCCGGATCGCTCACCATCGCAGCATCTTTTGCGGACGGTTCGTCGCGCCCGTTGGGGTGACTGTGCCAGTGACCAATTATGCGATTGGTTCCGCCGTTCTCGCGCAGCCTGCGCAGCGTGGCGATATGCACGGCGGGATCGAGTTCGAATTCGCGCTCGGGATCGGTCGAGACATTCGCCGCCGGCACGATCTCGGTGACGCGCAAATTGCTGTCGCCGACCAGAAGCGCGCAGGCCTCGCGCGGCCAGGCCGCCTCGCCCAGCTGCGCGAGCTGCGCCGCCTGTGCCCTCGACAGGCGCAAAGCACTCATCGCTCGGTCTTCACCGTCAGGCTGCCGAGCGGCTTCAGCGTCTCGCCATCCAGCGCGTAGAGTCGCTCGGTGCCATCCGCCAGCCGCACGCGCAGGATGATGCGGTTGCCGGTGGCAAACACCTCGGCCACGCGGCTGTTGCGCGGAATCATGAATTCCAAGTCCTCGACCGTGACGTTGCGCACGCCAATAGATGAACCTGGCGCCGTGGCGGTGGCCGATGGCGTACGTTTCGGCCCGCCGGTCATGATCAGCACGATCAGCAGGGTGGCGAGACCGAGGAAGATGACGCCCAGACCGATGACGGTGGCCTTCAACCACCGTATCTTCCGGGTCTCCTGCACATCTTCGCTCATACCCGCTCACCCATTTGAGACCGTCTCCCAATGTCCGACATGACCTTTCAAACCCTGCCGCCCGTGCCGCCCGACCAGGCCGGCGAACGGCTGGACCGTTACCTGGCCGCCGCCATGGCGCTGCTGCCGGGTGCGGACGAGGCGTCTTTGTCGCGCTCGCGGCTCAAGTCGCTGGTGCTCGACGGCCATGTCCATCTGAACGGCGCGACGATATCCGACCCCTCCCGCAAGATCAAACCGGGCGAGGTCTATGCCGTGGGCCAGCCCGAGGCCATCGCCGCCGATCCGCAGGCGCAGGATATCCCGCTGAACGTCGTCCACGAGGACGAGCATCTGATCGTGATCGACAAGCCGGCCGGCCTGGTGGTGCATCCCGCGCCCGGCAGTCCGGACAAGACGCTGGTGAACGCCCTGCTGCATCATTGCGGCGACACGCTGTCGGGTATCGGCGGCGTGAAGCGGCCGGGCATCGTGCATCGCATCGACAAGGACACGTCGGGCCTTGTGGTGGTGGCGAAAAACGATCGCGCGCATCATGCGCTGGCCGCGCTGTTTGCCGAACACGACATCGAGCGCAGTTACGACGCGCTGGTCTGGGACCATCCCAATCCGCTGCAGGGCAGCATCGAAGGCCCGATCGGCCGCGACCCGAAAGACCGCAAGCGCATGGCGATTGTCACGCGCGGCGGCAAGGACGCGATCACGCATTACGAAACCAAGAAGCTGATCTTCGACGGCAAGGGCCAGCCGGTCTGCGCGCTGGTGCGCTGCACGCTGGAGACCGGCCGCACGCACCAGATCCGCGTGCATATGACAGCGAAGGGCAATGCGCTGATCGGCGACCCGGTTTACGGCCGCGCCCGCAACCTGCAGCGCTTTCAGCTCGGCGATGCGGCGCGCGCGGCGCTGCTCGCCTTCAAACGCCAGGCGCTGCATGCCGCCACGCTGGGATTCAAACATCCGGTGACCGGCAAGGCGCTGCGCTTCGAGAGCCCGCTGCCCGAGGATTTCGCCAAACTGCTGAAGCTGCTGTCGAGCCAGCGCAACACGCCGCGCTAAGGCTGACTTTGTAAAAAATCAGATTGAGAAATAGAACAAATGCGGTACATATTATAGGAATATTATCGAGATGATATCGGCGGCAAGACCGAGGGCGAGCAGGTGGCCATGTTCGAGAAGCAGGGCAAGCATATGACGGCGGAGGAATTCCGGCGCAATGCCCGTGAGATTTGCCGCGACGTGATGGAAAAGCTGCGCGACGACTGGGAACGGCGCGGCGAATTGCAGAAGCCGCCATCGAAAACCTCGCGGGACTATCCCGGCCCGGCAAGCGCACAGCGCGCCCAGAGATTGCGCGACAGCGGAAAGCCACTGCCATGAAGTCACTGCTGTTTTGGCGCAGTCGCGAGGTCTGCATGATGGAGCGCGACTGGTGGGATTTCGGCTTCGGACTGCAGGATGCCTTCCCCGAGGCGCGTTATTACCGCGAACCGGACCCCGGGAATCGCAAGGACGACAACGTCACCACGCCGGAGCCGCCGGAATTGCCGATGGTCAGCCACCTCCTGGACACGCAGGTCGGCCCCAGCAGCCGGGTCAAGATGGTGTTCGATCCGGCATGGCAGCCACAGTGCGAGAAAAGCACCCATGTCTTTCCTCGCCACAATTCGGCCGGCTGGCGCTGGGATTTCTCCGACCCTCCCGCACCAAGCGTCACGTTCCGGCTGGGCGGCGGTGTCTATGACGAACCGGTGCCGCATCCTTCGACGGGCGACATCACCTTCTACATCGAGAAGAACAAGGAGAATCAGGACCTGGCGGGCCGCTTTTTTCGTATCCTGAACAAGTTCGCAACCAACAAGAAGAACCTTGTCCGCGTGCGTGTGCCAAGCATGGAAGTCACTGTGCCGGTTGGAACCAAGGGGGCCATCACCACCCAGTGGTGCGGCTATCACGCCATCGAATGGGCGCGCCAGGAACCGAACCGCGTGCTGTTTTATGTGCGCGCCGGCTTCGGCATCCGGCCAACGGCGGAGGTCAAGCCCTTCGTGCCGCCACCGAAACCGAAGGCGAAAACACCGCGTGAGAAGACTAAAGCTTGAACGCCGCCTTCATCGCGCCTTTCAGCGCCTCCAGCGATTGCGCTTTCACCGCTTCGTCCGGCGCGCCGCTGACGCCGAGCGTCTTGCACGCCGCCAGCGCCTTGCGTGCATTCTCCACCACCGCCTTGCCGTCGCTGCCGGTCGTAGTCAGCCCTGTGGTCTGTTCCACCCATCTGCGGTCGGCCTGCTCGACGTAAGTGCATTTGCTGTAATTCTCGCCGTTCGGATAGCTCCAGGGCCGGCCAACGCCATCCCAGCCATGCTGTGCGTTCGGATAGATCACCATATCGACCTTGCTGCCCGCTGCCCGCATGCGCTCGACCGCGTCGATGCAGCGCTGCGGCCCGACATAGGTATCGGCGCCGCCGATCAGCACCAGCATCGGCGCACCGGTGGTGCGCATGTTGAGATACATGTTGTCGCAACCCGCGTAAAACGGCACATGCAGCGCGAAACGCGGACCATTCGGCACATGGCGGTTCACCATGATCTGCAGCCCGGTGCGCATCGCGACCGTGCCGCCCTTGGAAAAGCCGGTGATGCCGATGCGATCCGGATCGAGGCGCGGATGAACTGCGGCCAGTTTCAGCGCATTGAAGGCATCGGCAATCATGTCGTTGCTCGACACCGTGGTCTGGTCTTCCACCGTGCTTTTCACGCCGCGCGGCGTGAAGCTGTCGGGCACGATCGAGGCGACGCCCATTTTTGTGAATTCGCGGGCATAGGCATATTCGCGCGTGTTGCTGACGCCGCCGCTGCCATGGTGGATCACCATCGCCGGCATCTTCCCGTTGATGCCTTCGGGCAGGAACAGCTCGGCCTTCACCGTCACCGGGCCGTTGCGCGACGGGCTGGTGAATTCGAGGATTTCCCGGGTCTGGGCCCGGGCGTCGTTCCGGGCCGAACCCGGGGCCAGGGCGACCGTCAGTAGCCAGAGCGCCAACGCGGTTCCCCACACTCCGGCCTTCAGCCGCATGGCACCCCTCCCCGGAGGTTGCAGTCTTCCTGTGATCACTATCACAAGGGAGGGCCGGACTGGCAAGACCGGCCGCACTTCCGCCGTATTTGGCCGCTTTGCTCGGTTGCAAATGAGCGACAAAGCACCCACATCTCGTTCAGCGCCGGACCCCAAAAGCCCGGCCGGGGGAGTTTCCAAGATGTCTGCCACGTCCAGCCTGCCTGCCCTGTCCTCCATCGAGGGGGGCCTTTCGCGTTACCTCTCGGAGATCCGCCGGTTCCCCATGCTGGAGCCGCAGGAGGAGTACATGCTCGCCAAGTCGTGGCGCGACCACGGCGATGTCGATTCGGCGCACAAGCTGGTCACCAGCCACCTGCGTCTGGTCGCCAAGATCGCCATGGGCTATCGCGGCTATGGCCTGCCGGTGGGCGAACTGATTTCCGAAGGCAATGTCGGCATGATGCAGGCGGTGAAGCGCTTCGATCCCGACCGCGGCTTCCGCCTCTCGACCTATGCCATGTGGTGGATCCGCGCCTCGATCCAGGAATACATCCTGCGCTCGTGGTCACTGGTGAAGATCGGCACGACGGCTGCCCAGAAAAAGCTGTTCTTCAACCTGCGCCGCCTGCGCGGGCAGATGAAGGCGATCGATGGCGGCCAGCTGACGCCCGACCAGGTGGAGAAGATCGCCACCCAGCTGGATGTCAGCAAGGAAGAGGTCATCACCATGGACCGCCGCCTGGCCGGTGGCGATGCCTCGCTGAACGCGCCGCTGCGCAATGACGAAGAGGGCGGCGGCGAATGGCAGGACTGGCTGGTGGACGAGACGCCGAACCAGGAAGCCCGTCTGGTCGAGGGCGACGAGTTCGACAGCCGCAAGCAGCTGCTGGCCAATGCCATGCAGGAGCTGAACGAGCGCGAGCGCGACATCCTGATGCAGCGCCGCCTGACCGAGGAGCCGACCACGCTGGAAGACCTTTCGGCGCGCTATGGCATCAGCCGCGAGCGCGTGCGCCAGATCGAGGTGCGCGCCTTCGAGAAGCTGCAGAAAGCCGTGCGCAATGCGGCGCTGGAGCAGGGCATGAGCGGCCAGTCTTCAACCACTCCCCAGCAGCTGCCGGCATAAGCCGCAGTCTCTGGCCGAAAAAACAAAGGGCTGCGTCTTGCGACGCAGCCCTTTTTCGTCCGGGGAAAGTTTAACTTACAGAATGTCGTCGTCGAGATCGGCGAAGGGATCGTCCAGCAGCGGGTCGGCGCCCGACAGCGGCACATCCATATTCAGCGCGTCGAAGGCGGTCTCGGCAGACAGGGCCTGCAGCCAGATCGCGGTCTCGTCCTTGTGGCGCAGCCAGTTCAGATTCTGCGGCGTGGACCCCATGCCATAGAGCGCGACCGACGGCAGCGCCGGAATGGCAGGCAGGCTATTGCGGCGGACGGCGGTGGCGAGCGTCTGGGCCAGGTTGCGCAGCACGGTGATGTCGCGCGGACGCCAGTCGGCATCCGAATCCCAGCGCTCGCAGCGGAAGATTGCGGCCGGGTTGTTCTGGGCATCGACCAGCAGCAGGTCGATACGGGCCTGGATCTTGTCGCGGGTGTCGGAGCTGTCGGAGGGAAGTTCGGGGGCATTCTCGGTCTGCATCGAGGCCAGGCCCTGCCGGGCGGCATCGAGATAGGCGGCGGTGGCCGAACGCGGGATCACGGCGCCGTCCTGGAAGCGGCCATCGCGGGAATCCAGCAGGCGCTTGCAGACCATGTCGCCGTTGTCGTCGAAGAACCAGATGCTGACGCGGGTGACCGAGGTGACTTCGATCGCATCGAGGCAGATCGCCTCGCACAGACCGGTCATGCCGTCCTGGCCGAAATTGAACGAAGCTGCTTCCTGCGTCCTGAGCATGAACCCCTCCCGGGTCCGGTGATCTCGATGGACACAGTGTCTGCCAAACCGGCCGATCCGGGCAGGTTATGGCTCAGTAACGGGCATTAAGATTCGATAACCTGACGCGCGGGGAAGTCGTTGATCGGACTGGATTCTTGCGGAATCAGTCCTCGAAAGGATCTTTCATCAGGATCGTGTCCTCGCGCTCGGGCGAGGTGGAGAGCAGCGCCACCGGCGCGCCGATCAGCTCCTCGATGCGGCGGACATACTTCACGGCCGTGGCCGGCAGGTCGACCCAGCTCCGCGCGCCCCGCGTGGTCTCGCTCCAGCCTTCCAGCGTCTCGTAGACCGGCTTCGCCGCGGCCTGGTCGCCCATGCCGGCCGGGAAGTAGTCCAGCAGCTTGCCGTTCACTTCGTAGCCGACACAGATTTTCAGTTCCTTCAGCCCGTCGAGCACATCGAGCTTGGTCAGCGCGATGCCGTGGATGCCGTTCAGCTTCACCGTCTGCCGCACCAGCACGGCATCGAACCAGCCGCAGCGGCGCTTGCGCCCGGTGACGACACCGAATTCATGGCCCTTCTCGCCGAGCCACTGGCCGATCTCGTCGGTCAGTTCGGTGGGGAACGGGCCTTCGCCGACGCGCGTGGTGTAGGCCTTCACGATGCCGAGGATATAACCGAGCGAACCGGGCCCGAGACCCGAGCCAGCCGACGCCGAGCCCGCCATGGTGTTGGACGAGGTCACATACGGATAGGTGCCGTGATCGACATCGAGCAGCGACCCTTGCGCGCCCTCGAACAGGATGCGCTTGCCGGCGCGGCGCGCTTCATCCAGATCGCGCCAGACCGGCGCGGCATAAGGCAGGATCTTCTCGGCGATCTCGGCCAGCTGCTGCAGCAGTTCGGCGCGGTTCACTTCCTCGGCGCCGAAGCCGCGGCGCAGCGCATTGTGATGCCCGAGCAGGCCGTCGACCTTGCGGCCGAGCGTCGCCTTGTCGGCCAGATCGCAGACGCGGATGGCGCGGCGGCCAATCTTGTCTTCATAGGCCGGGCCGATGCCGCGCCGCGTGGTGCCGATCTTGACGCCGCCGGCGGTATCGTCTTCGCGCAGGCCATCCAGTTCGCGATGCAGCGGCAGGATCAGCACGGCATTGTCGGCGACTTTCAGATTGTGTTCGCCGATTTCCACGCCCTGGCCGCGCAGCTTGTCGATCTCGGCGAACAGCGCCCAGGGATCGACCACCACGCCGTTGCCGATCACGGCCAGCTTGTTCTTGCGCACGATGCCCGACGGCAGCAGCGACAGCTTGTAGACATTCTGGCCGATCACCAGCGTATGGCCGGCATTGTGCCCGCCCTGGAACCGCACCACGACATCGGCGCGTAAGCTGAGCCAGTCGACGATCTTGCCCTTGCCCTCGTCGCCCCACTGGGCGCCGACCACCACAACATTGCTCATCTCAACAATCCTTCACGCGAAACGGTCAAAGCGGTTGAACGGTCTTGCCGTCCCACCAATGGCTGCACCCGGCGGCTTTCGCCGCCTTTTTCATATCCGTGCTTTCCTGGTCCAGCGCCGCCCAGGTGGCATGGCCATCCTTGCGCAGCTTCACGGCCGTGCTGCGCGGCGTGCCGAAGGGCAGATAGACCATCGCGGGTGCTGCCTGCGGCGGCAGGGCGCGCATGACGCTGTCGAGGTAGAGCGTGAAGCCGGTGGCGGTCTCGCCCGCCGGCGTGACGTAACGCCCGCCACGGCCGAGCTCGCCGCGCACATTGCGGGCAAACAGCGTGAACGCAATGCCGGTGTGATATTCGAAGCCACGGAATTCGCCAGGATCGAGCGTGACCAGCAGATCAGGCGCCGCCGCCGAAACTTCCGCCACCAGCTTGTCCAGATCGCCGACGATCTTCGCCGCCGCATCCGGCAGCTTCAGCTTTTTCAGTCCTTCCAGCGCGGTTTTCGCCGGACCGGCCAGCGCCAGCAGTTTCAGCAGCGTGGGCGCGGCCGCGCCACCGGCGGCCTTCAGTTCTGCAGCATCCTTGCGGTCCAGCGCGCGGCGGGCGGCTTTGGCCTGCTTCGGGTCGAGGCCATGGGCCGCGATAATGGCCGGCGCCAGCAGCGGCTGCGTGATATCGAGCGACAGTCCGGCAACGCCGAGTGAAGCGACGGCTTCGGCGGCCAGCACGGCAACTTCGACATCGGCGGCCAGCGCATCCGCGCCGATCAGTTCGACGCCAACCTGGGCGAACTGGCGCTCGGGCCGCAGCTGGGTGCCGCGCACGCGCAGCACCTGGCCGGCATAGGCGAGACGCAGCGGACGTACCGCATCCTTCATGCGCGAGGCTGCGATGCGCGCCACCTGCAGCGTGATATCGGTGCGCAGGCCCATCATGCGCTGCGACACCGGGTCCATGACGCGAAACATCTGGCCGGCGAGGTCCTGGCCCGACCCGGCCAGCAGGGTTTCCTCGAATTCGATCAGCGGCGGTTTGACGCGCGCATACCCTTGCGCCGTGAAGCTGGCGATCAGGCGCTCGCTCGCCTGCGCCTCCCATTCGGCGCGCGGTGGCAGCACGTCACGCAGGCCAGCCGGCAGCAGGCCGGCGGCCGCGTTGCTGTCGCCGTCATTCGCAGGGGTTCGGGAGCGCGTTGCCATGATGGTGGACTATCCGTTCAGCGATGCTTGAAATCAGCTTTGCGCTTCTCGGCAAAGGCACTCATGCCTTCCTTCTGGTCTTCGGTGCCGAAGGTGGAATGGAAGACGCGACGTTCGAACCGCACGCCTTCAGTCAGCGTGGTCTCATAGGCGCGATTGACCGATTCCTTGGCGATCATCACGATCGGACGCGACAGGCTGCAGATTTTCTCCGCCGCCTTGATCGCTTCGTTGAGCAGTTCCGCGGCCGGCACCACACGGCTGACCAGACCGGAGCGCTCGGCTTCGTCGGCATCCATCATGCGAGCGGTGAGGCACATTTCCATCGCCTTGGACTTGCCGACAAAGCGAGTCAGGCGCTGGGTGCCGCCGGCGCCCGGAATGGTGCCGAGATTGATTTCCGGCTGGCCGAACTTGGCGGTGTCGGCGGCGATGATGAAATCGCACATCATCGCCAGTTCGCAACCGCCGCCCAGCGCATAGCCGGCCACGGCAGCGATCACCGGCTTGCGGCAGCGCGCGGCGCGCTCCCAGTCGCGGGTGATGAAGTCTTCCTTGTAGACGTCCATATACGTCTTGGGCTGCATTTCCTTGATGTCGGCGCCGGCGGCAAAGGCCTTTTCCGAGCCGGTGATGATCATACAGCCGATGTTGTCGTCGGCCTCGAAAGCATCCAGCGCGACCGTCATTTCCTGCATCAGCGCGGCATTCAGGGCATTGAGCGCCTTGGGACGGTTCAGCGTGATCAGGCCGACCTGGCCGCGCGTCTCCACCAGGATGTTCTCATATGCCATGACAGTTTCCTCTGGTTTTCAATGATTATTGCTGGTGCGGTGCCAGTTCGAAGCGCACCGTGAGCGCGCCGTCGCGGCCGACGAAGCCAAGGCGCAGTTGCTCTTTGTCGCGGCGATACTGTTCGTTGTCCTGCCGGGTCCAGCCGAGTTGCGGCAACGTGGCAGCATAGAACTGGCGCACCGCACTGGCGGTCACCGCACCCTTGGCTTCCGTGCTGGCGATGCGGCCCGACGGCTTGTCGAACACGGCGGCGGCATCGGCATTTTCCGCCAGACCCGGCATCAACGGGACGTCTTCAGCGATGGAGAGGAAGCCGGCAGCCGCCTGAGCATCCGAAAGGCTTGCACGAATCCCCGCCAGCGCCAGACCGCCGATGACGACACCGCCCATGAGGGGTGCGACAAGGACGAAAAGTGCAGCTAGCGCCGGGACCGGGAAAGACCTCCAGCCGGGGCGGAACATGGCCGGGAATTTGGCATCCCGAGGCTGGTTTTGGAAGGCTTGGGCGGGCGGGGAATCGCTACTTCTGGCAGCGTTTGCAGAAGAAAGTGGACCGCCCGGACTGCACGATCCGCTGCACCTTCGATTTGCAGGTGATGCAGGCCTCGCCCTCACGGTCGTAGACCCGGAACCGGGTCTGGAAATAGCCCAGTTCGCCATCCGACTGCACATAATCGCGCAAGGACGAGCCGCCGGCTTCCACCGCCTCGCCCAGCACCGCCTTGATGGCGGGCACCAGCAACTCCAGCCTGTCGGCCTTCACTGTGCCGGCCAGCTTTTCGGGGTTGATGCCGGCGCGGAACAGCGCCTCGCAGACATAGATGTTGCCAAGACCAGCCACCACGGTCTGGTCCAGCAGGGCCGCCTTCATCGGGGTTTTCTTGCCGGCCAGTGCCGCCGCCAGCACGGCAGGCGTGAAATCCGCACCCAGCGGCTCAGGCCCGATTCCCGCCAGCAGCCGGTGTTCGGCGAGCTTCTTTGCCGGCACCAGATCCATCATGCCGAAGCGGCGCGCATCGTTGAAGGTGACGGCCGAGCCGTCTTCGGTGGCAAAAATCACATGATCATGCGGCCCGATATCGTTGGGCCAGCCGGCGCGAATCACCATGCGGCCCGACATGCCCAGATGAATGATCCAGACCAGATCGCCTTCCAGCCGGACCAGGATGTATTTGGCGCGGCGGTCGAGCGTCTCGACCCGGCGGCCCTGGATGGATTTGGCGAAATTCTTCGGCAGCGGAAAGCGCAGATCGGGGCGCCGGGCCTCGATGCGTGTGATGCGCCGGCCCTCCAGTTTCAGGGCCAGTCCCCGGCGGGTGGTTTCCACTTCGGGCAATTCAGGCATGTCTGTCTCTATACCGTTAAGGGCCCGTTTCGGCTATGGTCTGCCCGCCATGAGCAAGACAGGTTCTGACAGCAGCGAGACCCATTTCGGCTTCCGCACCGTAGCCGAGACCGAAAAGGCGCGCCTCGTGCGCGGAGTGTTCGATTCGGTCGCCAGCCGCTACGACGTCATGAACGACCTGATGTCGGGCGGCGTCCACCGGCTGTGGAAAGCCGCGATGATCGACTGGCTCAATCCGCATGGCGAGATCACCGTGCTGGACGTGGCTGGCGGCACTGGCGACATCGCCTTCCGCATTCTGGACCGCGCTCCGCAGTCGAAGGTCATCGTGGCCGACATCAACGCCGCGATGCTGGAACAGGGTCGCAATCGCGCCATCGACCAGGCGCGACTGGGCCGCCTGACCTGGGCCTGCATGGATGCCGAGAAGCTGGCGCTGCCCGACCGATCGGTGGATGCCTATACCATCGCCTTCGGCATCCGCAACGTCACCCATATCGAAGCGGCACTCAGCGAAGCCTTTCGTGTGCTGAAGCCGGGCGGGCGTTTCCTCTGTCTGGAATTCTCCACTGTGCGCAATCCGGCGCTGGCGAAAATCTATGACCTCTACAGTTTCAATCTGCTGCCGAAAATCGGCGGGATCGTCGCCAGCGATGCCGACTCCTACCGCTATCTGGTGGAAAGCATCCGCCGCTTCCCCAACCAGGAACGGTTCGCCGAAATGATCACGGCGACCGGCTTCCGCAACGTGGCAGTGCGCGACCTCAGCGGTGGCATCGCCGCACTTCATTCGGCCCGTCGTATCTGAGCTGCTGGACACCGTGCTGACCAATCTGCGCCACCTGTTCCGCCTGTTTGCAATTGGCCGCTGCTTGGCGCGGCACGATGCGCTGTTCCTGCTGCAGCAGGCCCCGGTCGGCGGTACGACCGCGCGGCAGGCCTTGCGCCTGTTCCAGGTGTTGTTCGGACGGCGTCGTCCGGATCTGCGCGAAGGCGAGCGGTTGGCGGCGGCCCTTGCCGATCTCGGCCCCAGTTTCATCAAGCTCGGCCAGGTCTTGTCGGTGCGGCCCGATATGGTCGGCCCGGCGATTGCCGAGGATCTCGGCCGCCTGCGCGACAAGCTGCCGCCGTTTTCATGGGAAGAGGCGCATGCGATCCTGACGGCTGAACTCGGCGCGCCGCCCGAGCAGCTTTATGCCGATATCACGATCGTACCGGTGGCCGCCGCCAGCGTGGCCCAGGTGCATCTGGCCACCACGTCGATGGGCCTGCCGGTGGCGGTGAAAGTGCTGCGTCCCGGTGTAGAAGCGGCATTTGCGCGGGACCTCAAACTGTTTGCCTGGCTGGCCGAGACGATGGAGCACCATGTCGCCGGCATGGCGCGGCTGCGGCCACGCGACGTGGTACTGGCACTGGCCGAATGGGTGTCGATCGAACTCGACCTGCGGCTGGAGGCTGCTGCGGCCTCGGAGCTGCGCGATAATTTCATCGACGATGCCGATGTGATCGTACCTGCCATCGACTGGCAGCGCACCGGCCGCCGCGTGATGACCGTACAGCGCATCAGCGGTACCCCGATCGAGGATCGCGCGGCACTGGTGGCTGGCGGTATTGACGTGACAGTGGTGGCCGACCGCGTGATCCGCGTGTTCCTGAAGCAGGCTCTGCGCGACGGTTATTTCCATGCCGACATGCATCACGGCAACCTGTTCGTGGCCCCCGACGGCCGACTGGAACTGGTCGATTTTGGTATCATGGGCCGGCTCGATCTGAAGACCCGACGCTTCATGGCCGAGATGCTGGGGGCCTTCCTGACCGGCAACTGGCGCCGCGCGGCTGAAGTGCATTTCGAAGCCGGCTACGTGCCAGCCGACCGCAGCGTGGACGCCTTTGCGCAGGCCTGCCGCTCGATCGGGGAACCGATTCTGGATCGGCCGGTAGCCGAAATCTCCGTCGGCCGACTGCTGGCGCAGCTGTTCCAGATCACCGAGACCTTCGGCATGCAGACGCAGACCCATCTGCTGCTCCTGCAGAAGACCATGGTGACGGTGGAAGGCGTGGCGCGCAGCCTGGACCCTGAGATCAATTTCTGGGACGCGGCGCGCCCGGTAATCGAGGACTGGGCGCGCGAGCATATGGGGCCCGAAGCCTATATCCGCGAAACCGCCGGCAGCATGATGGATTTCGCGCGCAAGCTGCCGCAGGTGGCACGCGACCTCGAGACGTTGGCCGAAACCACCAAGACGGAAGGCCTGCAGCTCAGTCCGGCCAGCATCGCGGCACTTGCCGAGAGTCAGGCGCTGGCCAATGCGCGCCGCCGCCGCCCGCTGCTCTGGGCGCTGTGGACTGTGGCTGCCCTGCTCGTACTGGCACTGTTCATCTGAGGCAAAACGCACAGAGATTCTGCATATGAACATGTACAGATACTGCGCAGGATGGGCGCGATCAAATGCATCGCCCGGTGCCAAGGTGCTGGATTATGGCTGCGGAGCCGGCACCATCGTTCAGATGATGATCGAAAAGGGCGTGGAAGCTTATGGTTGCGATGTCTTTTACGACGGCGGCGATTACAGCAGGCGTGTGCCGCCTGTTCTGCTGGAGAATGGCACCATTCGCCGTATGGAAGGTGACCGCATCCCGTTCGAGGACGAGAGCTTCGACCTGATCGTCAACAATCAGGTGCTGGAGCACGTTCCTGATCTCGACCTGGTACTGCAAGAGATGGCGCGCGTCCTGAAGCCCGGCGGCAGGGTACTGAGCCTGTTCCCTGATCGCAGCGTGTGGCGCGAAAGGCATTGCGGCATTCCCTTCCTCCACTGGTTCCCGAAGCTGAGCCGCTCCCGCGTTTACTACGCTTATGCCCTGCGCAGCCTCGGCCTCGGGCACCACAAGAAAAATAAGCCGAAATGGCAGTGGAGCGAAGACTTCTGCACCTGGCTCGACAACTGGACCTACTACCGCCCGCGTAAAATCATCCACGACAATTTCCGCCAGCGCATTGGCACGATCCGGAACCTGGAAGTGCAATGCCTGACCGAGTGGCTGGGGTCACGGGCCTGGCTTGTGCGTTTGATGCCAGCCTTCGTCTCCGAACAGATCGTCCACAAGATGGCCTGCCTGGTGTTCGAGACCACCAAGCCGGGCCGGGCCGGCTGATACGATCAGCACGGCACATCATTTTAAAAAAGAAAGGGCCAGTTGCCCGGCCCTTTCCCGTCTTGCCGTAATGGCCTGACTTAGAAGTCCATGCGAACGCCGACGATGGCGAAATTCGCCTTGGCATTGTTGTCGGCCTGCGCAGTTCCACCGACGACCGTGCCAGCTGCGATGGCGTCTTCATACTCATACCGGCCGATGCCGCCGAAGCCGAGGATGCCGCGCGCAACCTGGTAGGTCATACCGAGCGAGTACCAGGTGTACTCGTCTTCACCGCTGACCGTATTGCCGGCAATGTTACCCTGGTCGGCCTTGGTCTTGGCGTAGTCGACGCCGACACCGATTGAGCCCGGATTGGTGCCGTTGGTGAGGTAACGTGCACCCGCGGTGTAGACATTGCGCTCGTCATTCGGACCAACGCCCATCTCTTCCTTCTTCCAGGCGCCACCGACCTGCACCGACGAACCATCGCCGATGTTGTAGGTCACCGTAGTGCCAACCGCCCAGCCCTCCAGGCCTTCACTCTTCAGCACGGTGGCCGATCCATTGGCCAGCGTGCCGGCGCTGTTCGCCTCGATGTCGAAGCGGTTGTAGGCACCGAAGACGCCGACATCGAACGCACCGAAGGACTCAAGGTAATTAGCGGCGTAGGTGTAGGCGCGCGACACCTGCCCAGCATCGTTGCGGGTGGTGAAGCCGCCGCCGCAGCCGATCTGCGTCGGCGCCGAGGCGAAGGCGCTGTTGTTGGTCGAGGTCAAGTCCTGGCAGCCATCCGGTGTGTAGGAGACGCCGAGCTGCAAGCCTTTGCCCGCCTTGGAGCCAAAGTAGCGGTTGGCCGAGGTATAGAGGTTGATGCCGTTGGCATCATCCACCGCGCCGGAGAATTTGGTGAAGTTGCCGCTGGTACGCGCACCGGTCGGTGCATTGGTGATCGCGATCGAGCCGGTCGGGTCAATGGTGCCATAGCCCGGAATCGCGACAGGCGCGCCAAAGACCATCTTGGAAGCGGCGCGGTCAGTCGAGCCGATTTCGGCACGACCGATGTCGCTGCGCTCGACATACATATAGGCTTCGTCGATCTGGTCGCCTTCGGTCTCGCCTTCGAGTTCGACACGGCCACCAATCACGGTACCGTCAGCCAACACGCCGCGGATGTTGAAATAAATTTCGGCATCCGTTGAGAAGGCGTTGCTCTGACGGCCATTCAGGGTGCGGCTGTTGTCGAAATCGGCGGCCTTGAAGACCGTGGTGAAGTAGCCGCCAAGAGTCAGGGCGATCGGCACTTCCTTGGTCTGGGCGGAAGCGATGTCGGCGAGGAACAGGCCGGCCGTCGCAACCAGGGCAGTCTGGAGCAGGAGCGTCTTTTTCATGTGGGGGGTCCCTTGGGGGTTTGAATTGACCTGTCAGCGCCAAAGCAATGACCCACGGCTCACCACGCGACGAAATAAGATCGCCTACTGATTGAAGTCAACGCCGGTCCGGGCCAGTGGCCGGCATTTTTGCTGACGCTGATAGGTTTCCGGCACGGTGTGGCAAATCGGGCATCCATTCCTGTGTCGACCGTCACAAGGCATAGGACGCATTCATTTGGCGGTCACAATTGGAAACTGCCGGCCAGCGATGAGGTTCAATGTCCCGAAAGAATTATTACGCCAAAAAAAGAAAAAGGGCGGGGAAAATCCCCGCCCTTTCCATCCAATTCGCGGAGCGAATTAGAACGTCAGGTTGATACCGACAACACCGAAGGTCTGGTCGATGTTGCTGGCGGCAGTCGGGTGATCGGTGGTGTCGGACACGCCGACGCCAGCGAAGCCCAGGATGCCGGCAGCGACCTGGTAGGTCAGACCGACATGCCAGTATTCCAGGTCGCCCACGCGGGTGGTCGCACCGGAGGAGTTGCTCTCGTTGCGGTCGGCATATTCAAAGCCGATACCGACCGAGCCCGGAGCCGCACCGTTGGTCAGGTAGCGCACGCCGGCTGTCCAGCCCTTGCGCTCACGAACAGCGGTGACGTCTTCGTTGGTGATCGCGCCACCGAACTGCACCGACGAACCGTCGCCGACGTTCCAGGTGAACAGCGCGCCACCCTGGTAGCCGGTCTCACGGCTGCTCGGGGAGGTCGCGGCACCGGCGCCAATCACCTTCACGCTGTTATAGCCAGCGTAGAGGGCGACGTCGAACGCGCCGAACGATTCGAGGTAGTTGGCGCCAGCGTTGAACTGCTGCTCGAGACCGACAACGGTGTTCGGGGTGAAGAAACCGGTGCCGCAGCCCTGCTGACCGGAAGTCACGGCAGTGGCCGAAGCCGCGCCGCTGGCCGTGGTCAGATCCTGGCAGTTATCCGGCGCGTAGCCGACGCCGAGCTGCAGGCCCTTGCCCGCCTTCGAGCCGAAGTAGCGGTTCGAAGCGGTGTAGGCGTTGATGCGGTTGGCATCGTCCATGTTGTTGGCGAAACGCATCAGCGGGGCGTTGTTCACGGCCGAGTATTCCGACTGCACCGTGGTGCTGTAGTTCGGCAGCGAGTTCGGCGCACCGTAGATCATCTTGGTGGTGGGCGAATCCATCGAACCGATTTCGGTACGGCCGAATTCAGCATGTTCGATGAACATGTAGGCTTCGTCGATCTGGTCGCCATAGGTGGCGGATTCCAGTTCAACACGGCCACCGATCACGGTGCCGTTGGCGAGGACGCCACGGAAGTTGAAATGGATTTCCGAGTCCTGCTTGATGCCATGATCGGACTGGCCGCCATTCGGCGAACGGTCCTGCCACTGCAGGAGCTGGTTGTAGTAGCCGCCAACGGTCAAGCCGAGCGGAACTTCCTTGGTCTGCGCGTTAGCGATATCGGCCACAAACAGGCCGGCAGCGGCAACGAGCGCCGTTTGCAGAAGCAGAGTCTTCTTCATTTTCCTCTTTCCTCTCCCACCGGGATTAGGGTTGCAGTGCTAGTCACTAGCATTGAACAAACAGCCAGACGGGCCGCTGATCGCTGAGGATCAAGCCATTTGCGCCCTACAAGTGTCAATTAAAGCAGCACTTTCGCCGAGACTTTTGGAACCTGTGTTGCAATTGAGCCACACAAAATCGCCGTGAGTCGATTTTTATCGTTCTAAAACAACAATATACCTGCAGGGTACCGACTATGCCGGGGCTGTTGCAGAAACGAAAAGTGTGAAGGGGTGGTTAAAGCCGCGGGCTAGCGGCGCACGAGTCGATAGGCGCGGCCGGATTCCGGCGTGCCGTTTTCGATTCGCAGGGCCTCGTCATGGGTGACAACGACAACGAATCCGGCCCGCTCGGCCAGGTTGCGGATATAGTCGTCGGTCTGCCGGAAGCGACCGCTGGACCGCAATTCGACCGGCTGCGCCCCTTCCGCCAGCTCGATGGTGAACAGAAGCTCGCCATTCTTGTTAAGATATTGATCCGAAATAAAGAATATTTCGTCTAGCTGTCCGATATATATGAATACATCGGTAGCAAGGACGGCGTCGTAGCGGCAGGGCGGACGGCGCAGAAAGGCATGCGCTTCAGCCTTGTAGAGATGGTCGTAAGCGCCGCGACGGGCCGACTGCTGCAGCATGCGCGGGGCGAGATCGACGCCATCCAGTCGTGCCGCGTAAGGCTTGAATACCGGCGCATTCAGCCCGGTGCCGCAGCCCAGATCGAGGATTGCCCGACTGCCATCGCGGTCCCAGATTCCTTCGATCAGACCGGCAACCATCTGCGGCCCACGATAGTTCAGGGCCGCCAGATGGGCCTCGAAACTCTCGGCATGGCCGTCGAAAACCCAGACGACATAGTCGTCGGGCGCCCTGTCAGGCACCCGGCTGCCGTCCAGCATATCGACCATATGCCGGATTGCGCCGGATTGCGGCATCAGTGCCAATGCCTGGCGAAAAGCCGCGAGCGCCGCCTGCGTATCCTTGCGTTCGAGCTGGCACTGGCCAAGCCCGAGCCAGGCCGGGGCGGTTTCCTGCAGTCCGAGCGTTTTACGGTAGATTTCGATGGCCCGGTCGAGCTGTCCCGCCGCCTGGGCCTGCCAGGCGAGCTGCAAAAGATCCTGCGCCGACTGCATGTTCGAATTCATGTTCTACCGACTCTGGCCGACTCCGGGTCCGGCGGGCTTAAGCCCTTTTGCCCGGCCTGACAATCCTGCTAATCCCCCGGCAATTCCACGGTGTACTACTGGCCGGTCAACCGGGCCTGTTATAGACTGCGCCATCCATTGCTGCAGTATGCGTTTCTGGAGGTTGCCACGATGGCGTCTGTGCGCCCAACCCGTTCCTACCGACGGGATTTTCCGCATCGCGGAGCGATGCTGGTTTCTGCTTTGGCGGCTCTGCTCGCGCTGGGCGGCTGCGCCGCGAAGGGTGATGGCGAGACCCAGACCTATTACCCGGAAAAGAACCAGTACGGCAACTACGACCCGTCCCCCACCGGTCCACGGCAGTCGATCTTCGGCGCCGGCGGCCTTAACCTGCTCGGTGGCAACCAGAAGAAGGATGAAGGCAGTGGCGGCGGTATCGGCGTCAACAGCTTCCTGTGGCGCGCCACGCTCGACACCGTGTCGTTCATGCCGCTGGTTTCGGCCGACCCGTTCGGCGGTGTGATCATCACCGACTGGTACACGCCGCAGCAGACGCCGGCCGAGCGCTTCAAGGTGAATGTCTACATCCTCGACCGCGCGCTGCGCGCCGACGGCATCCGCGTCGCGGTATTCCGCCAGGTCCGCCAGGGCGACAACTGGGCCGACCAGGCGCCGGCGCCCAACACGGCGGTGAGCATGGAAAACGCCATCCTGCAGCGCGCCCGCGAATTCCGCATGGAAGCTGAGGCGCGCCGCTGAGCGACGCCCCTCCCGAACACCCGCATACGTCTAACACCGGAACCGTTGATGTCCCGCTATAACGCCAAGGCGGTCGAAACCAAGTGGCAAGCCGCCTGGAACGAACGCCAGGCCTTTCGTGCCGAAGCTGACCCCAAGCGTCCGAAATACTACGTGCTGGAGATGTTTCCCTATCCGTCGGGACGCATCCACATGGGGCATGTGCGCAACTACACGCTGGGCGACGTCGTCGCCCGCTACAAGCGCGCCCGCGGCTTCAACGTGCTGCACCCGATGGGCTGGGACGCCTTCGGTCTGCCGGCGGAAAACGCCGCGCAGGAAAAGAAGATTCATCCCGCCGCCTGGACTTACGACAACATCGCCAACATGCGCGCCGAGCTGCAGCGCATGGGCCTGTCGCTCGACTGGAGCCGCGAATTCGCGACCTGCCATCCGGGTTATTACAAGTATCAGCAGGAAATCTTCCTCGATTTCCTCAAGGCCGGTCTGATCGACCGCAAGGAAAGCTTCGTCAACTGGGATCCGGTCGATCATACCGTGCTCGCCAACGAGCAGGTGATCGATGGCCGCGGCTGGCGTTCGGGCGCCGTGGTCGAGCGCCGCAAGCTGTCGCAGTGGTTCCTGAAAATCACGAATTACGCCGACGATCTGCTCGATGCGCTGCAGACCGGCCTTGAGCGCTGGCCCGAGCGCGTCAAGCTGATGCAGCAGAACTGGATCGGCAAATCCGAAGGCGCGCGTTTCGCATTTGCGCTGCAGGACCGTTCCGACAAGGTCGAAGTCTATTCGACGCGGCCCGACACGCTGTTCGGCGCCAGCTTCGTTGCGATTGCCGCCGATCATCCGCTGGCCGCCGAAGCCGCGAAGAACGATCCGAAACTCGCCGCCTTCATCGAGGAATGCCGCCAGAGCGGCACGGCGGAAGCTGAACTGGAGAAGGCCGAAAAGAAGGGCTATCGCATCAATATCGAGGCGGTACATCCCTTCGACCCGGACTGGACCCTGCCGGTCTATGTGGCGAATTTCGTGCTAATGGAATACGGCACCGGCGCGATCTTCGGCTGCCCGGGCCATGACCAGCGCGACCTGGATTTCGCCCGCAAATACGACCTGACCGTAAAGGCCGTCGTCGCGCCCAAAGGCCAGGCGAATGTCGAGATCGGCACCGAGGCTTTCACCGAGACCGACAATACGGTTGCGGTCAATTCCGATTTCCTCAACGGCCTGGATGTGGCGGCCGCCAAGCGCGCCGCGATCAAAAAGCTGGAAGAGCTCAAGGCCGGAGAAGGCACTGTCACCTTCCGACTGCGCGACTGGGGCGTATCGCGCCAGCGCTACTGGGGTTGCCCGATTCCGGTGATCCATTGCGAGGACTGCGGCATCGTGCCGGTGCCGAAGCAGGACTTGCCGGTGCAGCTGCCCGACG
The DNA here is from genome assembly GCF_007197755.1 of Ferrovibrio terrae. NCBI lineage: Bacteria > Pseudomonadati > Pseudomonadota > Alphaproteobacteria > Rhodospirillales > Rhodospirillaceae > Ferrovibrio > Ferrovibrio terrae. The sequence goes on from NZ_CP041636.1 coordinate 947,355, forward strand.
ATGTCACCTTCGACAAGCCGGGCAATCCGCTGGATCACCATCCGACCTGGAAGCATGTGAACTGCCCGACCTGCGGCAAGGCCGCGCGTCGCGAGACCGATACCTGCGACACCTTCGTCGACAGTTCGTGGTATTTCGCCCGTTTCTGCAGCCCGCGCGCGGAGCTGCCGATGGTGCAGGAAGAAGTCGATTACTGGATGCCGGTCGATCAGTATATCGGCGGCATCGAGCATGCGATCCTGCACCTGCTGTATTCGCGCTTCTTTACCCGCGCATTGCGCGATACCGGGCATCTGTCGCTGAAAAGCGGCGAACCTTTCGCCGGCCTGTTCACACAGGGCATGGTCTGCCATGAGACCTACAGGGATGCCTCCGGCACCTGGCTGGAGCCGACCGAAGTGAAGAAGGACAGCGGCAAGGTGGTGCATATCCGCACCAACGAGCCGGTGACGGTGGGCCGCACCGAGAAGATGTCGAAGTCGAAGAAAAACGTCATCGACCCCGGCCTGATCATCGATACCTACGGCGCCGACACCGCGCGCTGGTTCATGCTGTCGGACAGCCCGCCGGAACGCGATCTGGAATGGAGCGAGTCCGGCGTCGAAGGCGCCTGGCGCTTCACCCAGCGTTTGTGGCGCCTGGTGTCCGAACCGCGCGGACCGATCGCCGCCAAAGCGGCAGGCAAGCCGTCCGACTGGCCGCAAGCCGCGCAGGAGCTGCGCCGCGAACTGCACAAGACCATCGCCGCCCTGACCCAGGATCTCGAGCAGTTCCATTTCAACAAGGCCGTCGCGCGCATCCACGAATTCGCCAATCTGCTGGAAGCCGCCAGGGGCGACGACGCGGCAACAGCCTGGGCGCGCCGCGAGGCACTGGAATCGCTCGCCAAGCTGATTGGTCCGATGGTGCCGCACCTGGCCGAGGAAATCTGGCAGGCGCTGGGCCATGATGGCCTGCTGCTGGAGCAGCCCTGGCCGGTCGCCGATGCCGATCTGGCGCGCGACGAGACCGTCACCATCGCGGTGCAGGTCTCCGGCAAGCTGCGCGCCACCATCGAAGTGGCGCGCGACATGGCACAACCCGATCTGGAAAAGCTCGCGTTGGCCAACGACAATGTCGTGCGTGCCATCGATGGCAAACCCGTTCGCAAGGTGATCATCGTGCCGAACCGGATCGTCAATGTCGTGGTCTAGCCAGATTCGCACGCTGGCGATCAGCCTGCTGCTGGCTGGCGTTGTGGCCGGCTGCGGCTTTCGGCCGCTATACAAGCAGACCGGCAATACCGATACGGTGCGGGACTTCTCACAGATCAGCATCGCACAGCCCGAGGATCGTCCCTCGCAGCAGCTGCGCAACTTCCTGCTTGATAGCTTGACGCCTTATGGCCAGCCGGACCGTCCGCTGTACCGGCTGGAATACCGTCTCACCGAATCGGTCGGTTCGGTGTTTGTGACCCGTAGCGAGGAAATCACCCGCAACAATCTGCAGCTCAGCGCATCTGTCTCTCTGCGGGATTATCAGACCGGGGCCATCCGGACCTCGATTTCGGCAAGCAGCCAGGCCTCGTATAACGTGACCTTGGCGGATTACGCCAATCTGGTCAGCGAAAAGAATGCGCGGGAGCGCGCACTGCGTGACGTCGCCGAGCAGATCCGCCTGCGTCTGGGCAATTACTTCGACCGCCGTCCGGAAATGGAGCGTCGCGCGCTGGAACGGCAGCGGATGGAGGATCAGCGGTTCAACCCGCAGCCGCCGGCACAGCCGTTACCCGCGGAACAGCGTCCTGAACTGCAGCGCGGTCTGCTGCAATGAAGCTGGCCGCGCGCGAGGTCGAGGGCTTCGTCAAGCGGCCACGACCTGATATCCGCGCGATACTGCTGTTCGGCAGCGATGCCGGCCTGATCCGCGAGCGCGCCAAGGCCATCGCGCAAAGCGCCTGCCCCGATCTGAGTGATCCGTTCCGCGTCGTCACGCTGACCGGCGCGCAGTTGCAGGATGATCCGGCCCGGCTGGCTGATGAAGCGGCCGCGATGGCGCTGACCGGTGGCCGCCGTGTCGTGATGATCTCCGGCGCTGGCGACCGCAATGGCAAGCTGTTTGCCGGATTCTTCGAGGCCGCGATCGGCGATGCACTGATCGTGGTCGAAGCCGGCGAACTCACGCCGCGCTCGTCCCTGCGCGTCGCTTTCGAAGACGCCGCCATCGGCGTTGCCCTTGGCTGCTACGCTGACGACAACCGCGCGCTGCAGGGCCTGGCCGAGGATATGATCAAGGAAGCTGGCAAGAAGATCGCGCCGGACGCCATGGCCTATCTGCTCGACAATCTTGGCGCCGACCGCATGATCACGCGCGGCGAGATCACCAAGCTGCTGCTCTACAAGGGCGACGAGGCCACGCCGATCAGCCTGGAAGACTGCGAAGCCGTGATCGGCGACAGCTCCACGCTGTTCCTGGATGACGCCGCCTTTGCCGCATTCGGCGGCGACTTCAACCACCTGACCGATGCGTTGACGCGCTGCGAAGGCGCCGGTGAATCGCCGGTGGCGATTTTGCGCGTGGCGCAGAAGCACGGCCAAAAGTTGCATCTGGCTGCCGCCAGCCGCGAGGCCGGCAATGTGATGGATCCGAAACGGCTGGGCGTGCACTGGACGCGCAGCGCCGGATTCGAGAAGCAGATGCGCCAGTGGTCGAGCGACCGTCTGATGCGTGCGCTGGAAATCCTCACCGATGCCGAACTGATGGCCAAGAGCACCGGCATGCCGGCGGCCAGCGCCTGCGGCGACGCCCTGCTGCGCATCGCGCGCGCTGCCCAGGTGAAGCGCTAATCACTCACCGAAATCGAGGATGCCGGCCGAGCCGTCTTCGCCGCCGGCGATCAGGTAACGGCCGTCGCGGCTCCAGGTCAGCGCCGTCACCGGAGAGCGACCGAGCTGTTCCATGTCGATACTGGTTTCATCATTCACGCGTCCGAGCTTGATCAGGCCGTTCACGTCGCCTGACGCCACCATGCCCAGTCGCGGATGGAAGGCAACGGCGGTGACGACGGCGCCGCGATTGAGCTCCATCGGCGCGGTGCCCATCGGGCCCTTGCCCTTGCAATCCCACACCACCACCACTTCGGCGCCCGAGGTGGCGAGCCAGCGGCCATCCTTCGACCAGCTCAGACTGCGCGGCTTGTTCGGATAGCCGCTCATGCGCATATCGGCGCTGTCCGACAGCCGCCAGCCATGCATCTCGTTTTCCTGCGTCGCCGTCATGACGAACTTGCCGTCCGGCGACCAGGTGACCGTGAGATGCGAGCTTTTCCAGTTCAGCCGCTTGGCCGGCTGGGTTTCCGCCTTGCACCACCACAACGACACGCCGCCGTAATGCGACACCGCAAAGCGCTTGCCTTTGGGATTGAAGGCCAGCCCGGTGACCGTGCTGGGATGATCGTCGAAGGTGGCCACCGGTTCGCCGCGTGCATTCAGCAGGCCGACGCGCTTGCCGGCGCCATACACGATGCCGCCTTCGGAGACCGCAAGCTGTTCGATCCATTTGCGCGGCACCGTTGCCAACTCCTGGCCCTCGCCGCTCACCGTCGTCAGCATCAGACGGCCGTCATCGCCGCCGGAGACGAAGCCTTCGCCATCGGGCGCGGCGGCCAGGCACAGCAGCGTGGCATCGGGATGCGCGATCAGCCGCCGCGTGGTTTCGGCCTCCGGATTGTCGAACGGCCGCAGCGCGATCGAACCGTCGCCCAGGCCGAAGCCGGCATGGCCGGCAGATTCAGCGGAGGCCACGGCCACCACGCCAGACTTGAACTGCCAGAGATAGGCCCGGAATCCGATCTGCGCGCCGGGTGCTGCGGTCTGTGCGGTCGACATCAGGCGCGGCAACCCTCAAAGCCCTTCTGCAGGGCGTCGCGATCCAGCTCACGGCCGATGAAGACCAGCCGCGAGAAGCGGTCTTCGTCGCTGCGCCAGTCGCGCTGGAAGTCGCCGTCCTTGATCATATGCACCGCCTGGAAGACGAAGCGCTTGTCGCTGCCCTTGAAATCCAGGATGCCCTTGCTGCGCAGGATGTCCTGGCCCTGGGTGGCCAGCAGTTCGCTGATCCAGGCATCGAATTTGCGCGAATCGACCGGCGTGTCGAGCTTGAGCGACACGCTCTTGACGGTGGTGTCGTGGATGCTGTCGCCGTGATCGTGGCCGCAATGTTCGTCATGCACATGGCCGGCTTCGCCATGCGCCGGATTGTGATGATGGCCGTGATCATGCCCATGGTCATGATGGTGGTGATCATGGCCACAATGGTCGTCATGCACATGCCCGGCTTCGCCATGCGCCGGATTGTTCTTCAGGAAATCCGGCTCGAGATCGAGGATGCGGTTGAGGTCGAAGGCGCCGCGGTCCAGCACCTTGTCCAGCGCGACGTCGCAGCGGGTCGCGTGATGGATCTGCGCGAAACGATTGACGCTGCGGATACGGCGCTCGACCTCGGCCAGTTCGGCCGGGCTGACCAGATCGGTCTTGTTCAGCACGATCACATCGGCAAAGGCGATCTGTTCTTCCGCTTCGCGGCTGTCCTTCAGGCGCGCCGGCAGATGGCGCGCATCCACCACGGTCACGATGGAATCGAGGCGCGCGCGGCGCGACACGTCGTCATCGACAAAGAAGGTCTGCGCCACCGGGCCGGGATCGGCGAGGCCGGTGGTTTCCACCACGATGGCATCGAAACGATCCTTGCGCTTGAACAGGCCCTCGATGATGCGGATCAGGTCGCCGCGCACGGTGCAGCAGATGCAGCCGTTGTTCATTTCGAAGACTTCTTCATCGGCATCCACGACCAGCTCGTTGTCGATGCCGATTTCACCGAATTCATTGATGATGACGGCGTATTTCTTGCCGTGATTCTCGGTCAGGATGCGGTTCAGCAGGGTGGTCTTGCCGGCACCCAGATAGCCGGTCAGAACGGTGACGGGCGTCTTGCTGAAATCGGCCGAGGAAGGCAATGACTGCGACATAAGCGGATATCTCCGGCCGGTCCGGCCATGCTATTGCATTGTGGAATTTGGGCGTAACCATAGTGGCCTGAAGATTGAAGTCCAGCCTTCCGGGCCGCGTTGCCAAGTGTCAGAAACTCATGACGAAAAACCGTGCCACCTACAGCCTGACCCTGCCCAGCCCACTGGGCTCGCTCACCGTCTTTGCCACCAGCCAGGCCATCGTGAAGCTGGATTGGGGCGGCCGGGGTGCCCAGAAGGCCTCCTGGTCGGCGGATACCGACACGCCGCCCGAGGCCCAGGCCCTGCTGGATGAGGCCGGCCGCCAGCTGGCGGCCTATTTCGCCGATGGCAAAACCAGCTTCGACCTGCCGCTCGATCCGGCCGGCACCGAATTCCAGCAGGCCGTGTGGGATTTCATGCTGGCGATTCCGGCCGGACGCACGCGCAGCTATGGCGAAGCCGCCAGCGCCGTGGGCACCGGCACGGCGGATGCCCGCGCGGTGGGCAGCGCCTGCGGCGCCAATCCGATCCCGGTGATCATCCCCTGCCACCGGATTCTCGCGGCGGGCGGCGATGCCGGCGGCTATTCCGGCAAGGGCGGGCTGGAGACCAAACGCTGGCTGCTGCGCCATGAAGGCGCTTACGTTCCCTCGGAGCAGGTCAGCCTGTTCTGATTTTCCCCAAATTGATTTCCGGGGCGTAACCTGCTTTCACGGTCACCGCTCTGTCGGTTGCCGCACCGCGCCGCCCTGCCTAATGTTCTTCCCGGTTTTCAGACAGGGAGAGAGCGCAATGGCAAAGACGGTCACGATCAATGCCCATGATGGCGGCAGCTTCAGCGCCTATGTGGCGGGAGACCAGAATGTCAGCAAGGGGGGCCCTGGCATCCTCGTCATCCAGGAAATCTTCGGCATCAACGAAGTGATGCGCGACATCTGCGACGACCTGGCCGCGCAGGGCTATGTCGCGCTCTGTCCCGACCTGTTCTGGCGCCAGGAACCCGGCGTCGACATCACCGACAAGACGAAGGAACACTGGGACAAGGCATTTGCCCTGTTCGGTGGCTTCAATGTCGATCTCGGCATTGCCGACCTGAAGTCGTCGCTGAGCGCTTTGCGCCAGCTGACCGGCGGTAAGGTCGGCACGGTCGGCTACTGCCTCGGCGGCAAGCTGGCTTTCCTGATGGCGGCGCGCAGCGACGTGGATGCCGCCGTCTCCTATTACGGCGTCGGACTGGCCGACCATACCGGCGAAGTGGCGAATATCAAAAAGCCGCTGCTGATGCATGTCGCCACCGAAGACAAGTTCGTACCCAAGGACCAGCAGGCCAAGGTGAAAGCCGCCGTGGCCGGAAATTCCAACGTGACGCTGCACGAATACCAAGGCAACGACCATGCCTTCGCCCGCGTCGGCGGCGAGCATTACGACCAGGCGGCCGCCTACGCTGCGAATACGCGCACGGCCAATTTCTTCAAGTCGCACCTTTCCTGATCGAACAAGAGAAAGCCCAGATACAATGGTTCACGCGATCCGCATTCACGCACCCGGTGGCCCCGAGCAGATGAAATGGGAAGAGGTTGAGGTCGGCGCGCCCGGCCCCGGCCAGATCCGGCTCAAGACTACCGCTGCCGGCCTGAATTACATCGACACCTATCATCGCACCGGCCTGTACAAGCTGCCGCTGCCGCTCACGCTTGGCATGGAAGGCGCAGGCACCGTCACCGCCGTGGGCGATGGCGTGACCGACATCAAGGTCGGCGATCGGGTCGCCTATGCCTCGGCGCCGCTCGGCTCGTATTCGGAAGAGCGCCTGATGCAGGCCGACCGCGTCGTCGTGCTGCCGCAGGGCATATCCGACCAGACCGCCGCCGCCATCATGCTGAAGGGCATGACAACCGAGTATCTCGTGCAGCGCACCTACAAGGTGAAGCCGGGCGACACCGTGCTGTTCCATGCCGCCGCAGGCGGCGTGGGCCTGCTGTTCGGCCAGTGGGCCAAGGCGCTGGGCGCCACCGTGATCGGCACGGTGGGCAGCGAGGACAAGGCGAAACTGGCCAGGGCGCATGGCTACGATCACATCATCAACTACCGCACCGAGAACTTCGCCGAGCGCGTGAAGGAACTCACCAAGGATGCCGGTGTGCCGGTCGTGTATGACGGCGTCGGCAAGGATACCTGGGCCGGCTCGCTCGACTGCCTCTCGCCCTTCGGCCTGATGGTCAGCTTCGGCAATGCCTCGGGTCCGGTGCCGCCCTTCGAGATCGCCACGCTGGCCGGCAAGGGCTCGCTCTATGTGACGCGCCCTACGCTGGTCACCTATACGGCCAAGCGAGCCGATCTGGTCAATTCGGCCAAGGCGCTGTTCGACGTGGTGTCGAGCGGCAAGGTGAAGGTGGAAGTGCCGCAGACCTATGCACTGAAGGATGCGGCCAAGGCACATGCCGACCTGGAAGCGCGCAAAACGACCGGCTCGACACTGCTGCTGCCGTAAGTCATTCGTCGTCCCGGCGAAAGCGGGACCCCCGTCTTTCCGTCGGGCTGGATGCCCGCCTTCGCGGGCATGACAAGGTAAATAAAGGCCGTCACCCCGGCCAAGCGCAGCGCGAGCCGGGGTGATGATCCTTGAGAATGGCCCTGAGCCTTTCGCCGCCGCGCGGCCTGCGCCATGCTGCTGTCCTCATGACCGAGCTTCTGCATCTCGCCGCCGGCAACCTGCTGTCGCCGATGATCCTGGCCTTCGTGCTGGGCGCGGTCGCAGCCTTTGTCCGCTCCGATCTGGAAATCCCCGAAGGCGCCGCCAAGGCGCTGGCGATCTATCTGATGTTCGCCATCGGCTTCAAGGGCGGCGTCGCCATGCATGCCGCCAGCGGCTGGGCACTGGCCGGCGCGATCATGGCCGCTCTCGCGCTCAGCCTGGCGCTGCCGCTGATCGCCTTCGTGCTGCTGCGCGGCGTGTGGCAGCAGAACCGCACGAACGCCGCGGCCATCGCCGCGCATTACGGATCGATCAGCATCGTCACCTTCGTGACGGCCGCCGAATTCCTGCGCAGCCGCGACATTCCGTATGAAGGCTACCTCGTCGCCATGACGGCTGTCATGGAAACGCCGGCGATCCTGATCGGCCTGATGCTGGCAGGAGGGCAGAAGAGCCCCGGCATGCCGGATCGAACCAGCGAACGCGGCGCGCTGTTCCGCGAGGTGCTGGTGAACGGCTCGGTGATGTTGCTGATGGGCGGCTTCGCCATCGGCTGGATCACCGGCGATGCCGGGCTGGCCAAGATCAGGCCTTTCGTCGCCGACCTGTTCAACGGCGCGCTCTGCATCTTCCTGCTCGATATGGGTCTGGTCGCCGTGCGCCAGGGCCGCGCCGCACGGCAGTTCCCCAAGGCGCTGATCCTGTTCGGTCTGGTCATGCCGCCGATAGGCGCGACCTGTGGTTTTCTCGCGGCGGCCGCACTGGGCCTAAGCGCGGGTGGCGCCATGCTGCTGGCCGTACTGGCCGCATCTGCGTCGTATATCGCCGTGCCGGCCGCCATGCGACTGGCGCTGCCGGCGGCCAATCCCTCGCTGTCGGTGACACTGGCGCTGGCGATCACTTTCCCGTTCAATGTCGCCATCGGCCTGCCGCTCTACCTCACCGTGGCGCAGCGGCTGTTCGGAGGCTGACATGGCACATCCGCGCAAGAAGATCGAGATCATCGTCGAAGCGCCACTGCAAAAGCCGGTGCTGGACTGGCTGTCGGCCCAGGGCGTGAAGGGCTGGAGCCTGTTTCCGCGCGTGATCGGCGGCGGCAAACATGGCGAACGCAGCGGCGACGACATCACCCGCGCCTTCGACAATGTGATGATCGTGGCGGTGGCCACCGAGCCGGTGGCACGCGTCGTGCTGGATGGTTTCCACACCCGCTTCGCCGATGCGGTGGCGGTGGTCTACATCTCTGATGTCGAAGTCTCGCGCGCGGATCGTTTTTGATCATGACCAAGCTTCCGGTCGATACCAAATCCCCCGCGCAGCAGGCCCGCGCGGTGGCGCGCGCCTGCAGGACCGCCAGCCTGGCGACGACGATGAGCGGTCAGAACGGGCAACCTTACGCATCGCTGGTGCTGGTGGCCTTTGACCATGATGCGGCGCCGCTCCTGCTGATCTCGCGGCTGGCCGAGCATACCAAGAACCTGATCAGCAACGACCGCGCGTCGCTGCTCTGCGACGGTACGGCCGGCTTCGCCGAACCTCTGACCGGCCCGCGCGTGTCGCTGCTCGGCCGCGCGGTGAAGACCGAGGATCCGCGCCACCGCGCCCGTTTCCTGGCGCGGCATCCCTCGGCCGAAATGTATGCCGGCTTCGGCGATTTCGCCTTCTATCGGCTCGCCGTCGAGCGCGCGCATATCGTGGCCGGCTTTGGCAAAATCCACTGGCTCGACGATTATACATACGCTGGCGAATCCGACAGGCTGATCGATGCGGAAGCCGGCATCCTCGAACATATGAACGCCGACCATGCCGATGCCGTGCAGCTCTATGCTTCGAGGCTGCTCGGCCGTGCCGGCGATGGCTGGAGCCTGTGCGGCATTGATGCCGAAGGCTGCGACCTGATCAGGGCCGATGAAGACCATGGCGGCGAACTGGCGCGGTTGAATTTCGGCAAGACGATTGCCACCGCCGAAGACGCCCGCATCGAACTGGTGCGGCTGGTGAAGCAGGCGCGCAACGCATAACCGCTGCGCCGGACGGCGCGATCTGCTAGGCTCGCCGCAATCATGCGCATCGCCCTGCTGGCAACACACCTTCTTATGATCGTCCTGCCCGGCCTTGCGGTGGCGCAGGGCAATGACCCCATGCTGCTGCCTCCAGATTCGCCGGGCGTGTGGCGCAGGATGACGCGCGACGACGCCACCACCACCAGTCGCTGCGTCGGCAACCCGGTGACACCGCTTTGCGCCCTTGAGACCTATCTCGCCTGCTTCGTGCGGCGCCAGCCGGAACTCTGCGACATGGTGGGAGCCGGCATCCGCCCGATCATGAGTGTGGTCCCGCCCGCCGACAAGCGTGAGGAATATCGCCTGATCTATACCCGCCGGCCCTCGCCGCTCGACCCGATCGACCGCAGCACCGAGGGCAACATGAAGCCGCAGCCAGGCGATGTGGTGATCGCCTACATGGTCCGGAGCTGTTACGGCGACGTGGATGACCAAACCGCCTGCCGCAAGGTTGAGAATGACCCGCCCTATGTTCACATGCTGCGCAAGCAGGGTGACTTCTGGGTCTATGCCTACCGGTTTCGGGCGCGCTTCTGATTCTTTCGTCAGCGCCTCCACGCGCCCGGGCGCGTGCGGCTGATGCGATCGATTTCACCGGGCGTCCATTCCTTCGCCTTGAGACGCGACTCGACGATGGCAGTCTGCAGCGCATCGCGCAGCTTCGGATCATCGCTGGCCTTTTTCAGCGCTGCGAAGCTCTGCGGACCCATGCCGCCATCGGCCTTGATCGCCGGATCGATGCCCGAATCGTAGATCGCCTCCTGCACAAATGTCATCCCGCCGCTGCTGCCATGCATGAACATGGCATCGGCAACCGCATGGGCGAGATCTGGATCGAGCTGCTCCAGCGCTTTCGCGCCGCCGACATGGCGGAAACCCTGATCGAGATAGGCGCGATAGACCTGCACCTGCTGGTCCGGCGTCAGATCACCCGGCTTCACATCCTTGGGCAGACCCGGCAGCAGGCCTTTGCCCTGCATGTCCTGCAGTGTCGTCTCGGTGATGCCGCCGACAGCCGTGCCGTTCGGGTCACGCACGCGCCCACCTTCTTCGGCATAGATGCGGCCAATGGCCGTGCCCTGTGACGGCTGACCGGGCAATTGCCGCTGGATCGCCGACTGGCTGTCGGTCCAGACATCCTTGTTTTCCGGCTTCAGGAAGAAGTCGCGCTTGTGGCCAGGCACCGGCATGAATTCAGATTGGGGCATCGGTTTCTGCTGCGGCATCGGCGCAGGAGCCTGCGGCAGCGCATCTGTCTGAACTGAGTTGGCCTGGGCCAGCTGTATCTCGTCCTCCGCGTCGCGCGGCTGCTGCCAGTAGTCGTCCACCTGCTGTGGCGTCAGCGCCGGGCGGTTTTTCAGATGGCTGCCACTCTGCTGCTGCAACAGATGCAGCGTCTCGCCCACGCCATTCTGGGCCACGCGGCCCTGCACCATCGGCAGCAGCAGGCCGTCGGCCTCCAGGCCGTTGTCCTTCTGCAGATTGGTGATCGCGCGGGTCAGCCCGTCGCCCGGCCAGCCGGTCGGAATGCCGGGCGCCGGCAGATCGAGATAGCCGGCATCGGCCAGCAGGGTCTGCGCCTTGATCACGTCGTCGCGGCCGTTGTCGCCGTTGCGGCCGACCGAGCCGCCGAAGCTGAACAGGTTGTCGAAGAAATTCTCTTTTGAAAGCAATGACATGAGGAATCGGCCTCCGCTGGCGCAAGTTGATATCGAGTGACAATATTCCTCTATTATGTACCATATATGTTCTATTTTCAAGATCAAATCGCGGACATAAAAAGACCCGCCGGCCGGGTGGTCCCGGTCACGGCGGGTCTGGGCGTTCGCATCTGGGGAGGACTTACGATACGGACGGCAGTCTCAGATGCTTACCAGGCGGTGACGACAGCCTTCTGGTACTTCTGCTCAACGAAAGCCTTCACCTCGGCCGACTGATAGGCCTTCACCAGACGGGCATATTCCGGCTTGTCCTTGTCTTGGGTCCGCACGGCGATGATGTTCACATACGGCGCCTTGGCGCCTTCGCTGGCGATCGCATCCCTCGTCGGCGAGAGACCAGCCGGCAGGGCGTAGTTGGTGTTGATCGCGGCGGCATCCAGTTCGTCCAGCGCACGCGGCAGCTGGGCGGCGTCGAGCTCGACGATGCGGACCTTCTTCGGATTGTCGATGATATCCAGCGGCGTCGCCTTCAGGCCGGCTTCTTTCCTCAGCTTGATCAGGCCAGCCGATTCCAGCACCAGAAGACCGCGACCGCCATTGGTCGGATCATTCGGGATGCCGACGCGCGCGCCAGCCGGCAGATCGGAAAGCTGCTTCACCTTCTTGGAATAGACGCCCATCGGGAAGTTCACGGTGTAGCCGATGTTGACCAGCTTGTAGCCGCGATCCTTGATCTGGGCTTCCAGGTACGGCAGGTGCTGGTAGGAATTCACATCCAGGTCGCCGGCATTCAGCGCGGCATTCGGCTGGATATAATCGCTGAATTCGACGATCTGGATTTTCAGGCCATCCTTTTCGGCGACCTTCTTCACCACTTCGAAGATTTCAGCATGCGGACCCGCAGTGACGCCGACCTTGATCGGCTTGTCCTGAGCAAGGGCCGGAGAGGCAACAAGCGCCGCGAGAGCGAGGAGGGCAAGAGAACGACGAGTGACAGACATGGTTTTTCCTTTTCTGGGGAGGCTTTGTTGAATTAACGATGACTGAGCTTGCGGACCAGGCGGTCGCCCGCCGACTGCACGCCCTGAACGAAGACGATCAGCACCAGCACGACGGCGAGCATCACTTCGGGCAGGAAGCGCTGGTAGCCGTAGCGGATGCCGATATCGCCAAGACCGCCGCCGCCGACCGCGCCCGCCATGGCGGAGTAGCCGATCAGGCTGACGAAGGTGATGGTGAGGCCTGCCACGATGCCGGGCAGTGCCTCGGGCAGCAGGACTTTCACCACGATCTGCAGCGGTGTGGCGCCCATGGCATCGGCCGCCTCGATCAGGCCGCTTGGGACTTCGCGCAAAGCGGTTTCCACCAGGCGGGCGATGAAGGGGATGGCTGCAATCGTCAGCGGCACGATGGCGGCGGCGGTACCGATCGAGGTGCCGGCGACCAGGCGCGTGAAGGGAATGATCGCCACCATCAGGATGATAAAGGGCGTGGAGCGCGCCGCGTTGATGGCGAGGCCGAGCACGCGGTTGGCCGTCAGGTTTTGCAAAATCCCGCCGCGATCGGTCAGGATCAGGATGACACCGAGCGGAATGCCGAACAGTGCCCCGATGCCGCCGGACACGCCGACCATCACCAGGGTTTCAATCAGGCCGTCAAACAGCAGCGCGATCAATTGCGACGACATCTTCGAGTTCCTCAACAGTGAGCTGTTTGCTGGCGAGATAGGATTTGGCGGCGATCAGTTTCGCCTCGTCGCCACGGGCCTGCACCACCATGACGCCGAAGGGGCGGCCCTGAATTTCATCGATGCGGCCATGCAGGATGTTCAGGTCAAGTCCGAGATTGCGCGACAGTTCGGCGATCACCGGCTCGTCGGCATGCGGCCCGGTGAACAGGATGCGCCACAGGCGGGCATTTGGAGTCGGCTGGGCAGTGAGACGCTTCTGCAAAGCCGGCGGCAGGTCGAAGCCGATCAGGTCGGCGACGAAGCTGCGCGTGGTGACATGCTGCGGCCGGGTAAAGACCTCGAAGGTCTCACCCTGCTCGATGATGCGACCCTGCTCCATCACGGCGACGCGGTCGGCGATCTCCTTGACCACCGCCATCTCATGCGTGATCAGCACCACAGTCAGATTGAGGCGGTCGCGGATATCCTTGATCAGGCGCAAAATCTGCTCGGTGGTTTCGGGATCGAGCGCCGAGGTGGCCTCGTCGCAGAGCAGCACCTTCGGATCGGTGGCGAGCGCGCGCGCGATACCGACGCGCTGTTTCTGGCCGCCCGACAGCTGTGCCGGATATTGCCCAGCCTTGTCTGACAGCCCCACCAGCTCCAGCAGCGGCTCGACCTTCGCCTTGATGGCCGCCTTCGACTCGCCACGAAGTTCCAGCGGCAGCGCGACATTGTCGAACACGGTGCGCGCCGACAGCAGATTGAAATGCTGGAAGATCATGCCGATGTCGCGCCGCGCCGCGCGCAGCTCGGACGACGACAGCGCCGTCAGCTCGCGGCCGGCAACGATCACCTTGCCCTCGGTCGGACGCTCCAGCAGGTTGATGACGCGGATCAGCGTCGACTTGCCCGCACCCGAGCGGCCGATCACGCCGAAGATTTCACCCGGGTTGATGGTCAGGCTGACATTGCGCAAGGCTTCGACACCGCCTGAAGCCGTGACGAAGCGCTTGGTGAGATTCTGTAACTCGATCATGACCTGTTAGCGATCAAAGGGGAGGAAACTCAGCGCCAGCAGATCGCCGCCGCCATGCCAGTCCGGCGGCAACGCCAGCGGATCGGCCAGCGACGCGGAGTCGCTGGGCCACAGATGGCTGTTGTCGTTGCTCGCAGGCTTGGCGGCGGCGAGCCGGTCCGGCGTCACGAAAGCGCCGAAGGCCGCCTGCAGGCGGTCGGCGATCGAGATACGCCGGCCGCGCTCGTGACGGGTCACCTGCACAGGTGCATCGATAATGATCTGTGTGCGAGTCATGGCACTACCTCCAGGCATGGGTGAACTGGTTGTCGTTGGCAGCTAAAGCACGCGCCGCACGCTCGGCATCGGCGGTGCGACGAAAGAGCTGCTGCTCGATGGCATTAAACTGCGGCGCGGCGGCGAAGAAGCGGAAGCCGCCGCGTTCGCGGACAACCACACCGGCGGCCTCGCCGGCCGCCTCGATCAGATAGGCTTCACTCATGGGATACTCCGTTGGCCGACCAGCGGTCGGCACTTAAGTCGCTAAAAGGGGTGACGGCAGAAAGCTGCGGTCAGCGACAACAACAGAGGATGGATTTGCGCATAGGGGTCATGGGTCTCACTCCGAACATCTCCGGGCCCACGACCGACAGACACCGAGGTCTGCGCCGTGGCGCTTTAGCATTGGTGCGCGGTGCAAGCTGCCCTTCAAATCCCGCGATCCGGTCCGTTGGCTTTTTGCCGGGACTGGATGATCCCTATATTCCACACATAGATAAGAAAGTCAATTTAATTGTACAGTTAGTTATGCAAATAAAACTAAACTCACACGCAAAGAATGCATAGCTCATGGCCAAGCGCTACGGCTTGAGTGAGTCATGTATCTGAAAAACTTTGTATTTTCCGGAGAAAGTTCGGTCGGGTCGGCCCGCCAATGCCCCATTCTGACGGACCGACCACGAACCTCATCACGACCAGCAGAGTGATGAGGCCGACCTAAAAACCGCACCGGGGTGCGATGCCGGTAAGTATATGCGAATGATTTGCAATTACAAGTCTCATTTCGCAGCGCCTGCACTTTTTGTCAGGGATGCAGTTTCAGTCCCTTGAGCGCCTTATCCACGGCCTTGCGCTCGCCATGCACGGCGAGCCCGACCCAGCTCTGCGCGGCCACATCGCCTTCGGCAAATACGGCGCGATTGGCGGCGTCATGCCCGGTGGCAAACATCGCCTCGACATACGGCACGACGACAAGCTCCTGCTCGATGGCGCGGCCATGCGCTTTCTGTAAATCCGTCAGTGCTCCTGCAAAAACCAGAATCGGCTGGCCGCACATCGCCCCGTAGCGCCGGCCGGCGGCATCGACATACGCCTCGCCGATGCAGGCAGGCACGGCGGCGGCAATCCCGCTGGCCAGAAAGGCCGTGACGTTGAGCTTCTGCCATTGCGCGAGATCCTCGCGCACGACGATGGCGATCTTGGTGGTGAACACTGGTCTGCATCCTTGCTTCGTTATGAAGCCGAGGATGCCGTCAGGCCGCCTGCGGGTCTGGAAGATTTGTGCAGATGCGGCGATAGGCCGCCGGCGTCATGCCGAAGGCACGGCGGAACCAGCGCCCCAGATGGCTCTGGTCGGCGAACCCTGTCGCTGCCGCCACCGCAGCCGGCGTCTCGCCACGACTGAGCAGGAAACGCGCGCGGTTGAGGCGGCGCTGCACCAGATAGGCATGCGGGCTGAGGCCATAGGCCGCTGAAAACGCGCGGGTCAGACGAAACCGGTCGGTGCCGGCGGCAAGCGCCAGCTCCTCCAGGCCGAGATCGCCGTCGAAGCCGGCATCCATCGCCTCGCGCGCCAGTTTTGCCACGCGTGGTGCGCGACCGGGTTTGTCAGCCGGGGCACCAGCAAAACGCTGCGCCAGCAGGGCAACGACATGATCGAGTGCTGCATCGCAGGCCATGCGATTGTCGGGGGCAGAAATCTGCCGGCGCGCCATGCGCACGGCCTGCGCCAGCGCCGCGTCATCATCCAGTGTGCGCGGAAAATGGAAAACGGCCTCGCCGGTCTGTCGCCCGGCATAGAGCGACGCACTCTGCTGCAGCCAGGCCGGATCGAAATACAGCATCGCGTAGGTGAAGCCGTCGGCGGCACAGGCCTCGCCATCATGCGTCTCGCCCGGCTCCATGAAAATCATGCGGCCGGGCGTGCTGCGATGGATTTCGCGCCGGCAGCGGAACTGCTGCACGCCCTGTTCGGTGACGCCGATCAGCACCTGATCGTGGAAATGCGGATCGTAGGCATGGGCATGGAACCGGGCACGCACGGCCTCGGTGCCGCTCTGTGCATCGCGGGCGAAATCGAACCAGTCGTTGGTCTGGGTCTGCGCCATACCTTCCCCAATTTCGCTCCGCCCTCACCCTCCCGCTTCGCGGGTCCCTCCCTCTCCCACTCCATGGGAGAGAGTTGGGATGAGAGGGTCTCTCTTTCCTTACTTGATCACGCCACAGGCGACGCGGCCGGCGCCACCGCCGAGCGGGGCCGGCGTATCGCTGTAATTGTCGCCGCCGGCATGGATCATCAGCGCCTTGCCAACGAGATCACGCACCTTCAGCTGCGGTGCCACCACCGGCAGCGTGGCGGTGCCGTCCGCATTCACCACCAGCGGCGGCAGATCGCCCTTGTGGCCGTCCCTGGCATGCGGGCCATGATGCTTGCCGGTCTTGTTCGGGTCGTAATGCCCACCGGCCGCCATGCCCGGCGCGGGCCGGCCATCGGCGCCCGGCGCCACGCCGCAATCACCCTTTTCATGCAGATGGAAACCGCGCGGCCCTGCCGGCTGGCCGATCTGCTTCAGGTCGGGCGTCAGCAGCAGGCCCTGCGGCGTGTCCTTCGCCACGATGGTGCCCAGTGCCATGCCGGTGCCATTGGCGGAAATGGCGTGGATCGGGATGCTTTTTTCCGCCGCCAGCACGGCTGGCGCCGCAGCAAGGAGGGCGAAGCCGGTGACGGCTGTGGTCAGCAAGATGCGGCGCATGGCGTTTCTCCTGTCAGGGTGTGCTCCACAGACAAACCGAGTAAAGCCGCAAAAAGGTCCGGACTGCAGCAAAATAGTCCCATAAAAAGGGACCTGTAAAAGAAAACGGGCGGGGTTTGCTGCCCCGCCCGTGAACGTCTGGCCTGATTGGCTGACCGATCAGGTATTCATCGAATCGAAGAAGTCCGCATTGGTCTTGCTGTGCTTGATCTTGTCGAGCAGGAACTCCATCGCGTCCTGGCCGCCCATCGGCATGAGGATGCGGCGCAGCACCCACATCTTGGCCAGCACACCCTTGTCGACCAGCAGTTCTTCCTTGCGGGTGCCCGACTTGGTGATGTCGATGGCCGGGAAGGTGCGCTTGTCCGACAGCTTGCGGTCGAGGATGATTTCCGAGTTACCGGTACCCTTGAACTCTTCGAAGATCACTTCGTCCATGCGCGAACCGGTTTCGATCAGCGCGGTGGCAATGATGGTGAGCGAGCCGCCCTCTTCGATATTGCGGGCGGCGCCGAAGAAGCGCTTGGGCTTCTGCAGCGCGTTGGCGTCCACGCCACCGGTCAGCACCTTGCCCGACGACGGCACCACGGTGTTGTAGGCGCGGGCCAGACGCGTGATCGAATCCAGCAGGATGACGACATCGCGCTTGTGCTCGACCAGGCGCTTGGCCTTTTCCAGCACCATTTCGGTGACCTGCACATGGCGGCTTGCCGGCTCGTCGAAGGTGGAGGAAATCACCTCGCCCTTCACGGTGCGCTGCATGTCGGTGACTTCTTCCGGACGTTCGTCGATCAGCAGGACGATCAGATAGACTTCCGGATGATTGTGACTGATGGCATGCGCAATATTCTGCAGCAGCATCGTCTTGCCGGTGCGCGGCGGCGCCACGATCAGCGCGCGCTGGCCCTTGCCCTGCGGCGAGATCAGGTCGATGACGCGGGCAGAGACATCCCGTTTCGGACCGCCGGAGATGATCTTCTCGGTCTTGCTGCTGCCGCTGCGGCTCTTGAGCGTCGAACCCTTCACGGCTGGCGCTGCGGCTGCCGCCGGCGCCTCTTCCTCGGCGATCTGCGGCAGTTCCATGCGCAGGCGTTCGGTCGGATAGAGCGGCGTCAGATTGTCGAAATGCACCTTGTGGCGCGTCTGCTCGGGGTCTTCGTAATTGATCGTGTTGACCTTGAGCAGCGCGAAGTAGCGTTCGCCGTCCTTGGGCGCGCGGATCGTGCCCTCGATGGTGTCGCCAGTGCGCAGGCCGAAGCGGCGGATCTGGTTGGGGCTGACATAGATGTCGTCGGGGCCCGGCAGGTAATTGGCCTGGGCGGAGCGCAGGAAGCCGAAGCCGTCCTGCAGCACTTCCAGCACGCCCTCGCCGGTGATTTCAACCTCGCGGTCGGCCAGCTGCTTGAGGATCGCGAACATCATGTCCTGCTTGCGCAGGGTGGATGCGTTCTCGATCTGCAGCTCCTCGGCGAAGGCCAGCAGGTCGGTGGGGGATTTGGTTTTCAGTTCCTGAAGATTCATGGACTCGTCGACTCAGGCTGGAGCGGATGTGTTTGGGAGATTTGGGCGCCGGTTCCAGAGAAGACGGAATGGCAGCCATGGAAGGGAGGTGGTGCGAGCCGCCCGCGCAGGTTCCGCATGATGAACTGTAATTTAAAAAGTGCGGAAGGTGTGCCTGAACGGCCCCGGCCCGAAAGAAGATTGGGCCGCTGTTTAAGCGAAATACCAATGCGCCGCGGATAAGTCAAGGGCGGGCGCCGCGATCAGCAGCCACCCGCCCTGTAACAAAATAGCGACCGGAAGTTCAACCGGCCGGATCAGCCAACGATATTGGCGACCAGGAAGAAGGTACCGACCGCCACTACGCAAGCGCCAGCGACCCGACGCAATTGCAGCGTGGGGGCGGCATTGCGCGACGCCAGGACGCGCCAGGCGAGCGCCGCACCGGCTGCGATGATGTACTGCGTCAGCGCCAGACCGCCGAGATAGGCGACCAGCGGCGTCGGCTCGGCGCCGATGATGGCTTCGGCCAGCGCATGGCCATGCAGCAGGCCGGCGAGGCCGAGGATGGCGGCGAACAGGCCGTCGCCTATGTCCTTGCGGCTGATCAGCAGGGCACCCATCAGCACGACGGAACCGGCGATCAGGTATTCACCACCGGGCAGATCGACCGACTGGATATGCAGCAGCGAGCCGATGAAGGAGCCGATCACGAAAGCGGCCGGCAGGATCAGGCCACGGGCGCGCGGCGCGGCCAGCAGGCCGGCGGCGATGATGAAGACGAAATGATCGAAACCCAGCACCGGATGGCCGAAACCGGACAGCAGGCCTTCCATCATCGTGGACGGGGTCTTGCCGCCCATCGGGTGATGCGCCAGCGCGGGCGCGGCCGCAAGGAAAGCCGTGAGGCCGACAACCAGACGCAGCATGGGATACCTCCAAGAAACGATGAACCTAAGTCCTCGGCGGACTTGGGCAATATTGAAGCGACCGGGCCATGGATCAGATCATGAGAATCGACCGCCGAATGATCCCAGGACCTTAAAAGCCGTGGACTGCTGCGTCAAATGGCCACCCCGGAGGAGTTGCCGGGTGGAAATGGCTGGTCTTGCGGAAGCCGCCCGCCAAAGGTATGCGTACAGACATGTTGTCCCGCCGCCCCATAGCCCGCTCCCGGGCTGCCGGCCTGACGCGCCCAAACTTGGCGCGTCTGGCCGCGCTGCTGGCGTTGTTTGCGCTGACCTTCCATGGCCTGCTGCCGCTGACCCAGCAGGTGGCCCGCCAGGTGCAGGCCGCCAACGGCATCGAGCAGATCGTGCTCTGTTCGGCGCTGGGCTTCCGCACCATTGCCATGAAGGACGGCGCGGCAGTCGATCCCGACCCGGCCAAAAGCTCCAGGATCAGCGAGTCCTGCCCGGTCTGCCTGTCCTTTGCCGGGCTGCAGCCGGCCGTCCTGCCGCCCGTCGCCGCCGAACCGGCGCAGCCAGTTCTGGCCGTCACGGTGCTTTATGGGGCCGCCAGCAGCAGCACGCTGGCCCAGGCGCAGCATCCGTCACAGCAGGCCCGCGCACCCCCCATTCTCTCCCTCACCTGATCGACGCCACCTTTTCGTTTTCAGGATTTCGGGGAGCCATCCCATGTCGACCACCATCCGCTTTGCAGGCGCAGCCGCGCTTGCCGTTCTAAGCCTGTCCACCGCGCTGCCAGCTGCAGCGCATATCGTCGCCGATCCCGCCGAGGCGAAGCCCGGCAGCTATTTCCGCACCGCTTTGCGTGTGGGTCATGGCTGCGGCGGCGGCAAACCGACCACGGCAATCCGCGTGACCATCCCCGAGGGCGTGGTCAATGCCAGCGCGCAGCCCAAGCCGGGCTGGGAGATCAGGGTCGAGACCACCAAACTGGAAAAGCCGGTCGATGCCGGCCATGGCCGCATGACCGATACCGTGGTCAGCGCGATCAGCTGGAGCGGCGGCAGCCTGCCGAATGAGCAGTTCGACGAATTCGGCCTGGTGCTGAAGCTGTCGGATACGGTCAGCAAGCAGCTCGCGCTGCCGGTTGTGCAGACCTGCGCCGGCAGTGAAGTGCGCTGGGACCAGATCCCGGCGGCCGGCCAGCGCGCCGAACGTCCTGTTGCGATGATCCGCATTGCCGCCGGTGATGGCGTGCAGATGGCGCAGATGAACCACGGCCATCACGGCCAGACCGCCGCGGTAAAAGCCGGCGACATCATGGTTGAGCAGCCGTTCGCTCGCGCCACACCCGCCAAGGTCGGCGGCGTGTTCCTGACGCTGAAGAATGGCGGCGGCACGGCCGACAGGCTGGTGAAGGCCGCCTCGCCGGTGGCTGCGAATGTGGAGCTGCACACGCATATCAAGGATGGTGACGCCATGCGCATGCGTGCGGTGGAGAACATCCCCGTGCCAGCCAACGGCCAGACCGCGCTGGAACCCGGCGGCTATCACATCATGCTGATCGGCCTGAAGCAGGTGCTGAAGGAAGGCGAAAGCTTTCCGCTGACGCTGACCTTCGAGAAAGCCGGCAACGTGACCGTGAGCGTTCCGGTGCAGAAGGCCGGCGCGCCTGCTGCTTCGGGCGGCCACGACCACAAGCACTAACCGCAAACCCCGATTCCTGAGAACCGACGCCACAGCTATGTGCGGCGCAGGCCGCGGCTTGCCGTGCGGTTCAGCCATACTGGACACAGAACAATGAAAACCAAGACGACCACCTTCTTTGCCGCCCGCACGGCGGCTGAACAGGTCGCGCCACGCTTTGCCCTCGCCCTTCTCGGCGCCACCACCACGATCGCGCTGCTGGCACATGACGCGCGCAGCCAGACCGTGACCCAGCCGATCACCGTGACGGCCACGCCGGAAGACGAAGCCATCACCGTGCCGAATGCCGAAGAGGCAAAGAAGCGCATCGAGAAGACCGCCGGCGGCGTCGATATCGTGCCCGCCGAGGAAGTCCGCGACGGCCGCGCCAATTCGGTGAAGGATATCCTGGACTACGTGCCCGGCGTCTTCGCGCAATCGAAATACGGCCAGGAAGATTCGCGGCTGTCGATCCGCGGCTCCGGCCTGTCGCGCAACGTGCACCTGCGCGGCACCCGTATCCTGCGCGACGGTATCCCGATCACCGATGCCGATGGCGCTGGCGACACGATGGAAGTCGATCCGCTGACGGTGGACTACACCGAAATCTACAAGGGCGCGAATGCGCTGCAGTACGGCGCCTCGCTGCTGGGCGGCGCGGTGAATTTCGTCAGCCCGACTGGCCGCAGCAATCCCGGCTTCCTGCTGCGCCAGGAATTCGGCAGCTTCGACAGCATGCGCACGCAGTTCGGCGCCGGCGCCGCGCTGGGAAATTACGATTACTACATCACGCCGACCTACAGTCACAGCAGCGGCTTCCGCGACCATACCGACCAGGATTACAAACGCCTGAACGGCAATATCGGCTATCGCTTCGGCGATGGCGCGGAAACGCGATTCTTCCTTTCGGCCGCCGATATCAACCAGAAGATCCCGAGTTCGCTGACCAAGGCGCAGGCCCTGAGCAATCCGCAGCAGACCTCGCCCAACAGCTTCATCGGCAATACCAAGCGCAACATCGACAGCTTACGCGGCGCCAACAAGACCACCTTCCTGACTGACAGCGGCGAAGTGACGGTGGGTGCCTTCGCGGCACGCAAGGACCTGTTCCATCCGCTGTTCGGCGGCTTCAACCGCGTGCTCGATCATTATGAGGAAAATGGCGGCGGGTTCGCGCGCTGGACCGACGAGCAGCAGCTCGCAGGCCACCGCAACGAGACTACGCTGGGAGTGAATGTCTTCGGTGGCCGCCTGGAGGCGAAGCAGTTCAACAATGTCAGCGGGTCACGCGGCGCGCTGCTGTCCGATGCCGACCAGATCTCGCGCACCTGGGAAGTCTATGGCGAGAATGCCTTCTATGTGCTGCCGACGGTGGCGCTGATCGGCGGGCTGCAGGGCACGTTCGCCTATCGCGAATACCACGACGAATTCCTCGGCGACGGCAATGCCAGCTTCAAGCGCAATTACGACAGCATCAATCCCAAGCTGGGCTCGCGCTGGGATTATGCGCCGCAGCAGCAGGCCTTCGCCAACCTGAGCTGGTCGACCGAGCCGCCGCCGTTTTCCGAACTCGGCACCACCGGCGTGCAGAGCGACATCCGGGCGCAGGAGTCGAAAACACTCGAACTTGGCCTGCGCGGCCGCACCGGCGATGTCGCCTGGGATGCCGCCGTCTACCGCGCCTGGCTGCAGAACGAATTGCAGTTCCAGACCGTCAATAACATCACCAACGTGTTCAACGCTGACAAGACCATTCATCAGGGGCTGGAACTCGGCGGCGACTGGACGGCGTTGCGCGATCTGGCGGCGACCGGCGACAGGCTGGCATTGCGCGGTGCCTACACCTTCAGCGACTTCCGCTTTGACGATGACGCGGTCTATCGCGACAACGACATCCCCGGTGCACCGAAGCATGTCCTGCGCGCCGAGTTGCGCTACAGCCACGTCAGCGGCTGGTATGCCGGGCCGAATGTGGAATGGGTGCCGCAGGGCTATTATGTCGACAATGCCAACACGCTGAAGACCGAGGCTTATGCATTGCTGGGCGCCAAGGCGGGCTATGATTTCGGCGGGGGCCTGAAGGTCTTCATCGACGGCCGCAACCTGCTCGACAAGGCCTACATCTCCAACACCAGCGTTGCCGCCACGGCGACGGCCGCCTCGACCCTGTTCAATCCGGGCGACGGCCGCGCCGTCTATCTCGGCGTCGAGTACCGCTGGTAAGCGTCATGCCAGCATGAATACGGTTGCGCCGCCCCGGTGGCGCAACCGATACTGCCGGCATGAAAGTGATCCGGCAGCAGGGCCCGCGCGGCAACTGGGAAATGGCATTCGCCGGTCCCTCACGGCCACTGGCCGGCCTCGTCGACACCTATATCGGCTATGACGAGCGCGACACGGCATTCACGCGCCGCCACGAACTGCCCGGGCTGTTTGCGGTGCTGATCGTCAATCTGGGCGAACCGATCACCATCATCGACACGGCCGGCTATGTCATCCCGGTGCGCAGCGGCGACGGTTTCGGGGCGGGCCTGAGCGAGGCTTACGCGGTCTCGGAATCCAGCGGCAGCCAGCGCGGCTTCCAGGTGATGTTCACACCCCTGGGCGCGCGGCGTTTCTTCGGCCTGCCGCTGCATCATCTGGCCAACCGGGTGTTCAGCCTGCATGACCTGCTGGGCGCGGCACGCGCGACCGCGCTGATCGATGGCCTGCAGGCGGCGAATGACTGGGCGACGGGTTTCCGTCATCTCGACGCCGCGATCCTGTCTCGCCTCGCCACGGATGCCGATTTCGACCTGGCTGGCGCGCGGCAGACCGCCTGGGCATTGCGCCGGCTGCAACAGGAAGGCGGCCGGCTTTCGATCGCCGCACTGGCCGATGAAGTGGGCTGCAGCCGCAAACACCTGGCCGTCGGCTTCCGCGAGCATGTCGGCATCGCGCCCAAGACCGTCGCGCGGCTGCTGCGCTTCCGGCAGGTGCTGCAGCTGGTCGATATGGCGGAGCGGGTCGACTGGTCCGCCATCGCGCAGGAGGCCGGCTATGCCGACCAGTCGCATTTCTCGAATGACTTCCGCCAGATCACCGGCCGCAGCCCGGGCGCGTATCTGGCGCTGCGCTTGCCCGACCAGGTCGGCCTGCCGGTCGGGTGAACCGGTTACATTTTTGCAAGACCGGGCTTGCACGCCCCCCTAGTCTCTCCGGCATCGCAATCCCGGAGATTTTTATGTCCAGTCCCCCGAATATCTATCCCGTCCTGCAATACCGCGATGCGCCCGCCGCCATGGCCTGGCTTGAACGCGCCTTCGGCTGCCGCATCCTGTCCGATCACCGCGACGATGCCGGCGCGGTGGTGCATGCCGAACTGATGCTGGGCAACGGCATCATCATGACAGGGTCCTGCAAGGATGATGGGCCCTTCATGCTGAAGACGCCGCGTGAGGCCGGTGTCTCGACCCAGAGCATCTATGTCGTGGTGGCGGAAGTGGACGCCCTGTTCGAACGCGCCAAGGCGGCCGGCGCCGAGATCGTCTGGGGTATCCGCGACACGGATTACGGCTCACGCGATTTTTCGGTGCGCGACCCCGAAGGCCATCTGTGGAGTTTCGGGACTTATGCTCCGACATTGCCTGCGGATTAAGCCTTTTTAATCCAGCCGGCCGAGACTTCGCCACATTTCCCGGGCTAGGGTTCGCGCATTGTATTCGCATTGCGCCCTCGCGCCCGGGACATCTCCATGCCACAGACCGCTGCCGCCCCCAGTTTCTTCCAGGCCTTCTGGATGCTGGCCAAACCCTATTTCAGCGATCCGAAGGAACGCCGCGTCGCCTGGCTGCTGCTGACCGTCATCGTCATCCTGAACCTCGCTGGTGTCGGACTCAGCGTGTGGTTCAATTTCTGGTACAACACCTTCTACACGGCGCTGCAGGACAAGGATTATGACACCTTCAAGATCCAGCTGCTGTATTTCACCGCCGTTGCCTTCGCCTTCATCATTGTCGCGGTCTACAAGCAGTATCTGCAGCTGATGCTGCAGATCCGCTGGCGTCGCTGGCTCACCGAGCACTGGCTGAACGACTGGCTCGGCGGCAAGAACTACTATCACATGCAGATGCTGGGGCTGGACACCGACAACCCCGACCAGCGTATCTCGGAAGACCTGCGGCTGTTTCCGGCCTATTCGCTGACGCTGACGCTCGGCCTGCTCAACGCTGTCGTCACGCTGGTCTCCTTTCTCAGCATCCTTTGGACGCTGTCAGGGCCGCTCGATTTCATGCTGGCCGGCCATGAGATCAGCATTCCGGGCTACATGGTCTGGGCCGCGTTCTTCTATGCCGCCGCCGGCACCTGGCTGACGCATCTGATTGGCCGGCCGCTGGTGCAGATCAATTTCGACAAGCAGAAACTGGAGGCCGATTTCCGCTTCCATCTGGTGCGCGTGCGCGAACATGCCGAGGGCATCGCCTTCCAGCGGGGCGAAACGGTGGAACGCGCGGGCTTGGGCGCGCGCTTCGCGCAGGTCTTCTCCAATTTCTACGACCTGATGCGCAAGACCAAGCAGCTGACCTGGTTCACCTCGGGTTATGGCCAGCTGGCGCTGATCTTCCCCTTCGTGGTCGGCGCGCCGCGCTATTTCAGCGGCGCCATCCAGCTCGGCGGCCTGATGCAGATCGTCTCGGCCTTCGGCCAGGTGCAGGAGGCGCTGAGCTATATCATCAACGCCTATTCCGAGATCGCCGAATGGCGCGCGGTGATCGACCGCCTCACCACCTTCCGCAACGGCTTGGAGCGCGCACGCGATGTCGCAGCGCAGTCGCAGGTGATGGTCGCGAAAGACGGTGAGGCACTGAGCATCGACAGGCTGCAGCTCGACCTGCCCGACGGCAAGCCGCTGATGCAGGCCGATGGATTGCAGCTTACTGCGGGCGACAGCCTGCTGGTGCAGGGCGGCTCGGGCAGGGGCAAGACGACCTTGCTGCGCGCCATCGCCGGGCTCTGGCCCTTCGGCCAGGGCGGCGTGCAACGCGCAGATGATGAGGCCAGCCTGTTCCTGCCGCAGAAGCCGTATCTGCCGCATGGCAGTCTGCGCGCGGCATTGTCGTATCCGCGCGATCCGGCGGCCTTCAGCGACGCCGACTATCGTGCGGCGCTGGCGGCGCTGGACCTTGCCAAGCTGGAGCCGCAGCTGGAGGAAGAGGCGGCCTGGGACCAGCGCCTCAGCGGCGGCGAGCAGCAGCGCGTGCAGCTGGCGCGGGCCCTGCTGATAAAGCCGCGCTGGCTCTATCTGGATGAGGCGACGGCAGCGCTGGACGAGGCCAGCGAGCAGAAGGCGCTGGCCGCCCTGCGTGCTGCATTGCCGCAGACGGCGATCCTGAGCATCGGGCACAAGCCGGCGCTGCAGGCGTTTCACGCTCAGAAGCGGATGCTGGAGGCCGGCGCACCGGGCGAACCGGCAAGACTGGTGGCGGTGGGCTAACCCACACCGTCATGCCCGCGCAGGCGGGCATCCAGACTGTGGAACGACTGGGCTCCCGCCTTCGCGGGAGCGACGATGGGCGATTACCTGCGCCCCCAGGGGCTGAAGCGACGACCACGGCCCGATGACGGCACCGAACCACCACCTGACGACGTCGCCGGGCGCACCGGCATCGGCGAGGCCGCAGCCGCCGCGTATGACGGCTGCGCGCCGCGCATGCCACCGGCCAGCTGCATCAGCGCGGCGACACGGTTCTCGGTGCTGGGATGCGTCGAGAACAGGCTGTCCATCGCACCGCCATGCAGCGGGTTGATGATGAACATATGCGCGGTGGCCGGATTGCCCTCGGCCTGCGCATTGGGCACACGCTCGACCGTGCCGCTGATCCTCTGCAGAGCCGAGGCCAGCGCCTGCGGATTGCCGCTGATCTCGGCGCCGGCCTTGTCGGCCTCGTATTCGCGGCTGCGGCTGATCGCCATCTGCACCAGCATGGCGGCGACCGGCGCCAGGATCATCACGGCGAGGCTGCCGATGATGCCAAGGCCGCTGCGGTTGCCGTCGGAGCTGCGCCCGCCGAAGAACATGGCGAAATTCGCCAGCATGCCGATGGCGCCCGCCAGGGTGGCGGTGATCGTCATGATCAGCGTGTCGCGGTTTTTCACATGGCCCAGTTCATGCGCCATCACGCCGGCGATTTCCTCGCGGCTGAGCGACTGCAGCAGGCCGGTGGTGGCCGCCACGGCGGCGTTTTCCGGATTGCGGCCGGTGGCGAAGGCATTGGGCTGGTCGTTGTCGATGACATAGACCTTGGGCATCGGCAGGCCGGCGCGCTGCGCCAGCTGCTGCACCAGGCCGTAGAATTCCGGCGCGCTCTGTGCATCCACTTCGCGCGCGCCATACATCGACAGCACCATCTTGTCGCTGTTCCAGTAGGCGAACAGGTTCATCGCGGCGGCCACCGCCAGCGCAATCAGCATGCCGGACTCGCCGCCGATCAGAAAACCGATCGCGCCGAACAGCGCCGTCATGGCGGCCAGCAGCAGACCCGTCTTGAAGTAGTTCATCTCTCAACCCTTTTCTGCGGCCAGATTCTATACCTGCCCAGGTTAGCCTTTCTGGCTGTTCAGCCGGTCCGCACCGCTATATGTAATATCGCCAAACCCCTCCGCAAGATGGTCCCGCCATGGCCGACGATCCGAACCAGCCCAAAGATGCCGCCCTCAATCCGGACGGCTATGCCAGCGACACCCGGCCGATTGATCCGAAAACCGGCAAGCCGCTGGCGCCGGCCCAGCCGGCGATCAAGCTGACCCAGGCGGCCGGCGAGGAAGACGGCCCCAAGGGCCTTGAGCCGACCCGCTACGGCGACTGGGAACGCAAGGGTATCGTCTCGGACTTCTGAGGCCCTATCTGGGGGCCGATTTAGCCGGAAATGCGGCGGCCGGCCGGCGGGTTTATTTGCTTTCAACCGACAGCAGTGCGCGATGCATCGCCGCCTCGCGCTCCGGTACGGTGACGGCGCGCCCAATGACGAAACTGGTCGAGGAACTGCAGCCGACGCCGAAGCATTGCATGCTGAACCGCGTGGCCATGACCTTGACGTATTCGACGTCGCCCGCTTTCAGATCGACCGTCACGCCATTGTCGACCGTGTAGCCGGAGAACAGGTTGGGCGGCGCCAGTTTGAGGGTGTGGGCGCCCGGCGGCACATCCCGCACATGCAGCCCACCGGCAACCGAGGTGCCGAGTGGTTGGTCGTTGATCAGGATCTCGGGCCGCAGCACATCCACATTCAGACCGCCCCGCTGCACATCACGGAAGACGAACAGCCGTGCCTTCCCTTCCGCCAGCGGCGGGAGGGCTTCGGGTTTTTCCGCCAGGGTGGGGCCCCTGGCCGCGCAGCCGGCCAGAAGCAGCATCGCCGTCAGCGCGAGAGCGAGTGTACGCATCATCCATCCCCCTTACGGTGCCGGCAGCGACCGCTGTTGTAGCACCTTGCTCTGAATCTCTTCCCTGGCGGTCCCAGGTTCGATCAGGCGGATGTCGAAGTCACTGCCCGCCACCACTAGCCGCGTCATCATGACCTTAAGATGGATTTCGCTGCCTGCTGTCGCGTCCACACGCTGCCCCTCGCCCACCGGCCGGTAACCCGCCCAGCCCGGACCGCCGGGCGGCGGCGCCAGTTCCACGTGATAGCTGCCGGCAGGAACCGTCAGCAAGATCACGGCACCGGCCTGCATATCGCCGATCGGCCTGCCGTTCACCAGCAGATCCGGACGCACCATGTCGCTGCGGATGCCGCCAGTGATCGCCTCGCGATAAATGAACAGGCGAGCCTGGCCTTGCGCGAGGGGCTGCAAGGCGGGCGTATCCTTCAGCTGGACGCCGCGGGCGGCGCAACCACTGATGACAGAAACGATGATCAGCGTGGCAAGAATGCGCAGCATGGTTCGCCTCAATCCTTCATCCGCAGACCGCTGCGCAACTCACCCTGCAGGTTCGGTCGCTTGGCCAACTCTTCCTTGGCGCGCGCGGGATTCTGCTCGATCCTGACGATCTTCACCGGGAAGACGTTGGCATCTATAGAGAAGTCGCCGACATAGACGATCTCGCCGGGCTTCACGGTGATGCGCGGCACCTCGCGGCCCGCCACCGACAGCTGGTCGTCGCTGGCGAGGAAATTCGCCGCGACCGGCTTGTCCTGGTTGCCGTAGGTGCGCGAATGCTCCTGGATGGTTCGTTCGTTGGCGATTTTCTGCACCATGATGTCCGTCGCGACATAGTCGCCGGGCGGCACCCGTGTCACGCCATAGCGTATCGTCGTGTCGGTGCCGGTCTGATCATGACGGAAACCGCGTGCCAGGTTGAAAACCAGCGGCACATCCTTGGCTGGAGCCGGGATCACCGTCTGCCTGGCCACGTCGTAGCGTTGCCAGAACATGGCCATAAAGTTTGTATTGGCCGGCGGCTTTTGCGCGGCCGCCAGCCCCATGACCACCAGGCCCCATTCGTCTTGCGGCGTGAAAACCTGCGTCGCCTGCAGGGGTTCGACATGCAGCTTGGTGCAACCGGCCAGGCCGGCCGCCAGCAGGAGAGCCAGAGCCGCCTGCCGCCAGGAATATGCGGTCATTTTCAGATATACCCCCCGGTATGTACCCTTTTGCCACCCACTCTCCTCTTATAGTAGAGCCGCCAGACGGGCAAGATGGCCTTCGGACGGGTCTCCCCCATTGATCGGCTGCCCTGCTTGCCTATACTCCGGCCCCGATTTTCCACGGCTTTTTCCCAAGCATCGTTAAGGAGTTTGCCCGATGAGCGGCAGCAAGCGCGGCAGCGTCAAGAAAGTGGTCCTCGCCTATTCCGGCGGTCTGGATACCTCCGTCATCCTGAAATGGCTGCAGACCACTTATGACTGCGAGGTGGTGACCTTCACCGCCGATCTGGGCCAGGGCGAAGAGCTGGAGCCGGCGCGCAAGAAGGCCGAGATGTTCGGCGTGA
Organism: Ferrovibrio terrae; assembly: GCF_007197755.1. NCBI lineage: Bacteria > Pseudomonadati > Pseudomonadota > Alphaproteobacteria > Rhodospirillales > Rhodospirillaceae > Ferrovibrio > Ferrovibrio terrae. The sequence continues at coordinate 977,545 of NZ_CP041636.1, forward strand.
AGCAGATCTTCATCGAAGACGTGCGCGAGGAATTCGTGCGCGACTTCGTCTTCCCGATGTTCCGCGCCAATGCGATGTATGAGGGCCTGTATCTGCTCGGCACCTCGATCGCCCGCCCGCTGATCGCCAAGCGCCAGATCGAGATCGCCCGCGAAGTCGGCGCCGACGCGGTCTGCCACGGCGCCACCGGCAAGGGCAACGACCAGGTGCGGTTCGAGCTGGGCTACTATGCGCTCAAGCCCGACATCAAGGTGATCGCGCCGTGGCGTGAATGGGAGCTGAATTCGCGCACGGCGCTGATCGACTTCGCCGAGAAGCACCAGATCCCGATCGCCAAGGACAAGCGCGGCGAAGCGCCCTTCTCGGTCGATGCCAACCTGCTGCATATCTCGGCCGAAGGCAAAGTGCTGGAAGATCCCTGGGTGGAAGCGCCCGACTTCGTCTATTCGCGCACCGTCGATCCCGAGAAGGCGCCGGATACGCCGGAATATGTCGAGATCGAATTCAGGAAGGGTGACGCCGTCGCCGTGAACGGCCAGGCGCTGTCGCCGGCCGCTTTGCTGACCAAGCTGAACGAACTCGGTGGCAAGCATGGCATCGGGCGTCTCGATCTGCTGGAAAACCGTTTCGTCGGCATGAAGAGCCGCGGCATCTACGAAACGCCGGGCGGCACCATCCTGCATATGGCGCATCGCGGCATCGAGCAGGTGACGCTGGATCGCGGCGCGGCGCATCTGAAGGACGAGATCATGCCACGCTATGCCGAGCTGATCTATAACGGCTTCTGGTTCTCGCCCGAGCGCGAGATGCTGCAGGCGCTGATCGACAAGAGCCAGGAGAATGTCGAAGGCACCGTGCGCCTGAAGCTCTACAAGGGCTCGGTCAACGTGGTCGGCCGCAAGTCGCCCAAGTCGCTCTACTCGTTGAGCCACGTCACCTTCGAGGCCGACTCGGTCTATGACCAGAAGGACGCGCAGGGCTTCATCAAGCTGAATGCGCTGCGCCTGCGTCTGCTGAACCGGCAGAAGCAGTCGTAACGGCACAGCTTCGCTGACACCGGAATTCATCGGAAAGGCGGGCTTTTCAGCCCGCCTTTTTTCTGTCCTGTCGCGATCTTGTCACGCCCGGCCACAGACTGGTCGCAACCCAACTGCGTGATTCGCCACTACTTTTTACTGGCACGACCCTGAAAAGGGGCCGCAGCGCCGGTGCCTTCATCATCTCCCGGCCTGCTCCCGTAGAAGACAGGAGACTTGCCATGATGACGACCATCACCCGCGTGGCCCCGGTCACCGCCTACAAGCGCACCACCCGCGCCACCGAACGCTATATGGAAGAGCGGCTGTGGCAACGCGCCCTGCGACTGGGCGATGCGGAGCGCGCGGCGCAACAGCCCAAGAAGCGTCGCACCTTTGCTGAAGTGCTGCGCGCCATGCGCGGCAAACTCGGCCGCCACGTCGATATCTACGTCTGATTTCTACTTTGCCTGTGGGGCATAAGCCCGGAGGCGTGCCAGCTTGTCGGGATTGCGCACGATGAACACGTTGCGCAAGGACTCGCCCACAATATCCAGCACCAGCGCCAGATAGGGCGTCTCGCCGTCGAACAGGATCCAGCCCGGCTGGCCGTTGATGACCGCGAAGACGCGCCGCACATCCCTGGGCACCTTGCCGGCGATGCCGACAAAGAAGCGCGTGATCTTGTCGGCACCATGGATCACGTTGATCGCCGCAGCGGCCTTGCCGCCGCCATCGCTCCACAGCATTGCATCCTCGGCCAGCAGGCCTGCGAACAGCGCGGCATCGCCGGCCTTGGTGGCGGCAGCGAATTTCTTCGCCAGAGTGCGCGCCGCCGCCTCATCGGCTTCAAACCGCGGCCGCGCATCCTTCAGATGCTTCTGCGCCCGGCTGACCAGCTGGCGGCAGGCCGCTTCGGATTTCTTCAGGGCCAGAGCGATCTGCGGATAGTCGTAATCGAAAGCCTCACGCAGCAGATAGGCGGCGCGTTCGGCCGGTGTCAGGCGCTCCATCACCATCAGCATCGCCATCGACAGATCGTCGGCCATCTCATGCGCGTCTTCGGCATTGGGCAGCGGCGAGACTTCCAGTTCGACGAGAGGTTCCGGCAGCCAGGTGCCGGGGTAGTTTTCGCGCTCCAGCTTGGCAGCGCGCAGGCGGTCGATGCAGATGCGGGTGCAGGCGGTGACCAGCCAGGCCTCCGGGGTCTGGATCACGCTGCGATCGGTCTTGTGCCAGCGCAGATAGGTATCCTGCACGGCATCCTCGGCATCGCCCACGCTGCCCAGCATGCGGTAGGACAGGCCGAACAGGCGGCGGCGGTGCTTTTCGAAGACCTCTGTACCGGCGTCCACGTCTGATATCCCTGTTCTGCGATCCTGCAGCCCAGACGGCCAGGCCGGCCAGCCTGTGACACCATCCGGGAAAGCTTAACAATACCAGTATATTGTAAGATAACATCGGGCCCGGGAAGCCTGCCGGCCCGCGCCCGCCCTGCACCTGCCGGGGCGCAGGAATCAGACGGCGCTTGCGTGAGAGTCAGGAAACGGCCCAGAACCCAGATGATGAAACGCACACCTCTTGTCCTGTCCTCGCTCGTCGCCCTCGCCCTGATCAGTGGCGGCGCCTGGTGGCTGTGGTCGGCCCGCGCCGACACCAAGCCCAGCTTCCGCACCCAGACTGTGACGCTGGGCGATGTGGAAGACACGGTCTCCGCCGTCGGCGTGCTGCAGCCGCTGAACTATGTCGATGTCGGCACCCAGGTCTCGGGCCAGCTGCGCACGATCAATGTCGATTTCGGCCAGCGCGTGGAACAGGGCCAGCTCCTGGCGCAGATCGATCCCACCATCTACGAGGCGCGTGTTTCGGCTGACATCGCGAACCTGCAGGCGTTGCGCGCGCAGAAGACCGACAAGCAGGTGCAGCTCGGCCTGGCCGAACGGCAGTTCGAGCGGCAGAAAAACCTGCTGGCCGGCCGTGCCACCAGCCAGGATGCCTATGACAGCGCCGAAGCCGGCCGCCGTTCGCTGCAGGCGCAGATCGCCGTACTGGACGCGCAGATCCAGCAGGGCGAGTCGACGCTGAAATCCGACCAGGCGAGTCTGAGCTACACTAAGATCTATGCGCCGATGACCGGCACGGTGGTGGATATCACCGCGCGCCAGGGCCAGACGCTGAATGCCAACCAGTCCGCACCCATCGTGCTCCGCATCGCCGATCTCGACACTATGACGGTGAAGACCCAGGTCTCGGAAGCCGATGTGCCGAAGCTCAACCTGGGCATGACCGCCTATTTCACCACGCTGGGGCAGCCCGACAAACGCCGCGAAGGCAAACTGCGCCAGATTCTGCCGACGCCGGAAGTGGTGAACAACGTGGTGCTGTATTCGGCGCTGTTCGATGTCGCTAATCCCGACAAGGATTTGCTGACCCAGATGAGCGCGCAGGTCTTCTTCGTCATCTCGAAAGCCGAGAACCTGCCGGTGGTGCCGATGGCAGCACTGCGTCCCCTGCCGCAGGGTAAAAACCGTTATGCCTTGCGCGTGATCGAGAATGGCGAGCCGGTGCGCCGCGTGGTGGATGTCGCCGCCAGCAACCGCGTCAATGCCGCTGTCGCCACCGGTCTGAAGCCCGGCGACGAGGTGGTGATCGACATGGCCAATGCTCGACCCGCGCAGGGCGCTGCCGCGCGCCCGCCGCGTCTGTAACCGCCACTGAGGCACGAGCAGCATGAACGTGATGCTCCCAGGCACTGACAAGACGACATCGGTCGATCCGGCGCCGATCATCTCGCTACGCGATATACGCAAGACCTTCTACCGCGGCACGCTGGCGGTGGAAGTGCTGCATGGCATTTCGCTGGAGATCCAGGCCGGCGAATTCGTCGCCATCATGGGCGCGTCGGGTTCGGGCAAATCGACGCTGATGAACCTGATCGGGCTGCTGGATCGCCCGACCACCGGCAGCTACCGCTTCGACGGCAGCGAAGTGGCGGCGCTGGATGCCGATGGCCGGGCGCTGCTGCGCCGCGAGGCGTTTGGCTTCATCTTCCAGCAATACAACCTGCTGCCGACCGAGAGCGCTACCGCCAATGTGGAAATGCCGGCGGTCTATGCCGGTCTGCCGCATGGCGAACGGGTGAAAAGGGCTGAAGCCCTGCTGACCCAGCTCGGCCTGGCCGATCGGCTGGATCACAAGCCGACGCAGCTGTCCGGCGGCCAGCAGCAGCGCGTGTCGATTGCCCGCGCCCTGATGAATGGCGGCGCCGTGATCCTGGCCGACGAGCCGACCGGCGCACTGGACAGCAAGAGCGGCGAAGAGGTGATGCGGCTGCTGCACGACCTCAACGCGCAGGGCCACACGATCCTGCTGATCACGCACGACCATGACGTGGCGGCGCAGGCCAACCGCATCATCGAGCTCAAGGACGGCAACATCGTTTCCGACCGCCCGGTTGAGCATCATGGCGAACATGCGGAACCCATCCCTTCGCCGGCACAGCCGAAACGCCCCGAACGCAATCGCAAGACCGGCTTCGCGCCCTTCGACGTGCTGGAAGCCGGCCGCATGGCGCTGCAGGCGTTGCGCAGCAACCTGCTGCGTACCCTGCTGACCCTGCTGGGCATCATCATCGGCGTGGCCTCCGTCGTGGCGATGCTGGCGATCGGCGACGGTGCCAAGCAATCGGTGCTGGACCGCATCACCGCCATGGGCACCAATCTTCTGCTGGTGCGGCCTGGCGCGCCCAACATCCGCCAGTCCGGCGGCGTGACGGCGACGCTGACCGCTGCGGATGCCGACGCGATCTCGGCCGAGGTGGGCAACATTCTTGCCGCCGTGCCGGAGTATACCGGCAATGTCACGGTGCGCACCGGCGCGCGCGACTATGTCACGCAGGTGAATGCCACCACGGCGCCCTTCCCCGTGGCACGCGAATGGCCGGTGGCGGAGGGGATATTCTTTTCGGAAAGCGACGTGAAGTCGTATCTGCCGGTGGCGGTGATCGGCCAGACGGTGGTGAACAACCTGTTTGAAGGCGTCGATCCGATCGGGCGCTATGTCCTGCTGAACAACATCCCCTTCCAGGTGATCGGCGTGATGACGCCCAAGGGCGCGACGCCCTGGGGCGCCGACCAGGACGACATCATCTATGTGCCGCTCAGCACCGGCATGCTGCGACTTTTCGGCCAGCGCTATGTGCGCACCATCACAGTCCAGGTGCAGGACGTGACCCGGATCAATGACACGCAGGAAGAGATACGCCAGCTTCTGATCGCGCGCCATCGTGCCGAGGATTTCCAGATCCGCAACATGGCCTCGATCATCGAAACCGCCATGGAAACCCAGAACACCCTCACCATCCTGCTCGGTTCGATTGCCGCCATCTCGCTGCTGGTCGGCGGCATCGGCGTCATGAATATCATGCTGGTCAGCGTGACCGAGCGCACCCGCGAGATCGGCGTGCGCATGGCCACCGGTGCGCGCCGGCTGAACATCATGATGCAGTTCAACTCCGAAGCGCTGGCCATTTGCACTCTGGGCGGCCTGATCGGTGTCGCCCTCGGCCTCAGCGTCACCTGGCTGTTCAGCTATTTCGGCCGGCCGGTGATCTTCTCGGCGGAACCGGTGCTGCTCGCCTTCTTCTGCGCCTTCGCCACCGGCCTGCTGTTCGGCTATCTGCCGGCGCGCAAGGCCGCCGATCTCGACCCTGTCGTCGCCCTCGCTGCGGAATAATCCTATGACCTCCCCGATCCGTTTGACGGCTGCCGCCGTCCTGATGATGACCGTCAGCGCCTGCTCGATGGTGCCTGACTATTTCAAGCCGACGGTGGAAACACCGCAGGCCTGGGACAGCCGGCAGGATGCGCTGAATGTATGGCCCGACTCGAACTGGTGGACCGGCTTCGGCTCGGCCGAGCTGAACCGCCTGATCGCCGAGGCACAGGCCAACAACACTGACCTGCGTGTCGCCGTCGCCCGCATCCGCCAGTCGGAGGCGCAGGCCAAGATCGCCGGCGCCGACCTCTATCCCACGCTGGGCGCCGATGCCGGCGCCAGCCGCACGCGCCAGGGCCGCCAGTCGCTGAGCAGCAGCGGCACCACCACCACGACCGGCGGCAATCGCGGCGACATCATCCGCAACAGCTTCAGCGGCAATCTCACCGCCGGCTACCAGGTCGACCTGTTCGGCGGCAACGATGCCTCGGCCGATGCAGCGCTCACGCGCCTTGAATCCAGTCGCTACAATCGCGAGACCGTGGCGATCACGCTCTATTCCGATATCGCCAGCACCTATTTCCAGCTGCTGTCGCTGCGCGACCGCATTCGCCTCGCCAATGAAACGCTCGGCCTGGCGCAGGGCATTCTCGATCTGCTGGAGACCCAGCGCGCCAACGGCGCCATCACCGATTACGAAGTGGCCCAGCAACGCAGCAATGTCGCGACCCAGCGCGCCACACTCGCGGGCCTGGAGCAGAACGAGCGCACCACGCTGGATGCGCTGGCGCTCCTGCTTGGCCGTCCGCCGCAGGGCTTTGTCGTGCAGGGCAATACGCTGACCGCCATCGCGCTGCCGCCGGTCACCGCCGGTTTGCCGTCCGAGCTGCTGCTGCGCCGGCCCGATATCCGCAAGGCCGAAGCCGATCTGCGCGCCGCCAACTTCGATGTGGGCGCCGCGCGTGCCGCGCGTTTCCCCAGTCTGGACCTGACCGGCCGCATCGGCACGCAGGCCGGCAGCACCGGCATGCTGTTCGATCCCGGCACCATGATCTATTCGGTGGCCGCCTCGCTGACCGCGCCGATCTTCCAGGGCGGTCGCCTGGAAGGCGGCGAGCAGCTGTCGCGCGCCCAGAAGCTGGAACTGGAAGAAACCTATCGCGCCAGCATCCTCACCGCCTTCCGCGATACCGAAGACGCACTCGGAGCCACGGTGAATACCGGCCGGCAATACGGCTTTGCGTCTGAAGCCTTCAACCAGGCTAACGATGCCTACCGCATCGTAGAAGCGCGCTATCGCGCCGGCACGGTCGGCTTCCTCGATCTGCTGGATGCGCAGCGCTCGGTCTTCTCGGCCAACGACACGATGGTGCAGGCCGCCCTTGGCCGCTACAGCGCCAATGTCAGTCTCTATCGGGCGCTCGGCGGCGGCTGGGACGGCAGCACGCTGCAGTGAGTCTGCATATACTCCCTGTGGAGTAAGCCGGAATAAACACTGGATTATCGAGTCTCACTCCTCGACGCCAACCCGTTGAGGACCTCATGAGCTTTACCCGCAGAGACGCATTGCTGGCCGGTTCGGCCGCCATTGCTACCGCCGCCATCGGACTGAAGACCGAAGCACGCATCTCGTCCGGCCCTGATATCGCAGCCGGCGACCGCGTCCTGATCTGCAATGAGGATTCCAACACGCTGTCGGTGATCGATCCCGCCACCAACAAGGTGTCGGAGACGATCAACCTGACCAGTTTCGACGCCGATCCGCGTCCGCCTTTCCGTTTCGTCACCGGCGGCATTACGCCGACCCATGCCGCGATGGTGACCAAGCCGCTGTATCATGGCGCGATCAACATTCATGGCGCGGCGCCCTCACCCGACCAGAGCATGGCCGCCGTCACCGGCCGCGGCAGCAGCAACATCTACCTGATCGACATGATCACCCGCTCGGTGATCGGCAACCGCGCCAATCCGCTGGCGCGAGAGACCACCGTATCGCAGGCACTGACCAGCGGCGTGATGGTCGGCCGCGAGCCGCATGAACCGACCTGGAGCCGCAATGGCAGGGAAATCTGGGTGGCTTTACGCGGCGAAGACCGTATCGCCATCCTGGATACCGAACTGGCCAAGGCGGAATCGGCCGGCAAGAACGTGCGCGCGATCCGCAGCTACCTGCCGGCCATCCACGGTCCGGCGCAGGTGTGGTTCTCGCGCGACGGCGCACAGGCCTTCATCTGCTCGCAGAAGGTGTCGCAGATCGTGGTCTACGACACCAACGTCGGCGCCAATGGCTTCAGCCAGCCGAAATACCGCACGACGCTGAACATCTCCGGCCAGGACCCGTTCGGCTTCACGCCGTTCCAGAAGCTGACACCCGATGGCCGCGAGATGTGGTTCGCGCACAAGCTGGCCGATGGCGTTTCGGCCCGCAGCGTGGATGGTGAGCATGCCCTGCTCGATCATGTGTCGCTTGGCGCGCTGTCGCGGCCCAATCATGTCGAGTTCGTCGAGAACGCGAAGGGCCGCGTCGTCTATGTCAGCTTCGCCCGCGTCGACGACAATGCGGGCGGCACCGCCTCCAGCCGCATCGCCATCATCGATCGCAGCGCCGGCCCCGGCCAGCGCAAGGTGGTGGGGCAGTTCTTCAGCCAGGGCCGCGAGGCGCATGGAATGTGGACCAACCCGACGCATAACCTGCTGTATGTCTCGCATGAGCAGGACGAGCTGCCGGGCACGCCGAACGAAGGCCAGACGGTCTGCTCGGTCTTCGACGTCTCGGAGCCTCTCGCGCCAAAGTTCATCACGCAGATTCCGCTCGGCCATCTTGAACTGCCCTCAGGCAAGCTGCGCAACAAGAAGAGCATCAACCTGGTCTATTTCCGTCCGCACAGCCCGATGCATTCGGGCTAGGCGATGCCGAAGCAACCCGGATACCGGCTGGGCCTGATCGGCATCGGCGTCGTGGTGGCGCTGGCCGGGCTGCATATCCTGCTGCTTGAACACGATCCTGTCTCGCATGCAGGCCGGCACAGTGCCGGCCTGCAGCAGACGGCGGCTTTCGCGCAGGAAATGGATCGAGACATGGCGAAGATGATGCGCGACATGCATGCCTCAGGTTACACCGGGCGGCCTGACGCGGATTTCCTCGCCATGATGATCCCGCATCACCAGGGCGCCGTGGATATGGCGCGCGCCGTGCTGCGCCATGGCGAGGACCCGCTGACGCGTCAGCTGGCGGAAGACATCATCGCCGGACAGCAGGCCGAGATCGCCGCCATGACGGCGCGGCTGGCGATCCTGCAGCGCGGGCCGGACCCCGCGCCCGGCGGCTTTCCCGCTTTAAGCGGTACGCGCGGGCGCTAGGCGCTCGCTGCCTGCAGCAACCAGTCGGCCTGCTCGCCCCAGCGCTGCAGCGGCATGTCGCGGCGGAAAAAGCCGAAATGTCCGATGCGCCGCAGACCCCAGTCCGACGGCGCGACATGCAGGCGCTCGATCGCCGCATTGGGATAGAAGCCGGTCAATGCATCGACGCCCTTTTTGGGACCGAAATCATGGTCGTCGTCAAAGCTGATCAGCCGCAGCTTCGCCCGCACATCGTTGTTATGCGGCCGCAGCGGTGCGCCCTCGTCGTCGACCAGGTAGTGCGGCGAACAGCACCAGCGCCGCCAGTCGCGCGCCACCGGGCCCGGCAGGGTCTGGCCGCCGAGCCACCAGCCCGGCAACTGGTTGAACAGACCGACGACCAGCGGAAACGCGATATACCATGACAGCCAGAGCCGGACCTGATGCGGCCGCGACCAGTTGCGCCAGTAGCCATGCTGCGAGGCGATGGCCAGCACGGCATCGATCTTGCCCGCCTGCGGCATCAGGCCGAGCATCTGGCCGCCGAAGGAATGGCACACCATGGCGCGCCGCATGTCGGGGGTACGGGCGGCGAGGAAGTCTGCGGCAGCGGGAATGTCGCGGCGGCCCCAGTCGAGCTTGCGCGGCGCGGCAGCCGCCGGATCGGGCAGCGAACCGCCGATGCCGCGATAGTCGAAGGTCAGCACGGTGAAGCCGCGCTGGGCCAGGAAGCCGGCGAAGGTTTCGTAGTAGCGCCGCGCCACTCCGGTGGCCCCATTGATCTGGACGCTGATGCCGTTGGGCCGCTGCGGGTTGACCAGCGTGCCGGCCAGGCGCTGGCCATCGGCCGTGGGGATCGAGACAGAGGTGATGGTGATTTTCGACTGTGTCATGCAGGCGGGCTATCACCTGCGAGGGCGGGCCCTCAATAACCCCTGAGGTCAATGACTCGAGGGTGAATCGGAGCGTAACCGCAGCGGTCCGATTCGTTTCACGTCAACTAAATGTGAGCGAGAGTCAGGCCGCCTGCTGCCTGCGCCTTGCCGTTGCACAGAGCCAGTCGCCAATCTCGGCCCAGCGCTGCGCCGGCATGTCGCGGCGGAAGAAACCGAAATGACCGATGCGCGGCAGACCCCAGTCGGCCGGCACGACATGCTGCCGCTCGATCTGCGCATTCGGATAATAGCCCGCCAGCAGGTCGACGCCCCTGCGCGGGCCGAACTGGAGATCGTCGTCGATGCTGATCATGCGGATCGGCGCGCGCAGGCGATCATTATAGGGCCGCAGCGGCCGGCCACGGTCATCGCAGACATAATGTTTCGAGCGGCACCAGCGCGACCAGTCCTTCAGCACGCCACGCGGCAGGCGTTCGCCGCCAAACAGCGACGCCGGCAGGCGGAAACCCAGCGCCAGCGACAACGGCACCAGCCCGTACCAGACCAGCGCCAGCTTCCATTGATAGCTGGTCGACCAGTTGCGCCAGTGACCATGCTGCGAGGCGACGGTGACGATAGCCGCGAGCGATTCAGACTGCGGCACCAGCCCCAGCACCTGACCGCCGAAGGAATGGCCGAGCAGGGTCGGCGTCAGTGCGGGAAAGCGCTGCGCCAGACACTGCATGGCGGTCGCCATATCCTGCTGCGCCCAGTCGAGCATGCGCGGCAGTGGTGCACCCGGCGTGGGCGGCGAGCCGGCGATGCCGCGATAGTCGTAGGTCAGCACGGTGAAGCCGCTTGCCGCCTGAAACGCGGCAAAGGCGTTGTAGTAACCGCGCGGCACCCCGGTGGCGCCGTTGATCAGCAGCGAGAGGCCGTTCGACTGCTGCGGCGGATAGAGCGTGGCGGCAATCTGCTGGCCGTCGGCACAGGTGAGCGTGATCTGTTCAGTCGGGATAGATGAGTCGGTCATGCCGCGACTTTAGAAAACGGCAGGCAGCATCGACAAACGCAAAGCGGCCGGGCTTCAGGTGAACTGATTTCACCTTACCTTGCGTTTTACAGGCTTTTTTGCCGGCGGCTTTTGCGGGCTGCTTTTACCGATCGCTTTCGCGGCTGCTTCTTTCGCCAGCCACCTGGGCAGCTGCGGCTGCATCGACATGTCCGCGCGCTGCATCAGCTCCAGTAGCCAGTCGCGCAAGGCCTGGATCGCCGGCTTGCCGGCATCGGTCTTGCGACAAGCCAGCCAGTAGCCATGCTGCAGCGGCATCAGCGGCCCGAACGGCATCACCAGCCGGCCGGTGGCCAGCCTGGGACCGATCAGGGGCGCGATGCCGAGCGCGATGCCGAGCCCGCTTTCGGCGGCATCGATCGCCTGGCTCACGCTGTCGAAATAGACTTCATGCTTCGGCTCGAACGACGGCAGGCCGGCGGCCTGCAGCCATTCACCCCAGCTTTGCGGAAACTGGCTGAAGTGAATGAGGGTCACGTCGCGCAGATCGGACGGCTTGCGCAGGCGTTTGAGCAGGGCCGGCGTGCAGACCGGCGCGACGCTGAGATCCGTCAGCTTCGTGACGTGCAGCCCCGGCCAGTTGCCGGCACCGTAGCGCACGGCGGCATCCACCGCATCGCGGGCAAAATCGGCGTTGCGGATGCTCGACTCGACATAGACGCGCAGGCCCGGCCGGCGGTTCAGCAGCTCTTCCAGATTGGGGATGATCCAGCTGGCGGCGAAATGCGGCACCGACGACAGCCGCAATTCTTCCGATTGCTGCGCACGACCGACGCGCAGGCTGACCTGCGCCACCTGGTCAAACGCCCGGCGCACGGTGCTGTAGTAATCCTCGCCGGCTTCGGTCAGGCGGATTTCGCGGTTGAGCCGGCGGAACAGCGACAGGCCGAGATACTGTTCGAGCTGCTTGACGCGATGGCTGATCGCGGATGGCGTGAGATTCAGCTCGGCTGCCGCCGCCTTGAAGCTGAGCGAGCGCGCAGCGGCATCGAAAGCTTCCAGGGCGAGCAGTGGCGGCAGACGCTTGGTCATGCCGCCAGATTAGGAGGATTCAGCCGGTTGGGAAGATGTGACGTGGCGGAAGGCGACGACTTTACAAGTAATCAGAGCGACTTCGGGTCGATCTTCTCGCGGTAGCAGGCCGCCGTCAGCGTATTCTGCAGCAGGCAGGCAATCGTCATCGGCCCGACGCCGCCCGGCACCGGCGTGATCACGTCAGCCACGGCTGCGGCAGACTCGTAATGCACATCGCCGATCAGCTTTGTTTTCCCGCTGTCTGCCGCCACGCGGTTGATGCCGACATCGATCACGGCGGCGCCCGGCTTGATCCAGTCGCCGCGCACCAGTTCGGGCTTGCCGACAGCGGCGATCACGATATCGGCCTGCCGGCACACGGCGGCCAGATCCCTGGTGCGCGAATGCGCGATGGTCACGGTGGCATTGGCGGCCAGCAGCAGGGCGGCGACCGGACGGCCGACCAGGATCGAGCGGCCGATCACCACGGCATTGGCGCCGGCAATCTGCACACCGGATTTTTCCAGCAGGATCATGCAGCCGAGCGGCGTGCAGGGCGTCAGCGCCTCGATGCCCTGGTTGAGCCTGCCGGCATTGGCCGGATGCAGGCCATCGACGTCTTTCGCCGGATCGATCGCCTCGATGATCGCCTGCGTGTCGATCTGCTGAGGGAGAGGCATCTGCACCAGGATGCCATCCACCGCCGGATCGGCATTCAGCGTCGCGACCACGGCGAGCAATTCTGCCTGGCTCGTCGTGCCCGGCAGCTTGATCTCGTTCGAGACCATGCCGGCCTCGCGCGTCTGGATGCCCTTGTTGCGCACATAGACTTCGCTGGCCGGATCTTCGCCGACCAGCACCACGGTCAGTCCGGGCAGCCGTCTGGCGCGCGCCTCGAAGGCCTTCACTTTCACGGCGATTTCGGCGCGCAAATCCGCCGCCACTGCCTTGCCATCGATCCGGGTTGCCGTCATGTCGTCACTCCTTCAACAGGGAAGAGAGGGCGGCATCCAGCAGCGCGGGGTCACCCTCGATCAGAATCTGTTTATGCCGGTCAGTCGCTCCGGCCACCAGCCGCAGACTCGATACCGGCAGCTTCAGCCGTTTGGCCAGCAGGCGCAGCAGCGCGTCGTTGGCCTTGCCGTTCTCGGGCACTGCAGTGACCTTCACTGCCAGCTCCATGCCGCCGTCTGCGGTGGGTTTCAGTCCTTCGATCCCGTCGCGGCCGGCTTTCGGCGTCAGCCGCACCGCGAGGCGCAGGCCATCCGCGACAGCGCGCCAAGGAACGGCAGTCAGGCCGCGTATTCCCAGAGCAGGTTGCGCAGGAAGATCAGCAGCAGGATCAGCACCACCGGCGACAGGTCGATGCCGCCGAAATTGGGCAGCACGCGACGGATCGGCCGCAGCGCCGGTTCGGTGATGCGATAGAGGAAATCGCCGACCGCGTAGACGAAGCGGTTGCGCGTGTTGATCACGTTGAACGCCACCAGCCAGCTGATGATCGCCGAGGCGATCAGCAGCCACATATAGAGGTTCAGCACCATATCGATCAGGATGATCAGCGACTGCACTCCACCCTCCGGGATGTGGGCCGGCCCAGAACCAAGCGGAACTGGGGCCGGCCGGAACGGGGCCTGTCCGACGGTGGCCGAACCCTGAAAACGGGCCCGGAAACGGACGTCGAGAGTGATACTGGGCGGGCCGGCGAAACGCAACCCGAGCCCGGCACAAGCACCCCCTGAACCGCCGCAAAACCATGGAAATGCCGCAAAATCCGGCCGGGGCGCGACTTCGGCCGGGTCCGGGCAGGCAGACCCAGGCCGACTGGGGATTTCCCCCGGTATTTCAAAGCTCAAGGCGGTGGACAAAGCCGGGCCCGTTTGCTACTTGCTAGCCGCCCGGCCGGGACCTTTGCGACGTCCCACTTCCACTCTGGCCGGCACACCGGCTTGGGGCCGTAGCTCAGATGGGAGAGCGCCTCGTTCGCAATGAGGAGGTCAGGGGTTCGATTCCCCTCGGCTCCACCAATTTTCCGCCCTAGTCCGGCACCAGCCGATAGCCCACACCGGGTTCGGTGAGCAGCAATTGCGGCTTGGCCGGCTCGCGCTCGATCTTCTGCCTTAACTGCCGCGCGAAGACCCGCAGGTATTGCACGTCGCTTTCATGCGCCGGTCCCCAGACTTCCCGCAGGATGAACTGGTGCGTCAGTACCTTGCCGGCATGCTGCACCAGCAGCTTCAGCAGGTCGTATTCCTTGGGCGACAGCTTCACCGCCTCACCCCGCAGGAAGACCTGGCGCTTCTCCAGGTCAACCTTCAGATCGCCAGTCGTGAAGACCGGTGTGCCGGCACTTGCGCCCACGGTATGGCGCAGGGCCGCACGGATACGCGCCAGCAGCTCACCGGTGCCGAAGGGCTTGGTGACGTAATCGTCTGCGCCGGCATCCAATGCTGCGACCTTGTCGGCCTCGTCGGCACGGACCGACAGCACCACGACGGGCACGGCGCTCCACTCGCGCAGTCGGGCGATCACCGCCTGGCCGTCCATATCAGGCAGGCCGAGATCAAGCACGACGAGATCCGGTTTCTCCAGCGCCGCCAGCCGCAGCCCCTCCTGTCCACCGACGGCCTCGACGATGGCGAAGCCATGCGCCTCCAGACTGACCCGCAGGTATCGTCTGATCTGCGGCTCGTCGTCAATCACGAGTATCTTGGCACCATCAGCCATGCGGCATCGTTTCTCCGCCCGGCCGTGCTTCATCGAATAGGGCCGGCTGCTCTTCCACCGGCAGCGTCACGATCATCCGCGTCCCGCGTCCATCCCTGACCGGACTCTCGGCACGAATCTCGCCGCCATGCGCTTTCAGGATACTGCGGCAGATCGACAGGCCAAGCCCGGTTCCCGCCACCTGCCGGTCGCCTGCCTTCACGCGATAGAACATGTCGAAGACCTGTTCAAGTTCGGCAGCGGGTATGCCGGAGCCGGAATCGGTCACGGTCAGCATGACATGACTGCCATCATGCCGAAGCCGGACATCGACGGGACTGCCCTTCGAGGAATACTTCGCCGCATTGTCCAGCAGGTTGATCAGCACCTGCTCGATCAGGATGTAGTCGACCCGCAGAAGGGGCATCTCGGGGGCGACCTCGATCCGGATGTCATGCCCATGGGTCAACGGGCTGGCCCGCTTCACTGCCGTGGCGACCAGTTCCTCGGGATCGACCCAGTCGAGCCTGGGCTGCATGGCCCCGGCTTCGATTTTCGTCATGTCGAGCAGATTGCCGACGAAGCGGTTCAGACGCTCGGCCTCGTCACGGACGGTTTGCAGAAGTTCGCTGCGCCCCCGATCATCCAGCCGGCTGTCGAAATTCATCAGGCTGGACACTCCGCCGATGATCGAGGCCAGCGGCGTGCGCAGATCGTGACTGATCGACGACAGCAGAGCCGACCGCAGTTTCTCGGTCTCGGCCAAGACGCGGGCTTCCTCGACATCGCGGTTGAGCAGGCTGCGTTCGATGGCCAGCGCCGCCTGTCCGGCCAGAGCATCCAGCAGGCGACGTTCATCCGGACCCAACGCCGGCCGGTCATCCGGGAAGCGGATGCCCAATGCACCCAGTTTGCGCTCGGCGGTGCGCAGCGGCAGGAACAGCCAGTCCGACGATGGCAGTGTGCCGGTGCCGCGTCCGGCCGGCTCGCCCTTTTCCCATGCCCAATCAGCGGCGATCTTGGCCTTGTCGTCGATCTGGTCTTCCGGCGGATAGGCGGCCCGGATACCGAGACGGCCCCCATCTTCAATCATTCTGTCGGGCATCATCACCAGCGACTGTGCCTTGCTGATTGCCGTCACGTGATGCACGACGGCCCAGAGAATGTCGTCTTCCGCTGCCGCGCCCGTCACCATGCGGCTGAAATCGTAGAGCGAGGCCGTGCGCGCTTCACGAACACGCGCTGCCTCCGCCTGTGCCCTGATTCGTGCCGTCAGGTTACTGGTGATCAGGGCCACGGCGAGAAAAACGAAAAAGGTGTAGATGTTCTCCGCATTCGCGATGGTGAAAGTGTAGAGCGGCTGCAGGAACAGGAAATTGTAGCCCAGCACGGCGACCACGGAACTCAGCACGGCCGCCGAATGGCCATAACGGAGCGAACTGAACAGCACGCCGACGAGGATCAGCAACGGTATGCTGGAGCCGGGCAGCCAGTCTTCCGCCAGTTTCACCAGCCCTGTCACGCCAAAGGCTATCGCGGCAGCCGGGATGAGTCCGGCCAGACTGACGCCGGCGAAGCGATCCCGCATGACCTCGAACCACGACTCGGCATCGGACGATCCGGTGATCACATGGATATTGATGCCGTCCCCCAGTTCGACCAGCCGGTCGGTCAGCGTGCCGCGCAGGCGATTGACCAGCCGCGAACGATGGCTGCGGGCGACGACGATCTCGGTCACATTGCGCTGGCGGGCCTGCCGGATGATCTCGCCCGGCACATTGCTGCCGGCCACGGTAACGACCTCGGCGCCAAATTCCTCGGCGAGCGTCAGCGCCCGGTTGATCTGCGTCTTCTCCTTGTCGGACAGGCGATCATGGGCGGGCGTTTCGATATAGAGCGCGATCCACGGAGCCTTGCGACGCTCGGCGATGCGCCGTGCCGTCCGCACGAGTCGCGGCATCAGCGGGCTGGGACTGATGCAGGCCATGATGCGGTCCCGCGTCGGCCACGGCCCGGCGATGGCATGCGACTGCATGTAGGACAGCATCTGGCTGTCGACCTGATCAGCCGCCTTGCGCAACGCCAGTTCACGCAGCGCCGTCAGGTTGCCCGGCGCGAAGAAGTGATGCACGGCGCGGGCAGCCTGATCCGGGACATAGACCTTGCCTTCCTTCAGCCGCTTGATCAGGTCTTCCGGCGGAAGGTCGATCACCTCGATGGTGTCGGCCTGCGCCAGCACACTGTCGGGCACCGTCTCGCGCACCTTCACGCGGGTGATCTGCGCCACCACGTCGTTCAGGCTTTCCAGATGCTGGATGTTCAGCGCGGTATAGACATCGATTCCCGCAGCTCGGATTTCCTCGATATCCTGATAGCGTTTGTCGTGCCGGCTGCCGGGCACATTGGTATGGGCCAGTTCGTCGACCAGCACCAGCTGCGGCCGGCGCTTCAGAACCTCGTCGACATCGAGTTCGTTGAACACCCGGTCACGATAGGCCACGCGGCGCTGTGGCAGCTGCTCCAGCCCACGCAGAAGATCGGCGGTCTCCTGCCGGCCGTGGGTCTCGACCACACCGACGACCACATCCACACCCTCGCGCTGCCGCACATGCGCGGCTTCCAGCATCGCATAGGTTTTCCCCACGCCGGGTGCGGCGCCCAGAAAGACGTTCAGACGGCCGCGCTTTTCCTGCGTGGCCGCCTGAAGCAGAGCGTCCGGTGAGGGCCTGCTGTCGCGATCAGAACGGTCTTCAGCCATTCATCCTCAGGGTGCCCCTGTTCACTTGGGCACGGGTTTCAGTTTATCCAAGGCAAGGTTCAGCGTCAGCACATTGACACCTGGCGCGCCGAAGATTCCCGCCTGCACGGTATGCCGGTCGACCACAGCCCGAACATCGGCCACGGTCATTCCGCGCGCCTCGGCCACGCGGGAAACCTGCCGCGCCGCATTGGCCGGCGAGATATGCGGGTCCAGACCGCTGCCCGATGTGGTGACGGCATCCACGGGAACGGCAGCCGAACCGTCGCGCCCCTTGTAGGCTTCCGCGTCGCCGGCAACCCGCTCCACCAGTGCCTTCGACGTCGGCGCGAGATTCGAGCCGCTGGACGAGGTCGCGTCATAGCCATCCTTGCCGGCCGCCGAGGGACGCGACTGGAAATACTGCGGCGATGTGAAGCCTTGCGCGATCAGCGACGAGCCGATGACCTTGCCATCCTGCTCGATCAGGCTGCCGGCAGCCTGTTTGGGGAACAGGCTCTGGCCGATGCCGGTCATCGCCAGCGGATACAGCAGACCGGTGACCAGCGTGAAGAAGGTCAGCAGGACCAGAGCGGGACGGATATGGGTGAGCATGTTTTCTCTCCTTAAGCCAGACCGAGGGCAGCCACGGCGATGTCGATGGCCTTGATGCCGAGGAACGGCAGGAGGACGCCGCCAAAGCCATAGATCACCAGATTGCGACGTAGCAGCGTGGCGGCCGGCAGCGGACGGTAGCGCACACCTTTCAGGGCCAGCGGGATCAGGGCGATGATGATCAGCGCGTTGAAGATCACCGCCGAGAGGATGGCGCTCTGCGGCGAACTCAACTGCATCACATTGAGCGCGCCCAGCTGCGGATAGGTCGCCGCGAACAGCGCCGGGATGATGGCGAAATATTTCGCCACGTCATTCGCCAGGCTGAAAGTGGTCAGCGATCCACGGCTCATCAGCAGCTGCTTGCCGATCATGACCACTTCGATCAGCTTGGTCGGATTGCTGTCGAGATCGACCATGTTGCCGGCCTCGCGGGCGGCTGCCGTACCGATATTCATCGCAAGGCCGACGTCAGCTTGAGCAAGAGCCGGAGCGTCGTTGGTGCCGTCGCCGCACATGGCGACCAGCTTGCCCTCGGCCTGTTCCCGACGGATCAGCTCCAGCTTTTTCTCCGGCGTCGCCTCGGCGATGAAATCATCTACGCCCGCCTCGGCTGCAATGGCGGCGGCGGTGAGCGGATTGTCGCCGGTCACCATCACCGTGCGGATACCCATCCGGCGCAATTCGGCGAACCGCTCGCGGATGCCGGTCTTCACGATGTCCTTCAGATGGATGACGCCGAGTATGCGGCGGTCGATGGCAACGACCAGCGGCGTGCCGCCCGACTTGGCGATTCTTTCGACGGCCACGGTCAGGTCGGCGGATGCCTGTGTCGCGGCATAGCGCAGCACGGCATCGAAAGCGCCCTTGCGGATCTCACGGCCGTTGAGATCGAGGCCGCTCATCCGGGTCTGCGCCGAAAAGGCGATGAAACTGCCAGCCTTTGTCCGGTCGATCTCCTGCGCCAGACCGTGTTTCTCGACCGCCAGCGCCACGATGGACTTGCCCTCCGGCGTCTCGTCGGCGACCGAGGCCAACAGGGCGGCTTCGGCCAGTTCGCGCTCGGACACGCCCGGCAGAGCGACGAAAGCCGAGGCCATACGGTTGCCGTGCGTGATCGTGCCGGTCTTGTCGAGCAGCAGCGTATCGACATCACCCGCCGCCTCCACAGCGCGGCCCGACTTGGCGATCACGTTATGCCGGATCAGGCGGTCCATGCCGGCGATGCCGATGGCGGACAGCAACCCGCCAATGGTGGTCGGGATCAGCGTCACCAGCAGGGCGATCAGGTAGACCACCGGCACCGGCATGCCGGAATAGATCGCCAGGGCTTCAAGGCTGCCGGTGGTGACGAGGAAGATCAGCGTCATGCCGACCAGCAGCACGGTGAGCGCGATCTCATTGGGCGTCTTCTGGCGCTTGGCACCCTCGACCAGGCCGATCATACGGTCGAGGAAACTTTCGCCGGGATTGACGCTGATCCGCACCTTGATCCAGTCCGACAGCACGCGCGTACCGCCGGTCACGCCCGACCGGTCGCCGCCGGATTCGCGGATGACAGGCGCAGATTCGCCGGTGATGGCCGATTCATCCACCGAGGCGATGCCCTCGATCACGTCGCCGTCGCCGGGGATCGGGTCACCGGTTTCCACCAGAACCACATCGCCGACCCGCAGCGCGGTTGCCGACACCAGCGTGATCTTCCCGTCGGCGCCGATCTTCCTGGCCATGGCCTCGGTCTTGCCGCGACGCAGGGATGCGGCCTGCGCCTTGCCGCGTCCTTCCGCCAGCGCCTCGGCGAAATTGGCGAACAGCACGGTGAACCACAGCCAGGCCGAAATCTGTCCCAGCAGGGCCGCATCGCCGCCGGCAACAAGATCGCGCACGAACAGCACGGTCGAGACGGCGGCAACAGCGGCGGTCACGAACATCACCGGGTTACGCCAGAGCTGGCGCGGATCGAGCTTGACGACGGATTGAGTGACCGCCTCCCGCATCAGGGCGGGGTCGAAGGTTTTCTGACTCACAGCTTTGCTCATGACAATATCCTCAGAAGGTCGTGCCGGCGGCGAGCAGCAGATGCTCGACGATCGGCCCCAGCGCCAGGGCAGGGAAGAAGGTGAGGCCGCCGACGATCAGGATCGTGCCGGCCAGCAGCAGGACGAACATCGGGCCATGCGTCGGGAAACTGCCGGCCGAAGCGGGCGTCGCCTTCTTCGCGGCCAGACCGCCGGCCATGGCGATGACCGGCACTATCATGGCGAACCGGCCGAGCAGCATCGTGATGCCCAGCGCCGTGTTGTAGAAGACCGAATTGGCGGTCAGGCCGGCGAAGGCGCTACCGTTGTTGCCGGCGGCAGACGTGAAGCCATAGAGCACTTCGCTCAGGCCATGCGGACCCGCTGACAGCAGACCGGCCAGACCCGGCTCGGTCACCAGTGCAATCGCGGTGCCGACCAGGATGGCCATCGGCGAGATCAGGATCGCCAGCACCGCCAGCTTGGCCTCGCGCGCCTCGATCTTCTTGCCGAGATATTCCGGGCTGCGGCCGACCATCAGACCCGCAATGAACAGGGTCGCGACGATGAAGAGGGCCACGCCATAGAAGCCCGCGCCGACGCCGCCGACGATCACCTCGCCCAGCATGATGTTGAGCATCGGGATCATGCCGCCCAGCGGCAGGAAACTGGAATGCATGGCATTGACCGCACCGCAGGACGCTGCCGTGGTGATCACGGCAAACAGCGCCGAGGTGAAGCTGCCGAAGCGGACTTCCTTGCCCTCCATGTTGCCCATGGCCGGGTCGACGCCAAGCTGGGTCAGCAGCGGATTGGCGCCGGCCTCGACATGGCCGGCGATCAGCACGCCGGCCACGAACAGCAGCAGCATGGTGGCGAGGATCGCATAACCCTGGCGCTGATCCTTCACCATGCGGCCGAACACATTGGTCAGCGCCGCACCGATCAGGAAGATCAGCAGCATCTGTACGAAGTTGCTCAGCGCGGTGGGATTCTCGAAGGGATGCGCCGCATTGGCGTTGAAGAAGCCGCCGCCATTGGTGCCGAGCATCTTGATCGCCACCTGGCTTGCCACCGGACCCTGCGCGATCACCTGCTGCGCGCCTTCCAGCGTCGTCGCCGTGGTGTAAGCGTCGAAATTCTGCGGCATGCCCTGCCAGATCAGGAAGATCGCGGCAACGAAGGCGATAGGCAGCAGCACACCCAGCGTCGCGCGGGTGAGATCGACCCAGAAATTGCCGATGGTCTTGACCGACTTGCGGGCGAAGGCGCGGATCACCACAAGGGCGATCGCGATGCCGGTGGCGGCCGAGACGAAATTCTGCACCGTCAGGCCGGCCATCTGGCTGAAATAGCTCATGGTGCTTTCGCCGCCATAGGCCTGCCAGTTGGTATTGGTGACGAAGCTGACGGCCGTGTTGAAGGCCAGATCGCTCGGCAGTGCAGGAAGTCCCTGCGGATTGAGCGGCAGCATGTCCTGCAGGCGCAGGATGACGAACAGCAGCAGGAAGCCGGCCAGGTTGAAGACCAGCATGGCGATGGCATAGGCCGACCAGTGCTGTTGGCGGCTGTCGCTGACCCCGGCCAGCGCATAAAGCGGCCGCTCAACGGGACGCAGCCAGCCGATCTCGCCGGAGAACAGCCGGGTCATGTAGAGGCCGATGACCGGCGTGGCGGCCAGAATGATGGCCAGAAACAGGCCAAGCTGGAGATAATCGTTCTGTGTCATGGCCGCCTCAGAATGTCTCGGCCCGCAGGAGGGCGTAGAGCAGATAGACGGCGAGCAGGAGCGCAATGCCCCCGCCCAGGATGAAATCGAAAGTCATGGGATGGCGCTCCTAAAGCCGCTCGCAGAGCAGCGTGTAGGCGATGAAGCCGGCGAAGAGGCCGGCACCGAGGGCGAGGAAAATCAGGTCAGGCATGGGAGACTCCAATGGAGCCTATGGAATAGTCCCAGCCCGCATTAAGCCGCCATGTGGGATGCACCCTGGTGGCATAAGGATTTCATAAAGGCTGCGGCAATAGCTTGAATAAAGCTCCGAAAACACCGGGTTTCGAGCCGGCGGGCACTCACTCGCAACGAGGAGGTCAGGGGTTCGATTCCTTCGTCTCCACCGATTTTCCGCATAATCCCACATGTAGACCCTGTGGGTTATTTGGAAGATTCTGCGCGCGGCCTATTCTCGGCAGAGTTACATCCGAGAGCCTTCCGCCCGTGACAGCCACCCTCGCCATCGACCGCATCGACACCTCGATCTGGCATCCGAAACTCCGGGTGCTTCACGATCTGTGGCGGGATGTTGCGCCAGCGCCGGACCTGCTGCCGGGGCGGCAGCATATCAGCCCCGAACTGCTGAAACCCTGGCTGCCGAATATCTGGCTGATCGACGCGGTCGAGAGTGAAACCGATTACGAAGGCTGCAGCCCGCGTTTCCGCTACCGGCTGGTCGGCACCAAGCTGGTGGAAATGCGCGGCGGCCACAATCCGGTGGGCGAGTGGCTGGATGAGGCCAATCCCGCGCGCCAGAGTCCGAACCCCACGGCGGCCCGCATGCGTGAGGTGGTCCGCAGCCGCCAGCCGAGCTGGCGCCATGGCCTGCCGAACAACCGCCGCATCGACGATATCAAGCAGATCGAGAATCTGTTCCTGCCGCTGGCCAGCGATAGCAACCGCGTCAACATGCTGCTCTGCTGCTCGCTGTATTTCGGCTTCGCCGGCAGGGAACTTTAGGCGCGAGCTTTAGCCGGCGCGCTTACCCGATCTCCAGCACCACGTTGCCGAAGGCGCCTTTCTCGACCGCTTCATGTGCGGCGACGATCTCGTCCAGCGGATAGCGCGCGGCGATTTTCGTCTTGAGCCGGCCCTGCTGCAGCAGTACGCCCAGCTCGGCGATGGCGGCATAGCGCGCGGCCGCCTGCAGTTCGTAGACGACGAAGAAGCGCAGCGTCAGCCCGCGGAACAGCAGGTCGCGGAATGGCACCGGCACGTCACCCATCGCATTCGAGCCGTAGCAGACCAGCGTGCCATGCGGCGCCAGTGCGCCCTTGGCCAGCAGCGGCGCGGTTGAGGACAAATCCATGTCGATGATCGCATCGACGCCCTTGCCGCCGGTCAGCTCGACAACTGTGGCGGCCACATCCTCGCTCTTGTAGTCGATCACATGGGTCGCCCCGGCCTCACGCGCGACATCGGCGCGCGCCTTTGACGCCGTGCCGATCACCTGCATGCCTTTGCCGGCCGCGATCTGCGTGGCGTAATGCCCCACTGCCGAGGCCGCACCCGTCACCAGCACCGTCTTCGCCCCGTCGGCCTCGGCCAGCCGCACGGCATGGATGGCGGTCAGCGCCGGGATGCCGAAGCACGACGCGGTGACGACATCGACTGCCTCGGGCAGCTGCACGGCCTGCGCCGTCGGCAGGGCGATGTATTGCGCCGCCGTGCCCAGCGGCCGCTGCCACTGGCCGTTCCAGGTCCAGACCCGCTCGCCGACGCGGCTGCCCGGCACGCCCTCGCCGACCGCTTCGATCACGCCGGCACCATCGCTGTGTGGAATCACCAGCGGGCCCATCGTGAGCGGCCGGCCGCGCCGGCTTTTCACGTCCGACGGATTGACGCCCGAGGCCTGCAGGCGCACCAGCACCTCGCCAGCCCTGGGCTGCGGCGTCGGCTGCTCGCCGACACTCAGCACATCCTTGGCTTCGCCGTTTTTGCTGTACCAGGCCGCTTTCATGGTCGCTCGCTCCCGTCTTTTGGTTGCGACCAGTCTAGGGCAGGCGTTACAGCAGCGCCACGACCTCAAGCGCATCGTGCCGCACGACGACATGGCGCTCCGGCGGCAGCAGCCGCAGCGGCCCCTCCAGGCCGCCCGTCACATGCAGGGTCTCCACGATCAGGACGCAGCCCACTGCAGTCCCGCCATCGGCCATCGGCAGGGCCAGGCGTTCCGCCGTGACCAGCGTCGCGGAGGTGTCACCATCGGCCGGCAGCGTATAGAGGCTGCGGCAATAGATCGGCCGGCGCCGCTGGATCAGCTCGGCCAGCGTGTCGCGCATATGCCGGATATAGGCGGGATCGGTCAGCTGGCCATAGGCCTTCGCATCCATGCCTTCCGGCATCTCGCGGAACCAGCGGCCGATCTCGCTGCCGACCAGGCGAAACCGGCTGAGGTCGAAATTCGCATTCGTGGTTTCAGCAATGATGAGATGCGGCAGGATCTCGCGCGGAATCGTGGCGACATCCAGCAGGCGGATATCGGGAATGTTGACTGGCTGCGGCAGGCTGCGCCAGAAGTCGCGCGCTGCCTTCAGCACCGGATTGCCTTCGAGGATCATGGGGTCGCGCCTGCCTTCGGGAGACGAAGCTATGCCGTAATCCGGCGACGCGAAGCAGGTTGAGATTTGGCAATGCCGGCGCTGATTTTCGTAGTGACTCGCTACGCTGCCGTTGCGCGCCGGATTAATGCGCGATGCGGCGCTCCAGCCAGGCCTTCACGGCGAGCGTCAGCAGCGCCAGCAGGGTGAGCGTGCTGGCGGCGGCGAAAGCGCCGACCGCGTTATAGTCGTGATAGAGCAGCTCGATCTGCAGCGGCAGCGTGTTGGTCTCGCCGCGCACATTGCCCGACACCACCGAGACGGCGCCGAATTCGCCGATGGCGCGCGCCGCACAGAGGATGGTGCCGTAGAGCAAAGCCCAGCGGATATTGGGCAGGGTCACACGCCAGAAGATCTGCCAGCCGGCCGCACCCAAAGTGGTGGCGGCCTCCTCCTGCTCGCTGCCCTGCGCCTGCATCAGCGGGATCAGTTCACGCGCCACGAAAGGACTGGTGACGAACAGCGTGACCAGGAAGATCGCCGGCAGGGCGAACATGATCTGGATATCGTGCTCGACCAGGAAATCGCCGAACAGGCCCTGGCCGCCATAGAGCAGGATGTAGGTGACGCCGGCGACGATCGGCGAGATCGAGAAGGGAATCTCGATCACGGTCAGCAGCAGCTTCTTGCCGGGGAACTCGAATTTGGCGATCAGCCAGGCGGCGCCGACGCCGAATACCAGATTGACCGGCACGACCGCAATCGCGACCACCACGGTGAGCAGCACGGCATGCAGCGTATCGGGCTGCAGGATTCCGGCAACGTAAGTCGCCCAGCCCTTCGACAGCGCCTGGGTGAAGATCACCACCACCGGCGCGACGATGAACAACGCGGTCAGCGTGACGCCGAGCAGGATCAGGATCAGTGGCAGCCGTGACGGGCTGGCCGCCGCAGGTGCAGAATGAAACGCAGCATCGGCAGCCATGATCAGCCCTTCATCCTGTAGCGCATATGCCAGGCCTGGATCGCATTGGTGACCAGCAGGATGCAGAAGGCGCCGGCCAGCAGCACCACGGCCAAAGCCGCGGCGGCCGGATAATCGTATTCCTCGAGCCGGATGAAGATCAGCAGGGCTGCAATCTCCGTTTTAAACGGAAGATTGCCGGCGATGAAGATCACCGCGCCGAATTCGCCCAGGCTGCGCGCGAAGGCCAGTGCGCAGCCGGTGAGATAGGCCGGGAAGATCGCCGGAAAGACCACCTTGCGGAAAATCGCGCCACGGTATGCGCCCAGCGTGGCGGCCGCTTCCTCGACATCGGGCTGGATATCCTCCAGCACCGGCTGCACGGTGCGCACCACGAAGGGCACGCTGGTGAATGCCATGGCGATGGCCACGCCGATGATCGTATAGGCCACCTTGATGCCGGCCTCGCCTTCGAGGATCTGGCCGTACCAGCCGTTCTGGGCATAGAGCGCGGTGAGTGCAATCCCGGCGACAGCAGTGGGCAGCGCGAACGGCAGGTCGATCAGCGCATCGAGGATGCGTTTGCCGGGAAACTCGTAGCGCACCAGGATCCAGGCCATCAGCAGGCCATAGCCGGCATTGAACAGCGTAGCGAGCGCGGCAGCAGACACCGTGAGCTGCAAGGAGGCCAGCACGCGCGGGCTGGCGAGCAGGCGCAGAAAACCCTCAGGACCGATCTCGGCCGATTTCAGCAGCAGGGCTGCCAGCGGCAGCAGCACGATGATGGCGAGATACAGCAGCGTGCCGCCCATCGCGAGGCCGAAGCCGGGCAGCACGCGCCGGGCTTTCACCCGACGCGCAGGACCTGCATGGATAGCGACCGCTGTCATGATTTACTCAAACCTGCCGGATCAGCGATTCACGAAGACCTGGTCGAGGATGCCGCCCTCGGCGAAGTGATCCTTGGTGGCCTTTTCCCAGCCACCGAACACGTCTTCCACCGTCACCAGCTTGAGCGACGGGAACTGCGCCTTGTACCTGTCCTGCACCTTGGGGTGATGCACGCGGTTGAAGTTCTTCGCCAGGATATCCTGGCCGGCTTCGCTGTACAGGAAGGTCAGGTAGGCCTGGGCGACCTGCTGGCTGCCGCGCTTGGTGGCGACGCGATCGACCACGGCGACCGGGAATTCGGCCAGCACGCTGAGCGACGGCGTGACAAGATCAAAACCCTTGTCGCCATATTCGCGGCGGATGCCATTGGTCTCGGCCTCGAAGGTGATCAGCACGTCGCCGATCTCGCGCTCGACGAAGGTGGTGGTCGACCCGCGGCCGCCGGTGTCGAAGACCGGCACATTGGCCAGCATCTTCTTGACGAAATCCTTGGCCTTGGCCTGATCGCCCTTGTTCTGCTCCAGCGCGAAGGCATAGGCGGCCAGATAGGTGTAGCGCGCATTGCCCGAGGTCTTCGGATTGGGGAAGACCGACTTCACGTCGGCGCGGACCAGATCGCTCCAGTCCTTCACATTCTTCGGATTGCCCTTGCGCACCAGGAAAGCCGGCAGCGAATAGTAGGGCGAGGCGTTGTTGGGGAATTTTTTCTGCCAGTCTTTGGCGACGAAATTCTTGTCGGCCAGCACCTGCACATCGGTGAACTGGTTGAAGGTCACCACATCGGCCTGCAGGCCCTCCATGATCGACCGCGCCTGGCGCGAGGTGCCGGCATGCGACTGCTTGATCTCGATGCCCTGACCCGTCCTGGCCTTCCATTCGGCGGCGAAGACCGGATTGACCTGGGCAAACAGCTCGCGGCCGATATCGTAGGAGACATTGAGGATTTCGGCCGGGGCCTTGTCCTGCGCCATCACCGGCGCAGCGAACAACAGGGCGGCAGTGGCGAGAGAGACGATTTTTTTCATTGTCGTTTGTCCTGTGGGAGAGACGTCTGGGGAAATTAAGCGCTGGCAGCGCGTTTGGCCGTGGCAGCCGCCGCCGGACGATGCGCCGGTTCGAAGATGCGGCCGCGCAGGATTTTCAGCCGCACGGCATCGCCACGCCGCAGCGTGCGACCGCGCACGGCCTCGCGGGTCAGCTCGACCTCGACCGGCTTGTCGAGGCCGGGCAGCGCGATGTCAAAGCGGAAACTCGGCCCGTTGGAGGCGATGTCGCTGATGCGCGCGCCAGACGCCGCATCGGCCACCAGATCGATTTCATGCGGCCGCACGAACAGCGTCACCGCGCCATCGCCGGCAGCCACGCGCTCGACCGCAGACGTATCGGCATGCGGCAGCACCAGGCGGCCATTGTGCAGTTCGGCCGGCAGTTCGTTCACGCCGCCGAGGAAACGGGCAACGAAAGGACTGGCGGGGTGTTCGTAGATTTCGTCAGGCGTGCCGACCTGCTCGATGCGGCCTTCGCCCATCAGCACCACGCGGTCGGCCAGCTCAAACGCCTCCTCCTGGTCGTGGGTGACGAAGATGGTGGTCATGCCGAGCTGCTCATGCAGGCCGCGCAGCCAGCGGCGCAGGTCCTTGCGGATGCGTGCATCCAGCGCGCCGAACGGCTCGTCCAGCAGCAGGACCTTCGGACGGATCGCGAGTGCGCGCGCCAGTGCCACGCGCTGGCGCTGGCCACCCGACAGCTGCGCCGGATACCGCCCGCCCAGGCCCTCGATCTGCACCAGCCCGATCAGCTCGTTCACGCGGCTGCGGATCTCGGCTTCCGCCGGGCGGATATCCTTGGGCTGCACGCGCAGGCCAAAGGCGATGTTCTCGAACACCGACATATGCTGGAACAGCGCGTAATGCTGGAACACGAAGCCGACGCCGCGGCGCTGCGCCTCGAGCGACAGCCAGTCGGTGCCATCGACCTCGACCGCGCCGGTATTGGGCCAGTCGAGTCCGGCGAGAATGCGCAGCAGCGTCGTCTTGCCCGACCCCGACGCGCCCAGCAGCGCGATCAGCTCGCCCTCGGCCACCTTCAGGTCGATGCCGCGCAGCACCGGCACTTTGCCGAACTGCTTGTGGATGTCCTGGATGTCGATCGTCATGGAAATGGCCTGCTGTAAACTGTGCGGCGGAGTTTCCACACAGCTAGCGCAGGCGTCAATGGATTTAAACTGTATTTGTGCGTAATTTATTTTTAGTACAGTGAGTTATTGTTATAACTGATGTCGAGAATTTATACATCTAATTGATATTAAATAATTTTTGACTTCAGACCAGCAGCTCGAACGGGTCATGCCGGACGTCCGTGTCCGGCTCCGGCGGCAGCATACGCAGCGGCCCGGCGCGGAAATCGCTCGCGGTCAGCGTCGCCGCCAGCATCACGCAGCCGACATCATCCCCCCTGTCCGCCATGGGCAGGGCCAGGCGGTTGCAGGTGATGATATTGGGCGGATCGCCCGTGGTCAGGCCGGGCAGCTTGTAGGTGCTGCGACAGTAGACCGGCCGGCGATGCCGGATCAGTTCGGCCAGCAGGTCGCGCATATGCTGCATGTAGGCCTGATTGGTCAGGCTGCCATAAGCGGCGGCATCCATGCCTTCGGGCAGTTCGCGGAACCAGCGCGTGATCTCGGCCCCGGCGAGGCGCAGCCGGCTGAGATCGAAATCGCCCTGGGTGGTTTGCGCGACGATCAGATGCGGCAGCACAGTGCGCGGAATCGTGGCGGCATCGAGCTGCCGGATATCGGGGATGCCGCTGGTCTGGCGCAGGCTGCACCAGAAGTCATGCGCGGCACGGAGGACCGGGTTGTCGTCGAGGGTCATGGGTATCGCCCGAATTACGATACAACGAAACTAAAGCTAGGCGCTCAGACCAATTATGCTGCGCGCTTTTTCTTCGCGTGACTAACACAATCATCTACGAAGCTATCTACCTCTTCTTCATCGAGCGCTTCGAATACAATACCGCCGCCGAACTTATTGATCGCCTTCATAAACTCTCGGAAATTGTCTTGGTGTCCGATAATCCAGGACTGATCCCTCATGGCCTTGAGGACAGAGGTCGCAATACCTTGGCGGCTGGTCATCCAGATGCGTTCAACAAAGTTGCTGCGAATATCGAGAGTTTTCAAAATCAGGCTCAGCGCGCCTTCCACATCGTTCGGCATGCAGGTTTTCGCGATGTGATAATTCCACCATAACCTGGATAGGGCATGGTCATCACGGATGCCGGTCTGCGTTGACGCAAACATATGCTTGCTGATCGCTATGGGCAGCTTCTCGTCGGCCTCACCATCTAGCCAGCGCGCCTTCGAATACTCGAAAGCCTCGACATGCGACAAATGGACCCAGATGCGTTCCTCATTCGCCATAGCGGGCGTGAGGCCCGCAAGAGCTTTACCCACGATTTTAGAATTTTCGAGGTCGATGGCCGCAACCGATTGAGGCTTATTCTTGTCGAGGGTTTTGAGCAAGTCGTTGTCAAACTCAACTCCAAGAGTGATGTCCCACGACGCGTTTTCGGCTGAATCCCTGAACCCAGCTCCCTTATAGCACCCCAGATTGGAGGTGATTGAGGCCCGCAGTTCAACCAAAGCCTTGTCGGAAAGATATTTGATTTGACCGGTCACTACAGGCGCTCCATCATCGAGATCGTCTTCCTAAGCGGCGCCCTCAGAAGTTTCTGAGCGATCACTAGTGGAGACTGGTTTCGAGCAGCGGGGTCAATCCCCATATCGTCGCACTTTGCCTTGAACACACGGTACCAATGTTTGCCAGTCACGCTGGCGTCCCCGCCCTGCAGAAGCGCGACCACTTCCATCACAGCAGGCATGTAGACAGTGTTCAGCATGATGTCTTTGCCACGCGGTATCTCACGGATATTGGCCAGAGCCTTATGCGTCGTGGGCTCCGCGAAGATGGTAATCCGATCCTGCATCGGATCGACAAAAATCGTTCCGGGCTCCACGTCAGGGCTTTCTGCCAGTTCAAAGATGCTTTCAAACGGCTTGAATTTCTTTTTATCGATAGAGAAGCTAAACTCTGGGCCCAGCGCAATCACAGACCCTTTCGGCAGATTTACTGCCTCGCCAAACTCCTTATGAATCAGCGGGCTGCTGAAACTTTTTACGTCGTGAAGCGTCCAGATAACGGGGCGAAGTACTACCTTCCCGAACATTTGGGATGCGTCAAAGAACTTTTCGCTCTTTCCGAGGGGCGCCGCCTGCAGGAAGTTGAAGTAAGTGCGACGACAGACAAGGAAGTAGCCAATTGATGCACGCTGCGTCTCGACCAGGTCCGCCAGTTCTCTGGAATCCAACGCAAGTTCTGCTACAAGCTTGAGTTCACCTTCCGAAGTCATCTGCTGGATAAACTCGCAGCGAAATTCCCCGGTCACATAATCCTGCGAGTATTCGCTCAAGACCGGGTGAGGGTAACGCATGTGATCGGTGATCTTCATAAGGCGGCCTATTCAACCGGTGTGACGAAGGCGGAGGTTTCAACCGGACCCACATATGGCGTGTCGAACGTCACATCGACCGATACCCGCTCACCCTTTTTGCAATCGATCTCGACAGACGAACCATTCACAACTCCAGCAGAGACCCAAGTAATCAACAAATGTTCTGGTTTGCTGAGGCCAGTAGCTTCCACTTGGAGTGAGATTTTGCCGCTGGCGGGGGCTGTAAAGAAGAAACGTCTTTTCTGTGGAACCGATGCATCCGGGATCAGATTGCGCTCGCCCTGCAGCTCGACCGAGCGTGCTCGGGGCGTCCCTTGGGCTTAGGGTCGTTGTCGCGATCACCATCGCCTTCACCATCACCGTGGCCTTCGCCGAAGCCGGGTATATCCCCGGGCTTTTCGCTGATCGGCTGATCTCCCGGTCCGTCAACTGGCGGCTGGTCCTCGTCTTCGCTTTTGGCAGCCGCAACTGTCTTCTTCTTGGGCGGAGACTTCATGACCGGCGTAGGCTTCAGAGCCTTAGGGTCTGTCTCTGTCGCTGCATCATCTTCCTGACGTGTCTGATCTGAAGCGAAAAAGTCGCTGAGCTCATCAAGTTCGATTTTGCTCTTGGCTTCAGTCCTGGCGAGGCCTTTGAGACGTGCTCTGATTTGCTTGGCAAGCCGCTCGAATGCGCGTTGGCCCTGCTCCCTTAGAGCTGGGTCAGAAATTCTTTCCGCGGAAAGATCGTCGTGACGCGGCCCTTCGAGACGCTTGAACCACTCCCCTTCGCCTTTCCCGACCGGCTCAATGATTGCGGAAAAGTCGCGATACAATGGAAAATTCTTGAAGGGCTCATTAAAGTGGGACAGGCTTTTCGTGATGTACATACCATTTCTGATGATACCCACGGTATAATTCAGTCCATCCCGCAGCAGGACGCTCACCCGGACTTTTCCAAGCTCTGGGACATCCAATTCGCTGATGATTGTTTTTTCATCGATCAGGCAGGCATGTAAATTTTTCGCAACCTCAAAAGGTTCTGAAGCATTGAGTTGCTTTACGGCTTCAAGGATTTTCGCATCGCGAAGCATAGACTGCAGTGTGTTGCGGTTGATCTTGATCGATCCTTTATCTATCTCAAACTCCATTTCCCGCTGTTCGATTGCACAGAAAAAATTCATGATGATCGCCGCGGCCATTTCATACCGCCAGTCGGTCTTGTTGTGCCGCATGCAAATGGAAAAAATGGAGGTGCCGCGTGTTTCGCGCAGCATCCATGCTGGAATCTCTTTGGGATTGTCGAGCGGCATATAGCCTTGGAGCCTGCCCCAATAACCTTTACGGCGCCGCTGTTTTCCGGCCTTGTCTCTGTGTGAGATGAAAAGCGTTTTTCCCATGCACAGAAAATGATCGCTACCGTTCTCGTCCTTGTACTGGGTAGAGAAGAATGCGGTGTGGATGTCCGAGAGAGCAAATACTGCGTTCTTGCCGATGCCGAACGAGCCACCCGAACTGATGTCTTCCTTGGTACTTGATCCTTCAGTCTTGGCAAGAGTGTGAAACGGCCTGCCCTCTTCGCACGGACCGGTTGCTCCCTTGGTATTGTAATCCGCGATCTTGAGAACTGTGATTTCGCTTGCGTCCAGCACTTGGACTGCGTGCTGGAAGAATCCCTTTTCTTTCTCATTGCGCGGACGATCCGCCTTTTCCAAGCAGACAGTGGCCGCCGCCCGGAACTCTTCGATCGATGGAAACTCTGAAGCTTTGATCGACAGAACATCGAATGTGATGCGCACCGGCTTGTCGGCGTCGAGCCTCGCATCCCGGCTGTTCTGGCCCATTTCGCGCGCCACTGCTGCGAAAGGCCGATCCTTAAAGAATTCGATTCCCGACTCGCTCAGACCCTCCGAGTCGCCCCCGGTGTTTTCAAGAAATTCCAACCCGATTTTAGTCATCAGAGTTTGAAACCTTCCTCTTTGCTTGAGTTTTCCCCCCCAAACCGAGCCTTCGCTGCATCCAACTCCTTTTGCAGCGCCCGGAAAATCTTCCTGATGTCCTCATCAGTGTAAGCGTAGGCGCTACGATTGGAGAGATTTCCAATCAACTGGATATCTTTGACAGTACGATTTACTCGGGCCTCAGCTAGCTCGACAAATTTTGCTCGTTTATCACGCATAATTGGATCAACCCATGATACATTTTTAATATGTTATGATTTATAGACATTATATTACAAACAAACTGCGGTAAAGGGGGATATTTGTAAGATTAGCCGCGATATTATCTCTTTGATTCAACGAGGAATATTATCATTATCAACAGATTATGGATGTACTGACCTCAGAGCAGCGCCGCCAAAATATGCAGGCGATCCGGGCCAAAGACACCGGAATTGAAAAGACGATTCGTCGCATTGTCTGGCGGCTCGGCTATCGCTACCGGCTAAACTCAAAAAGCGTCATTGGGCGACCCGACCTCGCCTTTATCTCACGGCGTAAGGCAATTTTTGTACATGGCTGCTTCTGGCACAGACATCCAGGATGCCGCCTGACAACCACGCCGAAAACCAATCCGGAAAAATGGCAGAAGAAATTCACGGCAAACATCGCCCGCGACACATTGGTGCAGCAGAAACTGCAGGAAGCGGGCTGGAAGTCTCTGGTGATCTGGGAGTGCGAAATTAAAGATCGGGCAGCCCTGACGGAACGCCTGCAGGCCTTTCTGTCAGAAAGCTGATTTCAGGAAGCCGGCGATCCGCTCGGCGATCTGCTTCGCCAGATACGACGGAACAGCATTGCCAACCTGGTGATATTGCTGGGTGCGGTTACCGCAGAAAAAATAGTTGTCTGGAAATGTCTGGAGGCGTGCCGCCTCGCGCACGGTCAGGCTGCGGCACTGAACGGGGTCGTAGTGGATATAATAATGCCCGTCCTTGGCAATATGCGACGTGATGGTTGAGGACGGCTGCCGCCCAATGCCCTGTACCTTGAAGCGATCGGCAAAGCCTGATGCCTCAAGCTGCCCATTCTTATTCACAACGACATTGCGATGGGCCGGACGCAGTTCGCCGCTCGGCCAGTCACTCAGCTTTGGCGAGCGCTCATGCTTTTCGGCATAAGCGGCACAGAACAGATACCGCGCGAGGTCGCTGGACATATGTCCGCGGGCCTGATGCTGCAGAATGCCGTTCAGTTCTGGATCATGCAGCCAAGCCTGCAATGCTTCGGCATCTTTGATCTTCTTAGGCGAGCGGGCGTACCACTGAGATCCGGAATTTCTCGTCGCAGCAAGACCTGCAATATCCTTGACCCAGTTCGCGATACCCAACCCGTATCCCGCACCCGTGAGTCTTTCGGCGGCCTGCTCTCTGAT
Source organism: Ferrovibrio terrae (assembly GCF_007197755.1). Lineage (NCBI taxonomy): Bacteria > Pseudomonadati > Pseudomonadota > Alphaproteobacteria > Rhodospirillales > Rhodospirillaceae > Ferrovibrio > Ferrovibrio terrae. The sequence continues at coordinate 1,011,684 of NZ_CP041636.1, forward strand.
CGCCTGCACCCATACAGCGGCGTCATCCAGTCCTTTCGACAGATGGCTGCGCAGCGACGGCATCGCTTCCAGCACTGCACGCGCTGATGTTGGCGCGGCCATTTTCTTGAGTGGTTTAATCTCACCAGTGAGATCGGCACGGATGCCAACAATAATGACGCGATGGCGAGCCTGAGGAACACCGTAAACTTCGCTGCGAAGCACAAAGTCTCGAATGGATTTCTCTGCAAACATGTCTGATTGACCAAGCGAGACAATTTGTTCCGCCGATAGTGAAATGAGCCGATAGCGGGCGTTTTTCCCCTTGAGCCAGGGCCGCACTTCCAGGTGGGGGTTATCGCTGACCGCTTTTGAAGGATTCTGCAGATCACGCAGTATCAGCTCTGAAACACTGCCTGCTGCCGCATCGGCCCCGGTCCGCGCGGAAGCCAGGCCCTTCACATTCTCCATAACGAAAACGGCAGGCTCGTGAACTGCGAGTATCTCAAGATACTCGCGGTACAGGCCGTGCTTTTCATCCTGATAGAATTCTTCTTCGCGCTGTTTCTTCAGCTCTGCTGCATTTTTCCTGGTATCGCCAATGCCGAGACGGCGCGCACGCCCAACCAGCGAATACGCCTGACATGGCGGACCGCCAATCAGCACAAAGTTTTCTCCACCAATCGCGCTTTTTATTTTGCTGTGCAGTTCATTGCGTCGATTGTTGTCACCCAGCCTGATATTCAGAACCCTGGCTGCAGCTTTTGCCCACAGTTCAGGAAACTGTCTGGCGAGCGTGCCGTCGGGGTTCGGGTGCTTCACCGCCTCGTAATAGGCTTCCCTGGCTTTACCGGTGGCGAGGTGGAAGAATTTCCGGAGCCGCAGGGTGTGACAGGCGGTTTCGTCCATTTCGCAGGACAGCCGGACGTCAAACTTCACAGCACCGTGGGCGCCGGTGAAGCCTTCCCCCAGTCCGCCCGGACCGGCAAAAATGTCAATGACCGGTATTGTTTTCGTCATTCGCTCGCGCTCAGCATGTCGCGGGAAGTTATCTTTTAAATTCAAAGCGGAAGCAAATACTGCACAGGATGGGGGCGGTGATATTTACAAATCAGAGAATATGATGTACCATATTTGTTCCTGTCTGTCTCGTCCTGTTTTTTGATCATCCTGAATATGTCTCGCATACAGTCGTAACCACTCGACTGGTGTCAGAATTTGTCAGCAATCCCGGAAATCTGGCAGGATCGGTTCGGTCCCGGACAGACCTGACTCGAACGCGCACGAACCGCATCGAGCACCAAACGAACCCGCACGAACGCCCGCGAACCGCCACGAACACACACGAACCTGACCGGGCAGCCGGCGGCTCCCCTGGATATCCCTGTCGTGAAGTGTCAGCAGTCAGTGGGGCGGGCGACGCCTGCCGGCATCACTCCATCGCCAGAATCGTATTCCTGACGATCGGATAAATCTGCTTGGCCCAGCGCTTGCCGCTGAACACGCCGTAATGGCCGACGCCGGCCTGCAGATGGTGGCGCTTCATATAGGGCTTGATGCCGGTGCACAGGTCATGCGCCGCCATGGTCTGGCCGATGGCGCAGATGTCGTCGCGCTCGCCTTCCACGGTGAGCAGCGCGGTCTTGCGGATCGCCTTGGGGTTCACCGGCTTGCCGTGATGCGTCAGTTCGCCCTTGGCCAGGCGATATTCCTGGAACACCCACTGCACGGTCTCGAGATAGAAATCGGCATCGAGATCGAGCACGGCAAAATATTCGTCGTAGAAATCCTTGGTCTTGGTCGCCTGCTCGACATCGCCCTTCCACAGATTCTGGAACAGCTCGGCATGCGCCTTCACATGGCGGTCCATGTTCATGCTCATGAAGGCGGTGAGCTGGATGAAGCCGGGATAGACGCGGCGGCCGGCGCCCGGCAGGCCATGCGGCACTTCGGAAACCAGCTTCTGCTCGAACCATTCGATCGGTTTGCCCACCGCCAGCTCATTCACCTTGGTGGGGTTGAGGCGGCAGTCGATCGGCCCGGCCATCAGCGTCATCGAGCGCGGCGTGCATTTGTGCTTGGCTTCCGACATCACCGCGGTGGCCACCAGCGCCTGCACACAGGGCTGGCAGACCGCGACGATATGCCCGCCCGGGCCGAGCACTTCCATGAACTTGATCAGGTGATCGACATATTCCGCGAAGCCGAAGCGGCCTTCGCTCAGCGGCACGTCGCGCGCATTGTGCCAGTCGGTGATATAGACATCGTGGTCCGGCAGCATGACAGCCACCGTGTCGCGCAGCAGCGTGGCGAAATGGCCCGACAGCGGCGCCACCACCAGCACGCGCGGCTGCTGAGCCAGATGCGCCTGCGAGGCGTCGAAGTCCTTCCTGAAATGCAGCAGGGTGCCAAACGGCGTGACATGCGCCGCCTCTTCCGTCACCGCCACCTTGCGGTTGCCGATTTTCACCTGGTCGATGTTGTAGGGCGGGCGGCCATGGCTCAGGCCTGCCCGGGTCAGCATCTCGGCGGCGGCGGCAAAGCCGCGCAGGAAGGGGTTGTCGCCGGCCGCCTGCTGCAGGCCCGGCAATACCTGTCCGGCCAGGGCGCGCAGCGGCGCCATCAGGTTGGCTTGGGTCTGGTAGGCCAGATACATCATGAATACAGGGTGGCTTTCCCGGACCGGCTGGTTGCGACTGGATCGTGCCCTCCCCCCCGGAGTGCAAAACGACGACCCAACGCCTCTTGGCTAAAAAAGCTAATGCAGTTTTTGCTGCAATGCGAGATATATGTAGAAGACTTAAGTCTGGGACCTGACAGGGGGATGTGGACGATGCAGGCCACGCTGACCATTAGCAGCAAGAATTACTCCTCCTGGTCGCTGCGCGGCTGGCTGCTCTGCCGCATGGCCGGGCTGGATTTCGAGGAAATCATCCTCTCCAGCGACGATCCCTCCACCCGGGCCGAACTGCTGCTGCTGTCGCCCAGTTTCCTGGTGCCCCGGCTGACCCATGGCGCGGTGTCGGTCTGGGACACGCTGGCGATTGCGGCCTATCTCGACGAACTCTTCCCCGATACCGGGCTGCTGCCCGCCGACCGGGTGCAGCGTGCGCATTGTCGCTCGATCTCGGGCGAGATGCATTCCGGCTTCGTGAACCTGCGCTCGGCGCTGCCGATGAACCTGAAAGCCCATTACCCGGGCTTCAAGGTCTGGGCCGGCGCGCAGGCCGATATCGATCGCGTCGCCTCGATCTGGCGCGACTGTTTCACCACCTATGGCGGCCCCTGGCTGTTCGGGGCGAAGCCAACGGTGGCCGATGCGATGTATGCGCCGGTCTGCACCCGCTTCCTGACCTATGACGTGAAGCTCGATCCGGCCTGCGCCGCCTACTGCCAGACGGTGATGGCCTGGCCAGTGATGCAAGAGTGGGTAACCGCTGCAAAGGCAGAGCCCGACGATCTCGACGAACTCGACGTCGAATTCTGAGCCGGTTTCAGGACAGCCCGCCGGTACGCAGCACAAGGCGACGTAGCGTTTTCAGCAATTCCGTGCTGACCGGATCGCGGCCGTTCAGAATCAGCACCAGACCCGGGCGGCTCAGCTCCAGCGTCTTGGCCATGTCGTCGATCGTGATATTGGCGATGCGGCAGACTTCGGTCATCACGGCCAGGCCATTGCCTTCGATATATTTGTAGCCATCGGCCTCGTTGCGTACTTTCAGCCGGAAATCGCGGCGCGCAAGGCCCGGCGTGCCCGTCTTCGCTTCGGGCCTGGGGGCCGCATTGGCGGCCAGCTTGGCGACGGCCTGGGCCTTCTTCGACACGTAGTCGGCGTCGAAATCCATCGGCACCGGCGATGTCTGCGGCGCCGGCGGCGCTGGCGGCGGAGGTGCCGCTGCAACAGGCGGCGGTGACTCAGGTGCTGGTGGCGCCGGTGCAGGTACGGGCGGTGCCGGCATGATCATGCCGGGAATCATCAGCTCAGGCAGCACCGGCGCGGCCGCAAGCGGTTTCGGCGCTTTGGAGGCCGCTGGCTCGGAAGCTGGTGAGGGCGTCACAGGTGGCGGCGGAACTGGCGCGCCGAACCCCATCATGCCGGGGATCATGACATCGGCCTGCGTCTGTGCAGATGGAGGTGCTGCGGGTTTTGCCAGATTGACCGGCGCCGGGGCTGGCGGTGCCTGTGGCGGCGGCGGCGGCTCGATGATGGTCTCCGGCGGCACTAGCTCTTCCGGCATTGGCTGCTCGGGTGTCAGCGCTTCAGGCATTACTGGCGACGGCGCGGCGGCACTGAAATCCGCCAGCGGCACGCTGTTGTCCATCTGCCCGGAGACGCGCTCCCGGATATTCTGCATCAGCGCCGCATCTGGCAGCGCCAGCTGATACTCCGCGCCCTGCGCGGCATGGAAACCGGCGATATCGTCGAGCCGGGTCAGACGCCGGCGCAGAAATTTCTGGCTGCCCATCGGCCAGGGCCGGTCATGCGTGACCATGCGGTCGAGGAACTGACTGGTCGTCCCGATCTCCATCGCCAGTATGCTGGCGCGGATCGTTGCCAGTTTCCGCGCCTGGGCCGTCCGGTCGTTGGGCCCGAAGGCGCCGAGCCGGTTCTCTACCATATCGATGAACAGGTGGAATTCGCTGAGCGCGTCGATGAAGGCACGGAAGTCCGCGAAGCGATCGAGAATCACTTCGTTGCCGGTGTAGCGACGCGTGATCACACCGGCCTGGCGTTCGACCTGCGCAATCATCGCCAAGGCCGCTTCGCGGCTGATCGTCGCCATGACAGACCTTTCCTGCAGCGGATGCCGCGACGTCAGACTAGAGAAAAACCGGCAATGCCGGAATGGTTCCGGCGCACCCGGGCCGAACGGAGCCGGAAGATCATCCGCTCACGGTGGGCTTCGCAGCCAGCGCTGCGCCACGGCCATGTCGGAGAAATAGCGGATCGCGCGGTTGTTGAGGCCTTCATGCAGCACCTTTTCCTGCCGCATGTTGGTCGAGGCCAGCGACTTGCGCACGATGGCGATGCGGCGCAGATGGTCGGTGGGACGACGGCGGAAGATCTGGTCGAGCCGCGCAATCATCTCGGGCGTGGCGCGCCAGTCGGTATAGCGCATATCAAGCAGATAATCGTAGTTCGGCGCATCGGGATACTGCGCCATCAGGCTGGCATAGAAGCGGAGCACCTCGTTGTCGGTGAGCTCGCCGATATACACGACCATCACCGTGCGTGCGGCGACATCGATTTCATAAGCCAGATGTTCGCTGGTGATCGCCACGGGCGCTTAAAGCTGCGGCGGGCCGTTCTTGCCGAGAAACGACTGCAGCTGTTCCATGAATGGCCGGGACATCGGATCGCTGCCGTTCAGCATCAGCACCAGCGACGGCCGGCTGACTCCCATGCGCGTCGCCAGCTGGTCGAGCGTGAGGCTCGCATTGCGGCAGATTTCGCTGACAGCAACGAGGCCGTCACGTTCGGCATAGAACCGGCCATCCATTTCCTTGATGCGGAAGGTCGGCGGCGGCTCGCTGCGAAGCGGCGGACGACGTTCTGCCGCCCGTCGCCCGCTGCCGGGATCCAACCGCAGCACCATCTTCTCCGGCTTCACAAAATCTCCGGCGGGGACTGCGTAGCTGGCAGACAGATCCGAGAAATCGGTCAATGCGGGGGCGCGTTCAATCTGCTGCTTCAGCAGTTCCTCGACCGCGCGCAGCATCACTTCGCTGAGCGGCGTCAGCTGATACTGCTCGCCGAAGCGGTCGTAATATTCACTGATCTCGCCGAGGCGGCCGAGGCGGCGCTGCAGGAATTCGCGGCTGCCGAGCGGCCAGGGCTTGTGCGTCTCGCCAATACGGACAAGGAAAATCTGCGTGGTGTCGACTTCAACGATGATGATTCGCCAGCGGATATCGACGAGATGGCGCGTCAGTGCCGCGCGCTTCTCTTCCTCGAAGCCGGGCAGGCGTTCTTCCACCAGGTCGATGAAGACGTTGAAGTGATCGACCTTTTCGACGAAGCGGCGGAAATCCTTGGCTTCGGCAGACACGCCATCGCCACTGCGATAGGCCTCGGCGATGTCGAGGCCCTGCTTTTCGACCTGGGCCAGAAGACGCAAGGTCTCCTGACGCAGCCTATCCCCTTCCGCCAATCGGCGCACCGCACCACCACTGAGTGATTTGTTTTCCCCGCAGGACACAATAGTGACTGTGGTTGTGTTGTACCAGATTAGATTCTATCAGAATTTATCCCCAGACGCGCCATTACTATCCAGTAACTGAAGCGCATGCAGCAAGGGAGCACCTGCAGCGATGGTGGTTTTCCGCCACCCATCGCTGCAAGGAGCCGACAAGCTTCAAAGCCGGAAGAACCCGACCAGCTGAGCCAACTGCCTGGCCTGGCCGGCCAGGGCCTGGGCAGAGGCCGACGTTTCCTCGACCAGGGCGCCGTTGCGCTGGGTCATTTCGTCCATGCTGCCGACGGCCGTGTTCACCTGTTCCAGGCCAGTGGCCTGTTCACGGCTGGCGGCGGCGATCTCGGCCACGATATCGGCCACCTTCTTGATGGCGCCGACGATTTCGGCCAGTGAGCCACCGGTCTGGTTCACCAGGCCGGCGCCGGTCTTCACCTGGGCATTCGACGCCTGGATCAGGCCCTTGATGTCCTTCGACGCATTGGCCGAACGCTGCGCCAGGGCGCGCACTTCCTGCGCCACCACCGCAAAGCCCTTGCCAGCTTCACCCGCACGGGCCGCTTCGACCGATGCATTCAGTGCCAGCAGGTTGGTCTGGAACGCGATCTCGTCGATCAGGCCGACGATGTCACTGATCCTGCGCGCGCTCTCCTCGATCTGCGTCACGGCTGTCACGGCGTCTGCCACCACGCTGCCACCCTTCTCGGCCGTGCTGCGGGCCGCAGTCGCCAGCTGGTTGGCAGCTTGGGCATTGTCGGCATTCTGTTTCACGGTGGCGGTGATTTCATGCATCGAGGCGGCCGTCTCTTCGATGCTGGCGGCCTGCGATTCCGTGCGGCTGGCCAGGTCCTGGCTGCCGGTGGAGATCTCGGCCGCCGCGGCATTCACGGCCTCGGCATTCTCTGACAGGCCGCGCACCACTTCGCTGATCCGCTCGGCCATGCGATTGGTCGCCTGCTGCAGGTCGGCAAAGACGCCGGCATAGCTGCCCTGCACGCGACCGCTGAGATCGCCATCGGCAAGGCGCGCAAGAACCTGGCCAAGTTCACGCAGCGCCGTGTCGGTGGTGGCGACCAGCGTGTTGACGCCATCGCCCAGCCGGCGCATCACGCCGTCCATGTTCTCGACCGCGATCCGCGCGCTCATGTCACCGGCGGCGGCGGCGGCAACGATGGTGCCGATCGAACGGTCCAGCTCGGCCTCCTGGGCCTGGCGCTGCTCTTCGTAGGCCTGGCGCTGGCTGGCGCGTTCAGCCGACATGCGGCGGTTATCCACTGCCTGTTCGCGGAAGACCTGCACCGCCTTTGCCATCGCGCCCAGTTCATCGACGCGATCCCGCGCCGGAATCTCGCTATCCAGGTCACCGCCGGCCAGCGTCTGCATCGCGCCAGTCATCGCCGCAATCGGACGCACCAGGCTGCGGGCCAGGATCACCGCAACCGCACCGGTGGCGAGCAGCGTGACCAGGGCGAGCAGCGACAGGATCAGTAATTCCTGGCGCTGCGTGGCGGCCTGCTTCTCGCGGTCGGCAACGATCTCGACCACGGCAATCGCCTTGCCGGAGAAATTCTTCAGTGGCATGGCCAGCGTGGCGCTGTCGCGACCCTTCAGACGGGTATGGCGCAGCACGGTCTCGCCATTCAGTGCGGCGCGATATTCAGTCTCGCTGATCGTGGTCTTTTCGGCAAAGGTGCTGGAATACACGCTGAGCTTGTCATCAGCGAGCAGATGAATGGTGAGTTCGACATTGAGCCGGCGCTTCATGCGTTGGAGGAATTCCTCACCCAACGCGATGCCGGTGTCGATCACGCCGATCAGCTTGCCGTCCATGCGCAACGGATGCGACGAAAACAGGCTGAGCGTTTCGCGACCCGGCTCGATGCCGGTATGGGGCTTGCCGGTGTCGATGGTCTGCTTCACCGTCTGACGCCGGCTCAGCACGTTATCGCCGAAGTTGGCCGGCGAATGGGCGCGCAGGAAAGCAACGCCCGTGGGAGTCTGAATGGTGATCAGGCCGATCCCCTCGCGCTCGCGCACCGTCTTCATCGGCTCGGCCAGCAGGGCCAGGCCGGCAGCGCGATCACCGCTCGCCACGGCTTCCTGCAAGGCGCGCAGGCCGCCCAGGGCACTGCTGACGCTCGAGGCCGTGCGACCTTCGAAATCGATGGCTTCGAGCACGGCGTCGTAATTCGCCAGCAGATCGTCGCGCAGATCGCCCTCGGCGTTACTCACCTGCTTGATGAACATGTAGCCGGCGATCACCGCGATAGCGGCAAAGGTGATTCCAAGCATGGCGGCAATGAGCCGTGCCGCGATTGAGCGCTTCAACATCAGGGTTCCTTCCCAGCAACATACGGTTGCAGGCCTGATTTCACAGCAAGCGCACGGGCTTAACAATAGTCATGGGCGTAATGAACACGCTTTTATTCGTGCTGTGGTTTTATATAGAAAACATCAGCAGGCGCGGTAACGCACCAGATCACGCTCCAGGCAGAGGCGCAGTTCGCGGATGCCATCAGGACCGCCAATGACGCGCAGATGCCGGCGCTCCAGACGGTCATGCCCATGGGAGGCATCGTTGGCGGCGAGAACGGCAGCCGTAAAGGCCTGCACCGACTGGCCCGGCTGCGGCGCGGGCAGGGTCAGCCTGCTTGCAACCCCGGCCTGGGCGGTGAAATACGCATCTGGCGTGGCGAAATCACTGCAGCTGCCGTGCTTGGCCCATTCGCATTGCATCAGCCGCGGATCGGGCGAGTTGCACAGATGCCGGCGCAATACCGGCTCGGGCACCGGCTGCACCGGGCCGCAGTATTGCGGCCAGAGCTGCCCCGCCCGGCGCGTGGCGTATTGCGGCCACAGGCCATGCACGATCCAGCCGAAGCGGTTGTCGCGGCATTGCAGGGTCGCCCGCTTGCCCGCCGGACCGGCACAGAAGACCGGCGACCAACTGAAACTCAGGATATAATGGTCGAAATCACTCTTCTGCCCACGCGCCTCTTCACGACCGAGATTGGGACAGGGCAACACGGTGAGCCGGTCCGGCAGGCGGCACTGCTGCTGCGCCGCTGCCGTGTCCGGCACGGCCAGCAGCAGAAACAGAAGGCCGCCTATCGCTTTCAGTCGCATCGCGGGCTAAAGATCGACGACCAGCCCCCGTTGCACAAGCCCTCATGAAGCCCGCCCAGATCGAACATTTCTTCGCCACGCTGTCGGCTGCCAATCCCGAGCCGCAGACCGAGCTGAAATACGTCAACGCCTATACCCTGCTGGTGGCCGTGGTGCTGTCGGCGCAGGCCACCGATGTCGGCGTCAACAAGGCGACTGAGAAACTGTTCAAGACGGTGACCACACCGGCACAGATGCTGAAGCTGGGCGAAGAAGGTTTAAAGCAGCACATCAAGACCATCGGGCTGTTCAATGCCAAGGCCAAGAACGTGATCGCGCTGTCGCAGCTGCTGATCGACCGGCATGGCGGCGAGGTACCGCGCGACCGCGAGGCGTTGCAGGACCTGCCCGGCGTCGGCCGCAAGACGGCCAATGTGGTGCTGAACGTGCTGTGGGGCGAGCCGACCATCGCAGTGGACACGCATATCTTCCGCGTCGGCAACCGCACCGGCATGGCCAAAGGCAAAACGCCTTTGGAGGTCGAGCTGAAGCTCGAGAAAGTCGTGCCGGCGAAATACCGCCAGCATGCGCATCACTGGCTGATCCTGCACGGCCGCTATATCTGCAAGGCACGCAAGCCCGACTGCTGGCGCTGCGTGGTGGCGGAAGACTGCAGCTTCAAGCCGAAGACCAAAGCGCCGGACGAGGCCTGATCCTCAGGACAGCGCTGCAATCGCCGCCTGCAGGTCGCGCTTGTACTGCAGGAAGTCGACAAAGATGCCGTGTTCGCCGCGGTCTTCTGCGCCCCGCGCGCAGCCGGCCGCAATGCTGTCGCGGAAGGCCGAGGCCGCCGCCGGATTTTTCTCACGCGCCTTCAGATAGGCAGCGATCAGGTCGGTCTGCAGCGCACGCCCGGCCCAGCCCACTCCGGCCCCTTCAAGAAGTCCGGCGACGAACAGGTTGTTGTCGGCGGGAGGGAAGATGTTGAGATGCAGTTGCGGCGCCTGCTGCGCCGGCTGCCAGTTCAGCGCCGAAAGATCGGCGAGGAAGGGAAACGTGATGCGATAGCCGGTGGCCAGCAGCACCAGATCGACCTTGTCCTCAACGCCGTCGGCGAAGACAACAGTCTCGTCGCGCAATTCGCGGACCGGCTTGCGTAAACTCACATCGCCCTGCCCCAGATGCTGCAGCACCAGGGAATTGACGATCGGCGTGCGATCATACAGGCGATGTTGCGGCCGTGGCAGGCCGAAGCGTTCGGGCGGGCCGACCAGCAGGCGCAGCAGCGGCTCATGCAGCATGGCGCGCAGCTTTTTCGGCAGGATGAATCGCCTCGGCTTGTGATTGCTCTCGTCAGCCGGCTTGCCGGCGATGAATTTCGGCACAAAGTGATTGCCGCCGCGCACGCTCCACAGCACGCGTTTGGCGCGATGGATGGCGTCGACCACGATGTCGCAGCCGGTATTGCCCATGCCGACCACCAGCACGGTTTTATCCTCGAAAATATCCGGCGTGCGGTAGTCCTTGGCATGCATGACCCGGCCACTGAACGCGCCGGGCATCTTCGGCAGCAGCGGATCTGTCAGATGGCCGTTGGCGATCACCACGCCGGCGTAATCTCTGGTGCTGCCATCGCTGAAGCTGGCGCGCCAGCCCTCGCCGTCGCGTGCCAGCGCCTGCACCGAGGTGTTGAAGCGGATCAGCGGCGTGAGGCCGAAATGGCTGGCGTAATCGCGCAGGTATTGCAGCACCTGGGCATGGCCGGGATAGGCTGGCCATGCCGCCGGCATCGGAAAATCGGCGAAGGCCGTGGTTTTTTTCGACGAGATCAGATGCGTCGAGGCATAGACCGCGCTGGACTCCGCGCCATAAAGCCATTGCCCGCCGACATCGGCATGCCGCTCCACGGCTTCGACGGCGAGGCCGGCCTGTCTGAAGCTTTTCATCGCAGCCAACCCGGCCGGGCCGGCTCCGATTACCAGATACGTCATGCGCCGGTCGCCTTTGCATAGCGTTCGAACACCGCGACGGCATTGAGCTGCGGCACATAGCCGAAACCGCTTTTGAGCTGCGCGTTGTCGAGCACGGGACGGTACTGGATGAACTTCACATGCTGCGGCCCGAGCCTGGTGGCGCCCAGCAGGTTCAGCAGCCACAGCGCTGCCTTCAGCAGTGCCGGCGGAAGCGCCAGATAGGGTTTGCGCAAGCGTGCCGCGATCTGCGCCAGGCTGAGCGTGCCGTCACCGGCGAGATTGAATACGCCGGCCGGGCCGCCGCGCGCCGCCCTGAGCAAAGCCGCGATCACGTCGCTGTCGGCGATCAGCGAGAACGGCGTGGCGGTACCGGTGAGGCCGAGCACCAGCGGACGGCGGAACATCGCGGTGATCTGGTTGGCCGTGCCCGGCCCCAGCACGGTGCAGGGCCGGAACACCGTCTGCTGCAACTCGGGATGCTCGGTGCGCCAGCGTGCCAGCAGCTCCTCGACCAGCCGCTTGTTGCGCGCATAGGCAAAATCCTCGTTGCCGCGCAAGGTATCGCTTTCACGCAGCGGCACCGGATTGTCCGGGTGATAGCCATAGGCCGCGCCACTGGAGGTGACGACCAGATGCTGCACGCCGGCAGCCAGGCAGGCGCGCAGCACATTTTCAGTGCCTTTGACGTCGATCTCGTAGTCGCGCTGCTCGTCGCCGCCGGCCGCCACCACGGAGGCCAGATGCACCACGCACTGCGGCCGATGCCGCAGCAGGTGATCGGTGAGCGCGGCATCGCGGATATCGCCGGCGATATAGGTGACATTCGGCAGGCGCTCGGCCGCCGGCACCTCGCGCAGGTCGAAGGCGATCACCGGCGCTGCTTCACCTGCCAGCGCCGCCAGCAGCCCGCGTCCGATGAAGCCGGCCGCGCCGGTGACGAGAATGCCGGCATTGCTCATGGCGTTGCCTCGCGCGCATCGCTGCGTTTCCACAGCGTCGCCAGCAGCACGCCGGAGACGATATGCCAGATGCCCCAGCCGGCAGCGATCAGCGCCGCGCCACCCAGCGCATCGAACTGGTTGAGGATCAGCGCAAGGCCGAGGCCGGAATTCTGCATGCCGATCTCGATGGTGACGGCGCGCGTATCTGGCCTGTTCATGCGGATCGCCTTCGCCGCCAGCCAGCCCAGTGCGAGCGCCGCCGCATTGTGCAGCACCACCAGCGGGATGATGTCGGCCAGGAAGGTAAGCAGGTATCGCCCGTTGGCAATCGTGGTCGCCAGGATGAACAGGATCAGCACCAGCCACGACAGGATCTGGAATGGCCGGCGCAGGCGTGCGGCCAGCTGCGGCGCCCAGTGCGCCAGCGCCATGCCCAGCAGCATCGGCATGCCGAGGATCAGGATGGTCTGGGCCAGAAACGGTCCGGCCTCGATATTCACCTGCCGCAGCAAGGCTGCCGTGGCGGGATTGAGCGAGGCCCAGAGCAGGATGTTGAGCGGCGTGGCGACAATCGCCACCACGCTGGACAGACCGGTCATGCAGACCGACAAAGCCGTGTTGCCACGACCCATATGGGTGATCAGGTTCGACAGGTTGCCGCCCGGACAGGCACCGACGATGATCATGCCGAGTGCCACGCTGGGCTGCGGCTGGAGGATCATGGTCATGGCCCAGGTCAGCGCCGGCAGCAGCAGGGTCTGCGCCGCCAGGCCGGTCAGCGGCGCCAGCGGCCGGCGCAACACGTCGGCGAAATCGCCGAGGCGCAGATCGAGCGCGACGCCGAACATGATCAGCGCCAGCACCAGCCCCAGGATGGTCTGGCCGGTTGAATCGATCTGGATCAGCACGGCGTCGATGGACGCGTCGGCCATGATTTCCTCCCGGGACCCGCGCTCCTGTCCAGCCCTGTTGTTTCGGCCGGTTTGCTGGGTCATTCTGCGGCAGAAACGCGCAGCGGGCGATGGCCGCAGACGACAGCGGCTGTCCGGTTGCGCCAAAAGCCGAGGAAGAGATGGGCGCGGACGTGAGTTCCCGCAGCGTTGCCACCGGCTATGTCCGCACCCTGCTGGATGCGGTGCAGGACAGCGCGTATGCGCCGCGCCGGGTCGGCAGCGCCGCCGTGCTGGCCGAGGCCGGCTTCGCCGCCAACCTGCCGGACACGCCGCGCCTGCCGCATGACGTGGTCTCGGCGATCTGGCTGGCGGCCCTGCGCCTGACCGGCGATGCGCAGCTTGGCCTGCATGTCGGCGAGCAGGTGCGGCCCGGTTCCTTCGATGCGCTGGGCCAGCTGCTGATGACCTGCGCCACGCTGGGCGAAGCCGCCGAGCAGGCCGATCGTTTCGCGGCGCTGGTCGGCGGCGGCGGGCGGTTCGCGGCCAGGAAAGAAGCCGACGCCGGCATTCGCCTGCTGTATCTGCCCTTCGATCCCGACTGGCCCTGCCGCCGCCAGCGCGTGGAAGCCGTGCTGACTGCGACGCTGACCTTTACGCGCTGGCTGAGCGGCACCACCATCGTGCCGCGCGCGGTGCGCTTCCGTCATGATGCACCGGACAGTCTGGCCGAGCATCGCCGCATCTTCGGCATGACGCCGGATTTCAATGCTGAAGACGACTCACTGCTGCTCGGGCCGGATACGCTCGGCCTGCCGGTCCGCCAGGCCAATCCCGGGCTCAAAGCCGTGCTCTCAGGCTATGTGCAGGCCGAACTGGCGCGGCTGAACGACGACGATCCGCTGCGCGGCCGGCTGGCCGACAGCTTGCGCGCGGCACTTGCGGCCGGCCAATCGCCCGGCATCGAGGCGGCAGCCGAAACGCTGGGGCTGACGCCGCGCACCCTGCAGCGCCGGCTGGCCGAGCGCGACACCAGTTTCCAGGCCGAAGCGAGCACGCTGCGCTGTGCACTGGCCAAGGACCTGCTGCGCGGCGATCCATCGCTCAGCATCGCCGGCATCGCGGCGCGGCTCGGCTTTGCCGATGTCGCCAATTTCCACCGGGCCTTCAAAAGCTGGACCGGTGCGACGCCATCGCAATGGCGTGATGCGGAGAGGGAACAGCCATGACGCGCGTGATGTTCGACAGCAACGCCTATGATGCGATCCTGCGGCACGGTGATGCCGAACGGATCGAAGCCGAGATGTTCAGCGTCATCACGACGGCAGCCCAGGAAGACGAGCTGCGCCAGATCACCGATCCGGCGCGGCGCGTGGCATTGCTGGAGATATTTCATGCCCTGCATGCCGCAACAGCCGAGGTTTCCGCCGACTGGGATGCCGCACGCGACAGCATCATCGGCAAGGCGGCGGCCGAGCATTGCGACCTGCTGGTGACGGACGACAGGGAACTGACGCAGCGGCTCGCTGTACAGGCGCCGAAGCTGCGCGTGCTGTCTTACAGCGACTTCCGCGCCGAGTTTCTGCTTTAAGACAACTTGCTGATTAAGACATCGGCCGCTGCGGTTGCGGCTGCGGTGGCGTTTTCAGCAAGGCCGCGAGGCAGTCGCTGTCGTCGATGGTCTGGCCGCGCACGCGGCTCAGCACCTGCGCATGGCTGACGCGCAGGCGGCTGGCCGTGTCATCGGGATAGAGGAACAGCAGCAGGGTGCAGCGCGGCGCTTCGGCCTGGTACTGCCAGACCTCGCCCGGCGGTTCACGGCGCAGGGTGGTCGGCGCGCCAAATAGCACGCGGGCTTCGGCGGCGGTCTTGCGCACCACATCGGCGCTGAGCGGCCGGCGCGGCGGCTCGTCGGGCTTCTGGTGCACCAGCGAGAGATCGAGCTCCTCGCCAGGCAGTACGCCTGTGGTGGCGGGCGATGTCGGGCGGCCACCGCAGGCGGCAAGCGCAACGATCAGGCACAGGACAAAAAGAATGCGCGGCGTTTTCACGCCGCGCAGCTTAAACGCACGTTATGTGCAGAACAACTATTCAGCAGCAGCCGGCGACGCCAGACGGCCGCCCGAAGCGACGGTCTGCACGGTGCCGGAAATCTCGCCGCCGCATTCGATCTCGACCTGGCCATAGGCAATCTCGCCCGAAACCTTGCCAGAACCGCGGATCAGCAGGCGGCCGCGCACACTGAGGCGGCCTTCGAAACGGCCGCGGATCTCGGCTTCTTCCACTTCGGCCGAGCCCTTGAACTGGCCGGTCTCGGTGATCTCGACAAAACGGCTTTCGGTGAGCTGGGCCTCGACGCGGCCTTCCACAACGACCTTGTCGCAGGCGGTGATCTGGCCGCTGAGGCTGATCTCGCGGCCAATCAGCAGAACCTTCGGCTCGGCGTGGTTGTCGGAACGCGCCGGCGTGGCGGGAGCAGCACCGGCAGTCGCCTGCACCAGGGCCTTGGGCGCCAAATCCATCGGACGCTTGGCGATCTCGGGGCGGAAGGTCGGGGTCGGCGGATTGGTGTCGGACATGGTGGCGGCTCCTGCAGTTGTAACGGAGGGAAGAACGGGTTTCCCAATCGAGCGAAGATGGCTCGGCATCGGCGGCAGTTCGTCATCGCCGGTCTTGGCCGGCGCGGCGGACAACCCAGGCTGTTTCGGCTCGATCGGCTTGAGCTCAGCCTGGACCGGAGGGGCCGGCGGCATCATCGCGGCACTGTCGGTGCTCGGCTTCTTGCGACCAAACATGGGCGGTCTCCTCTGATCCCCTAGATGCACGGCCCGGCATTCACAACCCGCACTGCCGGAATTTCAGGTCAACCCGTTGCCCGCAACCGTTTGAAGACGTGGACCATGAACGCGGTTGCCACAATCGGGACGAGAAAATTTACGAGCGGAATGGTTAACAGAAGGACAATAAGCACGCCGCAGAGCCATACATCGCCCCGGCGGCGACGGCGCAGCTGGGTTGCCTCGACGCGCGGCTGATAGCGGAAGGCGACTGCTTCAAAGTATTCCCGCCCGACCAGATAGCCGTTCACCAGCAGCGACAGGCCATAGAGCAGCGGCGGGAAGAACAGCAGGATGGCATAAAGCGGCAGCAGCAGGATATTGACCACAAGAACGACGCCGAGAAAGCGCAACGCGCTCCACACCGCCGGCAGCGTGGCCAGCGGCCGGCCTGGTTCCTCACCGGCGTAATAGCGACGTTCAACCGCATCGGCGATATCGTCCAGAAACAGGCCGATCGCCGCCGTCATCACGGCCGGGAACAGCAGCATCATGCCCAGCAGGGAACCGAGGCTGGACAGGGCGGCAATCGCCCAGTCGAGCCAGGCGTAGCCAGTGGCAGGCACCACCAGCAGGGCGGACCACAACCCGACGCCCAGCAGCACGAACACGACCAGGCTGACCAGCAGCGACTTCACCAGCACGCTGCGGAAGGCAGGGTCGGGAAGCTGCGCCAGCGCGCGCCGGAACGAGGCCGCGATCATGCCACCTTCCCGCTGACTTGGCCTTCTATCGGATTCACCGGCACCCGCTCGCTGAGGCCGAAATCGGCTTCGAGCAACGCCGAGAAGGCCAGCAGTTCGGCCTCGCCGCGCGGACGCGCCACGATCTGCAGTCCGACCGGCAGGCCGCTTTTCGTAAAGCCGCAGGGAATCGAAATCGCCGGCGTGCCGGTGATCGTGATCGCGAAGGTCAGCACCAGCCAGGAAATGTAGGTGTCGAATTTGCGCCCGGCGACTTCTTCCAGATAGCGCAGGCGATGATCGAACGGCGGCGCCACGCAGGTGGGCAATACGAGGAAATCGTTCTTCTCGAAGAAAGCAGCCACGCGGTTGTAGATCTGGCCTTGCACCTGCAATGCGCGGGCCTTTTCCTCGCCGGTGAGCTTGAGCCCCTTCTCGGCGTTCCAGATCACTTCGGGCTTCACCAGATCGGTCTTGTCCTTGATCTTGGGCCAGACCGTAACGGCGAAATTGGCGGCACGCAAAACCTGGAAACACTCTTCCGCCCCACTGAAATCAGGTACATCCTCGCTCACCGTCGCGCCCAGCCTGGCAATGCGCTGCACGGCGGCTTCGCAGATGGCGAGCACTTCGGCATCGACCGGCGACAGACCAAGATCCGGCGACCAGCCGATACGACAGCCACTAGCAAAGCGACTCGGCAAACGGCCAGTGACCATGGCGTGATCGACAGCGGAAACGTAGCTGTTGACGGGTGCGGGAATGCTCAGGGGATCGCGCGGTTCGAAGCCGCTCATCGCATCCAGCATCAGCGCGCAGTCGCCGACATTGCGCGCCATCGGGCCATAGACCGAGAGCGGATCGAAGGGCAGCGCGCGCGGGCCGAAGGCGACGCGACCGGGCGACGGACGCAAGCCGACCACGCCGGTGAAGCTGGCGGGAATACGCAGGCTGCCGCCGAGATCGGAGCCATCGGCGAGCCAGACCTCGCCCGCCGCAAGGCAGGCCGCCGCGCCGCCTGACGAGCCGGCCGGCGTGGTGGCGGTGTTCCACGGATTGGTGGTGGTGCCGAACACATCGTTGAAGGTCTGCGAACCGGCGCCGAATTCAGGCGTGTTCGACTTGGCGACGATCAGCGCGCCGTTGCTTTCCAGCCGCTCGACCGACCAGCCGGATTTCGTCGGTACGTAGTCGGCATAGACGCGGCTGCCCTGGGTGGAGCGCACGCCGGCCACATCGACCAGGTCCTTGGTGGCGATCGGCAGCCCGTAAAGATAACCCGGCGGCGCCGGATCGGGCGGGGTCAGCTTTGCCGCCATGGCCCGGGCACGGTCCAGGCAGAGCGTCGGCAGGGCATTGATTTTGGGCTCGACCTCGGCAATCCGCTTGGCGGCGGCATCGATCAGGTCCGCCGGCGTGATGTCGCGGGCCTTCAGGGCGGCCACGGCCTGGCGGGCGGTCATGCGGATCAATGCGTCCATATTTGCCTTCCTTCTGTCGAACGGCTACAGAGTAACGAGATTCGACCACTCCGGGAAACCCTCTATGTCCAAGCCCAAAAACAACGTGCTCGCCATCGGCAACGCCATCGTCGACGTGCTGGCCCGTGTCGACAATGCCTTCCTCGACGAGCATGGCATGCCCAAGGGCGGCATGACCCTGATCGATGGCGGTCGCGCCGAGCAGCTGTACGGCGCCATGGGCGAGACCACGGAAGTGTCCGGCGGTTCGGCCGCGAATACCGCCGCCGGCATCGCCGCGCTGGGCGGCAGCGTCCAGTTCATCGGCCGGGTGCGCAACGACACGCTGGGCGATGTGTTCGGCCGCGACATCAAGGCGCTGGGCGTGCAGTACGACACCGCCCCGGCAACGGATGGCCCCTCGACCGCGCGCTGCATGATCATGGTGACGCCGGACGGGCAGCGCACCATGAACACCTATCTGGGCGCCTCCATCGACCTCACGCCGGACGATATCGAAGCGAGCGCTGTCGCCGCCGCCGAGATCACCTATCTGGAAGGCTATCTGTGGGATCAGCCGATGGCCAAGGAAGGCATGCGCAAGGCGATGCGGCTGGCGCATGATTCAGGCCGCCGCGTGGCGATGTCGCTGTCGGACAGTTTCTGCGTCGACCGCCATCGCGAGGAATTCCAGCATCTGGTGGAACACCATATCGACATCCTGTTTGCCAACGAGGCGGAGATCATCTCGCTCTACCAGTCGAGCGATTTCGATTCGGCACTGCAGAAGGTGCGCCCCCATGTCGATGTCGCAGCTTTGACGCGTTCCGAAAAAGGTTCAGTGATCCTGGCCGGCGAGGAAGTGCATATCATCGACGCCATCAAGGGCGTGAGCGTGATCGACACCACCGGCGCCGGCGATCTTTACGCGGCCGGTTTCCTCTATGGCTTCACGCATGATTTCGACCTGCATGCCGCCGGCCGGCTCGGCTCGCTCTGCGCCGCCGAGGTGATCAGCCATATCGGGCCACGGCCGCAGAAGCCGCTGAAGCCCTTCGTGGCGGAAGCCCAGAAAGCCTAAACAGAAGGGCAGATCAGCCCGTTCTGATTAAAACGGCTTGTCGACGGCTGCGAGGAGCACATGGCGCTCATCCAGCCGCACCGAGGCGCTGTAGGCCGAGACGATGGCATGGCCGGCGCTGGGCAACATGTTGCGGTTCTGGGCGATATTCACTCGCATCACCATCTCGTTATGCGCCATCACATTCAGCACGGTGACGGGGCGGTCGCCCTTCAGCTTGCAGTTCACGCCGAGCCCGCCATCGAACCAGTAAACTTCAAACGGCTTCACCACGTCGAAGGACGTGCCGTCGGCAAATTCCATCGTGAAACCGGGGCCCGAGACCAGCACGATCCAGCGCGATACATTCGGGAAGCTTGAGAAAGGCCCGTCGCGCTCAATCACCGCGCGACTGACGCGCCAGCGGAAATTCGAGGTATTGGCCTCTGGCGGATCGACAACGATCTGATAGGTGGTGCCGCCGCCATTCTTCCAAGGCTCGGCATCCAGCGAGGCAAGCGAGATCAGCCGGTTGGCTTCCACCGCACCCGGTTTCTCGGCCGCCACCTGCCGGTTCCTGCCGGAGAAAAGACTGCCTAGTTGATCTTTGTCAGAGCCCATTTGAACACCAGGGGTTCGGCACCTGCCGAACCCGCCATCACGATCTGCTGCGTGCGGCGGACATCGCCGCCGACGCCAAGATAAACACTATCTTCCAAACGTACTACGCCGCCCATGCCGCGCCAGCGCCAGCCCTGCCCGCTAGAGGTCTTCAGGATCACGGTGTCGCCGCTGCCCAGCAGCGAGGCATGCATGCCCGGATGCAGATGCAGCCGCAGCACGGCCTCGACCGGCATGCCATTTGTCGGATTGGCACCCTCAGAGACTATATCCTCACCGCGCAGGTCTTCGCCGCCGGCCGAGAGATACAACCGCCGGCGATAGATCCGGTTGCAGGCGGCGCGCCAGCCATCATGCTCCGCTTCGAACCAGATCGCGCCATCCTGCTCGTTGCGCGAGACGGAAACGGCGGCGCTGGCGGCTGGCTCTTTGCCGCCGAGGCAGAGCGTGGAATGCGCCGACACGCTGCTGAGTGCCGTAGCCCAGTTGCCGCCCATCCGGCGCGAGGCGCCGCAATTGGAGATCAGGCGGTCCTTGCCATGGCTGAATTCAAACGACAGCAGGCCGGAATGTGGTTTGGTGCCCGCGACGCGTGGCGGCGGTCCGGCTGCATCGAGCAGCAGCAGCGCGCGTTTGGCTGCGGCGCGCTCGAAACCGCTATGCGTGGCCGAGGCCAGCGGCTTGCCCTTGGCATCGGAAAGCTCAAGCAACAGATCGATCTGCGCGGCATTCTCTTCTTCGCCGCCGTGGAACAGCGCCAACCCGCCATCGCCGTGCCGCAGGGTACGCAGCATCGGAGCCATGCGGTCGAGGTAAGGCTGCAGCATGGCCGCGCGTTCGGGATCGACCGCTTGCAGGAAGCGCCACAGCGCCACCAGATCGCGCAGCATGCGATAGAGCAGCGAGGGATTGCGCGACACATGGCCGCCATCGGCCAGCACCTGCGCATCCAGTGCCGCGCACAGCGCCTGGATCGCAGACTTGTCCTGCGCATGGCCGAGCGCTTCGGCACCATAGACGGCGCCGAGCGTGGCATCGAAGCGCGGCCAGCCGGCCGGTGCCGTGGCGCTGGCGCGTTTCAGATACGCGGCATGACGCGCGATGCTGAGCAGGAAATCATGGCCGAAGGCATCGTCGGCGCCATCGAGCAGGAAATGCGACGCCACCAGCCACTGCGTCAGCCGCCGTCCGGCGATCGCAGGCTGCCAGGGCAGGCCACGGATCGACAGCGAATGCCGGGCGATCCAGTCGGCCACCAGGCTGCGTGCCATGCGCCGCGCCATGTCGCCGCCCTGGCTGGAGAAATCGCGCAGCCAGACAAACCCATGCAGGCCGGCGGCCCAGGCAGCATGACTGGCAGCATCGAGACCGGCTTCACCGGGCGTGATCGACCAGGGTGCCGCATGTGGCGACGCAACTTCCGCGCCGGCAAACACAAAACGCCCCTGGAACAAACGGTCGGCATTGCCCACCGTACCGGTCCAGGGATCGTCGGGGAGAACGGGGAGTTCGAGCGGCGCCTTGCGCGGCAGCGTCAGCGCATAAAGCCGCGTGCCATACCAGGCCGCCGCCAGGCGACGCAGCAGTTTACGACCGGTGGAGTCCTGCAGCGAGGCCGCAGTCACGTCATCTCACTTCGACGGCTTTGCGCGCACCCGCGCAATGTTGTCGGCATAGGCCGACGGGCCGCCCTGGAACGTGGCGGTGCCGGCCACCAGCACATCGGCGCCGGCATCGACGGCAAGCTGCGCGGTTTCGGCATTGATGCCGCCATCCACTTCCAGGTCGATGGCGCGGCCGGAGGCGTCGATCGCCTTGCGCAGCACCTTGATCTTGTCGAGCTGGGTATGGATGAACTTCTGGCCGCCGAAACCGGGATTGACGCTCATCACCAGCACGAGGTCGACCATGTCGAGCACGGCAAGCGCGGCTTCCACCGGCGTACCCGGATTGAGCGACAGGCCGGCCTTCTTGCCCAAGCTGCGGATGAGCTGCAGCGTGCGATGCACATGCGGACCGGCTTCAGGATGCACGGTGATGATATCGGCGCCGGCCTCGGCGAATTGCGGAATGAACGCATCGATCGGCGAGATCATCAGATGCACGTCGAACGGCCGGGCCGTGTGCTTGCGGAGTGCGGCGACCACGCTGGGGCCGATGGTGAGGTTCGGCACGAAATGGCCGTCCATCACGTCGATATGGATATAGTCGGCGCCGGCCTTGTCGATGGCGGCGACCTCGGCCCCGAGCTGGGCGAAGTCGGCCGAAAAGATCGAGGGGGCGATTCGGGTGGCTTGCTGCGGCATGGCGCAGGCTTAGCAAATTTGGCCTGCTACGCCAAGCAAGCGGGTTTGCGGTATTCGGTCACGAAATGCGACGAATCCGGGGTTTTTCACCCTCGAATCGCCCTCCGCCTCGACGCCCGGCGAGTCGGGGGCTAGAAGAAGCGCCATGTCTGACGCTTCCGCCTTCCCCACCGTTCCCGGCCCGGCCTCCGCGCGCCGCGTGGCCGCCAACCTGGTCGATATGGTGCTGGGCAAGGGCCGCGCACTGGACGACGCCCTGGCCGACCCGAGATCGGGTTTCCGCGATCTCAGCGATCGCGACCGCGCCTTTGTGCGTCGCCTGGCCACCACAACCCTGCGCCGACGCGGCCAGATCGATGGGTGCTTACGCAAATTCCTCACGCTCTGGCCCAAGGGGCTGCCGCGCGAGGCGATGCGGCTGGGGGCTGCCGAGCTGCTGTTCCTCGACGCACCGGCCCATGCCGCCGTGGGCGAAGCCGTCAACCTGATGCATCCCGAGCAGAAGAAGCCGCGCGGCCTGATCAACGCGGTATTGCGAAAAGTCGCCATCGAAGGCCAGGCCATCGTGGCCGAACAGGATGTCGCCCGGGCCAACACGCCGGACTGGCTGTGGCAGAGCTGGGTGAATTTTTATGGCGAGGATGTCGCCCGAGATATCGCCATGGCGCATCTGCAGGAAGCGCCGCTGGATATCAGCCTGAAAGACGGCGATCCGGCCGACTGGGCGGAGACGCTGCAAGCCGAGGTGTTGCCGACCGGTGGCCTGCGCCGCATGGGCGGCGGCGCGGTCGAGAGCCTGCCGGGCTTTACTGCGCCGGAAGACGGCAGCGGCAGTGCATGGTGGGTGCAGGATGTGGCCGCCACGCTGCCGGCGAAGCTGCTGGGCGATATCGCCGGCAAGCGCGTGGCCGATCTCTGCGCCGCGCCCGGCGGCAAGACCGCGCAGCTGGCCGCACTGGGCGCCAGCGTCATGGCAGTGGATCGTTCCGACCCGCGACTGAAGCGGCTGAAGGAAAACCTGAAACGCCTGGGCTTCAAGGCCGACGTGCGAACCGCCGAGATCGAACAGTGGCAGCCCGAAGAGAGCTTCGATGCCGTGCTGCTGGATGCGCCCTGCACCGCGACCGGCACGATCCGCCGCCATCCCGATCTGCCGTACCTCAAGGATGAAACCGACGTGGCGAAGCTGGCCGAGCTGCAGCGCCGCCTGATGGTTGCTGCCTGGGCGATGCTGAAGCCCGGCGGGCGGATGGTCTATTGCGTCTGTTCGCTGCAGCCCGAGGAGGCCGAGTACCAGATCCGGCATCTGCTGGCGCTGCCCGGCGCCGAGATCATTCCTGCCGATGCCGGCAGGCTGCATCTGCCATCCGAAGCCGTGACACATGAAGGCGCGTTGCGCACCCTGCCCTCGATGTGGTCGGGCCGCGGCGGCATGGACGGCTTCTTCGCCATCTGTTTGCAGAAGAACTAGAAGCGCGGCGGCTCCACGAAGATCGCCACGATGCGCCGCACCACCGGCAGCAC
This sequence comes from Ferrovibrio terrae, assembly GCF_007197755.1. Classification (NCBI taxonomy): domain Bacteria; kingdom Pseudomonadati; phylum Pseudomonadota; class Alphaproteobacteria; order Rhodospirillales; family Rhodospirillaceae; genus Ferrovibrio; species Ferrovibrio terrae. The sequence goes on from NZ_CP041636.1 coordinate 1,035,257, forward strand.
GAACAGCATGATCGGGAAGGCGACAATCCAGGACAGGCCCCAAGCCTGCATCCATTTCGCCACAAAACCCTCGGCAAGGCCGAGGCTGTTGACCGTGGCAATGCCCGAAACGATGCAAGTCATCATCAGCGACAGCAGCAACGGCACGGCGATGGCGTTGTAGCGGGCGGGCAGTTTCTGGCGCATCGGTTGATCCGATTGATGGCGGCGGCAGATGTTTACCGCATCCACCGCCGCCCTGCCATAGCCAAGCTTAGTCCAGCAATTCCCTCATCACCTTGTAGAGTTCGGCCTTGGCCTCGAAACCAACACCGGGAATCTGCGGCAAAGAGACATAACTGTCGTTTACCGCGATGCCGTCGGCAAAGCCGCCGAAGGGCTTGAACACATCGGGATAGCTCTCGTTGCCGCCCAAATGTAAGCCTGCCGCAATATTGAGCGACATCTGGTGGCCGCCATGCGGCACCACGCGGCGGCTCGACCAGCCATGCTCCTTCAGCACATCCAGCGTGCGCAGGTATTCGACCAGGCCGTAGCTGAGCGCGCAGTCAAACTGCAGGAAATCGCGCTCCCTGTTCATGCCGCCGAAGCGGATCAGGTTGCGCGCATCCTGATGCGAGAACAGGTTTTCGCCGGTCGCCATCGGCTTGTCGTAATGCCTGCCGAGTTCGGCCTGCAGGGCATAGTCCAGCGGATCGCCGACTTCCTCGTACCAGTAGAGATTATACGGCCGGATCGCGTTGCCGTATTCGATCGCTGTCTTGATATCGAAGCGGCCGTTGACGTCGACGCAGAGATTCTGGCCGTCGCCGACGATCTTCAGCACGGCTTCGATGCGCTTGAGATCGTCCTTCAGCGGTTCGCCGCCGATTTTCATCTTCACGACGCGATAGCCGCGGTCGCGATAGCTCTTCATCTCGTCCTGCAGCGCCGACAGGTCCTTGCCCGGATAGTAGTAGCCGCCGGCGGCATAGACCCAGACCTTGTCATCCGCAACGCCGCCACGATAGCGATCCGCCAGCAGGCGCCAGAGCGGCACGCCGGCGATCTTGGCCACGGCGTCCCACACGGCCATATCCAGCGTGCCGACGGCGACCGAGCGTTCGCCATGGCCGCCCGGCTTCTCGTTCTGCATCAGCGTCTTCCAGATCGCAAACGGATCCAGGTTGTTGTTGGCCGTATCGACCAGCGTCTCCGGATTGGCTTCCATCAGGCGCGGCAGGAAGCGTTCGCGCATCAGCGCTCCTTGCCCGTAGCGGCCATTCGAGTTGAAGCCGAAGCCGACCACCGGCTTGCCGTCGCGCATCTGATCGGTGATCACCGCCACCACCGAGCAGGTCATCCTGGAGAAATCGATATAGGCATTGGCGATCGGCGAGGCGATCGAGGCGGTTTTCTCGCGGACGTCTACGATACGCATGGGAAATATCAGCTCCTTGGGTCGATGGCCGCATCCTAGACATGGACAGGAACCCTTAGCCAATGCCAGATTCGGATTTGATCATTCCGATCCCGCATTGGGACAATCGTCTATGGAATTCAACTGGCTGGAAGATTTTCTGGCGCTGGCCGAAGCGGGCAATTTCTCTCGCGCCGCCGAAGCCCGGCATATGACGCAGCCGGCCTTCAGCCGCCGCATCCGCGCGCTGGAGGACTGGGCCGGCGTGATGCTGTTCGACCGTTCGGCCCAGCCGGTGAAGCTCACGGCCGCCGGCGAGCAGTTCATGCCCGCAGTGCGCGACATGCTGCGCCGTCTGGCGCAGGCGCGCGACGAGGCGCGCCAGGCCGAACAGGCCGAGACCGCGACACTGATCTTCGCCGCGACGCAGGCGCTGTCGCTCACCTTCTTCCCCGGCTGGCTGCGCGGGCTGGATATCGCGGCACGCCTTGGCGCGATCCGCCTGATGTCGGGCAGCATGCAGGCCGGCGAGGAAGCTCTTTTACAGGGCCAGAGCCAGTTCCTGCTCTGCCACGGCCATGATGCCGTGGCCAACCGCCTGCCACCGGATCGCTTTCTCTATCGCCGGCTGGCGCAGGATCGCCTGCTGCCGGTCTGTGCACCCGACGCAAACGGCGGGCCTTCGCACGCGCTGGATGGCGCGAAGCAGCCCCTGCCCTATCTCGCCTATGCCGAGGATTCAGGCCTCGGCCGTATCGTCACGGCCATGCTGGGCCGGCGCGAGACGAGTCTGCCCTTGCGTGTCAGCTTCATCGCGCCGCAAGGCACCGTGCTTCGTGCCATGGCGCGCGACGGACGCGGCATCGCCTGGCTGCCCGACAGTTTGATCGAGGACGATCTGGCGGCCAAAACGCTGGTGCTGGCGGGCGACGAAGCCTGGATCATCCCGGTCGATATACGGCTCTATCGCCAGCGCGAGCGCGGCACCAGAATCGCGGAGGATTTCTGGTCAGCCGTGCAGGAAGCCTGAGAGGCCGTCCCATAAGAGTTTCAGCGCTGTGATCACCAGCAGGCTGTAGCAGGCACGATAGAGCTGGCGCTGGTCGAGCCGCTCATGCAGGCGCCAGCCGAGCCAGACGCCGAGCGGCGCCACCGGCAGGCAGACCGCCATCAAGACCCAGGTCTTAGCATCGGGCTGGCCGAGATAGAGCCACGGCCCAACCTTCACGGCATTCGCCACGGTGAAGAACAGGCTGGTCGTGCCGGCATACACCACTTTGGAAAGACCGAGCGGCAGCAGATACATCGCCAGCGGCGGTCCGCCGGAATGCGCCACCATGGTCGTAATGCCAGAGGCAAATCCCGCGAGCAGGCCTTTCGCGGGCACGCGCGGTTTCGTCTGCACCTGCCCGCCGCTGCGGAACCAGAGCCCGGCGAACAGCAGCGTGATCAGCGCCATTGCGATCTCGATGAGATGGCGATCCAGCACCGACAGCAGCAGCCAGCCGGCCGCGATGCCTATCACCAGCATTGGCAGCAACAGTTTCGCATCCGGTTTCGACCAGGTGCCCGGCCGCCAGAAGAAAAACGCGACGATGTCGATGGCGATGAACAGCGGCGCCAGCACCGTGCCCGCTGTGATCGGGTCCATCGCCAGCGACAGCACCGGAATGCCAACAATGGCAAAGCCGCCGCCGAACGCGCCGCGCATGAAGGCGATCAGGAAGACGCCGAGGGAGGCGACAAGAAAGGGAAAGAGTTCGGGGAGCATCTTCTATACCGTCACCCCGGCCTTGACCCGGGGTCCCATTTGTTGGGACAGAAAAATGGGATTCCCGCTTTTCGCGGTAATGACGAACTATGCGCCGATCACGCCTCGCGCAGGTCCATCGCGACGGGGGCGATCTGGTCGGCAAGGTAGCGCGCCAGGTCAGCGCGGGATTTCGCGTTGCGCAGGATTTTCTCATCCTGCGGATTGGACAGGAAACCGGTTTCGATCAGCACGCTGGGCAAAGCCGGCGAACGCAGCACGGCGAAATTCGCCGCCCGCATCGGGTTTTCCAGCAGCTGCACGCGATGGCCCACGCCAGTGACAATACGCTTCTTGGCGGACAGCGAAGCATTGTGGCCATGGCGGCGCGCCAGATCGATCAGGATCGCCGCGGTCTGCTTGTCGGTCGCGCCGGCATCGAAGCCGTAGATCGCATCGACCTGGTTCTCGCGGTCGGCGAGCCGGCGAGCGAAGTCATCCGTCGCCTTTTCAGCGCGGGTATAGGCCGAGAGGCCACGCGCTGACCTGTTCGGTGCGGCATCGGCATGGATCGAGATGAACAGATCGGCATGCTTCTCATGCGCAAACGCCACACGGCTGGGCAGCGGGATGTAAGTGTCGCGGTCACGGGTGAGGAAGACCTTGATGTCGGAACGGCCGGCCAGCGCCTGGCGGATGCTCTGGCAGACCGAAAGCGTGACGTCCTTCTCTTCCGTTCCGGTGACGCCGATGGCGCCCGGGTCGCGGCCGCCATGGCCCGGATCGAGAATGACGACGGCCGGCGCGCGCGGCGGCATTTTCGGCGCATTGGGCGTCGGCTTGCGGCCCGGCAGCGGCGGCGACTTGCGCGCAGCAGCGTCCGCCCATGACGGCACTGCGGCACTGCCAAGCAGGCCGACCAGCGATGAGATGATGAAGCGACGCGTATACATGACCGAATCGGGAGCCTGTTTGCGAATCGGTGGAAACTGCGCGGACGATAGAGTCCGCCGGACTCCTCTGCAAGAAAAGTCCGTAACTTAGCCTGTCAGCAGATGGTGAATGCTTCGTTAAGGGCGATCGCCGGTGGGGTCGACAGACTCACTCGACCGTGTATTTCGCCCGCACGTCGTATTTGTTCGTCTTGGCCCAGCCCTCGATCAGCTTCTCGAGCGCCGAATTCGGCTTCTCCGGCAGCACCAGCTTCAGCTTCACATACTGGTCGCCGCGCTGGTCCGAAGCGCCGCCCTTCAGCGGGAAACCGCGACCTTTCAGGCGCAACGTGGTGCCCGAACTGGCGCCCTTGGGCACGCCGACCGCCACCATGCCATCGATGGTGGGCACAGGAATCTTGGCGCCGAGAATGGCTTCATCCAGCGTGACCGGCAGTTCGAGATGCAAGTCGTCGCCCTGGCGGCTGAAAAAGGCATGCGGCTCGACCGTCACCTCGATCAGTGCGTCACCGGCTTCGCCGCTGTTGCGGCCGGCATCACCCTGGTGGCGCAGGCGGATCTGCTGGCCATCGCCCAGGCCGGGCGGAATGGTGACATCGAGCTGCTTGCCATCGGGCATGGTGAGGCGGCGCTTGCAGCCACGCGCGGCATCAAGGAAGCCGATCTTCAGATTGAAATGACGGTCGGCACCACGCATCGGCCGGTTGGCATTGCGCGCGCCGAAACCGGCACCAGCGCCACCAGCCCCGCGGCCGCGCCGCATCTGGCCGAAAATCTCGTCGAAAATATCCTCACCGCCGGCATTGGGATCAAAGCCGAAGCCGCCGCCGGCAGCGCCGCCGAACGGCCCGCCGCCCGCACCACCCGCGCGATGAGCGCCGCCACCGAAACCGCGCGCCCGCGGCTGGCCGGCGGCATCGATCTCGCCGCGATCGTATTTGCCGCGTTTGTCGGCATCGCCGAGCAGATCGTAGGCCGCCGAGATTTCCTTGAAGCGGTCGGACGCCTTTTCATTGCCCTGGTTGCGGTCGGGATGGAATTCCTTCGCCAGCTTGCGATAGGCCTTGCGCAGGTCTTCGTTGCTGACACCGCGCGCCACACCCAGAACCTGATAGGGATCACGCATCCTGCTCAATCCTCAAGGCTTGCTGTCCTGGCCATCAGCAGGCGGTTCGGCCGTTTCGTCCGGCGACGAGGTGAAGATATCAGGGATCGAGACGCCACCACCCGAAGAAATCGCCGAATAGAAACGGCTGAGGAAGCCGGGCCGGCCGTCGTCTGCCGGCTGCTCGTCAGCAGCCGGAGGCGACGGGAGAGTCGCTGGGGGTTCGGCGGGCGCGGCAACGACCGGCGGGGGCGCCGGAGTTGCCGGCTGGGCCGGCATCGTTGCGGCGGTTTCGGTTTTGCTGTCGGCAGCAGCCGCCTGCGGGACAGGCATTTGCGGGACAGGTGTCTGCGCTGCGGGCACCGGCGGCGCGGCAGTCTCCGCGACGGGCAGATTGACGCCCGAGACCAGTGGCGGTTCGGTCGCCTTCACCAGCTGCGACAGGCGCTCGATCGCTTCCGGCTGACCCGACTTGGCGGCGAGATTGTACCAGCCGAGCGCGCGCGCCTCGTTCTTCTCGACGCCGAGGCCCAGTTCATACATCAGACCGAGATTGTATTGTGCCACCGCCAGATTCTGCACGGCAGCGGCGGCAAACCATTTATGCGCCTCGTCGTAGTCGACCGGCGTGCCTTCTTCGCCCTGCAGATAGATCGCGGCGAGATTGGCCTGCGCCCGCGAGAAACCCTTCTCGGCCGCAAGGCGATACCAGTGAATGGCCTGGGCAATGTCCTTCTCGACGCCCTGACCCCAGCGGTAGAGATGGCCGATGTTGCGCATCGCCGCCACGTCGCCGCGATTGGCCAGCGGCAGCCAGGCCTCGTAGGCCGCCTTGTGGTCGCCGGCCTCGTAGGCGCGCACGCCCTGCACGAAATCCGCTTTTGCCGCCGGCGCAAACAGCAGCGCGCAGCTCAGCAGCGCGACCTGCGCCACGGCCAGCAGCGCGTGAGGCTTATGTGCGGCTGCAGGCATGCGGATCAACCGTTGACGACTTTCCAGCTGCCGTCGGGCTGGCGGCAGGCAGTGCCAAAGGCCTGCTCGGTCTTGCCGCCCACCGTGACGGACTGCTGGAACTCGCGGCAGTAATCGCCATTGCTGGCGGTGCCTTCGCGCGTCGGCGTCACCGTGCCGGAATTGCCGCTGTCAGGATTGCGCCAGGAAATCGGCTGGCCGATCGGCGCGGTGGTGGCCCGGTTGCTGGCCTTTTCCATTTCCGCCTTGTCGGCCTTGTCCAGCGAAGAGCCGATCTGGTTGCCGAGATAGGCGCCCGCCAGCGCGCCGGCCGCGACGCCGACCAACTGGCCGGTGCCCTTGCCGAACTGCGCGCCCAGCACAGCACCGCCGATGCCACCCAGCACCGTGCCGACATTTTCCTTGTTCATCCCGCCGGAGCCATCGTTGTTCTGGCAGCCGGAGACCAGCAGGGCGCTGGCCAGTGCAGGGATCAGGAGCAGGCGGACAGGAAGACGGACGGTCATCGGAAAGCCTCATGCAATGCGAAATGGCGCCGCGGTGCCGCGTGTTGCGGGCCGTCCGGCTGCGTTAACACACAGTATATTGGGCGGGTTAACGCCCCCGCAAGGCGGCGGCCCGGCGATTGCCGGCCCGAATCGTTCCCGGCCCGGCACAAAAAAGCCGGCCCGGGGGTCCGGGCCGGCTCTGGCGATCCGACTGAGACCGCTGAATTACGATTTGCCGAAGAAATCCAGCGTGGTCAGCAGCGGCGAGGGCTCGTCGGCCAGTTTGGCGCTGTCGAACTGGTCCAGCGCGTTCGACTTCATGATCGAACGGATGGTGCGGATGTAATCCTGGCCGCGCACCGAATAGCGATGCAGCGTGCCGGCCAGCTGATAGCTGTCGGTCGTCTGGCTGCGGTCGCGCATGCCGGCGCGCTTGTCGCGGAACTCGCGATAGCTCGCCTTGGAATTCAGGTTACGCATATAGGCGGCGACCGAATTCTCCAGGCTCTTGAAGCGCTGCACTTCATAGGTCTCGCCTTCGGGGCGGTTTTCCGGCACCAGGCCGGCGCCCGGAGTCCAGGTCCACATGCCGAAGACGGCGTTGCCCATCAGCGCGAAACGCGAAGTGCCCCAGCCCGATTCTTCCACGGCCTGGGCCAGCGCCAGACCCGGCGGGATCGCATCGACGCGATTCAGAAGTTCGGCGGTGTCGATGTCTTCGACGCCATAGAGTTCGGCCATCTGTGCCAGCCACTGCTGGTCGCGGGCCGACAGCGCAGCGCCGATCTGGGTGCGCTGATGCAGCTGCTCCAGACGATTGCGGTCAGCGGTGATGCGCTCGTTCTCGCGCAGGATATGCGGCAGCATCACCTTCAGGAAGGCGCGCTTGCGCTTCTCGGTCAGGTTGACGTCGGCGATATCGACCGGCAGTGAGGCGAGGAAGATGCGCGGCACTTCCACTTGGCCGGCGGGATTGCGCAGCTCGGCGAGATCAAAGCCCTGCTGCTCGAAACGCGCCAGCATGGCATCGACGGTGCGTTCGGTTTCGGCGCGCATGGCGGTGCGATGCGGCGAGAACTGGCGCACTTCGGCAATGCGGCGCGAGGCTTCTGCCGCGCTGATCGCCGGCGCGTCGTCTTTCTTCTCCCTGGAGACGGCATCGGCCACCACGCTGCTGCGCGGTTCGACCACGGCACGCCAGTCGAGCTGCGCGATCTGGCGCAGACGATCCCAGGCATCATGTACGGATTCGCCCACCGACTGGCTCGGCGCGACCTGCGCCACCTGCATGTCGGGCACGCGCGAAAGCTGGCGGCTCGAAAGCCAACCTACCCCCACTCCGGAAACCAGGCCGACGGCCAGCAACAGGCCAAAACCGGCAAAAATCAGACGTACGTCCGATCCAATGGCAAGCAATCGCCGATCGCGATGTGCTGTCATGGGTCAAACCTCCACAGTTATCAGCGCCAAGCCCACGGCACAGCCGGCATATCTTCGCCGTACTGCACCGGGCGCTGCCCTATGTGCGATCCCCCACTCAGGAAACGCGGCAAACTGCCGTCAGTTCCGGGAAACCCCCGAAAACTGGCGGCGACTCAAACGGCCCGAACTTCGGAAACCTCGGGAACGTAATGCTTCAGCATGTTTTCAATGCCGTAGCGCAGGGTTGCCGTCGAACTCGGGCAACCGGAACAGGACCCCTGCATCTGCAGCAGGACCACGCCGCGGTCGAAACCGCGGAAAATAATATCGCCGCCATCCTGGGCCACGGCGGGCCGGACGCGGGTTTCGATCAGTTCCTTGATCTGGGTGACGATCTCGCCATCGGCCGGATCAAACATCTCCTCGACGCCGGAACTGCCGGCATCGGCGTTCATGACCGGCAGGCCGGACATGAAATGCTCCATGATGCCACCCAGCAGGGCCGGCTTCAGGACCGTCCAGTCCTGCGCCTCGGCCTTGGTCACGGTCACGAAGTCGGATCCCAGGAAAACGCCCTCGACGCCGGTCACCGCAAACAGGCGGGTGGCGAGCGGAGATGCCTTGCCCGATTCGGCATCGGTGAAGTCGACCGAGCCGCCCACGAAGTCGCCACCCAGCACGTCGCGGCCGGGAAGGAACTTCAGGGTCGCCGGATTCGGCGTAGTCTCAGTCTGGATAAACATGGTCTGGTCTCTCAGGGTGGACTGGAAATTGGTTGTCGGGTCCGCAAATATCAAGGCTGAAGGCAGTGGCGAAACCGTGGCCGAGACATGAAATTGCGTAGGCAGCGCCAGTTTTGGAAGATTTTGAATCAATGTGGATAAAATCGCAGGTTGTCCCCAGGGCTGTGGAGCAATGAAGGCACCGGCCGAGGGGGTCACGGAGCTTCCCAACTGGCCCGATTCGCGGCTTGTTCTGCCGCGCGCCGCCCAGTGGCTGATCGATCACGACGGCAAAGTGACGCCGGTGAGCGAGCTGCTGGACGGATTCTGCCGTCAGCTGGTGGACGAAGGCGTGCCGCTGTTCCGGGTCACCACCGGACTGCCCTCGATGCATCCCCTGACCCTGACCCGCGCCTTCATCTGGCAGCGCGGCGAGGGGGTGACCATGGCCGAACGCGGCCATGACATCATGCAGACCGACGAATATCTGAAAAGTCCGATCGCGGTGATCCATCAGGGTGCCGCCGCGATCCGCCGCCAGCTCGAGCTGCCCGAGACCCCGATGGATTTCGGCATCCTGCCCGAGCTGAAACGGGCCGGGGTGACCGATTACCTGGTACTGCCGATGCGCTTCACCCAGGGGCCGGGCATGGGGCAATCGGCCGGCCAGAATGTCTCCTTCATGAGCTTTGCCACTGACCGCAAGGGCGGCTTCCGGCCCGATGAGCTGAGTTACCTGATCGAACTGATGCCGTTGATCTCCCTGCGGCTGGAGCTGGAAGCCTCCCGGCGCATGACCCGCGATCTGCTGACCACCTATCTGGGTCAGAGCGCGGCCGAACGGGTGCTGAACGGCGATATCCGGCGCGGCCGCGGCTACGAGGTGGAAGCCGCCATCTGGCTGTCCGACCTGCGCGGCTTCACCCAGTTTTCCGACCGCAACGAGACGGTGGAAGTGGTGGCGACGCTGGATCGCTATTTCGATGCCATGGCCGGACCGATCCAGACGCATGGCGGCGAGGTGCTGAAATTCATCGGCGATGGCGTGCTGGCAATCTTCCGCGTCGAGGACGGCAATACGCTGGAAGCCGCCTGCCGCCGCGCGCTGACCGCAGCAGAAAACGCCTTTGCCGGCCTGCATGAACTGAACCAGGGCCGCGCGATTGCCGGCGTGGCGCCGCTGAAAGTCGGCTTGGGGCTCCATGTCGGCAAGGTGGTGTATGGCAACATCGGCTCGCGCGACCGGCTCGACTTCACCGTGATCGGCCGCGCGGTGAACGAGGTGGCGCGGCTGGAAGCGCAGACCAAGGCGATCGACAGGCCGCTGCTGGCTTCGGCCGCCTTCGCCGCGGCGATCAACGGCGATGCCGCCGCGCCCTATCATCTCGATTCAGTCGGCTTCCATGCGCTGCGCGGCGTGCGCGAACCGCAGGAGCTGTTCACCATGCCGACGGAACGGCTGGCCGGTTACGAATAGGGCTGATCAGGTCAGCCAATACTTCAGGTCAGGCGGTCGATCTGTTCGTCGCTGAGCCCGCCCGGAATCACCGTGATCGGGAATTTCAGATCGCCGGCCATCTGGCCCGCGAGCGCCGAGACCAGCGGACCCGGCCCTTCGCTGCCTGCACTGGGCGCCGCCGCCAGCACCAGCATGCGGATATTGGGATCCTCATCCACCAGCGCGAGGATTTCCGTCTTGGCGACGCCTTCACGGATCACCAGTTCCGGCATCAAACCGGATTCCTGGTTCACCTGTTCGGCCAGTTTCTGCAGCAGGTTCTCGGCCGCTTCATGCGCTTCGGAACGCATCATCTCGGCCACGCCGGCCCATTGCTGGAAATCGACGGGTTCGATCACGCGCAGCATCACCACGCCGCTGCGCACATTGCGGGCGCGCCGCGTGGCATAGCGCACGGCAACGCGCACCTCGTCGGTATCGTCGACGACGACGAGGAACTTGCTGCGCCGCTTGGCTTCGGCTTCCGCCTTGGTTTCGCTCATGCGGTCAAGGTTGCCATTGCCGGCCCATCCGATGCAAGTATCGGAGGTGGCGGCTGCGCTGCCGAGAATGCAGCAGCCTCGCCAGACAGCCATTGCGCGAAAATCCGCGCAGAGTTACGGGCCTGTTTTGGCAGCAATGCCGTATAGTGATGACCGGTCGGCATGAAACCGAAGGGCGCCACCAGGCGCCCGCTGCGCACGTCATCGGCCACCAGATGCCAGAAACCGATGGCGACGCCGAGGCCACCCATCGCGGCCTCCAGCATAAAATAGAAATGCTCGAACACTTGCCCGTCGCCACTCTGTGGAGTCGAGGGCAGATCGCGCGCAGCAAGCCACTCCGGCCAGGCATCGCGGCGCGTCACTGTATGCAACAGCGGCGCCCCTCTTAGCATAATCGGGTGCAGATCCTTCGCTGCGCGAATGCCGAGCTGCTGCGCCAGGGACGGCGACAGCACCGGACCGGCGCATTCGGCAAATAACGGCACGGCGTCTGTATCGGTGGGCCAGGGCGCAGTGCCGACGCGGATGGCGACATCGAACGCGCCGCCGCGCAGTGTGTCATTCGTTGTGTCTGTCGTGGTGAGGCGGACGATCAGACCGGGATGCGCCGCCTGAAATCCATGCAGGCGCGGGATCAGCCAGCGCATGGCGAAACTGCCGAAGCTGGACACCGCGACATCGCCGGCGGCATCGGCGCAGACCGCGTCGATGCCGCGCGAGATCCGCCCGAAGGCATCTTCCAGAACGGCCAGCAGACTCTCGCCCGACGCGGTGAGCTGCAGCCGTCCGCGATGGTTTTCCAGCAGCGACAGACCGAGCTGCGCTTCCAGGCCCCGCACCTGCCGGCTGACCGCGCCATGGGTGACGCCCAGCGTATCGGCAGCGCGTGTCATGCTGCCGTGGCGGGCGGCGGCTTCGAAGCTGCGCAGCGCGGTGAGGGAAGGCAAATGGCGGGGCATGATGCACCATACTGTGAGTATTTCTCACAGTAATGCGGAAAAATCATCGCTTTTCAATTAGATAATTGAGTTTATGAAGACACCATTCGTGATTTCAAATCACTCCATACCAAACGCAAAGGCCGCTTCCCATGCCGTTCATCCGCACCCTGGTGCCCCGGGGCACCGAGTCTGCCCGCAAGCAGGCCATCGTCATGGGCATCCATCAGGCCCTGATCGATGCCATCGGCATGCCGAAGGACGAGCTGTTCAACGCCGTGGCCGAATATTCACCCGACGACTTCTTCTATGACCGCAGCTTCAACGGCATCGCCCGGTCGGACAATCTGGTGGTGGTGGAGCTGACCATGCGGCGCGGCCGCAGCGACGCGATGAAGCGCGACCTCTATGCGCGGATCGCCGCCAACCTGGAACGCGACGCCCAGGTCAGCCCGCGCGACGTGTTCATCTTCACGCATGAGAACGACTATTCCGACTGGTCGGTCGGCAATGGCCAGTTTGCGATGAATATCGTGCAGCAGCGCGGCAGCGACAGCTGATCGCTTACTTCTGCAGAATATTGATGATCTCGTAGATCTGGGTGCGCGAACGCTCGACGTAGAAGCCCGTCGAGCCCAGATGGTTGGGCAGGATGAAGGCGTCGGGTTTCGCATTCCACACCACCAGGGGCTTCAGACTGGCGCCGGCGGCAAATGAGGCCAGCATCTGATCCCAGGTGCCGGCCAGTTCGCGGTCGCGCACCAGATTGGGATAATCCTGCTTCAGCTCGCGCAGAATCAGGTAATACGCGTACATCTGGCCTTTGACGCTGTAGAAGACGTCGTCGGCTTCCCAGTCGATAAAGGTCGCATTGCCGTCCTGGATACGGCGGTCGATGGCGGCCGAGGCCGAGCCGATGTCCAGTGCAATCCGCTCCAGCGTCGCCTGAAGATTATCGGCGCGGCGTTCGAACACCGCGTTGCCGGTGCTGAGGCGCTGGTTGTAGTTCAGCAGCGATGCGCGAGCCTTGCGATACTGTTCTTCCGATTTCGCCGTCGGCAGCAGCGAGGTGGAGAAATCGAAAATCCACTTGGTGCCGGAATACTGCAGCAGGCCGGCGGCTTCCTGCAGGTCGCGGTCGGTCTGGCTCGAGCCGCGCGTGCGGCCGATCTGGTCGACAAGCTGGAAGGCAAAACGCCCGAGCGCATGGATCATGCCGAGCTGATAGTTCGGCATGTTGTCGAGCATCGAGCCCGGCATGAAGAAGGGATCGTTGGCCACCCAGCCGTTGCGATTGACTTCGCGGTCGATCAGGGCTGCCGCCATCGCCACAGTCCGGCTGCCGCCGGCCGGCAGTTCGGCCGCCGGCACTTCGTAATCCATGCGATCGTCGATCTTATGCGCGATCAGCATGCCGACCGGGTAATACAGGCCGAAGACCAGCACGACGGCAATGACGGTCACCGGCAGCCAGCGGCTGCGCAGCCAGGCAGTGAAAGCGGAGCGGGAGGCGGCGGTGTCCATTGTCATTGGCCGGAAAAATGTGGCGGGCCTTTAATGTGGGCCCGCCACCCTCATCATTCAAGACTGGGCATCATTCAAGACGGAGCATCATTCAAGATCGCCTGCCGTGATTACGGACGCAGGAAACCAACCGTGTCGTAGACTTCCTTCACCACCGGCGCCGACAGCGCGCGCGCCTTCTCACCGCCCTCGCGCAGGATACCGTCCACGTAGCCCGGGTCGGCCATCAGGCGCCGCATCTCCGAGGTGATCGGATCCAGCACCGAAACGGCGGTTTCGGTCAGCAGCTTTTTGAAATCGCCCCAGCCCTTGCCGGCGGCGACGGCGACGGCCTGGTCCAGCGTCTGGCCCGACAGCGCCGCATAGATGCCCATCAGGTTCTGCGCTTCTGGCCGGCCTTCCAGGCCGGCTGCCGTATCAGGCAGCAATTCCGGGTCGGTCTTGGCGCGCTTGATCTTGTCGGCGATCATGTCGGCCGTGTCGGTCAGGTTGATGCGCGACTGATCGGAAGCATCCGACTTCGACATCTTCTTGGCGCCGTCGCGCAGGCTCATCACGCGCGTCGCCGTACCGAAGATCAGCGGCTCGGTGATCGGGAAGAGCTCGGTCGCATAATCGTGGTTGAACTTCTGCGCGATGTCGCGCGTCAGTTCGATATGCTGTTTCTGGTCCTCGCCGACCGGCACATGCGTCGCCTTGTAAACCAGGATGTCGGCAGCCATGAGCGCGGGATACGCGTAAAGCCCGAGCGAGGCATTCTCGCGGTCCTTGCCGGCCTTTTCCTTGAACTGCGTCATGCGGTTCATCCAGCCGAGCCGGGCAACGCAGTTGAAGATCCAGGCCAGCGTGGCGTGATCGGGATTCTGCGACTGGTTGAACAGGATGTTCTTCTTCGGGTCGATGCCCGAAGCGATCATCGCGGCGGCCAGTTCGCGCGTGCTGTTGCGCAGCTCGTCGGCATTGAGCAGCGATGCGGTGATCGCATGCATGTCGACCATGCAGAAGATGCACTCATACTCGTTCTGCAGCGCGACCCAGTTGCGCACCGCGCCGAGATAGTTGCCGAGATGGAGATTGCCGGTGGGCTGGATGCCCGAGAAGATGCGCCGTTGGAAGGCCATGGAAGTCCCTGATGATGTGGGGCGGTGGAAGGCCCCGGTTGTGGGAAAAGAATAAGGCGGCCGGTTATCGCCGGGCGGCCTGCCCTCGTCAAGACGGACCGCGTCAAGCGGGCGGCAGAGTTTTCGGCGGCTTGCGCAGCATCGCCTTCCATTCTGCCGGGCGCGTGGCGCGGATCGCCACGGCCGCGACCAGGAAGGTCAGCAGCCCGGCCGCGACCAGCACCGCCAGTGCGGCCAGCCGCAGCGGCTCGGGCCCGGCATACCAGGCGGGCAGCACAAAACGGTCGAGGCCATGGAGAACCAGCGCCATCGCCAGCGCGGCGACCAGAATGCGCCAGGCCCGGCTTTTCAGCCGCGCATCCGGATGCCAGTGGCCGCGCCGGTGCAGCAGCCAGCCGAGCAGCAGCGTATTGACGAGGGCGGCGATGGCAGTGGCCAGCGCCAGGCCGACATGCTGCAGACTCAGCATCAGCGCCGCGCCGAGGCCGAGATTGATTGCGATGGTGACAAAGGCGATGCGCACCGGCGTTCTGGTATCCTGCCGGGCATGGAAGCTGGGCGTCAGGCTGCGCGACAGCACATAGCCGGGCAGGCCAATGGAGTAAGCCAGCAGGGCATCGGCGGTCGCGCGCGCCGAGGCCGCGTCGAATTCGCCGCGCTGGAACAGGATCGAGATGATCGGAAACGGCACGCTGATCAGCGCGGTGGCGGCCGGCAGCGCCAGCAGCAGACCGAATTCCAGCGCGCGGTTCTGGTTGGCGACCGCAGCCGCCACCTCGCCGCGCGCCAGCTGCGCCGAGATGGTGGGCAGCAAGGCCGTGGCGATGGCGACGCCGACCACGCCGACGGTGAGCTGGTTGATGCGGTCGGCATAGAACAGGAAGGACACCGCGCCGGCCGGCAGCAGTGAAGCCAGCATCAGCCCGACGATCAGATTGACCTGGGTGGCGCCGGCGCCGATGGCGGCTGGCACGACCAGGCGGAACAGTTCGCGCACTTTCGGACTGAGTTTCGGCCAGCGCAGCGTCAGGCCCAGGCCGGCGCGGCGGGCTTCCCAGGCGAGCCAGAGGAACTGCACGATGCCGCCGACCAGCACCGACCAGGCCAGCGCTTGGCCCGGTCCACCGACATGCGCCTGCATCAGCGGCAGGCCGGCGATCATCACCAGATTGAGCAGGATCGGCGTCGCCGCCATCGCGGCAAAACGCCCGACGCTGTTCAGCATCGCGCCATACAGCGCCGCCAAACTGACAAAAACCAGATAGGGAAAGGTGATCGTGGTGAGCAGCACCGCCAGTTCGAACCGGCCATCGGCGAGGCCGCGCTCGGCGGCAAAGCCCGGCGCCAGCGCGAAGACCACTGCCGGCATGGCCAGCTGCGCCAGCAGGCTGAACACAAATGTGGCCGGCAGCAGCACGCTGAGCGCCTGTTCGGCGAAAGTCCTGGCCGCCGCGCGGCCCTCGTTCGCCTCCATGCGGCTGAACAGCGGTAGGAAGCCTACCGTGAAGGCGCCCTCGGCAAATAGCGAACGGAAAAAGTTCGGCAGCCGCAGCGCGACGAAGAAGGCATCCGCCACCGGGCCGGTGCCGAGATAGCGCGCGATCAGCAGGTCACGGGCAAAGCCGGCGACACGGCTGACCATGGTCAGGCCGCCGACAGTGGCGATGGCGCGGAAAAGGGACATCGGCGGGGGGCTTTACGCGGCCTTCGCGGCCTTGGCGGCGGCGGGCTTTTCCTTGTCGTCGGCCTGCGTGATCTGCTTCATCAGGTGCTTTTCGATCTGCTGCAGCCGGCGCTTATCGGTCAGCTTCATGCCGGTCAGATCCTGCAGATAGAAGACGTCGACCGCGCGCTCGCCATAGGTGGCGATATGCGCCGAGCCGATGGTGAGGTTGAGATCGTAGAGTCCGCGGGTGACGTCGTAGAGGAAGCCCGGCCGGTCGCGGCCGTTCACCTCCACCACCGTGTAGCGGTTGGAAGCTTGGTTATCGATCAGCACGCGCGGCGCCACCTTGAAGACGCGGGTGCGGCTGGTGGTGCCGGGCTTTTCCGGCGCGATCGCCGAACGCAGCTTGAGATCGCCCGACAGCGCGCGTTCGATCGCCGTCGACAGCTTCTTCAGCCGGTCGGGCTTGTCGAAGGCACCGCCTTCCATGTCCTGGATATAGAAGCTGTCGAGCGCCATGCCGTCATTGGTGGTGAAGATCTTGGCGTCCACGATATTGGCACCGGCTGCGGCCATCGCGCCGGCGACACGGGCAAACAATCCCGGATGGTCGGGCGCATAGAGCGTGAACTCGGTGACCGAGCGGAATGTGTCAGACCGCGTGCCGGTGGTCAGCGTGCGCTTGGCGGCATCGGCCTCGCGCATCAGCCGCGCATGGCGCAGGATCATCTCGACGTCGCTGGAATACCAGTAATTCTCGTAATGCCGCTTGAGCAGCCGGTCGATCTCGGCCTTGCTCCAGTCGGTCAGGCCGGCACGCACCTTGTCCTTGGTCTCGGCGATGCGCTCCTCGCGACGGCGACCGGAGAAACCGCCCGAGAGATATTCCTCGGCGCGATAATACAGCTCGCGCAGCAGCTGGCCCTTCCAGCCGTTCCAGATCGTCGGTCCCACGGCACGGATATCGGCCACCGTGAGGCAAAGCAGCAGGCGCAGGCGTTCCGGGCTCTGCACCAGCTGGGCGAAGTCGACCACGGTTTTCGGATCGGCGATGTCGCGCTTGAAGGCGGTTGCCGACATGGCGAGATGCCAGCGCACCAGCCAGCCGACGGTTTCGGTTTCCGCCGCCGTCAGGCCGAAACGTGGCCCGAGCTTGTCGGCCACCTTCTCGCCCAGGATGGAATGGTCGCCGCCACGGCCCTTGGCGATATCATGCAGCAGCACGGCGACATAGAGCACACGGCGCGACAGGACTTCCTTGATCACGTTCACTGACAGCGGGTGATCTTCCTTCAGCGCGCCGCTTTCGATGCGCGAGAGAATGCCGATGGCGCGGATGGTGTGCTCGTCCACGGTATAGGTGTGGTACATGTCGTGCTGGGTCTGCGCCACCACGCGACCGAAATCGGGCACGAAACGTCCGAACACGCCGGCCTCGTTCAGCCGCCGCAGCGTGGTTTCCGGATCCTGCTTCGAGCACAGCATGTCCATGAACAGCCGGTTGGCTTCCGGGTCGTTGCGGATCTTGCCGTCAATCAGCTTCAGATGCCGGCGCACCAGGCGTAAAGCCTCGGGATGAACATCGAGCCCCTGCTCCTGCGCCAGATGGAACAGCCGCAGCATCTTGATCGGCTGCTGCTCGAACATGGTCTCGCTGCCGACATTGACGCGGCCGCCGGCAATATCGAAGCCGTCGATCTTTTTCGCCCGCTTGATCTTGGCCCTGAAGGCGGCGAGCGGCGCCACCTTCTTGTGGCGCTCTTCGAGCGCTGCGGCAAAGATGCGCGTCAGGTCGCCGACTTCCTTGGCGACCAGATAGTATTTCTTCATGAAGCGTTCGACGTCGCTGCGACCCGGACGGTCGGCATAGCCCATCGCCTTGGCGATCTCGACCTGCATGTCGAAGGTGAGGCGCTCTTCGGCGCGATTGGCCAGGTAATGCAGGTGGATGCGGACGGCCCAGAGGAATTCCATCGCCTGGGTGAAGCTGCGCTGCTCCTCGGGCAACAGCAGTCCGCGCGCGACCAGATCGGCGCTATCCTCGATGCCGTAGAGATACTTGTTGATCCAGACCAGCGTGTGCAGGTCGCGCAACCCGCCCTTGCCTTCCTTCACATTCGGCTCGACCACGTAGCGGCTGTCGCCCATGCGGCGATGCCGCTCGTCGCGCTCGGCCAGTTTCTTCTCGATGAAATCCGCGCCGGTCTTGGCGACGACCTCGGACTGGAATTTCAGCTTCAGCTGCGCGGCGAGCTCCTGGTCGCCCCAGATCCAGCGCTGCTCGAGGATCGCGGTGCGGATGGTGACGTCGCTCAAACTCAGCCGGATGCACTCATCGACCGACCGCGTGGCATGGCCGACCTTCAGGCCAAGGTCCCACAGCAGGTAAAGCATGTATTCCACCACCTGCTCGCCCCAGGGGGTCTGCTTGTAGGGGAACAGGAACAGCAGGTCGACATCGGAGAACGGCGCCATCTCGCCACGGCCATAGCCGCCGACGGCAACGACGGAGAGTTTCTCGGCCGCAGTGGGATTGGGCAGGCGATAGACGCGGTTGACCGTGAAGTCATGCACCAGACGAATGATCTGGTCGACCAGATAGGCAAAGGCCTGCCGGGTGGGCAGCGCCGGCGTGCCGGACTGGAAGCGCTGCTGGATCACCTGCCGGCCCTGGCCAAGGGCTGCCTTGAGCAGCACCAGTGCCTGCTTGCGCTGCTCGGCACTGCCATGCTTGCCCTCACCGCCCAGGGCATCGAGCTGCAGGGTCAGGGCGCGGCGGTCGATGATGGCGCGCGGGTCGGCGATCTGCGGACGGAGATACATGGCGTCATATATATAGTGCCGGGCCGCCCGCCGTCACCGGCCTAATCCGGGCCGAAACCCGGCCCGGAAGGCTTGGCCGCTCAGACCGACTGGAAATTCACCATGCCACCGCCGTCGATCACCATGGTCTGGCCGGTCATGAACTGGCCGGCGGCCGAGGCCAGGAACACGGCGGCACCGGCGATCTCGTCCGGCTCGCCGATGCGGCGCAGCGCATAGCCCTTGGTGGCTTTCTTGGCGATCTCGGGATTCTCCCACAATGCGCGGGCGAAGTCGGTCTTGACCAGGCCGGGCGCGATGCAGTTGGCGCGAATATTCTGCGGGCCCCATTCCACAGCCAGGTTGCGCACCAGCTGCATGTCGGCCGCCTTCGAAATGGCATAGGCGCCCAGCGTATTTGACCCGAACAGCCCGCCCACGGACGAGATCACGATGATCGCGCCATGGCCACGCTCGGCCATGCCCGGCGCCACCATGTTGGCGAGCCAGTGATTCGACTTGATGTTGACGGCCATGATCTTGTCGAAGGCATCGTCGGGGATGTCCTTCGACGGACCGAAGAAGGGATTGACGGCGGCGTTGCAGACCAGCACGTCGACGCGGCCCCACTGCTTCACGGTGGCATCCACCAAAGCCTGCAACTGCGCCTTGTCCGACACGTTGCAGGGCACGACGATGGCGTCACCGCCAGCGGCCTTGATTTCGTCCGCCACCTTCTCGCAGGCATCGGCCTTGCGGCTGCTGACCACGACTTTCGCGCCATGCTGCGCCATGCGGATGGCGATGGAGCGGCCAATGCCGCGGCTCGACCCGGTGACGATGGCGACTTTGTCGGACAGGTCAAAAAGATTGGCTGACATATGGGCGTTTCCTGCGTTTCTCGTGATGTTGCCATCTTATGATGAAGACGGCAGCTTAAGCCGGCTTCACCCGATCTGGGAACTGCCGCGCACGTGACCTATATAATGTCGATGATGAAACGCCTGCTTGCCCTTGCGATACTTGCCGTTGCGGCAACCGCCTGTTCGCCTTCGGCGCCGCCACCGCCACGCGTCGCCGTGTGGCAGGGCGAAACCAGCGGCCTGCTGTTCATGCGCGTGATCTCGACAGAGGCATTGCGCGACGCCCGCCTGACCACGCCGGATGGCCGCAAGATTTTGGCGCAGCGCGTCGGCCTGCCTGAACCCGCCCCGGCCAGCGGCGAAAGCTGGGCCGGACGACCCAGCGTGGGTGTCGGCGGCTCGGCCGGATCGAGCGGCGGCTTCGGCACCGGCATCGGGCTGAGTTTCCCAGTCGGCGGTTTTGGGGGCGGTAGCGGCGGCCAGACCAGCGCGGCCGGACGGTCGACCCAGGTGGAGTTCGCCCTCGACCAGGCTTTGCTGCGCGACTACCGCTCACGGCCCGGCGCCTGGCAGCTTGAGCTCAACTTCGGCAGCCGGGTCGATACCCTGCCGGCCCCGGCCCTGCCCTGACGGATTTACCTGTCTGGCCCGACCGAATCGGGCGACATTAGGTAAATCCTGCCCGTCGGGCCGAAACTGACAAGATTATTTGCTGGATTTCGGCCATTTTAACCATGGCACGAGGCTTGCTCTTATCTGGACAGGAACACTGCCGGATAAGGGACCATCGTTATGGGTATTGCTCTGCTGTCGCTGCGCCAGGCCGAAAAGGTCGAACCCCAGCTCAAGGCCGCGATCAACGCGGTGCCTGCCGCGCAGGCTGCGCTGGCCCGGGTGGCCGCCTCTGCCGCCAGGCCGAAGACGCTGGCCGATGCCGGCCTCTCGGCGCGCGAACGCCTGGCGCTGCGTGAAGGCCCGGCCGAAGCCGTCGCCGCCGCGCTGAATGCCCGCCAGTATGTGCAGCAGATCGCCGACAAGGACCGCGAGATGACCCGCTCGCAGATGGTCTGGGCGCTCGGCCGCATCGAACCGAATGAAATCGACACCATGCTGCGGTCGCTCGCCAAGATGCGCGGCCGCTACGCGACGCTGGTGCTGGAATACGCGCAGACGGAACGGCCGATCGGCCACGTCGCGCTCGAAGAACTGCGCGGCCTCCGCGAACGCATCGAAGAATTCGAACGCGGCCTGGAGACCATCAAGACGGCCATCCTGGAAGGCACCGCTGAAGTGGCGGGCGTGAAGGTCGCGCAGATGTAATTGACGACCGGCCTAGCGCCGGTCAAACGCGAGGCGAAGGGCCAGCGCGGCAAACACGCCGCCGAGCAGGCGGTTCTGCCAGCGAACGAAAGCCGGGCGCGACGAGAGAAACTCGCCGAGGCGCCCGGCTGCCATTATGATTCCGCCATTGACCAGACCGCCCGCGACATTCAGCACGCTGGCGAGGATCAGTGCCTGCGCCACCGCCGTGTCGGGATCGGGCTGCATGAATTGCGGAAACAGCGCCAGGAAAAACAGCGCCACTTTCGGATTGAGGATGTTGGTCAGCAGACCCTGACGGAACAGCACGCCCAGCGCGATACGCGGCGCCATGCCGTCTTTCGCGGCCGGCGCCTGAAATCCACCCGCGCCGCGAAACGCCTGCATGGCGAGATACAGCAGATAGGCCGCGCCGGCCCAGCGGATGATCTCGAACATCACCGGCGCCAGCAGCAGCACGCCGCTTAAGCTGAGACCGGCGATGATCGCGTGGAAATAGCAGCCGAGGCTGATGCCGGCGAGCGTGATGAAGCCCGCCATGCGGCCCTGCGCCACGCTGCGCGTCATGATCAGCAGCATGTCGGGGCCGGGCGTCGCCGCCAGCGCGAAAGCTGCGAGCGTGAAGGTGAGCAGGGTGGCGAGATCGATCATGGCGGAAAGGTGCGCGCTGCCGAATACAGAATCAAGTGTGGCATTGTCACTGAGGCAATTACAGGAAACCGTCATCCTCGGGCTTGTCCCGAGAATGGCGATAAAATTTAAGCCAGCACGAAATCATACCGCGCGATCATCTGCTCGGCGTCGCCGGCCGTGTTCATCAGCAGGCGTTTGTCAAAAATGCGGTCGCGCGCATTGCCGGCGACATCGCTGGGGAAATAGAGCTGCGTGGTAAGAATCTTTCCGCCGCGCGGCTGCAGTTTCACGTGCAGATGCCGGGTGCGGCCGACATAGATCGCCGGCAGCACAGAGTCGAACTGCCAGCGGCCTTCGGCATCGGTGAACTGGTGCCCGCGCAGGCGATAGCCCGCATTGTCGTAGCGCCCCTGCGCATCCGCCTGCCACAGATCGACCAGCACGTTTGATAACGGCCGGCAGGCGCGATCCAGCACCAGGCCGCCGACGCGTAAGCGCGTGCCGTCCATGCCCGGTTCATACAGCGCGGTGCGTCGCGGCGAGTTCGGCGTGAAATACGGCCCCTCGGTCTGAGCCGGAGTCGCGCCATGGCCGTCGCCGCAGGCTGGAGTCGGGTCGAGGCGCCCGGATGGCCCGGCCGGCTGGGCGAGGACATCGCCCGCCCCGGTCAGCGGAAGGGCGGCGAGCGGCAGGGCGGCCAGCAGCAGGTCGCGACGCGTTTTCTTCATACAGGAACTCCCCGGGTTGACTGCGGGAGTCTACGCCCGGACAGCCCGATCCCTGCGCTCACAAGCCGGGGATCCGGGCGATTTAGCCGGCTTCCGGCCGGGTTTGTGGCCCACGTCACATCCGGCGACTGGTTTTCGCTTGCGCTTACGAACGACCGTTCGTAAAGTAAATCCATGAGCAAGGGACAACAGACTCGCGCCATCATCCTCACCGAAGCGCTTCGCGCCGCCAGCGTCGAAGGTTTCCAGGGAATTTCCATCGGCATGCTGGCCGACCGGCTCAAGATGTCCAAATCCGGCCTGTTCGCCCATTTCGGCTCGAAGGAAGAGCTGGAGAAGGCCCTGCTGGATGAGGCCGCCCAGCGTTTCATGGAAGCGGTCTGGCAGCCGGCGATGAAAGCCCCGCGCGGCCGCCCGCGGATCGAAATCCTGTTCAGCTCCTGGCTCGCCTGGAGCATCAATCACGAAGACCTGCCCGGTGGCTGCCTGTTCGTGGCGCTGGCATCTGAAGTGGACGACAAGCCCGGCCCAGTGCGCGACCATCTGGCTGACCTGCAGAACCAGTGGCAGGCGATGATGATGCGCAGCGCGCAGATCGCCATCCAGGAAGGCCATTTCCGCGCCGATCTCGATCCCCGCCAGTTCGCCTATGAACTGCAGGGCATTTTCCTGGCGATGAACTATTACCGCCGCCTGTTGCGCGATACGGCGGCCGTCGAACGCGCCGAAGAGAGTTTCCGCAGCCTGATAGACCGCGCTGCGGCCCTGCACTGAATAGATGGCACTGAGAAGACGGCACTGACAGGTTTTGACATCAGTCCAGGTTACGTTTGAGTTCAGTCTCCCCAGACTTCCAAAGAACGCCCCCCAGAAGAAAAGAGCCTCCCCATGACGACCTTAGCTCCCTTTGCCCAGCCGGCCCTTGTAAAAAAGCACGATCGTTCTGATGCACTGCAGCGTGCGCGGCGGCTGCAGCCCACCGGCGAACGGCCGGCCTGGCTCGGCGCGCCGAATATCGCAGCTCCCAGTAAGGCCGAGCTCGGCTGGCTGGACGGCGTCAGCACCCCGGCCGTCTTCGATGGTCTCGCCCGGCCGTGGTGGCAGCAGGTGCTGCCGGCCTTTGCCACCGCCTTCGCCATCTGGCGGCAGCGCGCCCGCATGCGGCAGGACCTGACGCAGATCGATGCGCGCACCTTGCGGGATGCCGGCATCTCGCCCGGTTCGGCGGCGTTTGAAGCCTCGCGTGGCTTCTGGGAGGCGCCGACCTCGTTGCGCGATTATCCGGACGACAAGACGCCGGCCTGATCGCTAGGATGAAATCTGTACCGCGCCGCGCCGATCTCGTGGTCCGGCATGGTACAGGTTGATCCTCTCCCGCGCTCTCCCCTACACTGCCGGTCCGACAATCCGACCGGCAGCATAAGCCGGCGCAGGGAGGGCTACCGATGCAGAAGGCTGCCGGCACCGATGGTGCCGACACGGGCGTTCGCGCCGAGACCGAGTCCGCGCTGACGGCCGGGGAGATTTCGCCCGCCGACCGCATGGTCGAGGAACTGGCCTACCGCATCCTGCCGGTCTGGCTGCAGGCCGCTTTCGGCACGCTGACCCTGGCGGCCATGGTGCTGGTGCTGAACCAGCAGTTCAACCTGCACCTCTTCGGCTTCACCCTCGTCGAAAACCGCTATCTCTTCCTGCTGGCCGTGGCCACCCTGCCGCTGGTCTTCCTCGCCTATCCCTGGCATCCGCGCGCCGCACGGTCGCCGCTCTGGCTCGGCATCGACATTGTGCTCTGCCTTGCCACCATGGCGGCGCTTTTTTGGTTCAGCTGGAAGGCCGAAGCCATTCTCGGCGAAGGCTGGGAATTCTCCGCCCCCATCATGGCGAAGATCCTCGGCGCCGTGCTGTGGGTGCTGATCCTGGAAGCGCTGCGCCGCACTGGCGGCACCGCGATCTTCATCATTGTCACCATCGTTTCTCTGTATCCGGTGATCGCCGGCAAGCTGCCGAGCCCGCTGAACGGCATCGACCAGCCCTTAAGCGATACGCTGGCCTATCACATCGTCTCGGCCGAGAGCGCCTTTGGCATTCCGATGCGCGCCTTTGGCGAGATCGTGATCGGATTCATCGTCTTCGGCGTGGCGCTCAACCACACCGGCGGCGGCAAGTTCTTCAACGACGTGGCCTTTGCGCTGGTCGGCCGCTGGCGCGGCGGTGCCGCACAGGTCGGCGTGATCTCGTCCGCTTTGCAGGGTTCCATTTCTGGCAGCGTGATCTCCAACGTGATCTCGTCGGGTGTCGTCACCATTCCGGCGATGAAGCGCACCGGCTTCCGCGCCGATTATGCCGGCGGCGTCGAGGCTGTCGCCTCCACCGGTGCGGTGCTGATGCCGCCGGTGATGGGCTCGACCGCCTTTGTGATGGCGAGCTTCCTCGGCATTTCCTATAGCGAGATCGCACTGGCCGCCGCCGTACCGGCCTTGCTGTTCTATTTCGGCCTGGCCATGCAGATCGACGCCTATGCCGCGCGCCTCGGCCTGAGGGGTATGGCGAAGGAAGAACTGCCGTCGCTGAAACAGACCCTGAAGGACGGCTGGCTTTATATCTTCGTCTTCGCCGTGCTGGTCTATCTGATGATCAACGAGCAGCAGGAAGCCGTGGCGCCCTTCATCGCCACCGGGCTGCTGCTGGCGATCAACCAGATCCTGCCGAAGAACCGCCTGAGCTGGAAAAGCTTCGTCGACCTCGTGCTCGCCACCGGCCGCGCACTGGCCGAACTGGTGGCGATCCTGGCTGGCGTCGGCTTCATCATCGGCGCCTTCTCGGTGACCGGACTGGCCGGCACGCTGGCCAACGACCTGGTCTATCTCGCCGGCGACAGGCCGATCGTGCTGCTGCTGATGGGAGCCATCACCAGCTTCATCTTCGGCATGGGGATGACGGTGACCGCCTGCTACATCTTCCTCGCCATCGTGCTGGCGCCGCCACTGATCAAGGCCGGCCTCGATCCGCTCGCCGTGCATCTCTTCATCATGTACTGGGGCATGATCTCCTTCATCACGCCGCCGGTGGCACTCGCCACCTTTGCCGCGGCGCCGCTTGCGCGCACCTCGCCGTTCAAGATCGGCTTCCAGGCGGTGCGGCTCGGCGCGGTGATCTACATCGTGCCCTTTTTCTTCGCGCTCAACCCGGCGCTGATCCTGAAGGGCGAACCGACGGAAGTGGTCTCGGTGATCGTCACCGCCTTCATCGGCGTCGGACTGATCGCCGCCAGCATCCAGGGCTGGCTGATTGGCGCGGGCCGGCTGGATGGCTCACCGCTGCGCCTGCTGGCGCGCATCATGCTCGCCATCGGCGGCTTCGCCCTCGCGGCACCGGGCGGCAATCTCATTCCCGTGAGCAACACAACGCTTGCGGTGATCGGCGCAAGCCTGGCACTCGGCGCTTTCCTGTTGCTGAAACTGGGAAAGCAAGAGACACTTGCCGCATAAACAAAGCATAAAACAGGAGGAGACCACCCATGCGTCATTACACTTACGGCCTGCTCGGCGCTGTTGCCGCGCTCGCGCTTTCGGCATCTGCTTTCGCGCAGAAGCTGCCCGACCAGATCACCTGGACCGCCTATGACGTCGGCTCGGGTGGCTACAATCAGGCGGTTGCCGTCGGCAATGCGCTGAAGAACAAGCACAACATCACGCTGCGCGTGCTGCCCGGCAAGAACGACGTGTCGCGCACCGTGCCGCTGCGCGATGGCAAGGTGCCCTTCTCCGCCAACGGCGTCGGCGGCACCTACATGGCGCAGGAAGCGGTCTATGAATTCGGCGCCAAGGACTGGGGTCCGCAGCCGGTGCGGTCGCTGCTGCTGAACAATTCCGATGCGCTGCTCACCATCATGACGGCGAAAGACGCCAATATCAAAACCATGGCCGACCTGAAGGGCAAGCGGGTTGCCTGGGTGATCGGCGCGCCGTCGCTGAACCAGAACATCACCGCGCTGCTGGCCTTTGCCAACCTGACCTGGAACGATGTGCAGAAGGTCGAGTTCGGTGGTTTCGGCCAGGCGATGCAGGGCATGATCTCGGGTCAGACCGACGCCGCCTTCGGCTCGTCGATCTCGGGCCCGGCGTATCAGCTCGCCTCCAGCCCGCGCGGCATCCAGTATCCGACCGTGCCGCACAGCGACAAGGCCGGCTGGGCGCGGCTGAAGGCGAAGGCGCCGTTCTTCGTGCCCTTCATGGGCGCGGAAGGTCCGGAACTGAGCGCCACCAAAAAGGTGGAAGCCGCCACATATCCCTATCCGGTGCTGATGACCTATTCGAATGCCGATGCGGGCATGGTCTATGCCATGACCAAGGCGATGGTCGAACTCTTCCCTGACTACAAGGACGCCGCACCGGGCAACGGCGGCTGGGATATCAAGCGCCAGGTCTTCGACTGGGTGGTGCCGGTGCATGAAGGCGCCATCAAGTACTTCAAGGAGATCGGCGTGTGGAAGCCCGACTATGACAAGAGCAACGCCGCCCTGATCGAGCGTCAGAAGGTGCTCGCCGACGCCTGGACCGCGCATAGCAAGGGCAGCCATGCCGACGAGGCGGCCTTCATGAAGGCCTGGCAGAAGGCGCGCGCCGATGCGCTGACCAAGGCCAAGATGGAACCGGTTCTGACCGAGTGGTAATCCACGCCGTCATCGCCTAAGTAACAACGGCCCGCCCTCACCCGGCGGGCCGTTTTCCTTTTGGAGCGCTCCCATGCCGGCCATCGCCATCCTGCCGTCTGCCAATCTGGACCGCACCGCCGCCTTCTACCGTCGCCTCGGCTTCGACCGGCAGAACCGCTACCCGGATTACCTGGTGATCGTACGCGACGAGTTCGAACTGCATTTCGCCGATTGCAGCAGTGCCGCGCCGATCCTGCTGGAGCCGAAAAACAGCATGTCGGCCTGCTACTTCCGCTGCCAGGATGCCGACAAACTGCATGCGGAATGGCAGGCGCTGGGCCTGCCGCGCTTCAGCGCCATCGAAGACCGCCCCTGGGGTTTACGTGAATTCCACTTTGCCGATCCGGACGGCAACCTGGTCCGGGTCGGCCATCAGATCGGTTGAATTTCCCGCGATTGCAGCGGGACAATTCCGCGCTTCGCACCACAGGGCCGTCGCCGTAAGCTGCGGCCATGCCCCAAACCATACTCACCGATCACGTCCGCCGCTTCGCCCGTTACAACCGCTGGGCCAACCGGCGCGTCTATGAGGCCTGCGCACAGCTGTCGTCAGAAGATTATCACGCGCCGCGCCCGAGCTTCTTCGGCTCGATCCATGCCACGCTGAATCACCTTCTGGTCGGCGACAGCATCTGGTTCGGCCGCTTCACCGGCAACGTGCCAACGCATATGACCCGGCTCGACATGATCCTGCACGAGACCCTGGCCGAGCTGCGCGCCGCGCGGCAGGCCAAGGACGAAGAGATCATTGCCTTCGCCGATTCACTCGACGCGGCGAAACTCAGCGACACATTCTCTTACGCCAACATGGCGGGGCAGCGTTTTACCGATCCGCTGTTCCCGCCGCTGATGCATGTGTTCAACCATCAGACCCATCATCGCGGCCAGGTGCATGGCCTTCTGAGCCATGCCGGCGCCAGCCCGCCATCGCTGGACATGATCTATTTCATGCGCGAGCCGGCCTGAGCCGCCTCACTTCAGCGGCGTGAAAATCTGCGCGATCAGAATGGTGCTGACCGCATCGTCATGCTCGGCCACCGGCAGCAGCAGGAACTCGATGCGGAACTGACGGCCCTCGATGACGCGGTCGGCGCGGGCATGGATCGGCCGGCGCGACTTCACCACCAGATCGCAGGCCCGCATCGCCTGCACGGCGAACTCGGCTTCCGGATGCTGGTCCATATAGGTGCCGGACGGATCGACTTTCAGCGCCTCGATGAAATGCCGGCCCGCACTGCGATAACGGTAGCGGCAATGGTCGTCTTCGCAATTCTCGACATCGACCACCAGCAGCATGCCGTCGAGATAGCCGTGCCGCTTCGGATCGAGGAAGTCGCGGCCCGGCAGCACGGTGCCATGCGTGGCCTGTCGCCAGTCGCGATACAGCTGATTCAGCCGCAGGGTTTCCAGCTGCTCTTCGGCAGACAGAAGACTGAAGTTGCTGCCACTGCTGGTGAAGCTCATTTTACTCCCGTCAACTCACACACTGGCGCTGCCATAGGGCAGGCGCGGCGTCTCCGGCGGATAGATCTGCGCCGCGACCAGCCGGTCAATGATCTTACCGCCGGCATCGACCAGTGGCAGCACGATATATTCGAGCGGATAGTGCTTTTCAAACATATGGCGCATCGCCGTCAGGTAAACCGGCCGGCGCTGTTCAACCGCCAGCCCGCAGACCAGCGGACCGGTGCTGGCGACGCCAGGATCGAAATGCTGGTCCATGAAGTCGCCGGTGACATCGCGCCGGCGCCGCGCCACCACATCGGTGCCGACCAGGCGATAGCGGAAACGCAGATCGCCCGCATTCTCTGGCCGCACCACATCCATCACCACCAGCAGGCCGAGCAGATAGCTGAGGCGCAGCGGATCGGCGAAGCCATGACCGGGAAGGCCCTCAGGTGGTGTCGCCGCCAGCCAGTCGTCATGCAGGCGACGGATCAGCGGATGCTGCAACTGGTCGGGCGCGTCGACGACGCCGTAGACGAAATCCGTGATGCCGTCCGCGCCCGCCATGATCC
Source organism: Ferrovibrio terrae (assembly GCF_007197755.1). Lineage (NCBI taxonomy): Bacteria > Pseudomonadati > Pseudomonadota > Alphaproteobacteria > Rhodospirillales > Rhodospirillaceae > Ferrovibrio > Ferrovibrio terrae. The sequence goes on from NZ_CP041636.1 coordinate 1,064,399, forward strand.
GGGCCTAGAGCTTGGCGTAGTCGATCGGACCGTGGCGATCCAGCGGCGTGCCGCCATCGGCCATCGGGTATTTCAGCCCCGCCGCGCAGTTCCACAGCACCACGCGATCGCTCTTTTTCACGCGGCCATCGCTGAGCGCCTGTTTCCACGCCGCATAGGTGGCGGCGCCCTCGGGACACATCAGAAAGCCCTCTTCCTTCGCCACTTCATCCAGCGCCGCCGTGATGGCGGCATCTTCCACAGCCAGAGCGAAGCCGTTCGAGTTGCGCACGGCATCGAGGATGAGGAAATCACCGATCGCGGCCGGCACGCGGATGCCGGCGGCCACCGTATGCGCATTCTCCCACAATTTGGCGTGGCGCTCGTTGCCTTCCCAGGCGCGCACGATCGGCGCGCAGCCGGTCGCCTGCACGGCGATCATCTTCGGGCGTTTACTGCCGATGAAGCCGATGGCCTCCAGCTCCTCAAACGCCTTCCACATGCCGATCAGCCCGGTGCCGCCGCCGGTGGGATAGAAGATCGCATCGGGCAGTTCCCAGCCGAGCTGTTCGGCGAGCTCCAGCCCCATCGTCTTCTTGCCCTCGATGCGATAGGGCTCCTTCAGGGTGGAGGTATCGAACCAGCCGGCGGTCTCTTTTCCTGCGCCAACCAGTTTGCCGCAGTCGTTGATCAGGCCGTTGACCTTGTAGAGCCGCGCGCCCTGCAGCACGATCTCGTTCATGTTCACCTGCGGCGTGTCGTCCGGGCAGAACACCACGCTCTCGATGCCGGCGCGGCTCGCATAGGCCGCCAGCGCCGCACCCGCATTGCCGTTGGTCGGCATCGCCATTTTCGTCACGCCGAGTTCCTTGGCCATGCAGACGGCCAGCGCCAGCCCGCGCGCCTTGAACGAGCCGGTCGGCAGCCGACCTTCATCCTTCACGATGATATCGCCGGTGGCGCCATGCTTTTTCGCCAGCCGCGGCAGATTGAGCAGCGGCGTCATCACTTCGCCGAGCGAGACGACATTCTCTGTTTTGCGCACCGGCAGCAGCTCGCGATAGCGCCACCAGTTCGGCGCGCGGCTGGCGAGCTTCTCCCTGGTCAGCGCCTTCTTCACGCCGGCCAGGTCGTAGCGCACCAGGATGGGAAAGCCCTGGGGCGAGAGATTGTGCAGCTGTCCGGCCGGCAGCTTCTCGCCGGTCATGCCGCATTCGAGATGGGTGACGAAATTGGGGGTTTCGGGAACCAGACCGGCAAAACTCATGGGACGGGGACTCTCATGCTGCTGGAAAAATGAAAACGCCCCCACAGCCTAGACCAGGCCGAGGCCCGGGCGGGAGGGTGATGACAGGCTTCGTTGCGGTTCGTTTCGCTTCGCTGGTGTTCGCAGCGCTTCGTAGGTGTTCGTGAGCGTTCGTGGGTGTTCGCGGCGGTTCGCTGGCGTTCGTGGCGGTTCGTGCGGGTTCGCCGGCCCTGGCGCATTACATACAATGGTATTCAATTTCCGGCGTTCCGGCCGTATGATGAGAACATATATAGTACACTCAAATCGCACTGCAAGCTGACGGTTGCAGGCTGCGACCTTGCAGGTTATATAACCTTCTGGTTAATCACAGGATGGCGGGAGACAGACAGATGAGCGAGAAGCGGACCTATCAGGGCGGCTGCCATTGCGGCGCGGTGCGCTATTCGGTGGTGACCGACCTCAACCCGCCGGTGATCTCGTGCAACTGCTCGATCTGCTCCAAGAAGGGTTCGCTGCTGGCCTTCGTGCCGGCCGATGATTTCAAGCTGCAGCGCGGCAAGGATGCGGTGAGCGACTACCAGTTCAACACCATGAACATCCATCACCTGTTCTGCAAAACCTGCGGCATACAGTCGTTCGGCACCGGCACCGCGCCGACCGGCGACCGCATGGTGGCGATCAACGTGCGCTGCCTGGACGGTTTCGACCTCGACGCCGTCGAACCGGTGAAATACGACGGGAAGAGCATGTGACGAAAACTTACGGCTTCCGTCGCATGACGGAGGCCGACCTGCCGCTGTTGCGGCAGTGGCTGCAGACGCCTGCCGCCAGTGAATGGTGGGGCGAGCTGGAGGACGAGATGCAGAATCTCGCCGCCGACCTGCAGGAACCGGGCATGCGGCTGTGGATCGTCAGCCTGGATGATACGCCCTTCGCCTTCCTGCAGGATTACGACCCGCATAGCTGGGACTGGCATCCGTTCAACGATCTGCCGCCGGGCACGCGCGGCATCGACCAGACGATTGGTGTGACCGACATGCTGGGCAAAGGCCATGGCAGCGCGTTCATCGCGCAGCATGTGCAGCGGCTGTTCGACGAGGGCGCGCCGGTGGTCTGCACCGATCCCGATCCGGGCAATGCACGCGCCATCCGCGCCTATGAAAAGGCTGGGTTCACGCGCTTCGAGCAGCGCAGCACGGAGTGGGGCGACTGCCTGCTGATGCTGGCGCGGGTTTCAATATAATCGTCATGCCCGCGCAGGCGGGCATCCAGACTACGGATCGACTGGACTCCCGGCTTCGCGGAGTGACGATTTCTCTTTTGTTGATTTCTTAAACCGGAAAGCCGAAATGCCGCCTGGCGATCAGGCATTCCTCATCGCCGGGCTGGCAGTCGCGGCACACGATGGGCCGCACGTCATAGACGCGGCAGGCAACGTGTTCGCCGAGCGTGCCGCTCAGGGCCGTGCAACGGTTGTCGATGCTGAGCATGCAGCCGACCGCGTCATTGACGAATTCGGCCGGGATACGCGCGATATCATCTTCGGATTCAAGTGAGAAGCGGGGCCAGTCGCGCGAATAGGCGCAACAGGCCCCACAGCTCTGGCAGTCAAAGACTGCCGCGCCCTCGGACTGATCCTGGGGCGCGTTCTGGATCAAGCGGCCTTGATGCTACGAACGGCGACCTTGCCCGAACGGCTGTCCTGCTCGGTGTCGAACGAGACCTTCTGGCCTTCCGAGAGCGGGCTCATGCCGGCGCGCTCGAGAGCGCTGGCGTGGACGAACACGTCCTTGCCGCCGTCTTCCGGCTGAATGAAACCAAAGCCCTTGGTGGAGTTGTAGAATTTGACGATGCCCGTCTGCATGGGAATATCCTAAAGTTTGATGCAAGAAGGGAACAAGCCGCAGCAATGCTGCAGCCGGCACCCGGTTTTCGATTTTTTGGAGAGAAGGTCAGATCATGCGCCAGGCAGAGCCAGACGGACAGCCAGAAGGTCCGGCCAAAAATGTCGATGGCTGAAGTCTATGCTTTAATTGCGGCCAATTCAAGGCGGATAGCTCGGAGGGATTCAGGGCTGCATTATTTTAGCCAGCCATTCTAAAGACTTCGCCGCCAGAACCGGGATATATGCCGCGCATGTCTGACCGCCGTCCCATCATCCCCGACCTGCTGCGGCCCGGTTTGCGGCTGGTTTTCTGCGGCTCGGCGCTGGGAACGGCGTCAGCAAAGGCGAAAGCTTATTACGCCAAACCGGGCAACAAATTCTGGCCGACATTACATGACATCGGACTGACGCCGCACCGCTTCGCGCCCGGTGACTATCCGGCGCTGCTGGAGCTGGGCATCGGGCTGACCGATATCAACAAGACGCAGTCGGGCAACGATGACGCGCTCGCGCCCGAGCATGACGATGTGGCCGGGCTGGCCGCCAAGATCGAACGGTATCGCCCGGCCATCCTGGCCTTCACGGCCAAGCGCCCGGCGCAGGTGTTTCTGCGCGACAGCTTCGGCCTGCAGGGCCCGCCACCTTACGGGCTGCAGCCGCAGCGCATCGGGCGCACGCGGCTGTTCGTGCTGCCGTCGACCTCGGGCAGCGGCGTGCGCTACTGGGATATCGCACCGTGGCGGGAGTTGAAGATACTTTTCGACGGCCTTTGAACCAAAGCTGGTCTGCGCCATTTCTCTCTGAAAAGCAGGAGAAACCCCATGACCGAAGGTCGCCCAGCCCTCTTCCCCACCGTGGCCCGCATCTGGCGCGGTCGCGTCAAGCGCGACCGCGCCGACGAATACGCCACCTATCTGTATGAACACGGCATCAAGCCGCTGGAGCAGAAGGCGCAGGGCGTGCAGCTGCTGCGCGAGGATGGCGAGACCGAGAGCGAGTTCGTCACCATCTCGTACTGGGAATCAGTCGAGGCGATGTCGCGCTTCGCCGGACCCGACCCGATGAAGATCCATCACCTGGAGCGCGACAGGGAATTCCTGATCGAGCTGCCGAAAAGCGTGCAGGTGCTGCAGTTCCTGCACAGCCATGGCCGGATGGACCGGAACGGGGAGTGAGGAAGCGAAGACGTGGATGGCCGGAACAAGTCCGGCCATGACAATCTATATTGTGTCATGCCCGGGCTTGACCCGGGCATCCACGTCTTAAGTCTTGATCAGCGCCTTGAGCTGATACAGCAAATCCAGCGCCTGTTTCGGCGACAGTGCGTCGATGTCAGCTTTTTTCAGCGCGCCTTCGACTTCCGAGGGCGGCGCAGCAGCAACCGCTTTCGCCGGCGCAGCCAGCGAGAACAGCGGCAGGTCATCGACCAGCTTGGCCGACCTGCCGGTCTGATCAGACTGCTCCAGCGCATGCAGAACTTCCGACGCGCGCTGCAGCACGCCATCCGGCAACCCGGCGAGCTTCGCCACCTGGATGCCGTAACTGCGGTCGGCCGCACCGGGGCCGACCTCGTGCAGGAAGACCAGCTCGCCCTCCCACTCCTTCACCTTCAGCGTATGATTGGACAGCTGCGGCAGCTTTTCGCTGAGCGCGGTGAGTTCGTGGTAATGCGTGGCAAAGAGCCCGCGGCAGCGGTTCTTTTCATGCAGGTATTCCACCACCGCCCAGGCGATGGAGAGGCCGTCAAACGTCGCGGTGCCGCGGCCGATCTCGTCCAGGATCACCAGCGCGCGGCTGCCCGACTGATGCAGGATCGCGGCGGTCTCGACCATTTCGACCATAAACGTGCTGCGCCCGCGCGCCAGGTCGTCGGCGGCGCCGACGCGGCTGAACAGGCGATCGACCACGCCGAGCTCGGCCTTCATCGCCGGCACGAAGCTGCCCATCTGCGCCAGCACGGCAATCAGCGCGTTCTGGCGCAGGAAGGTGGATTTACCCGCCATGTTCGGGCCGGTGAGCAGCCAGAGCTTCTGGCCTTCCGAGAGATCGCAGTCATTCGCCACGAAACGCTCGCCTTGGCCGGCGCGTTCAAGGGCTGACTCCACCACCGGATGACGGCCGCCGGTGATGCAGAACCTGAGAGAGTCGTCGATCTGCGGTCGCACCCAGCGGCGCTGCACGGCCAGTTCGGCCAAAGCGGATGCGACATCCAGCGCCGCCAGCGCGGCGGCTGCGCGTGTGATCGATTGCGCGTTGCCGAGCACCTCGCTGCACATCCGGTCGAAGATTTCCAGTTCCATGGCCAGCGCGCGGTCGCCCGCCTGGCTGATCCTGCTTTCCAGCTCGCCGAGTTCGGGCGTGGCGTAGCGCATGGCATTGGCCATGGTCTGGCGATGGATATACTGCTGGCCCATCTTCGGCGCATGCGCGGGCGTGATCTCGATGTAATAGCCCAGCACGTTGTTGTGCCGGATTTTCAGCCCGCTGATGCCGGTATCGGCCGCATATCTGTCCTGCAAAGCCGCGATATGCCGGCGGCTTTCGTCACGCAGCACGCGCAACTCATCCAGCGGCGCATGATAGCCGGCGCGAACGAAATTGCCGTCACGCTGCATGAGCGGCAGTTCCTCGGCCAGCGCTTCACTCAGGCTCTGCACCAGCACGGCATGGTCGCCGAGCGCATCGCGCAGGGAGATCAGCTCGGGCGGCAATGCGCTTTCGCCGGCCAGACGCTGGCGCAATGCGCCGGCCTGGCTCAGGCCATCGCGCAGACTGCTGAGATCGCGCGGACCGCCACGGCCCAGCGATACCCGCGACAAGGCGCGCGCCAGATCCGGCACCTTGCCCAGCGCGGCACGAATATCGGCACGCAGCCGCGTGGTGTCGACGAGATACGCCACGGCATCATGCCGCGCGGCGATGGCCTGCGGATCGGTCAGCGGCGCCTGCAGCCGTTGCGCGAGCAACCGCGCGCCGGCGCCAGTCAGTGTCGCGTCGATGCAGTCGAGCAGCGCGCCATCGCGCTGGCCCGAGGTGGTTTCGACCAGTTCGAGATTGCGTCGTGTCGCCGGGTCGATCGCCATCACGCTCAAGGGCGGCTGCTTCACCGGCGGATCGAGCCGGGGCAGCCTGCCGCATTGCGTCAGGTCGACATAATCGAGCAAAGCGCCGGCGGCGCAGAATTCGGCGCGGCTGAAATGGCCGAAGGCATCCAGCGCCGAGACGCCGAGTGCTGCCTTGAGTCGCCGTTCGCCGGCCTGGCTGTCGAACCGCGCCGAGGGCAACGGTGAGAGCGCGGTATCAAGCTGTTCGAACATCGCCCGCATTTCGGCACGTGCCAGCAGGCCCTCGGGCAGCACCAGTTCGCGTGGGGAAACACGGGCCAGATCGGCGGCGAGGCCGGCCTGCGTGGTTTCGGTCAGGCCGAATTCGCCAGTGGAGAGATCAAGCCAGGCGAGTGCGAACTGGCCATCAGAGCCGCCGGACTGTGCAAGTGCAGCAAGATAATTGTTGCGCCGCGCATCGAGCAGGCTGTCTTCGGTGATGGTGCCGGGCGTGACCACCCGCACCACTTCGCGCCGCACAACCGATTTCGACCCGCGCTTCTTCGCTTCTGCGGGATCTTCGACCTGTTCGCAGACACCAACCTTGAAACCCTGGCGGATGAGACGGGAGAGATAGGCGTCCGCCGCATGGACCGGCACGCCGCACATCGGGATCGGCTCGCCATCATGCTCGCCATGTTTGGTCAGCGCGATATCCAGCGCCCGGGCGGCTTTCACCGCATCCTCGAAGAACAATTCGTAGAAATCCCCCATGCGATAGAACAGGACGCAGTCGGGATATGCCGCCTTGATGCTCAAATATTGAGCCATCAGGGGGGATGTTCCGGGGGGAAGATTGAGTTCGGGTTTGTTCATGCCGGTGACGAGAAAGGCGCGACTCGGATGTGAAATCGGGAAGGCCGCAGACATACCACAGGCGGCGGCCCTTTTAACCCCTCCGGCCTTGGCCTTATGATGCTGTCGGGAGCGAAATACCTCGCGCATCAAAACCGGAAAACCGCAGAGAAAAATGAGCGACTCGAAAAGCCCGTCCCTTTACGACGACGCCCTCGAATTTCACAAGATGGGCCAGCCCGGCAAGCTGGAAGTTGTGCCCACCAAGCCGATGGCGACCCAGCGCGATCTCAGCCTGGCCTACAGCCCCGGCGTCGCCGCGCCCTGCCTGGCCATCGCCGAGAATCCCGATCTCGCCTACGACTACACCTCGCGCGGCAACATGGTGGCCGTGATCTCGAACGGCACCGCCGTTCTGGGCCTTGGCAATCTCGGTGCGCTCGCCGGCAAGCCGGTGATGGAAGGCAAGGCGGTGCTGTTCAAGCGCTTCGCCGATGTCGATTCCATCGATCTGGAAGTCGACACCGAAGAGGTCGAGGAATTCATCAACGCGGTGCGCTATCTGGGGCCCAGCTTCGGCGGCATCAACCTGGAAGACATCAAGGCGCCGGAATGCTTCGTCATCGAGCAGCGCCTGCGCGAGCTGATGGACATTCCGATCTTCCATGACGACCAGCATGGCACGGCGATTATCGCCGCCGCCGGCATGATCAATGCGCTGCATCTCACCGGCCGCGACTTCAAGAACGCGAAGATGGTGGTGAATGGCGCGGGGGCCGCCGGCATCGCCTGCACCGAGCTGGTCAAGGCGATGGGGATGAAGAACGAGAATGTCATCCTCTGCGACACCAAGGGCGTGGTCTATCAGGGCCGCACCGAGGGCATGAACCAGTGGAAGTCCGCGCATGCCGTGAAGACCGATGCACGCACGCTGGAAGAAGCCATGAAGGGCGCCGACATCTTCTTCGGCCTGTCCGTGAAAGGTGCGGTGACGTCCGAGATGCTGCGTTCGATGGGGCCGAATCCCATCGTGTTTGCCATGGCCAACCCGGATCCGGAAATCACCCCGGAAGATGCGCTGGCCACGCGCGGCGACGTGATCATGGCGACGGGTCGTTCGGATTACCCGAACCAGGTCAACAACGTGCTGGGCTTCCCGTATATCTTCCGCGGCGCGCTGGATGTGCGCGCCAGCACGATCAACGACGAGATGAAGATTGCCGCTGCCGAGGCCATCGCCATGCTGGCGCGCCAGGACGTGCCGGATGAAGTGGCCGCCGCCTACAAGGGCGACCGGCCGAAATACGGCCCGGGCTATATCATCCCCTCGCCCTTCGATCCGCGCCTGATCGTGGAAATCCCGCTGGCCGTCGCAAAAGCAGCGGTGAAGTCGGGTGTGGCGCGCAAGCCGATCACCGACTGGGCCGGCTATGCCGCCAAGCTGCGCGCCCGGCTCAACCCCACCGTCGGCTCGCTGCAGATCTTCTTCGACCAGGTTGTGCAGAATCCGAAACGCGTCGTCTTCGCCGAGGGCGAGGAAGAGACCGTCATTCGCGCCGCGCTGGAGTTCAAGGCGGCTGGCTATGGCACGCCGATCCTGATCGGCCGCAGCGAGCGGATCGAGGCGACGCTGAAGGCCATCGGCCTGCACAATCTGGAAGGCTGCGAAATCCACAATGCCCGCATCAGCGAGCATAACGCGGATTACACCGACTTCCTCTATCGCCGCCACCAGCGCCGCGGCCTGCTGCACCGCGACGCCCAGCGCTACGTCAATCTCGACCGCAACATCTTCGCCGCCTGCATGGTCGCCCAGGGCCATGCCGATGCGATGATCACCGGCGTGACCCGCACCTATTCGGTCAGTTACGACGGCATCCGCATGGCGATCGACGCCCAGCGCGGCCAGCGCGTGATGGGTCTCAGCATCATCGTCGCCAAGGGCCGCACGGTCTTCGTCGCCGATACCTCGGTGACCGAAACGCCGACCGCGAGCGATCTCTGCCAGATCGCCATCCATGCGGCACGCGCCGCCCGTCAGCTCGGCGCCGAGCCGCGCGTCGCGCTCTTGTCGCATTCCAACTTCGGCAATGCGCCCGGCGGCGTGGTGGAAGTGGTGCGCCAGGCGGTGATGGAACTCGACGCGCTGGAATCCGGCGGCCACAAGGTCGACTTCGAATATGACGGCGAGCTGAATGCCCGCGTGGCGCTCAACCCGGAACTGATGAAGCTCTATCCCTTCTGCCGCCTGTCTGGTCCCGCGAACGTCCTGATCATGCCCGGCCTGCATTCGGCTTTGCTGTCGACACAGCTGATGCAGGACCTGGGCGGCGGCACCGTGATCGGTCCGCTGCTGATCGGCCTGGAAAAGCCGGTGCAGATCGCGCAGATGGGCGCCAGCGTCAGCGACATCGTCAACCTCGCGGCGCTGGCGGCGTATAACGCGCGCTAAGCATGTACATCAACCGTCACCCTCGGCCTTGTGCCGAGGGTCCATCCCAACTCTCCGCGCATCTGCTGGTGCAGATCGGCACTGACAGATGGATCCTCGGGGCAAGCCCGAGGATGACGAAACAGGTTACATGAGCACCGCCGAGACCTACTCCAACACCCTGAGGGTCACCTTCAATCACTTGGCGCAGCAGCATCCCGAACTGCTGCCCATCGCTATCGTGCATGCGCGGCGCAACCTGTCGGAACGCATCCGGCTGCATTATGCCAACACCATCGGCCATGGCCCGTTCAAGGGGCTGAAGCTGGTGGAAGACGCGCACTGGGGCTCCGCCGATCTCGGCGGCATGATCCTCGGCCTCTACGAGCAGGAAATCCTCAACGAACTGGCCGGCCTGGGCCGCAAGCCGCGCAGCTTCATCGATCTCGGCGCCGCCGACGGCTATTACGGGCTGGGCGTGCTGGCCGGCGAACTGTTCGAGAAATCCTACTGTTTCGAGATCACCGAGAAGGGCCGCGAGGTGATCGCGCGCAACACCGAACTCAACGGCCTGCAGGACCGCGTGACGATCCTGGGCGAGGCCAAGCCGGATTTCTTCAAGGAAATCGCAGCAGACGATCTGGAAGACGCCCTGCTGCTGGTCGATGTCGAGGGCGCGGAATTCGACATTATCAACGCCGAGACTTTCAAGGCCTTTGCGAAATCGACCGTGATCATCGAAGTGCATGAATGGTATCCCGACATCCAGGACAAGCTCCAACGCCTGCTGCAGCAGTCAGCCGCGACGCATGTCGCGCGCCGCTTCTCGACCGGCGCGCGCGACCTGTCAGGTTTTCCAGAGCTGAAGGTGATCACCGACAACGAACGCTGGCTGCTCTGCTCCGAAGGCCGCCCCTATCTGATGTCGTGGTACAGATTCGACCCGCGTGCAGGTTGAGCCGGGGTGCAGCGCTGATAATTATCAGCACACATCCATTTATTTGAGCGCGCCGCGTCTTGTAACGCCGCAGGTTTTTCTTACCTTGCGCCCAGCTTCGCTGTGCTGGGGACCATGATGCGTATTCTCGCTTTTGCCGCTGTGCTTTTCACTGCCGCCACATCTTACGCGCAGGCACAGGTGCCGGTGCGCATCGCCTTCATCGATCCGCTGTCGGGTCCGGCCGCGGCCGTCACCGAGAATGCGCTGAACCATCTGCGCGTCATGGGCGAGCGGCTGAGCGGCAAGGACGCGCGCTACGAGATCACCGGCTTCGACAACAAGCTGAACGCGCAGGAAGCCATCATCCAGGCGCAGAAGGCCATCGATGCCGGCATCCGCATTTTCATCGCCGGCAATTCCTCGGCGGCCGCCGGCGCGCTGAACGAATTCGTCGCCAAGCACAATGAGCGCAATCCGCAGCAGGCCGTGCTGTTCCTCAACATCTCGGCGATCGATCCGGCGCTGACCAACGACAAATGCAGCCCGGCGCATTTCCGTTTCGATGCGCATGCCGACATGAAGATGCTGGCGCTGGTGAAGTTCATCGCCACGCAGCCGCAGATCAAACGCGTCTACCTGATCAACCAGGATTATTCGTTTGGCCAGGCGGTGCGCGCCGCAGCGCTGGCCATGCTGAAGCAACACCGCCCCGATATCGAGGTGGTGGGCGACGAGCTGCACCCGCTGGCGAAGATCAACGACTTCTCGCCTTATGTGGCCAAGATCAAGGCCAGCAACGCCGACAGCGTGATCACCGGCAACTGGGGCAACGATCTGGCGCTGCTGCTGAAGTCGGCGGCCGACGCCAACCTGCAGACCGGCTGGTACACCTATTACGCCAGCGGCATCGGCAGCCCGACGGCCGTGCGCCAGACCGGACTCGCACACAGAGTTTTCGCGGTGATCGAAGGCCATTCCAATATGCAGATGAGCGACGGCCTGGATGCCGACTATCGTGCGCGCTACGGCGGCAGCTTCAATGTGCCGCGCGCGCGACTGCTGATGGACATGCTGCATGATGCCGTGGTGAAGGCGAAGAGCGCCGAGCCCAAGGCGCTGGCCGCCGCGCTGAGCGGGGCGTCGCGCGCCACGATGTACGGCGGCACCGCGACGATGCGCGCCAGCGACCACCAGGTGCTGCAGGACCTGTATGTAACGTCGTTTGGGCCGCTGGAAGGCAGCATGAAATTCGATGAAGAGAAAACCGGCTGGGGCTGGAAAACCGCCGGCGTGGTGAAGGCGGCCGAAACCGCGCTGCCGACGAGTTGCCGGATGGCGGCGTTCTGACATCTTCCTTGTCATGGCCGGGCTTGTCCCGGCCATCCACGTCTCGGCGACGTCAACATAGGAAGGCGTGGATGCCCGGCACAAGGCCGGGCATGACAACTTTGTTTTTGAAAAGCCCTACGCCATCGCCGAGGGCGCGGTGACCAGATCGACCGGCTGGTCGAGGTCGTTGCCGGTGCGCTCGAAGCCCTTGCGCCAGTCATTCAGGTGACGGCGCGTCCATAGCCGGCCCAGTTCGACATCGCGCAGCTTCAGCGACTGCACCAGCATGCGATGCGCTTCCACCAGGCGGCGGCCGCCCTGTTCGGTGCCCTGCACCGCCACATGCGTGGTGGGATAGATCAGCATGTTGGAGGGTTCGCGCGCCAGTTCGAGCACGCGGTTGCGCGCGGTCTTTTCCAGCATGACGTGGAATTCGCTGTCATAGGCGGCGACGGCGGACGGATCGTCGAGCGAGGCCTCGGTGGCGTCGATATTGGCTTCCAGCGTTGCGATCTCTTCCTGGGTGGCGCGTTCCACGGCGAGGTCGATGGTCGCCAGGCTGAGCGCCATGGTCGCTTCCCACAATTCGCGGAAGGTGACCTGGTGCAGGATCAGCGCGCGGCTGGCGCGGGTGGCGAGCTGGTCGTAATGCGGCAGGCCGACGGCAAGGCGGCGGCTGGAATCGCGCTGCACCATGCCGCTCTGTTCCAGCAGTCGGATGCCTTCACGCACGGTTGATCGGTTGACGCCGAACTGGCGCACCAGCTGCGCCTCCGTGCCGATCGGGTCGCCGGGGCGCAGGCGGCCGGACAGAATCTCGCGCTCGATGGCTTCGGCGACCATCTGGTAAGCGGGCACCGGCGTGAGCCGCGCAAATTTCTCGGCAACCTCAGACATTTAATCCCCCGACGAACGTTCGTCCGCATAATCGGAAACTGACATCAGCATCGACGCAGACGCGAATCGTTCGAAAACACCCGTGTACTCTAGCGGCCGCAGTTCTACCGGCGACCCATACCATGGTCCAGCAGCCCGGCCGGTTCCTGGCATCGAACAGTGTTTGACTTGGGTCGGATTGTCCGACAATCATAGCCTCCAAGCAAAATAAAAATCGGCCCGGGAGGCCAAACGCTGATGAAGAGCCTGACCAGGCTGGCCGCCACGGCCAGCATTGCCATCCTTGCGCTCAACGCCCCGCAGGCTCTGTCGGCCGAGCTGCTGCCCAAGGCCGATCCGGCCAGTGTGGGCTTTTCCGCCGAGCGGCTGGCGCGCATCGGCACGCGCCTGAAGGCCGACTCCGAGGCCGGCACCATTCCCGGCGCCGTGGTGCTGGTCGCCCGCGAAGGCAAGATCGCCTATTTCGAGGCCTTTGGTGTGCAGGACCCGCAGACCAAGGCGAAGATGACGCGCGACAGCATCTTCCGCATGTATTCGATGACCAAGCCGATCGTCACCGTCGCGGCGATGATGCAGGTGGAGGAAGGCCGCTATCACGTCAGCGACCCCGTCGCGCGCTTCATCCCGTCGTTTGGCAAGGTGCAGGTTGGCGTCGAAAAGCCGCCTGCCGAGGCCGGTGGCAAGCCGACACTGGAGCTCGTGGCGCCGCGCCGTGCGATGAGCGTGCAGGACCTGATGCGCCACAGTTCAGGCATTACCTATGGCTTCTTCGGCGTCGGCGCCGTGAAGGCGATGTATGGCGAGGTGCTGAACGGCGATCCGGACAATGCGGAATTCGCCGAACGCATCGCCAAACTGCCGCTGGCCTATCAGCCCGGCACGGTGTGGGATTACAGCCATTCGACCGACATTCTCGGCCGCGTGGTGGAAGTGGTCGACAAGAAGTCGCTGTACAATTCGCTGAACGACCGCCTGCTCAAGCCGCTGGGCATGAAGGACACCGCCTTCTATGTCACCGATGCCGCCAAGCAGGGCCGCGTCGCCGAGCCCTTCCCCGATGACCGCAGCCTGGGCGGCGGCGTCGAATTCTTCGATCCGCGTAAAAGCGGCAAATTCGAAGGCGGCGGCGGCGGCCTGACCGGCACCGCGATGGATTACGCGCGCTTCCTGCAGATGCTGGTGGATGGTGGCGCGCAGAACGGCAAGCGTTACCTGAGCCCCAAGATCCTCGCCTATATGACATCGGATCACATGGGCACCGGCGTAACGCCCGGCCCGTATTACCTGCCAGGCCCCGGCTATGGCTTCGGCCTCGGCTTCGGCGTGCGCACGGCGGCCGGCGTGTCTGCCGATCCCGGCAGCGTCGGCGATTATTACTGGGGCGGCGCGGGCGGTACTTACTTTTGGGTCGACCCGAAAGAGAAGATGTTCGTCGTCTTCATGATGCAGTCGCCCAAGCAGCGCCTGACCTATCGCGCAGCGATGCGCGACATGGTCTACGCCGCCATGACCAAATGAGCATGACTGTGCTGCGCCGGCTGTTCGCGCGCCTGTTTGCCATGCTGCGTCCCGCGCGGGCGCCGGCACAGGCGCGCGGCAACGCCGCAGCGCATGTGCCCATCAGCAGCTTCCATCGTCGCTTTCCGGGCCGCACGCCGGCGCAGGACCTGCGACGCAATCTGGGCTGGGTCGCCGTCTTGCCGGCCCGCTCGCATCGGGATCGCCGCGCTTGAGTGGGCCGCAGGGCCGGATTTTCAGCGCGACCACGGCATTCGCTGCAATGACGGTGAATCGGCGGAGCAGAAGCCGCCGCAACAAAACAGGATGGAGGAAATGATGTCCAACGGTTACCGGACAGGCTTGACCGCGCTCGCGCTCGGCCTCGGATTGTCGGCCCTGGCAGTGCCCGCCATGGCGCAAGTGAAGATCGCGTTCATTGATCCGCTGTCGGGTGCCATGGCGCCGATCGGTGAACACGGCGTGAAGCATTTCCAGCACATGATCGAGAAGATCAATGCGGCAGGCGGCGTGAATGGCCAGAAGATGGAACTTCTGACCTATGACAACAAGCTGAGCCCGCAGGAGACCGTGATCGCGGCGCAGAAGGCCATCGATGCCGGCGCGCGCGTGCTGACGCTGGGCAACGGCTCGGGTGCCGCGGCGGCGATGATCGACTTCGTCAACAAGCACAACGAGCGCAATCCCGGCAAGGAAGTGGTCTACCTGAACTATGCCGCGGTGGACCCGGCCTTCACCAACGACAAGTGCAGCTACTGGCATTTCCGCTGGGACGCGCATAGCGACATCAAGATGCAGGCGCTGACCAGCTACATCAAAACCCAGCCCGGCATCAAGAAGATCTACCTGATCAACCAGGACTACTCGTTTGGCCAGGCCGTGCGTAAAGCCGCCAACGAAATGCTGAAGGCCAAGCGGCCGGATATCCAGATCGTCGGCGACGAGCTGCATCCGCTCGCCAAGATCACCGACTTCGCGCCCTATATCGCCAAGATCAAGGCCAGCGGCGCCGACACCGTGATCACCGGCAACTGGGGCAGCGACATTTCGCTGCTGCTCAAGGCCTCGGCCGATGCCGGCCTGCAGGTGAATTACTACACCTACTATGCCGGTGGCGCCGGCGGCCCGACCTCGGTGAAGCAGACCGGCCTGAAGGACAAGGTGTTCCAGATCACCGAAGGCCTCGCCAATATCAACACCAAGGAAAACTTCGCCTGGGAAGAAGACTTCCGCAAGAAGTCGGCCGGCCATGGCTGGTGGTATCCGCGCGTCCGCAACGAGATGGACATGCTGGCCAAGGCGATGAACGAAGCCAAGTCGAACGACCCGAAGGTGTTTGTCGAGAAGCTGCGCGGCATGAAGTACAAGGACATCTACGGCAAAGACACTTACATGCGCGCCGAAGACCACCAGTTCTTCCAGAACATCTACATCTCCGCCCTCACTCCGATGGCTGGCGATATGAAGTTCGATGAAGAGAATACCGGCTGGGGCTGGAAGCTGACGGCCACCGTGCCGATGGGCGAAACCGACGTGCCCACCAGCTGCAAGATGGCGAAGCCGAGCTGACGACCTGAGAGGCGGCGGCCCCGGAGCATCGGGGCCGCCGTTTTTTCCGATAAGATCGTCATGTCCGCGAAAGCGGGCACCCAGCAAAACGAACGACTGGACTCCCCCGGATGAGTTTCTGGCGCGGGAGTGACGAAACAAATAAGAATGATACAGGGTCGCATCTGCTTAACGGGGGCGTGCATTGCTCGAACTGGTGATCTTCTCCACGCTGAATGGCGTGCTGTACGGTATGCTGCTGTTCCTGCTGGCCAGCGGCCTGACCCTGATCTTCTCGATGATGGGCGTGCTGAATTTCGCCCATGCCAGCTTCTACATGCTGGGCGCCTATTTCGGTTTCCAGATCAGCCAGTGGCTGGATTTCTGGGTCGCGCTGTTTGTCGCTCCCGTCTGCGTCGGCCTGGTCGGCGCCGCGGTCGAGCGCTGGGGTCTGCGCACCGTCCATAAATGGGGCCATGTGCCCGAACTGCTGTTCACCTTCGGCCTCGCCTTCGTGATCGAGGAAATGGTGCAGATGATCTGGGGCAAGCTGCCGGTGGACTACCGCGTGCCGCGGCTGCTGGATTTCCCCGCCTTCGAACTGTTCGGCACCACCTATCCCGCCTTCCGCATGTTCATGCTGCTGATCTCGGTGGCGATCTTCCTGGTGCTGCTGATGATCCTGACGCGCTCGCGCATCGGCCTGATCATCCAGGCAGCCCTTACGCATCCGAACATGGTGGCGATGCTGGGCCATAACGTGCCCAAGGTCTTCATGATGGTGTTCGGCTTCGGCTCGGGTCTTGCCGGCCTCGCCGGCGTGATCGCCGGCCCGGCACTGGTGACGCAGCCCAGCATGGCGCATGTGCTGGGCCCGATCCTGTTTGTGGTCGTTGTGTTCGGCGGGCTGGGCTCGCTGCCCGGCGCCTTCATCGCCTCGCTCATGATAGGCCTGATCCAGACCTTTGCCATCGCGATCAACTATTCGATCGGCGACCTGCTCAGCACGGTCGGCATGGCGCGGCCGGTGCAGGGCATGCTGAGCGATCTGTGGCAGGTGACGGTGGCGCAGGTCGGCCCGGTGGTGCCGTATCTGATGCTGGTGCTGATCCTGATCTTCCGGCCCACGGGCCTTATGGGCACGCGGGAGAGCTGACGATGACCGATACGACTTTGACTGCTCCGCGCGGTAATCCGGCGCTCGACCTGCTGCGGCGCTATGGCATCTGGGTGATCGCGCTCATCGTGATGCTCGTGCTGCCGAAGATTTTCACCTCGGGCGCCGCGCTCACCACCATGTGCCTGATGGGCATCATGATCGTGTTCTCGCTCGCCTATAACATGCTGCTGGGCCAGACCGGCATGCTGAGCTTCGGCCATGCGGTCTATTACGGCCTCGGCGGCTTCCTGGCCGTGCATGCGATGAACGTGATCTCGGCCGGCAAGCTGCCGATCCCGCTCCCCGTCGTGCCGCTGGTCGGCGGCCTGATGGGACTGATCTTCGGCTTCATCTTCGGCGCAGTCTCAACGCGCCGCGCCGGCACGGTCTTCGCCATGATCTCGTTAGGCCTTGGCGAATTGATTGCGTCCCTCTCACTGATCCTGCGCGGCTTCTTCGGCGGCGAGGAAGGCATCAATGCCAACCGCACCAAGATGCTGTCGCTATGGGGCGTGCGCTTCGGGCCGCAGATCGAGGTCTATTACCTGATCGCCAGCTGGTGCTTTGTCTGCATGATCGCCATGTATGCCTTCACCCGCACGCCGCTGGGCCGCATGTGCAACGCGGTGCGCGACAATCCCGAACGCGCCGAATTCGTCGGCTATTCCACGCAGATGGTGCGGTTCATCACCTTCTGTATTTCAGGATTCTTTGCCGGCATTGCTGGCGGCCTGGCCGCGATCAATTTCGAGCTGATGAATGCGGTGAATATCTCGGGCGCGCAGTCGGGCTCGGTGCTGCTGATGGCTTATATCGGTGGCATCGGGCATTTCATGGGCCCGGTGCTGGGCGCGGTCTTGGTGGTGCTGCTGCAGGTGTTCCTGAGCGACCTGACCGGCGCCTGGATGCTCTATTTCGGCCTGATCTTCATCATGATGGTGATGTTCGCGCCAGGCGGCATCGCCGGGCTGATCATGCTGCATCTGCCGCTGTGGCAGCGCGGCACCCTGCTGCAGATCGTGCCGGCTTACGCCGTCATGCTGGTGCCGGCGCTGATGGGCGTGGCCGGAGCCGTCGCGCTGATCGAGACCGCGCATCACCAGCTGGTCAAGACCGGCACCGAAGGTCCGGCGATGAAACTGTTCGGCATCGCCTACAATTCCAACACCGTGCTGCCCTGGATCGTGGCGCTGGCGCTGATCGGCGGCGGCGTGGTGCTCGGCAAACTCTGGGGGCCGCACATGGCCGATGCCTATTCCAATGCCGCCCATGGCAAGGAGGCCTCGAAATGACTGCCTTGGGCCTGCATGACGTCCACAAATCCTTCGGCATCACGCCGATCATCCGCGGCGTGTCGCTGGATGTCGGCAGGGGCGAACGCCACGCCATCATCGGCCCGAACGGCGCCGGCAAGTCGACGCTGTTCCACCTGATCTCGGGCCGCTTCCCGCTGAGTGAGGGCAGCATCAGCCTGAATGGCGAGAATATCACCGGGCTGAAACCCTACCAGATCAACCGGCGCGGTCTCTCCCGCTCGTTCCAGGTCACCAATATCTTCCCCAAGATGACGGTGTTCGAGAATGTGCGCTGCGGCGTGCTGTGGCATCTGGGCTACCGCTATTCCTTCTGGCACAACACCCGCAAGCTGAAGGATGCCAACGACCGCGCCATGGCGGTGCTGCAGCAGATCGGCCTGGCCGACCGCGCCATGCTGCCGGCCAGCTTCCTGACCTATGCCGAGCAGCGCGCACTGGAAATCGGCATCACCATCGCCGGCGGTGCCGAGGTGGTGATGCTGGACGAACCGACGGCCGGCATGAGCCGCTCCGAGACCGCGCATTTCGTCAGCCTGATCCGCAAGGTGACGGAAGGACGCACGCTGGTGATGGTGGAGCATGACATGGGCGTGGTGTTCGATCTGGCCGACCGTATCTCGGTGCTGGTCTATGGCCAGATCATCGCCTGCGATACACCGGCCAACATCCGCAACAGCAAGGCGGTGCAGGAAGCTTACCTGGGCCAGGCCATGGAGGCCGAACACTGATGTCTGAAGCAATGCTGCAAGTCCGCGACCTGCATGCCTATTACGGCAAGAGCCATATCCTGCATGGCGTGAGTTTCGAGGTGAAAACCGGCGAGATCGTCTCGCTGCTGGGCCGCAACGGCGTCGGCCGCTCGACCACCATCAAGGCGATCATGGGCGATGTGCCGCCGCAGGGCTCGATCCTGTTCAAGGGCGCCGAGATCGCCGGCAGGAAGCCGCATGAGATCGCGCGACTGGGGCTCGGCTACGTGCCCGAGAACCGCGACATCTTCCCGGCACTGACGGTGCGCGAGAATCTCTATCTCGGCCAGAAGGACACCAAGGCCAGCGGCCGCTGGTCGATGCAGGACATGTTCGAGATCTTCCCGCGCCTGGAAGAGCGCGCCGACACCCAGGCCGGCGTGCTGTCGGGCGGCGAGCAGCAGATGCTGACCATGTGCCGCACGCTGATGGGCGACCCCGACCTGATCATGGTGGACGAGCCGACCGAAGGCCTCTCCCCCATGATGGTGGAGCGCGTGGCCGAACTGCTGGAGCGCATCGCCAGCCGCGGCGTCTCGATCCTGCTGGTCGAACAGAAGCTGACGATCGCGCTGAAGATCTGCCAGCGGCTCTATGTGATGGGCCACGGCCATATGGTCTTCGAGGGCACGCCGCAGCAGCTGAAAGACAACGCCGCCATCCGCAAGGAATGGCTGGAGGTTTAAAGACCTCCATTCGCCACCCCGGCCTTGAGCCGGGGTCCCATTTATTCGTTTATAAAATGGGATACCCGCTTTCGCGGGTATGACGACTAAGGCTTCAAACCGGCGTCACTACTTTCAGCCCGACAATGCCGGCGACGATCAGCCCGATGCAGACCAGCCGCAGCACGGTGGCGCTTTCGCCGAACAGGTAGATGCCGAGGATCGCGGTGCCGACCGTGCCGATGCCGGTCCAGATCGCATAGGCCGTGCCGAGCGGCAGCGTCTTCAGCGCGATGCCGAGCAGCACGATGCTGACCACCATCGAGAGTCCGGTCAAGATACTCGGCCATAACCGGGTGAAGCCGTCAGTGTATTTCAGGCCGATGGCCCAGCCGATCTCGGTGAGGCCGGCGATGACCAGGATGATCCATGCCATGGCGAATTTCCTTTCGCTCTAGCGGCGCGCGGCACGCAGTGGCCGGCGCTCTGCTGGCAGGGTCGTCCCCGCCCGATATGCAAAGAAAAAGCCGGGTCGTCCCGGCTTTTCCTCATATGGGGCCTGAAATTTGGAAAGGCAAGAGGATCAGAATTCCTGCCAGTCGTCGTCAGCATTGGCGGCAGGCGCCGGAGACGGACGCGGGGCCGGAGACGGAGCCTGCCGCGGCACGGGCCGAGGGGCGGCCTGAGCCTGCTGCACGGTTTTGGCAGCGACCACCGGCTTGGCAATGACCGGCTTTGCCGCCACCACCGGCTTCGGCGCTGCGGCCGGCGCAGCAGCGACGGGCCGCGCCACGGCCGGTGCGCCGCCGGTGCGGAAGAAGCCGACCAGTTCAGACAGCTGGCGACCCTGATCGGCGAGCGACTGCGCCGAAGCCGACGTCTCTTCGACCAGCGCGCCATTGCGCTGCGTCATTTCATCCATGCTGCCAACGGCGGTGTTGACCTGCTCCAGGCCGGTGGCCTGTTCGCGGCTTGCCGCCGCGATCTCGGCCACGATATCCGACACCTTCTTGATGGCGCCGACGATCTCGGTGAGCGAGGCGCCGGTCTGGTTGACCAGCGTGGCGCCGGTCTTCACCTGTGCATTCGACTCACTGATCAGCGCCTTGATGTCCTTCGACGCATTGGCGGAGCGCTGCGCCAGCGCACGCACTTCCTGCGCCACGACGGCAAAGCCCTTGCCGGCTTCACCCGCACGCGCGGCTTCGACCGACGCGTTCAGCGCCAGCAGATTGGTCTGGAAGGCGATCTCGTCGATCAGCCCGACGATGTCGCTGATCTTCTGCGCGCTGGCTTCGATCTGCGTCACGGCCGACACCGCATCGCTCACCACGCTGCCGCCCTTTTCGGCAGTGTCGCGCGCCACGGTCGCCAGCTGGCTGGCGGCCTGGGCGTTATCCGCATTCTGCTTCACCGTGGCAGTGATCTCGTGCATCGAGGCAGCGGTTTCTTCGATCGAAGCCGCCTGGCTTTCCGTGCGGCTGGCCAGATCCTGGCTGCCGCTGGAGATTTCCGCCGAGGCGGTGCGCACCGTCTCCGAGCTTTCCGCCAGCTTGCCGGCAAAGTCGCGCAGGCGGGTGACCGTTTCACGCGCGGCACCGGCCAGATCGCCGAAGGCGCCCTTATACTGGCCCGAGGCCGTGGCGGTGAGATCGCCATGGCTGAGGCCCTGCAGCACGCGGCCAAGATCGCTCAGCACGCTCTGCAGCGTATCGGCCAGGCCGTTCATCTGCTGCGACAGGTCGCGGAACACGCCATCCTTGCCGGCCATGTCGATGCGGCGCGAGAAGTCGCCATCGCCGACGGCAACGCAGAACTGCGCGATCTCGCGGCTGATCGCCGCTTCGCTTTCACGCTGTTCGGACAGGCGGCCGCGTTCGGCATCGGCGCGGCTGCGTTCGTCGGCTTCCATCTGCGCCTTCTCGTCGGCGTTGCGGCGGAAGACGGTGAGCGCCTTGGCCATGTCGCCCACTTCGTCGGTGCGATCGGCATAGCCGATCTCGGCCGACTGGCCTTCGGCGATGCGCGTCATCGTCGTGGTCATGGTGCCCAGCGGCGAGATCACGCGGCGCAGGAAGAAGATTGTGCCAAGGATCAGCAGGATGGCCGAAATCGCCGCAATGACAGTGTCGATCACCAGGGTGCTGGTGCGCTCGGCAATGATGGCATCGGCCAGCTTCAGCGTATCGGTGATCGCCACGTCGCGCAGATAGCCCGCCGTGTAGAGCTGCGGATTCTGCCGGCCGCGAAAATCGGCCATGGTGAAGGGATAGGCCTCGCCCTTGTCGCTGGCGGCGCGGATCGCGGCATAGATCGGCGGCAGGGTTTCGTAGAAGGCCTTGCGGGTCTCTTCCACCTTGGCCTTCATCTCGGCCGAGGCATCTATCGCCTGCACACCCATGACGATACGCGCCCAGATCGCATCCACCCTGCCGGTCTGTTCGGCCAGCATGATGGAGGTGTTCGGCGGAATCGGCTTGCCCGAGGCGACCACATTGACCGTGGCGGTGCCGCGCACGCTGGCCTCGGCGCGCATGTCGGCCGCCAGGCGCGCGATTTCCATCGGCGCAGAGATGTCGCCATCGGCGTGATTGATCGCGGCGCCGATCTGGTTGAGCATCGGCATGACATCGTTCACCACCTTGGTGAGCGCCGGCACATAGCCGTTCATCACATCGGCGGGGCGGTCGGCCAGCGGCCGGGAGATCGCCGCCTCGGTGCGGGCGCGCCAGTCGTCCAGCGTCGCCTTCATCGCTTCGATGCGGCGGATGTCGATGGCCGGATGACCGGAGGCGCGTGCCGCCGCCAGCGCCGCGGCAATCGTGTCGTCGGTGGTCTTGCGCGGCTTGGCGATGAACTCGCCCTTCGGATCGGTGGTCTTTTCGTCGCGCAGCGCCGCGTTATAGGCGCCGCGCTCGATGCCGAGCAGTTCGACGATGCGCAGCAACTCGCCCTGGGTGGCGGCAAGGCCGCGCGCGGTGACGGCATTCTGGCGTTCCCCATAGCCGTCGTGGATCACCTGCCCAGATTCAAAGAGTATGATGCCGGCGAGGATGGCGATGAAAAGCAAAAAGCTGGCGCGGATGCGCATGGCGGTCTCCTGACACCCGGGGCGGGTAATCTCCAAGGGCGAGATTTAAGCTGACGCGAGCGCAACCGGCCATGGGGGATTACCGATAGTTACCGGTATTTAATCTCCGCCACCGCTGCGTATAACTTTTCCGTAAAGTTTCTGCCGCGGACCAGGCCCGGAGCCGATAAGAGCCGGCATATCGGCCACCTCCGGTGGCAAACCCCGTCAGCCATCGCGACAAGAAAAAGCGGCTGCCATCTTGCGATGGCAGCCGCTGGATTGTCCGGACGGAGGGGCGAAGAGCCCGGACAGGTCTGCGATGTGTCGCGTTACTCGGCGGCGGCGGCGATCTCGCCGCTCAGCGCCTTTTCGCCATCGATCACGGCGGCGACGGCATGCACCACAGCGGCGATGCGCACGGCCTGCTGCACCTGTTCCTCGCTGAAGCCATGCTTGCGCAGCTGCGCCTCATGGCTCTCGACGCACATGCCGCAACCATTCACCGCCGAGACGGCGAGCGACCAGAGTTCGAAATCGGCCTTGTCGACGCCCGGCTTGCCGATGACGTTCATGCGCAGTTTGGCCGGCATCGTCTTGTAGTTGGCGCTCGGCTCATGCGCCATCATATGGACGAAGCGGTAATAGATGTTGTTCATGCCCATGATCGCGGCGGCGGCCTTGGCGGCTTCCAGCGCTTCCGGCGACAGCCTGGGCGCGAATTCGGCAACGATGGCCTGGATCACGCTGGCTTCGCGCGAGGCGAGCGCGGTGGCGATGAAG
Organism: Ferrovibrio terrae; assembly: GCF_007197755.1. NCBI lineage: Bacteria > Pseudomonadati > Pseudomonadota > Alphaproteobacteria > Rhodospirillales > Rhodospirillaceae > Ferrovibrio > Ferrovibrio terrae. The sequence continues at coordinate 1,087,816 of NZ_CP041636.1, forward strand.
GTGCCGGCGCGCTGCTGTTCGGTCAGGCCCGGTTCAGTGGCCAGCGAACCCAGGTTGAGCTTGAGGTCGCGGGCATATTCGGGCAGGCGGGTCTTCAGGCTGTCGAGGCTCATGGCGGAATCCTTTTTTATCTTAGCAGGTCTGGGGAGGCTTTCGCCGCGCGCCCGGGGAGAGCACGCGGCGATTCCTGACTCTGGATGGGCCTTGCTGAAACCGGCTTAGGCGGCCGGCTTCAGAACCTCTTCGCCCTTCTGCCAGTTGCAGGGGCAGAGTTCGTCGGTCTGCAGTGCGTCGAGCACGCGCAGCACTTCAGCCGGGTTGCGGCCGACGCTGAGATCGTTCACCGACACGAAGCGGATGATGCCTTCCGGATCGACGATGAAGGTGGCGCGCAGGCAGACGCCCTCGGCCTTGTCGAGGATGCCGAGTTCCTGGCTCAGCTCGCGCTTGATGTCGGCCAGCATGGCGAACGGCAGATCCTTCAGGTCGGCGTGGTTGTTGCGCCAGGCCAGATGGACGAATTCACTGTCGGTCGACACGCCGTAGACGACGGTGTCGCGGTCGTTGAAGTCACCATTCAGCTTGCCGAAGGCGGCGATCTCGGTCGGGCAGACGAAGGTGAAATCCTTCGGCCAGAAGAACACCAGCTTCCACTTGCCCTTGTCGGACTCGCTCGAAATGTCGGTGAAGGCTTTCTTCAGGTCGGTCGAAACGACGGCCTTCAGGTTGAAGGCGGGAAACTTGTCGCCAATGGTCAGCATGGGTAATCGCTCCTCTAACTTTGCTTGGTCTTGGTTCAGGCCCGGCCAAGTCATCTGGCCAAGCCTATCTGGGGGCGGCGGCGGGCTGGTCCCCGCGCCATGGCCAAAAACAGGCCCGCGCAGGTCTCGTCCCGCTCAGGAGTGATAATTAGACGCTTTCTAATTATCGTTCAAACTGATAATTCCGATAGAAATAATCGATTTTATCGATTAAATAGCATCCATGCTCAGCTCTCCCTCGCTCCGGCAATGGCAGTATCTGGTCTCCCTGGCGGAAAACCGGCATTTCGGCCGTGCCGCCGAGGCCTGTTTCGTCACCCAGTCGACGCTGTCGGCCGGCATCCAGGAGCTCGAAACCCAGCTGGGCGCGGCTCTGGTCGACCGCACCAAACGAAAAGTCGTGCTGACTCCGCTGGGCGAGGATCTGGCGGGCCGGGCGCGCGAACTGCTCGGCCAGGCCGAAGACATGGTGCTGATGGCGCGCGCCGCCTCGGTGCCCTTGAGCGGACCTTTGCGGCTGGGCGTGATCCCGACGATTTCGCCTTTCCTGCTGCCGCGCGTGCTGCCCGCTTTGCGCAAGCGCTTCCCGGCCCTGCGGCTGTTCCTGCGCGAGGACCTGACCGCGCGACTGATCGAGCAGCTGCAGGCCGGCAAGCTGGACCTGCTGCTGATCGCCCTGCCCTATGAGGGCGGCGCACTGGATACCATGACGCTGCTCGACGACGATTTCCTGGTGGCCTGCCGCGAGGATCACCCGCTGGCGCGGCGCAACGCGGTCAAACTCGACGAACTGAGCGAGACGCCGCTGCTGCTGCTGGAAGACGGCCACTGCCTGCGCGACCACGCGCTGGCCGCCTGCCGCCTGACGCCCTCACCACGCCATGACGGTTTCGCCGCCACCTCGCTGCACACGCTGGTGCAGATGGTCGATAGCGGACTCGGCGTCACACTGTTGCCGCGGCTGGCGCTCGACGCCGGCATCCTGCGCGGCACCGACGTGACGACGCGGCCGCTGAACGATGACGGCGCGGCCTCGCGCCAGATCGGCCTGGCCTGGCGGCGCGGCACGCAGCGCGCCAAGGAATTCACCCTGTTCGGCGAAGCGCTGGTGACCGGCCTGCGCAAGCCCGAGCGCTCTTCACCTGCCGCTTCATCGTCGCATTCCAGGAAAGCCTGATCCGTATGTCGAAAACCCTGATCCGTCCCGCCACCATCGCGGATGCCGAAACGATTCTCTCGCTGGTGCAGGCGCTGGCGATCTATGAGAAGGAACCGCTGAGCAGCGTGAAGGCAACGGCAGAGGATTTCCGCCGTGATGGCTTTGGCAATGAGAAACGCTTCGAGGCGCTGATCGCCGAGCTCGATGGTGCGCCTGTCGGCTTCGCGCTCTACTTCCACAACTACTCGACCTGGGAAGGCCGCGCCGGACTGTTCGTCGAGGACCTGTTCGTGCTGGAAACCGCGCGCGGCCATGGCCTGGGCCGCCAGCTGATCACGGCACTGGCGGCGATTGCCGATGCGCGCGGCTGCAAGCGTCTCGATCTCAATGTGCTCGACTGGAATCCGACGCGCGAATTCTATCATCGCCTCGGCATCAACCACAAAACCGAGTGGCTGCCTTACCGGATGACGCAGCCCGAGCTCGCCCAACTGGGCGAGCAGGCCGATCCGGCCTGGTTTCCCCGCAGGCCATAACCGGCAGCCCTGAGCGCAGCGCGGGGACAAAAGCCTTTGTCGTTCCACGCCCGAGTGTGACAAACTGACCTCCGGGCATCAGGCCCGGGGAGAGAAACCACCCGGCATGGACAGGCGCGACGCTGCCACAGAATCCGTAAGCCCGCGACGCTGGCGCGGCAGTCTGCCGCGCGGATTCGTTCCCCTGATCGTGGCTGTCGTGCTGCTGCTCGCCGCCACCGGTGGTCTCGCGCTGTCGCTCGTGCTGAACCAGCGCAGTGCCGAGCAGGATCGCACCGTGCTGCAGGGTGCAGGACTCACGCGCACGCTGGCCGATGCCGCCCAACGCCAGATCGACGTGGCCGACCTGCTGCTGCAATTCGCCGCCGCCGAAGCCAGCGACCGCATCAGCCGCGGCCTGACGCCAAGCGATGCCGTGGTAGCGCTGCTGACCGACCGCATCGCCGCCATGCCGCAGGTCGATGCCGTGCATGTCTACGACGAGCGCGGCCGTTTCTGGTTCGCCGTCGGCGAAGGGTCGATGCCGCTGGAAATCGGCTGGCATCCGGATTTCCAGCGCCATCGCGACGGCGCGGTGCAGCAGATTGTGGCCGCCCAGCTGGCGGGTGATCCGCGCGTCTGGCTCAGCCGCCGCATCAGCCGCAACGATGGCAGCTTTGCCGGCGTGCTGATCTCCACATTGCGCATCGACCTGCGCGCCCTGCTCGATCCCGGTTATTCGCCGCTGTCGGTGGCGACACTGGCACTGGTGCATGACGAAGGCCGGCTGATCACCGGCTGGCCGCAGCCGCGCGCCGTGCAACTGGCTGGCCTGCTCGGCTTCATCAGCGGCCTGCAGGGTTACAGCGCCACCGAAGCCGAGCCGCTGTACTGGGCGCGATTGAACGAACTGCCGATCACCCTGCTGCTGCAGCTCGAACCGTTGCCGGCCGACAGCGCATGGCGGCGCGCTGCCGTCGGCTTCGGCATCCTGTTCGGCATCGTCATGCTGGGCGCCATCGCCGCCGTCTGGGGCACCTGGCGCCAGCTCAGGCGCCGCATCGCGACGGAATCGCTGCTGCGCGGCCTGATGGACAATCCACCGCTGGTGATGACGCTGCAGGATCCGCAGGGCCGCTACCTGATGGTGAACCGGCATTTCGCGCAGCAGTTCCGCCGCACCGAGGAAGACCTGGCCGGACGCTTCGCCAATGAAATCTTCCCGCCCGAACTGGCAGCAAGGCTGACCCAGCAGGTGGAGGAAACCGTGCGCGCCGGCTCGCCGCAGACCTACGACATGCGCATCCCCGACATCAAGGGCGAGTTGCGCGACTACATGCTGGTGCGGTTTCCGATCTACGACCAGGACGGCACGCTGCTGGCGGTCGGCAGCATCGCCACCGAGATCACCGAACGCAAACGGCTGGAAGCGGCGTTGCGCGAACAGGCCGAGGTGCGCGAGCGCCTGGCCGAGAATTATGCGCGCCAGCGCGAAGTGGCCGAGACCGCCAACCGCGCCAAGAGCGAATTTCTCGCGCATATGAGCCACGAACTGCGCACGCCGCTGAATGCCATCATCGGCTTCGCCGACATGATCGCCGGCCGCATGCTGGGTCCGCAATCGGCCAAGTATTTCGAATATGCCGAGGATATCAGCGGCAGCGCGCATCACCTGCTGGGCGTGATCAACGACATCCTCGATGTCTCGAAAATCGAAAGCGGCCGCTTCGAACTCGAACTGCGGGAGCACGACCCGCACGATCTGGTCGATGACAGCCTGCGGCTGGTGCGCGGCCGTGCCCGCGAGGCCAAGCTGCAGGTGGTGAACGCTTTGCCCGAAGACCTGCCGCCGATGCTGGTGGATGCGCGCGCGGTGAAGCAGATCCTGATCAACCTGCTGGGCAATGCCGTGAAGTTCACACCGGGCGGCGGCAGCGTGACGGTGGAAGGCCGGCTGACCGACGATGGCGGCCTCGCCTTCACGGTGGCGGATACCGGCATCGGTATCGCCGAGGAGAATCTGGAACGCGTGTTCGAGCCCTTCTGGCAGGCCGATGCCGGCATCCGGCGCAGCGAGGGCAGCGGGCTGGGCCTGAATATCTGCCGCAAGCTGATCGACCTTCATGGCGGCAGCATCAGCGTCGCATCCACGCTGCAGCAGGGCACCCGCGTCACCGTCAGCTTCCCGCCGAACTGCCTGCTGAAACCCGCACAGGCCTGAGCATCAGCCGCAAAAGAAAACGGCGCGTCTTGCGACGCGCCGTTGTCCGGAAGAGTTGAAGCCTGGTTGCCGTTACTGCTTGATGGGCAGCGTTTCGATCTCGCTGCCAGCATCGGCGGCGCGGCTGATCGAGGTCGGCGAAACGTTGGGCTGCTTCGACGCGCGGTTGGCGATCTCGTCGGCGCGACGCTGGCGATAGACGGTGCGCAGCGTGACGTAATAGTCGAGCGAGGTCTTTTCCAGGTTGTCGAGCGTCTCGAGCAGCTGGGCGCGCGCATCGATGCCGGTCAGGGCGGTGCGGGCGTAGATCAGGCCTTCGCGATCGGTGTTGTTCAGATACCAGTTCACCGGATCGGCGACGGAATCGACCACCACGCCAGTCAGGTCGCGCGGATTGGACGGGCCGAGGATCGGGATGAAGAGATACGGGCCTTCGCCATTGCCCCAGGTGGCCAGCGTCTGGCCGAAGTCTTCGGTATGCGGCGCGATGCCGAACCACTTGTCGGCGGCATCATAGAAACCGAGCACGCCGACGGTGGAGTTGATGGCGAAGCGCTGCAGCGTGTCGCCGGCGCGGCCGGTCTCGCCCTGCAGCAGGTCGTTCGCCAGGATCACCGGGCTCTTCAGATTGATCAGGGCGCTGCGGATGCCGGTCTGCAGCGGCTGCGGGATCAGATTGGCATAGATGAAGGCGACCGGCTTCAGCAGGAAGTGGTCGACCACCTGATGGAATTCGAACAGTGCGCGGTTCACCGGCTCGAGCGGATCATTCACGGCGTCGAAATCGGCGCGCGCCTGGGGATCGGCGGGCGGCGTGGCACAGGCGGTGAGCATTCCGGTGGAGAGGAGCGCAACTGCCGCGAGGGTCTTCCACTGGGACATGCGCTGACCAAACTCGCGCGGGGCAACGGACATGATGCTGGGACCTTCTTGATTATTCTGAGGCTTATCTTATCGGGTATCCGCCATTCCGGCGCAAGCGCAATCCCGGTGACCGTGATGGCCGGCACTCGTAACCGGCGCGGAAGCCACGGATTTCTGCCCGGTGATGCAGTTCTGCAACAGGCCACCCGGACACTGCCCGGACCCCCTTCAAAAGGCAGCCCCGGGCTATCCCTGGGGATAGCCGGCGTCAGTGCCGGAGGCCGCCCCCGTCGCCGACTGCATCCCCCGGTTGCTCCGACTCGTCCTCTTCGTCGATTTCGACAGCCGGGATGGCATAGGCGCCTTTGAGCCAGCGGTTCAGGTCGACATTGGCGCAACGGGCTGAGCAGAACGGCGCGCGGTCGGATTCGGCCGGCTTGCCGCAGATCGGGCAGGTTTTGGAAACGGTCATGGCCGCAGCATACCGCACCGGAGCGAGGCGGTCAGCGCCCCGGAACAGCTATTGGGGGATCAGCGGCCGAGTCGGTCGACCGAGAACGATTCGCGGCGCCGGCTGGCATCCGGCTTCACCTGCACCACGGCGCCGATCTGGCGCTCCAGCTTGGCGCGCAGCTCGGCATCGAACAGGGCGGCCACGTCGGGTGCGCAGGCGATTTCCAGCTTGCCGCCCGGGCTGCCATGGGCCTCGCGCCAGGTCCGGCGCAGCAGTTCGGCCAGCACCGACGGCAGCGACGGCAACCGGCCATCGCCGTCACAGGTCGGGCAATCCTCGAACAGGCGGGCGGCCAGCGGTTCGCCGACGCGCTTGCGCGTCATCTCGACCAGGCCGAGCGCCGACATGCCCAGGACCTTCGTGGGCGCCGGATCGCGCTTCAGCGCCTCGCGCAGCGCATTCACAGTGCGCGCACGATAGGCGGCGTTTTCCATATGCAGGAAGTCGATCACCACGATGCCACCGATGCCGCGCAGGCGCAGCTGGCGCGCGATCGCCGTCGCCGCTTCGATGTTGATCTTGAGGGCCTGTTCCTCGAACGCATGGCCGCGCGCAGACGCCCGGCCGGAATCGACATCGATGGCGGTGAGCGCTTCGGTCTCGCCGAATACGATCATGCCGCCTGAAGGAAGTTCGACATGGCGGCCGAGCGCCGCCGAAATATCACCCTCGATCTCGTACAGCTCGAACAGCCCGGCGGGATCATCGAAGCGCTCCAGCTTCGACACATAATTCGGCGCATGTTCGAACAGCCAGGCGCGCGCTTCGGCGAAACCGGCAGCGGCATTGACGCGGATACGATCCAGCTTCGCGCCGACAAAATCGCGCAGCGCGCGGCCCACCGGGCCCATCTCACGCCACAACTCGGCCGGCACATCGCCGCTGTCTGCAGCCTTGGCACGCTGCTGTTCGATGCCGATCCAGCGCGAGCGCAGACGCTGCAGGTCGGCCAGCAGTTCTTCCTTCGACACGCCATCGGCATTGGCGTTGACGATGCAGCCCATGCGCCTGCGGCGTTCATCACCATTGCGCCGCTCAGGATCGTGCGACGACGGCTTGCCGCTGCGGCGGTCGCCGGCACGGTGCTGCAATCGCACATTCACTTCACGCTGCAGGCGGGCAGTGACTTCGAGTGGCGTCTGGTCGGCCAGCGCCATCAGACTCTGCATCACGGCGGCAAGCCGCATGCGTTCGGCATCCTGGCTGATCCGCTTGGTGACGCGCACGGCGGCATCGAACGGCGCGAGCGACAGGAAGCGGCCGGGCAGCGCGATAAAGCAGCTGAGCTTGACGCCCTTCTCGCCGACCGGATCGCGGGTGACCTGCACCAGCACGGTCTCGCCTTCATGCAGGCATTGCTCGATCGGCTTGTCGTCGGCATCCACGATGTCGTCGCGGCCAAGGAAGCCGTCGCGGCTCAGGCCGATATCGACATAGGCCGCCTGCAGCCCCTTCTCGATCCGGCGCACGCGGCCGAGGAAAATCGCGCCCAGCGCGGAATCGCGTTCGGGCCGCTCCAGATCGAGGTGGACCAGACGGCCGTCCTCGACCAGGGCGACACGCGTTTCGGTCAATCCGACATCGATCAGCAGTTCGTTGGCCATCGAACCTGTTTATAGCTGAATTCGTTAAAGAATCGGATAGCCCAGGCCCTTCAAAAGCCCGGCGGTTTCGGCCAGCGGCAGGCCGACCACGTTGGAATACGACCCGCCGATCCAGGGAATGAAGGCCTCGGCCCAGCCCTGGATGGCATAGCCCCCCGCCTTGCCCAGCCCCTCGCCGCCCGCCACATAGGCGGCGATCTCGGCGGCTTCGAGCCGGCGCAGGCGCACTTTCGTCTCCACCACGCGGGCGACGCGGCGCCCATCGGGATGGATCAGGCAGAGCCCGGTGGTGACGGTATGGCGGCGGCCCGACAGCAGGCGCAGGCAGTCCGCCACCTCAGCGGCGGTTTCCGCCTTGGGCAGGATGCGGCGGCCCAGACCCACCACGGTATCGGCGGCCAGCACCAGCGCGGCCGGGCGCAGGCCCGCCACCGCCGCGGCTTTGGCCTGGCAGAGCCGCAGCGCCAGGGCGCGCGGCAATTCGGATTTTTCAGGCGTTTCGTCGAGATCGGCGGCGAGAATCTCGGCCGGCACGATGCCGATCTGCCGCAGCAGGTCGCGACGGCGCGGCGATGCGGAGGCCAGAACAAGGAGTGGCGCAGCCACGGTTCCGGCCCCGGATCAGACTTACTTGAAGCGGAAGGTGATGCGGCCCTTGGTCAGGTCGTAGGGGGTCATTTCCACCATGACCTTGTCGCCCGCCAGCACGCGGATGCGGTTCTTGCGCATCTTGCCCGAGGTATGGGCCAACACTTCGTGGCCGTTATCGAGCTTCACCCGGAACATGGCATTGGGCAGCAACTCGTCCACCACGCCGGGGAATTCCAGCAATTCTTCCTTCGCCATTCAGCCTCTGTTGTACGGTCGTCACGCGCCGGGGCGGCGCGGATTGCTGCGCTCTCAAGCGCGGGCGAGAACATGCGCGCGACAGCCCGGAAAATCAAGCAGTGTCAGGCGCATGGCTCGATTCGGCCATTCTGCCGGGCGAAAGCGCGTTCACGGCACAGCTTTGCAGTTTTATGTTATAAATATCAAATACTTACAAATTCGCGGTTCACTCGACCTCGATCCGCAGCGCCGACCAGACCCATTTGGCGTCGTCATGGCTTTTCAGCGCGGGATGCTTGTCGTCGCGCGGATAGACCACCCAGGTCGGGCCGCGGCCGCCCAGGCCGAGATATTTGCCGTCGGCCTTGAGTGCCAGCAGCACGCCATACTGGCGCAGCTCAGGCACCGGGATTTCCGCGCCATAGCCGTCCAGCGCATAGACCTTGATGGTCTGACCGGTGGCGCCCGCCGCCTTGAGCACGTCGGCCAGCAACGGCCCCTCGAATTTATAGGCTTTGGGCCAGGTGTCGTATTTCACCGTCAGCGACGTCATGCCGAGCTTTTCCAGCATGGCGAGATCGAACTGCGCCGCCTTGTCGAAGCTGACACTGCCGAATTTGAAGAAGGCGTCCTCGAACTCGTTGAGCGCGCCGCGATTGGTGTTGGCGATCTTGCCATGGAGGGTGAGCACCACCGGGCCCTTGGGCTGCGCCAGATCGGCGGCCTGGGCAGAGACGGCGAAGCAGATGGCGAACAGCGGAGCGAACAACAGACGCAGCATTGAGTGGCCCTCCAAGTATCAGCGCATTTTATCGCCACAAACCAAAACCGTCACCCTCGGCCTTGTGCCGAGGGTGACGGTTTATGTAAGAACCGCTGGCGAGGACATAAATAGTTTCGTCATTCCCGCGAAAACGGGAATCCAGATTGAAGCGTTCAGGCTGTGGTGTACTGGATCTCCGCTCGTCGCGCTTTACGCGACAATATTATGTTGGGCGGCAAAGCCGCCGGGCGCGGGGATGACGAGGTGCGCTTCAGCCCTGCTTGCAGGGGAAGATCATCGTCGCCGTGGTGCCGCGACCGAGTTCGCTGGCGATCTTGAGCTTGCCGCCATGCAGCGCCATCAGGCGATGCGAGATAGCGAGACCGAGGCCGGTGCCCTGGCGGCGCTGGTTCTTCGGGCCGGCCTGGTAGAAGGCCTCGCCCAGCCGCACCAGATCGGCCGGCGCGATGCCCTGTCCGTCATCACTGATGCTGATGCGCACGACATCCTTCTCGACCGCGCCCGTCACGACGATGCGGCCCTCGGCCGGCGTGAACTTGATCGCGTTGGAAATCAGGTTGAGCAGAACCTGGCGGAAAGCACTGCGGTCGGCATTCAGCACCGGCAGACCATGCAGGCTGGCATCCATCACCAGCGACAGTTCCTTCTGCCGCGCCTGGGTCAGCAGCAGCGAGATCACCGCATCGGCCTCGTCCACCACCTTCAGCTTATCTAGCGTCAGCGTCATCTTGCCGGCTTCGATGCGGCTGAGATCAAGGATCGAGTTGATCACTTCGAGCAGATGCTGGCCGGCCTGGCGGATCAACCCGGCGTAATCCTTGTAGTGGTCGTCGCCGAGCGGGCCATAGGCCTCGCTTTGCAGCATCTCGGCAAACCCGATCACGGCATTCAGCGGCGTGCGCAGCTCGTGGCTCATGAAGGCGAGGAACTCGCCCTTGGAGCGCGAGGCCAGCATCGCCTCCTCGCGCGCCGCTTCGGTTTCAGACAATGAGCGATGCAGTTCCAGCGCATCGAGTACTAACGCTGCGAATTCCTTCAGATGTCCGCGCTGCACATCGTCGAACTTGCGGGGTGTGGGATCGAAGATCCCCAGCGCGCCGATGCAGTGGCCGTCGCGGCTGATCAGCGGCGCACCGGCATAAAAGCGCAGGCCGCCCTCCACCGCCGCAACCAACGGATTGTCAGCGAAGCGTGCATCGGCCTGCAGGTCTTCGGCAACGCAAAGCTCGTCGCTGAGGATCGTCCAGGCGCAGAAGCCGGTTTCACGCGGCAGTTCGCGCACATCGACGCCGACATGCGCCTTGAACCACAAACGATCGGCATCGAGCAGCGTGATCCCGGCACCCGATGTGCCGAAGACACGCGCAGCCAGCCGCGCCAGACGATCGAAGCGCGGATCGTAGGGCGTGTCGAGAATGCCGAAGCTGCGCAGGTCGGCGAGACGAGCGGCTTCATTCGGTGGGAGCGGTGCAGCAGGCAAAGTTCAGTCTCGCTGGGAAGCGCTTCTATTTAGGGGCGGTATACCGCCACCGCAAGCGCTGTTCCGTATCGTGACGGTATCGCCAAGCACTTGAGATCATTATGGTTAACTGCGCTGCGGCGATTAGCCGCCCCACTTCATCGCCCTGAAATAGAAATACGGACTGCCAACCTTCGCATAACCCCAGTGGAGTCTGGACGGGCTCCGCGCCCGGCCTTTAAGACGGCTCCCATGCTGCAGCTCGACCATATCACCGTCATTACCCCCAGCCTGGCCGAGGGCGTGGCGCATGTGCGCAGCTGTCTCGGCATCGACGTGCCGTTCGGCCGCGCGCATCCGGATATGGGCACCCACAACCACCTGCTTCGGCTCGGCGAGAGCGTCTATCTGGAGATCATCGCCGTGAACGCGGACGCGCCGCGGCCCGATCGCGCGCGCTGGTTCGGCCTGGATGATCAGGCGGACGTGCGTGCCGACTGGGACAGCGGCCGGCGCCTGCGCGGCTGGGTGGCACGCACGAACGATATCGATGCCGTGCTGGCAGGACATGAGACTGTGCTGGGCCGCAAGGTGGCGTTCACCAGCGCCAATGGCAGCTTCTGCTTCGCGATTCCCGAGGATGGATCGCTGCCGCTGGAGGGCGCGGCGCCATCGGTGATCGACCGGCTGGGCAAGCCACCCTCGGTTGCCGCCATGGCCGATGCGGGCGCGCGGCTGCAATCGGTGATGCTGGAACATCCCGAGCCGGCACGCGTCATCGCGCTGTATCGCAGCCTCGGCATTGCCGATCCGCCGGTTGTCGTCTCGGGCGAGCGCCTGCGCTATCGCGCGCTGATCAAGACGCCGAACGGACTGCGCGAACTGACCTGAGTCTCAGCGACGACGCAGAATGGCTTCGCCATCCACCGTCACGCTGATGGTCTGCTCGCCTGCCGCCGCCACCGGCGGCGCGGCTTCGGCACGGGCCGACATGGCCATGGCCTTCATCATCACCGGACGCGCGATCATGCCGCCATTCAGGCCGACACGGGCCCAGCCCTCGAAGCGCATGTCGAGCGCGGCCGCCGCTTTCTCGGCGCGCGCCCCCAGACGCTGCAGCGCCTCGGCGAACATCTCATCCTGCTGGCCGCGCTGCTGCTCGCGCGACAGCGTGTAGCCCAGTTCCTGCAGCGCCAGACCTTCGGTCTGCAGCGCACCGACCGCCTCAAGCAGCTTGGCGTCGTCCTTCGCGGTGATGATCAGGCTCTGCTGCGCGCGCCACAGCGGCGCCGGCGGCTTGGCGCCGGCCGGCAGGCTCTGCGGTCGCTGCGGACTTTCCTGGTAGGTGTTGTAGCTGCCGGTTTCGACCTCGAGCCCGAGTGCCTTCACCCGGTTGAGCGCCCGGGTCATCGCGGCATTGACGCTGGACTGCGACGTGGCAGCCGACTCCGACGTCGCCTGCGCCATCAGGCGGGCACGCATGGTGTCGGGGGTGACGTCGCGTTCGGCGCTTTCCGACAGCGTGAGCAGCGTGGCGTCATCGGGCAGCGTGCGCTGCACGGTTTGCGCTTTCGCGTTGTCGCAGGCGGCGACAGCGAACAGCATGAGGGCGAGAACGGGAAACGCGAGGCGGCGGGTCATGGCGTGAACTCCGGATCTTATCGTTGTCCGGATATGATACGCCAATCTTGGCGGTTTTGCGGCAGGCGGCGATCAGCCGGCCAGAAGCGGCCGCATACGATCCTTGGCATGGAAATACTTGCGCGCATAGGCCACCACCTGGCCGTCTGTCGGATGGTCCACGGTCTCGACGCCCAGGATACGCGGCTCCAGTCCCGGATGCGCCTTGATCGCATGGCGGAAGAGTTCCGTCTTCGCCGCACCCGGCCCCAGCAGCAGGATCTCCCCGGCCGCCTCAAGGGCCTTTACGATCTCCTCGAAGAAAGCGACATCCGCCGGTTCGCGGCCTGAGCCCACGACGGAACTGGCTTTGTGATGCAGGTGATGCTTGTGACCATGCACCGTCATCTTCTCGGCCGAGTCTCGGTCGAAATGGAAAATGCGGGCTTCGGCATGGTCCAGCCAGACCACGGCGTGATAATGCGACATTCCGGTCTCCTTGTTTTACCAGGGCAGACTAGACCGGTCGGCAGCGATCGCCTTGACGCAGGTCAAAAGAATGGGTCAGTGCCTTGCGAAACGCTCGCGGATTTTCTTGTTCAGAAAGTCGCGCACCTCGCGGTAGGCGGCCAGCCGCTGTTCCCGGGTGCCCTCCACGATGGTGGGGTCGAAGGTGTTCCAGAATTCGACGTCGCAGGCCATGGTGCGGGTCATGTCGACAGCGGTGTGCTGCGCCTCGGGCGACAGCGAGATGATCAGGTCGAACGAACTGTCTTCCAGGTCCTCGAAATTCTTCGAGCGGTGTTTGCTGATGTCGAGTCCGATCTCGTCCATCACCTCAACGGCCAGCGGATCGACCTTTTCCTTGCGCACGCCGGCTGAGTCGACGAAGACCTGCTTGGGATACAGCGCCTTGAGGATGCCCTCGGCCATCGGGGACCGGACGCTGTTCATGGTGCAACAGAACAGCACGCTACCGGGAAGCCGAGAGTCCATGGCTTACCGGATATGCAGGACGCAGATGACGGTGAACAGGCGGCGTGCCGTATCGAAATCGCAGTCGATCTTGCCCTTCAGCCGTTCGCGCAGCAATTCGGAGCCTTCGTTGTGGATGCCGCGCCGGGCCATGTCGATGGTTTCGATCTGCGACGGCGAAGAGCGCTTGATCGCCTGGTAATAGCTGTCGCAGATCTCGAAATAGTCCTTCACGATCTTGCGGAAGGGCGACAGCGCCAGAATGATCTTGCCAAGCGGGGCTGCTGCCTCGTCGCTGATATCGAAGACCAGCCGGTTGTCGGCGATGCCGATCGAAAGCTGGAACGGCCCCTGCGTGTCGTGCGCGCCGACCGGCGAGAAGCTGTTCTGCTCGATCAGGTCGAACATCGCGACCTTCAGCTCATGTTCGATATCGGCCGAGCGGCGCACCACCGTGCGCTCATCGAGCTGTACGTCGATGAGGCGGTGGCAATCCGGCAGCGCTCGCTCGGTCATACGGCTCCTCTGGGCAGCCTGATCGACACCGATAGTGCATGGCCCTGCAGGCCTTCGGCATTGGCCAGTGCGACCGCGGCCGGGCCGATCTTCTGCAGTGAGGCCTCGTCACACTGGACCAGCGTCGTGCGCTTCATGAAATCGAGCAGGTTCAGCCCCGAGGCGAACCGTGCCGCCCCCGCCGTGGGCAGCACATGGTTCGGACCCGCGACATAATCGCCGATCGCTTCCGGCGTGTGACGGCCGAGGAAGATGGCGCCGGCATGGCGCACCTTGTTCGCCAGTGCCTGCGGATCGTCGATGGCGAGTTCGAGATGCTCGGGCGCGATGGCATCCACGAGCGGCGCTGCATCCGACAGCTGCCCGACTGTGATCAGCGCGCCGAACTTTTCCCACGACGGCGTGGCGATATTGCTGCGCGGCATCGTCGAGAGCTGCTGGCGCACGGCGGCGCCGACTTTCTCGGCAAAGGCAGCATCATCGGTGATCAGCACCGACTGCGCCACTTCGTCATGCTCGGCCTGGGAGAGCAGATCGGCAGCGATCCAGGCCGGATCGTTCTTGTTGTCGGCGACCACGAGAATCTCGGACGGGCCGGCCGGGTTGTCGATGCCGACATGACCGAAGACCAGGCGTTTCGCCGTGACGACGAAGCTGTTGCCCGGACCGGTGATCTTGTCGACGGCGGGGATACTGTCGGTGCCATAGGCCAGCGCCGCCACGGCCTGCGCGCCACCGACACGATAGACTTCCGTCACGCCCGCGAGTTTCAGCGCCGCCATCACCAGCGGGTTGAGTTCGCCGTTCGGCGTCGGCAGCGTGACGACGACGCGGCGCACACCGGCCACCACCGCCGGCAGCGCATTCATCAGCACCGACGAGGGATAGGCCGCCTTGCCGCCGGGCACGTAAAGCCCCACGGCATCCAGCGGCGTCCAGCGATGGCCGAGCTTCACGCCCTGTGCGTCGGTGTAGAAATCATCCGACGGCCGTTGCCGCGCATGGAAATCGCGGATGCGGGCGGCGGCAGTTTCGAGCGCGGCAAGGGTCTGTGGGTCGACCTGCGTGGCCGCCGTATCAATCTCGGACTGCGAGATGCGCAGGCCGAGTGTCGCGGAATCGACATGATCGAACTTCGCGTTCAGCTCATGCAGCGCCGCATCGCCGCGCTTGCGCACATCGGCAATGATCTGGGCCACGACAGTCGAGACATCGGCCTCGGCGTCGCGCTTGGCCTTCACCATCGCGTTGAAGCGGGCGGTGAAGTCCTTGTCAGAGGCGTTGAGCGAGACAGGCATCAGCCGGCCGCCTTCTTTGCGCCGGCCTTGGCGGCGGTCGCAGCTTCCACGGCGGCGGTGAACTTCTCGAGCCAGCCGCCGACCTGGATCGGACGCGTCTTGAGCGCCGCGCGGTTGACCACCAGCCGCGACGTGACCTGCGCGATCACTTCGACTTCGACCAGGCCGTTGGCCTTGAGCGTCGCGCCGGTCGAGACCAGATCGACGATGCGGCGGCACAGGCCGAGCGTCGGCGCCAGTTCCATCGCGCCGTTCAGCTTGATGCATTCGGCCTGCACGCCACGCGCGGCGAAATAGGTCTGCGTCACATGCGGATATTTGGTGGCGACGCGCACATGGCTCCAGCGCTTCGGATCGTCGGACGCCGAGAGCGAGGCCGGTTCCGCCACCGACAGCCGGCAATGCCCGATATCGAGATCGAGTGGCGCGTAGATTTCCGGGAAATCGAATTCCATCAGCACATCGTTGCCGCAAACACCGAGCTGTGCGGCGCCGAAGGCCACGAAAGTGGCGACGTCGAAGCTGCGCACGCGGATCAGTTCGATATCGGGCTGGCTGGTGGCGAAACGCAGCTTGCGGCTGTTGTCGTCGGAGAATTCCTTCTCGGGCTCGATGCCGGCGGCGAGCAGCAGCGGCATGACTTCCTTGAGGATGCGCCCCTTGGGCAGCGCCATCACCAGCTTGTTCGAATCAGAGACACTCATGACACTTCCTTATGCTTGGGCACACGACGCACCGGATAGGGTTGCCCCAGATCCTGCATCTGTGCGTCCACGCATTCGACTTCAAGCCGGACGGCACCGCCGCCGGCAAATACCAGAGTGAGGACCGCCGCCGGTTCTTCGCCATGCGGTTCCGCGATGATCGAGAGCAGTTCGAGCGATGCTTTCGTATTGTCGCGGTCGATGCCGCTGCTCTGCACTTTCAGCACACCGTCGAAATGCAGGCCGGCCGGCACGCGCACATGCGGCATGGCGCGCACCAGCTTGCCGCGCGCATCGACGCGGTTCTCGTCTTCCCAGCGGAAACGGTTGAGCAGCATGGCAAAGCGGCGCTGCTGCGGCTGCCAGGCCATGTCGGCGGCGCGAAGCGTCGCATCCTGCAGGCAGGCCGCCAGCACGGTCACATCCTCCGCATCCTCTGCGCGCAGGCGCAGGGGCGGAAAACGTGGCGTCTTGCGGCGCTCGTCCATCTCAGTCCTTCAGTCTTTCGATATCCGCGCCACAGGCCGACAGCTTGTCTTCCAGCCGCTCGTAGCCGCGATCGAGGTGATAGACGCGGTTGATCACGGTTTCACCTTCGGCCGCCAGGCCGGCGAGAACGAGAGACACAGACGCGCGCAGATCGGTGGCCATCACCGGCGCGCCGGTCAGCTTGGGCACGCCGCGCACCAGCGCCGACGAGCCATGCACCACGATATTCGCTCCCATGCGCGCCAGTTCCGGCACATGCATGAAGCGGTTCTCGAAGATCGTCTCGGTGATCATCGAAGCGCCATCGGCCACCGCCATCAACGACATCATCTGCGCCTGCATATCGGTCGGGAATCCCGGATAGGGCGCAGTGAGGAAATCGACGCCTTTCAGACGCGAACCGTTGCGCGCGATCGAGATGCCGCGCGTGGTCTGGCCAATCTCGCAGCCGGCTTCCACCAGCTTCTCGGCCACGGCCTCGATCAGGTCGAGCCGTGCACCGGTCAGTTCCACCTTGCCGCCGCAGATCGCGACGGCCGCCAGATACGTGCCGATCTCGATACGATCCGGCACGATCTTGTGCGTCGCGCCACGTAAGGATGGTTTGCCGTGGATGGTGAGATGTTCGCTGCCGATGCCGTCGATCATCGCACCCATGGCGACGAGGCACTGCACGAGATCGCTGATCTCGGGTTCGCGCGCGGCATTCTCCAGCACGGTGGTGCCGTCGGCCAGCGCCGCGGCCATCAGCAGGTTTTCAGTGGCGCCGACCGAGACCTGCGGGAAGCGGATCACGGCTCCCTTTAGGCCCTGCTTCGCCCTGGCCTTGATATAGCCGTTCTCGACATTGATCTCGGCGCCCATCGCCTTGAGACCCATGATATGCAGATCGACTGGCCGCGTGCCGATGGCGCAGCCACCCGGCAGCGAGACTTCGGCTTCGCCGAAGCGCGCCAGCAGGGGGCCCAGCACGAGCACGCTTGCGCGCATCTTGCGGACGAGATCGTAGGGCGCCAGCGTCGAGGTGATCTTGCCGGCATTGAGATGGATGGTGCGGCCCTCGGGCGTGCCATTGCCGCCGTCCATCGAGACATCCACGCCATGCTGCTGCAGCAGATGCGCCATGGTGGCGATATCAGCCAGGTGCGGCACATTGGAGAGCGTCAGCGTCTCCTCGCTCAGCAGGCTGGCCGCCATCAGCGGCAGGGCCGCGTTCTTGGCGCCGCCGATGCCAATGCTGCCTTCGAGCGGCTTGCCGCCACGCAACCGGATTCTATCCATAACGCATTGATTCCAAAGAACTACCGGCTAAAATCGCCGGTCAGGGATAAATAGGGCACCGCTTGTCTAGCGCAAAGGGGGCTGAATCGCCAGTGCGGCGCGATTTCAGCCGCAGACTGTGGCGAGGACAGGGCGGCGGCAGCGCCGCCGGGTCAGTAGTTCTGCCAGGCCGCGGCGAGGACACCGTCGAGCGCGGTATGGTCGGCGGTGCTCAGGGTCAGCGTGGCCGGCACGGTGGCGGAATAGGCGGCCATGGCAGTGACGAGCGCATCGATATTGGCGGCCAACAATTCCTGTGTGCCCTCCGTGGTGCGGATCGCATCGACCTGACGGGTGGGATCGCTGTACCAGCTGGTCAGGGTGACCTGGCTGGAGGCTTCGCCGATCACGTTGATCACCAGATCGTTGCCGACATGGCGGAACCACAGCTGGTCGAAGGCCACGCCGGTCTCGAACAGCACGCGGTCGGTGGTGCCGGCGCCATCCGAAATGCCGCTCTGGCTCACCGTATCGAGACCGTCACCACGGGCGAATTGATAAGTGTCGCTGCCTGCGCCGCCATCCAGTGTGTCGTTGCCGGTGCCGCCATCCAGCGTGTCGTTGCCAGTCGCCGTAGCAGCCGCGCCAGTCGTCGGGGTGTAGCTGCCAGCGACAGCACCGGGTTCAAGCTGCGCGCCCCAGGCATAGAGACTGCCAGTCACGTTCACCGACAGGTCAGCCCCCACCAGCGCCATGCGGATCTGGCCCGAGGTGGCCGGGTCGATGTTGGTCAGCGTGCCGCTGATGCGGAACCAGCCATTGGCCAGCGCTTCCACGCCCGCCACCAGGTTGCCCGCCGCGCCGCCCGCCGTGCGCACCGTGCCATTGGCGAAATTCAGCACCACGTAAGAATCCTGGTTCACCGAACCGGGCATGAAGATCTGCATCCAGGCTTCTGCCGCCGTGCCCTGCTTCAGGTAGACCGACGCCGTGATCCTGTCATTCTGCGCCACCGTATGGGCGACCTGCTGGTAGACCGTGTGGTTGCCGCCGGAGAAGCTCAGCAGGTCCGCCGTGGTTGTGCCGTCCGGCGCCGCCAGCGTATTGGCCGTGATCGTCGCCTGCGCGCCGGCCGGGCCGCGCGCCCAGGCCGAGACATTCTCGAACCCGGCGCTCTGGCGCAGCAGATTCCACCCGCCGTCGCCCAGCAGCGTGTCGTTGCCGGCACCGCCGGAAAGCTGGTTGGCGCCCGCGCCGCCGGTCAGCGTGTCGGCAAAGGCCGAACCGGTCACATTCTCGATACCGCTCAGCACATCGCCCGCGGCATCGCCGCCAGAAGACGTTCCGGTGGCGAGATTCACCGTCACGCCACTGGAGGAACCGGAATACGAGGCCGTGTCGGTGCCGATACCGCCTGTCAGCACATCCGCGCCCGCGCCACCGATCAGCGTGTCGTTGCCGGCACCGCCAATCAGCGTGTCGTTGCCGGCGCCACCATCGAGGATGTCATCACCGGCGCTGCTGGCCGTAACAGCCGCGCTGGCAGTCGGCGTATAAGTGCCGGCGACAGCACCGGGTTCAAGCTGCGCGCCCCAGGCATAGAGACTGCCAGTCACGTTCACCGACAGGTCAGCCCCCACCAGCGCCATGCGGATCTGGCCCGAGGTGGCCGGGTCGATGTTGGTCAGCGTGCCGCTGATGCGGAACCAGCCATTGGCCAGCGCTTCCACGCCCGCCACCAGGTTGCCCGCCGCGCCGCCCGCCGTGCGCACCGTGCCATTGGCGAAATTCAGCACCACGTAAGAATCCTGGTTCACCGAACCGGGCATGAAGATCTGCATCCAGGCTTCTGCCGCCGTGCCCTGCTTCAGGTAGACCGACGCCGTGATCCTGTCATTCTGCGCCACCGTATGGGCGACCTGCTGGTAGACCGTGTGGTTGCCGCCGGAGAAGCTCAGCAGGTCCGCCGTGGTTGTGCCGTCCGGCGCCGCCAGCGTATTGGCCGTGATCGTCGCCTGCGCGCCGGCCGGGCCGCGCGCCCAGGCCGAGACATTCTCGAACCCGGCGCTCTGGCGCAGCAGATTCCACCCGCCGTCGCCCAGCAGCGTGTCGTCATCCCCACCGCCATTCAGCGTGTCGTTGTCGCCACCACCATTCAGCGTATCCGCACCGCTGGTGCCGGTGATCTGGTTGGCCAGCGCATTGCCAGTGCCGCTCAGGCCTGCCGCGCCGAGCAGCACCAGATTCTCGACATTGTTGCCCAGCACATAATTGAGCGACGACTGCACCGTATCGGTGCCGCCGCCTGCGGCCTCGCTCACGCTGTCGCCAACATTGTCGACCGTATAGGTGTCATCGCCAGTACCGCCCGTCATGCTGTCGGCACCAATACCACCGTCCAGGATGTCGTTGCCGGCGCCGCCATTCAGCGTGTCGTTTCCGGCACCGCCATTCAGCGTGTCGTCGCCAGTGGCCATGACAGCTGCGCCGGTGGTCGGCGTATAAGTGCCCGCGACCGCACCGGGTTCAAGCTGCGCGCCCCAGGCATACAGGCTGCCGGTCACGTTCACCGCCAGGTCCGCTCCCACCAGCGCCACGCGGATCTGGCCCGAGGTCGCCGGATCGACGTTGGTCAGCGTGCCGCTGATGCGGAACCAGCCATTGGCCAGCGCTTCCACACCCGCCACCAGGTTGCCCGCCGCGCCGCCCGCCGTGCGCACCGTGCCATTGGCGAAGTTCAGCACCACGTAAGAATCCTGGTTCACCGAGCCCGGCATGAAGATCTGCATCCAGGCTTCCGCCGCCGTGCCCTGCTTCAGGTAGACCGACGCCGTGATCCTGTCGTTCTGCGCCACCGTATGGGCGACCTGCTGGTAGACCGTGTGGTTGCCGCCGGAGAAGCTCAGCAGGTCCGCCGTGGTTGTGCCGTCCGGCGCCGCCATCGCATTGGCCGTGATCGTCGCCTGCGCGCCGGCCGGGCCGCGCGCCCAGGCCGAAGTGTTCTCAAAGCCAGCACTCGACAGCAGCAGGTTCGAGCCACCGTCACCCAGCAGTGTGTCGTTGCCGCCACCGCCATTCAGCGTGTCGTTGCCGCCACCGCCATTCAGCGTATCCGCGCTGCCGGTGCCGGTGATCTGGTTGGCCAGCGCATTGCCAGTGCCGCTCAGGCCTGCCGCGCCGAGCAGCACCAGATTCTCCACATTGCTGCCCAGCACATAATTGAGCGACGACTGCACCGTATCGGTGCCGCCGCCTGCGGCCTCGCTCACGACGTCGCCAACATTGTCGACCGTATAGGTGTCGTCGCCAGTACCGCCCGTCATGCCGTCAGCGCCGGCACCGCCATCCAGGATGTCGTCACCATCGCCGCCGTCCAGCGTATCGCTGCCAGTCGCCGTCATGGCTACATTGGTGGTCGGCGTATAAGTGCCCGCGACCGCACCGGGTTCAAGCTGCGCGCCCCAGGCATACAGGCTGCCGGTCACGTTCACCGCCAGGTCCGCTCCCACCAGCGCCATGCGGATCTGGCCCGAGGTCGCCGGATCGACGTTGGTCAGCGTGCCGCTGATGCGGAACCAGCCATTGGCCAGCGCTTCCACACCCGCCACCAGGTTGCCCGCCGCGCCGCCCGCCGTGCGCACCGTGCCATTGGCGAAGTTCAGCACCACGTAAGAATCCTGGTTCACCGAGCCCGGCATGAAGATCTGCATCCAGGCTTCTGCCGCCGTGCCCTGCTTCAGGTAGACCGACGCCGTGATCCTGTCGTTCTGCGCCACCGTATGGGCGACCTGCTGGTAGACCGTGTGGTTGCCGCCGGAGAAGCTCAGCAGGTCCGCCGTGGTTGTGCCGTCCGGCGCCGCCATCGCATTGGCCGTGATCGCTGCCTGCGCGCCGGCCGGGCCGCGCGCCCAGCCACTGCCGCCGATATCGGCGCTGCCCACCAGCAGGTTCCAGCCGCCATCACCCAGCAGCGTATCGTTGCCGCCGCCGCCGGACAGCTGGTTGGCGCCCGCGCCGCCGGTCAGTGTATCGGCAAAGGCAGAGCCGATCAGGTTTTCGATGCTGGTGAGCGCGTCGCCTGCCGCATCGCCGCCACTGGCCGCGCCGGTCGTCAGGTTCACTGTCACTGCAGCGGCCGAGGCCGCGTAACTCGCCGTATCAGTCCCGTTACCGCCAGCGAGAGTATCCGCACCCGCACCGCCAGCCAACACGTCGTTGCCTGCGCCGCCATCGAGACTGTTGGCATTCGCATCGCCGGTCAGCGTGTCGGCAAAATCTCCACCAATCAGATTCTCGATACCGGAAAGTGTGTCGGTGTACTGAGCCCAGCCGGCGTCATACTTGATCGCCGTACCAGCAGCCAACGAAGCGACGATGTTTCCGGTTTCGCCAACGAAGCTGACCGTATCGATACCGTTGCCGCCGTTGATGATGTCGCTCCCCGAGTCACCGCGCAGGAAATCGTCACCATCACCGCCATTCAGCGTGTCATTACCGAAGTCGCCAAACAGAAGATTGGCGGCAGCATTGCCGGTGATGGTGTCGTTACCCAACGTGCCAAGAACGTTTTCAATATCAGCCAGGGTGTGATTGTAACTGCTTGACGATGAGTGCGCTCCCACACCGGTCAGTAGATTGACGTTGATACCGCCAGCGAGGTTGAAACCGTAGTAGCTGGCAGTGTCCGTGCCGCTGCCGCCATCCAGATGCACACCGGCGGCGCCACTGCCGAATAAGATAGAATCGTCGCCAGCACCGGCACGCACGCCAGCCGGCATCAGGCTGAGCGTGTCGTTGTAGGCAGAGCCTTCCAGCCACTCGAAATTGGTGATCAGAGCGTTGTTGCCACCCGCCGTGACGCCGACGGTCGACCAGGCATAACTGAGCGTATCGCTGCCATCGCCGCCATTCAGCGTGTCGTTGCCACCGCCGCTCAGGATGGTGTCGTCGCCGGCTCCGCCCAGAATGGTATTCACGCCAGAATTGCCGGTCAGCCTGTCGTTAAACGAGCTGCCGACCAGATTCTCGATGTTGGCCAGGGTGTCGCCCTGGGCTTCGGCACCGCTGCCGGTGCCGGTGGTAAGATTGACCGTGACCGCGCCGCCGGTGCCGAAGGAGTAGTCTGCCCAGTCCGTGCCCTGGCCGCCGTCAAGAATATCCGCGCCACCATTGCCGATCAGAACATTTGTGCCCCCATCGCCTGTCAGCGTGTCGGCAAAACTCGAACCACTGATATTCTCGATGCCGGAAAACACGTCGCCGGTCGCATCGCCTCCGGAAGCCGTGCTGAGGGCAAGATTGATGTTCACGGCACTGGCAGAATCAGCGTAGCTGATAGTATCCGTGTCGGCGCCGCCGTCCAGGATATCGCCGCCGGCACCGCCGCGCAGGATATCATTGCCCTGACCACCATAGAGCGCATCGTTACCCGCGCCACCCATCAACGTATTCGCCAGTGCATTGCCGGTGATGTGATCGCTGCCACTGCCGCCGGTGGCATTCTCGATATTGGCGTTGTAAGCGATCGAGAAATTGTTGGTCTGTACCCCGCCGGTATTGATCGAGCTGAAGCTACCTGCGTTCAGGTTGATCCAGTTGGTGACACTGAGTGTCGAAACATCGATCGTATCGATGCCACCGCCATCCCAGAGGCATTTCATCTGGTTGGCGCCGAAATAGTTCGCCACCGTGTAAGTGCTGGCGCCGGAATTGTAGTTGTAATTCACGCCATAGACATGTTGCAGCGCCGCAATATCCAGCAGCATCGGCGTGACCGGCGAGCTGTTCGGATAACTCGGATGGTCGTAGTAGGACATCACCGTATACCTGTGACTGTCCTGACCGGTGGGCAGATATGGCCCCGGTGTGCCGCCGCCGCCGGCATCGTAATTGCCGGGATGCTTCAGGCCGAGTGCATGGCCGATCTCGTGCAGCAGGGTGAGATAGCCCCAACTGCCCAACGAGGTGCCGGTGTTGCTGTTGGCGATGAAAACGTCGCCGCCGTATTTGTTTCCGGCAAAGGACTGGTTCGGATAATAAGCGAAACCGCCGACGCCAGGGTCCATCGTTGCATTGGTGAATTCGATGCTCGCGGCACTGTTCGAGTTGTATGTAACCTCATTGATCGTGAGATTGCAGACCGACTCATACATATCCATGATGCCGCGCACGGCAATCTGCTGTGCGCTGCTGAAGCTGGTCCGACCGGCGAAATCCGCCAGGATCGAGAAGCCTTCCGCATTCGCATAGGGTTCGAGATTGTAATAGCGCTGCGGAATCGACGTCATGAAGGCGAAGGTGATCGTCGCCCCGGTACCGACGTTGCCGCCATTCCAGTAATTCGTGGAACCCTGATTCAGCAGCGGGTCGATGCTGCCCGGCGCACCCAGCACATAGTTCGGATCGCTGATCAGGCTGCCGCTGCTGAAGCCGGTCGTCGCGCTGCAGCCGTTACAGGCACAAAGCGCAGGCGAATGGATAGCGGCGCCACTTTGCTGCGTCGTTTCCCCCGCTCCTGAACTCACGCCTTGCCCCCGGTTGCTCGCGACACCCTTGCTGCGGGTGAGATACTGCCAAAGGGGCTATGGCAATACAACTTCAGAGAATCGGTGCCGATATGAATTTCCCGCTAAACCTGCCTAATCGTCGGCCGGTCTCTGAAAGCGTTATAAAATATACACTAAAAGTTGCAGCTTCGAGCGAAGCCTAACCGGAAGCGGGAATTACAGCTTGGGCAGCGTGACGCCGCGCTGGCCCATGTATTTGCCGGCACGGTCGGCATAGCTCACCTCGCAGGGCTGGTCGCCTTTGAGGAAGAGGAACTGGCAGGCGCCTTCATTGGCGTAGATCCTGGCGGGCAGCGGCGTGGTGTTGGAAAATTCCAGCGTCACATGACCTTCCCATTCGGGCTCCAGCGGCGTGACATTCACGATGATGCCGCAGCGCGCATAGGTGCTCTTGCCCAGGCAGATCACCAGCACGTCGCGCGGGATGCGGAAATATTCCACCGTGCGCGCCAGCGCAAACGAGTTGGGCGGGATGATACAGACATCGGTATCACGGTCGACGAAGGAATCCGGTGAGAATTCCTTGGGATCGACCACCGCGCTGTTCACGTTGGTGAAGATCTTGAACTCGCGCGCCACGCGGGCGTCGTAGCCGTAGGAGGACAGGCCGTAGGAGATCGTGCCCTCGCGCTTCTGCGCCTCGACGAAAGGCTCGATCATGCCCTGCGTCTTCGCCATTTCGCGAATCCAGATATCGGACATGACAGACATGCAGCTGCGCCCTTTCGGTGGCGGGAATACGGTCGTTCGGGCTTAAGCGGGCCGCGCTGGCGCGTCAAGCGCCCCCATCAAGCAGCGGGTCATCTTCGGGTTCATCCGGCCCTTCGCCGCCAGAGTCCTGTGCGGTCCGGTCGCGGGCCTGCTGTTTGCGGCGGCCGATATTGGCGCGCAGACTGGCGGCCAGCCGGGCGGCGCGCTCGGCACGCGCTTTCGCCCTGCGGTGACGCAGGGCTGAAACCGGTGCATCCGGAGCCGATCTGTCGCTGTCTGCCATCACCCGTCCCGCCGCCCTTTGCGGTGCTGGCAGCGATAGCCAGCGGGGTTGCGGCCGTCAATTGGAAATGCGCCGACCGGTCGCTGCGATCACGGCTCAAAGCCCCGGAAAGACAGACAAATCCCTGATTTCACAAAACCCGGCCGAAACCTTGGATGTCGCGCTTGCGCCGACCGGCCGGCTGTGGCAGTTTCCGCGCCCGACGCCGGCCGGACTCTCAGGGTCCGAGGGCCGGTTTGTCATTTTAGGCCCCTGTTAATCCAGTTGGATGTTAATCCAGCCGGATTAAACACCAGATTCGGGCTGCTGTAGCTCAGTGGTAGAGCACCTCATTGGTAATGAGGAGGTCGACAGTTCAATCCTGTCCAGCAGCACCATCTGCCACACGGCATTTTTCTGTAATACGTCTAATGGACAACTTGCTCATGCCTGTATGGCATGGCATGACCATGGCCGATTAGATCGCGCACCTCTTAACAGATTAGACAATCCGCAATGGCCCGTGGCCTTCGTCTTGCCTTTCTGGCGTTGATCTCCCTAGGCTCGCTCGCTGCGACCCTGTATTTCGCCGGCATCGACACTGTTATCGAGACCCTGGGCTCGATCCACTGGTTCAGCATCGTGGTGGCCGCCGTGCTGGTGCTGGCCAATTCGCTGCTGTCGCTGGTGCGGTTCCGCTCGGTGCTGGCCGGCCTGGGCTTTCAGCCGAGCTGGCGCAGCCTGTTCTTCGCCCACTCGATTGGTCAGGTTTCCAACCAGATCTTCCTCAACATCATCGGCCAGAGCCTGAGCCGCGCCGCCGCGCTGGCGGCCGACGGCGTGCCGTTCAGCGCCTCGGTGATCGCCACCTACTGGGAACGCATTCAGGCCGCCGCCATCCTGTTCCTGCTCAGCCTGGTCAGTGTCTGGTATCTCTTCGTCAACATCCACTTCGATCTGCTGCCGGCCGGCTTCTCGCTGCTGTCGGTACTGGCGACATTGGCCGTGGTGGCTGTCGTGATATTCGCGGTCGTGCTGCGCCCGGCCGGTATGCTGAAGGGCCTGCCCACCTCGCTGCGCGCGGCCAGTCGCCAGTGGCCCAGCGTGCTGATCACGCTGCTGGCGCATGCCTGCATGCTCGGCGCCTATCTCAGCCTGCTCTGGGGCATCGGCGTCATGCGCTTTGACGGCGAGGTGATCGCCGCCCTGATCATCGTGATGTTCACCTCCAGCCTGCCAATCAGCTTTTCCGGCTGGGGCATCCGCGAACTGAGCGCGGCGCAGGCGTTGGGCGCGATCGGCATCGATGACTCGGCAGCCATTGCCAGCGCTGTCGCCATCGGCCTGCTGTATCTCTTCCTGGTCGTGATCTTTGCGGTTGTCAGCACCCTGATCGTGATGCGGCACCGCAAGAAATACGCCGCACAGAAGACACAGCCGGCGGCCGTGATGACGCCCGGCATCAACTGGGCCACGATCGGCATCACCATCGGCTGCATGCTCTGTGCCATGCTGCTGTTCTTCCAGCTGCGCATTCCTGTGCGCGGCGGCGAACTCACCGCCAATGTCGCCGACCTGATTTCGCTGACCAGTCTGGGCCTCGCGCCCTTTTTCCTGTGGCGCTACCGGTATGCGCTGCCGCTGCCGAAGTTGCTGCTGGCGGGCCTGGCAGCAGTGACGTTGGTATTCGCGGCCTCGCTCGCCTATGGCTACAGCCGTTTCGGCTGGACCAGCTGGGCATTCCTAAACCGCGGCCTCGGCTGGCTGATCATTCTCGGCTATGTCACCACCGGCGTCGCGATTGCCGTGACGACAGACCGGCACCGCCGCCTCCTGCTGTCGACCTTCATCGCCACCGGCAGCACCATCGCGGTGCTGCAACTGGGCCTGATGATCGCGGCGCTGGCCGGCATCAGACTCCATCAGGATATCTTTTCGCTACCGCTCAAGGCCTATGCCGGCAATACGAATGCCTTCGCCGTGCAGATGGTGATGACATCTGCCGCTGCAATCGCGGCCTGGCATCTGGGGATTTTCGGCCGGCACAGATATCTGCTGTCACTGATCCTCAGCGTCGCCTGCGCCGCGATCTATTTCTGTCATTCCCGTGCGGGCCTGGGCATGACCCTCATTCTGCTGGCCACCATGATGCTGTTCCCGGCGCAGAGCAGTCGCCGCGCCCTGCTGCCGAGCCTGATCTGGTCACTGGCGACGCTGTTGTTATGCACGCAGTTGCACGAAATCTATGCCATCTTGGTGCCCGCGGTTGCCAAAGCCGTGGCCTTCTTCACCAACAGCGCCACCAGCGCCGCGGAGGCGGCCTATGTGCAACAGCTCACCGCGCTGCTGCAGGTCAGCATCGAGCGCCAGTCGGGCGACCTGGAACGCTGGACCAGCATCACCGACGGCTGGGCGATGTGGCTGGAGCGGCCGATCTTCGGCAACGGCCTCGGCGCCTACATGCATCACTATCTCAGCACCACCGGCGGCCCGCTGGTGATCCATTCGGTGCCGGTCTGGCTGCTGGCCGAAACCGGGCTGGTCGGTCTGCTGGTCGTGGCCGGCACATTCGGCATTGCCATACGCCACGCCTTCCGCGGTATGGCGATGCCGGAGACGGCCGGCTGGGCCATCGGCCTGCTGGTCGCGCTGGTCTGCCTCGGCGCCGCCACGACCGTGCATGACTTCTTCTTCCAGCGCAGTTTCTGGTTCCTGCTCGGCCTGCTTGCTGCGCTGCCGAACGACGACAGAACCACCGGCGCGCCCGCCGCCCGGGGCTGATCCACGCGGCCTGGCCTACAGCTTTAGCGACAAGTCGATGCGGCGGCGGTAGACTTGAAGGCGATGATCGGCCGCACGCCTTTTTCCGACGAGCCCATACTGGATGCCGTGGCGGTGTACTGGTCGCGCAAGCGGCTGGGCCGCCGCATGGCGGATCGCGGCGAGATCGATCCGCTCGACCTGCCGCCGGCGATCTGGCCCAACCTGCTGATCACCGAACCGGCCGGCGCCAGCATCTGGCGTTACCGCCTGGTGGGGTCAGCGCATGTCGAACGCTATGGCACGGATTTCACCGGCAAGACGCTGCACGACATCATGCAGGGCAGCTATCGCGACTACATGACACATATCTACGATGCCGCTTTCCATGACGGCGTGCCGGTCTACTCCGAAAGCGTATTCCGCTGGGATGCCGAAGGATTTGCGATGACGCGACGCCTGATGCTGCCGCTGAGTTATGGCGAGACGGACCGACCCGCGCAGGTGTTCAGCGTGCAGGTCTGGCCCTCCGCGATTCCGGTGCAGCCGCGCTCGATCACCGAACTCAGCCGCAGCGGCGGCTTCCGCGACGGCTTCTACCTGCGGCTCGACACCGAGACATTCACGCCGCTGCCCGATCAGGACATGCCGGGCGGTTTCTGAAGTCAGATCCCGCCGAGGCCACTGCTGTTACGGCAGCGGCAGCCGGACGGAGTACTGCGAGATCACCCGCAGCGGCACGCTGCCGGTATTGGTCACAGCCAGCACAGCATTGCCGATCGGGCCGCTGCTGTAGCGATCATAGAGTTCGATTTTGCCATTGGCCGGCACGGCCACCGTGGTGCCGCCCGCAGGAATCTGCAGGCTGCCGGCAACGTTGCTGCCGTTGGTAACGACGATGGTGGTGTAGTTGTTGCGCTCGGCAACATCGATCTGCGTCGTTGCGCCGGGTTGCACAACGAAGCTGCCGGCCTGCACCGGCGCTGCAGCCAAGCTTGTCGCGAGGACAACGGCAAGAGCAACAGCTGGAAGAAATGCGGCGGAAAAGGTGGCTTTTGTCATGGTCGGTCTCCAATGCTCCCGCATATTGCATTGCAATGGCGGCCGGAGCGATTGAACACAAGTATGGTTGCACATGACGAAAGGCCAAGACCACGCGTCTGGCAAAGTCGCCACCCTGCGGCGAGCGTCACAGTTTTCAATGCAAGCCCGCTTAGTAATCACACAGCAGTTAGAATTCGTTAGTTTTTCTACGTCATATGGAATATGTTTTGGTTAACGCTGCACGCAGGGGTCGGCCTGGGGAGAAGAGGCATGGGGCAGCACTACCCGTTTGTGAATTATAAGATCGACGGCAAAGTCGTCACCCTGATCATGGTGTCGGAATCCGGCGTCGCCACGCCGGAAATGGCCCAGCGGTCCATGGCTGCGTTCAAGCAGCGCCTGCAGAAAGATGATGTCGTGCTGGTCGCCAAGGGCGTCAGCCTTGCACCCATCTTCATCGGCGCCAAGCCTTACGTGGAAAAGCTGAAAGACCTGCCGCTGCACCAGATCGCCTGGGGCAAGGTCGAAATGTGACCTGCCGGCCGGGGCCAGATCCCGGTCGCCGCGATCCTGGCTGCGCCGCCGTCGCTTACTGGTCAGGCGATCCGCCGCTGCCCAGACGCTTTATCTCTTCCGGCATCTCATAGGCATCGAGTTCAAACGTCGCGACATCGCTGATGGTGATCTCGTGCTGCTCGACCATGCCGGGATTGCGAGCATGAATTTCACCATCGAGCTTGATGCAGCCCAGCAGATGATCGATACGCTCGCCGGTATTCGACAGCGGCAGCAGGATGCGCGAATAGCGGATATATGGCCGCCCGGCGAGATGCAGCGTGTTGCGACGATATTGAACCTTGCGGCCAAAAGCCGCGGCGCAGAAAGCTTCGTCGAAGAATTCGCGTAAAGGCGAGCGCAGCGCTTCATCCAGCCACAGGCCATGCAGCCGCGCCTGCACCAGCGCCTCAACATCGCTGCCGGCCAGGCGATAGCGGAAACGCTCTTCGCTGTGATCGACCTCGATGATGAACAGCGCCGGCAGCAGGAAGCGGATTTCGCCGGGCTCGATGACTGACCGCGGTGGCGGGAACCGGCTGGTCTTTTTCGACAGCCAGTAGAAATACAGATGCCGCAAATCCGGCTCGTCGATTTTTTCGGCGAAGCGCATGGTTTCTCCCTGCCTTGAGCCGTATTCCCCACTCACACTCGCGCCACTATGCCGCAAAAACCGTTACCTGTGGCGCAAGAACCACATGATCTGAAAAACCGATCATTTCTCCGAGAACAAGAAATTTCCCCATTTGAACGGACGCCGCAGGGATAACCTTCAGTCGATAAGAATCGTGCCTTTGGGCTTGGCGATATGACGCACCGGGCCTGGCGGCGGCAGACCCTTGCAATCGATCAGGCTGGCGCTGCCCAGATGCACATCCGTGAATTGCGCCTGGCCGAAGTCGACGCCCACCACCTTCGCGCCGCGCAGGTCCACGCCATTCAGATTGGTGCCGGTCATCTGCGGGTGGAACAGGCGACCGGTGGGCTGACCATCCGGCGTCGTCACCTCGGCGCCGATCAGTTGCGCGTTGCGGAAGGTGGCGGCGCCGAGATTGGCTTCACTGAAGATGGTGCCTGCACAGCAGGCTTCGTCAAAATTGACGCGCTGCAGATCGCAGCGGGTGAAGTTGGTGAATGTGAGCTGGGCGCAGACGAAATGCGCATCCGAGAGGTTGGCGTCGGTGAAATCGGCAGCGCGCAGGTCGCAGCCCGAGAAATCAGTGCCGCGCAGCTTGCGCCCGGAGAAGTTGGCGCGCTCGCCTTCGCTGCCGCCGGTGGCGATCCAGCGTGAATGGCTGGCGAGGATGGCCTCGATTTCGCCATGCATAGTCGCGTTGGCGCTGCGCATCGCGGCGCCGATCAGGTTGGCGCCGGTGACATTGACCATGCTGAGATCGACATTGCGCAGGTTTGCACCGCGCAGATCGGCGCCCTTCAGCTTGGCGCCATCGAGCTTGGCGCCGAGCAGGTTGCATTCCTTCATCTTGGCTTCGGTAAAATCGGCGCCGCTGAGATCAGCACCAGCGAGATTGACGCCGTAGAGGTTGGCGCGGGCGAAGCTGGCGCCGCGCGCCGACGCCACCGCCATGTCGGCTTCCTCAAGCTGGGTCAGCGACAGATCGGCACCCTCGAGATCGGCGCCACGCAGGGTCGTGACCTGCCGCCGTGTGCCGCGACTGTCCTGGATCTGCATCTGGCCTGGCCGCATGTCGGACTGGCGCAGGCTGGCACCGCGCAAGCACGCACCGAAGAAGTTGGCGCCGCGCAGATCGGCACGGTCGAACTGGATCTGGCTCAGATCAGCGGTGGCAAAATCGGCGGCAAACAGGTCGGCCCGTCGCAGGCTGGCCTTGACCAGGCTGGCGCTAATGAAGCGGCAGGCCGCCAGCACCGCATCGTCGAGTTGCGCCCCGTCCAGGACCAGCCGGGAGAAATCCTCGTCGCGGTATTTCAGGCGCTCGCCGCCCTGGCGCTGGGCCATATAGGCGGCATGGCGCGAAAAGGCGTGCAGCAGGGTTGGTGGAGGGAGACGGCGGTCGGTCATCGTGGCCTTCTGTCAGCCCCGGCGTTCTGTCAGGGATGCGCTGCAACTCTAGCGGGACCACGGCGCGCGCGCCAACAGATTCATGCCGTGATGAGGCTGATATCGGCGAGTTTACGTAGCCGCGGATACACGCGGCGATACCTGCGCCCGTCTCAGACGTCGCCGTTGATACCGACGCAGTTGCGCAGGTCGGCGCCGGAGAAATTGGCACGGCTGAGTTTGGCCTTGCTCAGGTCGATATGGTCGAGCACCGCACCGCGCATATCGGCGCCGGTCAGGTCGACATCGAGCATGATCGGATAGAGCGTGCGGCCAGTGGCCTGCTGGCTGGCGCTGAACAGCGGGGCGCCGACCAGCTTGGCGCCGCGGAAGGTGGCTTCGGCCATGTTGGCGCTGGTGAAATTGACGCCGCCGAGATCGGCCTGGTCGAAGTTCACCTTGTGCATGTCGGCACCCAGGAAGCTGGCGAACAGCAGCTGCGCGCTGGAAAAATCGGCGCCCTTGAGGTCGCAGCCATGCAGCTCCGCGCCGCGCAGGTCGCAACTGGAGAAATCGCAACCCACCAGCTTCTTGCCATTGAGGATGGCGCGCGACCCTTCGGCACCGCCCGTGGCGATCCAGCGGCTATGCGCGTGCAGGATCACCTCGATCTCGGTCGGCAGATTGGCGGCTTTACGGTAGGTCGCCGCCGACAGGTCGACGCCCTTCAGGTTCACCTTGGAGAGATCGACGTTGCGTAGATTTGCACCGCGTAAATCTGCACCTTGTAACAGCGCGCCTTCCATCCGCGCGCCGATCAGGTTGACGTCGCGCAGACGGGCAGAGGTGAGGTTGGCGCCCGAGAGATCGGCGCCGGCCAGGTTCACCGCGAACAGGCTGGCATTGGCGAAATTCGCGCCGGTGGCGGACGACACCGACATATTGGCTTCGTCGAGCTGGGCCGAGCGCAGGTCGGCACCATCGAGCTTGGCTTCCGACAGGTTGGCGGTCTGCGACTTGGTGCCGCCGCCCTCGACCAGGATCTGGCCCGGGCGCAGGTCGGCCTGGTTCAGCGACGCACCACGCAGCACGGTCTTCATCATGTTGGCGCCGCGCAGGTCGGCGCGATCCAGGATCGCACCCGACAGGTCGGCGCGCATGAAATCGACAGCAAAGAGATCGGCGCGGCGCAGTTCGGCCTTCACCAGCGAACTGCCGCTGAGCAGGCAGCGCGCCAGCACGGCGTCGTTCAGCTTCGCATTGTCGAACCGGAAGAAGGACAGATCCTCGCCGCGGCGCTGCAGACGCTCGCCTTCGCTGCGCCCGCCGGCCCAGGCGGCATGGCGGGACAGGGCGACAGTCAGGTGCTGCGGTGGAAAACGAAGTTCAGGCACTGCCAATAAATCCTTGCCGCCGGGCTTGTATCCCTGACGGGTATTGTCCTCGGGTTATTTCCATTTTGACAATAGTGCGGCACGGTCGCAGGCGGCAAGCCGATTTCAGACTGAGTCGCAGAATCCTACTGAATCTCGCCCCGACGGCTTACGAGACGACACCGGAGCAATCCCGCAAACGGCCGTGCTTCAGCAGGCTGCCGGTCTGGATCGCCGAGCTGAAATCTACTCCCTCGATGATCGCCCCCCGGAAATTCGCCTGGGACAGGTCGCTTCGCGTGAATTGCGGATAGAGCAGGCGACGGCTACCGCCGCGTGCACCGAGCAGGACCGCGCCGGTCAGGCGGGCTTCGAAAAAACTGGCGCCTGCCAGCTGCGCATCGCTGAAATTGGCGCCGGACAGATCGGCGCGATCAAACCGTGCACCCGCGAGGTCGGCACTGCTGAAATTGGCGAACATCATTTCGGATTCTGTGAAATCCGCATTCCTGCACTGGCTGCCGCTGAAATCGGCGCCCCGCAAGTCGCAGCCGACAAACTCGCAGTTGACCAGATTGAGTCCGCGCAGGCGCGCAGGCTCGCCCTCGGCACCGCCGGTGGCAATCCAGCGGCTGTGCGATGCCAGCATGGCCTCGATCGGCGGTGGCAATGCCGATCCGCGCCGCATGGTGGCGCCCTGCAGGGAGGCGCCGGTCAGGTCGACGCGGCTGAGATCGACGTTCCGCAGGTTGGCGCCGCGCAGGTCTGCACCGCGGAGTTTCGCGCCTTCCATCATGGCGCCGACGAGATTGGCCTCTTTCAGTCGGGCGCCGGTGAAATCGGCGCCGCTGAGATCGGCACCGGCAAAATTCACGGCATGGAGGCTGCTGTTGGCGAAACTGGCATTCCGCGCCGAGGCCACGACCAGGCGCGCCTCATCGAGTTGTGCACTGCCAAAATCGGCATCGTCGATCACCGCACCTTCCAGATTGGAGACGATGGACGCATTCCCGTCCGAGGCCGCCTGCATGATATGGCCCGGCCGCAGATCGACCTGTTGCAGCGAGGCCTTTTTCAGGATCGCGCGGCCGAGATCGGCGCCACGGAGATCGGCGCGGTCGAGGGTGGCTTTGGTAAGATCGGCATCGACAAGGCTGGCGCAGAAGAGGTCAGCGCGGCGCAATTGTGCTCCGGCCAGACAGGCATTGCTGAAATCCGCGCGGGTCAGAACGGCATCGTCGAGCCAGGCATCGTCGAGCCGAAGCGAAGCGAAGGTGCCACCCGCCGCCTGCAGACGCACACCTCCCTGCCGGCCGGCTGCATAGGCCGCGTGCCGTGACAGGGTCAGTTGAAATTCACGCGTAGGCA
This sequence comes from Ferrovibrio terrae, assembly GCF_007197755.1. Taxonomy (NCBI): domain Bacteria; kingdom Pseudomonadati; phylum Pseudomonadota; class Alphaproteobacteria; order Rhodospirillales; family Rhodospirillaceae; genus Ferrovibrio; species Ferrovibrio terrae. The sequence goes on from NZ_CP041636.1 coordinate 1,122,049, forward strand.
GATGGCGATTGGGCATGGCGTTATCCGCAATGCGCGCATCTTAGGCAAGCTGTGCTGACGAAGTAGGTTGAGATTCGGTTATTCGGAGGCGCTGGTGATCAGCGCTTGATCCCGATGCATTCACGCAGGTCGGCGCCCTGCAGGTTCGCCCCGACCAGTTTGGCCTGGGTGAAATCGATGCCTTCGAAAGCCGCGCCGCGCATGTCGGCGCTGCTCAGATCGGCCTGCTCGAAACGCGGGTAGATCACCTTGCCGGTGCGCTGGTTGCGCACATTGTAAAGCTCGACGCCGGCCACCTTCGCGCCGCGCCAGCGGCTGGCGGCCAGCAGGGCTTGGGAGAAATTCGCGCCGCTGAGATCGGCCATGTCGAAATTCGCCTTGGCCAGATTGGCCTCGATGAAGCTGGCGAACATCATCTGCGCATTGGAGAAGTCGGCGCCTTCGAGCGATGCGCCATGCAGCTCGGCGCCACGCAGGTCGCAGCCGGCGAAATTGCAGCCATCGAGTTTCAGGCCGCTGAGAATGGCGCGCTTGCCCTGCGCTCCGTTGGTGGCGATCCATACGCTATGTTCCTGCAGCGCGGTTTCGATCGCCTGCGGCAACTGATCGCCCTTGCGGTAGATCGCACCCTGCAGCGACACGCCTTCGAGATTAACTTTGCTGAGATCGACGTTGCGCAGGTTGGCGCCGCGCAGATCGACGCCCTTGAGCTTGGCGCCTTCCAGATTGACACCGATCAGGTTGGCGTCCTTCAGCTTGGTGCCGGTCAGGTTGGCGCCGCTGAGATCCGCGCCGGCCAGGTTGACGGCAAACATGCTGGCGCCGCCGAAATTCGTGCCTGATGCCGAGGACACCGACATGTTGGCTTCATCGAGCTGGGCGTTCTTGAAATCCGCGCCGTCCAGCTTGGCGCCATCGAGATTGGCGTTGACCTGTTTGCTCTCGCTGGTCTCGGCGATCATGATCTGGCCAGGCCGCAGGTCGACCTGGCTCAGCGAGGCATTGCGCAGGATGGCGCGCCCCATATTGGCGCCGCGCAGATCGGCGCGATCCAGCACCACACGGGTGAGATCGGCGTCCTGGAAGTCGGCGCAGAAGAGATCGGCACGGCGGAATTCCGCATTGGCCAGCGACGCATTGCCGAAACCGGCACGCGACAGGATCGCGTCATCGAGCTTGGCGCCGTCGAGCTTCAGGTTCTCGTAATGCACACCGGGTGATTGCAGCCGCGTGCCACCCGGCCGGCCGGCCAGGAAGGCGGCGTGGCGGGAGAGGACAACCTGCACCTCGTGCGGCGGTATGTTGCGATCGACCATTAGCGTTGAATATCTGCAATTACCCGGCAACCGGGTAGTTACAAAACGCTAATGTCTCGACCGTAGCAGCGCAACTCCTAAGTGAAATTCCTGCTAATTCTTACTAACTAAATATTACAATGGAATCACAGTCACTTATGTCTCGGGCCCGCGCGCATTCCGGTACAATTGCGCAACTCGGTGCCGGCAATATTCACTCTGTCAAAAGTTGCGCTCGCAAAATCGACGCCTTCCACGACCGCGCCGCGCAGGTCCACGCCGGTCATGTCGGCATTGTCAAAGCGCGGAAAGATGGTTTTTCCGGTGCGCTGATTCAGTGCGTTGAAGATCTCGACGCCCACCAGCTGGGCGGCGCGGAAGGCGGCCCCGAGCAGGATCGCGCCGGAGAAATTCGCGCCGCCGAGACTGGCCTGATCGAAATTCGCCTTGCGGATATCGGAGCCGACGAAACTGGTGAACAGCAGCTGGCTCTTGGTGAAATAGGCGCCGGCCAGATTGGTGTCGTGGAAGACGGCGGCGCGCAGATCGCAACTCGAGAAATCGATACCGGGCAGCTTCATGCCGGTAAAGACCGCGCGCTCGCCGCTCAGGCCGTTCGACGCGATCCATTTGCCATGCAGCAGCAGCTTTGCCTCGATCTCGGCCGGCAGCTGCGCGCCACGATAGATGGCGCCGGCCATCATCGCGCCGCTGAGATCGACGCTGGTGAGATCGACGCTGCGCAGGTTGGCGCCGCGCAGGTCGCAACCGGCCAGCTTGGCGCCTTCCAGATTAGCGCCGACGAAGGTGGTGTCCTTCAGCTTGGCGCCCGAGAAATCCGCGCCCGACAGATCGGCGCCAGTGAGATTGGCGGCAAACAGCGAAGCTCCGGTGAAGGTCGCATTCACCGCGCTGGCATTCGACATGTTGGCCTGGTCCATATGAGCGTGGCCCAGATTGGCCTCGTCCAGGTTGGCGCCGGACATGTTGACCGGCACATCCTGCTTTTTCTCCTTGGCAGGACCGTCGCCCTCTTTCACATGCTGTACGATCTGGCCCGGCCGCAGGTCGGCCTGGCGGAAGGAGGTCTTCTTCAGCACCGCCATCAGGAAATTGGTGCCACGCAGGTCGGCGCGTTCAAAGGTGGTGCCGGTCAGGTCAGCGCGGGTGAAGTCGCTGCCGAACAGGTCGGCGCGCAGGAAACGTGCATCCTGCAGCGAGCAGCTGGCGAAACTGCAGCCCGGCAGGATGGCATCATCGAAGATTGCGCCATCCAGCTTGAGATCGGAAAAGTCGTCGGCGCGGCATTGCAGGCGGACGCCGCCCGGCCGGCTGGTCAGATAGGCATTATGGCGCGACAAGGCCCAGCGAACGGGCTCCGGCGGTATCCGCGCGGACATGGCGATGATTTCGACTCTTGGTGGATTACAATGATGACGGTTCGGGGATTCACTGTAGAGAAACCGGCCCCGGGCCGCCATGGCTTTGTCAGACGGCCGCGACCTTAATCGGGCTTTTCAGAATCCGGGGCAGCAAGTAATGTTGACCTATTCAACAGGGGAATGTGTCGATGGCGTCCGTTAAGCAAAAGACCGGCAAGCAGCAGACTCAGAAAGCCGGTCCCGAGAAGGATGGGTCGAACCGCCGCAGGTTCCATCGCCGCGACACTCACATTGTCGCCCAGTTGAACTACAATGATATGCTGGTCGACGGCATGGTGACCAACCTGTCGCTGGAAGGCTGCCTGTTCGCGCCGCGGCTCGACATTCCGGTCGGCGAGCGCGTCAAACTGAAGCTGGCTGGCGAGAACAAGGCCGTGCCCGCAACGGTAAAGGCGGTGAGCGAACTGGGCGTGCATTGCCTGTTGCATGCCGGCGGCGCCACGCTGGGCCGCCTGTCGGTGGCCGTCGACGACATGGCGCTGCTGATGCTGAATGCCAGCCGCCCGCATGTGGTGGAGGCACCGCCACCGGCCGCGGCGAAACCCGCCAGAAAGAAAGCCGCGAAAAAGATCGTGAAGAAGGCTGCCGCGCCGGCAAAGAAAAAAGCCGGGAAAAAAGCAGCCAAGAAAAAGACTGCGCCGGCAAAGAAAAAAGCCGTGACGAAGAAGAAGACCGTCACGAAGAAGAAGACCGCGAAAAAAACTGCACCGAAGAAGCGCCGTTAGACGCGGCGTTTTTTATCTCAGGCCGGTACGACCTCGCCCACCGTCCACTGTTTCGCCGCTTCGGTGGCAAAGACCAGGATGCTGTCAGTGCCGACCGACACGCTGTCGGGCACGGCAGTGCCGCGACGCTCCAGGCTGATGCGCGCCTCGTTCACCGGCAATCCGTAGAAGCGCGGGCCGTTCAGCGAGGCGAAAGCTTCCAGCCTGTCGAGCGCATTTTCCTCGGCGAAGACCTGCGCATAGCTCTGCATCGCGGTCGGCGCATTAAAAATGCCGGCGCAGCCGCAGGCGGCTTCCTTCAGATGCACGAAATGCGGCGCGGTGTCCGTGCCGAGGAAGAAGCAGGCGTCGCCTGACGTGGCGGCCTTGCGCAATGCCAGACGATGATGCTCGCGTTTGGCGATCGGCAGGCAGTAGAGATGCGGCCGCACACCACCCTCGAAGATCGAGCTGCGGTTGATCATCAGGTGATGCGGGGTGATCGTCGCGCCGATCTGCGGCGCGTGGCTGCGCACGAAATCGGCGGCTTCGGCCGTGGTGATATGTTCCAGCACCACTTTCAAGCCGGGGAAATCCTTCAGCAGCTTGCCGAGGATGCGTTCGAGGAAGACGGTTTCGCGGTCGAAGATGTCGATGCTGTGATCGGTGACCTCGCCATGCAGCAGCAGCGGCATGCCGATCTTTTCCATCATCGCCAGCACGCTGGTGATGCGCGCGATGTCGGTGACGCCATGCTGCGAATTGGTGGTGGCGCCGGCGGGATAGAGCTTGGCCGCCACCCAGACCTTGCGTTTGAAGCCGTCGGCGATATCGGCCGGGTCGGTGGCGTCGGTGAGGTAGGCGGTCATCAGCGGCTCGAAGCGCACGCCTTTCGGCAGCGCAGCAAGAATGCGCTGGCGATAGGCTTCGGCATCCGTTGCCCGGGTTACCGGCGGCTTGAGGTTCGGCATCACGATGGCGCGGGCGAACTGCGCCGCCGTATGCGGCAGCACGGCGGCCATCACCTCGCCATCGCGCAGATGCACATGCCAGTCGTCGGGCTGGCGGATCACCAGGCGGTTCGGGGCGCTGCTATTCATCGGACAAACCTCTGCATGCCAATCGGGGATGACATACGCCATTCCTCCCGGACGGGCCAGTCCTCGCCGTGCAGTGCTACCGGTATTTCAGTGCAAGCCGCCGCGCCATGGATATACTGGACCCGTGATCCGCCCGTTAGCCAGCCTGCTGGAAACCCTGACCCTGCCCGGCCATCGCGCCGTCGCCCAGCACTGGCTGGCGCTGTATCGCGCCGCCGGCAACCAGGTGCCGGCATTGGCCAGTCTCGACCCCCTGCGGTTCTCCGCGGCGTTGCCCGATATCTGGATTGTCGACCAGGACGAAGACGGGGTTTTCCGCTTTCACCTGCTTGGCCAGAATATGATCGACTGGCATGGCAGTAACCCGAAGGGCCTGACCTTCGAGGAGGTCTATACGCAGGCCGTCCTGCCGGTGGTGACCGCCATGGTGCGCCAGGTCATCGACCGTCCGGCCATCTGCCATCAGCACACGCTCAGCATGACGCGCAATCGCCTGTCGCCCGTGCCGTCCGAACGGATCGCGCTGCCGCTGGCCGACACCGACGGCCGCATCCGCCACCTGTTCGGTGTCACCGTCTACAAGACCCGCGACGGCCATGGCGATGGCATGATCCGCAACGACGTACAGAGCGAGCAATGGTATCCGGTCGCGCAGGCCGAGACACTGCCGGCCTGATCACAAGAACCTGATCACCGCGTCCCAGACGCCGGCCTATGCTGCCCGGACCGGCCGACAAGCGCCGGAGACAAACGGGGAGCGACACATGAACCGGATTCTGGCGGCCTTGAGTCTCGGCGCGATGCTTTGCATGACCACACCCGTGCTGGCACAGCAGGCCCAGCCATCGGGAACACCGCGCCCGGCCATCGCCACGACAAAAGTGCCTGGCACCGACGGCGTCTATGTTTTCCGCAATGGCAATCACCAGGGCATGTTCGTGGTGACATCGGCCGGCGTGATCGCCACCGATCCGGTCGCTTATGGCAAGCCGTTCGGCGGACAGCAGTATCTGGACGAGATCCGCAAGGTCACCGACAAGCCGGTGAAATACGTGATCTACAGCCATCATCACTATGACCACATCGCCGGCGGCAAGGCGCTGAAAGAGGCCGGCGCCACCTTCATCGCGCATCGCAAGGCGAAAGAGCGGCTGGCGAAACTGAAGGACCCGCATACGGTCATACCGGATGAAGTCGTCGGCGATAAAGGCCGCACCATCACGCTGGGCGGAACCGTGCTGGAGTTGAGCTATCACGGCCTCAATCATTCCGACTCCACCTTGGTGATGCGTCTGCCGAAAGAGAAAATCGTCTTCATCGTCGACACCATTCCGGTCGGTGCCGTGCCCGGCCGCGGCATGATCGATTTTCATCCGTTTGAGACCGAAGCCTTCATGAAAAAAATGCTGAAACTGGACTGGGAGCGGCTGATCCCCGGCCATCCGGGACCGAATGACCGGCTCGGCACCAAGGACGATGTACGCGCGCAGCTCAAATTCCTCGAAGACGCCTCGGCCGCGATGAAGGTCCTCGCGCAGGACGGCAAATGCTGGGACACGGCTGAGAAGGAATTCAAATTACCGCAATATGAAAGCTGGCCCGGTTATGCCAATAACCTGCCCTTCGTGGCGCGGCGCTACTGTGGCTTGTGGGGCCGGGGAACATAAGACGGGGTACCTGAGACGCCCCACTCGCCTTTTGCATGGCTGCCCTGCGGCAAATCGCGCAGGTCAGGTGATTGAACCGGCAGTCCGCGCGGCTATGCTGCGCGGACTTTTTCAACGCCGTTTTTCTGCGATGGACCGCCCGCTCGACAGCCTGCTCGCCGATCTCGACCTGCCCGGACACCGCGCCGTGGCAGAGCACTGGCTTGCGCTGTACCGCGAGGCCGGCACGGTGCCGTCGCTGGCCCGGATCGATCCGCTGCATTTCCATCGCGCGCTGCCCGATGCCTGGATCGTCGATCTCACCGACGACGGCCGCTTCCAGTTCCGCCTGATGGGCGAAACGCTGGTGCAGTGGTATGGCCGCACTGCGAAAGGCCTGTATTACCAGGACCTGTTCCCGGCCGATGTCGTACCAGTGCTGGAGCAGCAGTCGCGCCTGGTGCTGGAACGACCGCAGGCCGGTTTCCAGCGCGTGCATACCAATGTACCGGCCGGCACACATATGCCGCGCGCCTTCGAGCGCCTGACCTTCCCGCTACGCGACAAGGCCGGCGATAAGATCACGCATATCCTGGGCAATTCGATCTTCAACCGCGCGGCCGGCGATCCCGCACCGGAGCACGAATACTGGTATCCGATCCCGTAAGATTCCGCCGCGGAAAAGGCCCGCCCCGTCCACAGGGCGGCCGGGTTATCAATTTTCAATTATCCCTGCTGCCGGATTCACCCCAGAGTTGGCATGATCACAGCCTTCCGGGAGGGGCGAACGGTCATGCAATACGACTTCGCCAGCCTGATGGACGACCTGACGCTCGAGCCGCACCGGGCACTGGCCGCGCACTGGCTCGACCTCTACGCCACCACTGGCGGCGGCATTCCGCGCGTCACCGCCATCGATGCCCTCAGCCTCGGTCGTCACCTGCCCGATATCTGCATCCTCAACCATGACGGCGGCAACGTCTTCAGCTTCCGCCTCGCCGGCGGCCATGTGAACGACTTCTATGGCCGCGAGGTGCGCGGCAAGCTGCTGACCGATCTGGTCAGCTCGCCCACGCGCGAACGGCTGATCGGCATGGCGCATGCCATCCTGCGGCCGCCGGCCGCCATCCTGCACGGCATGAGCGGCATGCTGCCGCAGTGGAATTATTCGGTGGCGCTGCAGCGCCTCAGCCTGCCGCTGACCGATGCCACCGGCCGGGTCAGGCATATCATCAGCGCCACGGTACATTCGCGCCACGCGGCCGATCCGTCGCATGACTCCGTTGATATCGATTTCCAGCGCCAGTACCGCATTCCGGCAATCGAGACCGGCAACCAGGCCACCGCCTCGTAATGAACCAGGCAGCTCACAGAAGCGCTTCATCCGGTGCCATGACGATTTCGCAGTCTACAGAGCGTCCGTTCAATGCCCTGCTTGGTGATGTCGCCCTGCCCAGCCATCGCCTGATGGTGCAGCACTGGCTCGACCTCTATGCCGCCGCGGGAAATCGCGTGCCGTTCTGGCGCAAGCTCGATCCGCTGCAATTCCCCTCGGCGCTGGCCGATATCTGGATTGTGGAATTGCGCGACAACGGCCGCCTGTATTTTCATCTCGTCGGCCAGAGCCTGGTGGACTGGTATGGCTACAGCCCGAAGGGCAAGTCGATGGAAGAGGTCTATCCGCCCGCCATGGTGCCGCTGATCAATGCCCTGTCGCAGGGCGTTCTGGGCAGGCCGGCAATCAATTACCAGAAAGCCTTCAGCCTGACGCCGCACTGGAGCGTGGCCATCCCGATGGAACGCATCGCCCTGCCGCTGACCGACGAACAGGGCCGCCTGCGCTGGGTCGCCGGCATCACCACCTTCCTCGACAGCCACGGCCATGGCAGCGGCCCGGTGTCGTCGCGTGTCGCCGAGGAATGCTGGTATCCACTGCCGTAAGAAGCAGCGCCTTTTCTTTCCATTGTCATTCCCGCGAAAGCGGGAATCCCATTTTTATTTTTTTGCGGCGCAACGATAGGATCGCGGGCCAGCCCGGGGTGACAAGAGAAAAAACTTACAGCGGCAGATTTTCATACCCGCTGCCAGAAAATTCGATCAGGTCAAAACCGTTGCCGAAGGGATCGGCCATGTTGGCGATGCGACCGTAGTCGCGTGACTTCACTGGTCGATCGAGCCGTCCGCCACGCTCCAGCAGCCGCGCCAACACTGTATCCAGGTCATCGACAACGAAATCGAGGTGCACCGGCGTCCAGTGCCGGTCGTAATTGCGCTCGACCATCCTGTCGCCAAGATCGGCGGTCGGAGTCCGGCTGGCGAGCAGAAAGACCGGTGTATTGGCACCCGCGAGTTCAATCCAGCGCTGACTGTATTGACGCTTCAGCTTCAAGCCCAGGCCGTCACAGTAGAAGGCGATGCCGTCTTCCGCAGTCGTGACTTCGATATAGGCATGGACCTTGATCATGCGGCAGCGCTCTTACAGCGCCGCTTTCAGCACCTTGAAAAGTTTCTCGATATCGTCCTCGGTGTTGTAGACATGCGGCGTGACGCGCATTGCCTGGCCGCGCACGCTGACGAAAACCTTTTCCGCCGCAAGCTTCGCCGGCAGGTCGGCCGGGACCGCACCATCGAAGCGCAATCCCAGATAATGCCCGGCACGGCGGTCGGCACGCACGGTGTCGAGACCGAGTTCGGCCCGCGCCCGTTCGGCAATCGCATCGTTGCGGTGTTTGAGCGTCGCATAGATGCGCTGCGTGCCCAGGCCGAGCAGATAGTCCAGCGCTGCATGCGCGGCCGGGGCCAGCGCGAAATTGCTGCGCTCGCCGACATCGAAGCGCCGCGCGCCGGGCTGGTAGTCGCTCTTGTAATCCACCAGGCCAGCGAAGTTTTCGGAATCCTTGCGCGCGATCCAGTTCTGCTCGATCGGCATGCCGCCGTGCCAGCGCTTGGCCACATACAGGTAGCCATAGGTGTAAGGCCCGAGCAGCCACTTGTAACCGCCGGCGACCAGGAAATCGGGCTGGATCGCCTGCACATCGAACGGCATCACGCCCATCGACTGCGTTGCATCAATGCAAAGGGCGGCGCCCACCTTGCGGCAGGCCGCGCCGATAGTGATGAGATCGAGCAGCCCGCCGTCGGTCCAGTGGCAATGCGGCAGCGCGACGATGCCGGTATTGGCATCGATGCGTTCCAGCACGCGTGCGGTCCAGTCATCGTCGCTCGGGCGCGGGATGCTGATAAACGTCGCCTCGACGGCTTTTGCCTTCTCGATCCAGGGATAGACATTGGAGGGAAACTGTTCGGCCAGCGTGAGGACGCTCTGGCCTTTTTTCAGCGCCAGGATGTTGGCCGCCACCGCCATGCCATAGGACACGCTCGGCACCAGCGCGACATCGTCGGCCGTGGCATTCACCAATTTCGCGAACAGCCCGCGCACGGTTTCGGACTCGGTGAAGAAATCCACCGGCGCAATCGTCCAGGGGTTGAGCTTGGCACGCATGCCGCGTTCGCCGGCCGCCACCGCCACTGTCGGCATCGGCCCCATATAGGCGCTGTTGAGATAGGCGACATCCGCAGGGATATCGAACTGCGCGCGCTGCGAGGGCAGAAGTGTCTGGCTGGGAGTCTGCTGGTTCATCGCCATCGATCCATTTTTTTGCTGGCGGCCATTCTGCATGGAAACGCCGGGTAAATCACGACAACGTAATGTAGCCTGACAATTTTCCGCTGGTCCGCCGACGAAGCGTGACGCATCTTCACGCCACCTCGTCAGCCGCCCCCCAGAGTTTCAGATGCCGGTTCCCCATGTCGCCCTCGCCGTCCTGATCGCCGCGATCTGGGGCTTCAATTTCGTCGTGATCCGCCTGGGGCTCGATGCCTTCCCGCCGCTGCTGTTCAACGGCCTGCGCTTCGTGGTCGCCAGCCTGCCTTTCCTGTTGTTCTTCCGCAGCCCCGGCGTGCCGTGGCGCTGGGTGATCGGTGTCGGCCTGGTGCTGGGCGTGATGAAGTTCAGCCTGCTGTTCCTCGCCATGGCCTGGGGCATGCCGGCGGGTCTGGCCTCGGTGGTGATGCAGGCACAGGCGTTGTTCAGCGTGGTGTTTGCAGCCTTGCTGCTGGGCGAGCGGCCGGGCCAGATGCAGTGGGTCGGGCTTGCGATTGCAGCATTCGGTCTCATCGTCATCGCCACCGACATGGAAGGCAATGTCGGCCTGATCGCCTTCCTGACCTTGATCGCGGCGGCAGCCTGCTGGGGCTTGGCTAATATCATGACGCGCCGTGCCGCGGCGCCGAAGCCGCTGGCCTTCATGATCTGGGTCAGCGCCGTACCGCCGCTGCCGATGTTCGGACTGTCGTGGATTTTCGAAGGGCCTGATGCGATGGCCGCGGCCTTTGCCGGCCTCGAGCTGCGCGGGCTTCTCGCCGTGCTCTATATCGGGCTGCTGTCGACCACCGCCTGCTTCGCCGGCTGGAGCCTGCTGCTGCGGCAGCATACCGCGTCGCTGGTGGCGCCGTTCACCCTTCTGGTGCCGGTCTTCGGTCTGCTCAGCGCCTGGGCCGTGCTGGACGAGATGCCGTCAACGATCAAGCTCGGCGGTGCCGCGCTGATCCTGTTCGGTCTGCTGGTCAATGCTGGATTGCTGAAACGGCTGTTGCGGCAGCCGGCCAGAGTCTGACGCGTCTTCAGATCACAGTTTGAGCGCGAGATCCCGGATCGCCGAGCGACAGGCATCGGCGGTGCGCTCAAGATATGCGCGGGCATCGGGGCGGAGTTCACTCTGCTGCAGCTGTTCGTTGATAGACGCCAGAATCGTGCGCAGGTGCCGAATACGAGCCGGCATATCCTTATCCCCCTCAAATGAATCGCGTGTCGAATCGGTTGTCACGCGAGGGAGAGTGCCGGGCTTTGGTTAACAAAATCTGTTGTCAGGCTGCGCTGGGCCATTGGCTATTGCGCAGGGTATCCCCGATGCGCAGCAGCGTCAGCTTTATCTAGTGGTAACGACAGACCCCGACCACAATGACATGTGTTGCTGAGTCGCCCGTTGCTTCGCTCAATGCCTGCAACAGATGCGAAAGATTTGTCGAAGCGACCGCTGATTTATGGGCGCGACTCTCAGGAACGCGCGCGCCGAATCGGATCACGCACCCAGCTGCGACCGGCGGCGGCGCGGCGCGCGGCGGAGTCCCGGTGTGAATTCCGGCAGGCCGGCGGCAAACACCACCGGCGGAACCATCGGTACAGACCTGGGCGACACTGACGCGGCCGGGCGGCCTGGCGTCAGCGGCTGCGGGATCAGGGTTTCGCCGACCTCTTCGGCCATGACTGTGATCACCGCCTCTTCGGCGACAGGGTCCGGCACCGGCACCGCATGAATGGTGGTGACAATCGGCGTGGGCGCCACATCGTTGGCCGCGGCAGAGATGTCGGCAGGCTGCGGCGGCAGCAGGCCGACCTGGCCGAGCAGGCGGTCGATCATGCTCTTCAGCGGCAGCGGCACCGGATCGTAGCCTTTCAGGATCAGCACCATTGCCGGGCGGTTCATGCCAAGCTTTTCCGACAGCTGGTCGAAGCTGATCTCGAAATGGCGACAGGCTTCCAGCACGCGCGGCTGCACGTCGCTCAGGTAATACAGTTTGCCGTCGCGGCGCAGGCAGGGCAGGCCGTCATCCAACAGGAAGTCGTCATCGGCCGAATTTGCATGAACCTGGGTCGTCTGGATCGTGTCGATCACGGGCATCTCCGGGTCGCAGGGTCTGCAAACCAAACAGGAGAGCGCCGGTGGAAGTTTCCGCGCGCCGCGGATCACATGGTGATCAGCACGGGACAAATGCGTGATGTGATTGCGGAATTGGCAGCTTGCGGCGATTTGCCACAAGCGAGGCTGGACTATAGCCGGTCCTGCGATGTGGCGACCGCCGCCTGCTGCCAGGGCGTGATGCCGGCGCTGAGGCTCAGGCCCCGCAGCACGAAATCTTCGATGGCGCGCTGGGTCTGGCGCTGCACCGGATCATGGCCCTTCAGCACCAGCACCAGCGCACTGCGCGGCAGATTGAAGCGCGTCGCAAACAGATCGAAGCTGATGCCATGCGCCCGGCAGGCCTGCAGCACCAGCGGCTGCACATCCTGCGCGAAGTACAGCCGCGCACCGCGTTCCGTCGTGGCGAGGCTGCCGCGGGCGCTGTTCAGCGAAGCCAGGGCGCGTCCCGACTGCGCCTGGGCGAGGCCGGGGCGGGCGAAGCGCGGATACTGCATCGGATTCATGGGCGGCCTCTGATCTGGCTTTATACGCGCGCGGCATGCGCGGCACGGTCGCACCATCACAACGCCGCATCGCTGCGGCAGTTTCAGACTGGAAAAAGATTTTTGCCCGGAGAGAGAAAAGTTGGGAGAGAAGCGTCAGACGCTGAGATCGGCCTTGCGGCCCAGGCCACGCGGCCGCGTGTCGGTTCTGGCCTCGGTGGCGGCTGCCTGGTTATCCGCCTTTTTGCCTTTTTCGCCCTTGGCGCCGGCGCTGCCGCCGCTGTTGCCGGATGCCGTGGCCGCCATGCGGGTCTGCTGACCGCCGACCGGCACAGCCGTCACCGCTGCGGCCGCCTGGACTGCAGTGGGAGCTTGGTTCTGCTGGAGTCCCTGGGCCGGATTACTTGCCAGGGCCTGGGGCAGAACAGGTGGCACAAATAGGCTCATGGTTAAGATGTAAGATGACACCCCTTGCTTGACAAGAAATTAAAGTAAGATGGCAAGGAACGAGCCTAATCGTTAACGCCGTCTGGGACATCCGGGGGATGCCCTGACGAAACCATACCGGGAAAGAACTGCCGCCTTGTCCAAGCCCAAGCTGTCCAAACCTGCACAAAAGGCTCCGGGCAAGCCCGGCCTGCTGGCCCGGCTGTTCGGTGCGGAGCAGCCGGCCGCGCCGAAGCCGGCCCAGAAATACACTGGCCCCGCCAAGACTGACTCCCGGGACCCCCGCATCCTGCTGGCGCAGCAGATCCGTGCGATCCGCGCCAAGCTGAACCCGCAGATCCTGCGTCTGGCCGAGAAGGTGGCCAAGAAGGGCCCGCCGACCACCGACCAGGACCGCGCCACCCTGGCGATCGAAATCTTCCTGGCCCAGAAGGAAGATGGCGGCGATTTTGCCACCAGGCTCAAGGCCAGGCTGGACGACCGCAAGCGCAACAGCCACTAACCCGCCCGGCCCGGGCCGGCCCGACTTTCTCCAAAACGGAAAAACTGATTCGCCCACAGCGCGGCTACCCGCGCTGTGGCGCACCCCTACCTTGCCCGGCATGGACACTGCACATGCCGTCATTGTCGGCGCCCAAGGCGTCATCGGTCGCAACCTCGCCGGCCACCTGCTGAAGCAGGGCTGGCGCGTCACCGGCCTGTCGCGTCGTGGTGGCGAGGCGACAGAGCGACAAACCCATATCGCCGTCGACCTGCTGGATGAGGCCGACACGCACAGCAAACTCACGACCCTGCGCAATGTCAGCCATGTCTTCTATGCAGCCTATCAGGACCGGCCGAGCTGGGCCGAGCTGGTCGCACCCAACATGGCGATGCTGAGGAACGGCATCGACGCCATCGAGGCGGCCTCGCCGACCACGCTGCGGCATGTCAGCCTGATGCAGGGCTACAAAGTTTATGGCGCGCATCTCGGCCCGTTTGCGACGCCTGCGCGCGAAGAAGATGGCGGCCGCCACATGCCACCGGAATTCAATGTCGACCAGCAGGATTTCCTGCGTGCCCGCCAGCAGGGCAAAGCCTGGACCTGGTCGGCGATCCGGCCCTCAGTGGTGGGCGGTTTCGCGCTCGGCAATCCGATGAACCTCGCCGTGGCGATTGCCGTCTATGCCTCGATCTCGAAAGAGCTCGGTCTGCCGCTGCGCTTTCCCGGCAAGCCCGGCGCCTATGACAGACTGCTCGAAATGACCGATGCCGGACTGCTGGCGCAGGCCACTGTCTGGGCCGCCACCACACCGGCCGGCGCCAACGAGGCCTTCAATATTGCCAATGGCGATCTGTTCCGCTGGAGCGGCATGTGGCCACGCATCGCGCGCTATTTCGATCTGGAACTCGCGCCGCCACTGCCGCTGCAGCTCAGCGTCGTGATGGCCGACAAGGCGTCGCTGTGGCAGCAGATGCAGGTGAAATACGGCCTGGTCCGGCACGACTATGCGCGCGAACTGTCACCCTGGAGCTTCGCGGATTTCGTCTTCTCCTGGGACTACGACATGTTTGCCGACACATCGAAATCACGCCGCGCCGGCTTTCATTCATATGTCGAGACCGAGGCGATGTTCATCGCCATCTTCGACGACCTGCGTCGCCGTAAAGTGATTCCATAAAACAGAAAGCCACCTCATGCGTCCCTCGTCCACGATTGCCATTGCGGCACTCGCCGTCAGCGCTTTCGCCATCGGCACCACCGAATTCGTCATCATGGGGCTGTTGCCACAGCTGGCTGCCGACTTCGCCGTCTCGGTGCCCGGCGCCGGTCTGCTGGTCACCGGCTACGCGCTCGGCGTCGCCATCGGTGCGCCGCTGCTGGCGGCGCTGACCGGCCGCGTTCCGCGTAAAACCCTGCTGCTGGCGCTGATGGCGCTGTTCACGCTGGGCAATATCCTCTGCGCCACCGCACCCAGTTACACGCTGATGATGGCGGCGCGCGTCGTCACCAGCTTCGCGCATGGCAGCTTCTTCGGTGTCGGTTCGGTGGTCGCCGCCGGCCTGGTGGCGCAGGACAAACGCGCCGGCGCGGTGGCGCTGATGTTCACGGGGCTCACCATTGCCAATATCCTTGGCGTGCCCTTCGGCAAGCTGCTGGGCGATGTCTATGGCTGGCGCTCGACCTTCTGGGCCATTTCCGGCCTCGGCGTGATCGCCATGGCCGCCGTCGCCCTGCTGGTGCCGCGCATCGCGCGCGTCGAGGACTCGAACTTCCTGAAAGAACTACGCGTGGCGATGAAGCCGCCTGTGCTGCTGGCACTGGCCACAACGGTCTTTGGCTTTGCTGGCGTGTTTGCCGCCTTCACCTATGTCGCGCCGCTGCTGCTCGATGTCACCGGCACGACGCAGGGCATGGTGACAGCCGCACTGGTGCTGTTCGGCATCGGCGTCACCATCGGCAACATGTTGGGTGGCAAGGTGGCCGACTACAGCCTGATGCCGGGCCTGATGGGGATTCTCGCGCTGCTGATCCTGGTGCTGGTGGCGCAGTATGTCTTCGCCACGCAGCTCTGGCCGACGCTTGCACTGGTCACGCTGGTCGGCGTATTTGGCTTCGCCACCGTGCCGGGCCTGCAGACCCGCGTGCTGGACAAGGCGTCTGACGCCGCAGCGCTCGCCGCCACGCTGAATATCGGGGCCTTCAATCTCGGCAATGCGATCGGCGCCTGGGTCGGCGCCGTGGTGATCGAACAGGGTTTTGGTATTGCCGCCACTGCACTGGGCGGCGCGGCGCTGGCAACGATCGGTCTGGTGGCGACGGCGATGGGGCATATGGGGGATCGGGCGGAAAGCCGCACGGCGCTGGCCGCAGCAGAGTAACACTACCATCGTCACCCCGGGTCTGCGCTACGCTACGCCCGGGATGATGGATAAGAGAGAGTCAGCGCTTCTTCTTTGGTTTGACCGCGGTGGCCGACATGACATCACGCTCCACTGCCTGCAGCTGCTTCGTGATGAAATCGACGAAACAGAGCACCCGATGCGGCACCTGGCGGCCGGGCGGGAAGACCGCATGCACGGACTCGGCGCGGCGATACTGCGGCAGCACGGTGACCAGCCTGCCGTCGCGCAGATCCTCCGCCACGTCCCAGATCGATTTCTGCACCAGGCCCAGTCCCGCCAGCATCCAGGCATAGGCCACCTCGCCATTACTGGCAGACAGGCGCCCGCTGATCCGTATGGCGGTCTCCTGCGCGTCGCCAGTAAAGCGCCAGACCTGGCCCGAGCCGCCGCTGCCGCAGATGGCGATACAGTCATGCTGCTCCAGATCGGACAACTGCTGCGGCTGGCCCCGTTTCCTGAAATAGGCCGGCGCGCCGCAGATCAGACGCTGGTTCGCCACCAGACGGCGCGCACGCAAGGACGAATCCGTCAACTCGCCCATGCGGATGGCAAGATCGATATTCTCCTCCAGCAGGTCGACGATGGTATCGGTGAGCTGCAGATGAAAATTGAGTTGCGGCTGCTGGGCTGCAAAAGCGGCGATCAGCGGTGCCAGCCGGTTGCGGCCGAACGCCACCGGCGCGGTGATGCGGATGCTGCCGGTCAAGCGTCCGTCGGCGCCGGCCACTGCCTGCTCGGCATCGGCAATCTCGGAGAGGATACCACGACAGCGCTCGAAAAACGCCTGGCCGTCTTCGGTCAATGCCAGCTTGCGCGTCGTGCGTGTCACCAACCGGCTGCCGAGCCGCTTCTCCAGCGCGGCAAGCTGCTTGCTGACCACCGCCACGGACAGATTGAGCCGGCGCGCCGCCGCCGACAGGCTGCCGCCGCCGGCCACAGCCGCGAAGATTTCCATTTCGCGCAAACGATCCATGCCGGTGAAGATGGCACGGCATCTGGCAAAAGACCAGATCAGCGCGCCAGTCGTTCCAGCACGGCATGCGCCGCCGTCACGCGTGCGGCGATCGGCAGGTTGCGGTTGGCCAGCATCACCAGACCGATATTCCGCCCCGGCAGGAAAGCGACATATGCGCCGAAGCCATTGGTGGCACCAGTCTTGTTATACAGACGTGCGCCTGATGGCGGCTGTGGCGGCACCAGCATCGTCGCCGGATTGCTCTGCTGGCTCATCTGTTCGGAATTTCCGGCCAGCAGCTGGTCGAGCGGCACCGGCCAGGGATACTGCTCCCAACCCAATCCTTGAATCATCTGGCCCTGCATCATCGGGCCGATCTGCACATAGCCGGTCTGCGCGAGCTCGACCGCGCGCCGCATCGGCGGTTCCAGCGATGCAGGCCGCAGATTCAACTGCACGAAGCGGATCATGTCGGCGGCCGATGACTTCACGCCATAGGCCTCGGCATCCAGCGGGCCGGGATTGACGCGCACCGGCTGGTTCGTGCGGCTGTAGCCCCAGGCATAACGCGGCAGTTCGGATGGCGGCACGCGCACAAAGGTGCTGCGCAGACCAAATTGCGGAAACAGCTCGCGTTCGGCCAGCGTGGCGAAATCGCGCTGCAGCGACATGGCCGCGACATGGCCGAACAGGCCGATGCTGGGATTGGAATACCGCCGCTGCACGCCTGGTTGTGCAGATGGAGTCCAGCGCTGGTACCAGTCGATCATGCGCTCGTAACTGGTGACATCGGCCGGGAACTGCAGCGGCAGGCCGCCGGCGGTATAGGTGCCGAGCTGTAACAGCGTGGCGCGATCCACCGCGCTGCCACGCAAGGCCGGCAGAGACTGGCCGGGATGATCGTTGAGCGACAGGCGGCCGAGCGCGGCGGCATAGCCGCCGAGAATGCCGGTAAAGGTTTTGCTGACCGAGCCCAGTTCGAACAGCGTGTCAGGCGTGACCGGCGTTTTCGCGTCGCGCGCGGCAACGCCGTAACTGGCGATCTCGACGCGATCCCCGACCGTGACCGCCACTGCCATACCCGGCACGTCATGCGCCTGCAGCAGCGGCCCGAAGGCGCGGTCAATCAGGTCGCGGATATCGGCGTGACGAGTATCGGCGGCCTGCGCCGGCGATACCGCAAAGAGGATAAGCAGGCCGGCGACAGCGGCGCGCATGGAGACCCGCAAAGAAGCTTTAGTGCAGAATGCCGGGCGTCGTACCAGGCTTGGCTTCGCCGCCAGATTCGCTGCCAGCGACATGCTCGGCCGGCACAGCTTCGGAGGCCACGGCTGCCTCGGCCATGTCCTTGGCCTGGGCATCGCCGCGTTTCAGCTTGTCATGCGCCTTGATCGAGAAGGGGATCGACACGATGTAGGCGATCTCCATGGCGGCCAGCGTATACCATGGCTGGTTCAGCAGGCCTGCCACCAGCAGGCCGACGCCGAGCAGCACTACACCAACATATTCACGCTTCACCCGCACGCGCTTGAACGAGTAGGTCGGCACGCGGCTGATCATCATGCCGCCGATGAACAGCATCCAGATCGCGTTGAGGAACGACGAGGCGAAGAAGGCGCTTTCGAGTTCCAGGTTGATGATCAGGAACAGCAGGCTCAGACCCGCCGCGGCCGGTGCCGGCATGCCGGTAAAGAAGCTGCCGGTCCAGACCGGCTTGCTGTCGTCATCGAGTGCAGTGTTAAAACGCGCCAGGCGCAGGGCCGCACAGACACTGTAGGCCAGCACGACAAGCCAGCCGGTATTGCCGCTCTGGCCGATATCGTGCAGCGTCCAGAAATACAGCACCATCGCCGGCGCGACACCGAAGCTCAGGAAATCCGACAGCGAATCCAGCTCGGCGCCGAACTTCGACGCGCCCTTGAGCAGCCGTGCGACGCGACCGTCCAGCATGTCGAAGAAGGCGGCCGTGGCGATGGCCAGCACGGCGAACTTGAACTGGCCGAGCATCGCGAAGCGGATCGCGGTGAGCCCCGAGCAGAGCGCGATGATGGTGAGTATATTCGGCGCCAGCGTATTGAGCGGCAGTTTGCCCAGACGGTGCGGCGGTTTCAGGTTGATCGGCTTCATCGGCCAAACTCCATCGACACGGGACGGCTCCTTCCGGCAAGCCCTGCCAAGCTTAGCCGGGCAGGGTTACGGCAGGATTAAGACGCCCCGGAGATAACGTCCCTGGGATAACGATCAGCGGACTTCGCCGGTTCGTGGCTGTTCGGTGGCGCCGTCCTCGGCGATCACGGTTTCACCGGCCACGCAGCGCTGGCCGGTCGCCACCAGCGGCACCATGCCATCGTCGAGATAGACGTCGACGCGGCTGCCGAAGCGGATCAGGCCGAAACGTTCGCCGGCTTTGTAGCTCTGGCCCTCGCGCGCTTCACACAGGATGCGGCGGGCCACCAGGCCGGCAATCTGGACAACCGCGATTTCCTTGCCATTGTTCAGCTTCATGCGCAGCGACTGGCGCTCGTTGTC
Source organism: Ferrovibrio terrae (assembly GCF_007197755.1). Lineage (NCBI taxonomy): Bacteria > Pseudomonadati > Pseudomonadota > Alphaproteobacteria > Rhodospirillales > Rhodospirillaceae > Ferrovibrio > Ferrovibrio terrae. The sequence continues at coordinate 1,141,297 of NZ_CP041636.1, forward strand.
GATGCTGGCCTTGTCGAGCGCGGCATTGAGGAACTTGCCGGGGCGATAGGCCACGGCCATCACGGTGGCATCGATCGGCGAACGGTTCACATGCACGTCGAACACATTCATGAACACGGAAATGCGCTGGCGGGCATCGCTGCCCATGCCGAGTTCCTCGGGCGGCACGGCGCGCTCGATCATCTGCACCACGCCATCGGCCGGCGAAATCAGCAGGCCCTCGCGCACCGGGGTGACGCGCGGCGGATCGCGGAAGAAATAGGTGCACCAGCAGGTCAGGATCACGCCCAGCCAACCGAGCGGTTCGGCGACCCAGAACAGCACCAGGGTCACGACCGCGAAGATGGCGATGAACTTCCAGCCTTCGCGGTGGATCGGGACCAGAACGGAACGGATGGTGTCCATGTGAGGCGTAAACCTTTGGAGAAATGAGGCTGGGCGCAATGTAGCTATTGCTGCCCCTGGCTTAAAGGCCTGTCGGGCGGATTTATGGGCGGAATCGTTAATCCGGGACCAGCGCTTTCATCTCCCACCCTCACCCTCCCGCTTCGCGGGTCCCTCCCTCTCCCGCTTGCGGGAGAGAGTTGGGGTGAGGGCCTTTCCATTTTTCGTCCGTCAGATCTCCGCATACATTTCCAGCATGTTGCCGTCGGGGTCGCGGAAGAACAGCGTGCGATGGCCAAACGGCTGATCGGTCGGCGGCAGCACCAGCGCGATACCCTGCTGTGTCAGTTCGGCAGCGCAGGCATCGACATCGTCGCGCGCCACCTTGAAGGCCAACTGCAGGGCGGCCGTGTTTTTCGGCACAGGGTCGTCCTTCGCGGTCAGTCCGGGCAGCGCGAGTGCCAGCGTGTTGGGCCCGATGCAGTATTCGATCCAGCGCGGCGACAGCTCGCGGATCAGTTCGAGCTGCAGCACGTCTTCATAGAAGCGGCGCATCGCGGCCAGATCGCGCACATAGATCACGGTGTAGTCGATCGCCTTGATGGCCTTGAAAGCTGACATGCTCGTCTCTCTCCGGACTCAGTTCTGCAATACAGGTTCGGTGCGCAGCTTTTCCACGGCGAAATCGAGGAAGGCACGCACTTTCGCATTGGCACGGCGGCCTTCGGCATGCACCAGCTGCACCGGGGTCGGGGGCAGTTCGTAGTCCGCCAGCAGGATTTTCAGCTCACCCCTGGCCAGTGCCGGCGCCACCATATAGCTGAGCACGCGCGTGACACCGCGCCCGGCAATCGCTGCCTTGATCGCCACATCCGAGGAATTGACCGTGAAGCGCGCCGGCGGCGCCACACGCGCATTGTCCCTGAAAATCCACTGGTCGGCGGCGGCGGCTGACGAGAAAGCGATGGCGTCGTGCTGCAGCAGATCGTCAGGTTTTTGTGGCTCGCCATGCCGCGCCAGATAGTCGGGTGCGGCGACGATCACGCGGCGCACTGCACCGACGCGGATGGCGCGCAGACTCGAATCCTGCAACTGCGCGATGCGCACGGCAATATCGAAGCCTTCGTCAATGAGGTTCGTGACGCGGTCGAGCAGCAGCAGCCGCGCATTGACGCCCGGATGTAGGCTCAGAAAATCCTGCACCAGCGGCGCAATATAGAGACTACCGAACATCTGCGACGCGGTGATGGCAAGGTCGCCGGTCGGCGCGCCATGGTCGCCGGCCGCCGAGGCCTCGGCCTCCTCGAGATCGGCCAGGATGCGGCGCGCATCCATCAAAAAGCGCTGGCCCGCCTGGGTCAGGCGGACATGGCGCGTGCTGCGCTGGAACAGGCTGGTGCCGAGCCGCTCTTCCAGGCTGGCAATCGCCCGGGTCACCGAGGGCGGCGACAGGCGCAGATGGCGCGCCGCCTCGGCGAAGCCGGATTTCTCCGCCACCGAGAGGAAGATACGCATGGCGTCGAGCCGGTCCATGGCATTATTTCATAAACTGAAATAGTGACTTGTCAAAGCCGGTTATTCTGTTTTCCATGAGAAATGCCAGATTGGGGACATCTCTTGGATAAGGACCCCCGCCATGACGCTCCGCCTGCACAGCTTCCCCCTTTCCGGCCATGCCCATCGCGCCCGGCTCATGCTGGCCCTGCTCGGGCTCGAGGCTGAAACCGTCGATGTCGACTTGCGCGGCGGCGCGCAGAAGCAGCCGGACTTCCTCGGCCTGAATGCCTTCGGCCAGGTGCCGGTGCTGGAAGACGGCGAGCCAGAGAATCCGGTCGTGATTGCCGACAGCAACGCGATCCTGGTCTATCTCGCCGGCAAGTATGACCGCAGCGGCCAGTGGCTGCCCGCCGATCCGGCGATTGCCGCACAGGTGCAGCGCTGGCTCTCGGTCGCGGCCGGCCAGCTGCTGATGGGTCCGGCACGCGCCCGCATGGTGAAGCTGTTCAGCTCGCCCTTCGATCACGACGCCTGCAGGCAGGTGGCGACGCAGCTGTTCCATGTGATGGAGCGGCATCTGCAGGGCCGTGACTGGCTGGCCGCATCGCATGCGACGATTGCCGATATCGCGCTCTATTCCTACACGGCGCATGCGCCCGAAGGCGATGTGTCGCTGCAGCCCTATCCGCATATCCGCGGCTGGATCAGGCGTGTTGAAACCTTGCCCGGCTTCGTGCCGATGCAGAAGGCAGCATAGTAATGGGACGGTTCCACGACGGCGAGCAGCAGCTGCAGAAGCGGGTCGATCCCAATCTGCCCCGGCGCATGGCGCGCACTGCCGAAATCGCGCTGCGCGACTTCATGCCCGACCAGCATCGCGACTTTTTCAGCATCCTGCCGACGCTGGTGGTCGGCAGCATCGACGAACGCGGCCGGCCCTGGGCCTCGATGCTGGCCGGCACGCCCGGCTTCGCGACCTCACCCGATCCGGTGACCTTGCAGGTCAATGCCCGGCCGGTGCCCGGCGACATGCTGGCGCAGCACCTGAAGCATGACGCGCAGCTCGGGATTCTCGGCCTGCAGCCGGAAACCCGGCGGCGCAACCGCATGAACGGCCGTGTCACGTTTTTGCAGGACGATGGCTTCACGGTGCATGTCGAGCAGAGCTTCGGCAATTGCCCGCAGTATATCCAGGCGCGGCTGCCGCGACTGGTCGGCGCGCCGAATGATCCGCCGGTGAAGCCGGAAGGCGCCGTGCTGTCGCCGCGCGCCGGCCTGATGCTGGCCGGCACGGACACTTTGTTCATCGCGACACATGCCAAGGATGAAGGCGTTGATGTCTCGCATCGCGGCGGCAAGCCGGGCTTTGTGAAGGTCGAGCAGAAGAATGGCTATACCCAGCTCACCATCCCGGATTTCCGTGGCAACAATTTTTTCAACACGCTGGGCAATATTGCGCTCGATCCCCGCGCCGGGCTGCTGGTGGTGAATTACGACAGCGGCGATCTGCTGCAGCTCACCGGCCAGGCCGAGATCATCTGGGACGGACCCGAGGTGGAAACCTTCCAGGGCGCGTTGCGGCTCTTACGCCTGCGCGTGGACGAAGGCCGCATCCTGCAGGGCGCACTGCCGATCCGCTGGAGCCAGCCGGCCTATGCGATGCAGCTGCTGGAAACAGGAAGCTGGGCTTAATCCCCTGCCGCCGACAGCACGGCCACTGTTTCGCCGCCGGCCTTCTCTTCCAGCGCACGCGCCTCCTGCTGCTTCTGCCACAGCGCGGCGTAAAGCCCCTGCTGCGCCAGCAGCGCATGATGGCGGCCGCGCTCGGCGATGCGGCCCTGGTCGAGCACAATGATCTCGTCGGCATCCACCACGGTGGAGAGGCGATGCGCGATCACCAGCGTCGTGCAGCCTTCGGCCGCGCGGGCCAGTGCCGACTGGATCTCGCGTTCGGTATGGGTGTCCAGCGCCGAGGTCGCCTCGTCGAACACCATGATCTTCGGATTTTTCAGCAGCGCCCGCGCGATCGCCACGCGCTGCTTCTCGCCGCCCGACAGTTTCAGGCCACGCTCGCCCACCATGGTTTGCATCCCGTCGGGCAGCCGCGCGATCAGGTGGTCGAGCTGCGCCAGCCGTGCGGCCTCGGACACTTCGGCATCGCGGGCTTCCACGCGACCATAGCGGATGTTGTAGAGGATCGTGTCGTTGAACAGCACGGTGTCCTGCGGCACGATACCGATGCAGCGCCGCAAGGAGAGCTGCGAGACCTCGCGGATATCCTGGCCGTCAATGCGGATGCTGCCGCTGCCGATGTCGTAGAAGCGATACAGCAGGCGCGACAAGGTCGACTTGCCGGCGCCTGACGCACCCACCACGGCGACCTTGCGGCCCGGCGCGATGCGGAAGCTGACGCCGGCCAGAATTTCGCGGCGCGGATCGTAGGCGAAACGCACTTCGTCGAAGACGATTTCGCCCTGCTGACAGACCAGCGCCGGCGCGGCGGGCTTGTCCTGCACCTCCTGCGGCACGCCGAGCAGCTTGAACATCGCCTCCATATCGACCAGGCCCTGCTTGATCTCGCGATAGGCGAAGCCGAGGAAGTTGAGCGGCAGGTAGAGCTGGATCAGATAGGCATTGACCATAACGAGGTCGCCGAGCGTCATGGTGCCGTCGCGCACGCCGAGCACGGCGAGGCTCATCACACCGATCAGGCCGATAGCGATGATCGCGCCCTGGCCGAGATTGAGATAGGCCAGCGAGGTCTGGCTTTTCACCGCCGCCTTCTCGTAACGCATCATGGCATCGTCGAAGCGATGCGCCTCATGCAGCTCATTGGTGAAATACTTCACCGTCTCGTAATTCAGCAGGCTGTCGATCGCGCGGGTATTGGCGCGCTGGTCCTCGTCGTTCATCTGGCGGCGATACTTGGTGCGCCATTCAGTGATCGCAAGCGTATAGGCGATATAGCCGCCGATGGTGGCGACGGTGATGGTGGCAAAGGTCCAGCCATACAGCCACCACAGCACGCCGCCGACCAGGCCGATCTCGACCAGCGTCGGCACGATGTTGAAGGTCATGAACTGCAGCACGAACTGGATGCCCTTGGTGCCGCGTTCGATCACGCGGGACAGGCCGCCGGTCTGGCGCTCCAGGTGGAAGCGTAAGCTGAGCGCATGCAGATGGTTGAAGGTCTCCAGCGCGAGATTCCGGATCGCGGCCTGCGCCACCTTGGCAAAGACCGCGTCGCGCAACTCGCCAAAACCCTGCGCCAGCATGCGGGCGATGCCATAGGCCAGCACCATGCCGAGCACCGCGCCAATGGCCAATTGGTTCGCACTGACGCCGCGGTCGAGCAGGTCGACCGCCTGCTTGAAGAAATACGGCACTGCAACATTGATCAGCTTGGCCAGCAGCAGGAAGCCGAAGGCGATCACCACGCGGCGACGCAGGTCTGGGCGCTCCGCCGGCCAGAGTCGCGGAATCAGCAAGGCAGGCAGAGATTTTTTCAAGTCGGTCATGGCTGGGCGGGGCGCGGGGCGTGAACTAGGCTGGCGGGTGCTTGTCGGGGTGCGATGTGCGGCGTATCGTCTGCACCCTTATTATACCGCATTTTCTTTTTCCGGCAGGGAGCAGTCCGATGAAAGTGGTGAGCTTCGTCCGTAATGGCAAGAGCTCTTACGGCGTGGTCGTGAATGACGGCATCGTCGATATGGGCGCCAAGCTGGGGTCCAAGTATCCCGACCTGGTCGCCGTGCTGAAGGCCGGCGCGCTGGCCGAGGTGGAAGCTGCCGCGAAAGGTGCCGCCGCCGACCTGCCCTATGAAGGCACCACCCTGCTGCCGGTGATCCCCAATCCGGGCAAGATCGTCTGCGTCGGCGTCAACTATGACGAGCACCGCCGCGAGATGGGCCGCGAACCACCGGGCCACCCCACCATCTTCGTGCGCTTCCCGGAAAGCCAGGTCGCCCATAACCAGCCCCTGCTGAAGCCTGCCGAATCCGACAAGCTGGATTACGAAGCCGAACTGGCCGTGATCATCGGCAAGCGCGGGTACAAAGTCTCCGAGGACGACGCTTTCAGCATCGTCGCCGGCTACGCCTGCTACAACGACGGCTCGGTGCGCGACTGGCAGACCCATACCGGCCAGTTCACCCCGGGCAAGAACTTCAACGCGACCGGCGGCTTCGGCCCCTGGATGGTGACGGCGGACGAGATCCCCGACGCCCAGAAGCTGGCAATCCAGAGCCGCCTGAACGGCCAGGTCATGCAGTCGTCCAACACTGACCTGATGACCTTTAACATCCGCAAGATCATCAAGTATGTGACGACCTTCACGCCGCTGGAACCCGGCGACGTGATCGCCACCGGCACTCCGGGTGGCGTCGGCACCAAGCGCAACCCGCCGGTCTACATGAAGGACGGCGACATCATCGAGATCGAAATCGAGAAGGTCGGCCTGCTGCGCAACCCGGTGAAAAACGGGTAAGCGGAGCCTTCATTGCAGTTCGGAAGCGGCGCCCACGTGGCGCCGTTTCTTTTTCCTCATCGTCATGCCGGCCTTGAGACGGCATCCCATTTTAATGGAACCTCGGGGTCAAGCCCGGGATGACGGCCTGTGTTTACTTCACGTCCTTGCCTACAGCTTCGGCCACGCTGCGGAAGCCATCCCGCTTCAGCAGCGCTGCCAGCTCGGCCTTGATGCGCGCCGCCAGGCCCGGGCCTTCATAGACCAGCGCCGAGTAGAGCTGCACGGCAGACGCCCCGGCACGGATTTTCGCATAAGCCTGCGCGCCCGAGGCAATGCCGCCGACGCCGATCAGCGGCACGCGGCCTCCGACATGGCCATAGAGCTGCTTCAGCACGGCTGTTGAATGTTCGAACAGGGGTGCGCCGGAAAGCCCGCCGGTTTCGCCGCGATTGGCACTGCGCAGGGAGTCCGGCCGGGCAATCGTGGTGTTGGTGGCGACGAGGCCATCGAGTTTGAACTGCAGCGCCAGCTCGGCAACGGCCGCGATATCCTCGTCGGCCAGATCGGGTGCGATCTTGACCAGCAGCGGCGTTCTCAGCTTTTCATGCAGCGGCTGCAGGCGAGCCAGCAAGGCCGTCAGTTCCTCGCGGCCCTGCAGGTTGCGCAGCCCCGGCGTGTTGGGCGACGACACATTGACCACGGCGAAATCGACCAGCGGCGCAAGGCGTTCGTAGGAAATCGCATAGTCGCCGGGGCGGTCGGCGCTGTCCTTGTTGGCGCCGAGATTGGCGCCGACAAAACCGGCGAGGAAATTCCCCCGGCCGGTGCGAACCTGCAGGCGCTTCGCGGCGGCCTCAAGCCCCTCGTTGTTGAAGCCCATGCGGTTGATCACCGCGCGGTCTTCCGCCAGACGGAACACGCGCGGACGCGGATTGCCCGGCTGTGGCTTGGGCGTGATGCCGCCGACTTCGACCAGGCCGAAACCGAGCCGCAGCATGGCATCGGGCACTTCGGCATTCTTGTCGAACCCGGCTGCCAGCCCGACCGGATTGGTCAGCCGCCGGCCAAACAGCACCGTGTTCAGTACCGGATCGTCATAGGTGGCCGGTGACAGCGGCGCACAGCTCAACAGTTTCAGGGTCAGGCGATGTGCCGTTTCGGCATCGATCTGCCGCACCAGCGGGAAGACGAGTTTGCGATAGAGGTTCATGTCACATTCTCTTGCATGATTGGCTCCGGTGCCCGCAGCGCATGTGTCTCAACCGGCTTGCCGCCCAGCAGCGGATAGGCGGTTTCGCGCATCAGCGTGGGCTCGAACAGCCGCACCTTGAGATCGAGCGGCAGCGTCATGACGCGTGCAGCGAAATCCGCCGGCAGCTTTTCCGGCTGCGCATAGCGTGCAAGCGTCATATGGATCATGTCGTAATTCGGCGTGCCGCCCGGCGGCTGCGGCACCTCGGCGCGCAACACGCGCCGCAGGCTCCAGACTACCTCCTGCGGTTCGGCCACGGCAACCACCGCCGTCTGCGTCACCCGCAACTCGCGGAAGCGCAGCAAGGTGGCCGGCTGCGCCGCGCACCAGCGGCGAAACACCGCCAGCGCCTGTTCGCCGTGAATCTGCCACCAGGCATCCTTGTCGAAATCGGAGCGTACCGGCGCGATGGCATAGAGCGAGAGATGGAAGGTTTCGGCCGGCGCAATCAGCAGATAATCAGCCGAGCCGGCCATGGCGGAGACCCGGCGCAGCACGTCGAGGCAGGCCTCGCGCGTCGCCGGCTCCAGCATCTGCATGACGGTGTAGGAGATCAGCGACTGACCCCAATACTGGTCACGAATGAAGCCGTTCACGGCATATCCCCCGGGAAAACATGCCGGCCCGTTCCGCTATCGAGCGGCAGCTTTTCGACGCGATGCACAGCCGCAACCGGCAGCGACCCGTAGAGATGCGGAAAGAGTTCGTCATTGCGGGACTTTTCCCATTTCAGCGGCGAAGCAAGGTCGCTGTCGCGCACATAGAGCAGCAGCAGGTCGGCCCTGCCGGCATAATGTCTGGCGGCGGTTTCAGCGGCCTGCCTGGCGGTGGAGAAATGGATGAAGCCGTCGCGCAAGTCATGCGCGGTGCCGCTGAAAGCGCCGGCGGCCTGTGCCGCCTGCCAGTCGCCTGCTGAGATGATGCGGTAGATCACGGTCATGGCAGCGACATAGCAGAAGGCGCTATCTGCGTCACCACTCACTTGGCCCATCCTTCATTTCGACCGGCCGGCCGACTTCTCGAAACTGCGCAGGCCGGCCATGCCGAGCATGGCCAGCACCAGTTCGAACAGGCTGTCGGTCTGGATCGCCGGCGGCTGCAGGCCGGGCGACCATAAAGCTGCCGCCCAGAGGAACAGCGGATGGCCGAGATAGGCCCAGCCGACACCCAGCGCACAGATCCAGCCCACCGCCGGACGCCAGCCGGCGACAAACACCGAGCGGTGTGCCGCCTCGATCTTGTTCAACTCGACCTGCAGCTCGGCCGGATGCTGGCGCAGTTTTTCCAGCACGGCTTCGGCCTGGGCGCGTTCTGCGTCGGAGGTGAACAGTTTGTCGAAGACATTGCCGATCGCCTCGATCGGTGAGGCTATATTGGCAGCGAGGATGCGGTCGAGCATGGCTGGCCCCGTTCTTTCTCTCGTCAGTCGATGTCGTTGTAGAAGGCGTGACGGCCGATCACCACGCAGGGCGTGCGGCCCCTGGCCCAGGCCGGCGCGCAGTCGAGCGCATGGTAATGCGTGGCGCCAAAGGTGTAGTCGGGCAGGATGCCGGCCAGCGCATCGACCGACACCGACAGCGCCGTGGCGTAACTACGGTCGCGACCATCGGCCGCCAGCAGCTTGACGCGGTTTGGATCGCTGTCCAGCCAGCAGGAAAACTGCCAGGGCTTGAGGCAGATTTCCGCCACGCTGCGGCCCCACCAGCCGGGCCGGGCGGCACGATTGAGGATGGTGTTCGCCACGCCACGCATCCCGTCGCGGCCTTCGCCGCGTGCCTCGCCCCAGAGCGTGCGCGCCAGAACATCCAGCGTGAAGGCGCGATCGCCATAGGCGGCGGCGCGAGCCGCGGGATCGGTCGGCAGTTTCGTGATGTGCATGACAGTCTTTCCCTTATATCCGCGCCGGGTGGCCGAGCTTGGCCTCGATGCGCAGCAGGTGTTCGGTCAGCCGTGTTTCGACATCTTTCAGATGCGCGATCGAGGCATAGCGCTGCGCGACATCAAGCTTGAAATCCGAAAGCGCTGCGCGCGTGGCACCGATGGCGGCACGATGTTCGGCCTGCATCTGCTGCACGATCTGGTCCTGGCGTTCGCGCTGGTGCTGGATCAGCCAGAACAGGCCGCCGAGTGCGGGCAGCTCCACCATGCTGAGCCACCACATCAGATCCATTGCGAATTGTCCGGTCATGGCGACCTCCTAAAGTTCAAAGTCAGCCTAAAGCTCGAAATCAGATTGGGCCTGATGCTGGCCGGCCTGGCCGCGCCAGTCGGGCATCGCGGGGCGCGACGGCAGCAGGCCGAAGCGCACCGGCTCGCTGAGCAGGCAGCCCGAAACGGCATCCAGCCCGTCATCGCGGCTGCGCCCATCGGGCCGCCATTCGCGCATCTCGGCAAAGAACGGCGTGTCCGTCACGCTGCGATGCGCCTGCAGCGCGCCAGCCGCTAGCACGACGTCGAAGGCCTGCAGGATGCGGGCGGATTTCGCCTTGCGGCTGGTGCATTCGATCACGCCGGCGCCGCAATCGGCCTGCGCCAAGGTGCGACGCAGCAGGCTCGGCAGGAATTTGCCGATGCCATTGGTTTCCAGGCGAATGGCCGGCAGATGCAGGGCCTTCGCGAAGCTGGTGGCCTGGGCGCAAAGCTGGCTGGCGGCATCCAGGCTGCTGCCGGGCTGCTGTTCCAGCCACTGGATGCGGTGCAGCCAGTAACCGCCATCGGCGTCGCCGTAGACGGCGGCGATCACGCTGCCATCGCCGTTGCGCGGCATGCCGAAGGCCGGGTCCCACCAGCAGCTGGCCGAGACCATGCGTCTGCCCTCGATAGTGAGCAGCATGCGGTCGCCGCTCAAGTGTTCGACCTCCAGCTCACCGCCATAGATCGGGATGCGGCCGGGATCGAGGCGTGCATCTTCGGTCGAGACCGGCTGCAGCAGCATCTGGGCGGCGAAACGCGCAGCACCCGTGCGGCGACGGATGCTATCGAGACGTTCGCGCGGAAAGCGTTCCGGCCAGCGGCTGTCGTCGCGCTCGTCCAGCACCGGCAGTTCGAGGCGGTGGAAACCGGCCAGGAACGGCGCCTGTTCACCGATCTCGCGGCGCGGCGCCAGCGCGTAGATCGAGTAGTAAGTATGCGGCGTGCCGGCATAAAGCTGCGTGCCGTCGGGCACCAGCACATAGTCGATCTCGGCCAGGCGCGCGCGCAGGTCCTCGCGTTTCTGCGGCGTGTCGCTGGTGGCCGGTACTTCGACGTCGTCGCACAGCACGATGTCGGCGCGGCAACCGGTGATGTTGCCGTTCAGGCCACGCGCCAGCATGGACGGATCGCGCCATTCCACGCTGCGGTTCACGGTGAACTGGTCAGACGCCCACTGGTCGCGCGACGGCGGCATCAGGCCGCGGGTCAGAGGGTGGCGTTCGATGATGCGCTTCACGTTGCGCACCATCTTGCGCGCCAGCGTCTGCTCGGCGGCCAGAACCAGAATGCGCAAACCGGGATCACGCAGCAGGAGCCAGGCCGCGAACAGGCCGACCAGCGTGGACTTGCCGGCATCACGGAACACGAGCAGCAGCAGCTCCTTGCGGCCATCCTGCCAGCTCTGTTCAAGCCAGTCGAGAATCTCGCGATGCAGATCCGGCAGGCCGAGATGCTGGCGCCGGTTCCAGAAGCGCACGAAATCGGTCAGCGAGACCTGCTGCGCGACCTCCATCGGCAGGCTGGGCGTGATCTGCTGGAACTCAGCCACGCTCGCTCTCCTCGTCCAGGCTCGCTGCATCCAGATCGGCCACCATGGCGCGATAACCGGCGATGTCGAGCGTGTCATTGCCGGCAGCCGTCTTGGTCGGGACATCGAGATGCAGCAGCTTGCGCAGCAGCACGATATGGGTCAGCACCGCCTTGGCGGCCGACTGGCGCTGATACAGCGCCTTGTCGCCCGGCTCGCCGGGCCTGGCCTCCAATTCGTTGTACAACTCGGTCAGCGCCGCCAGCTTGGTGCTGGCGACGGATTCGAACCGGTGGTTGAGGGATTCTGTCATGGCGTAACTCCCGCCGTACAAAAGGAGGCCCGGCGGTTTGCGCCGCCGGACCGCCCCGTGATCAGACCTTGATGATGTAGTTGAGGATCAGCGTCGGCTGCACGTTGTTGTGCGGCTGGTCGCCACCGGTCGGCAGCGCGACAGCGCCGTAATACAGATACTGGTGGATGGCGACACCACCGGGGGTCAAAGCGGATGCCGGGGTTTCGCCGACATTGACGTCATGGCCATGGGACGCCAGTTCCGCCACAGTCAGCTGATGCTGTTGATTGCCACCAGCAGCACCCAGCGCGCTGCCATTTAGCCCAGCCGCCGAACCAGCGGTCAGGCGGTTGGCGGACGTGCCGCCCATATTGTCCTTGCCAGCCGCAACACGGCCGCGCAAATCCGGCAGGTTGAACGTCGTCGTACCGTCACCAGAGCCGTAAGTGGTGCCAACGACCGCGAACAGACCCGCACAGGTCTCGCGGCCGACGGCAGCACCATCGCAAAGCAGCCAGCCATCCGGCGCAATGCCGCCAGCAAAAGGCGAGACCAATCCACTCGGGATCAGACCATCAGTGACCGTGATCTGCAGGATCTCGTCGTCGCCGTCCTCAAGCTCGGTGAGGGCAATCCCGGCGCCAGCGACCAACTTCTGCACCAGCGTATCGGCCGTGGTGTCGTTGCCGGAGACATGCACGGTCTGCAGCCGGCGGATGCGTATGACATCGCCGATTGCCGGCGCCACAGCAAAAGTCACGGTGCCGCCGAAAGGATTCCCCGTGTCGTAGACCGTGACACCAGTCGCCGGCGCGCCATTCAGGTAGACCGCGATCTCGGCAGCAGTGGAGAAGGTGAATGGAATGGTGAAAAGCACCGTGCTGCCATTGCCTTCATAGGTGACGCTGGCATTTCCAGTACTGGTAGGAATCGACATGGAAAACCTCACTGTAAAAATATGATTTGAAAATGGCCGGCTTCGTCCGCGTCAGCGGTGCTGCATGTGCATCTCCTTCTTCAGTCCCAGTGAATCGCCATCGCAGCCACCAGCAGCAGCGCGGCGGCCAGATCCGTGATGGCAAGCGATGCGGTCATCGCGCGATCTCGTCGGCGTAGTGCAGCCTGATGCCGGCACGGAAGCGTTCTGCGTCAGCCGTGCAGGTGGCGAGATCGGCGCCAAGCGTGACGAAACACGGCATCACGCCGGCCTTGTCGAAACCGCCCACAGGACTGCCGCAGTCTTCGGCGGTCAATCGCACCGGCAGGATATGCGGCGGCACTGGCAGATGTTCGACCGCAGCGATCCTGCGTCGGGGATCACCATTCACCAGATCGATCACTGTCACCGGTGCGGGAAGTGGCAGGTCGAGTGGCGCGTCGAACAGCAGGGCCGCCAGCAGGCGGCGATGCGCCGTAGGATCTGCCACGCCAGCTACCCAGTCCCAGGTTGTCGTCAGGCGGAGATTGATATCGATGAGATGTAGGCCGTCCGGTCCACGGATCCCATGCACATTCATAATACCGCGTCCCCAGGCCGGATCGCGCCGCCGCAGACGATCAAGGTGCGGCAGGTTTTCGATCAGATCCGGCGCGGCATTATTGTGGAAACAGGCCCGGCGCCAACGCGGTCCGTCGACACTGCCTGCACCGGTGAGTTCGAAATATCCGTGGCTCCGGTAGATGACATGCATCTGCGACGCCGTTAGCAACAACATGGCACCTTCCGTACAACTGCCATCCAGAGCGGCCTGCAGCAGCGCCGGGCCAAGCGCCTGAGGTTGACGCTGTTCGGCGAAGAATGGGGTTTGCAGCCCCTCTTCCCGCAGCCAGCGCATAAAGTGGTCTTTGCTGTTGAAACGGCGATAGCCCCAGGGCCGCGGTGACCAGCCACCGGACGAGCGCGTCGGTTTCACGATGATCGGTCCCGACCAGAGCCAGCCGAAAATATCTTCTGGCGTCAACGGCAGACACTGTGGCAGCAGCGGCAGATCGAAGATCTGGCTCAGTAGCGGAATTCCCGTCGCTTTATCAGCCAGCTGATTTATCAAGCCGACTGATAAGCCACCGCATCCATGGCGCTCGTTCAGACGCGCGGCCACCAGGGTCAGGGCATCACTGCAGGCAATCGCCAGAACGATTGCCTCGTCGCCCGCCATGGCTTCGACGACTTCTGACCGGTCACCGACAATGATGCGCGCCGGTACACCCAGCGATTCGGCGGCGGCACGCAGATGTGCGGCCTTATCCCGACTCTCGTGGCTGGGTGCGGCCAGCAGAAGCAGAGGCTTGCTCATGCGGCCACCTCCAGGCTGGCAGGATCGATCACCGCCATGCGTTCGGGCAGGCCGTCGCGCCGCGGCGGACCTTCAATCTCGACCAACACCAGGTGCGTCAGCCAGTAAATGGCGGCAGCAAAGACGCCGAGATTATGCCAGTAGCTGTTGTCACAGGCCTGGCGCCAGAGGTCGTCTTCGAGAAACAGGCAGGCACCCTGGCAGAGTGGCAGCACTGGGCAGTTGCCGCACTCGCTGCGCGTCGACCAGTGATAGGCGGTATCGAGACGGATATCCTGCATCGCCTCGACATGGCCGATGCGATGCTTGGTATCGGCCGACATGTTCTGGCAAGTGAGGGCATTGCCCTTCAGATCAACCGCCAACCGGCCCGGATCGTCCATGCCGCATTTCTGGCCGAGCGCCGCAGCCGGCCGACCTTCCGCCAGTTGGCGGAAAAAGCCAGTGATCTTGTCGCGGATCGTGCTGACCGACATAGACTCGCCACGCACTGCTTCCCAGAAGACGGCGGCCATGAAAGCACGGCCTTCCTCCTCATTGCGCAAACTGAGTCGCTTGCCGTTCTCATCGTAGGGCAACAGTACCTCTTCGGTGACCATCGGCAGATCCGCTTCCGGTACACCGAGTGCCGTCGCAATATGTCGGCGCGCTGCGGTCAGAGACATGTTGCGACGATGCAGCACCGCGTTGAAGCTGACGCGATGCTGCGGTGCCAGCCGATCATAGAGCAGCCGCAGCATGGCACGCTTGTGCGGATCGGCCAGCGGATCCGGACCACGGTACTTCATCGCCGGCCCGTCATGGCTGATGCCGATGCCGAAACCCATACGATCCAACCAGTCGATCTTGGCTTCATCCAGCAGCGAACCATTGCTGACCATACCGAAACCCGCCTGTGGAAACCGCGTACGCAAGGCTTCGGCCAGTGGTTTCAGCGTCTTCCAGTAGACGAAAGGCTCGCCGCCCCAGAATTCGATCCGCTGCGGTTCGCCCTCCAGCCAGTCGGACAACGTGGCGAGAAACCGATCGACATCGGTCGGATCACCCTGGCTGTCATGCGGCTGATGCGCTTGATTGCAATACTGGCAACTGTAATTGCATTTCAGCCCGAGCTGGATTTTCAGCACACGCACCTGCCGCTGCTTGCCCGCCGGCAGGGTCGGATGCACCGGAAAAGCGGGTTGCCATGCGCGGGGCGTATCGACGTAGCCATGACCGACGCCGCTCAGATCAAGCGGTGTGCCGTCATCCCAGCAAAGCCTCGCAGCCTGCGGTGACCAGAAAGCAGTCCGGCGATAGTCACCAGGACCAGCGAAGATAAGACGATAGAGCGGCGGCATGACAATGCTCCGGGCAGGAAACGGACTCAGACGATCGTGACGATCTTTTCGTCGACACCGCTAAAATTGCGCCAACCGACCTTCAGTTTGATTTTGTCGCCGGCGTTTAAGCCCAGGGCCATCAGTGGAAAGCTGCCGATTCCGTTACTGATCTCGACTTGGCGCTGCGGCAGATAGCCGGCGTTACATTCGAGGTAGACTTTGGCGTCCACGTCATCGACCAGCGTATCGGTGTTCTTGCTGAACATCTCAATGTTGTAAGTTGCGGCTTGGCCGGCCGGGATGGTGTCGGAGCCAGACAAGCGCAGCGAGGCAAACAACGCCTTGAAGCCGTATAGCGGTTCGAGATCGTATGGCCCCAGACCGATCTTGATGGTTGGCATCTGCTTGTGGCTGGCGAAATTGTGAATACAGCCGAAAGCCGGGTTGTATTTCACGACAAAGACGCAGTTGGAGAAATCCTGCCGCGCGAAAGGCACATTGAGCATCATGAGATTTATCTCCTTGCGCCCGATCAGCAGGTTGTAGTGATGCTCGCGGCTTGGCTGCGTGGCAAGGTAGCGGTTAAACGGCATCGACAGCTTGCCGTCGCGCGTGGCGTTGAAGGCCCAGATGGCGTAGTCGGACCAGGCTACAGAGCCCAGCACCCCGGTATCGATCCGGAAGCCGACCTGGCTGATCGGCTGCAGGAACAGATTCCGGTTGCGCGATCCTCCGACATACTGGCCGCCTAACGCCTCCAGCGGAATCCAGTGCCTCTCACGGATCTCGCGCGAAACCGCGAGATCGGAATCAAGCTCGAAGGGCTCCGCATGCCCACCATAAATCGCGACTGCGTCTTTCACCGGCATCGCCGAGGCAACGGCAGCATCTTCACTCAACCGCCAGGTGCGCAATGTGATCCGGTCGGAATCTGTCTTTGCCTCCACGACAAATGGAGTTTTCAAACCGGACCAGAGGAAATTGTGTCGTTGAAACAGGGCGCTCATCTGAATCTCCCGATCACTTGCAGTTCCAGCAGTTCGAACAGTCACAGTTGCAGTTACAGTTACAGTTACAGTTCGAGTAGCAGTTGGTCTGACCGCAATTGCAGTTCTTCCAGTCACGCCGCTGGACGTCGAAACCGATTTCAGTACGCAGAAGGTAGTAGGAGCCATAAATCCGCTCGTTGGTCTGGCTGACCGGCTGGTTGGTGGTCGACGATCCGCCGGCAAAGTCGTAGCCGGGATTCACGTAGGGCAGACCCAGTCCCCAGCTCCACCAATTGGCATTCGGCATACTCCAGCTGGTGTTGCTGAAGCAGTTGCCGTTCGGAATGATGCCAGAGCAGTTGGCGACCTGCTGTTCCTCGTAGAGGGTTTCGCGGGTACGATGCAGGATCGCGTAGCCGACATCCTGCCCGCTGCCGAGCAGGAAGCCGGTGGCGAGTGGCGTGGTGCCATTGCTCTGCAGGCTGGGCGCGACCAGTGGCCCGGTCATGATATCGCCGTCCTTTTCAACGAAGCCGCTCGGTGCGTCCTGCCAGGCCACATCACCGTCGTCATTCGATGCCTTGGCCAGCACCTGACCTTCGTTGCCGCCATGCGGAACACCGAGGCCTGGTGCGCCATCTTCGCCAGGCAATCCCTGTGGACCGAGTGGACCCACCGGCCCCTGCGCGCCTTGCGGTCCCTGCGCGCCGGTCGGGCCGACTGGCCCGGTCTCGCCCTGCGGACCCTGAATGCCCTGCAGACCGCGCGCCGCCAGCAGCGACCAATGCGCCGTATCATCGGCAGGTATCATGCTGCCGCTCACTGCATCGATGCAGACATAGCTTTGGCCTCCATGCTGAACCGCATCGTCGGCAGCATAAGCCGTCGCAGCCAGCCAACCGCCGCGCCAGGTCAGACCACGCGGACCCTGTGCGCCCGTCGCGCCAACCGGGCCCTGCGGACCCTGCGGACCGAGTGGACCCTGCAGACCCTGGACGCCCTGCGCTCCCTGCGGACCGGCCTCGCCGCGGCCGAAATAGATGCCGTTCGACCAGTCGGCCGCAGCATTGCTCAGCTTGAAGAAGAGTTGGCCGAGATCGGCGGCGAGAAACGCGAAGCCCGCGGTGGCTGCGTCATGCGATGTGCGCTGGGCGTAGCCGCCGATCGCATCCGGCGTAAACGACTGGCCCGGCGCACCTGCACTGCCCTGCACGCCCTGCGGACCCTGCGGGCCTGTTGCGCCCTGCGGACCCAGCGGGCCGGCGGGACCAGCAGGGCCGGGGTTGCCCTGCGGACCCGGGGGCCCGCCCACACCCTGTATGCCCTGCGGTCCCGTCACACCCTGCGGGCCGATCGGACCTGCAACACCCTGCGGACCCTGCGGACCGACCGGACCGGAGGGGATCGATCCCTCGCCGATCAGTTGCGGCTGACCATCGCCATCGAAGCCCAGCACGCGATTGGCGCGCGCACCAGACGGCAGAACAAGATCCTGCGCGGCCGGGAACGCCGCGCCTGGCGCCAGCTTTACGGCGCGAGCGACCTTTTCATCGACCTGCTGCACCAGCCGCGTCAGCCGTTCGAATTCGGCATTCAGCGCTTCGGCACGTAACACACCACCTTCGGAAAATTGTGGACCGCTGGCCAGGCCGACAATGCGTGCGATCGTCACACGCTGACCGGCCTGCGGCGGATTATCGGCGAAGGCAATTGTGCCGCCATCGCCGTTATTCAGCAGGTCGACCGTGTAATCGCTGCGCGGGCCGTCATCGACCCAGACATGCAGTTCGGCTGCATTGGACACCGGAAATTCAAACGGAAACAGTTGCTCCACGCCAGTGGCGATCAGCTGGATTCTCGGAATGAGTGAAGATGTCGTCATGAATATCTCCGCGATCTGCGATGATCAGAAAATGCCAAGCTGCCGGCCGATGCCGACGCCGGTTTGAACGACCGATGCTGCCTTTGAGAAGGAATCAGGACGTTGGTGGCGCAGCAGATTGAGCTGCATGCCGTCCTGGAGGCTGCGTATGCTGCGATCCAGCCGCTCGTCGATCTCCTGCTTTTCCTGCAGGCTCTGCGTCAGCAGATTGTCGAACACTGCCTCACCAGACCCATCACTGCTGATGCCGGCACCGGCAAAGGCTGCGCGTTGGGATGCAGACGCACGCCTCAACCGCTCCAGCCGGTCCTGCTCCGCCTTGGCATGCTGGCGCTGCAGCTCGTTCACCTGGTCCTGCGCCTGCTGGGCCTGCATGGCCTGTGCCTGCGATTGCGCCTTGCGCTGCTGATTAGCCTGCGAGATCGAACCGACGGTAGAGAGCGCGGTGCTTGCGATCATCAGGGCTGTTTCGATTCCGGACATCAGTCGGCTCCTTTCACTTCGGTGATGACGGACAGGAGTGTGCAAGGCTGTGGCACGTCCTGTGCGATGCGCCACAGCGGCTGCTCCGTACCGCGCCGCCAACCCAGTCCACGCGCCTCGAGATCGCCGCTGAAGGCCTCGGGCACTGCATCGAGCACCTCGCCGCTGCGCGCGAACGGCAGGGCGCGCAGTCCACGGCCGATATCGACATGCAGCGCCTTGGTGGCAAACAGGCGGAAGACGGCACGCACCAGACGTACCGGACTGCCCTGACTGGTCATGGTTCCGTTGCCCAGTTCTGCCGGCAACGGTCGGATCTCGTGGGTATAGGGCAGGCCGATTTCCACTTGCGAGGCTGGCTGCGATAGCGTCACCATTCCACCCGCCACTACGCGGCGTGCCTGCTGCTTGCCATCGGCGACGATATCGACGGCCGCACCATTGAGATGCCCCAGGCCGCCCCAGTCATGTTGCGGTACGGCACCGCTGGTTGCTACATGGCTGTCGGTAAAGCTGTCAGCCGCGAAATACTCGATCTGCATTTCGCTGTTGCGGATCACCGCGACATAGATGCGATCCTCCACCACGGCGATGGCGCGAAAGACACCGGCGGTCTCAAATACCGTCCACGCCGTCACTTGCTGCGCGCGATAGACGGTCAGCGCTGCGATGCTGCCGTTGCCCATGACGATCAGAAAAAGGCGGTCGCGCGCTGCGTAATCCTGGTCGAGCGGGTTGTCAAAAACGTGGCTCGACAGCAGCGCCAGATCGGCAGCCGTATAGGACTGATCAATATCCGTGTAGAGAAATTCGCGCAGCTCGCGGCCGTTGCGTGCCACAAACAGCGTCGCGCCATCGACATGGCGCGGTGGAATCGTGCGGTCGGGATATGAACCGGCCCGGGTCTGTCGATCTGCCCGCACCTTACTCGGTGTCAGCGGATCGCCGGCGACCATCCATTCGCCACCGGTGGTGAAGACCTGCAGATGCCGCCCGGCAACGACGGAGCGGATTGCATCAACCTGGTCGGTCAGTAGCGCGAATTCAATGCCTTCATCGTCCAGCGCCTCGCCTAGGTCGAAATTGTCGATGTCTGAGGTTTTAGACATCCAAATCCGGTTCGGCAGATCGCGCGAGCCGGCAAAAACCAGGCGCTCCTGATACAGCGTCGGCGAAACCGGCCAGCCCCGCACCGGAGAAAATGCCGCCTCTTCCCAGTCATCTGTGGCCGTCGTGTCGGCTAGTGTCTGCAGCACGGTGACCTGCGCCACTTTCGCAGTCGATACAGTGTCGACCCGTACGGCCTTCTTCTTGATACGCAGCTGGGTGCCAACATGAGCCAGCAGGAAAAAATCATCCGATGCGGTGAGCGATACGGTGCCGCTGGTCGCCGAAGGCACCAGCGTCATATCCTGCTTGGCGAATTTGAAACTCGGTTCGAACAGCGCACCGGTATCTTTCTCGGCAGCGAAGATGAAATTCTCGATCTTCCAGTCGCTGTGGCTCATTCGCGTGATGCGCTGCGGCCGCATCTCGGGATGGCACAGGAACAGCGTATCGGCACTTTGCGTCCAGGACAGCTTGGGCAGCTGTTCCATCGTCCAGGGCGCATCGCCGTAGTACACGCGCTCGCTGTCGCGAAAGACATGCAGCTTCAGCGGACTGAACACCAGCAGATAGGTCTGCTCGGTATTGAAAGAGAAAGATGCCAGGCGGACAGCGGCCACACCGGGCAGCGACCAGACATGCCGCAGGCCGGGACGGCGGGTGACGCCACCAGTGGGCCGCAGAATCACGTTGCGCAAGCGGGCTGCGCCATTGGCATAGCCCTGCAGATCGGCACGGCCCCACAGGTCCGGCGCGATCTCGCCAGCGGTGAAGTTGTTTTTGGCGATCGCGATCTTAGGCATCAGCCACGCACCTCGACCAGGGTGAAGTCTTCGATACGGCCCGGTTCGGCCTGCTGGCTGTCGATTGCCTTGGCGCGCCGGAATTCCGCTTCGGCCAGTTGATGCAGCAGCTGCGCCCGCGTCGTACTTTCCGTCAGCGGCAGGCAGAATTCGGCGGCCAGCCGGGCGATCAGCGCGATATCGAAGAAAGGCGGGAAGCCGGTTTCATCCGGCCGAAAAACATAGGTGAGCGTCAGGCTGTCTGTATCGGCCTCGAGCCGCCGACCGCTGATGCGGTAATTCAGGCCACGGCCGCGTTCGATCACGCCGGCCGACAGCGCACGCAGGAAATCCGGCGGCAACTGGAAGGCAAAGCCATAGTCGGCAGTCGGCGCCTGCGGCAGACGCGGCAGCGCCGCCTGCGCGGTGGCAAAGCGCCAGGGATGCGAGGAGAGCAACCCATCGCGCAAAGCAGGATAGAGATGCCGTGTGACTTCGGCTTCGACAGTGGCATCGTTGAAGCCGGTAACCGGCTGAGCCCCGAGCGTGACCAGGGCGCGATTGCATAATTCGATGGCGTTCGATGCCATGGTCGGTTCCTTTCGTTGGCGCCGGATCGAGGTGCCCTGCCGGATGAGAGGAATCATCGGCAGGGCACCTCGCGGGCCGCGCGGCCCCGATCGCTGCCGGCATCCGTTCCCGGGATGCGCGAGGCAGCGATGGATCAGGCGCGAAGGCGGACGTAGTCAGCCCCGGCGGTGCGTCAGTCGGTATCGGCGCTGCCCAGCGGAGACAGGTCGGAAAGATCGACCTGGCCGTTCTGGTTCGACGCCACGACGAAGATGCCGTGCTGTGGCGAGCCCCCACCCTGGCCGGTATTGGCGAGGATGAAGTCGCCATTGCGCAGCATTTCGGCGGCAGCATTGAAGTAACCGGCACTATCCACCGTGGTAGCGGTATCGGGCGTGCTGTAATGCCAGAGCGTGAAGCCGTTGGCGTAGCCGAGCACCGACAGGGTTTTCGAACTGTAGGACATGGTCGCCTCCTTACACTTCGCGGCAGCGCAGGGTGACGACGCCGGTCTGATCGATCAGCGTCGCGCCCTGGCTCATCATGTTGTTGATGAAATGCGCGGCGCGATCGCCGTGCCAGGTGATGTCGGACTTCACGTCCTGACCCGAGGCATGACCCACCGCGGTCTTGTGGTACCAATGGCAGAAGCGCACATCGTTCTGCAGCGTCAGGCCGCTATGGGCCATCCACAGCGTACCGAGCCACTGCTTGGCCTGCGCTCCCTTCCACGGCAGATCCTCCTCGCCGACATAATCGGCGTCGGCGAATTCCGGGATATCCAACAGCTGCGACCACTGGCGCCAGCCGATCACGGCATAGCGCTGGCCATCGTCGGGCACATCGGCATCGCCGAGCGCTTCGAAAGCAGCCAGTATCTTGGCCTTGGTCAGACCGTCGGTGTCGGCGCCGGCGAAATGGGTCGACTGATCGAGCGAGCGGATGATCAGCTCGTCGGTCTTGCGACCCAGCGCATAGGCGCCGGCATTCACGATCACGTCACGCTCGTTATGGCCGACCTTCAGTTCGTCGAGCGCATCGAGCCATTCGCCCGCATAGAAGTCCTGCAGCAGGCATTCCACCGAACCATGATCGACATTCATCACCGGCACCTTGCCGTGGCGAGCCTTGGTGCTGGCAGTCCCCTTGCCCACCTTCTGGAAGGTGGTGGACGAGCCCTTCACGGCTGTCTTCGAGCGCACAGTCGGACGCAGCTTGGCACCCAGGCGCTGATAGGCCTGATGCACGTCGTGTTCGAACTGGCGGACGAAGGATTGTTCAATCGTCGGCGTCATCTGACGCTCCTTTTCGTCATCGGTTCACAAAAGCCGGTTGCCCTGTGGGACGAACTGGCCGGTTCGTGCGGCCCGCAGCGTTGTCCCGTCCGCGTAAAGCCGGGGCGCTGTCGCCGCCGTGCCATCCGGCCGCCGGAAAATCCCGTTTGCGGTTGTCGGTCGGCACGTGAAAAGAGAGGACAGCCGGCCACCGCGATGCAGGTCTCCCTGCTGTCGTCGGGGCCAGCCGAACGCGATCAGCCCGGATACAGCCTCTTGAAGCCGTCAGTGACCTTGGCGAGGAATTCGGGGTCGCGTTTCTTCCAGTAGCGCGGGTCGCGCATCATGCCGACCAGCTGGTCTTCGCTGAGCGCCGCATCGCCACCGCCGGCACCGCGGGTCAGTGCCGGATCGCCGTTCTGCATCATCGATTCCAGTGCGCAGATGCCTTCGTAAGACGAGGCCAGTGCGTTGAATACCGATTCCGGCAGGTTGCGCTGACCCCAGGCTTCCAGCGCCCGTGCCGTCTCGGAGAAGCGCGCCTCGCCGCCATAGCGCTGCAGCAGGCGGTCACGCTCGCCGCGCTGACGGTATTCGCCGGCCATGCGATGCAGCTGCGGCACGACATGATCGCAGGCAAGGTCGTAAACCAGCTGCGCCTGGGTCGGGGTGAAACCGGCCTCATGCAGGCGGCGGTTCACCTCGGCGTCGGTGGAGAGTGCCGGATTGGCCAGCGTGATCTCATAGCCATCTGGCGAGTCCGGCACGCCGAGTGCGCGGTTAAAGCGCAGCCGTGCATCGTCGTCGCTGTCGTCGCCCGGCACGGACACCATGCCGGCGAGCTTCTGTTCAAGCGCGCGATAGGATTTCACCAGCAGATCGACGCGGATCGCGCCGGTCTGCGGATCGCGGAACTTCTCCGGCACCGCATCCGCGCCGCCTTCAGTCTGCACTTCCGCTTCGAGCAGGTTGGCCGTCATTGCATGTCCCTTTCCAAAATATTTTCAGTGATCCTGAAATGTTCCAAAGCGGTTTCACGAACCGAGCTGACCGCGTGCGACGAGCTGCTGGATGTACGCAGCGAGATGACGTTGTCCTTCCAGATGCCGCAATTCGGCTTCGCTGCAGTCGGGTGCTGGCCGGCGTTCGATGGTGATGCGGCGCAGATGCATCAGCACGCGCTCGCCGTCGCTGCCGCGGAAGCAGCGTGCAAAGGCAGACGCCAGATCGCCCTGCAGTGGGCCGCTCATCATGTCGCTCATTGCACGGCCCCCGTCGGCTGCTGGGCGCCACCACCCAGTTGCTGCAGCATCTGCTGCAGTTGTGGCAGCGAGGCCCCGACTCCGGCTTCGTTCTGGGCAGCCTCGGTTTTTGCTTCACCTGCCTCGATCAGGAATTCACCGGGCACGCCGAGTGTGCGGCCGAGCCAGCGCGCCACCGCAACACTGTCGACCACCTGCATTGCGGCGGGCCCCAGCGCCTGCAGTTGCTGGAGCCAGCTCAGCACACCCTGCACATCGCCCTGCGCCTGCAGGCGTGCCAGCGGCGATTGCTGCACCAGCGCCACTTCACGACCATCCAGCGCGAAGCGCGGGATCTCGCCGCGGCGCTGCAGGATCGCCACTGCGCGCAACAGCAATGGCGTCAGCAGTTCCGACTGCAGGCGGCCGAAGGTGGCACCGAGCTGACGCGCCATCTCGGCCGAACGTTCCATCACCTCGGTCGCCGTCATGCGCGGCGCATCAACCTGGCCGAGGCGATCCGCCAGTAAGGCATGGCGGATGCGGCCACGCAGGTCATCGAGCACGATCTGCGAGATATCGAAGCGACCGGGCGCAGCAAGCGGCGTCAGACCGGACGAACCGACCGCCTTGGGAATGATCGCGCCTGGCACCAGCTTCACATTGGCAGGATTGAGCACGCCATCGTCGTCGGCCTGCCAGATGCCGGTGACGGCAATCGAAGCATTCTTGAGCACGAGTTCGACCGTCTTGTTTGCCGTCTTGATATCGGGCAGTGCCTTCATCACCGGCGAGCGGCCATAGACTTCGCCCGGCGCCTTGAGCCAGCGGAAGGCGATAAACGGTGCCTGGTCAAAACGCCCGGCCGTCAGCAGACGTGCATCGTCCACCAGCGTGCCGTCTTCAAGGATGGTGGCGAACAGGCAGCCATGCCGCGGCGCGGGCGCAGGCAGCAGGCAATCGAGAATACCAAGCCGCGCATCCGGCTCGCGCTGACGGCGCGATGTAAACCACGCCTGTTGCTCCAGCATGGGATACCGCTGACCGAGCTGTTCAAGCGTCAGTTCCTGACGGCGGAAGACAGTATCGAGCCGCCCGGTGCCGCCTTCATCAAGAACCAGGTCGCTGAGCGGCACGGCGTTGAAGCGGAACGCGCTGGTTTCACCCAAACCCGCTTCCTCGCAGGCGAGGCAGGCCGTGCCGGCGACGACGAGATCCAGCATTGCCTGGTGCAGCTCAACGGCGAGATTCGAGCGGTCAAACTGCGCCTGCAGCAATTCGGCGGCGCGGTCGAGTGCACTGGCCATCGCACCGCGCTGCTCTTCCGGCACATCGCGACCAGGCTGGAAAGCAAACCAGCGCGACCAGGGCGGTGTCAGCTGCGCCAGCAACGTCGCTGCCAGCTGTTCGGCTGCATCGGCCGCCGTGGCATCGAACAGGCGCTCGGCCACGCGGCCCGCATTACTGCTGCCCGGGGCATGATTGGGACGACGTGCCGGTAATGAATAGTCGTAGCAGTCCTGCCACAGCGCCTCCCAGGCGCTGCGCTGACTGCGCAACCGGTCATAGCGGCGGCGCAGCGCCTCGGGACGCAGCGGATCCTTTTCGGGATCGTGTTCCGGTTCTTGTCGTATGGTCATGCGGTCTGTTGCCAACATACCTGTTGTCCTCATTCGCCGAGCAGGCGCTTGCTGCTGCGGCTGCTGCTCGGGGCCGCACCGCCGAGCGTTTCGGTGTCGGTGTCAGTGACACCACGCCAGGAGGTGGCAATGGTTTCGCCCTGGGCACGACGGCGGCGTTCGCGCGCCGCCTTCTCGGCCACCTCGGCCGCGCTTTCGACCGGTGCCGGCGGCGGCGGGGGCGGGGGCGGTGGTGGCGGCGGTGATGGAGAACTGAAAATCCCACCCATGGCGGCAAATCCCTTCTGATAATCGACTGAAGATGTTTGCTATTTGTTCCTGTGAGAAGGATATATAGAACAAAACAAACCCTCAATCAAGGGATATTTTCCGCAAACAGAGAAATAGTTCCCATGGTGTTCTTATTTGCCAGCTCTGCAGACCGATCAGACGCTTGACCACCTCGACACAGGAAAACGGCAACGGCGGTGCCAGCCGACGCGGCGGCGTCAGCACCGGCACCGTCAGGGCGCATTGTCCCAGCCCACGCAGATGCCCAGCTAGGTCGGCTTCTGTGGGCCAATCATAAAATCCTTTTATTTCAGTCATATATGCCAGAGGATCGATACCAACCCAGCCACCCGGCAGGGCCATATAGGCATAGCAGTGCCGGTAGCCGGGCTTGAGCCGGCGTAACTTCGGCAGCCGCGTTTCTTCGGCAAATACCACAACAGCCCGCTCCGGCCGTGCAGGCCCTGGCACAGCCAGAGCTGGCGATTGGAGTCCGGGTTTAGCTGGATTTTCGCTCATCTGTTTCACATCCAGACCTGATGCGAGCAGAACACAGGCGACTTTCACGCCTAAAGACAGATTATAATTCCTGTTATGTTCTTATGTCAATCTTATAATCAGATAATATTCCTGTATGCAAATTCGTTGATTTGCAAGACAATCTTCCCATGCTGACACATCGCGCGATCTGGGCTGCCATTGATGGCCTTGCCGAACGCTATGACCTGACCGCGTCGGGCCTCGCCCGCAAAGCCGGGCTTGATCCCACCACCTTCAACCGGTCCAAGCGGATTTCCCGCGATGGCAAGCAGCGCTGGCCATCGACGGAATCGATCGCCAAGGTGATCGAGGCGACCGGGGCCAGCGTGCCGGAATTCATGGACCTGCTGAGCGAAAGCGGCGGTGTGCCGCGTAGCGTGCAGCGTGTGCCGCTGATCGGTCTGGCGCAGGCCGGCAAGGACGGTTTCTTCGATGATGCCGGTTTCCCGACCGGCGAAGGCTGGGAGAAGGTGCCCTTCCCCGAGATTGGCGATCCGCAGGCCTATGCACTGGAAATCAGCGGCGACAGCATGCTGCCGGTCTATCGCGACGGCGACATCGTGATCGTGTCACCGGCCGCCAGCGTGCGCCGCGGCGACCGCGTGATCGCCAAGACCATGCAGGGCGAAGTAATGTGCAAACTGCTGTCGCGCCGCACACTCACCCGCATCGAACTCTCCTCTTTCAATCCCGCCTATCCTGAACGCGGCTTCGACGTGCACGACATCGCCTGGATCGCCCGCATCGTCTGGGCGGCACAGTAATCGCAATGACGGACTCCTTGGCAGCCGCGCTCGGTCGACTGCCGGCGCTGGTGGCCGGTGGAGGCTTTGCCTGGTGGTTCGAGAACGGCCATCTCGAAAAACTATCGCCCGATACCGCTGCGCGCCGCGCGCGCGCCACGCCACCCCTGCTGGTGCATTTCAAGGCCACGGCCGCGAAACTGGGCGTCGAGCCCTTCATGGCCTTCGACCTGCTCGACCTGTTTGCCTTCGTGCGACCGGCGCGCTTCTGTCTGCCGACACCGCATGGCCTGCTGGAACGCCTCAGTCTCGACGCCGCCGATGACGAAGAGGCTGTGCAGTATCTGCATCATGCCGCCCAGATGCTGCTGGAAGACCTGCCGCGCCAGCAGCCGCGCGCGCTGCGTCGTTCGATGCGACTGGCGCAATTACTGAACAAGGCTGGCTGGCCCTGGGCGTCGTATCTGCTGCTCGGACTGGGCCCGGAAGCAACACAGGCACCGAGCGGCGGCTTCGGTGGGCTGGATGTCTGGCAGGAGCTGCCCGAGTGGGTCGACTACGCGCCACCACCGCCACCCGATACGCAATCGGTGTCGCCGACGGAAGCGCGCGAACGGCTGGCGCAGCTGCTCGGCACCACAGCAGAGCTGCGCGAGACGCAGGCCGACTATGCCGCCACGGTGGCACAGGCCTTTGCGCCGCGCGAAGTGATCGGCATGCCGGAAATGGTGCTGGCCGAGGCTGGCACCGGCATCGGCAAGACACTGGGCTATATCGCGCCGGCCAGCGTCTGGGCCGAGAAGAATGGCGGCACGGTCTGGCTCTCGACCTATACCAAGAACCTGCAGCGCCAGCTGGATCACGAACTCGACCGCCTGTTCCCCGACCCTGCCGAGAAGCAGGGTCGAGTCGTGATCCGAAAAGGCCGCGAGAATTATCTCTGCCTGCTGAATCTGGAAGACGCGACGCAGGGCGGCGCAGCGCGGCCACAGGATATGGTGCCGCTCAGCCTGATCGCACGCTGGGCCAGCGCGACGCGCGACGGCGATCTGGCCGGCGGCGATTTTCCCGCCTGGGCCGCCGATCTGCATGGCCGTAACCGCACTTTAGGTCTGACCGACCAGCGCGGTGAATGCATCCACGCCGCCTGTCCGCATTATCGCAAATGCTTCATCGAACGCGCCGTGCGCAAGTCGCGCAAGGCCGAGATGGTGATCGCCAACCATGCGCTGGTGATGATCCAGGCTGCCATGGGCGAAGACGATGCGCAGAAACCGCTGCGCTATGTCTTCGATGAAGGCCATCACCTGTTTGAAGCCGCCGACAGCGCTTTCGCCGCACATCTGACCGGCATGGAAGGCGTCGACCTACGGCGCTGGCTGCGCGGCCCTGAAGGCGGACGCCGAAGCCGTGCACGCGGCATTGCCAACCGCATTGGCGACCTGGTGGCGCAGGACGAACGCGGCCGCACGGCACTTGAGGCCGTGGTGGAAATGGCGCGCTGCCTGCCGGGTGAAGGCTGGCTGGCGCGGCTCAGCGAGGGCAATCCGATGGGCCAGGGCGAGAAGTTTCTGGCCCGCGCGCGCCAGCAGATCCTGGCGCGCAGCGCGCAGCCGGACAGCCCCTATGGACTGGAATGTCCGACGAAAGAACCGGTGAACGGCCTGATCGATGCAGCAATGGACTTCGCTCATGGCATCGACCGTGTGCTGGAACCAGTGAACACGCTGACGAAATCCCTGAGCGACATGCTGGCGGACGAGACTGCCGAGCTGGACACCGCCACGCGCTCGCGCATCGAAGGCGCGCTGCGCGGCCTGCTGCGGCGCAAGATGACGCTGGACGCCTGGCGCAGCATGCTGCTCGACTTGCAGACCGAAACACCGGCAGCTTTCGTGGACTGGTTCGGTCTGGAGCGCATCGACGGTCGCGACCTCGATCTCGGCCTCTATCGCCATTACCTCGATCCGATGCTGCCCTTTGCCGGCGCCGTGCTGAAGCCGGCGCATGGCGTGGCGATCACATCCGCCACTTTGCGCGACATCGCGCCGGCCAAGGCCGATGCCTCGCCCGAGGCCGCCTGGGACAGCGCCGAGATCCGCAGCGGCGCGCGGCATCTGCCGCAGCCTGCGCGACGTGCCGCTTTCCCCTCGCCCTTCGATTACGCAAACCGCACGCGCATTTTCGTCGTCACCGACGTGCGGCGCGACGCGATGGACCAGGTGGCCGCCGCCTACCGCGAACTGTTTCTCGCCGCCAACGGCGGCGCGCTTGGGCTTTTCACGGCGATCTTCCGTCTGCGCGCGGTACAGAAGCGCGTCATCAGACCGCTGGCCGAAGCCGGGCTGCCGCTGTATGCGCAGCATGTCGATCCGCTGGACAACGCCACGCTGGTCGACATCTTCCGTGCCGAGGAACACGCCTGCCTGCTGGGTACCGATGCGATGCGCGATGGCGTCGATGTGCCGGGCGCCTCCTTACGCCTCGCCGTATTTGACCGCGTGCCGTGGCCCCGGCCGGACCTGCTGCACAAGGCGCGCAAGTCAGCCTTCGGCGGCCAGGCCTATGACGATCTGCTGACGCGCCTGAAACTGAAGCAGGCCTATGGACGCCTGCTGCGTCGCGCCGACGATTACGGCGTGTTTGTCGTGCTGGATGCTCAGCTTCCGTCTCGTCTGCTGTCGGCATTTCCGGCCAGCGTCGAGGTGAAACGCATCGGCATCCGCGAGGCCGTGGCCGAGACGGCGGCTTTTTTGAACAGCATGCGCGCCAGCACTGGCGGCCAGCAGAATCTCGCGTAAGCTGTCAGTCATTGTTTCGCCGTATTGTCCCGTTAGGCGGGGTCTCCCGCCCGAGGAAACACTCATCCATGTCGACCATCACGCCACAGAATGCCCTGATCTATGCCATGGTGATCGCCGCCGTGGCCGACGGAAAGCTGAAGGATACCGAGGTGGGCGCCATCGACGCCGCCGTGCGGCATCTGCCGATTTTCCGCGGCTATGGCCTGGATGCCATGCAGGTGGCGGTCGGCGACTGCGTTGCGCTGCTGGACCAGGATGACGGTGTCGATGCTGCACTGGGCCTGGTGAAGGAAGCCCTGCCGACCGACTGGTGCGAAACCGCCTATGCATTGGCCTGCGACATCGTCGCCGTCGACGGCCATGGCCGGCAGGAGGAATTGCGCTGGCTGGAGATGTTGCGGCACGAACTGCGCGTCGAACGCCTGCATGCCGCCGCCATCGAACGCGGCGCCGGCGTGCGTTACAAACGCCTGCCGGGCGATATTCCGAAGGGCTGAGCCCTATCAATCTATCTGCGGCGCCTTGAAGTTATAGGCGCGCTCGACCCTGGCGATGCGAATCTCGTAATGCGCATACCAGACCTCACGGCCCTTCTGCCGCGCGGCCGCGTGTTCCATGTTGCGCTTCCAGGCACGGATATTCTCTTCAGTGTCGAAGTAGGCCACCGTGATGCCGAAACCGTCGGCACCGCGCGTGCTTTCCATACCCAGAAATCCGGGTTGCTGCGCAGCCAGTTCGGCCATGCGGTCGGCAGCGGCGCCATAGCCGTTGTCGCCTTCGGTGCGTTGCGAGGAAAAGATCACGGCGTAATAGGGTGGCTTGGGCGTGCTGGCGAAGCCGGCGGCAGACATGGCAGCGAATCCTCTGCTGGAAGGATTATTCTGCCGCCCTGCTTATCACATCCGGGGCCAGTGTGCTGCCTTTGGGCAGGATCAGTGGGATCGGCCGGCTGCCGATCCTGACATGTGCTGGCAGTGTGGCGGCGATATCGCCATCGGCCTGCACCGGCTCGCCGTCGAGGCCTGTGCCAAGAAGAGTGATCGTCACGTCGTGTCCGCGCACCAGTTCGATCTCGGGCAGCTTTTGCAGCAAGCCGAGCGTTAGCGCCACGGTCGCGCGCGCTGCGCCGATGCGACCACCCATCCTGAACAGGCAGACTTCAAACGACGGATCATCCAGCCGCGCATGCGGCGCGCAGATAAACTTGCCGCCGTAGAAATGCCCCTTGGCGACGACGGCCGAAGCGCAGTCGTAATCTTTGCCATCAATGCCGACGCGATAGCGCGGCACGTTATAGGCCGCGAGCTGGTGCAGACTCTCGATCACGTAAGACGCCTTGCCGAACCAGCGTTTCATCTGCGGCGGCAGATCGCGCACCACATGCGCATCGAAACCGACGCCGGCCATGATGGTGAACAGGCGGTCATTCACAAAGCCGGGCCAGATCATGGTCTGCGGCCCATGCAGCACGGCACGCATCACTGCCGGAGGATCGAGCGGCAAGCCAATCTCCATCGCCAGCACATTGGCGGTGCCCAGCGGAAAGATACCAAGCGGCGCGCTGTTCGCTGGCAGACCGTTCGCCACTTCGCCAATCGTGCCGTCGCCGCCCGCAGCCACCACGGCATCGTATTTTTCAGCGACAGCTTCGGCGGCAAAGGTCTCGGCGTCGCCTCGCTTGGCCGTGGGGCGGAACTCCACCGCACAGCCGGAATCTTCCAGCAGGTCGAGATAGGCTTCGAGTCGCGCGCGCTTGCGCCGCCCGAGCTGGCCGGCTCCGGCGGTCGGGTTGTAGATCACCAGCAGGCGCCGGCGGTAGGTCGCGTGCGGTGACCCGGGCATGTCGGCCGGATAGCAGATTTTTGCGCGCCGGGGCAGCAATGGTTTTATGACAGTCGGCCCCGTTAACACTTCTGGGCCAGCATACCAGGTTATGCTAAGCCGACTGCATGACATGGTATGCGATTCGGCTTGTCGTCTTTCTCCTCCTGATGGCCGTCCCCGTGCTGGCGGCCGCGTCCGAAATTCGGGTGCTGGACGGCGACACCATCAAGATCGGCCAGGTGAATTACCGCCTGCATGGCATCGATGCCCCGGAGAAATCCCAGCATTGCCAAAGAGATAACATAGACTGGCTATGCGGTCAGGAAGCTGCCGCGCATCTGCGGCGCCTGATTGCGGGCCGTCCGGTCACCTGCTCCGAGAAGGATCGCGACCGCTATGGCCGGGTGGTGGCGGTCTGCGAGGCTGGCGGGGAAGATCTGAACCGGGCCATGGTGCGGGCTGGCCTCGCCTGGGCCTACCTGGCCTACAGCCGGGATTATGAGGCCGCCGAATGGGAGGCCCAGCTGCTGGGTAACGGGGTCTGGGCGGCTTCCGTTCGAGCCGTACCGGCTTGGGACTGGCGCCGCGCCCAAAAAGAGCAGAACCGGCGCGCCAAACCGGCGAACGATAATGCGGCTGGAAGTGGCCGAATCCGGGGTTGACAGACCCTCCCCCCCGGCTATAGTGCGCCCCTCGAATTCAGGCGGCACCGGACGGCCGGCGCTGCCACTTTCTTATGGAATATCAATATGTTCGCAGTGATCAAGACCGGCGGTAAGCAGTACAAGGTGGCAGCGGGCGACGTGCTCGAGGTCGAACTGGTGGCCGGCGAGGCGGGCGACAAGATCGAATTCGGCCAGGTGCTGGCCATCGGCAATGGCGGCGACGTCAAGCTCGGCAAGGATGTCGCCAATGCCAAGGTGACAGCGGAAGTCGTCGGTCTGACCCGCGGTCCGAAGCTGATCATCTTCAAGAAGCGCCGCCGGCAGAATTCGCGTCGCAAGAACGGTCATCGCCAGCGCTACACCGCGGTGAAGATCCTCGAGATCGCTGCCTAAGCGCTCAGACAGATTTAAGGAGACAGTTCCATGGCACATAAAAAAGCTGGCGGCTCTTCGCGTAACGGTCGCGACTCCCAGTCCAAGCGTCTCGGCGTCAAGAAGTACGGCAGCGAAGCCGTTGTCGCCGGCAACATCATCGTTCGTCAGCGCGGCACCAAGGTGCATGCCGGCAAGAACGTGGGCATGGGCAAGGACCACACCCTGTTCGCCACTGCCAACGGCGTCGTGAAGTTCCATGACGGCAAGGGCAGCCGCTCGTATGTTTCGGTGCTCCCGTCGGAGGCGTAAGTAAACGCGCCTTCCCGCAAGCATCACAATCGATCAAGGGGAATGGCGCAGGCCATTCCCCTTTTTCGTTTTCTGCACCAAGTGAAACCTCCCGATGAAATTCCTCGATCAGGCCAAGGTCTATGTTGAAAGCGGACAGGGTGGACCCGGCTCCATCAGCTTCCGCCGTGAGAAGTTCATCGAGCATGGCGGCCCGGATGGCGGCAATGGCGGCAAGGGCGGCGATGTCTGGGCCGAATGCGTCGATGGCCTCAACACGCTGATCGACTATCGCTACCAGCAGCATTTCCGTGCCGCGCGCGGCGGCCATGGCTCTGGCCGGCAGCGCTCCGGCGCCAATTCCGACGACGTGATCCTCAAAGTGCCGAAGGGCACGCAAATCTTCGCCGAGGATAACGAGACGCTGCTCGCCGACCTGACCGAGCTCGGCCAGCGCGTGCTGCTGTGCAAGGGTGGCGACGGTGGCTTCGGCAACGAACACTACAAGTCGGCCACCAACCGCGCGCCGCGTCGTAACTCGCCCGGCTGGCCTGGTGAGGAAAAGTGGATCTGGCTGCGGCTGAAGTTGATCGCCGATGCCGGCCTGGTCGGCCTGCCCAATGCCGGCAAGTCGACCTTCCTGAGCCGCGTCAGCCGCGCCAAGCCCAAGATCGCCGATTATCCCTTCACCACGCTGAAGCCGCAGCTGGGCGTCGTGAAGGCGAACGACCGCGAATTCGTGCTGGCCGATCTGCCCGGCCTGATCGAGGGCGCCGCCGAAGGTGCGGGCCTCGGCCATCGCTTCCTCGGCCATGTCGAACGCTGCGCGGTGATCCTGCATCTGCTGGACGGCACGTCAGAGGATCCGGTCAGGGACTGGAAGCTGGTCCGCAAGGAACTGAAGGCCTATGGCGGCGGGCTCGACAAGAAGCTCGAGATCATCGGCCTGAACAAGATCGATGCGATTCCGGCCGACGAACTGAAAGAGAAGATCGCCAAGCTGAAGCGTTCGGCCAAGCGCCCGGTGCTGGCGTTGTCAGGCGTCACCGGCGAAGGCGTCGACGTCGTGTCGACGCAGCTGTTCGCCATCATCGCCGAGGCGCGCGCCGCCGAGAAGGCAGCCGCAGGAATCGAGGTTGGCGAGGTCGAGAGCGGCGATGAGTAGCCATCTCGACAAGGCGCGGCGTGTCGTCATCAAGGTCGGCTCGTCGCTGCTGGTCGATACCGAGAAGAACGAGCTGCGTGCCGCATGGCTGGCCGCCCTGGTCGATGACATCGCGACACTGCGGGCTGACGGCAAGGAAGTGCTGGTGGTGTCATCCGGCGCCATCGCGCTCGGCCGTCGCATCCTGGGCCTGAACGGCAAGGCGCTGCGGCTGGAGGAAAGTCAGGCGGCGGCGGCGGCCGGCCAGATCCGCCTTTCGTCGGCCTGGCAGGATGCGCTGAGCAAGCACGATCTGAAGACCGCGCAGCTGCTGCTCACCCTGGGCGATACGGAATCGCGCCGGCATTACCTGAATGCCCGCGAAACCGTGAATACGCTGCTGAAGCTCGGCACCGTGCCGGTGGTGAACGAGAATGACACGGTGGCTACCGCCGAAATCCGCTTCGGTGACAACGACCGTCTGGCCGCCCGCGTGGCGCAGATGATCTCGGCCGACTGCCTGGTGCTGCTGTCGGACATCGACGGGCTCTACACCGCCGATCCCGGTGTCGATGCGTCCGCAAAGTTCCTGTCCGAGATTGCAGCGATCACGCCGGAGATTGAGGCGATGGCCGGTGTATCACGCTCCGGTCTCGGCCGTGGCGGCATGATCACCAAGATTGTCGCCGCCAAGATCGCGGTCGGCGCCGGCTGCGCCATGGTGATCGCCAACGGCAAGCAGATGCACCCGGTGAAGAACGTGCGCGACGGCGGCCGCTGCACCTGGTTCCATGCCCATTCGACACCGGCGGCGGCGCGCAAGCAGTGGATCGCCGGCCATCTGAATCCGCAGGGCACGCTGACGCTGGATGATGGCGCGGTGAAGGCCTTGCGCTCGGGCCGCTCGCTGCTACCTGCCGGTGTGACCCATGTCGACGGCCGTTTTCAGCGCGGCGATCTGGTGCGCGTCTGTTCGACAGATGGCGTCGAGATCGCGGTGGGTCTGTCGGCATACGCCGATGAAGACGCACGCCTGATCAAGGGGCACAAATCTGGCGACATCGAAGACATTCTCGGTTACCGTGGCCGCGACGAAATGATCCATCGTGACGAACTGGTGCTGCGATGACGGCGCATATTGCGATCACCGACACATCCGCCCTGATGAACCAGATGGGCGCGGCAGCCAAGACTGCCGCCCGCGTGCTGGCCACTGCATCGACCGAACAGAAGAATGCTGCGCTGAAGGCTGCCGCGACTGTCCTTCGCAACAGCGAGCAGAAAATTCTCACCGCCAATGCCGAAGACATGGCTGCCGGCAAGGCGAAGGGCCTGACAACAGCTTTGCTCGACCGTCTGATGCTGGACGGCAAGCGCATCGCCGCCATCGCGCAGGGGCTGGAAGAGATCGCGGACCTTGCCGATCCGGTGGGTGCCGTGATCGCCGACTGGACGCGGCCGAACGGTCTGAAGTTCGAACGTGTGCGCACGCCGCTCGGCGTGATCGGCGTGATCTATGAAAGCCGCCCCAATGTGACGGCCGATGCCGGCGGACTCTGCCTGAAAGCCGGCAACGCCTGCATCCTGCGTGGTGGCTCTGAAAGCTTCCAGTCCAGCCGGGCGATCCATGCCTGCCTGGTCGAAGGCCTGAAAGCGGCGGGCCTGCCTGAGGCCGCGATCCAGCTCGTGCCTACCACGGATCGCGCGATGGTCGGTGCGATGCTGACGGCGGCGAACTGGCTGGACGTGATCGTGCCGCGCGGCGGCAAGTCGCTGGTGGCGCGTGTACAGTCGGAAAGCCGCGTGCCGGTTTTTGCGCATCTGGAAGGTAATTGCCATGTCTATGTCGAGGCGAGCGTCACGCTCGACATGGCGAAATCAATCGTACTGAACGCCAAACTGCGCCGCACGGGTGTCTGCGGTGCGGCTGAAACCCTGCTGGTCGAACGCGCCGCCGTGAAATCACACCTGGCGCCGCTGGTCACCATGCTGCTGGACGCCGGCTGCGAAGTGCGCGGCGATGCCGACACCAGGAAGGTGGATGCACGCGTCAAGCCTGCCACCGAAGAGGACTGGGCCACCGAATATCTCGACGCCATCATCGCCGTACGCGTGGTGGACAATCTGGATGCCGCCATCGAGCATATCGCCACGCATGGCTCCAGCCATACCGAAGCAATCCTGACCGAGAATGCCGATCACGCCGCCCAGTTCATGAACCGGCTCGACAGCGCCATCCTGCTGCACAATGCCTCGACGCAGTTCGCCGATGGCGCGGAATTCGGCTTCGGCGCCGAGATCGGCATTGCCACCGGCAAGATGCATGCGCGCGGCCCGGTCGGCGTGGAGCAGCTCACCACCTTCAAATATCGCGTGCACGGCACCGGGCAGACGCGGCCCTGAACGACAAGACGGAGCGAGCAAGCCCCGCATGATCCCGCCTCTGGGTTCCTCCATCGGACTGCGCATCGGACTGCTCGGCGGGTCGTTCAATCCTGCCCATGCGGCGCATCGCGAGATCAGCCTGACCGCACTGCACCGGCTGAAGCTGGATCAGGTCTGGTGGCTGGTCAGCCCGCAGAACCCGCTGAAATCCACGCGCGGCATGGCGCCGCTGGACCGGCGGCTTGAGCAGGCCGAGGCCGTGGCAGCGCATCCGCACATCCGGGTCACCGCCATCGAGACCACCCTGGGTACGCGGTATACGGCCGATACCCTCCGGCGCCTGACCATCCATTACCCGCAGGCCGCGTTTGTCTGGCTGATGGGAGCGGACAACCTGGCGCAATTCCACCGCTGGCAGGACTGGCGGGGCATCGCGCGGACCATGCCGATTGCCGTGCTCGACCGACCGGGCTTCAATCTGACCGCCCTGCAGGGCCCGGCGGCCCGCTGGCTGTCGCGCCATCGCCTGCCGCGCTATGATGCGGCAGCCCTGGCCGGCAAAACAGCCCCGGCCTTCCTGCTGCTGAAGTCCAAGCTTAATCCGCTGAGCGCAACGGCGATCCGTGCCCAGCGAAAACCGGGAGGACGCGTATGAACAGCTTTCTCGTGACCTATGATTACGGTTCGGCCGGCCTCTGGGCCATCATCAATGCGCCCGACAAGGCGAGCATTGCCAAGCGCTTTCCCAAGGTGGAAGTGCTCGAAGACAAGCCCAACAACATGACCGCCGTGGAATACGGCAAGCTGATCACCTACGACCTCGGCGGCCCGCTGCCGCAGTGGCTCGCCGAACTCGAAGTGAAGTAAGTCTTCAGCTC
Source organism: Ferrovibrio terrae (assembly GCF_007197755.1). Taxonomy (NCBI): domain Bacteria; kingdom Pseudomonadati; phylum Pseudomonadota; class Alphaproteobacteria; order Rhodospirillales; family Rhodospirillaceae; genus Ferrovibrio; species Ferrovibrio terrae. The sequence goes on from NZ_CP041636.1 coordinate 1,178,414, forward strand.
ACCTTGATGACCACCTTGCCGGTGGTCTTGCGCGAGAGCAGAGCCGCCATTGCCTGCGGCACCTGATCGAGCGCGAAGCTCTGCGAGACGTGCGGCTTGAGCTTGCCGTGCTCGTAGAGCGCCAGCAGCGCCGCGAAATTGGCGCGGTTCTTTTCCGGCTCGCGCGCCGCGAATGCGCCCCAGAACACGCCGACGATGCTGCAGCCCTTGATCAGCGCCAGGTTGGCCGGCGCTTCCGGGATGCGCCCGGACGCGAAGCCGATCACCAGCAGGCGACCGTCCCAGTTGATGCAGCGTAACGACTGGTCGAAGGCATCGCCGCCGACCGCATCGTAGATCACATCGGCGCCGTTGCCGCCGGTGAGTTCCTTCACGCGATCCTTGATGCTTTCTGTCGAATAGTTGATCACATGCGCCGCGCCATATTCCTTCACGATGGCGGCCTTTTCATCAGAACCGACCGTGCCGATCACGGTGGCACCGAGTTCGCGGCCAAGTTCGACCGCGTTCAGCCCAACACCACCGGCAGCGCCATGTACCAGCAGCACTTCGCCCGGCTTCATACGGCCGCGATCGACCAGCGCGTGATAGGTGGTGCCGTAGGTGATCGGAAAGCCAGCCGCCGCCTCATAAGGCATGCTGGCGGGAATCTTGAACACGTTGCTGGCCGGACACTGCACCTGTTCGGCGAAACTGCCATGACCGGTGGTGGCCATCACGCGATCGCCGACTTTCACATCGGTCACCTTCTCGCCCACCGCAATGATCTCACCCGCACATTCCATACCCGGCGCAAACGGGAAAGCCGGCTTCATCTGATATTTGCCGGTAATCATCAGCGTGTCAGGGAAATTGAGCCCCGCGACATGCACCTTGATGCGTACATCTTTTGCGCCAAGTGCGGGCAGCGCGAGATCCTTGAGCGCCAGACTCTCCGGCCCACCCCAGGCTTCACAGACCATCGCCTTCACGTTCACCGCTGCCGACATGACGCACTCCCTGATTTTTTGAATCTGTTTTTGATGCTGCAGATACAGAAATGGCGCCGACTTGCATCGGCGCCACATCGAAGCCCCGGTTATTTCGGAGCCATTACCATGGTCATCTGCCGCCCTTCCATCTTGGGCGTCTGCTCCATCTTGGCCTTGTCGCCGAGATCATCGCGCACGCGATCCAGCAGCTTCATGCCGAGTTCCTGGTGCGCCATCTCGCGGCCACGGAAACGCAGGGTCACCTTGACCTTGTCGCCTTCTTCAAGGAAGCGCACCATCGCCTTCATCTTCACGTCATAATCATGCGTGTCGATCATTGGGCGCAGCTTGATCTCTTTGAGTTCGATGATCTTCTGCTTCTTGCGCGCCTCAGCCGCCTTCTTCTGCGCCTCGTACTTGTACTTGCCGTAATCGAGGATCTTGGCGACGGGCGGATCGGCGTTGGGCGAGATTTCGCAGAGATCAAGTCCGGCCTCTTCGGCCAGACGCAGGGCTTCACGGATGGAAACCACGCCACGATTTTCGCCAACGGCGTCGATCAGGCGGACGTTCGGGACGTCGATCTCAAAATTGACCCGCGGACCATCGGTTTTCGGTGTCGGCGGGGCATTGAACGGGGGACGGGCTATGACGCGCTCCTGAAGTAGTTACAAGGAAATCAGTTAGTTAAGGCGAAAGGGGCAGGATTCAACCCTGCGGCATCCGGGCCTCGGCCGACAATCTAGCAATCGCGTCGGCCAACGCAATGGTTTCCTGCTGCTCGGTCCCGAGGCGCCGCAGGGTCACGGTACCCTGTTCCGCCTCCTTCTTGCCGACCACCAGGATGACCGGAACCTTGGCCAGGCTGAGCTCGCGGATCTTGTAGTTGATCTTCTCGTTGCGCAGGTCGGTATCGACGCGCATGCCGGCGGCATCGAGCTGGTCGGCAACCTGCTGCGCGTAAGAATCGCAATCCGACACGATGGGGGCGACCACGGCCTGCAGCGGCGACATCCACAGCGGCAGACGACCGGCATACTGCTCGAGCAGGATGCCGATGAAGCGCTCGAAGCTGCCAAGGATCGCGCGATGCAGCATCACCGGGCGATGGCGGGCGCCATCGGCACCGACATAGTCGGCATCCAGACGCTCGGGCAACACGAAGTCGACCTGCAGCGTGCCGCACTGCCAGTCGCGGCCGATGGTATCGCGCAGCACGAATTCCAGCTTCGGACCATAGAAGGCGCCTTCGCCGGGATTGAGCGTGTAGTCGAGGCCAGAGGCGACGCAGGCATCCTTCAGCGCGTTTTCGGCCTTGTCCCAGGTCTCGTCCGAGCCGGCGCGCTTGGCAGGACGGTCGGAGAACTTCACCTTGATCTCGGCGAAGCCCATGTCCTTGTAGATCGACTGCAGCAGGTCGCAGAAAATCTTGCTCTCCGAAATGATCTGGTCTTCGGTGCAGAAGATATGTGCGTCGTCCTGGGTGAAGTTGCGCACGCGCATGATGCCATGCAGCGCACCGCCCGGCTCGAAGCGGTGGCACGAACCGAATTCGGCCATGCGCAGCGGCAGGTCGCGATAGCTCTTGAGGCCCTGGTTGAAGATCTGCACATGGCAGGGGCAGTTCATCGGCTTCAGCGCGAAGATGCGCTCGTCGGGATTGGCGGCGAAGTCGCGGATGCCCTCTTCGTTTTCCGCGATATACATGCTTTCGCGGAACTTCTCCCAGTGACCAGAAGCCTCCCACAGCTTGCGGTCGACCAGCTGCGGCGTCTTCACCTCGACATACTTCGCCTTTTCCAGGCGCTGGCGCATATAGGCTTCGAGGGTGCGGTACAGCGTCCAGCCCTTCGGATGCCAGAACACCATGCCGGCGGCTTCTTCCTGCTGGTGGAAGAGGCCCATCTCCTTGCCGAGACGACGGTGGTCGCGCTTTTCGGCCTCTTCGAGGCGCTTCAGGTAAGCGTCGAGTTCTTTCTGGTCGCGCCAGGCGGTCGCATAGATGCGCTGCAGCTGGCGGTTATTGGCATCGCCGCGCCAGTAGGCACCCGACACCTTCATGATCTTGAACACCGGCGGCAGTTTGCCGGTCGAGGGCAAGTGAGGCCCCATGCAGAGGTCGAGCCAGCTATCACCCTGACGATAGATAGAGATCGCCTCGCCGCGTTTCGCAATCTCAGCGACCCATTCGGCCTTGTAGGTCTCGCCGATCGACTTGAAGTACTCGACCGCCTTTTCCGGCGCCCATTCCTCGCGCGTGATCGGCAGATCGCGCTTCACGATCTCGGCCATGCGCTGTTCGATCTTGGTGAAGTCGTCCGGCGTGAAAGCCTCGTCGCGCACGAAGTCGTAATAGAAGCCGTCGTCCGTCGATGGCCCGAAGGTGATCTGCGTGCCGGGGAACAGTTCCTGCACCGCCTGCGCCATCACATGCGCGCCGTCATGGCGCAGCAACTCAAGCAGCTCGGTCTCGTTCTTGTCCTTCATGGTGACGATCTCGAGCTTCGCATCGCTCTTGATCGGCGTCTTGAGGTCCTTGAGCTGGCCGTCCAGACGGATGGCGAGCGCCGCCTTGGCCAGGCCGGCGCCAATGCTGGCCGCCACATCCGCACCGGTGCTGCCGCCCGCGTAAGTTCGCACACTGCCATCGGGCAGGGTGACGCGGACTTCGGCGGCGGAAATGGCTGGATTCGACATGGTTTAGGGGACCTCCAAGGGGGCGCAGCCTAGCCGCCCTGCCCCCTCTGTCAAGCGCGCCGCCCCGTCCCGCCGGACGGTTTGCAGGCAGGCGCCGGGGCGGACTGCCGCTTTCAGCGCCAGTGATCGGCGGCCGGCACGAATCCGCTGGGTCTGGCGGGCGGAATATGCTGGCATGGACCTCGCATAACCAGACGGATCAACCGTCGCAAAAACAGGGGGCATTTTTCATGCGTATCAGAACCATTTTCGCTGCCATGCTGGCAACCGCCGGTCTGGCCGCCATCAGCCCGGCCGCATTGGCTGGCGCCACATTCGATGCCGTCAAGGCCAAGGGCTTCGTGCAATGCGGCGTCAACGGCAGTGTCGCCGGCTTTTCCGCCCCCGACAGCCAGGGCCTTTGGACCGGCATCGACGTCGACATGTGCCGCGCCGTGGCCGCCGCCGTGTTCGGCGATTCCAGCAAGATCAAATACACCGCGCTGACCGCGCAGCAGCGCTTCGTCGCCCTGCAGTCGGGCGAGATCGACGTGCTGACCCGCAACGTGACGCAGACGCTGCTGCGCGACGCATCGCTGGGCCTGCGCGAGGCCGGCGTCAATTTCTATGACGGCCAGGGCTTCATCGTGAACAAGAAGCTGGGTGTCAAATCCGCCAAGGAGCTGAACGGTTCGACTGTCTGCGTGCAGCCCGGCACCACCACCGAACTCAATCTCTCTGACTATTTCCGCAAAATGAACATGACCTTCAAGGCGGTGGTGATCGAGAAGGTGGATGAAAACATCGCTGCCTTCAGCTCCGGCCGCTGCGATGTCTACACCACCGATGCCTCGCAGCTGGCCGCGGTGCGCGTCACGGCACTGAACCCGCCGGATGATTACATCATCCTGCCCGAACGCATTTCCAAGGAGCCACTGGGCCCGATGGTGCGCCAGGGCGACGACCAGTGGTATCAGATCGTGAAATGGGCCCTGCTGGCGCTGAAGGAGGCCGAGGAACTCGGCATCTCGCAACAGAATGTCGACGAGATGCTGAAAAGCGAGGACCCGGTGATCAAGCGCTTCACCGGCGTCACGCCGGGCTATGGCAAGGCGCTCGGCCTGGATGAGAAATGGGCCTATTGGATCGTAAAACAGATCGGCAATTACGGCGAAAGCTTTGAGCGCAACCTGGGCAAGGGCAGCCCGGTGAAGCTGGAGCGCGGCCTGAACGACCTGTGGACCAGGGGCGGCCTGATGTACGCCATCCCGCTGCGCTAACACACATCACTTTGAATGCATCACGATGGCCGGGGTTTACGCTCCGGCCATCTGCTTTTCAGCGGTGTTCGGGAAACAGCAGGCGGGTGTAGACCTTGATATAAGCGTCGCACATTGCGTCCACGGTGAAGTTCTCACTGACATGGCGACGCGCGCGGGCGGCAATTTCCATGCGGCGTTCCGGCGTCAGGTGCAGGGCCTCATCCAGCGCATCGGCCAGCGCCTTGGCATCGCCGGCCTTGACCAGCCAGCCGGTTTCGCCGCCCGGCAGCACGGTTTCGCGCGAGCCACCATGATCGGTGGCGATCACCGGCTTGCCCATCGCCTGCGCCTCGACCGCGACGCGGCCGAAGCCTTCAGGGAAGGTGGAGGCCGACACCACCACATCGGCCAGCATATAGGCGGCCGGCATGTCCTTGCCGTCGCCCGGAATGCGCACGCTGCGGTCCAGCCGGTACTGCACGATCAGGCTTTCCAGCTCGGCGCGGTAGCCGTCGCGCCCCGAGCCCAGCAGCACAGCGGTGAAATCCTGCTTGCCGTCATGCCGCTCGGCCAGGATCTTGAGCGCACGCAGCAGAACCGTGTGCCCCTTCCAGCGCGTCAGCCGGCCCGGCAGCAGGATCACCGGCAGGCCGTCGGTCAGGCGCCACTGCTGCTGCAGGTTAGACATGCGCTCGGGGTAAATGCGGTTCGGGTCGAACTTGACCAGATCGGTACCGCGCGGAATGGTGACGAGGCGCGCACGCGGCACACCGAAAGCCGAATTCGCGTAATCGGCGACGAAATCCGAGATCGCCACCACGATGTCGCCCTTGGACATCGGGTTGGCCCAGAACTTCTTGAACCAGCTGTGCGACTTGTAGGCATTGTGAAAGGTGGTGACCAGTGGCACGCCACAGCGCAGGGCTGCCGCGCGCGCCGACCAGGCCGGGGCGCGCGAACGCACATGCACCACATCGACCGGCAGGCTGCGGATCAATTCTTCCAGCCGCGCGGTGTTCTTGCGCATCACGAAAGGATTCTTGCTGTTCACCGGCAGGGTGATGTGCCTGGCACCGGCGCGTTCCAGCTCGCGCACCATCGGCCCGCCGGCCGAGACGACGTAGGACATCCAGCCGGCCTTCGCCAGCGCCTTGGCGGTATCCACAGTGCCGCGCTCGACGCCGCCGGTAACCAGCGCGGGCAGCACCTGCATCACCGCAGGCGGTCTTCCCGAACTGGACTGGTCTGCAGTAGAAATCGGAATATCTGACATGAGCGCGCTGAAGGGCGGGAGGGAGGCAAGTATAGGCCGCCTGCCGGGTAGCGCAAAGCCGCGCGGCTGGCAAGGCCGTGCCGGGCATGAGGCGAGGAATAACGGCATGCGGCCTGCAAAAAGCCTGATCCGGCGGGGTGCGATGACGATGGCGCTGGTCGCTGTGCTCGTCTGGGCCCTGCTGCTGGCCGGCCTCGGCACCTCCTTTGCCCTGGTCCAGGTGCCGGGCCAGACGCCCACACATGACGACATCCTGCGCGGTTTCGATGCCAGCGCGCTGTCGGCCAGCCGCGAGGATGTCGCCTATGGCGGCACTTACGATCCGGTCGGCATGATCGTGAAATGGCAAAAGCCGATCATCTATAAGATCGAAGGCCTGCGCTCACGGCCCGATGCCATCAACTTCGCCATCGCAACGCTGCAGCAGCAGGCCGCGTTGGCCGGCATCGAGGTGCGCGCGGCCAGGGCGCCAAGCGAAGCCAACTACGCCATCACTTTCCGCAATGTCGCCGGCTTCAACCTCGGCGACCGCAAGGCGGTCTGTTTCCTGACCTACAATTTCAACACCAGTGGCCACATGCAGTGGGCGGCACTGCAGATCAATCTCGCCGCGCCCAGCCTGGAACGCTGTGTGCGGCACGAGATCCTGCATGGCTTCGGCCTGATGAATCATCCGCACCGCCTGCATTCGGTGCTGAGTTATCACGTTGGCGACCATATGGCCGAGATCACCGAGGCCGATATCGTGATGCTGCGGAGCCTGTATGATCCGCGCATCCGGCCGGCGATGTCACGGCTTGCCGCGCTGACGATTGTCGACAGCCTGATCGAGGCAAACCGCCGCGCACTTAATCCGCGTGCACCGGCCAAGACCGATCCGATGCCCGTGCTGCGCGACGTGATCGCCGATCTCGACAAAGCGGCGGCCGGCGGCAATGTGCGCGCGATGATGTATCTGGCCGAAGCGGCCTGGCAGGGCTATGGCATGCCGAAGGATCCGGCGCGCATGGCCGCCTGGATCGAGCGTGCCTCGGCCACCCGCGATGTCGTCGCGCGTTTCGATCTGGCCCATGCGCTGGGCAGCGGACGTTATATGCCGAAGGACAATGCACGCGCCGCGGTGCTCTATCGTCGCAATGCAGAGCTTGGCCATGCAGTGTCGCAGAACAACTACGCGGTTATGTTGCGTGACGGCCTCGGCGTGCCGGTGGATCGCGTGGCGGCGCTGACCTGGTTCACGCTGGCGGCACGTGGCAATGTCGCCTCGGCCGAACGCAGCCGGCAGGCGCTGATGCAAAACCTGCCCCCGGCCGAGCAGCAGGAGGCCGTGCGCCGCGCGGCAGCATGGAAACCGGCCGCCGAAGCCGCTAGATAAGACGAATGACCGATACCCAGTTCTTACGCCGCCCTGACGGCACCCGCCTCGCCTATTCCGCCACGCCCGCCCGGCAGAGTGACAAGCCAGGCATCCTGTTCTGCGGCGGCTTCCGCTCCGACATGACCGGCACCAAGGCCGTGGCGATGGAACAGGTGGCACAGCAGCATGGCCTGGGCTATGTGCGTTTCGACTATTTCGGCCATGGCCAGTCGGACGGAGATTTTCTCGATGGCACCATCGGCCGCTGGAAGGAAGACACGCTGGCGATGCTGCGTGAGGTCTGCGGTCCCGCGACGCAGATCGTGGTTGGCTCCAGCATGGGCGGCTGGCTGGCCACGCTGGCGGCGCTGGCGCTGCCCGACCGCACTGCCGGCCTGGTGCTGATTGCGCCGGCGCTGGATTTCACCGAAGACCTGATGTGGGCGGAAATGACCGAGCCGCAGCGCGCCGTACTGTTGCGCGACGGCATCCTGCGCGAGCCGTCGCAATATTCCGATCAGCCCTACGAATATTCACTCAGGCTGATCACCGAGGGTCGCGACCACATGATCCTCAAGCCTGGCATCGTCTACGACAAGCCGGTGCGCATCCTGCAGGGCATGATGGATCCTGATGTGCCCTACGGCCACGCCGTGAAAACTGCCGCTGCATTCCAGGGCGGCGATACGCGCCTGACCCTGCTGCGCGACGGCGACCATCGCCTGTCGCGGCCGCAGGATATCGAGCTGCTGACGCAGACAGTGCTGGGCCTGCTGTGAGCGAGGACGGAATCGAGACCACACGGCTGCGGCTGCGGCCGGTGCGACAGATGGATGCTGCGTTGCTGCCCTCTCTGATCACACCGGTGATCAGTCGCTGGACCGCCAACTGGATCTATCCGTTCACGGCAGCGATGGCTAACGAGCGTGTTGCGGCCACACTGGCCGACAATGCTGCGAGCACCGGATTCAATCGCGTTCTGACCGACAAGGAAGACGGCCGCGTGATTGGCTGGTTCCGCGCCACGCTGGTATCGGAAACACCTCGTACCGCCAGCATCGGCTACTGGCTGATCGACGCGGTGCATGGCCGCGGCTACCTGACCGAGGCCCTGCCGGTCTTCGTGCAGGCCGCCATCGCAGCGTTGAAGCTCGAGCGGCTGGAAGCCGGCGCCCAGCCGGAAAATGCGGCCTCCATTGCCGCCCTGACCCGGCTCGGCCTGCGCTTCATCGGTCGGCGCCAGCATTACGTGCCGGCGCGCGACCGCGAGGAGCCGACCAATTTCTACGCCATGGACTGCCCTGGAGATTCCTTGCCTAGCGGGTCTTGAAGAAGCCAACCATCTCGGCCAGGCGCTGGGCCTGCTGGGCCAGACTCTGCGCCGAAGCGGTGGTTTCTTCCACCAGCGCAGCATTGCGCTGGGTTGCCTCGTCCATGCTGCCGACCGCCGTGTTGATCTGATCCAGGCCAGCGGCCTGTTCGCGCGAGGCGGCCGCGATTTCGGCGACGATATCCGACGCCTTCTTGATCGCGCCGACAATCTCGGCCAGCGACTGACCGGTCTGGTTGACAAGCGATGCACCGGTTTTCACCTGTGCATTCGACTCCGTGATCAGCGCCTTGATGTCTTTGCTGGCGTTGGCCGAACGTTGCGCGAGCGCACGCACTTCCTGTGCGACGACGGCAAAACCCTTGCCGGCTTCGCCGGCGCGTGCGGCTTCGACACTTGCATTCAGGGCAAGAAGATTCGTCTGGAAAGCGATCTCGTCGATCAGGCCGACGATGTCGGCAATTTTCCGTGCACTTTCCTCAATCCGGGTCACGGCCGTCACTGCATCCGCCACCACGCTGCCGCCCTTCTCGGCGGTATCGCGCGCCACGGTCGCCAGCTGGTTCGCTGCCTGGGCGTTGTCGGCATTCTGCTTCACAGTGGTAGTGATTTCATGCATCGAGGCGGCGGTTTGCTCGATCGAGGCCGCCTGCGATTCCGTGCGGCCGGCAAGGTCCTGGCTGCCGGTCGAGATTTCCGAGGAGGCCACTTTCACTGATTGCGCAGTCTGGGTGAGTTCACCGGCGAATTCTCGCAAGCGTTCAGCCATGCCGTTGGCGCTGCCTTTGAGCTGGCCGAACACGCCCTGATACTCGCCGCGCACGCTATGCGTCACGTCACCCTCGGCCATCGCGCCCATCACTTCGGCCATCTCCACTGTCATGGTCTGCAGGGTCGCCGTCAGACGGTTCAGTTCCTGGCTGGTCGACAGGAAGAAGCCCTCCTTGCCGTTCTCATCGATGCGGCCGCTGAGATCGCCGCCGGCGACCTTGTTGACCAGCGCGGCGATTTCGCTGCCGGCCGCTTGTTCGCGCACCTCGCGTTCGGCACGACGTTGCTCGGATTCCGCACGCTGGCGACCGATATCGGCCTCTGCCTGCTCGCGCGCCATCATACTGTCCTTGAACACCAGCAGGGCCCGCGCCATCGCTGCGATTTCGTCTCGGCCGCGAACGGCCGGAATCTCCGCGTTCAGGTCGCCTCCGGACAGCCGGGTCATCGCCTGCGTGATCCGGCCAAGCGGCGCGGAGACTTTTCTCGAGATGACCCAGATTGAAACGCCGACCACGACGGCCGCCACCGCCAGCAAAGTTTCCATGGCGATCATGAAACGCTCATAAGCTTCTTCGGAAGCGGCATATTCCTCCTTGGCGATCACCAGCTGCAGCGAGATCAGCTGACTGATCGCGTCGCTGACCGCGTCGATGATCGGATACATCTCCTGTTCAGCGAAGGTGACCAGTGCGGCCTTGTCATTGGCGATCAGGATACCGTTCAGTTTTTCCACCGCGCGGTCGGCTGGCACGAACAGCAGACGAGCCTTCTCCACCAGCCTGGCCTCCTCCGGCGTCAGCCTGGTCGCGGTATAGACCTTCCACTTCTCCGAGATCGTGCTGCGCGCCTTGGCAATCTCGGCCAGACCAGCCTGCGGCTGCATCGTGCCCGCCCGTACCTTGTGCGAGGTGTCGACGATCTGCACGGCGTAGGCGTCGGCGATATCCTTTAAATCGCTGAGCGGTACCACGCGGTCGGTGTAGACGCTGGCCATCGAGGCCTGCATACGTTGCGCCGACAGATAGCCCGCGCCCGCAACCACAATGATCACCACCAGCATCGCAAGGATGCTGAGCATCAAACGCAACCGGATTGTCATTCCCCCACCCCATGTTTTTTACCAGCAGTGCTGGTTTTCCCCTGGGTGCAATTCAGCGTTATCGCGCACTGATTGCCATAACACCTATGGAGTATTTCATGCGGAAGGGTGATGAAGGTTTGGCGACGGCATGACTGCCTGCTCGTATCGCGCGAGGTACGGGTTAGTTACCCATACCCCTGAGCAGTGACTGCAGCCCCTCACGATAGGTCGGGTATTTGAGTGCTACCCCGAGCTCGAATTTGATGCGGTCATTGCGCACGCGGCGGCTATCGGCATAGAAGCTCGCCGCCATCGGCGAAAGCTGCGCCTGGTCGAACGGTACTTCCGGCGGTCGCGGCAGTTTCAGCAGGTCTGCGGCATAGGCCACCACATCCTGCGGCGGCGCCGGTTCGTCATCGGCCAGGTTGTAGATCGCGCCCGGATTGAACTTGGTCATCGAAGCGCGCAGCACCTGCGCGATATCTTCGACATGGATGCGGCAGAAGACCTGGCCGGGTTTCACAATGCGATGCGCGGTGCCGCGCTTCACGCCTTCGAGCTGATTGCGACCCGGTCCGTAGATGCCGGCGAGCCGGAAGACATGCACCGGCACGCCATGCTCAGCCTGTAGCCGCAGCCAGCCTGCTTCGGCTTCGGCGCGGCGCTTGCTGCGTCCCTGATTTGGACTGACCGGTGTCGTTTCATCGACCCAGTTGCCGCCGGCATCGCCATAGACGCCGGTGGTGGAGAGATAACCAAGCCATTTCAGGTTCGGCAATTTTGCAATATCAGCACCGTGCCAGCGCAGTACCGCATCCGCATCGTCATCGGCTGGTACCGAGATCAGAACATGCGTCGCCGGCAGCAGTACCGAGGCATCGCTGAGCGGCGCCATGCCATCGAAGACATGGCTATCGTAGCCCAGCACCGCGATATCGGCGGCCTTCTCCAGGCTGCGGCTGGTGCCGGTCACGCCCCAGCCTTCGGCATGCAACTGTGCCGCCAGCACTTTTGCACTGAAGCCGAGTCCGAAGCAGAAAAGGTTACCTGTCATGTCGAGCACACGCCTTGCTTTTGCCACAGCGCCTCGCCACTCTGCCGCGCCATGATTGCTATGAACAAGATAGTGCCTTCGGCGGTGTTCGCCAGCCTTCTGCCCGGCCTGCTGCTCTGGGCTTTGCCAGCCATGGCGCAGCAGTCGCTGCAAGGCTCGACCGTTCTGCAGGATGCCGCCTATCAGGACTGCCTGTCGCTGGCGCGCCGCAATCCCGAGGAAGGTTTCAGTCAGGCCCAGCTGTGGCAGGCGACCGGCGGCGGCTTGCCGGCGCAGCATTGCGCTGCGCTGGCGCTGGTGGAGCTGCGGCATTACGGCGATGCCGCTGACCGGCTGGAAAAGCTGCTGCCGCTGGCCGAGAAACAGGCACCGCACCTGACCGTGGCGCTGCTCGACCAGGCCGCCAATGCCTGGCTGCTGGCCGAACAGCCGCAGCGCGCCAAGCAATTGCTGGATATCGCACTGAAGGCCGCGCCTGAAACTTCCGACCTGCTGATCGACCGCGCGCTGGCGCTGGCGGCGCTGAACGACTATGCGGCGGCGCGGCGCGATCTGGATGTGGCGCTGCGTGTCGATCCGACCCGCGAGGATGCACTGGCCTTGCGCGCCGCGGCACGACGCCAGACCGGTGACATGGGTGGCGCCATGGAAGATGCCGAAACCGCGCTGGCGATCCAGCCGCGCCTGCCCGAAGCCCTGCTGGAACGCGGCATCCTGCGACTCAACAGGGGCGACAAGGCCGGCGCACGGCGCGACCTGATCGAGGTGCGCATGGTGGCGCCCGACTCACCGGCGGCGGTTTCCGCCGGCCAGTATATCGAGCAGATGGACGTGAAGCAGGATTAGGCCGCCCTGCTCAGTCTTGTCAGCGCCTGCGCCGCCTGCAGGCGCACCACTTCCGCCTCATCGTGCGACAGTTTTTCCAGCACCGGCCGCATCGCGGCATCGCCGCTGTTGCCGAGCGCCACGCAGACATTGCGGACAAAGCGATCCCGTCCGATACGTTTCACCGCCGTGGTGGCGAAGCGCTCGCGGAAGCTGGCATCGTCCAGTCCGGCCAGATCGAGCAAGGTCGGCGCATCGAGTTCCGGGCGGCTGTGCAGCGTGATCTCGCGCGCCGTGCTGGCGAACTTGTTCCATGGACAGACGGCGAGGCAGTCGTCACAGCCATAGATGCGGTTGCCCATCGCGGCGGCGAAATCCTCGGCGATCACGCCATCGTATTCGATGGTGAGATAGGAAATGCAGCGTCGCGCATCCAGCTGATACGGCGCGGGAAAGGCTTTGGTCGGACAGATGTCGAGGCAATTGCTGCAGGTGCCGCAGTGATCCGTTTCGGCCTCGTCCGGCGCCAGTTCGGCCGTGGTGAGGATCAGGCCCAGGAACAGCCAGGAACCGAAGTCGCGCGACACCAGATTGGTATGCTTGCCCTGCCAGCCGATCCCGGCCGCCGCCGACAGCGGCTTTTCCATCAGTGGCGCGGTATCGACAAACACCTTCACGTCGTTGCCGGCATGGTGGTGCAGCCAGCTGGCCAGGCTTTTGAGTTTCTTCTTGACGACGAGATGATAGTCACGGCCCTGGGCATAGACCGAGATCGCGGCGCGATCCTTTTCCAGCAGCACGTCGAGCGGGTTGTGGTCGGGGCCATAGTTCAGGCCGAGGGCGATAATACCGCGCGCTTCGGGCCAAAGCGCATTGGGATGGCGGCGCCGCTCGGCCTTGTCTTCCAGCCACTGCATGGTGCCGTGGCGTTTGAGCGCCATGAACTCGTCCAGCCGTTCGGCCAGTTCTGGGCCGATGCGGCCGGCCGTTGTGAAGCCGACCGCATCGAATCCTTCCGCCAGCGCGTGCTGACGGATCAGCTCTTTCAGATCGGTCGGATTAGCCGATCGCGGCAATGCAGGCGATCTCGACCTTGTAGTCCGGGGCCGCCAGCCTGGATTCCACGGTGGCGCGCGCCGGCGTGTTGCCCTTGGACACCCAGGCATCCCAGGCCTTGTTCATCTCGGCGAAGGTCGACATGTCGGCAAGCCAGATATTGGTCGACAGAATCTTGGTCTTGTCGGTACCGGCTTCCTTCAGCAGGCGGTCGATCTGCGCCAGGATCTGCTCGGTCTGGCCGGTGACATCGGCCTTGGGATCGGCGGCAACCTGGCCGGCAAGATACACGGTGTTGCCATGCACCACGGCCTGGCTCATGCGGGGACCGACATCGATGCGGCGGACGGACATGCGGTAGTCTCCTTTTTCTCTGCTCACGTCATGCTCGGGCTCGACCCGAGCATCTCTCTCCACTCGGCCTGAGATCCTCGGCGCAAGGCCGAGGATGACGGCTCTGTATATTAGAAATCCAGATCGGCGTAATGCTTCGGCGGCGGCAGGCCGGGAATATGGTCGGCCAGCAGCGGGCGGAAACTGGGCCGGGATTTCACGCGGGCATACCAGTCATGCGCGCCGGGATGGTCGGCCCAGGGAATGTCGCCGAGGTAATCCAGGCAACTGAGATGCGCCGCCGCGGCGATATCGGCCAGCGAGAAGTCATCGCCGGCGAGCCAGTTGCGGCGCTCGGTGAGCCAGGCGATGTAGTCGAGATGGATTTTCATGTTCTGGTGCGCGATGCGGATCACGGAGGATTCCGGATGCCCCATGCCCATGAAGCGCTTCATCACCTTCTCGAACACCAGCGGCTCGGAGACTTCCGGCCCGAATTTGTGATCCCACCAGGCGACCAGCCGCCGCGTCTCGGCGCGGCTCGGCGGATCGAAGCCGATCAGCATCTTGTTGGGATAGACCTCGTCGAGGTATTCGCAGATCGCCTGGCTATCGGCCAGCGCGCGGCCGTCATGCTCCACCAGCACCGGACCGTTGCCGCTCGGGTCCATGGCGAGGAATTCCGGCCGGCGCTCCCACAGCTTCTCGACCTCGAGATCGAATTCCAGCCCCTTTTCCTTCAGGAGCACACGGACCTTGCGGGACTGGGGGGAAAGCCAGAGATGGTACAGCTTGCGCATGGGGGCGGAGTCTAGTCGTATTCGGATGAATGAAAAAGCTGGAGAGGACCGCGAATCAGCATGTTGAAAATCTGGGGCCGGGCCAGTTCTGTCAATGTCCAGAAGGTTTTGTGGGCGGCCGACGAGCTGGGGCTGGCGTATGAGCATATCGTGGTCGGCGGCAAATTCGGCGGAAACGACACGCCTGAATACCGCGCGATGAATCCCAACGGCCTGGTGCCGGTGCTGCAGGACACGGATGGCGGCATCCACTGGGAAAGCAACAGCATGGTGCGCTACCTCGCCGCCCGCTACGACGCGTCAGGCGCCGGCCTGTGGCTGGCCGATCCGGCCGCGCGCAGCCAGGCCGACCGCTGGATGGACTGGGCCAGCAGCCTGCTGGGAGAACCAATGCGCGTGCTGTTCTGGGGCTTCGTGCGCGATCCGGTGAATGCCGACCTGAATGCCATGACCAAGGCCGAGATGCAGGCGGCCGAATATTGGGCCCGGCTCGACACCCACCTCGCTGACCGGGCTTTTGTGGCCGGTGACCGCCTGACCATCGGCGACATCCCGGCAGCCTGCCAGCTGCACCGCTGGCTCAGCTTCCCGATCACGCGGCCGACTCTGCCGAACCTGTTGGCCTGGCACGGCCGGATGACCGGACGGGCGGGTTACCGCGCCCATGTCATGCCACCCATGGAATGAAACTGGCCGTCAGACAGGGTTTACAGCCGTATCAACCTTTGCACAGAACCTGATTTTGATCCGGTTTCAGCGGGAACTTTGGGGCAAAATGGCCCTGTTTCGACAGAAACAAGCTTAAAATCGGCTTTTAAACGGGTCTTGGCCGACGTTTTCTGCAGCTAAGACCCGTTTTTGACCCTCAACTGGCTCATTTCCGGCCGTTCCGACGGTCTGAAAGGGCCGTGCCCATCCCAAATCGTGACCATTCCGCCCCTGATCGGCTCAGGCCGGAATCACCTTGACCACACAGTCTTGTTCTCCATATATAACCTATGAGTTATTTAACGGGGCATGGTGTGTGATCGCTGATTACAGGTTTTTTCCTGCCTCTCTGTCGGCTGGCGCCAGGCTCGGCCGTCCTCGGAGCATGTCCAATCCCGAACAGAAAGCTCCCATGCTCAAGATCGCCCTTATTGTCCTCGCCCTGCTCGCCGTCGCCATTGCCGGCGTGCTCGCCTATGCCGCCACCAAGCCCGATACCTCCCGCATCGCCCGGTCCGCCCAGATCCAGGCGGCGCCGGACCGGATCTTTGCGCTGATCAACGATCTGCCCGCCTGGCAGACCTGGTCGCCTTACGAGAAGAAAGACCCGGACATGCAGCGCAGCTTCACCGGCCCGGCCGCCGGCATCGGCGCGAAATACGCCTGGGCCGGCGACAAAAACATCGGCGACGGCCGCATGGAGATCGTCGAGAGCACTGCCCCGTCAAAGATCGCGATCCGGCTGGAATTCCTGAAACCCTTCCAGCATACCGCCATGGCGGACTTCACCCTGGCTCCAGCCGCCAACGGCGCCACCACGGTGACCTGGGCGATGACTGGTCCGGCCAATTACCTGTCCAAGGTGATGAGCGTGGTCTTCGATTTCGACAAGATGATCGGTCGCGACTTCGAGGCCGGCCTCACTAATCTGAAAACCCTCGCAGAGAAATAAGGGGAGCCAGCATGTCCGCCGCCCCGAAAACCGATCGTGCACCCGACCTCGTGCTGAACCGCGTGTTCAATGCCCCGCGCGAGCGCGTCTTCCGCGCCTGGATCGAACCGCAGCTGATGGCGCAGTGGTGGGGACCGGAGGGCTATACCGCACCGGTCTGCGAACTGGATGCGCGACCGGGCGGTGCCTGGCTGGTGCATATGCGTTCGCCCGAGGGCCATGTACAGGTGATGGGCGGCACCTATCACGAGATCGCCGAGCCCTCGAAGCTCATCTGCACGACGTTTGTGAAGGATGGCGAGCGCTTCATGGTGGAAGGCCTGCATGTCGTCACCTTCGAGGCGGCGTCCGAAGGCAGGACCAGGATGCGGCTGGAATCGACGCTGATCCAGCTCGCGCCCGAATGGGAAGCGGCGCGCCATGGCGGCATGCAGCATGGCTGGAACACCAGCATCGACAAGCTGGAAACGATGTTTAAAGCCTAGCCGGGCTGGAGATCACTCGCGACCGCTGCCACTGGTCTGCGGCAGCGCCGTACCCGGCGATGCGATCAGCGCAAAGGTCAGCAGCGTGGCCGGCGACAGATGTTTCGGTGTGGCCTGTGTGGTGGCGCCAGCCGGTGCTTTTACCGGCGCGATGACGGCTGGAGTGGTGACCGGTGCAACGGCCGGCACCACATCTGGTGTGGTGAGGATCGCTTCCACTTTGTCGGCGGGTGGCCCCGGAACAACATCCAGCGCGATGACAGCGCCATGATGATGGATATCGCAGTCCTCCATCGGCTCGCCCATGGCAAGCGGCGAATGCGCTGCCCAATCCTCCCCGTCTTCGGCACGTGAAACCATCGGCAGGGAGGCAAACAGCAGGACTGTACCGGCAAACACGAGCAGATCGGTTTTCATGGCAGCCATCCCGCGCAGGGTGAATGACAGCGCGACAACATTGGCCGTCGCCGTGAAGTTCCGTGACAAATGCTTCGGCCGCCGCTTTTCCCAATCCCTGTGCTAGGCTGAATTGGTCAGACGCCGGGCCGAAAGGTACGGCTGACGGGATCCTGCAGCAGAGTCCGACCCTGCAGCAGCCTCCTGTCCGGCACTTCAGCAATTCCCCGGGGATTGCCAGAGCGACGGTCTTTCTCGCCTCACCTGCCTCCCCTGTCGTCTTCACAAAGGAACATCCTATGGGTCTCTCCCTGCAGCGCCGTGGCCTCCTGGCCGCTGCCTTCGCCCTCGTGGCCATCGGCAGCATCGCCGCACCGGCCCTGGCCCAGAGTAAGCCGCCCGCCTCGGTCACCTTCCCGCGCGGTTTCAAGACGCAGGAGGTCGCCGCCAACGGCACCACCATCCATGTGCGTGTCGGCGGCAAGGGTCCCGCCGTCGTGCTGCTGCACGGCTATGGCGAGACCGGCGATATGTGGGCGCCGCTGGCCGCCGAACTGGCGCGCGACCATACCGTGGTGGTGCCCGACTTGCGCGGGCTGGGGCTTTCGGCGAAGCCGAAGAACGGCTTCGACAAGAAAACGCAGGCGCATGACGTGGCCGGTGTGCTGGACAGGCTGAAGATCACCGATGCCGACCTGGTCACCCACGATATCGGCAACATGGTGGGCTATGCCTTTGCCGCGCAGTATCCGGCCCGTGTGAA
The DNA here is from genome assembly GCF_007197755.1 of Ferrovibrio terrae. Classification (NCBI taxonomy): domain Bacteria; kingdom Pseudomonadati; phylum Pseudomonadota; class Alphaproteobacteria; order Rhodospirillales; family Rhodospirillaceae; genus Ferrovibrio; species Ferrovibrio terrae. The sequence goes on from NZ_CP041636.1 coordinate 1,196,510, forward strand.
GAAATTCGTGTTGATCGATGCGCCAGTGCCGGGCATCGGCCCGTGGGACGACATCCTGAAGCATCCGCTGCTGTGGCATTTCCGCTTCGGCGGCCCGGATATGGAGCGTCTGGTGAAGGGCCGCGAGCGCATTTACCTCGATCGATTCTGGAATGAGTTCTCGGCCAATCCGAAACGCTTCACCGAAGGTTCGCGCCAGCATTACGCCAGGCTTTATGCCCGGCCCGGCGCCATGCATTCAGGCTTCGCGCAGTTTGCCGCCTTCGACCAGGACGCCATTGACAACAAGGCGATGCTGGCCGCAAACGGCAAGCTGAAGATGCCGGTGCTGGCCCTAGGCGGCGAGAAGAGCTTTGGCCTGACCATGGCTGTGGTGATGCGCGCCGCGGCCGACAACGTCACCGAAGGCGTGGTGCCCGACAGCGGCCACTGGATCATGGAAGAAAATCCGAAGGCGACCGTGGCGCTGGTGCGCGGTTTCCTCGGCTAGGGGCGCTCAGGCGTCCGCGGTGGCCGCTTCCCAGCCGCCCTGCTTCGCATCGAGCGTGCCGCGCGTGATCACGCTGTCCTGCAGCGCGATATCGGCGGCGCCGAAATCCGGCTGGTCGCGCAGCTGCGCATAGAGCGGCGTGAAATCCGGCCGCGTCGCATCGAACAGCTCGTCGAAGCTGCGGATCACGAAGTAGCTCTTCTGGAAAGTGTCGATGCGGTAGCGCGTGCGCATCACGCGAATCAGGTCGAAGCGGATGCGGTTCGGCGCATTGCTGTCGAGGCAGAAGACGCTTTCGGTTTTCGATGACAGAATTCCGCTGCCGTAGATGCGCAGATCGCCGTTCTTCTGCTCGATCAGGCCGAATTCCACCGTGTACCAGTAGAGCCGCGCCAGATGATGCAGCGCGTTCAGGCCTGCCGCCTTCAGCCCGCCTTTTCCGTAGGCCTGCATGTAGTCGGCGAAGACCGGATTCATCAGCAGCGGCACATGGCCGTAGATATCGTGGAAGCAGTCGGGTTCCTGCAGGTAGTCGAGCTGGCTGCGCTTGCGGATCCACCAGGTGACCGGAAAACGGCGCGTCGCCAGATGGCCGAAAAAGATGGCGTCGGGCACCAGGCCCGGGACGCAGACGATGCGCCAGCCGGTCGCCTTCTCCAGCACATCCGACAGTCGCTCGAAATCCGGCACGCCATCCGCCGCGACGCCGAGCCCTTTCAGGCCATCCAAAAAGGCGTCGCAGGCACGGCCGGGCAGCAAAGCGGCCTGGCGGCGGAACAGGTCGCGCCACACGGCATGGTCCTCGGCCGTGTAGCGCTCCAACGGCTGGTCATGTGTGTAGTCGGCGCGGATAACCAGATCATCGTGTCGTTCTGCGAGGGCCATGGTTGACCTCCGGAATTGGGATACCCGCAAGGATATCGCACCACGGGTGCAAGAACTTTGCATCTTACGAAATAAAACCGTGATCCGCGCAATAATCTGGCAAGAAATACCACTTCATGCCAGAATGATGCATGACTGCTGATCTGGATGCCTTTGACCTGCGCCTGCTCGCCGCGCTCCAGCGCGAAGGCCGCGCGCCGAATGCGGCGCTGGCGGAAACGGTGGGCCTGAGCGCCAGCCAGGTCAGCCGCCGGCTGGCGCGGCTGGAAGCCGAGGGCGTGATCGCCGCTTATGCGGCGTTGCTGAAACCGGACGCGGTGGGCCTGAGCGTGCTAGCGTTCAGCAGCGTGTCACTGGAACGCCAGGCCGAAGCAATGGACGGCTTCGAGGCCGCGATGCTGCGCTTCCCGGAAATCCTCGAATGCTATTCGGTGACCGGCGAGCAGGACTTCGTGCTGCGCATCGTGGCGAAGGATCTCAAGGCCTTTGCCGATTTCCTCTCCAACCGACTCTTACGCGTACCCGGCGTGCGCAGCGTGCGTTCGAGCATCGTGCTGCACACGATCAAGCAGACCACGGCGCTGCCACTGCCGTAGTAACGCGTCACGCGATCAGCCGTGCAGGAAGTCCGGCGTCGCCGAGGCGATCAGCAGTTCAATGAGACCAGTCATCGCGCGCTGCACACGGGCGAAACCCGCCGACTTCACGATCTTCTCTTCATCCATGTAGAGATCGCGGTTGATCTCGAGCTGCAGGGTGAAGAAACCCTGATCACGCCGCGCATAATGCTGCGTGATATAGCCGCCAGCATAAGGCTTGTTGCGCGCAACGCCGAAACCGCAGGAGGCGAGATAGCCTTCCGCGCGGTCGACCAGCCGCGACGGGCAGGACGTGCCATGGAAATCGCCCAGTACCATATCGGCCCGACGCTGGCCGGCATCAGGCATGTTGTTACCGCCGACGCTGGGCATCGAATGGCAGTCGAGCAGCAGGGCCACGCCATGCTGCGTCCTGGCTTCGGTCAGCAGCTGCTCAAGCATGTTGTGATACGGACGCCAGCAGGTTTCGACGCGGCGCTCGGCCTCGGCGAAGGGAATCTTGCTCTTGTAGATTTCCAGCCCGCCGGCGACGACGCGTGCAATCGTACCCAGGCCGGCGCCGATCTTGCTGCTTTCGGTGACGCAGTGCGGCGGCAGCGGCGCATCGAACATGCCGGGATCGAGTTCGTAGGCCGAGCGGTTCGGATCGCAATAGGCGCGCGGGAACAGCGCCTCCAGCAGCGGCGCGCCGCGCGAAGGGCCGTCGATGTAGAGTTCGTGGATGAAGGCGTCTTCCGAGCGGCGCAGCGTGTGCGGGTCGAGTTGGCTGTAGGCCTTGAAGCTGGCCGGGTAGATGTCGCCCGAATGGGGCGAGGACAGCACCAGCGCGCTGGCGGGACCGTCAAAGCCGACATCAGCCGGCCGCGTCACGCGCAGAGGCGGATCGGCGGGAAATTCCGGGTCGGGCCGGAAAACACGGGCTTTGATCGGGGCGCTGCTTGTCATCGAGACCTGGGAAATCGGGCCGGCGCCGGAGTGTTTGGGCCGGAACTGTGACTGGGGCAATCAGGGGGAGAATATGCGGCATCCGGGGGAGGCTTGCCAACCGGCCCGTCAGCCATTAAAAGCCAGCCGGTCCGGTCGACCCCCGGACTTTCCGCCACGAAACTGCTTCGTGGCCGGTCATTGCGCGTAATGGGCGGTTAGCTCAGCGGTAGAGCACTACCTTGACATGGTAGGGGTCACAAGTTCGATCCTTGTACCGCCCACCACGCGCCTCCCCTTCCCGATCACATCACGGCCCGATCAGATCGCGGCGTCTGCCAGCCTTCAGTTCGGAAGGTTGGCGATAAAACGCTCGACCAGCGGCCCCCAGATTCTGGCGCTGTTCTGGCCGGTGATGAAGCCGTGGCCGTCGGTGCTCCAGGGCGGCAGCAGATGGAACTCTGCCTTGCCGCCGGCCGCCGTATAGCGCGCATGCATGGCGCGCGAAATCTCCGGCGCGAAGAAGCTGTCATTCTGGGTATAGATCCACAGCGTCGGTACGCGCGCGGTTTCACCATACTTGGCTGCACCGGCGAGCAGTCGGTCGGGGACGCAATTGGTGTTTGGCTGGTTGCCGGCCCAGCCGCCGCGTCCGCCGGCGAAATTGATCATGGCGATCACGCCTTTCGGGTTCTGGCTGCTGTAGGCAAGACTGCCCCAGCCACCTGCGGACTGCCCGACGATGACGGTACGGCCCGGCTGCACATACGGCAGCTTCTCCAGGTATTGCACGGCGGAGTGCATGTCTTCCGCCGCCGGCAGGCCGCCACGATAAAAATCAGGATTGCTGCAGCGGCCGTATTCTTCCAGCCATGGTCCGCTGGTTTCGCCATAGCCGCGTCGCATCGGCATCGCCACGACATAGCCGCGCGCGAGGAACCACGCGGCCGGCTCGGAGTCGCAGGCATACGGTTTCATCGCCGGACGCTGGCCGCTATTCGCTGGCGAGCCGTGATTCAGCACCATCAGCGGCGCCGGTTTGCTGTCCGGGAATTTGTCGGCTGCGGGCCGGCAGATCTGCGTCACCAATACCCAGCCCTGCGGCTTTTCCGCCAGCGACGGAATCCAGTGAATCTGCCGCCGCCAGGGTCCTTCGGCTATGCCTTTCGGACCGGGCTCGTAGGGCTGCGCCCAGGCGGGCTGCGTGTATGATCCTGCGCCAACCAGCAGCGCCAGCATGATGCAGAGCCTGATCATCGCGACCTCCTGTCATTCCCGCGCAGCCAGCGATACCATGCAACGAAGCTTGGCTTACCGCACTTTTTGCACGGATAGCGCTGCGGTGACCGAGCTTAGCAGCAGCCACCGCGAGTACATCCATATGGGTTATACGCGGAGAAAAAGCCGGAAAACCGGCTTTTTTATTTAGATAAAATTAAGCATACTGAACCGACAGTCGATGCACGCATGGCGAATTGGGGCTGCGGCGTCGAAGCAGGGGGAAGCAGAGCATGCACGAAAAGGCTGTTGCGTCGCCAACTTGCTTACAGGCGAGGCCTGAATCATGAGCCTGGAAGTGGCGATCCCGGTTGGCACCGTCTTTCTCGAAATCTCACGTTTTGTGCCCCGTGAAGCGCAGGCGCGCTGGCGCGTCGAGCGTATCGTGTCCCTGCCCAACCTGCCGGAGCATGCAGCGATCCGCAAACTTGAACCCGGCGGCGGCGAGCGCCTGATCACGCTGCAGGCGCTGGCGCAAAGCGGCAAATACGCGCGCGAAAACTAAAGAAAACCGCGCCGCGCTCGCAACGACGCGGCATTGCACGCATCCATTTCAGTCTGAGAGTGGCACGCAACTGCGCGTGACGGTGCTGCATGCGCTGGTCGCAACTGCGACCGTCTGCTCCGTGAACAGAATGTCTCTCGTTGCGGCGTGTAATCCCCATGGGCATGAAAAAACTCAAGGTTAACGGGATTTTATGTGTGCCGCGGGCCACCGGTTATGCAAACGTAACCCGTGGTAATTGCTTGTGACTCGTTATGAGTTGGGGGGAAAATCTATGCTGAGCCGTCTGCCGCTCACTACAAAAATCGCACTCGTCACTGCTGTCCTGATCGTGTTGACGGCACTCGGTGTTGGCGGCGGAGCCGTCATGCAGATCCGCAGCGAGATCGCCAACCAGGTGATCGACCGCCAGAACAATAGCCTGCGCACACTTGCCGTCTTGGTGAAGAAGGGTTTCCCCGATACCAAGTTCGAGATCGATGCACAGGGCCGCGTCGGCCGCGTGACCATGACCGCGATCCCCGATTTCACCGAACACGACATGATTGACGAAGTCGGCAAGGTGACCGGCGAGACCGCAACATTGTTCCGCTGGCAGGATGCCGAGCAGGATTTCTTCCGCAAGACCACCAACATCATCAATGCCGAGGGCAAGCGTGCCGTCGGCACGCCGCTGGGCAAGGCCAGCGCGGCCTATGGGCCGGTGACCCAGGGCCGCACCTATCTGGGCGAGGCGGTGATCCTGGGCAAGCCGTATTACACGGTCTATCACCCGGTCTACGATCCGGCCGGCAAGATCATCGGCATACTCTACGCTGGCGTGCTGAAGACCAATATCGAAGCCTTCGTCGACAAGATTAACTGGCAGGTGATGCTGGCTGGCGTGATCTCCGTGCTGGTCGGCGTAATCATCGCCATCGTCGTCACCCGCAAGCTGCTGCGGCCGCTGGGCGAGATCGCCGGCTGGACCGAGCGACTGGCGCAATACGAACTGAATGTCGAGATCGGCCATCGCGAACGCCGCGACGAAATCGGCACGCTGGCGCGCGCGGTGGACGAACTGCGCAAGACCTCGGTGGTTGCGGCGCAGGCTGAAAGTGGCCTGGAAAATGCCTCAACCAACGTGCTGATCGTCGATGGCAACGGCACCATCGTCTATGTCAACAAGGGCATGCAGGCGGTGGTGACAGACCTCGCCGGCGAGATCGGCAAGTCGGCCACTGACTTCGACGGCCAGAACGCGGTCGGCCAGCAGATCAGCATTTTTCCCGGCCTCGATCAGGCGGCACTCGCACGCCTGACCGGTTCGCATCGTGACCGTCTCACCGTCGGCGGTCGCATTTTCGATCTGATCGCCAATCCGGCGCTGAACAAACGCGGCGAGCGCGTCGGCACCGTGGTGGAATGGGCCGACCGCACCGAGGAAGTGCGGCTGGGCAACGAAGTGGTCGCCCTGGTGCAGAGCGCCAGCGACAACGGTTTTGCCGACCGCATCGACCTCGCCGGCAAGTCCGGTTTCATCCGCGCGCTCAGCGAAGCAATCAATACGATGTCCGACAAATGCCAGGCGATGACCGGCGAGATCGCACAGGTGATCGGCGCGATGGCGCAGGGCGACCTGACCAGGCGTCTGACCAAGGACTATCCGGGCATCTTCGGCCAGCTCAAGACCGGTGCGAATGCGCTGTCGGAACGCCTGCGCGATTTCGCCGGCCGGCTGTCTGATACCTCGCGCACGGTGCGCGACGCTTCGGCGGAAATTTCAACCGGCAGCCAGGACCTGGCCAGCCGCACGGAATCGCAGGCGGCTTCGATCGAAGAGACCGCTGCCTCGATGCATGAGATCACCACCACGGTGCGGCAGAATGCGGATAACGCGCAGGCAGCCAACCAGCTGGCGGTCGCCGCGCGCGACACCGCCGAAAAGGGCGGCAGCGTGGTGGCCGATGCAGTGTCGGCCGTGACGCAGATCGAGGCGAGCGCGCAGAAGATCAGCGACATCGTCGGGCTGATCGACGAGATCGCCTTCCAGACCAACCTGCTGGCCCTCAATGCCAGCGTCGAAGCGGCGCGGGCCGGTGAAGCCGGCAAGGGCTTTGCCGTGGTGGCGCAGGAAGTGCGCGCCCTGGCGCAGCGGTCGGCCAATGCGTCGAAGGACATCAAGGCGCTGATCAACGAGTCGAATGCGCAAGTCAAGACCGGCGCGGCACTGGTCAACCAGACCGGCGGCTCGCTGACCGACATCGTCAACGCCATCAAGAAAGTGAGCGACATCGTCGCCGAGATCGCTGCCGCTTCGCGCGAGCAGGCCACCGGCCTCGACCAGGTGAACACGGCTGTCGGCAGCATGGACGAAATGACCCAGCGCAACGGCGCCCTGGTCGAGCAAACCTCGGCCTCGGCCCAGGCGCTGGCCAATCAGGGCCGCCAGCTGGCCGATCTGGTCGGCTTCTTCAAACTGGACGGCAGCAGTGGCGGTATGCCGATGTCTGCTGCGCCGGCGTCGCGGCCGGCGCCAGCCACGGCTGCGTCGCCACCTGCTGCATCGGCACCCCGGGCAACGCCGCCCGCGCCAAAACCGGCCGCTGCCGCTGCCGCGCCCCGGCCGACCCCGGCAGCCGCGCCGAAGCCTGCGCCGGCTCCGGCTGCAAAATCAGCCGCGTCGGACGACGACTGGCAGGAATTCTGAGCCGGCCGAACATCCGGCCGTCTGCGAGACGATCGCTGTGAATGACAGCTATCTGGAGATTCCCGCCATCGAACTCATCCTCCGAGGCCTTCAGGAGATACGACGGTGACGAGCGGCTTCGCGCGCCTGTCACCGCCCTGAAACAACAACGGGCATAACGCCCAAATAAACATCAGCGGCCGCGCCCTGCTATAATACTTCTAGGTGTGCTTTAACCATTATTCGCCGCTGAACGCTTCACCTTCGGCGGCGAATAGAGGGTTGCACCTGTCATTATGCGGAGGCAGTGTGTGTTGAGTGGGGTTATGAGGGGGAGCGCAAGAATGCGTTTCGGTATTCGTCAGAAACTTTTTCTGGCTGTTGGTGTGATTGCCGCCATGGCGGTGGTCTCGAGCTTGATCTCGTTCGGATTCTTCGGCCAGGTGCGCAGCGCTCTCGGCCTCGTCACTGACCGCAGCCTTCCTGCCGTCACCGCGGCTTTGACATTGTCGGCGCAGAGCGCCGATGTCGCGGCCTCGGCGCCCGCGCTGGCCTACGCCACCAACGATGCCGAGCGCACCACCGCCATCTCCGTGCTGAACGGCAAGCTGGCGCAGATCAAGCGCACGCTGGACGAGGTGAAGGCTACCGACGCACCTGAAACGCTGCGTCGTGAAGCCGAAGACTCCTTCAGCCGTCTGGCCGATGCGATGGAGCGTATCGAGAGCGCCGTGAAGGAGCGGCTGGCGCTCAGCGCCAAGCGGCAGGCCCTGACCAAGACGCTGACTGACAACCATGCCAATTTCCTGTTCCTCGCCCAGCCGGCGGTGGACCAGGCGGTGATGGACATGACGATGGAGTTCGAGCTGGTGTCGCGCGCCACCGGCGCCGGTGCATCGGAAATGATCCAGAGCATCCTCGACAAGCAGGTGGCTGGTGCCCGCGCCATCCAGGATCTTGTCGCCAAGACCAATCTGAGCGTCGGCATGCTGGCGGTCGCGGCCCAGGCCGACAGCCCGGAATCGGTCGAACTGATCCAGGTCGACAACATCAATACAAAGGCCGAAATGCTGCGCGGCCTCGATACCGTGCTGGCGATTTATCCCAACAAGGAAATCGAGGACATGGTGAACGGCATCGCCGCCGTCAGCGAGGGCGAGAACGGCCTGTTCTCCACCCGCCTGATGGAACTGGCGGCCACACGGCAGGCGTTGGCGGCGCTGAGCGAGGGCCGTTCGGCGACGCTCGGGCTATCCGATGCCGTCGACCAGCTGGTCGCCTCGGCGCGCAAGGATGCCGTCGGGTCGTCGCAGGCCTCGATCTCCGCCATCAACATCGCGCAGACCGTGATGGCCGTGATCGCGCTCTTCTGCCTGATCGCCGCCATCGGCATCGGCTGGCTCTATATCGGCCGCCGCGTGATCGATCCGATCGTCGCCACCACCGACACGATGGGCCGGCTGGCCAACCGCGACTGGAGCGCGCAGGTGATCGGCACGGATCGTGGTGACGAGATCGGCGACATGGCGCGCGCCGTGCAGGTCTTCAAGGATCAGGGCCAGGAATCCCAGCAACTGCAGGAGCAGATCGAGGCCGACCGCATCCGCTTCGAGACCGAACGCAAAGCGCAGGAAGGCCTGCTGAAGAGCGCGGTGGGCGAGATTGTCGCCGCCGCAAATGCCGGCGACCTGCAGCGCCGCATCGACACCAGCCGCATCGAAGGCGTGATGCGCGAGCTGGGCGAAGGCGTCAACACACTGCTCGGCACCATGGAGCGCGTGCTCGGCGACCTCGGCGATATGCTGCACAAACTGGCCGATGGCGACCTGACGCATCGCATCCGCAGCCAGTATCAGGGTCTGTTCGCCGACCTGGCCGGCGATGCCAATCAGGTCAGCGACCGCCTGTCGGATACCATGAAGAAGCTGGCTGAATCGGCAGCCCTGGTCCGGGACGCTTCGGCGGAGATTTCGACCGGCAGCCAGGATCTGGCGCAGCGCACGGAGAGCCAGGCCGCGGCACTTGAGCAGACGGCGGCCTCGATGCACGAGGTGACGGCCACCGTGAAGCAGAATGCCGACAACGCGCAGGCGGCCAACCAGCTGGCGGTGGCGGCCCGCGACACCGCCGAGAAGGGCGGCAGCGTGGTGGCCGACGCGGTCACGGCGGTGACCCAGATCGAGGACAGCGCGCGCAAGATCAGTGACATCGTCGGACTGATCGACGAGATCGCCTTCCAGACCAACCTTCTCGCCCTCAACGCAAGCGTTGAGGCAGCGAGGGCAGGCGAGGCCGGCAAGGGCTTTGCCGTGGTGGCGCAGGAAGTGCGCGCGCTGGCGCAGCGTTCGGCCAATGCCAGCCGGGAGATCAAGGGCCTGATCCAGGCCTCCAACACGCAGGTGAAGACGGGTGCGGCCCTGGTGAACCAGACCGGCGCGGCGCTGGCCGAGATCGTGACTTCGGTGAAGAAGGTGTCGGATATCGTGGCCGAGATCGCCGCTGCCAGCAGCGAACAGGCGCGTGGTCTGGAAGAGGTCAACGGCGCGGTGGTGAACATGGACGAGATGACGCAGCGCAACGGGGCGCTGGTCGAACAGACCAACGCCTCCGCCCAGGCCATGGCAAACCAGGCGCGGCAGCTGGCCGAGCTGGTCGGGCATTTCCGCGTCGATGGCGATGCCTCGACACTGGCTGCCAATGACAGCGAGCTGGAAGACGCTGCCGACTGATCGGCACGGCATACCCACTCAAAAGAAAAGCCCGGCCCGGGAATAGCTTCTGGCCGGGCTTTTTTTATTCATTGTTTTTGTCCTCGCCGCGAAGGCGGGGGCCCAGTCTTACTAACTTCTGGATTCCCGCTTTCGCAGGAATGACGTTTTATACCTTATTCCGCTTTTTCTGTGCCGCCGCATCCATCGCCTCGGCCAGCGCCAGATTCTCGTCGCCGCCGAGACGGCGCAGATGGGCGATCACGCCATCGACATCGGGCAGCGGACGGTTCTGGCTCAGCTTGAACTTGCCTTCCAGCTTCGTCACCGGAATTTCGATGCCGACGATGCCACGCACCATGCCGGCGAAGAAGCTCTCCGGTTCATCGTCGAGCTGCCAGCCATCGGGGCCTTCATAGATCTTCGACAGCCGGTCGACGATGCCGCGCAGCTCGGTCGCATCGCGGCTGACGCGGGCGCGGCCATAGGCATGCACCACCATGTAATTCCAGGTCGGCACCGCCGGCTTCTTGGCATACCAGTTCGGCGACACATAACCATGCGGGCCCTGGAAGATGCAGAGCACCTCCTGCCCGTCCAGTGTCGCGATCTGGGTGTTGGCCGCTGCCAGATGGCAGACCAGCGTGCCATGCTCGCCACCAGTCTTATTGCTTCCTGGGCGGTCGAGCAGGAAGGGTACATGGCTGGCGATCATCTCGGCCCCGCTCCCCGAAATGAGCAGACCGAAGGCATGCCCCTCGATCAGGTCGAACAGGCGATCACGGTCCGATTGTGCGAAATGGGCAGGGATATACATGGCGGGGCTCGGGGCGGTCGGCTCGGATTGCAGGGCTGGTCATGGCTGGAATACGGCGGGTCCGGCTTGGCTGCAACCACAGAATTGCACCCCTCTTGTCCCTGCCGCCGCGGAGACGGTCTGGTGTCTGCGTCGTCGTCCGGTTATGAATAGCGCGGATTTCAAAGGACTGCGCACTTGGTATTCAGTTCCGCCATTTTCATTTACGTCTTCCTGCCGCTGACGCTTCTGGGGTTCTACTTTCTGTCCCGCCGTGCCGGCATGGTTGCCGGCAGCCTGTGGCTGATCGCGGCCTCGCTGGTCTTCTACGCGCACTGGAAACCGGCCCATCTCGGGCTGCTCGCCGCCTCGACTCTCGGCAACTACCTGATCGGACGGTGGATGCAGCTGTGGCCGGCGCAAAGCCGCCGCCTGCTGGTGTTCGGCGTTGCCGGCAACCTTGCCCTGCTGGGCTACTATAAATATGCCTTCTTCCTCTGCGGCCAGGTGCTGGCGCTGCCGCTCGAGTCCTGCGGCAGGCTGTCGGGTGATCTGCCGCTGGCGATCTCCTTCTTCACCTTCACGCAGATCGCCTTTCTGGTCGATGTCGCGCATCGCAACGTCGCCGCACTGTCGCTGCAGCGCTACAGCCTTTTTGTCACCTTCTTCCCGCATCTGATCGCCGGACCGATCGTGCATTACCATGCACTGGCGCCGCAATTCGAGGATGGCGGGCGCTTCCGCATCACCGCCGAAAATCTCGCCGTCGGGGGCGCCATCTTCACCATCGGACTGTTCAAGAAAGCGGTGCTGGCTGACCGTTTCGGCGCCGTCGCCTCGCCGATCTTCGCGATTGCCGATGGCACTGGCACAGTGTCGACGCCGGCAGCCTGGATCGGCGCCGGGGCTTACACCCTGCAGATTTATTTTGATTTTTCGGGTTACAGCGACATGGCGATCGGGCTGGCGCGCATGTTCGGCATCGCTTTCCCGGAGAATTTCAACTCACCTTACAAGGCAACCAGCCTGATCGATTTCTGGCGGCGCTGGCATATGACACTGTCGCAGTTCCTGCGCGATTACCTCTATATTCCGCTGGGCGGCAACCGGCATGGAGGCTGGCGCCGCTACCTCAACCTGATGATCACCATGCTGCTGGGGGGCCTGTGGCATGGCGCCAACTGGACCTTCCTGGTCTGGGGCGGGCTGCATGGCCTGGGATTGGTACTCAACAACCTCTGGCGCCAGCTGTACCGGCCGGCAACACCGCCCGGCCGCGTTTATATGGTGGGCTGCTGGCTTGTCACCATACTGTTCGTCATGCTGTGCTGGGTCTGTTTCCGCGCCAGCAGCCTGGACACCGCCGTAAAGATCTACAGCGCCATGATAGGCCTCAATCCCGATGGCGGAACACTGCCGCCGCAACCGCCGCATATGTATCTGCTCATGCTGGCCGGCGTAGTGGTCTGCCTGTGGCTGCCGAACCGGCAGAGCTGCTTTGCAGCCACTGTCACCGGCGGCAAACTGTTCCAGCTGCTGCGTTTCCGCAGCGACCTGATCTATACCGCCGTGATCGCCCTCATGCTGATCGCGTCGCTCGTCTCGGTGTTCCGCAATGCCTCGCCTGAATTTCTCTATTTTGACTTCTGAGCGGCCGCTGCGGCTGCTGGCATGGGGGATCGGTGCCACATGGCTGGCGATGCTCCTGATCACCAACAGTCATGTGCCCGCGGCAATCCGGCATGACCCCTTCGGCCTGTGGAGCGACAGTGGGCCAAGACGCATCTATACCGATGAGCGGGCGTCGAAATACCTCCTCGCCAAACGGTATGTACCCGAGAATTTCGATGGCGTCCTGATGGGTCCTTCATACTCGGCCAATATCGATCCGGGCCATATCGAAGGAACGCGCCTGTACAATCTGTCGATCAACGGTGGCAATGCCTATGAGCTGAAACATGTCTTTGAGCCGGCGGCCAGCAGCGGTCGACTGAAATACCTTGTGCTCTGCCTGCACCCGTATATCGTCAAGGAGAGTGGCTTCAAGACGAAGACTTTTGGCACTACCTACCTGGAACTGGCGCTGCTTTCGCGGCAGGCCGGACGGATTGCCGCTGCTGCGAGCAGCGGCAGATCCATGGAACAGCCCGACATCTTTGCCCGCAGCGAGGCGGGCTGGCACGACTTCGATCAGGTCAAGGATCTCGAACAAATAGATTTTCGCGCCCGTGTCGCAGGCATGGCGCGGAATGTACCGGGCAGCCAGTCATTTCACGTCGATCCCCGTGGCGTCCAGGATGTGCGCGACATCGTCGCACTGGCGCGCAGCAACAACATCCGCGTCTTCGCCTTTTACTTCCCAAACGACATATGGTCATTCGAGGCCATCTACCGATCGGGCTGGGATGCGTTCCGCCGCGACATGGATGCCATCTTCGGCCCCGAAGATGTGGTCTGGGACATGAATACGCCGGACTACGATTTTATCCGGGCTAACCTCGATGCCTATTCGGATGGCCATCTCAACCGTACCGGCGCCCGGTTGACCGCCAAAGTGCTGCAGGACAGGCTGGCGGCCCATCAGGCCGGATCTGCGCCGTCGACGCGCTGACATTCCTGCTTATAAGCCCAACCGGCATTCTACTAGCGGTTATGCGAGACACGCTGAGAAGCTACTCGTGCAACTTCACCGGGACTTTCGATTCAACCCGGGCTCTTAACATGCTAGAAAGATTCAAAAATACGCTTTGAGATGCAGACCACAGAAGACAGCTTGCCCGATGATTTGAAGACCCTGCTTGCGCTGTGGCGCATGCAGGCAGGCACGCGCCGGTTTCCGTCGCGTGAGTCTTTTGACGGCCGCACCCTGATGCCCTGGGCCGGCCGGCTGCATCTGATCGAGATGCTGGAGGACGGCGACTTCTACTTCCACCGCTTTTCGCCGATCAGCGCCGCACGGCTTGGCCTCGACATGACCGGCCAGCGCCTGTCAGCCACCGTGCTGGACGAGCGCGCGACCATGACGACGAGTGGCTATCGCCGGTGTTTGTCACTGGCACGGCCGGTCTGCGACCAGATCGCGGCGACGTTTGGTGACGGCAGGCACCACACGCCCTATGACCGCCTGATGCTCCCGCTGGGCAGCAACGACCGGCCGAACTTCCTGCTGGTCGGACTATGGTTCCATCCGGCCGACATCCCGCCCGACAATCACAAGGCGCGGATATAGCCGAGGAAACTGCGCACCTGGCCGCCGAGCCGGGTGGTCTGGCCTTTGAGGCCATCGACCGCAGCGCCAACGTCATTCGCAGCCCGCTCCGCCGTGCCGGCTGCGTCGCTGATGTCGCGCATGCTGACAGATACGCTTTCGATACTGGCGGCGGCATCCTGGATGTTGTCGTTGATATGCGCCGTGGCATCCGCCTGTTCCTGCACGCTGCCGGCGATCTGGCCGATGCGCTCGTCCAGCGTGGCGGCCTGTTCACGAATCACCGCGATGGCGGCAATGGTGTGATCGGAGGCACGCTGGATCGCGCCGATCTGGTCTGCGATGCTTTTGGCCGCCTCGGCAGTCTTCTGCGCCAGATTGCGCACCTCGGTGGCGACCACGGCAAAGCCTTTGCCGGCTTCGCCTGCCCGCGCGGCCTCGACGCTGGCATTGAGCGACAGCAGGTTGGTCTGGAAGGCCACCGCCTTGATGAACTCCACCACCTCGTCGATCTTGCGGTTGGCGATCGCCAGCTGCTGCACGGCCTGGTCGGCGCGCGCCACTTCCTGCGTCACGGCCGAACTGGCGCCACGTGACTCGCGCACCTGCCGGTCGATCTCGGCGACACTGGCATTCAGCTCTTCCGCCGCGGAGGCCACGGCTTGCGCATTCGCCGCCGCCTGTTCGGCGGCCTGCGACACTGAGGCGGCCTGATCGCGCACCGCGCCGACTTCGCCGGCCATGGTGACAGCATTGTCCTGCAACGTCTGGGTGGAAACTTCAACAGCCTCCATCACCGAAGTGACGTCGCGTTCGAACTGGTCGGCCAGCGCGGCGCGTTCCTCGCGCGCCGTCTGTTCCATGGCGACACGCTGCTCGGCCATCTGGCGTTCCAGCGCGGCGGCCGCTTCGGCCTTGGTCTGCATTGCGGCGCGCGCGCTGTTGATCACCTCGGCACCGCGACGGAAGTCGCCCACCATGCCGCGCAGCAGGAAAGCGCGATAATATTTGCCTTCGGCGGCATGGGTGAGCGAGGCGCCGGCTTCGCGGATGAAGGCATCGGTGCGATCGAGCAGGCGGTTGAGCGAACGCAGCACGGGCGCCTGCGCGCCATAGACTTCAGGATCGGTGATACGAACCGAGAAATCGCCCGACGCCGCGCGATCGCAAACGGTACTGAGGGTTTCGAGCGCTTGCTGACGCTGACCGGGACCAAACAGACTCATGGGACTAACTCTTTCTTGTCTGGACAGTGCGCCGTCACGTCGCCAGCGCGAACACGAACTCGTCGTAACTCTGCCCGCGGTCGGCCAGCAGCTTTTGCAACAGGGCGACACCGGCAGCCTGACCCTGCTTGCGGTCGGCATGACGGCGCTCCTCCTCGAGCAAGGCCTGATAGAGCGGCGCGATCTGCCTGATGGCGGCGGCATCGGGCCGGCGACGATTGGAATGATAGCCTTCGATACGCCCGGC
Organism: Ferrovibrio terrae; assembly: GCF_007197755.1. Classification (NCBI taxonomy): domain Bacteria; kingdom Pseudomonadati; phylum Pseudomonadota; class Alphaproteobacteria; order Rhodospirillales; family Rhodospirillaceae; genus Ferrovibrio; species Ferrovibrio terrae. The sequence continues at coordinate 1,212,044 of NZ_CP041636.1, forward strand.
CTTGTCGTAGCTTGGCGTGACATGAGCGAGCACCCAGTAGTAGTCGCCGCTTTTCGCCAGATTCTTCACATAGGCAAAGATCTCACGACCATCGGTGATGACATCCCACAGCAGCTGAAACACACAGCGCGGCATATCGGGATGGCGCAGGATGCTGTGCGGCTGACCGATCAGCTCACGTTCGGCATACTGGCCGACCCGGCAGAACACGTCGTTGGCATACAGGATGCGGCCCTTGGTGTCGGTCTTGGATACGATGATCTCGTCGTCGCCGAATATGCGTTCGGTCTGGGTCGGAGTTGGGCGAAGCATGATACTGGGCGGCCTTGAGATTGGTCCGGGGGGAATTGTGGTGGGTCGATATCGATCAACGGCCAGTTTTGTAGCAATCCGCCCGGTGGGCCGAGTTGATCTATCTCAAAGGCAGCAGCAGATGGCACCGCCACAAACCGATGCAGGCCGTGGCGATGCCACGGTGCAGACCGAAAAATGCCGGTAAGCAGGGATAAACAGGCTGCGGATGGTGCCGGCGGAGGGACTCGAACCCCCGACCTCGACTTTACGAAAGTCTTGCTCTACCAGCTGAGCTACGCCGGCACGGCGCCCGTTCGGTGCGGCCCCGGAGATATTCCGAATATGCCCGAGCTGGTTGACCCGGCCGGACCGCGCGCGGAAAATACGGCCCGGCCGGCGGCTTGGCAAGCCGCAAGATCGGCCAAAATTACCGCCGCCGGCCAAGCACTTGCTCTTGGGGGGCACCGGGCGGCGAGGTTGGGGTTCGGGACAGGTTTTCGGGGGTAAGTCGCATCATGGCCGCCGCTTATACGCTTTACGGCAGTTTCCTTTCGGCCCCGACCTACAAGGTCGGGCTGATGTTCGCGCTCTGCGGACTGGACTTCGACTACCGCCATATCGACCTGGCCAAGGGCCAGCACAAGAGCCCCGACTTCCTCAAGATCAACCGCTACGGCCAGGTTCCGGCCATCGTGCATCGCGGCTTCAACATGTGCCAGGCCAACACGATCCTGGAATATATCGCCGAGCAGACCGGAAAATTCGCGCCCGCCAACGCGGAAGATCGCCAGCGCATCCGCGAATGGCTGGTCTGGGAAAGCGACCGGCTCGAACCCGGCATCAACCGCTCGCGCTTTTTCGAGCGCTTCGCCAAGCCTGACCAGGCCGTGGTGGACTATCACCGCAAATGGGCCGAGATGGGCCTGGAAGTGCTGAACGACCTGCTGGACGGCAAACAGGTGCTGGTCGGCACGCAGCCGACCATCGCCGATATCGCCGTCTTCGGCGTGGTGGCGCATATGGCGGAAGCTAAATTCGATGTCACCGCCTGGCCGCATGTGAAAGCCTGGTGGGATCGCATCGCGGCACTGCCGGGCTTCAAACTGCCCTACGACCTGCTGCCCCGGACGGACAAGGACGCGGCGTAGCCTTTTTCGCGGGCGGTTACTCCGCCGCCTGCAGATACATCCGTGGCTCGTTGCTTTGCGGCACGCCATTGTGCTGGACGTCACCGCGCAGCGATTCAACCACATGCTCCAGTTCGGTCGCCTGACCCTGCAGCTGCTGGGCGCCGGCGCGAGTCTGTTCCACCATCGCCGCATTGCGCTGGGTCGTCTCGTCGATGCTGGTGACCGCCGTGTTGATCTGATCGAGCGCGTTGGCCTGCTCGCGGCTCGCGGACGAGATTTCCGCGATGATGCCACCAACCTGCGAAATCGAGGCGACGATATTCTGCAGTGCCGTGGCGGCCCGCCCCACCAGCTCGGCGCCATGGCGCACCTCGCCGTTCGATTTCTGGATCAGGCCCTTGATGTCCTTCGAGGCATTCGCCGAGCGCTGGGCCAGCGCGCGCACTTCCTGCGCCACCACGGCAAAGCCCTTGCCGGCTTCGCCGGCGCGGGCGGCCTCGACACTGGCATTGAGCGCCAGCAGGTTGGTCTGGAAGGCGATCTCGTCGATCAGGCCGACGATCGTGCTGATCTGCTCGGCCGACTGTTCCAGCGCACCCATCGCCGACGTCACCTCGCTCATGATCCGGCCGCCGTCGTTGGCGGCAGCGGTGGCTTCGGTGGCACGCTGGTTGGCGGTATTGGCGTTTTCCGAATTCTGTCGCACCGTCTGCGTCACTTCATGCATGGTGGCGGCAGTCTCTTCCACCGTGGCGGCCTGGCTTTCGGTGCGCTGCGCCAGATCTATGCTGGCGGTCATGATCTCGTTCGACGCCGAGGTGATGGTGGTGGAGACCGCCATGATGGCGCGAATCGCCAGGGCCTGAGCCGTGATGTCGGTGGCGAATTTCACCACCTTGAACGGCTTGCCGTTCATGTCGCGGATCGGGTTGTAGCTGGCCTGAATCCAGATTTCCCGGCCAGCCTTGCCGACGCGCTTGTACTGGCCGGCATCGTAGTCGCCGCGACCGAGCTTGGTCCAGAAGGCACGATACTCGGCCGTGTTGGCCTCGGCCGGTTCGACGAACATGCGGTGATGCTGGCCCTTCACCTCGGCAAGGTTGTAGCCCAGCGTGTCGAGGAAATTCTGGTTGGCATCAAGGATATTGCCCTGCAGGTCGAACTCGATCACGGCCTGCGATTTGCCGATGGCGTCAATCTGGCCTGCGTAATTGGCGTTGGCCATTTTCTGCGCGGTGATGTCGGTGGCGAATTTCACCACCTTGAACGGCTTGCCGTTCATGTCGCGGATCGGATTGTAGCTGGCCTGAATCCAGATTTCCCGGCCGCCTTTGCCAAAGCGCTTGTACTGGCCGGCATCGTATTCGCCACGGCCGAGTTTGTCCCAGAAGGTGCGATAGTCGACACCGGCGGCTTCGGCGGGATCGACGAACATGCGGTGATGCTGGCCCTTCACCTCGTCGAACCGGTAACCCATGGCATCGAGGAAATTCTGGTTGGCCGTCAGGATATTGCCCTGCAGGTCGAACTCGATCACGGCCATCGCCTTGCTGATCGCGGCGATCTGGCCTTCGAAATTGGCGTTGGCGGCCACCTGCGCGGTGACGTCAGTGGCGAACTTCACCACCCTGGACGGCTTGCCCAGCGCATTCAGGATCGGATTGTAGCTGGCCTGGATCCAGACATCCTTGCCGGTCTTGGTAATGCGGCGGTACTGGCCGGCATCGTATTCGCCGCGCGACAGCTTGTCCCAGAAGGCGCGATACTCCGCACTCTGCGCGTAGGCCGGATCGACAAAGATGCGGTGATGCCTGCCCTTGATCTCGGCCAGGCTGTAGCCAAGCGTCTTCAGGAAATTTTCGTTGGCATCGAGAATGTTGCCATGCAGATCGAATTCGATCACCGCCATCGAGCGACCGATCGCAGATTCCATGCCGTTCTTACCAAAGATCGCCATGTTCATACTCCTCCTGCAGTTTCCCGCTTTTTTGGCCAAATGCCCATATGGGCTATTTTGACGCAGGCACCGATAGAGGTTGAGTGAAAATCTGATTACCCGCCGCAGTAATCCAAATACATGTGTAGGCAATCGGGCGCGGACCGCATGGGCTGGATATGCGGATTTTATGGTGGTTACTGGATTGCCCTACTGACGCTGCGTTGACAGCAGCGGCCGGGCCGGGGCAGCGAGCGGCAAAGCTTCGCCAAGCCGGGTCGGATCGAGCGTGTCGAAACTGCCACAGGCCGCGCAAAGCAGGGTCCAGTCAGCAGCACCATTGCCGCAATGGCCGCATTGCCAGGGCGCATGCCGGCCGGCGATGCCATGCCAGTGATCGGCCGCCGCCGCATCGCCTTCACTGTCTTCCGCCAGCTTCGCCAGCAGACGCGCTGCCCAGGCACCGCCCGACAGTCCCGCCCTGTTGAGCGCTGCGCGCGCCACGGTGAAGTCGCGGATCTGCAGCGCGGCAGCAGCCAGCAGCAGCTGGCTCGCCACTTCCGGCTTGCGCTCGGCAACGAACTCTTCCGCCCTGGCCATCAAAGTCTCGGCCGGCGTCGCACGCTGCAGCATCAGCCAGGCCTCGGCCAGCGCTTCCGATGGCATGCGCGCAAAGGCGCGCTTGAGATGGAAGGCGGCGGCCTCCCGCGCATTGTGATGATCCGCCGCGCGCGCCATCAGCACCGGCGGCGCCGGATGATCGGGCAGGACTTTCGCGGCACGTTCGGCCCATTGCCGCGCCATGCGCTGGTCGTTGCGTGCCAGCGCAGCCTGTGCCTCGGCCAGATCGAGCCGCGCCGACAACGCCGTGGCAGCGTCACGCGTGACGGCTTTCTTCTTGCGCGCGAGTTCGAGCCGCTTGCGCGCGGCGTCCCAGTCGCCGGCTTCGACCAGCAGCTGCAGCTCGGCCTCGGCGGCAAAGGGCGATGACGGCCTCAAGCGCGAGGCGCGCTGCGCCTGCTGCAGCGCGTCCGCGCGATCGCCCGTGCGACGTGCGTCAGCCAAAAGCCCGCGCGTGCCGAGAAACGCCGTGCCGGGATCCTGGCTGAGCGCCAGGTAAGCCTCATGCGCCAGCGCCGCATCACCCTTCAGTTGCGCCGCATGCGCCACCAGCAGGCGCGACAGCGCCGGATCGTCGAGCTGCTTGCGTGCCTTGTCGGCCAGGCTGAGCGCGCGGTCGGCTTCACCAGCGGCGACCGCCACCATGCCGGCGGCGAAATTGGCATAGCCCTTCTGCTGGCGCTTCAGCCGGCGGCGTTGCGGCAGGGCCGCGGCCCAGGCCAGCACCCAGGTCAGCATGAAGGCGCCAAGCCCGAGCAGCAGAAGCCCGAGCGCCAGCAGCGGCGCCGGCGCTGCGATCTCATAGCCGAACCAGGTGATGGCGACGCGGCCCGGCTGGTCGGCGATCCAGGCCGCCGCGCCAGCCAGCGCCATCAGCGCGATCAGAACCAGCGCGCCGCGCAGCAGACGCATCATGTCACTGTACCGTCAGATGCGCGCGCAAAGCCGCGCCATAAGCATCCAGAGCCGCATCCAGCTTCAATCGCGCCTGCGCCTGCTCGCGCCATTCGGTCAGTGGACCCACCAGAGTCAGCCCATCGAGGTCTGCGACCGCCGCTTTCAGATCGCCCTGCGCCAGCGCGGCAGCTGCGAGATCGAGCCGGCCATCGATGGTGGCGGCATCGGGTGCGCCGGTGCGGCGGATGCTGACCAGGCCGCTCAGCTTGTCGACCGCGCGCTGCCACCAGGCCTTGTCGGTTGCGGCCGTGGCATCCGCCGTTGCTGGCGTGGCGCGCTGCTGTTCAGCCAGTGCAGCAAACCGCGCGGCAAGCGCTGCCGTCGACGGCGCCGGCTGTTCGGCGAAAGGCTGCAGACCGGCAAAGGCGGTTTTCAGGTTGCCGCCCTGCGCCTCGGCATAAGCGCCCAGTGCGGTGGCTTCGCGCGGGAAGCTTTCGCCGCGGCGGGCATGTTCGCGCAGCTCGCTCCAGCCGATCAGCTGCACCAGCGGCTCGCGCAAACTCGACAGGCGCGCCTCGCTCAGCGCTGTCATGCGTCCTTGCAACTCTGCGACCTGGCTTTGCAGCGCTGCACGCTGCGTCGCCGAGGTTTCCAGGGCGGCGCGCAGCGCCAGCACCTGCTGCTCGATCTCATGCAGCTTCTGCGGATCGACAGCGTTCGCTGCCGGCAGCTGCTGCAGCCGTTCCAGGCTGGCGGTCAGGCTGGAGAAGCGGCTTTCAAGCTGGTCGAGCCGGGCATCGCGCGTCGACATCGGCACGACGGATGGCGCGGGGGTCGGCGCTGCGGCCGAAGGCGCCGGCGTCGGTGCCGGTTCTCCAGCGCGCGGTGCAGCGGATGATGGCGCAACACTGCCCAGCAGATCGTCCAGCCGGCCACTGACCGCGAAATGATAGCCGATGGCAATGGCCACCGAGAGCACCACGGCGGCGAGCAGATAAAGCACGATGCGCAGGTTGCGGCCCGATCCGCTGCCGGCATTGCCGATCGGTTCGGCCTCGGCGTCGATGATCTTTTCCTGCGGCTTCTCGCTCATCAGAACTCCGTCACTGAAGCAGCGCGACCAGATCGGCCTCGCCGGGACTCTGCGCCACCTTCACGTCCCGCCAGGGCAGGACGGAGGCTTCGCGCGCGACATTGTCGCTCAGGCACCAGGCGGTGGCTACCGCCGCGCCGCCGGCAATGCCGGCCGCCTGTGCTAAATTAACAAATGTTGCCGCCGTGCGGGGAGAGAAAAACAGCACGCCGTCATAGCCTTTCGCCGCGAAACGCGCGGCCACCGCAGGCGGCAGTTGAATCGCCGTCTCGGCATCGTAGAGCACCGCGCGGCGCACGTCATAGCCATCCTGTTGCAACATGGCCTGCAGATCGCCGGCCCGGGCCGAGCCGGCCGCATGCAGTAACGCTCCAGCCGCGCGGGAGTGCCGTGCGCGCACCATTTGCGCCAGCAGATCGACATCACCGCCCGCCGCCTCGACCCGGGTGAAGCCAGCCGCCTTTGCTGCCAGCGCACTGGCGGGACCGACGGCGTAGACGATGAAATCCCGCTGTGGCTCGGCATCGGCAAAGGCGCGCACGCCATTGGCCGAGGTGAACAGCAAAGCCGTGACGCCATCCAGCGCCGCCCGCAGCCCGTCGCCGGCATCATGTTTCTGCCGGATCGCCAGCATGGGCGCGGCATCGACAACATGGCCCATCGCCTGCAGCCTGTCACGCAAGCTTTGCGATTCTGCCTCGGGCCGTGTCAGCAGCAGCTGCATTATTCTTTGAAGAAATCCGGACCGATGCGGCTTTTCAGTTCCGCGCCGGCATCCTGGCCCATGCTCACGCCGTCGCGCGCATTGCCGCGGCGCTCGATCTCGATCAGCTCGCTGCCATCGGGCCGCGCGATGGCCCCGCGCAGGCGCATGCCGACGCCGTCGAGTTCGGCCAGCGCGGCAATCGGCGTGCGGCAGGAGCCATCCAGTACGGCGAGCAGCGCACGCTCGGCTTCGACGCGCATGCGCGTCGCGGCGTCATCCAATGGTTTCAGATAGGCCATCACCCGCGCATCGCCCTGGCGGCATTCAATGCCGATGGCGCCTTGTGCCACGGCGGGCAGCATCTCGTCGGTCTGCAGCACGCGCATGCCCGGCGGCGCGATCTTCAGGCGATTGAGACCGGCCATGGCAAGGAAAGTGGCGGCAACGTCGCCGGCTGCCAGCTTGCGCAAACGGGTCTGCACATTGCCACGGAAGGTGACGACCTTGAGGTCGGGCCGCCGCGCCAGCAAAAATGCTTTCCGCCGCAGCGACGCCGTGCCCACGGTGGCGGCCTGCGGAATCTCGGCGAGATTCATCGGTTCTATTGCCAGCAGCACGTCGCGCACATCCTCGCGCGGCAGATAGGCGCCCATCATCAGCCCGGCGGGCAAGGCCGTCGGCATGTCCTTCATCGAATGCACGGCGAGGTCGATTTCGCCGCTCAGCAGCGCGTCCTCGATCTCCTTGGTGAACAGCCCCTTGCCGCCGGCCTCGGCCAGCGCGCGGTCCTGGATCTGGTCGCCGGTGGTCTTGATCACCCGGATGGCGATCTGGTCTTCGCGCAAGCCCGGATGCGCTCTGAGCAGCCGGTCACGGGTCTCATGCGCCTGGGCCAGCGCCAGCGGCGAGCCGCGCGTACCGATGCCGAGTACGGGCTTTTCCGGCTTCACTTGCTGGCTTGGCGTCATAATGTTAAGGCCTACTCGATTGATAGTCTGACGGAGCGGATGATCTGACGATGCGCGTGCTCGGCATCGAAACCAGTTGCGACGAAACCGCCTGCGCCGTGGTTACGGATGCAGCCGACCCGTCGCGCCGCATCCTCAGTCATAGCCTGTTCTCGCAAATGAGGGAACACGCGCCCTATGGCGGCGTGGTGCCCGAAATCGCCTCCCGCGCCCATATCGAGCATCTGGACGGGCTGGTGGCCGAGGCACTGGCCGAGGCCGGGCTGGAGCTGGCCGATCTGGATGCCATCGCCGCCACCGCCGGGCCCGGCCTGATCGGCGGCGTCATGGTTGGTCTGATGACCGCCAAGGCGCTGGCCTATGCGAGCGGCAAGCCGCTCATTGCGGTGAATCACCTGGAGGGCCATGCGCTCTCGGTGCGGATCAGCGATGACGTGCCCTTCCCGTATCTCCTGCTGCTGGTCTCGGGCGGGCACTGCCAGTTCCTGATCGTGGAAGGCGTCGGCCGCTATCAGCGCCTCGGCACCACCATCGACGACGCGGCCGGCGAGGCGTTTGACAAGACCGCGAAACTGCTCGGCCTTGGCTATCCCGGCGGGCCGGCCATCGAACGCATTGCGAAACAGGGCGATGCCGCGCGCTTCAGCCTGCCGCTGCCGCTGAAAGGCAAGCCGGGCTGCGATTTCAGCTTCTCCGGTCTCAAGACTGCCGTGCGGCTGGCGCTCGAAAGCTGCGGACCGTCTCCCTCTGAACGGGACAAGGCCGATCTCGCCGCCAGTTTCCAGCAGACCGTCATGGCGGTGATCCTGGACCGCGCCCGGAATGCCATCGCACTGTTCGATGCGGCGCATGGTGCCGCAGGCAAACATTTCGTCGTCGCCGGCGGTGTTGCGGCCAATGCGACCCTGCGCGCAGGGCTGGTCGATCTCGCCGCCGACCACGGCATGCGCTTCACCGCACCGCCGATGAAGCTCTGTACGGATAATGGCGCGATGATCGCCTGGGCTGGCCTCGAACGCTTTCGTCTCGGCATGATCGATGATCTTGAAGCACCGGCCCGCGCGCGCTGGCCGCTGGATACGCTGGCCGCTCCGAAACCCTATGCCGGAGTCAAAGCATGAAGCGCATCGGCGTCATAGGCGGCGGTGCCTGGGGCACGGCGCTGGCGGCACTCAGCGCTGAACAAGGCGACACGATCCTGTGGGCGCGCAATGCCGATGTGGTCGACAGCATCAACACCGCACATGCCAATCCGCTTTACCTGCCCGATGTGAAACTGCCGGCAGCCCTGAAGGCAACCGGCGATCTGGCCGCGCTGCAGGACTGCGATGCGCTGGTGCTGGCCGTGCCGGCGCAGACCTTGCGCACATTCGCCGAGGCGATCCGCATGGCTCTGCCGCTGAACGCGCCCATCGTGATTGCCGCCAAGGGCATCGAGATCAGCACCGGGCTATTGCCGAGCGACGTGCTGCACGAACTGCTGCCGGGCCGGGTGCTGGCAATTTTAAGTGGGCCGAATTTCGCCAGCGAAGTCGCACGTGGCTTGCCGGCTGCCAGCACGCTGGCCTGCGCCGATGAGGCTTTGGGTGCGGCGCTGGTACAGCGCCTCGGCCGGCCGACCTTCCGGCCGTATCTGTCGGATGACGTGACCGGCGCGCAGATCGGCGGCGCAGTCAAAAACGTGCTGGCGATTGCCTGCGGTATCGTGATCGGGCGTAAGCTGGGCGACAATGCGCGCGCCGCGCTGATCACGCGCGGCCTGGCGGAAATGTCGCGGCTCGGTCTCGCGCTCGGCGCAAAACGCGAAACCCTGATGGGCCTGTCGGGCCTCGGCGATCTGGTGCTGACCTGCTCTGGCACGCAGTCGCGCAATCTCTCGCTCGGCATTGCGCTCGGCGAAGGCAACACGCTTGAGCAGATCATGGGCACGCGCCGCACGGTGGCGGAAGGCGTGCATACTGCGCGCGCCATCGAGGCACTGGCCGGCAAGCACGGCGTCGATATGCCGATCTGTGCGGCGATCGACGCTGTGCTGCACAAATCCAGGGAAATCGACGATACGCTGGCGGCGTTGCTCGCCAGACCCTTCAAGACCGAGGCATGACATGAACTACTGGCTGATGAAATCCGAACCTTCCGCCTGGTCCTGGGACCAGCAGGTGAAGAAGAAAATCGAGACCTGGAACGGCGTGCGCAATTACCAGGCCGCCAACAACATGAAGGCGATGGCGCTGGGCGATCGCGCCTTCTTCTACCATTCGGTGGACGAGAAGCAGATCGTCGGCATCGTCGAGATCTGCAAGCTGTATCACCCCGACCCGACCGACGAGACGGCTAAGTTCGGCATGGTGAGCGTCAAGGCGCTGATGCCGCTGAAAACCCCGGTCACGCTGGCGCAGATCAAGGCCGAGCCGAAGCTGCAGGGCATGGCGCTGCTGAAGCAGTCGCGACTTTCCGTGCAGCCGGTCGATGCGGCCGCCTGGAAAATCATCTGCAAGATGGGTGGCGTGAGCGTGTAGACAAAGATTGTCATGGCCGGGTTTGACCCGGCCATCCACGTGGCTGGATTGCGTGCAATGGTTGGCGAGATTCAAAAAGATAAGGCGTGGATGGCCGGGTCAAGCCCGGCCATGACAGCTTTTGGGTTGGATGCGCCATGACCACCCGCCCCAACCAGCCCGCACCCGGCACGAAACTGCTGCGTTTCGACGAACTGGGCGAGACCGACGCCAAGGGTTTCAGCTTCGGCGAGGGCAAGGAGCGCTTCCAGTGTTTCGTGGTGCGCTGGATGGGCGGCGTGTTCGGCTATGTCAACGAATGCCCGCATGTGCGCACGCCGCTGGACTGGCAACCCGACAAGTTTTTCAACCTGCGGCGCGACGCCCTGCAATGCGGCACCCATGGCGCGCTGTTCACCATCCATGACGGCATGTGCTTTATCGGCCCGTGCAAGACCAAGGCGCTGGAGCCGTTTGCCGTCAAGCTCGATGGTGAAGGCTGGGTGATCGCCGCCTAGGCTGCTGAAACGAAAAGCGGCCGGGATGCGCGAGGGACGCATCGCCGGCCGCAGATCGGCAGCAGGCAGGGTGGGAGGAGCTGCCGCCGACCACTTCTGAATCCCTGGCGCCTAACCGGCGCGGGTGATGACCCGGATATCGCGACAGGCGTCCGCCAGGCCAAGCAGGGCCTGGCCGAGCATGCTGAGCGGTGTCTGGCGACGCGTAACCTTGCGAGACATGGTTTTGCCTCTTCAGCCGGAGCACATCACAGGATGGCAAACCGTCGCCGGCCCGCCATGGACAGAGCCTACCGGGCGGCCGATATAAATGCAAGTAAGAATTATTATCATATATAAACCTGAAAAGACCGGGCAGGATTGGCCTGCCCGGTCGGGGACTACAGGCGCGGGGCTCAGGCCGACGCGTCGAGGTCGCGAGCCTCGTCCTGGCGTCGCGCGCTGGCCTGGCGCAGCCGCGTGGCCAGGCGGCGGATCTCCGCCTCCTGCACGCCATCGCGCCGCATCAGCAGCTGGGTCATGGGATCAGCCAGCATGTCGTTGAGGGCGGGTTCGGCGGCGAGCCAACACACTTCCGTCCCACCGATCAGATGAATGGCAGTGCTGCGCGTGTTCATTGGCCCCTCCTTCCTCTGCGCTGCCGTTCCGGTTCGTGCCGGCGGCAACGCATACAACAACTTGGTCCGTTTCCCGTACGCGGGCCGTATAACGGCGCTCGCGTTTGATCTATGGCGCTCACCATACTTCGGCAAGCATGCCCGGCGTGTGACGAGAAAGCGGTATTTTCGTGACGCGTGATTCAGGACTGCGCGAACGGGTGTATGAGTGTGCAGTGCAGCGCAATCACGCGCTTGTGGTCGCAGCTGACGACGCCAATCGCGGAAACTGCTGCCGTCGTCACAGATTGCTTCAACTTCGATCCGGCAGGATGGGATATTGCGCAACGAGGGACCGAATTTCATGGCCGAGGCCGACCACGCCGCATCCCGCTTCACCGGCCGGCTCGGCCGCGCCATCGCTGACGAGGAACAGCGCGGGCTGGTCTTCGCCTTCCGCGCGCGCCTGATCGCCGTCGCGGTGGTGATGGCCTATCTGCTGCTGGCGATCGATGGCCAGCGGCAGTTCTACTACATCGGCGTCGCCGCCGTATTCCTGCTGCTCGGCTGGGTGCCGCATCTGCTGCGGCGACACCGCCATGCCGTGCCGGTACGGCTTGGCTTCGTGGTGCTGGACGCCATCCTGGTGACGGCGGTGGTGATCCTGCCGCCGCCGGGCGCGCTGGATTACGGCTTTCCGATCCAGATGCGCGTGCGCGGCCCGGAATTCCTCTATCTCGTGCTGCTGATCGTCGGCTCGGCGCTGTCCTATTCGCCGCTGCAGGTGATCTGGACCGGCCTGTGGTCGATCCTGGCCTGGTCGGCCGGCATGGTGATGGTGGCGATGCGCAGCGACACGCTGACCACCCCGCCGGGCATCGGTGCCTCACCGCAGGCGCTGCTGCAGCTGATCACCAATCCTTACTATGTCGGCTATTTCCAGCTGCTGAACCAGGTGGTGCTGACCGCCATCGCCACCGCCGTGCTGGCAGCCGCCGTCTGGCGGTCGCGCGCATTGCTGCTGCGCCATACCCGCGCCGAGATCGCGCGCGCCGACCTGGCGCGCTATGTCGCGCCCGATGTCGCCGATGCGATCATGGACGATCCGGCCACGGCCGAGAGTTTCGGCACGCCGGCCAACCGCAATGTCGCGGTGCTGTTCGCCGATGTCGTCGGCTTCACCGGCCTGTCGGAACATATGGCGCCCGACCGCGTAGTGCGGTTGCTGAAAAGCCTGCATGAGCGCGGCAGCGGCGTGGTCTTCGCCCATGGCGGTTCGCTGGACAAATATCTCGGCGACGGTTTCCTCGCCACCTTCGGCGGCATCCGCAGCCAGCCCGATGCGGCCGCGCGCGCCGTGCGCTGTGCCGTGGCGTTACAGGCCGAGGTCGAACGCTGGAACGCCAAGCGCCAGAGTCGCGGCCATGCGCCGTTGCGGCTGTCGGTCGGCGTGCATTACGGCCCGGTTGTGGCGGCCAATGTCGGCAGCGCGCAGCGGCTGGAATTCACCGTGGTCGGCGACACCGTCAACATCGCCAGCCGGCTGGAGACGCTGACCCGCGCGCTGGATTGCCGCATTGCCGTGTCGGATGCGGCGCTGAGCGAGTCACGACTGCATGACGCGAGCCTGCCGCCGTTTGAAGCCGCCGGCGACCGCCGCCTCGAGGGCCGCGAGCAGACGCTGTCGGTGCATACCTGGCCGGTTAGAACTTAACCGGGCGGGCTTAACCGGCGTCGTGGAAGATCACACCGAGCGTGTGGCGGCTGCCCGAGTGCAACGTCGAGACGCCGTGGCGCATGGCGACGCGGTAGCTGCCGCGCGTGCCCTGCACGGGACGCTGGTTGACGGCGAAGATCACCGCCTCGCCCTGCTGTAGACGCACCACTTCGGCGCGGCTCTGGCTGCGCGGCTTGTTCTCGACCAGCACGAACTCCCCGCCACTGAAGTCTGACGGATCACTGAGCAGCAGGGTGAGCTGCAGCGGAAACACCATCTCGCCGTAGAGATCCTGGTGCAGGCGGTTGTAATCGCCGGGACCGTAACGCAGCAGCAGCGGTGTCGGCCGCGACTGCCCGGCGGCATGACACTGCGCGATGTAATCCTGATGCGCCGCCGGAAATTTTTCGGCCTGCTGCCAGCGGTTGGCCAGCACTGCTAAGCGCGGATAAATCCTTTCGCGCAGCGTCTGGATCGCATCGGGGAGCGGATATTTGAAATAGCGGTATTCGCCCTGGCCGAAGCCGTGCCGCGCCATCACCACGCGGTTGCGGAATGGCGCCGGATCGTCATACAGCGCCACGAGTGCAGAGCATTCGTCGGCTGAGAGCAAAGGCCCGGTAGTGGCGAAGCCCTGTTGATCCAGCCGCTGCAGCAAAGCGGACCAGTCGAGCGCGTCGAGACGGGAAGCGAGCGATGTCATGCGCCTGATATAGCGGAGCGGCCGCGCGGCGGCTTCCCGTTTATTGCGAAGATAGCAGCGCCGCAAAGGCGGCCGTGTCGGTATAGACGCGGTATTCGGCGATCAGGCCATCGCGGAACCGGAAGGCATTGGTGCTGCCGACGCGGATCTCGCGGCCGCTGCTGCGGGCGCGCCACACCCCGCGCCCCATCATCACGATCCACTCGCCCTCGGTCACGGTGGCGTCGGGCACCATCTCGACCAGCTCCAGTGCCTCGCGCACCAGCGTGAGAAAGCGCCGGTAGCCGGCGAAACCGTCATGCCGCCCGCTCCAGGGCAGCACATCCGCCGGGCCGTCATACTGCACGCAGACATCGGGCGTCAGCAGCCGTTCCAGCGTGGCGAAATCGCCGGCGCGTAACGCTGCATAGTAGCTGTCAAGAACGGCCCTGCTCATTATGCGCCGATAAACGCCTTGTAGCTCTCGGCCAGTTCCGGCACGACGGCATCCATGATGGTCTTGCCATGCGCGGCCGTGGCCAGCGCCGGATTCGAACCGATGCGGCCATCGGGGAAGCGGCCGCGATAATCGGCGGCATCGGTGAAGCCGCCAAACGGCGCGACGCGCGGGCTCATCTCGGCCTGCTTGATCGCTTCGGGGTAGGCATGGAAGGTGACGCTGACCTCGCTCGGCGTGGCATGACTGCCTTCTTCACCCGGGAACAGGCTGTTCGACAAACGCTTGGCGCTCGGCGCTTCCCACCAGTTCTTGATCATGCAGCGCACGCTCGGCAGGTTATGACCGGGCTGGGCCAGCGAGGCCTCCGCGTAGATTTCTGAAAACGCCGCCGTGGTGGTGGCGATGTTGCCGCCATGGCCGTTGAGGAAAAAGAAGCGGTCGAAGCCGTGACGGCTCAGGGAGGCCACCCAGTCGCGGATCACCGCGATCATGGTGGAGGGCCGCAGGGTCATCGAGCCCGAGAAAGCAAGATGATGCTGCGCCATGCCCACAGAGAGCGTGGGCGCGACCATCGCCTCGGCGACCTTGCCGACCTCGCGGGCGAAGACTTCGGCGCAGATCGCGTCCGTCCCGACCAGACCGTTCGGACCATGCTGCTCGGTCGAGCCGATCGGGATGATGATGCCGGTCGAGCGCTTCAGATAGGTCTCGACTTCGGCCCAGGTGGACAGATGCAACTGCATGACGGCTCCGCGTGAAAAGCACTGCCGTCATAGGAAGGGCAGCACGCCAAAAAGTCTAGGGCTGGAAAAGTCCGGACTCAGGCTGCCGCTTCATCCTTCTCGGGCAGTGAGGCCACGGCCGCCGCCGCCTCTGCCTCGCACTGCGCGCGCCGGATGGCCTCTTCCTCGCGCCAAGCCTTCATCAGCGCGGCGCGGCGCTTCGGATAACGCTGCGGGATCGGCGTCAGCGTCACGATGCGGTCGGTGCGGAAATGCCGGAAGGCCTGGCGCAGCTCGCACCATGCCACCACCATGCGCACGCTCTCGAAGAAGGCCAGCGCGAATGGCCAGACGACACGCGTGCTGTCGCGCTCGTTCTCGTCGCGATAGGCCATCTGCATCTTGTGTTCGCTGCGGATCAGCTGGCGGATGGTGGCGAGTTCGGCATCGCCCGCCGCAATCACCGGCGCGCCGGCGATGAACAGGCTTTCGCTGTCGAGTGCATCGCGCAGGTCCACCGGCAGCACCGCGCCGATCCGCGCGATGGCATTGCGTGCCGCAGCGCCCAGCCGCGCATCGGCGCGTTCGGCGACCCAGCGCGAGCCGAGCAGCAGGGCTTCGAGCTCTTCTTCCGAGAACATCAGCGGCGGCAGCATGAAGCCCGGCCGCAGCACATAGCCCACGCCGGGCTCGCCATCGATGCTGGCGCCCTGCGCCTGCAGGCTGGCGATGTCGCGGTAGAGCGTGCGTAAGGAGATGCCGAGTTCGTTGGCGAGGTTCTGGCCGCTGACCGGCTGGCGGTGGCGGCGCAGGCACTGGATCAGGGCAAGCAGGCGTTCGGCGCGGGACATTGTCTTTCACCCGTCTGGGGAGGCCCCGGTGGGGGCGAATGAACCACAGTCTGCCAGATTATACTGCCAGTTCCTGTCAGGATGGTTGGAATTCCCGGAGGATCGGTTCGGCTTCGCAGGTGTTCGCGGCGCTTCGCGCGTGTTCGTGGGTGTTCGCAGCGGTTCGTTTTGCTTCGTACGGGTTCGCTGGCGTTCGTAGCGGTTCGTGAGCGTTCGTGGCGGTTCGCCAATAACAGAGCCTGGCTGCCATATTCTGTCAGGCATACCCGCCGGGACCGTCCCGGCACCCGGCGGATTATAGAACATTATGTGAACATTTCCAAGGGCGGATCTTGCCGGCCAGGGCCCGGAAGCGGGACGGGAAACCGGATGGCATCCGCGCTTGACGGGGGGTCGGTTCTCCCTATGATGCGCCCGCCCTCTCCGGTTCCTCACCGGAGGGATCGGCATTCCTTGCATGGACCGGGTCGTCGTGGCTGCCGTCCGACCATGCGCCGAAATTCAGGACTACAGACAGAATGAGCAAGCGTCAGGAATCCAAGTACAAGATTAATCGCCGCCTCGGCGAAAATCTCTGGGGTCGCGCCAAGAGCCCGATCAACAAGCGCGAATATCCGCCGGGCCAGCATGGCCAGAAGCGCAAGAAGCCGACCGACTACGGCACGCAGCTGATGGCGAAGCAGCGCCTGAAGGGCTACTACGGCAACATCACCGAGAAGCAGTTCCGCCGCGTCTATGCCGAAGCCAACCGCCGTCGCGGTGATACGTCGGAAAACCTGATCGGCCTGCTGGAGCGCCGCCTCGACGCCGTCGTCTACCGCATGAAGGTGGTGCCGACCGTGTTCGCCGCCCGCCAGTTCGTCAACCATGGCCACATCCTGGTCAATGGCAAGCGCGTCACCATCGCCAGCTACCAGGTGAAGATCGGCGACGTGATCGAAGTGCGGAGCGCCGCCAAGGACTTCACCTTCGTGCTCGAATCCGTGAAGTCGAGCGAGCGTGAAGTGCCGGACTACATCGAGTTCGAAGAGAACAAGCTGCGTGGCACCTTCAAGCGCGTGCCGCTGCTCGCTGACGTTCCCTACCCGGTGAAGATGGAACCGAACATGGTCGTCGAGTATTACTCGCGCTAATTGGTTCGGATCTCTTCCGAGACATCAAAGGCCGCTCTCACGAGCGGCCTTTTTTTTGCGCGGTGTCACCACGACGATGCGTCTTTCCTGAGCCGCAACCATCGCGGGCAGAAGATGCTGCGCTTTACTTGCCCTGATTAATCGCTGAGAATGCGGCGAGCGATCTCTTCTCCGCCCGGCTCATGTCATTCCTTCGCCATTACGCCCTGCCGATTGCCGCCGCCGCCATCGTGGTGGTGCTGGGCCTGCTGCTGGCGCTCGTGCTGCATCGCCAGCAGGAGGAGCGGCTGGTGGCCGATGCCGAGGCCGGGCTGAACCGGATCGCGCAGCAGATTTCCGCTTCGCTCGATGATCTGTTCGAACCGGCCATCACCTTCACCAACACCGTGAATGATGCGCGGCTGTTCGAGACCTCCGGCACTGATACCGCGCGGCTGCTGTTCGCACTGGGCGGCAATCCGCTGCGCCGCCTGCCGCAGGTGAACGGCATCTATCTCGGCTTTCCCGATGGCGCCTTCCTGCAGATGCAGCAGTTCGTGCCCGAGCCGGTGCGCGATGCCACGACCGGGCTGATCGATGCGGCGATGGGCACGCGCCGCATCCTGCTGCCGCGCGCGCAGGACGGCAGCAATGGCGACGACCGCTGGCTGTATTTCGACCGCACGGCGGCCGCGGGCCAGGAATGGCGGAAGGCCAGCGTGATGCCGCCGCCCTACGATCCGCGCCTGCGGCCGTGGTATCTGCAGGCGCTGGTCAGCGACCTGCCGGTCTGGACCGATCCTTATGTCTTTGCCTCGACCGGCAAGCTGGGCGTGACCTATGCCACCAAGATCCTGAAACCCGACGGCGAGCTGTGGGCGGTGCTGGGCATCGACCTGAGCATCGAGGCGCTGTCGCGCATCCTGCTGCAGCATGAACGGCGGCATGCCGGATTCGACGGACTGGTCTTCGCCACCGACCATCTCGGCAACGTGCTGGCGCATCCCGATGTGGCGGCGCTGATCGACCGCACGGATCTCAACCTGAGCACCTTCCTGCAGCGTTACCAGCATCCCAGCACCTTCGAGCGCCAGATCATCGCCACGGTGAAACAGGCCGGCCCGGTCTATCGCCTGCGGTCTGATGGCGTGGACTACATCCTGTCGCGCGCCGATCCGCGCGGCAGCAATGCCATGCCGCTGCGGCTGCATATGGCGCAGAACCTGGACAGCGTGACCGCGGCGGCGCGCAAGACGCTCGGCCGCAACCTCCTCTATCTGGTGATCGGCGCGGTGGCGCTGGGCGCCGGCATCGCCTATGCCGTGAAGCTGAGCGTGGAAGTGGGCGCGCGCAAACGCGCCGAGACCGAGCTGATCGGCGCGCGCGACCAGGCCGAAGCCGCGACCAAAGCCAAATCCGATTTCCTCGCCACCATGAGCCACGAGATCCGCACGCCGATGAATGGCGTGATGTCGATGGCCGAGATGCTGGAGCTGACCCGGCTGGATGCCGACCAGCAGCGCATGGCCAAGGTGATCCGCGAGTCTGGCGGCGCGCTGCTGACCGTGATCAACGACATCCTTGATTTTTCCAAGATCGAGGCCGGCAAACTGGATCTCGAACAGATCGCCTTCTCGCTGGGCGATGCGGTGGATGGCGTGGGCGAATTGCTGGCGGCGCGCGCCGACGACAAGGGGCTGGACCTGCTGGTCGAGATCGACCCCGCGCTGCCCGACCAGCGGCTGGGCGACCCGACGCGGCTGCGGCAGGTACTGCTCAATCTCGGCGGCAACGCGATCAAGTTCACCGAACGCGGCCATGTGCATATGAGCGTGCGCGAGACAGGCGATGGCCTGCTGCACTTTGCCGTGCGCGATACCGGCATCGGCCTGACGCCGGAACAGCAGGCCAGGCTGTTCCAGCCCTTCATGCAGGCCGACTCCTCCACGGCGCGCAAATTCGGCGGCACCGGGCTGGGGCTTTCGATCTGCCATCGGCTCTGCGAGATGATGGGCGGCCGCATCGGCGTGGACAGCACACCGGGCGAGGGCTCGGTCTTCTGGTTCGAACTGCCGCTGCCGGCAGAGGCGGGCGCCACCGCGCCGGCGCCGCCGGCCGAGATTTCAGGCGACTTCAATCACGGCGGCATTGCCGGCACGCGCGCGCTGCTGGTCGGGCTGCCCGACAGCATGGCAGACGTGGCGACGCGCTATCTGGAGGCGGCCGGCATCGCGGTGGCGGCACGCGTCGACACGCTGGAGGCCGCCGCCGCGCAGCCACCGGGCAGCCATGACCTCGCGCTGGTGGATGCGCGCTGCTCGGATTACGTGATGCAGGAGGCCGCCGACCTGCTCGATCCCGGCCTGCCACGCATCCTGCTGGCCTCGCGCTATCTGGTCTCGACGCTGGATGCGGCGGCCCATCCTGACAAGCAGGGGGCCAGCTTCCGCGCCACGCTGACCTATCCGCTGCATCGCATCAGCCTGTGGCGCGCGGTCGCGCTGGCGCGCGGCCTGACTGTGCCCGAACAGGCCGCCGCCACGCGCGACGACATGGATTTCACTCCGCCCGACTTCACCGAGGCTGCCGCCGCGCAGGCCATGATCCTGGTTGCCGAAGACAATCCGACCAACCAGATGGTGATCCGCCAGATGCTGTCGCGCATGGGTTTTGCCTGCGACATCGCCGCCGATGGCGCCGCGGCGCTGCGGCAGTACGAAGCCGAGCGCGGTTCCTATGGCCTGCTGCTGACCGATTTCCATATGCCGGAGATGGATGGCTTCGCGCTGACCGCCGCGATCCGCGCGCAGGAAGCGCAACGCGGCGCTCCACGTTTGCCGATCATTGCGCTGACCGCCGATGCGCTGAGCGGCACCGAACAGAAATGCCTCGCAGCCGGCATGGATGCCTATCTGACCAAGCCGATCGACAGCCGCGCGCTTGGCCGCATGCTGGCGCACTGGCTGCCGCGGGCATTGCCGCTGCGGCGCAGCGCCGAGAGCGTGGCCGCTGCAGCGGCACCGGCAAAGCCGAAGCCACCGACGGCGGCCGCCTGGGACACCGATATCTTTGACGCCACCAAGCTGGCCGAGAGTTTCGGCAGCTTCAACGACATGGCCAAGCAGCTGTTGCAGGATTTCCTGCGCGATGCGCGGGACCGGCTGGATGAGGTCAACGCCGCGCTGGCCGCCGGCGATCTCGCGCAGCTGCGCCATCTGGCCCATGCGCTGAAAGGCGGCGCGCTCACCATCGGCGCCGGGCGGCTGGGCCATCTCGCCGGTGATCTGCAGGATGCCTGCGATGCGCAGGATGCCGACACCGCCGCGCTGATGGCGGAACTTCTGCCGCCGACCCTGGACGAACTGACCGCCACCCTTCCCCTGATCCTGAAGGCCTGACCGAGATGAGCGACGACAAAGACAAGTATCAAAAACTGCGCATCCTGGTGATCGAGGATGAATCCTATACGCGCCTGATGATTGTCGGTCTGCTGCGCCAGATCGGCTTCAACCTCATCGGCGAGGCGGCCGAGGGCGAGGCCGGCTTCAAGGAGACGGTGCGCACGCGGCCGCAGGTGGTGCTGTGCGACGTGCATATGGCGCCGATGGACGGGCTGGATTATCTGGGCAAGCTGCGCGGCTTTGCCAACCAGGCGATTGCCGCCACGCCGGTGGTGTTCCTCACCGCCGACAAACAGCAGGAGACCGTGCTCTCGGCCAAGCAGCTCAAGGTCGATGGTTATCTGGTCAAGCCGGTGTCGCTGCAGGTGCTGAAGCAACGCCTCGACGGGCTGTTGAAATTCCACAACCTGCTCTGAGGGTAGATATCCGCGCATGAAAAAGCCGCCGGGGCGATCCGGCGGCTTTTGGTTTGTCGCAGCGATGAGGTCGCGGGACTTACTCCGCCGCGGCCTTCGCGGCCGCACCCTGTACTGCGGCCTGCGCGTCTTCCTTCTGCCAGCGCAGCGCGATGTCCTTCAGCGCATCCAGCATCGGATTCAGTTCGGCGCCACGCGGCGCCAGGCTGTAGGTCACCTGCGGCGGGATCGTCGCCTGGTAGTCGCGATGCACCAGCCGCGCGTCTTCCAGCATGCGCAGCCGCTCGGTCAGCACCTTGGCCGAGATGCCGCCGACCTCGCGTTTCAGTTCGCCGAAGCGGCGCGGGCCCTGCGTGCGCAGGATGTAGAGGATGTAGGTGGTCCAGGGCCCCATCAGCAGCCGCAGCACGGCATCGATCGGGCACTCATTACGCCCGGAAGCGGACTTGTCGGCGGGACTGACCATCGGGGAAACTCCGGTTCAAATTCATACCAGTTACTTTTAAGTACCTACTTTACTCAGGAAATCAAGGGGACATATTAATAGTCACCTGAAGTAACCTGCTTGCCTCAGGTAATCTACTTTTTTTTACTGCAAAACAGGGACTTAACGACATGACCCAGTCCAAATCGACCATTGCGGTGGTCTATCACAGCGGTTACGGCCATACCCAGAAACAGGCCGAGGCCGTGGCCGATGGCGCTGCCGCCGGCGGCGCACAGGTTCTGCTGGTGCCGGTGAGCGAGGCCGAGGCCCGCATTGCCGAGATCAATGCCGCTGACGCGATCATCTTCGGCGCGCCGACCTACATGGGCAGCGTCTCGGCGCCGTTCAAAGCCTTCATGGATTTCAGCTCCGGCGTCTGGTTCACCCGCGGCTGGAAGGACAAGATCGCCGCCGGCTTCACCAACTCGGCCTCGCAGTCGGGCGACAAGCTGAACTCGCTGCAGCAGCTTTCGGTCTTCGCCGCACAGCACGGCATGGTCTGGGTCGGCCTCGACCTGCTGCCAGGCAACAACAATTCCAAGGGCAGCGTGAACGACCTCAACCGCCTCGGCAGTTTCCTCGGCGCCATGGCGCAGTCGAACAGCGACGAAGGCCCGGACAAAGGCCCGATCGCCAGCGACCTGGAGACTGCGAAGTATCTCGGCAGGCGCGTGGCGACGCTGACCGCGCAGTTCGTGGCCAGCAAGCAGCGCGAACTGGTCGACGCGTAATCGACTGGCTCCGGCATGTTAAGGCTCCGGTCCTCGCGACCGGAGCCTTTTGCATGCGGCCCTAGTTGCTGAACAGGTGACTGCCGGAGTCGGGATGCGCATCCAGCATGTCCGACACGCGCGTCACTTTTCCATCGCGGATTTCAAAGATCGCACCGGCCGGCAGGCTGTAATTCTGGCCTTCCGCATCGGGCAGGCCGTCTTCGGTTTCGAGATAGACGCCGAGCAGGGTGAATTCCGCTTCGGCGCGCGTGCCGTCTTCGCTGGCGATAACAAACAGATCGACGGCCTTTTCCTCGTAGCAGCGCGCAGTCTGGTCGAGCCAGGCGCGGAAGGCGGCCTTGCCGGCCTCGCTGCGGCCATCGCCATGCATGCCCGACAGATCATGCACCACATCGTCGGCCAGCAGGCTGAGGCAGCCATCGACATCGCGCGCATTGAGCGCGTCGAAGTAGCGCTTGACCAGTCCGGCAGAGTCTCTGTCGCTCATCTCTATGTCGCCCCCGCGCCAGATTAGGCCGCGCGGCCGGCCTTGCCCAGCACAAGGTCGATTGTATGGGCCGCGATGTTTCGCAACTGCGGCTCGTCGTCGAAGGCGCGTTCCAGCACGGCGAGGCCACGCGTCACCGTGGCGATCTGCCAGGCGGCCGCAGCTGCATCGCCGCTGAACTCGCCGCGTGCCGCAGCGCGCACAAAGGCGGCTTCGATCAGCGCGGTGATGCGCGTGACCAGCGCCGCGAAAGCGTCGCGCGCCTGGTGGTGCAGCGCAGCGTCAGCGGAAGAGTCGAGTTCCATCAGCCCGCGCGTGGTGGGACAGCCGCGCGGCGGCGTGCCGGAGCGGAAATTGCGGATCGTCATCTCGAAAAACGCCGTCAGGCTGTCGCGCAGATTGCCGCCGCCCAGCGTCTGTTCGACAGCGGCCAGATAGTCGCCGGCATAGCGGTCATAGGCGGCGAGGAACAGCGCCTCCTTGCTGCCGAAGGCGTTGTAGAGGCTGCCGCGCTGCACGCCGGCCTCGCGCGCGATATCCGACAGCAAGGCGCCGCGCAGACCCTTGCGCCAGACCTGGTCGAAGGCGATGCGCAGCAGGGCATCGTTGTCGAATTCGCGTGGTCGCATATCGGTTTTCCCGGGATACAGGCATAAACATAGTATTTGACATAGCGTCAATAACATGGTTTCTCGACATCGTGTCAAAAACTATTGAAGTGATAGCCCATGATCACCGCCCTGACCAGCTTCACCCTGCCCGCACCGATCAGCCGGGAAGATGCCGTCGCCATCTTCCGCAGCACCGCGCCGAAATACCGCAACGTGCCGGGCCTCTATCGCAAGACCTATGTACTCTATCCCGATGGCGTCACCGTCGGCGGCATCTATCTGTGGCAGACCCGCGAAGCGGCCGAGGCGATGTACACCGACGCATGGCGCGACTTTGTGCGCGGCAAATACGGCTGCGAGCCGAGCGTGACCTATCTCGACAGCCCGGTGGTGGTCGATAACGTCACGCAGCAGACCGTGATCGATGATTTGGGCGAGGCCTGAGTTGTCGAACCGCGAAGGCGGCTGCCTGTGCGGCGCCGTACGCTATGTGCTGAAAGCCGAGCCGCGACCGGGCGTACTGTGTCACTGCACGCATTGCCGCAAGCAGAGCGGCAGCCTGTTCTCGTTCAACATCGTGCTGCGCGAGAGCGACTACGAACAGCAGGGCGAGACGAAAGTGTTTGTCGATACCGGCGACAGCGGCCAGCCGGTGAACCGCCATTTCTGCGGCAACTGCGGCGCGCCGATCCTGGTGAAGATCGCGGCAGCACCAAAGCATGTGGTGATCAAGGCCGGCTCGCTGGATAATCTCGGCGGGCTGACCGCGACGACGGAAATTTATTGCGATCATGCCGCCGACTGGCTCGCGCCAGTGGCGGGCGCGGCGCGATTCCCGCAGAACCAGTCATAAAAAAGGCGCTGCCGGCTTGCGCTGGCAGCGCCTTGTTATTCGCGGTGAAGCGGAAGCTTACGCTTCCTGGACGGCGACGCCCTTGTCGGTGAGATACTGCTGCAGCTCGCCGTTCTGGTACATCTCTTTCACGATGTCGCAGCCGCCGACGAACTCGCCCTTCACATAAAGCTGCGGGAAGGTCGGCCAGTCGGAGAATTCCTTGAGGTGCGTGCGGATCGCCGGGTCCGACAGAATGTCGATGCCTTTGAACTTCAGGCCAAGGCGCGACAGCACCTGCACGGTGACGGCCGAGAAGCCGCATTGCGGAAACACCGGCGTGCCCTTCATGAACAGCACGACCTCGTTGCCGGCAAGCTCTTCGCGGATACGCTCGAAAGTCTGTTCCTTCTCGCTCATGGCGATCGTCCTCTGGTCGTTATTCGTTATGGCGTCTGCGTGGTGAGCTGCAGGGCATGCAGCTGGCCGCCCATGCGGCCCTTGAGTGCGGCATAGACCATCTGGTGCTGCTGCACCCGGGTCTTGCCGGCAAACGCGCTGGAGACCACGGTGGCGGCGTAATGGTCGCCGTCGCCGCGCAGGTCGTCGATGCGCACCTGGGCATCGGGCAGCGCGTCCTTGATCATGCTCTCGATTTCGCTGGCATCCATTGCCATTTTGTCAGCGTCCTTTTTGACCGATATTCACTGTTTACCGGCCATGAAGCCCGGCAGCCAGCCCTCATGGGCCGACTTGAGCTGCGCCACCGATATGGTGCCAAGGCCGGCAAAGGTCAACGCGTCGCCGCCGGTCAGGCCGAGCTTGGCGACCGGCGCCCCGGCAGCTTCCATCGCTGCGATCACCGCCTCGGCCTTTTCCGCCGGGCAGGTCAGCACATAACGGGCCTGATCCTCGCCGAAACCGATCTCGAATTCGTCGCCCGAGGGCAGTTTCACCTCGGCGCCGAAGCCGGCCGCCATGGCCATCTCGGCCAGGGCGATGGCCAGACCGCCGTCCGAGCAGTCATGCACCGCCGAGACCATGCCCTTGCCGATCAGCATCCGCACGGCATCGCCATTGGTGCGCTCGACCTTCAGGTCGACCGGCGGCGGCGGGCCGGCTTCCTGGCCGCAGATGTCGCGCAGGTAAACCGACTGGCCGAGATGGCCGTTGGTCTTGCCCACCAGCAGGATGGCTTCGCCCGGCAGCTTGAAGGCCAGCGTCGCCATCTTGGTCACGTCATCCAGAATACCGACGCCACCGATGGCGGGCGTGGGGAGAATCCCCTTGCCGTTGGTCTCGTTATAGAGCGACACGTTGCCCGACACGACCGGGTAGTCGAGCGCCAGGCAGGCTTCACGGATGCCTTCGACGGCACCGACGAACTGCCCCATGATCTCGGGGCGTTCCGGGTTGCCGAAATTCATGTTGTCGGTGATGGCGAGCGGACGCGCGCCCACCGCGGTGAGGTTGCGCCAGGTTTCGGCCACTGCCTGCTTGCCGCCCTCGACCGGGTCGGCAAAGACATAACGCGGCGTGCAGTCGGTGGTCATGGCGAGGGCCTTCTTCTCGTTGCCCTCGATGCGCACCACGGCCGCGTCGCCGCCCGGCACCTGTGCCGTGTTGCCACGGATCAGATGGTCATACTGTTCCCAGATCCAGCGGCGTGAGCTGAGATCCGGCGAACCGATCAGCTTGCCCAGCGCCTCGACAAACGGCAGCGGATGGTTGACGCGGCCAAGCGGCTTCTGCGGCGGCGTCTTCACCCACGGCCTGTCATACTCCGGCGAGGCAGCGGCGAGCGGATCGATCGGCAGGTCGCCGACCTGCTCGCCGTTGAAGCGCAGCACCATGCGGCCGGTATCGGTGAGATGACCGATGACGGCGAAATCGAGTTCCCACTTCTTGAAGATCGCCTCGGCCTGCGGCTCGCTGCCCGGCTTGAGGATGATCAGCATGCGCTCCTGGCTTTCGGAGAGCATGAATTCGAACGGCGTCATGCCGGTTTCGCGCGCCGGCACCTTGTCAAGATCGATGACGATGCCCATGCCGCCCTTGGACGCCATCTCGAAGGACGAAGACGTCAGACCGGCCGCGCCCATATCCTGGATGGCGACGATGGTGTCGGTGTTCATCAGTTCGAGGCAGGCCTCGATCAGCAGCTTTTCGGTGAAGGGATCGCCGACCTGCACGGTGGGCCGCTTCTCTTCGCTGTCCTCGGTGAATTCAGCCGAGGCCATGGTGGCGCCATGGATGCCGTCGCGGCCGGTCTTGGAGCCGACATAGACGACGGGATTGCCCAGGCCCGCGGCGGCCGAATAGAAAATCTTGTCGGTTTTCGCGAGACCGACCGTCATCGCGTTGACCAGGATGTTGCCGTTGTAGCTCGGGTGGAAATTCACCTCGCCGGCCACCGTCGGCACGCCGACGCTGTTGCCGTAGCCGCCGATGCCATGCACCACGCCCGAGACCAGATGGCGCGTCTTGGCATGATCGGGCGAGCCGAAGCGCAGCGCATTCAGGTTGGCGACGGGACGCGCGCCCATGGTGAAGACATCGCGCAGGATGCCGCCCACGCCGGTCGCCGCACCCTGATAGGGCTCGATGAAGGAGGGATGGTTGTGGCTTTCCATCTTGAAGATGGCGGCATAGCCGTCACCGATATCGATCACGCCGGCATTCTCGCCCGGACCGCAGATCACCCACGGCGCTTTCGTCGGCAGGGTCTTGAGCCACTTCTTCGACGACTTGTAGGAGCAGTGCTCCGACCACATCACCGAGAAGATGCCGAGTTCGACCTGGTTGGGCTCGCGGCCCATGATCTCCAGCACCAGATCGTATTCGGCCTTGCTCAGGCCCATCAGATCCTTGGGATACTTCGTCTCACTCACGCCGGTCTTGCTCAAGACAGGGACTCCGCAATCGATTCAAACAGGCCGAGACCATCGGTGCCGCCGCAGACCGGGTCGGTGGCGTTTTCCGGATGCGGCATCAGGCCAAGCACGGTCTTCTTCGCGTTATAAATGCCGGCGATATTGGACACAGAGCCGTTCAGGTTGGTGCTGGCTGCGACATTGCCGAGGCTGTCGGCATAGCGGAAGGCGACAAGGTCGGCATCTTCCAGACGCTTCACGCTGTCGGCGTCCAGCGTGTAGTTGCCATCGTGATGCGCGACCGGCACGCGGATGGTCTGGCCCTTGCGGTATTTCTGCGTGAACTGGCTGGCGGTGGTCTCGACGCGCAGGTTCACTTCGCGGCAGATGAACTGCAGGCTGGCATTGGTCATCAGCGCGCCAGGCAGCAGGCCCGCCTCACACGCAATCTGGAAACCGTTGCACACGGCCAGCACGCGCGTGCCGGCCTCGGCGCGCTTTTTCACTTCCTGCATGATCGGCGAATTGGCCGCCATGGCGCCGCAGCGCAGGTAATCGCCGTAGGAAAAACCGCCCGGCAGCACGATCAGGTCGATGTCTTTCGGCAGTTCGCTGTCGCCATGCCACACGTCAACCGGCGGCTTGCCGTTGTTGACCTTGGTCAGCGCCATGCGCATGTCGCGCTCGCGGTTCGATCCGGGGAAGGTGACGATGGCAGCCTTCATTGATCAGCCCACCAGTTCGACGGAGAAATTCTCGATCACGGTGTTGGCCAGCAGCTTCTGCGCCATGTCCTTCACGGCGGCCTCGATCTCGGCCTTGGGCTTCGCGGCCAGCGCGCCGGTCAGTTCGAGTTCGATCAGCTTGCCCTGGCGCACATCGGCGACATCGGCGAAGCCGAGGCCATGCAGCGCGTGATTGATCGCCTTGCCCTGCGGGTCGAGCACGCCGTTCTTCAGGGAAACATGTACGCGGGCTTTCATCGTCTCTTCGTCCTTCTGAAAAAGCAGCGGCGGCCCTTGCTCTGGCCGCCGCTTCAAGTCACGGCGCCTGTTGTGCGCCAGTTACTGCATGGTGTCGGGACCCTTGATGTCGCGCGGGCCGCCTTCGGGAAGAATCCCGAGCCGCCGCGCCACTTCCTGATAGGCCTCGGCGACATTGCCGAGATCGCGGCGGAAGCGGTCCTTGTCCATCTTTTCGTTGGTCTTGAGGTCCCACAGACGCGCAGAGTCCGGGCTGATCTCGTCGGCCAGGATGATGCGCATCTCGTCATTCTGCCACCAGCGGCCGAATTCCAGCTTGAAGTCAACGAGCCGGATCCCGATGCCGAGGAACAGGCCGGAGAGGAAATCATTGATGCGCAGCGCGAGGTGCATCAGCTCATCGATTTCCTGCGGATTGGCCCAGCCGAAGCAGGTGATGTGCTCTTCCGACACCAGCGGATCGCCCAGCTCGTCGTTCTTGTAATAGAACTCGACGATCGAGCGCGGCAGCATGGTGCCTTCGGCAACGCCCAGGCGGGTGGCCAGCGAGCCGGCGGCGACATTGCGCACGACGACTTCGAGCGGAATGATCTCGACTTCCTTGATCAGCTGCTCGCGCATGTTCAGCCGGCGCACGAAATGCGTCGGAATACCGACCTCGCCAAGGCGGGTCATCAGGTATTCGGAAATCCGGTTGTTCAGGACACCCTTGCCGGTGATGGTGCCCTTCTTCTTGTTATTGAACGCCGTGGCGTCGTCTTTGAAATACTGTACCAGAGTGCCCGGCTCGGGACCCTCGAAGAGGACCTTCGCCTTGCCCTCGTAAACCTGTCTGCGGCGCGTCATGGCACACCTGTCCGGCTATAGGGAAAGCTCGCGCCCTAGATACCGCAAGGGGGTTCGCGCCGCAATGCGCCCAAGAGCATTTAGGGGACACAGGAAACAGTGGAAAAGCATCGCCGCGAAACTACGCATATCGCCCGGTTTTCCGTCATAAATCCCTGACCGGCCGGACACTTGCGGCCGGGGGGGACGCACCCCTATATATCGGACACCTTTCTCCCCGTTTGCGACGAGGCCCGGATGACCACTTTTGATGACCGCAAGGACGCCTTCGAGAAGAAGCATGCCCATGACGAGGAGCTTGCCTTCAAGGCGGTCGCGCGGCGCAACAAGCTGCTCGGCCTGTGGGTCGCCGAACAGATCGGCCTGACCGGCGAAGCCGCCGATGCCTATGCCAAGGACGTGGTGGCCGCCGATTTCGAGGAAGCCGGCGACGCCGACGTGATCCGCAAGGTGCAGGCCGACCTGAAGGCCAAGAATGTCGAGGTTTCCGACCACCGCCTGGCCGCCAAGCTGGCCGAGCTGCTGGACGTGGCCAAGAAGCAGCTTTCCGCCTAAACCACGGAATTTTATATATTATTTGACACTGACGGTCGCCATCATCCCGGCGGCCTGATGCTCCAGGATATGGCAATGGAGCATCCAGTGGCCGGGGTTGTCGGCCACCAGGGCGAGCTGCGCCTTCTCATTGGGCTGCAGCAGCACCGTGTCGCGCCAGGGTTTGCCCGGCTGGGTCAGCACGCGGAAGACATGGCCATGCAGATGCACCGGATGCGGCCATGACGTCTCGTTGCTGGCCTCGATCAGGTAGGAGCGTCCGCGCTTCAGGCTGAACAGGGTGTTGTGGCCGAGATGGTCCGAATGTTCGGTCATCGCCTCGCCGTTCAGGCTCCAGGCCATGCGGTGCCGGTCCCAGGCCTGCCGCATATCCAGCTTCGCCCCGCCATCGACCTTCAGATCGTAAGGCACGCCCATACCGCCGCCCAGCACCAGCGGCAGGCGCTCGGCCTTCGCGGCATCGAACGCGCCGACCGGATTGGCGGCGAGTGTGGGTGCATCTTGCGACCCCGACGCCCTTGCCGGTGCATCGCCGTAAGCCAAATCGGTCAGGCGATGCTCGCGGCCCTGGAAGTCGCGATCGAAGACCGAATAGCGCGTGGCAGGATTGCCGGTGAGGTCAACGATGAGATCGGCGCGCATGCCGGGGCCGAGCGTGACGCGATCCCGCGGCCCAAGCTGCAGCGGCGTCTCGAGCGGATGGCCGTCCAATGCTACGATCCAGGGCGCGTGATCGGAAAAGCGCAGATCGAAGATGCGCGCATTCGCGGTGTTGACCAGACGCAGGCGGATGCGTTCGCCGGCCGTCACCGCGAAAGGCTGCACCAGCTTGCCGTTGTTGAGCGCGACATTGCCGAGCCGCCCGGCATGGGTGAGATCCATGAAGTTGCCGAAATCGGGCGTGATCTGCGCGTCTTTATTCAGGCGCAGATCGCTCAGCACCCAGGCGACATCGCGATCCACCGGCGGCGGGTTCGGTTCATCGACAATGAGAAGACCGTAGAGACCGCGGCCGACCTGCTCGGGATTGCCGGCGTGCGGGTGATACCAGAAGGTGCCGGCATCCTGGCAGGCGAAGTCGTAAGTGAAGCTGGCGCCGGGCCTGACCGGTTTCTGCGTCAGGCCCGGCACGCCGTCCATCGCATTGGGCAGGCGGATGCCATGCCAGTGAATCGTGGTGTCCTGCGTCAGGTTGTTTTTCAGCACGGCGCGCAGGCGGTCGTTCTGCTTCAGGCGCAGCACTGGTCCGGGCAGGCTGTTGTTATAGGCCCAGACAGCCGTGTCCTGCTGGTTCGGCATCACCGGCCAGGTGGCAGGCGCCGGCATCAGCGTGACATTCGTCGTCGCAGCCGACGCAACCTTCGGCAGCGCCACGAAGGCGACAGCGGCGACGGAAGAGGCGGCGGTGAGGAAATGGCGGCGCGTGATCATGCGGGCATGCTAGCGCGGGACAACCTCCCGCGCACCTTACCATGTGGCAAGGCGCAGACGACTTGTGTTTTTCAGGCCTGCTTCTGGGGTCGCAGTGCCAGCCACAGCCCCGCCAGCACCACCGCCATGCCGGCGAGTAACGGTCCCGTGAGCGGCTCGGCCAGCAGCAGCGCGCCGACGATGCCGGCCGTGATCGGGCTTAAGCCAAGAAAGACCGTGACCTGTGTGGGCGGCGCATGGCGCAACGCCCAGAGCCAGCCGAAATAGCCGATGCCGCTGCTGAGGCCGATGAACACCACGGCGAGCCAGCCGGTGGTGCTGTAGCCCGGCCAGCCGGTGAAGGCACCTTCCCACACTGCGAGAAAGATCAGGAAGGCGACGCTGGCCAGCATCGAATAGGCCCCGACGCTGAGCGTGGGGTAGCGCTGCAGATAGGGCTTGAACAGCACGCTGCAGAGCGCGCCGCAGAAGGCGGCCAGCAGCACGGCGCCTTCGCCCAGAAAACTATTCGGCCAGCTGTCTGCGCTGGCGCCGTCGAAAATCTTTTCACCGAGCGCGAGCCCAACGCCGAGGATGGTGAGCAGCACACCTGCGGATTTCAGCAGGGTGAGCTTTTCACGGCCAAGAATGGCGGCGATGATCATGGTCATCAGCGGGAAGCTGGCAAACAGAAGTGCCGCGCGC
Organism: Ferrovibrio terrae; assembly: GCF_007197755.1. Taxonomy (NCBI): domain Bacteria; kingdom Pseudomonadati; phylum Pseudomonadota; class Alphaproteobacteria; order Rhodospirillales; family Rhodospirillaceae; genus Ferrovibrio; species Ferrovibrio terrae. The sequence continues at coordinate 1,243,185 of NZ_CP041636.1, forward strand.
GCGGCGGTAATATGCGCCAGGCCATAATTGATCAGCACGATCAGGATGCCGAACTGCAGGATGCCGAAAATGGCGATCGGCAGCGCATCGCGCCAGGCGAAACGCATCGGCATGCGCAGGTGAGCCATCACCGGCAGCAGGCAGGCGGCGCCGATGGCATAGCGGAACATCGCCAGCGTGCCCGGGCCGCTTTCGCCGACGGCATAGCGCGTGGCGACCAGCGCCAGCCCGACCTGCACGCCGACGCCGGCGGCGACGGCAATGGGCGCCCAGCTTTTCAAAGCTTGAGATCCCAGGTCTCGCCGATCAGCTTCTGGCCGAAACTGTCATGCGGTTCGCTCTGCACCAGCCTGAAGCCGGTCTTTTCGTAGATGCCGCGCGCGGCGACCAGAATACTGTTCGTCCACAGCGTGATCTTGCGATAGCCTTTCAGCTTGGCGAAATCGATACAGGCCTGTACCAGCGCCTTGCCGACGCCAAGGCCGCGTGCCTTCGGGTCGACGATCAGCACGCGCAGCTTGGCCACCGTGGCAGACTTGCGGATCAGGAAGACACAGCCGACGCGTTCGCCGCTGTCGAGTTCGGCGATCCAGGCATTCTCCCATGCGGGATCGAAGTCGCGCAGGAACTGCGTGCCGACCTCGGCGGCCAGCGCCTCGAAGCTGCTGTCCCAGCCATATTCGGCGGTGTAGAGCTCGCCATGCTTCTGCACCATCCAGCCGATATCGCCGGGACGATGCGGGCGCAGATGGAAACCCGGCTTGGCAGCCGGTTTTTCTTCCGACAGCAGCTGCGTGATGGTGTCCATCGCCTCGACCAGCCGGGCGCGATCTTCCGCCGGCAGCCGCTCGATCAGCGGGCTGAGCACACGACGCGACACATCCTCCTGCGGCGCGAAGGCCTTGCGGCCGGCAGCGGTGATGGTGAGCACGCTCTGGCGCGCATCTTCCTTCGCCGCCTTGCGGGTGATCAGCCCCTGTTTCTCGAAGCCGCGCAGCATGCGGCTCAGGTAGCCGGCATCCATCCCCAGATCACGCACCAGATCGGACGCCGTGACGCGGTCGCGATGCGCGAGTTCATAGAGCACGCGGGTCTCGGCCAGCGAGAAGGGATCGTAGAGCCTGCTGCCCTCGAGCAGGCCGATCTTATGGGTATAGAAGCGGTTGAAGGACCGCATGCGCTCGACCTGAGCCGCGACATCGGCGGCAAGGGCGGACTTCGGGCTTTTGCGGGCGGCAGCAGGCTTCGTCATGGGGCGCGTTCCTCCGCGCCCATCCTGCCTCAATACTTGACTAAGTCAACTATCTATTCGCCTGGCTAATCGGCCGCCCCGGCGAGGTTGTCATCCCCGCGACCGGCTGGGTTGCCCTCGGCCTGCAGGGCGGCGAGGTAGTTTTCCCGCCAGTGCGAAATGGTATTGACCTTCAGCACGCCCATCATCGATTCCCAGCGCTGGCGCCGTTCCTCCAGCGGCATGACCAGCGCGCGGTGCAGCGCGTCGGCGATATGCTCGGTGTCGTAAGGGTTCACCAGCAGCGCGCCTTTCAGCTCGCGCGCGGCACCGGCAAAGCGCGACAGCACCAGTGCCCCCGGATCGGCCGGATCCTGCGAGGCGACATATTCCTTGGCCACGAGGTTCATGCCGTCGCGCAAGGGCGTGACCAGGCCGACGCGGGCATGGCGGTAGAAACCGGCCAGCGTGTTGCGGGCAAACGACTTGTTGAGATAGCGCACCGGCACCCAGTCGAATTCGGCGAACTTGCCGTTGATGCGCCCGGTGAGCGCGTCGAGCTCGTTGCGCAGTTTGCGATACTGCGCCACCTCGCCGCGCGAGATCGGCGCGATCTGCATGAAGGTGACCTTGCCGCGATGTTCGGGCCGGCTGCCGAGCAGATGCTGGAAGGCCTCGAAGCGCTGCGGGATGCCCTTGGAATAATCGAGCCGGTCGACACCGACCACCAGCGCACGGCCGGCGAGGCTTTCGGTGAGGCGCTGGGTTTCGTCGCTGTTGGCGCCCTCGGCGGCGATCTCGGCGAAATCCTGCGTGTCGATGCCGATCGGGAAGGTGCCGACGCGCAGTTCGCGGCCAAACGCGCCGATACGCACATCGCCCTCGCCGCTGTTGCCGATCACGGTGCCCTCGGCTTCATGCAGGATGTATTCGGTCAGCGCGCGCACGTCGCCACGGGTCTGGAAGCCGACCAGATCATAGGCGCAGAGATCGCGCACCAGCCGCTCGTGGCCGGGCAGCGCCGCCAGCACTTCGGGCGCCGGGAAAGGAATATGCATGAAGAAACCGATGCGGTTCTGCACGCCGCGCCGGCGCAGTTCGGCAGCCAGCGGAATGAAATGGTAGTCGTGGATCCAGATCACGTCGTCGGGCCTGAGCTCGGTCGCCAGCTGGTCGGCAAAACGCGCATTGACGGCGAGATAACTGTCCCAGGCCGAACGGCGGAATTCGATCAGGCCGAGCCGGTAGTGGCAGAGCGGCCAGAGCATGCCGTTGGAGAATTCGAGATAGAAGCCCTTGTGTTCCTCGGTGGTGAGGTCGAGCACGGCATAGTCGACGCGGCCCTGGCGGGTGCGGCGCGGCTCAGGCGATGGCGCGTCGTTGATCTCGCCGCTCCAGCCGAACCACAACCCGCCATGCTGCTGCAGCGATTCACGCAGGGCCACGGCGAGGCCGCCGGCACGGCCGGCGCGGTCACGCGGCATGGCGACGCGGTTGGAAACGACTACGAGCCGCGCCAAAACGCTTCCTCCCAGCTTTTGGACAGTCGCATCGCGCAAACGATCAAACCAACCATCGAATAGGTCTGCGGGAAATTTCCCCATAGCTCACCTGTCGCCGTATCAATGTCTTCCGAAAGCAGTCCGAGATGGTTGCGCGAGGCGAGCAGCCCTTCGAACATCTGCCGCGCCTCGTCGCGCCGGCCGGTGGCGGCCAGTGCATCGACATACCAGAAGGTGCAGATCGAAAACGCGTTGTGCGGCAGGCCGAAATCGTCGGGCGCGATATAGCGCATCAGGTGGCTGCCGCGTTTGAGATGCTTGCCGATCGCATCCACGGTGCCGAGGAAGCGCGGATCGTCGGCGGCCAGGAAACCGATCTCCTGCAGCAGCAGCAAGGAGGCATCGAGATCCTCGCCGTCGAAACTCTCGACGAAGCTGTTCAGCTTGGGATTCCAGGCATGTTCCAGAATGGCCTTGCGGATGCGTTCGGCATGGTCGCGCCAGTAGCCGGCGCGCGCCTCCAGCCCGAGCAGGCCGGCGATCCTGGCAAGACGGCGGCAGGCCGCCCAGCACATGGCGGCGGAATGCGTGTGCACCCGCGCGCGGCCGCGGAATTCCCATAATCCCGCATCATCGGTGAGCGCCAGCGCGGCGGCTTTTTCGCCCAGGCCTTCCAGCTGCTCGAACAGCGCGATGTCGCCACGGCGCGGCAGGCGCTTGTCGAAGAACATCTGCGCCACCGCCAGTACGATAGACCCATAGGTGTCGTTCTGGCGCTGCGAGAAGGCGGCATTGCCCTTGCGCACCGGACCCATGCCGCGATAGCCGGCGAGGCCCGGCATGGTCAGTTCTTCCAGCGACGCCGCCGGGTCGAGGCCATAGACCGGCTGCAGCTCGATATCGGGATGCAGCGCCACGGTGGTGGTGATATAGCGGAGGAAATCCTCCATCGTCTTGGTGGCGCCCAGGCGATTCAATGCCTGCACGACGAAATAGGCATCGCGCATCCAGCAGAAGCGGTAATCCCAGTTGCGCGGCGTGTCGGCGGCTTCGGGGATCGAGGTGGTCAATGCGGCGAGAATCGCGCCGGTTTCCTCATAGGCGCAGAGTTTCAGCGTGATGGCGGCGCGGATCACCGCCTCCTGCCATTCGAACGGCACCGAGAGATAGCGCACCCATTCGATCCAGTATTCGATGGTGCGTTCCTGGAATTCACGCGCCATATGGGTGAGCGAGGCCGTGAAGCTTTCGTCGGGCCCGAGCACCAGGGTCATGGGATGGGTGAGCGCGAATTCACTTTCGGCATCCACAAACGCAATCGGCGCGTCGGTGGTGAGGCGGAGCGCGGCGCCCGGTGCGGTGAAACGGATATGGTTGGAGCCCAGCGTACGGCTCGGCTGCGTCATGCCGTAATCGAATAATGGCCGGATGCGCACGCGCACCACCGGCGTGCCGCTGACCGGCTCGATGCGGCGGATCAGCATAGCCGGGCGGTAGGTGCGGTCATACTGCTTGAAGCGCGGGCAGAAGTCGGTGATGCGGATGCTGGCACCGTTGGCATCGGTCAGCACCGTCACCAGCACGGCGGTATTCTCGACATAGTGCTGCGAGGTCTGCTGCAGTCCGCGCAGCTCGACGGCGAAGATGCCCTCGCCCTCGATCTTGGGCGACAGCAGGTCGCAGAAGACCGGATCGCCATCCAGCCTGGGCGCGCAATGCCAGACGATCCGCGCCTGACGGTCGATCAGGGCGGCGATCACCGAGTTGCCGATGATGCCGAGATCGAGCGAATTGCGATGTGCTGCTGTCGTTGTCGTCATGCCGCAGCTCCATCGCGCATGGCAAAATCGGACAGCCATTTGCGCACCTGTGTCGGTGTAGCAAAGGCCACGATGGGCTTTCCCTGGGCGCGTCCGCGTTTCAGCGCCAGCTGGCCGACCGGAATGGCAAGTCCGCCATGTTCTTCCACGGCATGGAAACCGTCTTCATCCGTGCGGTCGTCACCGATGAACACCGCGACGCGATCGGCAAAAGCCGGCTGACGCATGAACAAATTCACCGCCGTGCCCTTGGACTGCTGCGCATCCTTGATTTCCCACACGGCCTTGCCGTGCAGCAGCATCAGGCCGTCGAAGCCCGCCATCGCGGCCGCCAGGCGACCGCCGATCTCAGCGCCGAAATCCGGCGCGTTGCGATAATGCACGGCGAGCGCATGGGTCTTGCGTTCCACCACGATGCCGGGATGCAGGTTGCCGAGTTTCGCGGCCGCTTCATGCAGGCCGGCGGGCAGTGGCGCTTCGGACACGGATTGCGTTGCGGCGCCGGGCACCGGCCGCCATTCGCTGCCATGCTGGCCGCTGGCCGCGAGCTTCAGGGGATCGAACAGTTTGTCGATTTCCGAGATCGGACGGCCGGAGACCAGCGCCAGCGCGCCGCTGAGCTTCTTCTCGGCGGCCTGCAGATCGTCGAGCAGGCGCGCCGGCACCTGCACGCGATCCGGCGTGTCCGCGATATCGAGCAGCGTACCGTCGATATCGAGAAACAAGGCCCAGTTCGGTTGCGGCGGCGGCGGCGGCTGCAGGGCAGCCATCTGCCCCGGTGGCATAGAGTCGGTCATCCGTGTCTGCTTCCCCCGCCCCGAATGGGCAGGAATCATGTATTTTCTCGGTTTTCCGAGAAATATATAGAAAGCTAAACGACCGATTACAACCCCGGTTCCCTCCGCAGTCACAGGATGGAACGTATACGGCGGATTTAGGGGATCAGCCGGCCCAGCGCAGGCCGCGGCGCGCCACCTGGGTGGCGATGTCGAGGAAGTCGACCAGCAGCGGATTGACCAGATCGGGCTGCTGCAGGGGTGCCATATGGCGGCCGCCCGCCACCTCAACGAAACGCGGCGCAGGCAGCAGCCGGCGCAGTTCGGCGACCACGCCGCGCGCCGCAATGGTGGTGTCGCTGCCACAGAGCAGCAGCACCGGCATGGTCAGCCGGCTGAAATCCGGCGGCGCATCGCGCCGACGCAGCACTTCACGGAATTCGTCCGCCACCTTGGGCATGCCGGCGGCGACCGTCTCCTGCATCGCCTCGGGCATCGCCTCGAATCCGCCGGGCGCGGTCCAGTAGCCGATGAAATGCGACGCCGCAGCGCGCAGGTTGCCGGCGGCGACCAGATCGACCAGACGCTGCGCCACCTGCGCGATCTCGCTCCAGGCCGCCTGCTGCTGGCTGTCGCGCAGCAGGGCGAACATCACCGGTTCATACACCGCCAGCGCTGCGATGCGTTCGGGATGCAGCAGGGCCAGTTCGATCCCGATGGCGCCACCATAGGAGTGGCCGACGACATGCACCGGGCCATCGACCTGCTGCAGCAGCGCACCGAGCAGATCCATTTCATCCTGCACGATGGAGCGGCGCGCCGATGGCGCTGCTTCCGGCATCGGCGCATCGCGATAGCCGAACAGGTCGGGCGCGAGGATGCGCCAGCTCTGGCCGAGCTGCCCGACGAGCTGGCGCCACTGCCGGTGCGAGGCACCGCTGGAATGCAGCAGCAGCAGGGTGGGCGCACCGGCATCCGCGACGCCGTTGTCGAACCAGGACAGCCGGCCGGCGGTGGTTTCGAGCGTGGGCATGACGTGTCTCCTCAGACCTTGAAACCGGGGATCAGCGCCGGCACGCGGCTGCGATAGGCACGATAGCGGTCGCCGAACGTGGCGATCAGGTCGCGCTCCTCGCAGATGATGCCGACCAGGATGTAGGCGGACATGCCGATCGCGAACAGCAAATGGCTGACGCTCATCTGCGGTGTGGCCCAGAAGGTGATGAGCCAGCCGGTGTAGATAGGATGCCGCATATAGCGATACGCATAGACCATGCGGAAGTCACTGGCCGGTGCGGGCTTGCCGCGCCAGTGGCGCCAGGCCTGCGCCAGGCCGAAGAGTTCGAAATGATCGATCATCCAGGTGGCAGCCACCAGCAGCAGCCAGCCGGCACCAAACAACGCCCAGAGCAACAGCGTGAGAATGTCGTCGTCACTGCGCCAGACCATGCCGGGCAGCGGCTGCCAGAACAGCAGTACCGTCAGCAGTGCCGGAGAGCTGACAAACATATACGTCGCGCGCTCCAGGTGCGGCGGCACAAAGGTGGTGAGCCAGCGCTTGAAGCCCGGCCGCGCCATGACGCTGTGCTGCAGGCCGAACAGCGCGATCAGGCCGAGATCGACGGCACCGGCCAGCCAGGGCGACAACGGCGGCCAGATCGAGGAATCGACCGTGATCGGCAGCTTAAACCCGGCAATCTCGGGCAGGCCGGTGAGGAACAGCGCCAGCGCGCCAGTGACGAGGTTGAAGCAGAGATAGGCGAAAGCGGCGAATGACAAACCGGCCATGGTCAGAACTCCTGATGCTGGGGAAGAGATGAAAGGAAGGCGAGATAATCGGCAGCGACAGTGTCGGGTGCCTCGATCATCGGCAGATGTCCGCCCGGCAGCAGCAGCAAAGACGCATTCGCCAGGTGGTCGACCAGCAGCGTGGCGCCCGAAACGTGCCAGATGCGATCACGCTCGCCCCAGACGATGCGGGTCGGCACCGTCATACCGTTGAGGCTGTGTTCCAGCGATACGGTCTCGTGGGCGAAAGCGTCGAAGACACTGCGATGGAAATCCGCCTTACCGAGCGCGCGTTCGGCCATGGCGTGTTTCACCGGTGCCGGGATGCGCGGCGGCGCGGCCATCAGCCAGTGCAGATAGGCGTCGAAGGCATAGATGCTGCGGATGAAGAGCGGATTGTCGCCGCCGGCTTGCAGATGGCGCTGCAGATCGCTGGGTGCAGCCGACAGCACGCCGCTTGGCCCCGGCAGCCACAGACTGCGCACGCGGCGCGGATGAGCTGCTGCATAGAGCGCGGCCACGCGCGCGCCCATGGAATTGCCGCCCAGATGCAACTGCTGCAGCCCGAGCGCATCGATGATCGCGGTCAGCGCCGCGACCTGGTCGGCCAGACCGATGCCATGGCCAATCCAATGTGGACTGTCGCCGAAACCGGGCAGATCAATGGCGATCACGCGATGCTGCGGCGTGAGGAAGCGTGCAACGCGATTCCAGTTATCCTTTTCACCGCTGCTGCCATGCAGCAGCAGAATCGGCGCGGGGTCGGTTGCCGCACCGCCATCGAGATAGGCGATAGGCTGACCGCCGGCCGTGACGGTTTTCGCCACCAGGCCGGCGCGCTGGCGCTCAGCAGCCGTGACGACATCACGCCACGTCGCCGTGGGGAGAAAGAACCAGGCGGCCGCGCCGGTGAGAGCCAGCGCGGCCAGTGTGCAGACAAGGATAAACATGATGCGGTGCATGGACCCGGTCGCCTCGGAACGGCGAGGAATATATCAATGTTATTGATATTATCAATATAGTTGATATATCGCCGCCGCCGCGGGCTGGTTCTGGCCACTAGCTTTTTGAAATCATTGCCATTTGTTGCAATGGCGCCGCCGCATACCGGCTCAGCGCGCAGGGTGTTTCGACATGCTCCTCGCGATCGAGGTGATGCAGCACGAGATGCCACCAGTTGTGGAGCGCCATGAAATTCTCGAGCGCGCCCGGCGCGCGCGGATCGACATTGCGGCTGTGGCGGCCCGCCGGCTGCTCCAGCCCGAAGGCCAGCATGTGGAGCATCGCATGAAGATGCGGCAGCGCCGCGCTCCAGGCCGGCAGTATGCGCCGCACGCGCACATGCAGGCTGCGCATGTCGCCACGATGGAAATCGATCAGATGCGCCATCTGGAGGGCCAGGCTGTCGCGCGGGTTGGCGATCAGGACGTCGTCGAAACATGCAGCGGCCGCCGCCAGACGGCCGCCGGCCCAGGCTTCCGCCGCCAGCACATGCAGCGTCTCGCGTTCGGTCCAGGCGAGGCGACGGGCCGTTGCAAGGCTCCGCTGCCCCGGCGCGATGCCGGAGACGTCCATGCGCGACAAATACAGATACGCGCGCAACAGATGCGCCATGGCGAAATCCGGCGCGGCCGCGATGGCCGCATCGGCCGCCTGCAGCGGATTGCCGATCAGGCAATGCAACTGAGCCAGTGCGGTCTCGAACGACGCCAGGGCTTCGACAGTCGCGCCGCTGACGGGGTGACCGGTCCGATCGTGAAGCATCTAGCAGCCGGACAGGAGAGACGGACCGCAGCGCATGGCGGGAGCAGAAGGCTTCGCAAGCTGCCGAATATGCAGCGGGGAGTAACTCGACATGCCCTATCGTCGCCATGCGCCGTGGAAACCAGCATTGAAGGCAGCGTGTGAATAGTATCAATATAATTGATATATCCCCGCAGTGCGCCCCGGTTCTGGCCGCTAGCCCTGCGGGGTCATTCCTGTATGCTGCGCAGACGCTTCCGCCCCGGTTCCGGATTCCCGCCCCATGACGGCCACCCAGAAATCCTCGTCTCCACGCAAGCCGGCGCCGCGCCAGACCCTCCTCGAGTCGGCGCGCGGCTCGGTGGATGAGACCATTTCGCTGTTTTACCTGGGCTACCGCGCCGGCGTGGCCGGGCCGAAGAAAGTGCTCGACAAACTGGCCTTCGGCCGGCCGCATCACCGCATCCTCTATGTGGTGGCACGCCGGCCCGGCATCGCGATCGCCAACCTGATCGACCTGCTCGAGGTCTCGCGCCAGGCGCTGCACCGTCCCATGCGCGATCTGATCGCGCAGGGCTATCTGGTGCAGAAGCCGGCGCCGACCAATCGCCGGCTGACGCTGCTGTCGCTGACGCCCAAGGGCGCGGCGCTGGAAAGCCGGCTGACCGATCTGCAGTACGACGCCTTCGCCAAAGCTTTCTCCGTCACCGGACCAGAGGCCGAGCAGCAGTGGAAAGCCGTGATGCGCGCACTGGCCGAACAGGTGCGTCCCGCCTTTACCGTTTAGGCGCACCATCCGGATACGTCGCGGTCAAGCCGCGACGCGGTCGTTCGACAGCGCGAGATAGCGCAACGCCAGCGGACTTTTCGGCCGCGCATGCAGGCGTTCGGCGGTGAGGGCGCGCAGCAGGTTGTGATCGTCGGCGCGCCGCGCTGCTTCGAGCAGCGTGAGATCGAGCAGATCGCGCTGCGCATGGCTGCCGCCAAAGCGGTGCGCGATCGTGCGCATGCCACGCAGGCGTGCGATGCAATCCTGATACTCGCCATCCATGAACGAGGTCAGCGCCTTGGCCACAGGCAGGCCGACCTGCGAGGTCATCGCCGCATTGCTGAAATTGCTGCGCTCGGCCGAGCGGTGCAGTGTCTCGAGCTGGCGCGCGGCGAGATCCGTGCGGCCGGCGCCCAGATACGCGATCAGGCCATGCACGTCGTTGAAGGCATAGACGCCGTCATCGGCGGTGCTCGACCAGGCCTCGGCCAGTTCAGTCCAGCGTGCCGTGCCGATCTCGACGCCGCGCAGGTGAAGCCGCCACAACATGGCGGAAGCATCGACGAGATCGAGGATCACAGTGGAACCGCCGCCGCGCACCTTGTCGTCGTACAGACGCAGCACCTGTGCATGATCGTCGTGCTCCAGGTGATAGAGCATCAGATGCCACCAATTGTGCACCGCCATCATGTTGTCGGGTGCCCAGTGCTGTTCGCGCGTGGTGGCCCAGCGGATGCCATCTTCGACACGACCCTGCATTTCCATCACATGCAGCACGGCATGGTGCGCCCAGGCATCGCGCGGATTGAGATCACAGGCGCGGCGGCCGGCGGATTCCGCCGCCGCGTAATCGCCGGTTTCCTCCAGGCCGAAGCCGAGCATGCCAAGGACCGCGTGATGATTCGGCAAGTTCGCGCTCCACGATGGCAGCACGCGCAGCACGCGATCGCGCAGATTGCGCGCATCGCCGCGATAGAAATCGAGCAGGTGACCCATCTGTAGCGCAAGACTATCGCGTGGCGCAGCGAGCAGGATATCGTCGAAGCGTTCGGAGGCTGCCTCGAAGCGGCCGCCAGCCCAGGCCTCGGCCGCGACAGTGTGCAGGGTTTCGCGTTCCGTGCTGGCCAGACGGCGCGCGGTGCTGATGCTCTGCAACGCCGGCACGATACCGGGCGCTTCCATGCCCGAGAGATAGAGATGCGCGCGCAGCAGATGCGCCATGGCGAAGTCGGGTGCCGCCGCAATGGCAGCCTCAGCGGTCTCGAGCGGGTTGCCGGTATAGGTGTGAAACTGGCCCAGCGCGGTCTCGAACAGCGCCAGCGCCTCGTCCGTGGCGCCGCTGAGGCCATGACCGGCCTGATCGTGCAGCATGACTATGGTCTCCATCTTGAAACTAACAGACTAGTCGGTATAAATAAGACGCACCAATCCCGTCAAGGTATACATTGCACCCGTACAACAACTTGCCATATTAGGAGTTTAGCCCTTGAATTATCTATAACTTCCAGGGGTTATGCGGTCAGTTGCTCACAGCCTTGTGAAACCGACCAGCCCGTATAATAATCCGCTCACCATCCACTGGAGGCCGCTTTGCCCCGCGACGGCAGCATCACCCGGAAGGCCATCATGGATGCGGCCCAGGGCCTGATCCTGGAGACCGGCTATTCGGCCGCCTCGCTGGATGCGGTGATCGGCCGGGCCGGCATCACCAAGGGTGCGTTCTTCTATCACTTCAAGAGCAAGGCCGAGCTGGCGCTGGCGCTGGTGCAGCGCGATGCCGATGCCGATGCCGCGCATCTTCAAAGCGTGCTGGATCGCGCCGAAGCCTTGAGCCGCGATCCGCTGCAGCAGCTGCTGATCTGCATCGGGCTGTATGAGGAAGAGACCGCGAAACTCACCGCGCCGTATCCCGGCTGCCTCTATGCCTCCTTCATCTATGAATCGCAGCTGTTCGACGACGTAACCATGACGGTGGTGCGCGAGGTGTTCAGCCACTGGACCCGGCGCATCACCGGGAAACTGGAGGCGGCGATGCGGCTATATCCGCCGCGCCTGCCGGTGGACGTGCGCACACTGGCCGAGATGAGTCTGGCGCTGGCCGAAGGTGCCTTCATTCTCTCAAAAGTGCAGCGCGATGCCGGCGCGATGGCGGCGCAGTGGCGGCATTACCGCAACTATCTCGAACTGCTGTTCTCGCCGCAGATTCCCGAACCTGACACAGGCGTGAAGCGCGGCAAGCTGGACGCGGCCGTATCGGCCGCCTAGGCTGAAACCATCATGGCGGCGGGCGCACGCTTCGAGGAGATCTACAGCCGGACCAAGCTGGCCTCGGGCCTGGTGCTGTTCACTTTCCTTGCCACGCATCTGATCAATCATACGTTCGGTATCGTGTCGCTGCAGGCGATGGATGCCGGCTCGGGCGTGTTCAAGTTCATCTGGCGCAGCTGGCCGGGCACGGTGCTGCTCTACACGGCTGCGATCACGCATCCGCTGCTCGCCCTGTTCAACTGGCTGCGACGCGGCCATTACCGCGGCATTCAGTGGCAGGGCTGGATGCAGCTGGCGCTCGGCGTCTGCGTGCCGCCGCTGGTGGTCGATCACGTGATCGGCACGCGCGGCCTGCATGAAGCACTCGGCGTGAACGATACTTACGCCTATGTGCTGATCGTGCAGTTCGTGCAGGAGCCTCTCATTGGCCTGCGCCAGAATATCCTGATCCTGATCGCCTGGGGCCATGGCTGCTTCGGCGTATATTACTGGCTGCGGCTGAAAGCCGTGTCCGAGCGCGTCTGGCCGTTCCTGTTCGGGGCGGCTTTGCTGCTGCCGATGCTGGCGACGATGGGCTATCTCTCGGCCGGACGCGCCGTGCTGCTGGCGATGCAGCAGCCCGAATGGATGGAGGCTTTCCGCGCCAGCCTCAACTGGCCCGGACCTGCCGCCAATGATTTCGGCATGCGCAATGTCGGCCTGGCCTACCAGACGATGATCGGCCTGCTCGGCCTCGGCCTGTTCGGCCGCCTGCTGGCGGCAGCGCTGCGCCGGCGGCGCGGCATCGTCACCGTCAGCTATCCCGATGGCCGCAAATTCCGCGGCCTGGCCGGCAGCCTCACCGTGCTGGAAGCCAGCCGCGCGATCGGCTATCCGCATGCTTCGGTCTGCGGTGGCCAGGGCCGCTGCTCGACCTGTCGCGTTCGTCTGAGCGGTGCGGGCGCGGCCGATCTGTCGCCGCCCGATGCCGCCGAGCAGAAGGTGCTGGATCGCGTCAAGGCGTCGCCGGGTGTGCGGCTCGCCTGCCAGGTGCGGCCGCAGGGCGATGTTGCCGTGCTGCCACTGCTGCCGGCCGGCGTGCAGAGCAGGATCGCCTACGGCAATACCAGCTACGCACAGGGCTCCGAACGCCGCATCGCCATCCTGTTCGCCGACCTGCGCGGCTTCACCAAACTGTCGGAAGGCAAACTGCCCTACGATGTGGTGTTCGTGCTGAACCAGTATTTCAAGGCGATGGGCGAGGCGGTCGATGGCGCCGGCGGCAAGCTCGACAAGTTCATCGGCGACGGCGTGATGGCGCTGTTCGGCATCGATGAAGGGCCCGACGAAGGCTGCCGCCGCGCCCTGGATGCCGCGCGCCGCATGGCGGCGGCGCTGGTGCAGCTGAACGACGCGCTGAAGATGGACCTCGACCAGAAACTGCGGATCGGCATCGGGATTCACTGCGGGCCGGCCATCGTTGGCGAGATGGGCCATGGCAGCGCCATGCACCTGACCGCGGTGGGTGACGCGGTGAACACCGCCAGCCGGCTGGAAACCGCCACGAAAGACTTCGGCGCCGAACTGGTAATCTCGGCTGAAGTGGCCGATCGCGCCGGGGCGGCCGCCATGGCCGGCATGAGCTGGCAGCGCGAAAGCGTGGCTTTGCGCGGCAAATCGGAAAATATCGAGGTGCTGGTGGCCGGGCATATCGCGCCGGCCGAAGCCGGCATGAGCGCAACGGTCGCCGCCACGTCTTGAGTGCCGCCGACGAACCGGGTTCAATACCCCGGCCCGGAACCTTCCGGTCAGGACAACGTTTCGGTTTTGTTACCCGGCGCCTCGGCGTCCCAGCATGCCAAGGGGCTGCAGTTTCGGGGGAAGCATGACGGCGGACCTGCCGTTGAAGACAGCCATCACCGACGACCGGCGCTATCGCCTGATGGTCGATTCCATCACCGACTATGCCATCTACATGCTGGATACGACCGGCACGGTGGTGAGCTGGAATGCCGGCGCGCAGCGTTTCAAGGGCTACACCGCCGACGAGATCATCGGCCAGCATTTCTCCCGCTTCTATACCGAGGAAGACCGCGCCACCCATCTGCCGCAACGCGCGCTGAAGACGGCTGAAACCGAAGGCCGCTTCGAAGCCGAGGGCTGGCGCCTGCGCAAGGACGGCTCGCTGTTCTGGGCGCATGTGGTGATCGATCCGATACATGATGACGCCGGCGGGCTGACCGGCTTTGCCAAGATCACGCGCGACCTGACCGCACGCATGCTGGCACAGGAGGAACTGCGTCGCAGCGAGGAGCAGTTCCGCCGCCTGGTGCTGAGCGTGACCGATTACGCGATCTACATGCTGGATCCCGACGGCCGTGTGGAAAGCTGGAATGCCGGTGCCGAGAAGATCAAGGGCTACACCGCCGACGAGATCATCGGCGCGCATTTCTCGCGCTTCTACACCGACGAGGACCGTGCGCAGAACTTGCCCGAGCGTGGCCTGGCAACGGCGGCGCTGGATGGCCGCTTTGAAAAGGAAGGCTGGCGTGTCCGCAAGGATGGCACGCTGTTCTGGGCGCATGTGGTGATCGACGCGATCCGCAACGAGGCCGGCATGCTGGTCGGCTTCGCCAAGGTCACGCGCGACATGACCGACAAGGTGAAAACGCAGCAGGCGCTGGAGCGGGCGCAGCAGGCGCTGTTCCAGTCGCAGAAGATGGATGCCATCGGCCAGCTGACCGGCGGCGTGGCGCATGACTTCAACAATCTTCTCATGGCGATCATCGGCAGCATCGAACTGCTGAAAAAACGCATCCCCGAACATCCGAGGGTGACGCCACTGCTCGAAAACGCCATGCAGGGCGCCAGGCGCGGCGCCGCACTGACCCAGCGCCTGCTGGCCTTTGCGCGCAAGCAGGACCTGAACCTGCGCAGCATCGACCTGCCGGCACTGGTGCGCGGCATGACCGACCTGCTGCGTCGTACGCTGGGGCCATCGATCACCATCGACACACAGCTACCTGAGACGCTTGCCTCGATCCAGGCCGATGCCAACCAGCTGGAACTGGCGCTATTGAATCTGACCATGAATGCGCGCGATGCCATGCCGCAGGGCGGCAGCATCGTGATCGCGGCACGCGAGGAAACCGTGCCGGATGGCGCTCCGGCGGGCCTGCTGGTGCCGGGCCGCTATGTCTGCCTTTCGGTGGCCGACAGCGGCGAAGGCATGGACGAGGCGACACTGAAACGCGCCGCCGAGCCTTTCTTCACCACCAAGGGCATCGGTAAGGGCACCGGGCTCGGGCTTTCGATGGTGCACGGCCTGGCCGAGCAGTCCGGCGGTCGGCTGGTGCTGAAAAGCGAAACGGACAAGGGCACCACGGCCGAACTCTGGCTGCCGCTTGCGCATGCGACGGCGGTCCGGAACGAGGCGTCGCCGGCCGGTGCGGCGCAGTCGGCGACGCGACCGTTGACCGTGCTGGCGGTGGATGACGACCGGCTGGTGCTGATGAACACCGTCGCCATGCTCGAGGAAATGGGCCATACCGTGCTGGAGGCGACCTCGGGCCCGCAGGCCCTGGAAATCCTGCGCCAGCATGCCACGGTCGACCTGCTGATCACCGACGAGGCGATGCCGCAGATGACCGGGCTGCAGCTTGCCAAAACCGTGCGGATCGAACGACCCAATCTGCCGATCATCCTGGCCACTGGCTATGCCGAGGTGCCGCGCGACGCGATGTTGCCGAAACTGTCAAAGCCGTTCTTCCAGGAAGACCTGGCGCGCGCGGTGGCGGCGGCGGTGAGCTAGAGCCAGGCCGCTGATCATTCGCCTGCAGCTTCATGCAGGCGCGGCATCAGAACTGAACACCATCGTATTCAACACCCTCTGACATTTTTTCTGTCGCAGAAAATTCGACTCGCGCCCCGCAACACTGCGGACTACGGTGAGGAAGAGATCGTTTTCAGACAGGGGGTGGTCATGAAATCGGGTCTTTTTACCATCTGTATACTGTCGCTTCTGAGTCTGCTGCCTGTCTGCCATGCCGGCGCACAGGAGAAAAAGCCGTCATTCACCGTATTGCCAGCCGAGCCTTCGGCCGCCAGTCCCAAAATCATCGGCGGCGAGCAGGCGGAGACCGCCAACTGGCCGGCGACTTTCTATTTTGTCGCCAACAATCAGGCCTGCACCAGCACTGCCATCGGCAGGCAGGTCATCCTGACCGCCGCGCATTGCATCAATGACGGCGCCGTCGGCGAGATCAACCCGAACACGCCAGCTGCGGTCAGCGTCACCTGCAGCCATCATCCGCGCTACAATCCGCAATACGAGAATTACCACCAGTATGATGTCGCGCTCTGCCTGGCCTCCAAGCCCATTCCTTTGCCGGACGGACAGCGCTATGAGCGGATCTCGCTCGCCGCCCAGACGCCACGCCGCGATTCAGACGTGATCCTGCTGGGATTCGGCTGCCGGCAGGATGGCGGCGGCGGACCGATGGGTGTTCTGTATCGCAGCGAGAAAGACGCCGTGAAGGCAGTGCGGATCGATGGCGCCTATGTGGTTGCCAAGGGCAGGTCGTCGCTCTGTTTCGGCGACAGCGGCGGCGCTGCCTATACCGGCACCGAGATCGCGGCCCGTGCCATCATCGGCGTCAATTCGCGCGGCTGGATCAAGCAGTTCGAAGAATCCTACCTGTCGCATCTCGGCAATCCGGCCATCGCGTGGTTTGTGGCCGACTGGGCCGACAAACATGCCGTGCGCATCTGCGGGTTGAACGAGAGTGGCGCCAATGTCTGCCATCCGTAGCGCATCCTGCCTTGCCGCTGTCACCGGCGCGCTGCTGGCGAGTGTCGCATTTCCTGTCGCCGCCCAACCCACCGATACCGGCAGGACTGCCGGGCCGGAACGGCTGAATGTCCGTATTGGACAGCAGGTGTCTCCCGTGCTTGCCATGACCATCGCGGAGGTCGGCGCCAGCGAGATGATGGATCTGCCCCCGGGCGCCAAGATTTCTGACGAGATCCAGCGCCGCTGCGGCAGTCTCGATCCGACGGTCGGCCGGCTGCTGCTCGAGCGGAATGAGCAGCGCGGCCTGAAAGGGCTGTCGTTGACGGCCGCGCAGAAGGCGCCGCTGACGGTGGAGTTCCCCGCCTGCGCCCGGTCGCCGGGGCCAAAGCGTATCCTCGTCCAGGATCGCGATACGCTGGAAAAGCTTTTCGTCAGGGTCGGCGAAGCCACTGCCGTTGCCGCGCCGCCGCCGGTCAACCGGACTGTGCCAACCACGTCGAATACCCAGACCGACGCCGGCTATGAAAAGCTGGTCCGTGACAACCTGAAACTCGGCACCGAGACCGACGCCTGGCGCAATATGGTGAGCCAGTATTATTCCAACCTGAACTTCGATCAGGTCTTTGCGCTGAACAGCAATCTGACCGATATCAACCGCCTGGCAGCCAACCAGGAACTGACGATCCCGGGCAAGGAACCCTTCTGGTCAGAGATCAGGCTCAAGGACGGCATCTCTTCCGCAGAAGCCACCGCCAAGGTGCAGGCCGCCCAGATGCGGGACGAGGCAACACTCCTAAGCAAGCCGGTCAACCGCGCCGTTTCAAATGTGCCGAACAATGTCGAGCAGGGAGAAGCGGCTCTTCTGGTGACAGCTTCCACCATCGACACCAGCGCGCCGGCCTGTGGAAAGGCCTCCGAACTGCGCGCCGACTGGCCATTATCGGCCATCGATCTGGTTGCCCAGATCGGACGCAACAGGGTGCTCAATCCCAACCGCCAGCCGGGCGATGCCGTGACGCGCGGACGGATCATGGTGCTGGATACCGGACTGGATATCGCAGAAAACCATGCGCAGACCTTCCCGAAAGAGTATTTCGCCAGGATACGCGCGCTTCCCGATATGCGGACCAGCGCGCCGCCCAAAGTGCGAATCGTCGAGGGCCTCAACCTGGCGACGAACGTCAACGCGGCCACAACGCCCGCCATGCTGGGCGCGCGGCCTGACCGCTGGCATGGCCTTGCCGTCGCCAGCGCTGCGCTCGGCTCGCGCGTGATGGACGACCTGCGCCATGTTGTGCCCTTACCCGTCTCGATCATTCCAGTCAGTCTGGTCGGCAAGGAGATCGGCGATCCGCTCACGCTCAGTGCGCCGCAATTGCCCGGAGCGGTCCAGGCCGCCGCGGAAGGCGAGAAATTTCCGATCATCAACATCAGCTTCGCCACGCCGATGCGGGCGAAATACTTTAGCGATGCGCTCGCGCATGCGAAGAATCACAGCATTCTGCTCGTCGTTGCCGCTGGGAACGATGGCGGCGACGACAGCACCGGGCAATGGCCCTCCATGCTCGGCGGCGACCCGGCGCGTGCAGATGGCGCCATCGTGGTCACGGTCGGCGCCCATGATGCCGACGGACAGATCGCGAAATTCTCGCGGCGCGGCTGGCGCGCTGTCGATCTGCTGGCCCCGGGCTGCGACATCCCGGTCCACACCATGAAGATGCCGGATACCGGAGATCGCCTCACACTGGCACCGGCCAATCTGAGCGGCACCTCGTTCGCGGCGCCGCTGGTCTCGTTCATGTCGGCACTGCTGTATTCCGAAGGCCTGCCGCCGAAAGATATCAAGGCCCGCCTGATCAGTTCGAGCGATCCGTCACATGGCTTGCGCAGCCTGACCTATTCAGGCGGCCGCCTGAATGCGATGAAGGCCCTGTCCGTCTGGGAAGATGTCGTCGAAATCGCGGTCGATGCAAACACCGCAGCCGGCGACCGCGCGGCGAAAGGCAAGCCGTCCTCAACCGTCGTGCTGCGAGGCGAAGTCACGGATACGCAGGCCGCAGTCAAGTTCTGCGGCAAGGAGCGACTGCTCGATCATTTTGAAAAACTGTCGATCGTGAAGGACGAGAAAACCGGGCAGCGTTTCTGGCAGTTCTGGACGCGCAGCGACCGGAACGAAGACCCGCACCTCATGAAGCGCGAGGACCTCTGCCCGGTCGATATTGATGACAAGGTGGAATTCAGCCTGCGTCAACGCGACTCCGCCGTCGCCGTGACGGTGACGCCGGCAAACCTGATCGACTTCGTGCCGAAACGACGCTGAGCCTCAGGCTGCCTGCGTGACGCAGGCCTGAACATCCTTCGGGAAATCCGTGATTGTCATCAGGCTGGAAGACCCGAGCGCGGCACTCAGCGTACCGACCGCGTCATTCAGCTCCTTGGTCGCCGTCGTGCTGTCAGTGGGGTCGGCCGCCACCGGGAGCGGCAACGTCGCAGGTGCCGGGCGCAGGGCCTGGCGGGCCGTATCGATGGCCGCGCGGCTGGTCGCCGCCTCCTGAATCGCCGACGTCAGACGCGAGGTGAAGCTGCCGAGAGTGACATCCTGAATCGTCGCCATGTATTTGGTGTTGGTGTGCGACCAGATGTCGGAATACCCGCGATACGCCGTCTTCACCGCCTCGCCGTCGGTTTTGCGCAACTCACGTACGGCTGTCAGCGCCGTATTGGCCGCCACGATCGCATCGTTCAGCCTGCTCAGGCGGCCGGAATCCTTGTCGACGGCAACGAACCCGCGCGCTGTCGCCAGCCGGCCCGAAACCGTGTTGGCCGCCGTGATGACGGCGGTGTATTCGGTCGAGGAGACTACGGCCTGCATCTGCGCCGAGGCCTGCGCCAGGCAGGACATGGCTTTGCTGCCCTGTCCGAGAATATTCGCGCGTCCGATCGGATTGAAATACCATTTGCCGGTTCCCACGGCGCCGCCGAACAGCGCGCTGCCGATGATGAAATCGGGATGCGCCTTGTAGACCAGCCCGGTGACCATGGCCGCCGCGGATGCAAACAGGCCGGCATCGTAATAGCGCGCCGACGAGACCAGATCCCCTGCGGCATCGTCCCAAAGCGTGACTGTGGCAGTTGCCTTGTTCGCCACCATGGGCAGTGAAGTTGGCAGCGGTTGCTGTCCCGCGGCGGCTTCATCCGCAGCAGACGGCTTCGGCAGACGGAAATCTGTCGAGGCGCAGCCGCCCAGAACGACAGGCATGACGGCAAGCAGACGCAATGTCCTGGTCAAGGTCATGGATGTATCCCCCCGTCACACACGGCGCGGAACTGACACACACACTCTGAAGCCGCCGTGATGACGCCGTTGTTGTTGTGAAACTGCCTCTGGAACCCCGGCTGCATTAAACACGCCGGCGAAGAGAGGTCAAAGCGGTTTCGGGAATCTCCGGTCTGATTCTCGAGCAGCAGGCAAGACTCGACTACGGGTGTATTCGTGCGTCTGCGGATGCATTTTTCAGAATGTCACGCTGCCACCGAGCCGCACTTCACGGCCGCGGATCGGCGCCTGCTCCTTCAGCATCGATGTGTGCAACCGGCCCTCTTCGTCGGTCAGGTTGCGGCCCTGCAGCAGCAGCGCCACGTTGCGGTTTTCCGAAAACGGCCGCCAGGTGACGGCTGCGTTGATCACGCGATAGCCGTCGGTGGTGGTTTCATTGGCCCCCGCGCGGTCCTGCCGCGCGACGCCGGCCAGCTCGAGTCGGAAACCGATATCTTCCTGTTCGGCGACAAAACCCAGCCGATAGCCGAGCGGCGGAATCAGCGGCAGATTGGCGCTGTTGCTGCGGTCTTCGGCGCGGACAAAATCCACGCCGCCATCGATGCCCATACGGCGTTTCTTCGTCGGATCGCGCCAGAAGTTCCAGGCTGCATCCACTTCGACACCGCGGAAGTCGGCATCGGTCTGGCTGATCTGCAGCTCGTTCAGATCGTCCTGCTGGTTGCCGGTGAAGGCGCCATAGATGTAGTCCTTGTAGCGCGTGGCGAACACATTGATGCCGCCGGTGAGATCGCCCTGCACCTTGCGCAGCGAAACTTCCGAATGCCAGGCGGCTTCCTTGCCAAGATTGACATTGCCGATTTCAAAGCTGCGCGTCGCCAGATGCGCGCCGTTGGCATAGAGCTCCTCCGCCGTCGGTGCGCGTTCGGTGTAGGACACGGCCGCGCCCGCCTGCCAGCCGGGTGTGAAGCGCCAGGTGGCGCTGGCCGAGAGACTGGCCGGCGTGTAGTCACGGTCGTTGGTGTCGCTCAGATTGTCGATCTCGACATGCTCGATGCGGCCACCGAGCGCGAACAGCCACGACCCGGTATCAAAACGTTCGAGCAGGAACAGCGCGTTGCTGTCGGTCACGTTGGCCGGCAGATAGGCCTCTTCGCCGCGCGCCGAGAAATCGCGCCGGCCGGTCTGCACGCCGATCACGCCGTCATTGCCGCCGAACAGCGGCGTGTGGATCGCCTCAAGCCGCGCCTCCCAGCTGTCGTTGTCGAAGCGCGTCGCCGGCTGGCCATCAGGCTCGATCTCGTCATGCAGGTAGTTCGCATAGCCGACTTTCAGCTTCACTTCCTCCAGGACCGGCAGCGGATCGTAGAGGCCGAAGCGCGTATCGAGGCGGGTCTGCTGCAGGTCGATATGCACGGCCTCGTCGCCGGGGATGCCATAATAGCTGCTGAGACGGCTGAGGCTGGCGCCGGCATAGCCGCTGTCGCCCAGGTAAGACGCGCCGATCGCGCCGTTCTGGCTGCGCATCGCCGAGTTGTCGATCCTGCGGCCACCACCGGCTCTGTAGTCATCGGCCGTGAGCGCACCGGCCTCGCCATGCACCACGAACTTGTCCGTCACTGCGGCGTCGATGCCGGCGAAGCCGCTTTTCTCCTGCGCCGCCGAACCATAGTCGAGACGCGCCCGTCCTTCGATTCCTGGGCCGCTGACGCCGTTCTTCGGCACGGAGTCCGGGATGCGGCCGTCGATCACATTGACCACGCCGCCAATCGCCGACGAACCATAGAGCAGGGTGGACGGCCCGCGCAGCACCTCGACGCGCTGCACACCGCCCATAGGTGCTGCCACCGCGTGATCGGGACTGACGGTGGCGGCATCGAAGGTGTCGAGGCCGTTCTGCATCACGCGCACGCGCGGTCCGCCCTGGCCGCGGATGATCGGCCGGCCGGCGCCCGGACCGAAGGCCGACGACGACACACCGGGCAGACCCTGCAGGGTTTCGCCGAGCGTCGCCGCGCGGCGGCGGTCGAGCTCTTCACCTGTCAGCACGCTGCTGCCCTCGACCAGATCGGCCTGGCTGGTCTGCGGCAGCGGCGCGGTGACGACGACGGGGGACAGTTGCGCCGCCTCCTGGGCAAAGGACGGAAACGGCAGCAGGATGGTGCCGAGCAGCAGGCTGCGACGGAAAACGGATGACATGCGGACCCCCGGGGAGAGAATGTTATTCTATAACGTTATAGAATAACATTCCCCAGCCGCAAGCCCTGGCCAGCACGAAAAAAGCTGGCGGGTTTTGTCCCGCCAGCCCTGGAAAACCGGGAAATCTGGAAAGCTACTCGCGGTCCGTCTTCAGCATGCGGCCCAGCACGCGGCCGCCGAAGATATGGACATGCAGGTGCGGCACTTCCTGGTTGGCATTGGCGCCGCAGTTGCTGAGCAGCCGGTAGCCATCGGCATCGACGCCGACTTTGCGTGCCGCATCGCCGATCGCCTTCACGTAATCGGCGATCTCGTCATTGCTGGCCTTGGCCGAGAAATCGTCGAAGCCCACGTAAGGCCCCTTCGGGATCACCAGCACATGAACGGGCGACAGCGGGTTGATGTCGTGGAAAGCCAGGCTGTGCGCGGTCTCGTGCACCTTCTTGCACGGAATCTCGCCGCGCAGGATTTTCGCAAAGATGTTGTTGCTGTCGTAGGCGGCAGCCATCGCTGGTCTCTCCCGGAATGAATCTGATCAGGTAAGCTGGCGGGCCTTCTTTTCCTCGATGCCCGAGAGGCCTTCGCGGCGGCGCAGCTCGGCGCGCACATCCTCGATGGTCACGCCGCATTCGGCCCACAGCACCAGCAGGTGGAAGACCAGGTCGGCGCTTTCCGAGATGACTTCCTCACGCGTCTCGGCGACGGCGGCAATCGCCAGCTCGACGGCTTCCTCACCCATCTTCTGCGCGATCTTGGCGCGGCCCTTGGCGAAGAGTTTGGCGGTATGCGACACGGCCGGGTCGCCGCCCTTGCGCGATTTGATCGTCTCGTACAGCCGTTCCAGCGTGTCGCGGTTCTCGCTCATCGCCGTTTCATCTCCCTGTTACAGCCGGACCGGAATGCCGGCGGCGGCCATGTGCTGTTTCGCTTCGCCGATGCTATGCCGGCCGAAGTGGAAAATCGAGGCTGCCAGCACGGCCGAGGCATGGCCTTTAGCGACACCCTCAACGAAGTGATCCAGATTGCCGACGCCGCCCGAGGCGACCACCGGAATGGAAATCGCATCCGCCACGGCACGGGTCAGGTCGAGGTCGAAACCCTTCTCGGAGCCGTCGCGGTCCATCGAGGTGAGCAGGATCTCGCCGGCACCATAGGACGCCATACGCTGCGCCCATTCCACCGCATCCAGCCCGGTGCCGTTGCGGCCGCCATGGGTGAAGACTTCCCATTTGCCGGACGACACCTGCTTGGCATCGATGGCCACCACCACGCACTGGGCACCGAATTTCTCGGCTGCCTCGCGTACGAATTCGGGGCGGTTAACGGCAGCCGTGTTGATCGAGGTCTTGTCGGCGCCGGCCAGCAGCAGCTTGCGCACATCCTCCACCGTACGCACGCCGCCACCAACGGTGAGCGGCATGAAGCAACGCTCGGCGGTGCGCGCCACCACATCGAACAGCGTGTCGCGCGCCTCCGACGAGGCCGTGATGTCGAGGAAGGTGAGTTCGTCAGCACCCGCAGCATCATAGACCGTGGCCTGCTCGACCGGATCGCCGGCATCGCGCAGGTTGACGAAGTTCACGCCCTTGACGACGCGGCCGTCCTTCACGTCGAGACAGGGAATGATGCGGACCTTGAGAGTCATGGTCGTTTCCTAGAGCAGCAGCGCGGCGAGACGCCGCGCCAGCGGGTGACTGTCCTGCAGATCGGCCAGTTCGGCATTGATCACGTCGAGCAGGCCGAAGGTCCGCGTCGCGCCATCCATCCACGGCCGCGAAAACGACAGCGACAGGATGACGATGCGGCCATCGCGGTCCTCGTAGCTGCCGCGCATCTCAAGCGGATGCTCTTCACCTGCGAGCAGCAGCGTGGCCGAGATCGCCCTGGTGCGACGGTCGATGGCGACGCGGTCGACCTTGGCCCAGTCGAGCTGCTGCCGGTCGAATACCAGTCGTGCCACCTTGGTCGCCATCCAGCCGGTCGCCTTATCGAGGATCGCCATTTCGCATCATGCTGCTTCCCTGAGCGCTGCGGCGGGATCGATGCGGCCGTCATACAGCGCGCGTCCGAGGATCGCGCCATCAATGGCGGCGCCGTTGGCGGCTTCGTGCTTCAGCGCGACGAGATCCTCGATGCCGGCCAGACCACCGGACGCGATCACCGGGATCGGCACGGCGCGCGCCATCGCGGCCGTGGCGGCGACATTCACGCCCTTGAGCAGACCGTCGCGGTCGATGTCGGTGTAAACGATGGCGGCGACGCCGGCATCGACGAATTTTTTCGCGAGATCGATGGCATCGAGGTCGCTGGCTTCGGCCCAGCCTTCGACCGCCACGCGGCCCGAGCGCGCATCGATACCGACCACGACACGGCCGGGCCAGCGTTTCGCCGCCGCCCTGACCAGATCGGGATTGCGCACGGCAATGGTGCCGAGGATGACACGCGAAATGCCGGCGTTGAGCCAGCTTTCGATGGTGGCTTCATCGCGGATGCCGCCGCCAAGCTGGATCGGCAGCCGGATCGCCTGGCGGATCGCCTTGACGGCCGCGACGTTGGCCGGCTTGCCGGCGAAGGCACCGTCAAGATCGACAAGATGCAGATATTTGAACCCGGCATCTTCCCAGGCTTTCGCCTGCGCCGCCGGATCGGAATTGAAGACGGTGACGCGCGCCATGTCGCCCTGCTGCAGGCGCACGCATTCGCCGTTCTTCAGGTCGATGGCGGGATAGAGATTGAGCGCGCTCATTCGGCCACCAGACTCTTGGAATAGAAATAGCCGTCGACATAGACGCCATCGACCAGCGCATAGCGCGGCTTGGTGCCCCAGCGCTGATAGCCCGCGCCTTCGGCCAGCTGGATCGCGGCCTGCTGGCTGGCACGCATGTCGAGATCGATCTGGCGATAGCCGCCATCGCGCGCGATGTCTTCCGCCAGCCTGATCAGGCCGCGCGCCAGGCCGAAACCGCGTGCGCCGGGCGCGATGAAGAAGGAGGTGATCTGCGCCGAATGCGCCTGCGCCTCGTTGTTCGGCGGCGGGCGCAGCAGCTGGCTGGAACCGACCACGGCGCCATCGAGCCGCGCCACGAACAGATCGCGCTGCGGCATCAGCAGCACGCCCCGCCAGTAGCGTTCCAGCACGGTGCGCGAGGGCGCCTTGAGCCAGCCGAAACCGTTGCCATCGAGGATCGCCTTCTCGGCGGCGTCGCACAGCTCGTCGAGTTCGTCGTCGTTCAGCGCCTCGACCTTTTCGATCACGGCATTCGGCGCGGTGGTTTTCACTTTGGCATTCATGCTCGCATCCAACTCAAAAGACTGGCCCGACTCGAAAGACGCAACTTAGGGGCGCCATCGCAGGAAGTTCGCCAGCAGGCGCAACCCGGTGGCCTGGCTCTTTTCCGGATGGAACTGCGTGCCCACCATATTGTCGCGGCCAATTGCGGCCAGAACCGGGCCGCCATAGTCGGCCTCGGCGAGCACATTGCCGCGGTCCTGCGCCGCAAAATGATAGCTGTGCACGAAATAGGCATGATCGCCGGAATGAATGCCGGCCAGCACCGGATGCTGCGGTTGCCGCAGGTTGAGCTGGTTCCAGCCCATATGCGGAATCTTCAGTGCAGCGTCAGACGGCTTGAGCAGTTCGACGGCGCCGTCGATCCAGCCCAGCCCCTTGTGTTCGCCATGCTCGCGGCCGACGCTGGCCATCAGCTGCATGCCGACGCAGATACCCAGAAACGGTTTCGCTTTTGCGATGACCTGATCGTTCAGCGCGTCGATCATACCCCCCAGGCTGCTGAGACCCCGGTAGCAATCGGCAAAGGCGCCGACGCCGGGCAGCACGATGGCATCCGCTGCCGTCACATCCTCGGTCTTCGCCGTCACCCTGAGATCGAGCGCAATCGCGTTCTCATCGGCGGCACGCTGGATCGCCTTGGCGGCGGAGCGCAGATTGCCGGAACCATAATCGATCAATGCGACGCGTTTCATAACAGCCTCGGAAAGGCTTCGTTGCCGCGTGCAGATGGCGGCATGGCGGGCGGGAAAGTCTGCGGCAGGGGCGCAACACTGACGGCCGCGCTGCTGCCGGCGCCTCGACTGCGGATATAGAGATCTTCGGCATCGACCGCCGCGTCGACGCGCAGCACGGCGACCAGCCGCCAGCCGCGCCGCTCCAGTGTCCAGCGCCAATAGTCAGCCGCACCGAGTCCGATCAGCAGGCTGACCGCCAGGCCAATGGCCGTCGCCGCCGGTTCGGCAACGTCACCCAGCGCAAAGGCCACGCCGAGCGCGACGCTGAACAGCAGATAGAGCGCGACGCCGAGCCAGAGCCGGTGCCACAGCAGCCAGACGATTGGCGCGATCGCGGCCCACCAGCGGAAGCCCGAGGCAATCGCCAACACCTCTGCGTCGCCGCCGGCTGTCTGCGCGGGGCGCTCATGGATGGTGTAAAATCGCATGAACGCCTCTTAGAGCTTGCCCTTGGTCGACGGCACCGCATGCGGGCTGCGGGCGTCGAGCGTAATGGCGTGTCGCAATGCGCGCGCGACGCCCTTGTAGCAGGACTCGACGATATGGTGATTGTTCTCACCATAGAGATTCTCGACATGCAAAGTGATGCCGGCATTCTGCGCAAACGCCTGGAACCACTCCTTGAACAATTCAGTGTCCATGTCGCCAAGCTTGGGCTTGGTGAAGTTCACCTTCCAGATCAGGTACGGACGGTTCGACACGTCCATGGCGACGCGGGTCAGCGTCTCGTCCATCGGGATCAGCGCATCGGCATAGCGCGTGATGCCCTTGCGGTCGCCGAGCGCCTTGGACACGGCTTCGCCGATGGCGATGCCGGTGTCTTCGGTCAGGTGGTGGAAATCGATATGGATGTCGCCCCTGGCCTGGACCTCAAGGTCGATCAGGCTGTGCCGCGAAAGCTGCTCGAGCATATGGTCGAGGAAACCGACGCCGGTCGACACCTTGTAGGTGCCCTGACCATCGAGGTCGAGCTTGACCGAGATCTCGGTTTCGTTGGTTTTCCGCGCAACGCTGGCCGTACGGGCCATGGACGCTCTCCTTCTACACCCCGCTCCGGTACCGGGACCTGAAGCCCCGGCCGGGATCGGGCGCGGTATAGCAGGAACCGGCAGCGGTGACTACCGGGCTTTTGCCACACGTCTGGCCCACCAATCGCCGGGTTTTTGCAGTCCGTTTTCGGGGTTTAGCGCTGTTTTTCAGGGCACCGGAATGCTGGCCGGCGGGCGCAGCGGCGGGCCGGACGGCGGCGGGTCCGGCGCGTCATGGCGCCGGGCCATGGCCGCGGCATCCTGGCGATACTGTGTCAGCCGCGCGCTGTAGGCCGAGACATCGGTCGGCTGCAGGACGAGCAGGCGGCGCTCCAGCGCCTCGAGATCGATCAGCAGCGGCCAGATCAGGCCGAGCTTGATCACCGGCGACAGGTTGCTCAGGCAGGTGAGCGGCAGGCCTTCGATCATGCGGTTAAAGGCGCGGACCACGCGTTCGCCGCGCGTTTCATAGGCCGTCGGCGCCGCCAATGCGGCGCCTGGCTGCGGCTGGGGCTGCGGCCGCAGCAGTGCCACCGCCTGCTTCAGGTTGCCCAGGGTGATCATCCACTGGCCGGTGCGAGCCGGGTTGTCGATCAGGTCGAGGGGAAATGGGGTCGCCTGCAGCAGCGCCAGCACCCGCCCCAGCCGGTCACCCATATCGTCCTCCGGCTCAGCCGTCATGCCGCCCGCACCGACCGGACCAAGGGGTCCGGAGACGGGCAGAGCAGCGATGATTGGAAAAGTTTCCTTGGCGCACGGCTATGGGCAGTCTGCTGACGATGGCGGTTGTAGGAGTGGCAAAAAACCCTTTAATTACAAGCAATCGGACTCGCTCTGCGAGTCCAGACTAGATCGACTACTCGTTTTTGGCGAGCAGAAAACATTCACGATACCGCTTTTTGTCTACATTGTCGAATACAAGTGCATTCGATCAGGAATGGAAATAGAACTCTCCCGCTCGCTATTCGCGGTATGGTTAATAGTCCCGCCGAGGAGCCCGAAGCGAGGCTCAGCCGATCCTGAAGCGCGCCACCTGCGCCGCCAGCTCGCCGGCCTGGTTTGCCATGGCCTGGGCGGAGGCGTTGGTCTGTTCGACCAGCGCCCCGTTGCGCTGCGTCATCTCGTCCATGTTCACCACCGCGCCGTTGACCTCTTCCAGACCACGCGCCTGTTCGCTGCTGGCAGCGGCGATCTCGGCCACGATATCCGACACCTTCTTCACCGAAGTCACGATCTCGGCCAGCGCCGCGCCGGTCTGGTTCACCAGGGCCGCACCCGTCTTCACCTGCGTGTTGGAGGCCTGGATCAGGCCCTTGATCTCCCGGCTGGCATTGGCCGAACGCTGCGCCAGCGCGCGCACTTCCTGCGCCACCACGGCAAAGCCCTTGCCGGCCTCGCCTGCCCTCGCTGCCTCAACGCTTGCGTTGAGGGCGAGAAGGTTGGTCTGGAAGGCGATCTCGTCGATCAGTCCGACGATGTCACTGATCTTGCGCGCGCTGTCCTCGATCTGGGTCACCGCCGTGACCGCGTCGGCCACCACGCTGCCGCCCTTCTCGGCGGTGTCGCGGGCCGCCACCGCCAGCTGGTTGGCCGCCTGCGCGTTGTCGGCATTCTGCTTCACGGTGGCCGTCACCTCGTGCATCGAGGCCGCCGTCTGCTCAAGTGCCGCGGCCTGGCTCTCCGTGCGCTGCGCCAGATCCTGGCTGCCGGTCGAAATCTCCGCCGAAGCGTCCCGGACGGTATTGGCACTCTGCGCGATCTGGCGCATCGCATCGGCCAGCGTCTCGCCCGCCATGTTCACATCGCCCTGCAGCTTGGCGAAGACACCGTGATAGTCGCCATCGACGCGCCGCGTGAGATCGCCAGACGCAAGGCCTGACAGCACGCCGCCGACATCGGCGATGGCACCGCTGATCGCATCGAGCAGGCGATTGATGCCATCGCCCAGACGGACGGCGACACCATCGAGCGGCGCGGTGTCGATGCGGTGCTGCAGGTCGCCGGCGGCAGCCGCCGCCACAATCTCGCCGACCGCACGATCGAGCAGCGCATCCTGTTCACCACGCGTCTGTTCGGCGCTGCGCCGTTCCAGGTCCACGGCCTGGCGCAGCTGCTCGTTCTCGGCACCGTTCTGCTTGAACACCGCAACGGCATTGGCCATGCGGCCGATTTCGTCGCCGCGCTGCAGACCCGGCACGATGGCGCTGAAATCGCCACGCGCCAGCACCGACATCGCCTGTGTCAGCGCCACGATGGGATTGGCGATGTTGCGGCCGATCAGCCAGGCAAAGATGATGCCGATCGCCAGTGCCACCAGCGACACGGCCAGCACGGTGGCAAATGTCGTTTCCAAGACGCTGATGGCGCCGTCGCGTTCGCGCGCAAGCGTGGCACCCTGGCTGGTCTTCACCTGATCGATCTTCTCGACGATCTGGGCGATCTCCTGTTCGATCTCCTGATAGACCAGTCGATTGATGTCGCCTGCAGCCGCAGCGGCAGCCAGGATTCCGGCTTCGTACTGCTTGGCGAAGCCTTCGGCCTCGGCGGCGAGTTTCTGCAGCGCTTCATCATCCAGCACGGCCTTCAGATCTTCGATCATGTCGACGAAGGTGCCGACCTTGCCACGCGCCTCGTTGGCCATCGCCATGTCGCCCTTGCCAACAAAGCGCGTGGCGGCAATGCGGATTTCGGAAAAGCCGTCGAGCACCAGGCCGGCTTCGCTGGCGGAAACGAAATCCTGTTTCTTGTTGGCGGCCTTCACCAGTTGCACCAGGCTGTCGCGCGCCCGCGGGCCATAAACATCGAGCTGGCTGCCGGTGACGGATTTCAGCGTGTTGCGCGCCGTGATCGCCTGCGCCAGCTTGGCGAAGGCGCTCTTCAACTGCGGTGCAGCCTCGGCCAGCATCGCCTTGCGCTGCGGATCACGCACGCCGGCAACCAGAGTGTCGAGCGTTTCGGTCATCTGCGGTTCGAGCCGGCGTGTGGCGAGCAGGCCGCGCGGATCGTCGCGCTCGATGTACAGCAGCAGATTGCGGCGCAGATCCAGCATGTCGCGCTCGAACTGCTGCAGACGCTGGTTGTTGCCGGTGATGCGATCATAAGTGCCGAAAGCGCTGCGGCCGGCCTGCACGCCATAGACCGACGCGGCCGAGACGATCACCAGCAGGCCGAGGGCAATGCCGAAGCCGATGGCGATGCGGGCACGGATGCCGAGGCGGCCGAACCAGGCGGCCAGCGGCGGCTTGCGGGATTCCGTTGCGGGTTGGGGGATGAGATCGGTGGCGGCTTCGGAAACGGCCATCGCTGGAAACTCCATAAACTGGGCCGGAATGACCGGCCTGCCGGCGGCGCTGGATTGCGGAACAGGAAGAGCTGGGATCAAGCGGCCAGAGGGCCGGCGGACTGGGCAGCAGCGGAGGGACAGGTCGGCGGACAGGGGGGCGGGCAGATCGTGCAATCCATACGGGAAACTCCTCAGTCACAGCTTGGCGACCTGTCTTGGCAGGCCTGATGCCCTGTTCCGGCGTTTCCCGGACTCACACTCGCCAGAGCCGACACGACGGTCAAGTCGCTTCACCAGCGCTGGGTTATCGAAATTTTAGAATAGCGTCGCGCCGCGCGAAAACGGCTTGAACACGCCCTGACGTCATGGTTGTCTTCCGGGGTAAGTCATTCTCGCGACAGGCGGAATCGGCAACGCCGAATGCCCGGTAAGTCGAGGAAATGCGGTGCTTTTAGTCCGAAATGCAAATTTGCAACCGGGTAGCAGCCGCTGGCAACTAATGGTAAAAACACTACATCGAATGCTTGTAAAGCTTCACTTGTGATGGAGACGTTCATGCGTAAACCGAACCCTTATGACGCCCATGTCGGGGCCCGGCTGCGCGCTTGCCGTACCCTTGCCGGTTTCAGTCAGGAACGCCTGGGTACGTCGGTCCAGCTGAGCTTCCAGCAGATTCAGAAATACGAGAAGGGCCTGAACCGCATCGGCGCCAGCCGCCTGCAGCAGTTCGCCCAGATCCTGAATGTGCCGCCGTCCTACTTCTTCGAGGACATGCCCGGCATCGAGCAGCAGCCCACCGCGCGGCCCGAACATGCCGTCGTCTCGGAAATCGAGCAGGACAAGAGCCCGGTATCGCGCCGCCAGGCGCTCGAACTGGTGCGTAATTTCGGCAAGATCACGGACTCGATGGTGCGCGACCGCATCTTCCAGCTGATCAAGGCCGCTGCCGCGTCTTACAGCGGCAAGCCCGAAGGTGAGGAAGGCGGCGAAACTCCCGCTGTCGCGGCCACACCGGCGACCGAAGCGTAAAACGCAGTCCGACCGATACGATTGAACCGGGCCCGCAAGGGCCCGGTTTTTTCATGCCTGCATTTCCGTGACCGCGGCCGTCGATCCCGACAGCGCCGTTGCACCTCGCCTGCAGCAACCGCTGCAGGTTCACTCCTGAAATAAATTCCATCCATCGCGCGGAGACTGACAGCGCAATGGATATTCGCGTGTGCGGCGCGCCGTGCATTGCAACCATAGTTAGTCGCTCCGCCGCTTCCTTAACCTCAGGTGTATAACCTGTCTCCGTTAACCAAAGCCAAGGAGGCAGACATGACCTATCAATCACGCATCAATACCGGTACCGCTTTCCGGCGCCTGCCGGATCAGATCACCGTGCAGCATGGCCCGCGCGAAGAGCTTGGCCATTTCTTCCTGACCGCCGACAAGGCGGCACGGGAGCGCGGCGTCAGCTTAAGCCTGAATGCCGATTTCGATTACCTGCGCAACGTGAACAACGCCAACAAGGACAGCTGGGACAGTCTGGCACCCAGCTTCAACAACAGCCTGAGCGATATCGACGCCAGCAACGGCTTCTGCATCATCGGCCGCAACGAGGCCGGTGATGTGGTGTCGACGCAGGCAGCGCGCGTCTATGACCTGACCGGCAGTTCGCTGGCGGAGTGCGTTTCCAGCTTCCGCTTCTTCTATGCCGATCCGAAGCAGATGTGCGAGCCGGGTGAGACCTGCAGCTTCACCTCGCCGAGTGCGACGAAGCTGAGCGGTCGCATCGTGTTTTCCGGTTCGACCTGGATCCATCCCGACTATCGCAAGCGTGGCCTGCCGGCGATCCTGCCGCGCATCAGCCGTGCGCTGGCGCTGACGCAGTGGAATACCGATTACACGATCAGTTTCGTGAAGTTCATCCTGGTGGAGAAGGGCGTGGCCAAAGCCTATGGCTACAGCAACGTGGAACCGGCGCTGGAATGGCGCGCGCCGGACGGCAAGATGCGCTATCAGGGCGCGCTGATCTGGATGGACCGGCAGGAACTGCTGGCCGACATGCAGCGCTTCCCGGACCTGATCGCGCCGAAGGACGAACATGTCGCACCGGTTACGGGCGAGATTCGCGCAGCATTGAATTGATGCGTCGCGGGTAATTTTCGCAGAGGTGAAAGCCGGCCGAGAATCAGCCGGCGATTACCTGACCGCTGTTTCTGTCAGTAAAATTCAGCGCAGCCCGAAAAGTCAGCCCAGAAGCCTGGCCAGAAACTCAGCTCTGGGGCTTGCTGTCGAACGACAGCGGGATCGCCAGCTGCATATTCACCAGCGAACTGCCGGTCAGCATCCGACTGCCATCGGTCTGCCGCCAGGGCAGAATCATGCGCTGGTAACGGCGCCGGCGCGGATCGTGATCCGGTTCCTCGATGATCGCATCAACATCATCGAGCGCGGGCCGGCCGCTTTCGAGGCAGGTGCGGTAGCTGTTTTCGACCCAGGCGCCATAGGCGCGGTCGGGCTGGTCGGACACGCGGCGACCGGCAACCTTCTGCATCTGGAAATTGTCATAGATGGTGAAGCCGCCGCCGGTGGCGTTGACGAAGAGTTCGTTGTTGCGCGGTTCGACGAACACCGTGCGCTCGATCAGACCACTGCTGCTGAGATAGCGCTGCACCGGATCGGAATAGGTGCCGCCCTCGAAGCGCCAGAGTTCGAACAGGCTGCTGAGATGATGATGTGCATGATACAGCCATTCGCTCGGCTGGTGCGCATGTGCAATGAACTGGTCGCGCATGCGCGGCTCGCGCAGCGGCGCCAGTTCGTCCAGACGCGCCAGCAGACCGTTCGGCTCGACGAACACTTCCTCGAGCCAGCCGGTGGCATAGAAAACCAGCGCGACCGGCTTGGACAGCACGGCCTTGCGCAGATAAGGCTTGAGCGAGTTCACAATCGCCTGGCTGACCATGCCGGCGCGGAACTGCATCAGCGTGACCTCGTCTTCGATCACCAGCCAGACATAGCCGAGATTGCGCGCGGCATAGGCGGCGAGATCGAAATCGGGATCGGTATGGCCGAGCCGTTCGGCCAACGTTGCCGACGGCCAGCGCCACCAATGCCCTTGCGGGTCGATCAGATAATTCATTCAATACCCCTGCCGCGCCTGCCTGCGGCGACAGATAAATTTTAGGGCAGCGCCTGAGCTAAGTCGAGGGGGCTGGCCGCAACCCGGAGGCCACAACTGGGCGCTGCTACCGCGGTTGCGTAGACTGCTGGTTGTGCCGGGCGTCACAGGTCGTCTCATTGCAGTGCGATGGAGCCGGCTTGCAGCCCGGCCTGCGCGCCCCTACATGAAGGTCCGTTTCGATGCCGAGGATTTCCCGATCATGACGACAATTATTGCTGTCCGTAAGGGCAACCAGATCGTTCTCGCCGGTGACGGGCAGGTCAGCCTGGGCCAGACGGTGATCAAGTCGAATGCGCGCAAGGTGCGCCGTCTCGGCGACGGATCGGTGGTGGCCGGTTTCGCCGGAGCAACCGCCGATGCCTTCACGCTGTTCGAGCGACTGGAAGCCAAGCTGGAACGCTATCCCAACCAGCTGGCGCGCGCCTGCGTGGAGCTTGCCAAGGACTGGCGCACCGATCGCTATCTGCGTCGCCTGGAAGCGATGATGGCGGTGGCTGACAAAGCCGTGTCGCTGGTGCTGACCGGGACCGGCGATGTGCTGGAGCCCGAGGACGGCCTGATCGGCATCGGCTCGGGCGGCAATTACGCACTCGCCGCCGCGCGCGCGCTGATCGACCGCGACGACATGGATGCCGAGGCGATCGCGCGCAAGAGCCTGAAGATCGCCGCCGATATCTGCGTCTACACCAATGGCAACATCATCGTAGAAAAGCTGTCATGACCTCTTTCTCGCCGCGTGAAATCGTTTCCGAACTCGACCGCTACATCGTCGGCCAGCACGATGCCAAGAAGGCGGTCGCCGTCGCATTGCGCAACCGCTGGCGCCGCCAGCAGCTGCCCGAAGGCTTACGCGAGGAAGTGCTGCCCAAGAACATCCTGATGATCGGCCCCACCGGCGTCGGCAAGACCGAGATTTCACGCCGCCTGGCCAAGCTGGCCAATGCACCCTTCCTGAAGGTGGAAGCCACCAAGTTCACTGAAGTGGGCTATGTCGGCCGCGATGTTGAGCAGATCGTGCGCGACCTGCTGGAAGGCGCGCTGACCATGATCCGCGAGAGAAAGCGCAAGGACGTTTCGGCCCGCGCGGAGCTTGCAGCGGAAGAACGCCTGCTGGATGCGCTGGTTGGCGACAAGGCCAATGTCGAGACGCGGCAGAAATTCCGCAAGATGCTGCGCGAAGGCGAACTCGACAAGCGCGAGATCGAGATCGAACTGAAAGACGCCGGTGCCGGCGGCATGCCGATGTTCGAGATTCCCGGCATGCCCGGCGCGCAGATGGGCATGACCAATCTGCAGGACATGCTGGGCAAGGCCTTTGGCGGTGGGCGCGGCAAGCCGCGCAAGACCAATGTGGGCGATGCCATGAAGGCGCTGATCCAGGAAGAAAGCGACAAGCTGGTGGACCAGGACAACCTGGTGAAGGAAGCCATCGAGGCGGTCGAGCAGAACGGCATCGTCTTCCTCGACGAGATCGACAAGATCTGTGCCCGCAGCGAATACCGCGGCGGCGGCGATGTTTCGCGCGAAGGCGTGCAGCGCGACCTGCTGCCGCTGATCGAGGGCACCACCGTCAACACGAAACACGGCGCGGTGAAGACCGACCATATCCTGTTCATCGCGTCCGGCGCATTCTCGCTGGCCAAGCCGAGCGACCTGCTGCCGGAACTGCAGGGCCGCCTGCCGATCCGCGTCGAGCTGAAGGGGCTGACGCGTGAGGATTTCAAGCGCATCCTGACCGAGCCGGAAGCCAGCCTGCTGAAGCAGTATACCGCGCTGATGGGCACCGAACAGGTGAAGCTGGACTTCAGCGACGACGCGATCGACGCACTGGCGCAGATCGCCGCCGATGTGAACGAGGGCGTGGAGAACATCGGTGCCCGCCGGCTGCACACCGTGCTTGAGCGCGTGCTGGAAGAGATCAGCTACTCTGCGGCTGACCATTCAGGTGAGACAATCACGATAGATGCGGCCTATGTGCAGCAGCGCATCGGCGACCTGGCGAAGAATAGCGACCTGAGCAAGTACATCCTCTAGGGTTATGTCCTCGCTGTCCCACGCGCGGAATCTCACTGATTGTGCGGTTGAAAGCTGCGGCGGCGAATGCTAAGGCCGAAGCATGCCGGAACGACTGCTTCGCTTTGCCTCCCTGACCACCGCGCGTGGCTGGCTCAACCATCCGGTTTCCCACCAACTGGTTGATCACTATATCGCGCTGCGACAGCAAGCCGGCGGCCTGCCGGCCAAGTCGGCCATCGAACCGGGGCGTTTGAAGGCCTGCCTGCCGCATATGGTGGTGATGGATTGCGACATCCCGGCCGAGCCGCATTACCGCCTGGCCGGCGAAGCCTATATCCAGCTTCTGGGCACCAATCCGACCGGACGGCCCTATCTCGATTTCGTGCCGAAAGAACGCCACGCCAGCGCCAGCGCCGCCTATGTCGCCTGCATGACACATGACTGCGGCATGCTGACCCGGCTGATCACCACCAACCGCTTCGGCCATGAAGTGGTCTGCGAGGTGGTGAACCTGCCGGTCAGCGACGATGCCGCGCCCGGCCGCCCGCGCTATCTCTACGTCACGCTCGTGCCGGAAGGCGAAGCCGGCTGGGACATGCAGGAAACCGGCTTCTCGCAATACCGCGAAGTGCGCGAACGCGCCTTTGTCGATCTGGGCAGCGGCGTGCCGCTGCAATTCGTCGGCCGGACTGTCGAACCTGCTGCGGTTTGAGTCTGGCTGACGCCTGACACCTTCGCCCGGGCAGGCTAGCATCCTCCGCATAAAGAGGGGGTAACGAAAAATCATGGGCGATCTCAAGGGACATGTGGCGCTGATCACCGGCGGTTCGAGCGGCATCGGCGCCGCGACTGCCAGACTGCTGGCCGGGCGCGGCTGCAGCGTGGCGATTAATTTCTCCAAAAGCCGGGCCGCCGCCGAGAAGGTCGCCGTCGACTGCAAGTCTGCTGGCGGCGAGGCGCTGCTGGTGCAAGGCAATGTCGCCGAGGATACCGACTGCCGCCGCATCGTCGAGGAAACCGTCACGCATTTCGGTCATCTCGACTACCTGGTCAACAATGCCGGCACGACCAAGTTTGTCGCGCATCGCAATCTTGCCGGGCTGTCGGCCCAGGATTTCCATGACATCTTCGCCGTCAACAGCATCGCGCCCTTCCAGATGGTGCGTGCCGCCGAATCCCATCTGCGTGCCCGGCGCGGTTCGGTGGTGAATGTGTCGTCGATTGCCGGCATCTATGGCACCGGGTCGTCGATCGCCTACGTCGCCTCGAAAGCGGCGCTGAATGGCATGACGCTGAGCCTCGCCCGCGTGCTGGGGCCGGAGGTGCGGATCAATGCCGTCTGCCCCGGCTTTGTCGAGGGCGAATGGCTGCAGCAGGGCATGGGCGAGGCGGCCTACAAGGCGGCACAGGACACCTGGCGGAACGCCGCGCCGCTGGGCACTACCAACAAGCCGGAAGACGTCGCGCAGAGCATCGCCTTCTTCCTGACCGCGGCGGTCAACGTCACCGGCGAAACGCTGCTGGTCGACAGTGGCATGCGGCTGGCCCAGCCCCGTGCGCCGCACAAGGCGTAACGTCAGACATCATCCTCGATCTCAGCCTGCGCACGCGCTTCGGCCAGGCTGAGCGGTTGCGGGCCCGGCTCGGCCTCTTCCATGCGGATGTCGGCGAAGACCGGCAGGTGATCCGACACGCGCCGGCCGAGCGGATCGGTCCAGCACTCCAGCAGCGCATGGCGCGGCCGGCAGTAGATGCGGTCCAGCATAAAAATCGGCCAGACAGCCGGAAAGCTGCGCAGCTTGGTGCGGCCGGGCAGCACGGTGGCGAGGGCGCGACGCACCGTGCCGTAGATGAACCAGTCGTTGAAGTCGCCCAGCATCACCGTGGTCTGCCGCGCCGTGCCGGCGATGGCCGAGAGCATGGCGGCCTGCTGGCGCCGCTCGCGCAGGCTCAGGCCCAGATGCACCGAGGCCAGATGCAGCGGGCCATAGGGCGTCTGCACGATGGTTTCGATGGCGCGGCGCGGTTCACGCCGGGTAACCGAGAGATCGTGGATGGCGATATCAGTCATCGGCCAGCGGCTGATCAGCACATGGCCATAGTCTCCGTCCGGCGTGACGATGGTGCGGGCCTCGGCCGCATGGCTGCCGAGCGCCTTGGCCATATAGGCGAAGGCGTCGCTGCCACGGCCGCGGGAATCGATTTCCTGCAGTGCGACAATATCGGGCTCATGCCGGCGCACCAATGCTGCGATGCGCGGCAGGTCGTAGACGCCATCGGGGCCTACGCCGGCATGCACATTCCAGGTCAGGATGCGGACGGTATTAGGCCGGGAAGAATCAGGTTTGGGGAGATTCTGTCGCACCGAACTTGTCTCGCAGGCGCGCGACGATCAGCTGCATGATGTAGGAGAGCCCGGCCCAGAGCAGCAGGAAGCCGACGATCAGCGCAATATCCAGCAGCGAAGGCCGCGTCATCATCTCCAGCAGCCGGCCGCCCAGCACCGACATGATCACGATGCCTGGCGCCAGGCCGAGGAAAGTCCCGATCGTGTAATCGAGCAGCCGGATTTTCGTCGCGCCGGCGACCAGATTGACCAGCATGAAGGGCGCGGTCGGCATCACGCGCATGGTGGTGACGGCGAGGATGCCGTTGCTCTTCACCTTGCGCGCCACGCGGTTGATACGCGGGCCCATCACGCGACGCAGCAGATCCGCGCCGAGCCAGCGGCCGGCCGCATAAGTGGCGAGCGCGCTGGCCATCGAGCCGGTCAATGCGATCGACAGACCTTCCCAGGTGCCAAACGTGATTGCCGTGGCCGCGATCAGCAGCGTGACCGGGAAGGCAATGAAGCCGGCAGCAATGAAAATACCGACCACGATGGGGAAGGACAGCGGGCTCTGCGCCACGGACCGGAAGGCGGCAGCCAGGCGCGTCGGCGAGGCCCATTCGGCCAGTGGCGTGTAACGCCAGGCCAGCACCAGCACGATCACCGCCACCACGCAAAGCCCGATGACCAGCAACGACGAGATGCGCCGCTGCGGCACCGGCTCGTTGCCCGGATCCAGCAGATAACGGTCCGTCTCGAGCGGGCGGACCGGATCTGCCATCGCACCGATCAGGTCGAAGCCGCCTGGCATGTCATCATGAATCGGGCAGAGCCGGTGGTCGCGGTCTTTCAGCGCATCCAGCGTGGCGAACAGCGATCCGGTCCGCTCCAGCAGCGTCTCGACCTCTTCGACGGTGGCGCCGCAATGTTCGGCGACCAGACGATTGCGCGCCCGCGCAACACAGGCACGCTGATCCGGTGTGGTCGCCTCGATCACTAGGTCGCATTCGGTATCGACGGCGATCGAACGGTTGCACAGATTGGCCGAGCCGACGCGCAGCAGGCGGTCGTCGACCGCCATCACCTTGGAATGCACCATCACTTCGGCGTCGCGGTCCTTCACGCTGCCGTCGTTCTTCAGACAGGGATAGGTGAAGCGCACGCGGTCCTGCACGCCGGCATCCTCGATCAGCTGGATGAAGCGGATGCGACCGGCCAGCATGCTCTGCTGTTCAAGCCAGGTATGATGCGTCTTGGGTGCGACGATCAGCACTTCGAGATCGCGCTTCTGCTTCAGCCGATCCACCAGCCGGCGCGCCAGCGCCATGCAGGTGAGGAACTGGTTCTCGATATAGAGGATGCGCTCGGCCGCATCGATCATGTCGTGGAACAGCGCCTCGACCTCGCGTACCTCGGGCTCGGGGCCATAACGCGGTTCGGTGCGGGCGATACCTACGGAAACGTCGCCGGTGAATTCGGGCCGCACGGCCACCGGCCAGGGATCGCAGTCGCCTTCGCGATAGAATCCCGGTGCAGGCGTCAGCAGTTCATGCGTGACGCGATACCAGCGACCGCGCACCAGCTGACCCAGGGCCGCCGCCGCCGCGCCATCCACCATCATCTGCACGTCATGGAAGGGCGGATAGGGCTTGCCGGCCGGATCGACCCGCAGGGCATTGTGCAGCTCGTGCTTCTCGTTGTCCCAGCGCCGGATGGTGATGTCGAGACCGCCCGAGAAGGCCACGGCATCGTCGATCACCACGATCTTCTGGTGATGCGAGGCACCGATGGGGAGCACGTCGTCGAGACAGAGCTCGATCTGGCGCGGCGTATTCCATTGCAGCGCCAGCGCCGGCATCAGCTCGCGTTCCAGCGAATAGACCGCCGAGTAATAGTCCCATAGCAGCAGCTTGATGGAGAGCTGCGGCCGGCGATGCACCAGCTCGGTGAGAAAAGCGCCAAAGGTGATCGGCAGGTCGTCGCCGGTCTTGCCGTCCGGGCCGACCAGCGGCGTGCGGCTGTCGATATCCCAGCCGGTGATGACCACGGAGTGGCGCGCATTGCGCAGCGCCTGGCGCAGCGCGCCGAAATAGGCGGCCGCATCGACCAGCATGGTGGCGCGGCTGGCGGTTTCACGCCGCCAGACATTGCCGCCGGGCCGCAGAATGCCTGTTGCAGCGGCTGGCGGATCGATACTTTCAGCGGTTTTCTTTGGGCGACTGGCCCGCACGGCTTGCACGACTGCCTCCTGGGTTCTGGAGGCTTAACGTCTCATCCGGGCTTTGGTGCCCATGCCTGAATAGCGGTCACGCCGCGGAATGCGGCGGATTTGCGGCATTTATGCCAAAGCGGGGACGAGCCCACAGCCGTCAGCCGCGCAGCAGCCTGAGCAACTGCTCCAGCCGGGCATCATCGAGTTCGGTGATGCGGCGCGAGAGTTCGTTGGCCAGCAGGGTGGCTTTCGGCGTCAGTCCGGCGGTGTCGATGGTGATGCGCGGGTGAGACAGTTTGGCAAGTTCGGCCAGCTCTTCGGCATCGTCCCAGATGATGTTGAGATAGCCGCAGATACGTTGCAGCAGCAGCCAGCTCGGCCGGCCGCGATGGCCATGCTCCAGCGCGGAGAGATACGCCGACGACACCCCGAGATCGGCAGCCATCTGCTTCAGCGCGATACCGCGCGCCTGCCGCAAGCTGCGGATGCGCGCCCCGAACGGGGTCACGACACCGTCTCCCGCGCCGGGGACACGGCACAGATCGTTTGCAGGCCAATCGCTTTCGCGCGAGCCGCTCGCAGGAAGGTGCATGGACGGCGCATCAGGCGCATCCTAGTATCCTGACGTGCTGTTACGCCACCTCTTCGCCACCTGCCTTGTCTTACTCCTTGCCGCCGGGATGGTCCCCGCGGCAACGGCGCAGACCGATATCAGCATCGGTTTTCGTGCCAGCGCGCCCTATGTGATCCGCGCCAATGATGGCAGCCTGAGCGGCCTGGAATACGAACTGGTGATGCAGGCCGCCGGCGCGACGGGGATCAAGCCACGCGCGGTGCTCACGCCCTTCGGCCGCCTGCCGGAAGATTTCCGGCGCGGCTCGATCCAGGCCTTCGTGCCAGCCAATCCGGCGATGAACCTGCCCGGCTGCATCAGCGACACCGTGCTGGTCTATCGCAACATGGCCTTCAGTCTGCAAAGCCGGGCTTTGAGCATTGCATCTGCCACCGACCTTGCCGCACTGGATGTCACGGCGTTCCAGAATGCCCAGCTGCTGCTGGGCCCGGGCGTAGGCTCGCTGATGTTGAACCCTGATCGCTATCGCGAAGTGGCCAACCAGATGCTGCAGGTGCGCGCGCTGTTTTCCGGCCGCACCGATGTGGTTTTGGCTGAGCGCCGCATCTTCCGCTATATGATGCGCAGCCCCGAGGCCGGCGTGAATACCGACCAGCCACTGACCGAACACGATATCTTTCCGCCAACGCACTATGGCGTCGCCTTCCAGCGCCAGGACGATTGTATCAGTTTCAACCGCGGGCTGGCCGCGATCCGGCGCAGCGGCGTCTATGACGAGGTGCTGCGGCGCTGGGACAGCGGGCCGCAGGCCAGGAGCGGCGCCCGGCCTGTCGCCAACCCTGCAGGTTAGGCGGCCGCCCGTTAAGCGACAGACAGGCCGGCCAGCGCCAGTTTCTGGATCTCGACGGCACGCGGATAGCACAACCCGCGCCATTCATCGTTGTCGGGATAGAAAGCGGCGCGGATCTGCGCCTTGATCTGGCGGCCGGCCGGCGAGAAGACATCGCCACGCAGATGCAGCCAGTTGTCGGCGATCACCGAGAGCCGCACTTCTTCGGATGACAGCGTGCCGACCTCGATGGCGCTGGCCACCACGGTGGCCTGGGCGCAGAAGCGCGCAATGCCCATGCGCAGGTTGCCCTCGATGATCGGCGAGTCCGACTGCCCCATCGCCGGCGAGGTGACGGCATCGCCGAACCACTGGCGCGCCAGCTTCAGCGAGTCGGAGTCGACCGGGTGGCGGCAGATCATTTCCGAATAGCCGAACGGGCCAAGGCCCGTGTGATAGTCCAGCACGCAGATGCGCTTCGCCGTGCTCAGGTATTTCTGCGCGATAGCCTTGATCGTCCTGTGCGACCAGCAGGCCTGCTTGCCGCCATAGAAGATGCCGTCCGCATGGCTGTGCTGGCCGCCGACGATGGCGGCCGTCGCGGCTTTCGCGCCGACGCGGGCGTAATAGGCGGCGATCTTCTGCTGGATACCTGACGCGATCTCGTCGCTCCATGTATGCGGCACCAGCCAGTCATGCACTTCCGCATAGGCCGGATTGGCCGGCGGCTGTTTCGTATCGAAGTCGATGAAGTTGCGGTTGATATCCATGTTGTCTTCATTGACGCGGCGACCCCAGGAGAAACCGTAGGGGTTGCTGGCATGGATCGACATCATCGCGGTATTGGCCGGCAGTTTCGCCACATGGCCTTCACTGAGCCAGCCGACCTGACAGCCCGAACCGTAATAGCCTTCGATGCCATGCGTGCCCGACACCGTGACCAGCACGCTGCGCGC
Organism: Ferrovibrio terrae; assembly: GCF_007197755.1. Lineage (NCBI taxonomy): Bacteria > Pseudomonadati > Pseudomonadota > Alphaproteobacteria > Rhodospirillales > Rhodospirillaceae > Ferrovibrio > Ferrovibrio terrae. The sequence continues at coordinate 1,285,754 of NZ_CP041636.1, forward strand.
ATCCTTCGGCCCGATCCAGGCGACATCGGTGAACAGATCCTCGCCGGCGATGCCGGTATCCGGATGCTGGAGGCTCTCGACCTCAGCTTTGGCGTCTTTCGCCGCATGAAGGAATTTCTGGCGTGCGGTGGCGTAGTCGGGCGAGAAATACTGGTGGATCGACATGCTGGAACCTGTGGGGCTTACGAAAATTTCCGCCACTTTCCGCCTGTCACCTGCGCTTGGCAAGCGTGACGGCGATTGGTCCGTATTGGCTCAGCTGGTGGCGCGGATCAGCGGTGTGTTTTGACCGGGGCTTCGTCGCGCTGGCGACGCAACAGCACGTAGAATGCGCCGGCGCCACCCATGTCTGGTCGCGCCGGCGCGAGACCGAGAATCTGGTCGCGCCATGGGCCGCGCTTCAGATACTCCGGCAACCAGGCGCGCAGCACGCCGCGGCCTTTCTGAAGCGTGCCGATCTCGTCGTCCTTGGCCCTGACGCTGCCCTTGCCGGTGATCACCAGCAGGCAGCGTTTCTGCTGGGCGACGCCGTCGCGCAGGAATTTCGATAAGGCGCGCTCGGCATTGGCGAGCGTCATGCCATGCAGGTCGATACGCGCCTCGACCGGCAGTTCGCCACGCTCGAAACGCTGGCGCAACCGCTTGTCCATCTGCAGGGCGGGCTTCTCGTTGTGCCGCCCCGAAATGCCATGAGCAGGAAGCGGGGCTTTCTGCTTCGCCTCGGCCTTGGCATAGGCAGCCGCGCCGACCCCCTCGGGGCGATACACCTTGGGCAACGGCGCGAGCGGCTGCGGCACGACATTGGCCGGCTTTTTCAGCGGGCGCGCCGATTGCACCACCTGCTGCCAGACTTCCTGGTCCGGGATCAGCGGCGTCGGCTTGACGGAGGACTTACGGGGTGCCATCCGCGATGAGTACGATATGAAGCCGCCGCGGTCCATGGGCGCCGAGCACCGGCACGCCTTCAATATCGGCGGTGCGCGACGGCCCGGTGACGAAATTCACCGTGCGCGGCCAGTTTTCCGCCGCCGTCTTGTCTGCCGTGCCGAGCTTGTCGCGCAGGCGCGCGAAGGCATCTTCCAGCGAGCCGGTGATCTGGCTCTCGCGCATCACGACGATATGATGGTCGGGCACGAAATGCAGCGTGGTCGGCGTCGTGGTGGAAGAATGCAGCATGAGCGTGCCGGTCTCGGCGATGCCGGCAAAGGCCGGTGTCACGCTGACCAGGTCCTGGCTGCGGCCACCGCCATAGTCGACCTGCAGCATGGGCCGTTCGGACCAGGGCAGGTTTTGCAGCAGCGGGTCGGGCGAAACACGGAGCTGCGAGGGCAGATTATGCCGCGCCAGATAGTCGGCCACCTTGCCCGGCACGTCCTGTTCGGATGGCACGCTGTCGACCGTGACGGTGAGTGCTTCCACCTTGGCGGTGAACAAAGCCACCTGTTCGGCATGCGGAATCTGCGCGCGCTGCGGCACCAGATTCGGCGTCCGGCGATTGATGCGCTCGGTCACGGCCTGCGGCCGTGCCGGATCATCGACAGTGTGTTTCAGGCCGGCGCGGAGCGTGGCGAAGATGCGGTCGCGCGAACTCATTTCAGGCCGCCTTTCTTCGAGGCCTTATACTGGCTCATGAAGGTGCTGGCGGATTGCGGCGCCGGGAAATCGCGGCCATCGGTCCAGCCGCCAGCCAGCGGCAGGGATGACAATCGTCCCTTGTCCTTGCCCAGCATATTCAAGAGCCCGATGGCAACACGCGCCCCGAGACGATAGAGCCAGGGGGTTTTCGCCGCAAAGGCCCAGGCCTCGATGCCCCAGCGCTGCAGCGGCGGGGTGATGCGCTTTTCATGCGCCTGCTCGCGCCACCAGCGCATGATATCGGGCAGCGGAATCCGCATCGGGCAGACTTCTTCGCATTTGCCGCAGAAGGTGGAGGCATTCGGCAGATGCCGCGCGGTTTCCAGCCCGATCATATGCGGATCGAGCGCCGCGCCGATCGGGCCAGGATAGACCCAGCCATAGGCATGGCCGCCGACCGAGTGATAGACCGGGCAGTTGTTCATGCAGGCACCGCAGCGGATACAGCGCAGCAGCGGTTCCAGCGCCGTGCCGAGCATTTCGCTGCGGCCATTATCGACCAGCACGACATGGAACTCTTCCGGGCCGTCAATGTCCTCGGGCCGCTTCGGACCGCAGGACAGTGTGGTGTAGCAGCTCATCTCCTGGCCGGTGGCCGAGCGCGCCAGAATGCGCAGGATGGTGGAGAGGTCTTCCAGATTGGGGATGACCTTCTCGATGCTGCTGACCGCGATATGCATCCTGGGCAGCGACTGCGTCAGGTCGCCGTTGCCTTCGTTGGTGACGATCACGGTGGCGCCGGTTTCGGCGATCAGGAAATTCGCGCCGGTGATGCCGACATCGGCCCGGAAATACGTGTCGCGCAAGACGCTGCGCGCTTCGGTGACCAGCACCTGTGGCTCGGTCGAGCGCGGCCCCGCCTTGATGCCCGGCACATTCGGCAGTTCGTAATCCGGATGATGCTCCTCGAACAGTTCGGCGACCTGTTCGCGCGTCTTGTGCAGCGCCGGCCCGATGATGTGGCTGGGCGGCTCCTGCGCCAGCTGGATGATGTATTCGCCCAGATCGGTTTCCACCGGCGTGATGCCATGTTCCTCGAGGAAGGCATTGAGGCCGATTTCCTCGGTCACCATCGACTTGCCCTTGGTGACCAGCTTGGCGTCGCGCGAGCGGCAGAGCGCGAGAATGGTTTCGCGCGCCTCGCGCGGCGTGCGGCACCAGTGCAGCTTGCCGCCGCGCGCGGTCAGCTGCTGCTCGAACTTTTCCAGATAGAGGTCGATATGCTTCAGGACGTGGTTCTTGATCTTCACGCCTTCGTCGCGCAAAGCCTCGAATTCCGGCAGTTCGCGCGCGGTTTCCACGCGCCGGCTCGCCATCGGGCCGCCGATGATCTGCATCGCCTTGCGCAGGTTCGGGTCCTTCAGCGCCTTGGAGGCATTGGCTTCGAAATTCTGGGTGGTGACCTGCATGCTCATGATCTTGCCCTCACTTGCTCTCGCCAATGGCGGGCAGATCGGTCATCCCGGCCAGCACCTCGGCGACATGGCGCACCTGCACAGGGCTGCCTTCGCGTTTCAGCTTGCCGGCCATGTTGAGCAGGCAGCCCATATCTCCGGCCAGCAGCAGGTCGGCCCCGGTGGCGGTAATATCGGCCGTTTTACGTCCGACAATATCTGTCGAGACCTCGCCATATTTGACGCAGAAGGTGCCGCCGAAGCCGCAGCAGGTTTCCGGCGTCTGCATTTCCACGATCTCCAGCCCGCCAATCGAATCAAGCAGCTGGCGCGGCTGACCTTTCACGCCGAGTTCGCGCAGGCCGGAGCAGGAATCGTGATAGGTGATTTTCACATCCTGCGGCGCGGTCTGTACGCCCTGTATCTTCAGCACATCGACCAGGAAACTGGTCAGTTCATGCATGCGGCCGGACAGATCCTCGGCGCGGCGCTGCCATTCAGGGTCGGCTGCGAACAATGCCGGATAGTGATCCTTGATCATGCCGCCGCAGGAGCCGCTGGGTGCTACGACATAGTCATAGTCCTCGAACGCCTCGATCACCTGTTTTGCAATCGCCGCCGTATCTTTGCGGTCGCCCGAGTTATAGGCCGGCTGGCCGCAGCAGACCTGCGCCTCGGGCACTTCGACGATGCAGCCAGCATCTTCCATCAGCTTGATCGCGGCGAAGCCGACGCTGGGCCGGAACAGATCGACGAGACAGGTGACGAAGAGGGCGACGCGGGGTTTTGCATCAATCTGGGACATGGGCATACCTCGGCTAACTCAGGCCATGGCGGCGCAGGCCGCTGGCAATATGGTGCTGCACGGCAGCGCGCGCAGCGAGGGCGTCGCGCGCGGCGACAGCGGCGATGATGGCGGCATGTTCGGCTTCGATCTCGGCCAGGCGGTTCTGCTCTTTCAGATGGGAGAGCCGCGCCAGCTGCATCGCCTCGCGCGCATGACGGCCGACGAAGGCGGCGAAACGACGCAGCGCCGGATTATGCGCCGCGTCCGCCAGCACATCATGGAAACGGATGTCTTCAGCCAGGCCGAGCCCGCCCTTGGCCACCGCATCGCGCATGGCATCCGATGCCGCGCGCAAAGCCGCCAGGTCGGCCGCTGTGTGGCGCTCGGCGGCAAGCGCCGCGCAATCAGCCTCGATCAGGGCGCGCAGCTCAAGCAGATCGTCACGCACCTCTTCGTCGTTGAGGCGGAAAGCATTGCCGCCGGGCGCAGCGGCAACGAAAGCGCCCTTGCCCTGACGCGTCTCGACATAACCGTCGGATTTCAGCCTGGCGATGGCCTCGCGCACCACGGCGCGGCTGACCTCGTGTTGCGCCGCCAGCGCATGTTCGGACGGCAGCCGGTCATGCGGCCGCCAGTCGCCGGCCAGGATCGGCTGCAGCAGGGCCTCAGTAAGGCTGTCCACGCGGGACGGCAGGCGTATGTCAGACAGGAGGGTCATAACTTGCCTGACAAGCTACGCAGATTACCCAATCAAATCAATGTGAGAACTGCTCTCAACTGGGTCCGAAAATCCAGTCCGGCACCAGCAGCACCACTTCGGGGATGAAGATCAGCGCCAGCGTCACGACCGAAACGGCCAGCAGGAAGGGCAGCGACTCCCGGGTGTAGTCGCCAATGCGGCATTTCAGGATCGAGCAGACCGCATACATTGCCGCGCCGACCGGCGGCGTGAAATTGCCGATGGTGGCGACCAGCACGAAGACCAGGCCGAAATGCACCGGATCGACGCCAAGATCGCGCACCAGCGGCAGGAAGATCGGCGTCAGCATGATGATCAGCACCGTGCCGTCGATGAAGCAGCCGGCCACCAGGATGAACAGCACGATCAGGAGCATCACCAGATGCACATTCCGGGTGAGATCGAGCATGCTTTCGGAGATCACCTCGGGCACGCGCTCGAACACGATGCCGTAGCCGAAGATGCCCGACAAGGCGATCAGGAACATCACCGCACCGACATCGACCAGGCTGCCTTCCAGCGCTTCGGCGAAGCCGGCGGCATTGAGCTTGCGGTAGATCACCACGCCGATGGTGACGGCATAGATCACGGCGAAGGCGCCGATCTCGGACGGCGTGAACACGCCCATGCGCAACCCGAGCAGCAGGAAGACCGGGAACAGCAGCGCCCAGATGCCGCCGCTGATCGCCGAACCGACCTCGCGAATACTGGGCCGCGCCGTGCGTTCGGGCTGGTAGCCGCGCCGTTTGGCGGTGACGCCGATGGTGAAGGCCAGCGCCGCCCACAGCAGCAGCGCCGGCAGGAACCCGGCCGCGAAGAGTCTGCCGATGGAAACCTGTCCGACCGTGCCGTAGAGGATAAAGCCGATGCCGGGCGGAATGATCGGCGTGAGCAGCGAACCGAACGACAGCACGCCGGCGGCATAGCCTTTCGAGAAGCCGCGTTTCAGCATCTGGTCGCCCAGCATGCGGGTCTGCATGGCCGCATCGGCAATGCAGGAGCCCGATACGCCGCCCATCAGCGCGGCCAGCGCAATCGACACCTGCGCAATGCCGCCACGCAGTCGCCCTGTCAGCACGGCAGCCAGGTTAAGCAGCTGCTCGGTGATGCCGGTCTTGTTCATGAAGTTGCCGGCCATGATGAACAGCGGCACGGCCAGCAGCGCAAAATTCTGCGTCTGCGTGACAGTCAGCTGAATCGGAATGGTGGACGGCAGTTCGGGATGCTGGAGGAAGAACAGCGCGCCGGAAATGCCGATCGCAAAGGCGACCGGCATGCCCATCAGGATGAAGACGGCAAAGGCAATGGCGACGAGCAGCATGACGGCCTCAGACGTCCGCAATCACAGCGGCGGAATGCGCGGGTCTGCCACGCCATTCATCGCGTAGCTTGAGGATGGTGGTGATCAGCAGCAGCAGGCCGCCGACCGACAGGCTCATCGTGACCCAGGAATAACTGATCTCAGGGATGCCCTGAAAACTGCGGGCCCGGCTTGTCCAGGACAGCCAGACGCCGTAGACCGCCAGATAGGCGAGAAAGACACTGATGATGACATAGTTGGCATAGCGGCAGAACGCCTGCACTTTCGGCGGCAGGCGGTCGGTCAGCAACTCCACCGACATCAGGCTGTTGCGCCGCCAGGCGATGTCGGCGCAGAGAAAACACGACCAGGCAAATAACGCGGTGGCCGTGTCACCAGCCCAGTTCAGCGGGTAGCCGAGCATGCGGCCGACACCGCCGGCAAAGATCAGCACCACCATCAGGACCAGGAACAGCCCGGCAATCCAAATCTCGACCCGGCACAGGCCGTCGTAAAACTTCTTCATGCCCGGCTTCCTGATCCTGACGATGGTGTAGGCGTTACGCGTCGTTTTTTACTTGCCGATTTCCTTATGCACGGCCTTCTTGGCCTCCAGGATATTCAGCACTTCGTAAGCCTTTTCGCCGGCCTTGCGGAAGGCGTCGAGATTGACGTCTTCCACGATGGTCATGCCACGGCCCTTGAGCTGCTGCTCGACTTCGGCTTCGAGGCGGAAGATTTCCTTCGACGTCGCCTCGCCGGCCTTGTCGGCTTCTTCCAGCAGCGCGGTCTGATAGTCCTTCGGCAGGCCATCGAACCACTTGGCGCTGACCACTTCAAAGTTGATCAACATGATATGTCTGGTCTCGTTGGCGAATTTCAGCACTTCATAGAAACGCCCGCCGGGGATGTTGTTGTAGACCAGCTCGACACCATCGATGGCGCGCTGCTGCAGGCCCGGATACATGTCGCCGAAGCCCATCGCGACCGGCGTGGCGCCAAGCGCGCGGATCGATTCCTGCCAGATCGGCGCAGGTGGGGTGCGGATGCGGAGACCCTTGAGGTCGTCGGGCGTCTTCACCGGCTTGTTGGTGAAGAAGTGGCGATAGCCCTGTACCCAGCTGAAGGACACGACCTTGAGGCCGTGCTTGCTGGCCAGTTCGTCCTGCCATTTGATCACGGTCGGCGCCTTGCGCAGCTTGGCGACGTCTTCCAGCGTCTCGACGAAATACGGCCCGTTCATCACCGCGATGCCCGGCACATAGTTGCCCATGCGGGCAGAGTCGGTGTTCTGGCCGAGATTGGCGCCCTGGCGGATCTGCTCGATGATGTCCTCTTCCTTGCCAAGCTGCGAGGAATGGAAGACATCGATCTTCAGGCCGCCATTGGTGCGCGCCTCGACCGCTTTTGACCAGGCCAGGAAGCCGTCATGGAATGGCTCTTTCGGGCCGAGCACATGGTTGAATTTCAGGTTGAACTTCTGCTGCGCTTCGGCCGGCAGGGCGGCGAAGAGCGCAAGGCCGGCGCAAAGCGCAAGGCCGGATTTGAGAATGGTCTTTGCGATGGTCATCTGCCTCTCCCGGACGGAATGGCGGCGCGGTCGCCGGATTGATCTCCGGCTGAAACGGCGCCTGCGGTTTGCGTTTCCTCAGAACTCTTGCGGTGCGCACTTGAGCGGCGCCCTGTAAACTGGTATATCAGACACCACACACTAGGCACAAGACCATATTTTTATGCCGCGGCTATGCGGCGGCCCGTAGGACTGCGGATACCGGCATGAAACTGATACGGCCGAAATCGCTGAAGGAACTGGTAGTCGAGGAGATGCGGACCCGCATCATCGACGGCCGCCTGCGGCTGGGCGCCGGCCTGTCGGAAAACACGCTGGCTGCCGAGCTGGGGATTTCCAAGACGCCGGTGCGCGAGGCGCTGCAGCAGCTGAAGCTGGAGGGCCTGGTCGAGGTGCAGCCGCAGCGCGGCACTTACGTCTTTCGTCTCGCGCCCGAACAGGTGGTGGCGATTTCCGAATTACGCGAAGTGCTGGAGGTCGCTGCCATCGCCGCCGCGATCGAACGTCATCACGATGCGCTGGTGCTGCGCATGTCGCGTATTTTCGATGGCATGAAGGCCGCCTTCGATGCCGACGACAACGCGGCCTACCGCACGCTGGACGGCGAATATCACGACGCGATCATAGAGCTGTGCGGCAACCCCTATATCAGTTCGGCCTACAGCCTGATCGGTTTCCGCATCCAGGCGCTGCGCTCGCGTCTGTCGCATGAAGCCTCGCTGAACAAGCTGTCGATCAAGGACCATCGCGAGATGCTGAAACTGGTGAAGACGCGCGATGTGCCGGCGCTGCAGGCGCTGATGCGCGGCCATATCAACCAGACCAAGCAATCCTATCTCGACGTGCTGGAACGTCGAGATTTTATCAGTGACGAGCAGGAGAAGGCGTCTTGAACAGCGCAGCCGGAATCCCCCAGCCTGAGGCCATGTCCTTCGACCTCAGCGGCAAGCATGCCGTGGTGATCGGCGGCGGCAGCGGCATCGGCAAATCGATTGCCGAGGGCCTGGGCAAAGCTGGTGCGCGTCTGACTCTGGCCGGCCGTCGCCGCGACGTGCTGGAAGGGGCCGCCGTGGCCTTCAGCAAGGCCGGCATCGCCGCCGGTGTGGATGCGGTGGACGCCAATGACACGACGCAGCTGGCTGCCTTCGCGGCGCGCGCGCAAAAAACCGCACCGGTCGATATCCTGGTGAACGCGCAGGGCGTGATGACGCTGAAGCCGGCCGAGGAATTCACGCCGGACGACTTCGACCGCATCATGACCACCAATACGAAAAGCGTGTTCTTCGCCTGTCAGGAATTCGGCAAGCTGATGCTGGCGCGCGGTCGCGGCAGCATCGTCAACATCGCATCGCTGGCCTCGTTCCGCGGCTTTGCGCGCAATGCGGTCTACACGATCAGCAAGCATGGCGTGGTGGCGCTGACCGAGACGCTGGCGTCTGAATGGGCCGCGCGCGGCGTGCGCGTGAATGCGATTGCGCCGGGCTTTTTCGTCACCGATCTCAACCGGACAACGCTGGTGGACGAGCGCCGCAACAAAGCGGAAAGCCGCACGCCGATGGGCCGGCTGGGCGAAACCTCCGAACTGGCCGGCGCTGCCGTGTTCCTGAGTTCGCCGGCGGCCTCTTACGTGACCGGCGCAACGATTCCGGTCGATGGCGGCTTCCTCGCCGCCGGGATGTAGGCCGTAATATTTAGTCGGGCCCAGTTTTAATCTGGTTTTGGCTGCTGGTTCGGCAACGTGCTGTCACCCGAGCCGAGCGGGCGCTGCATGAACACGCTGTCGACCCAGCGGCCATGCTTGAAGCCGATGGAGGGCAGCGTGCCGACCACGCGAAAGCCAAGTGTGGCATGGAGCGCGATCGAGCCGGTATTCTGCGTGTCGCCGATCACCGCCACCATCTGGCGATAGCCCAGCGCCGCGCAACGCGCCATCAGGCTTTCCAGCAGCGCGCGGCCCACGCCCTTGCGCGGCGCGTCATGCGACACGTAGATCGAGTCCTCCACCGAAAATCGATAGGCGATGCGCGGGCGATAGGCGCTGGCATAGGCATAGCCGACCACCCGGCCATCAAGTTCCGCGACCAGATAAGGGAAATCCTTCGCCAGAATATCGCCGCGCCGGCGCGCCATCTCGGCGGCATCGGGCGGCACTTCCTCGAAACTGCCGAAGCCATGGCGCACATGGTGGCCATAGATTGCGGCAATCGCGGTGATGTCGCGCTCTTCGGAGGCGCGGATGATCAGGGGTGTAGTGGCGGGCGAAGACATGGCGGATCGGGTTCCGGCAGGGAGGTGTTAACCGCACTATGCCACGATGACGGCGGTGGCGGAATCCGCCGGATTGCAGTTCCTGCAGAAAGTGTTGATCGGAATGGGATATCCAGATTTTCACTTGTCCGGCGACGGCCACCGGCCCAGATTGGCGACATGATCGATCCCGCTGCCCCGCTGGATGCGGCAAGCCTGCGGTTCAACGCCACCGGCGCCGCCGACGGACCTGACCCGCACTCGCCGGTCCTGCTGGCGCTGCTGCGCTACTGGCAATCCAAGCGTCATGCAGACGGTCGCCTGCCAGGCCGCAGCGATCTCGATCCGCTTGAGCTGCGCAGCCTGCTGCCACATGTCTACCTGATCGACGTGCTGCCCGGTGAAGTGCCGGGTCGCTGGCGCTTCGGCGTGCGCCTGCTCGGTGAGAAGCATGTCGAGGTTTATGGTTCAGGCCTGGTCGGCAAGGTGATCGACGATGTGTTTCCTGCCGCCGTGGCGGCCGAGTTCAATCGGCTTTACGCGACCGTGGTGCGGCGGCGCGGGCCGGTCGTCAATCGCGGCCGGGTCAGCTGGATCCGCAACAAGGAATGGCTGGAATATGAAGGGATGCATGCGCCGCTGGCCAGCGACGGCGTAACCGTCGACTGCATCTTCGGCACCGGCGCGTTTGTCGGACTGGATTAAGACAGCGAAACCAGTTTGGTGGCCACGGCCTTCGGCAGCAGCAGCCAGGTGCGGCCCGGATGCTTCATGCGGCCGGCAATGTTTTCAGCCGGCGCACCCGCCCCCCAGAACACATCGCCACGCACGGCGCCACGGATCGCGCCGCCGGTATCCTGCGCCACCATCAGGCGCTGGAACGGCACGGCATCTGCGGTGGTTTCCACCGCCGGACGCGTTGCCGCGACCCAGACCGGCAGACCGAGCGCGAAATGGCTGCGGTCGACCGCCAGGCTGCGGCCCGGCACCAGCGCCACGCCCTGCGCACCGGGCGGTCCGTCGAGATCATCCTTCGGCGCCGGCAGTTCGCGGAAGAACACGTAGGATGGGTTCTGCTGCAGCAATTCGGGCGCAGCCGCGGGATTGGCACGCAGCCAGGCGCGGATCGCCTGCATCGAGACATCTTCGCGGGTCAGCGTGCCGCGATCGATCATCACACGGCCGATGGCCACATACGGGTGGCCGTTCTGAGCGGCAAAGCCGACGCGCAGGCGCTGCCCGGTATCGAGCTGCACCAGGCCAGAGCCCTGCACCTGCAGGAAGAAGGCATCCGAGGCGTCGTCGAGCCAGACCAGTTCGAGATTCTTGTTATTGAGCGCGCCGGCATCGATCTGGCCGCGATCCTCATAGGGCCGCAGGCGGCCGTCGCGCACGCGGCCGGCGATGCGCTGGCCCTTCAGGCTGTCGCGGAATTCGCCGAGATCGACCTGCACCAGATCGGGCGGCTGGCGATACAGCGGTGTGACGTAAGCGCCCTGTTTCTGCCGGCTGCCGCGCACCAGCGGTTCGTAATAGCCGGTGAACAGTCCTTCAGGCTTGCCGTCGCCGATCACGGCGACCGGCTGCAATTCGCTTTCGATCAGGCGGCGCAGGGCGGCATCGTCGCCCTGCGGCAGCGCAGTCAGCGCCGTGCAGAAGGGTTTCCAGTCGTTGCCGGTACCGTAGCGATCGTGGCTGTCGAGGCCGCGTTCGTTGCGCGGCATCATGCGCGCGCAGCTGCGGCTCAACGCCGGCAGCGCCTCGGCCACGCGGTCAGCGTTGTAGCCGGGCAGATCCGTGAAGCGGGCAGGCTGGAAGGCGATGGCCGGCGGCGCGGGTGGTGGCGCCTTGGGCGCGCAGGCAGCGACAAGCAGAAGTGTGAGAAGCGCCAGGCCACGCCGCATATGCGGGTGCCTCAATTCGGCGCGGAGGTGGCGATCAGGGTCCAGTTCGGATCGCGCGAGCGGGTATCGCGGGCAAAGGTCCAGATATCGGTGACCTGGTCAACGCTGTTGGCATGACCGCCGACCACATGGCCCTGGGCATCCTTGGTGACGCTGATCAGTTCGGACTCGAACTTCACCGTCACTTCGGCGATGCGGTTATTGACCTGGGTCTCGGTGATGGCGATGCCGCGCAGGCCGACGAACGTGGTTTCCATGGTTTCGCCGCGTTTGGCGCGCTCGTCGATGGCGCCGGCGAAATCGTTGAACACTTCGCGCGACAGCAACGGGCGCAGCGTGTCCTTGTCGCCGGCGGCAAAGGCGGTCACCACCATTTCATAGGCGGCCTTGGCGCCACCGATGAATTCGGCGGCATCGAAATCGGGATCGACAGCGCGCAACGGGGCGAGGGCTGCTTCCTGGACCGGATCGGCCGGAGCAGCCTCCGGCGCGTCGCGCCGCGGCAGGGCGACGACATTGTCCTCGGCGCTCTCGCCATCCTTGGCAGCGCCATCCTTGTCGGCAAAGCCCGGGCGGCGACGCTTCTGTTCATGCCCGGTGCGCTGGCCCAGCACGGCGCGCAGGCGCAGTGCGATGAAGCCGGCAATCGCGCCAAGCAGAAGAATGTCGAGGAACTGGAAACCGTCGCCCATTATGTCTGATGCCCTGTTTTCACGGAATTTTACCCCCGGCGACCGGGGCGGTCCAGCCATGCCGCCCCCCGGAAGCAGTCCTATGCTGCGGAAATAAGGGCAAATCATGGCAATACAAGCGGTACGGCGACGTTTCCCTTCCCCCGGCGGCGCAGCGGAATTGCATCCGGGGGCCCGCCGCCTTGTCGATATCCGCCAAAGCATGCTAGGGACAGCCCGCCCTTACGCGATACACAGACTGCATTCAGCAGCCTGCCTTCAGACGGAAAGACACCACCGGCCATGACCGACACCGCCAATCCGCCGCCGGGTTTCGACCCCAACGCCGCCCCGCATTTCGGCCTGAGCGCGCAATACACCAAGGATCTCTCGTTCGAGCATCCGATGGCGCCGCGCACCTTCAGCATGCAGGGCGCGCCGCAGATTTCGGTGAATGTCGGCACCTCGGCCGAGCGCGTGAACGACACGCTGTTCGAAGTGACGCTGCGCATCCTGTGCGAAGCCAAGCATGGCGAGGAAGTCGCCTTCCTGGTCGACCTGCATTATGCCGGCCTGTTCACGCTGGCCAATATTCCGGCCGAACATGTCGAACCGCTGCTGCTGGTCGAAGCGCCGCGTCTGCTGTTCCCCTTCGCCCGCCGCATCGTCGCCGATGCGACGCGCGACGGCGGCATGCCGCCGCTGATGCTGGATCCGATCGATTTCATGCAGCAGTTCCAGCGCAGCAAGCAGGCCGAAGGCCAGGCTGGCAACGCGTAAAATCTGGCGCGCAGATACGTTTTAGAGAAGCCGGGCGTCATGCCCGGCTTTTTTCTTGATCTGGCCACGTCGCATCGGCAATCTCGCTGGATCGAGGCGAAAACCAGAAACCAACCGGAGGCAGGGTGGAACCGTTGCTCGACGACCTCATTCAGGCGTCGTCCTATCCGCGTCTGCTTGGAACGGCCTTTCTGGATCGCTGCTCCCCGCCCATTCGCCGTATCTGGGATTACTGGGACAGCCGACGCGGCGACCAGCCGCTGCCCGGCCGACGCGACATCGATCCCTTAAGCATTCCCGCCGACCTGCTGCCGGGCATCATGCTGACCGAGGTGCTGCGTGAGCCGCCATGGCTGCGCTACCGCCTGGTCGGCACCGCGCAGGTGGCGCTGCGCGGCCGCGATCCGACCGGGCAACCGGTGGCCGGCAACTACATGGGCGCGCATCTGGGCGTGAAGCCCGACGAAACGATGCTGAACTACCGCATCGTCATCGAGAAGCGCGTGCCGGTCTACACCTACAACCCGGTGGTCGGCATGGCGCCCGACGGCAGTTCGCTGCGGCAGTCGCCGCTGCGGGCCAACAGCTCGCTGCTGATGCCGCTGTCGAGTGACGGGGACAGCGTCGACATGGTGCTCTGCTACAGCGAGCTGGAAGCACCCTGACTGTCCTGGGCCGGCGGCCAAGCCTGCCCGTTCACCTTAACAGTTGTCCACCTTGCGATCGCCGCCCTGCGGCGGCAATCTGCGCGACCATGACCAGACCAGAGCAGGGAAAGTCCGCGCTGGATGATGCGATCCGCATGTCCACGCATCCGCGCATTCTCGGACCAGCTTTTCTGGACCGGTGCTCTCCGCGCGTGCGCCGCATTTACGAATACTGGGATGAGCAGCGCGGCGACCGCGCCATGCCGGCGCGACGCGACATCGATCCGTTGAGCATTCCGCGCGACCTGCTGCCGGGTATCGTACTGACCGAGGTACTGCGCGAAGCGCCCTGGCTGCGCTATCGCCTGGTTGGCACCGCGCAGGTGGCGCTGCGCGGTCGCGATCCGACCGGCCAGCCGGTGGACGGCAATTATCTCGGCGCGCATCAGGGGCTGCCGGGCGACAACGTGATCCTGAACTATCGCATCGTCATCGAGAAGAAGACGGTGGTGTATGTCTACAATCCGCTGCCCGGACCGGCGCCGGGCGGCAGTTCACTGACCCAGCGCATCGTGCGCGGCAACGGCACGGTACTGATGCCGCTGTCGAATGATGGCGACAGTGTCGATACGGTGTTCTGTTTCAGCGACCTGGATCAGCCGTAACATCAGGCCGGCTTTGCTGCCGGCAGGCCAATGGCGGCCAGCAGCTTGTCGATCTCGATCGGCTTGGCGAGGATGGCGTCGAAGCCGGCGACCTCGTAGCGCGCCAGCGCTTCAGGCACCACATCGGCGGTCAGCGCGATGATACGCTGGCGGGCGCCCTGTGGCAGGCTGCGCAGATGACGATGCGTTTCGATGCCGTCCATTTCCGGCATATGGATATCCAGCAGCACGACATCGAATTCCTGGCTTTCGGCGGCCTGCAATGCAGCCGCACCGCTGCTAACCAGCACCAGCTTGTCGCAGAGCGGCTTGAGCAGGGTTTCGACAACGCGACGGTTGACATGGTTGTCGTCAACGCAGAGCACGCGCGGCCGCTTGGTGCGGTAGTCCGGACTGGCAGAAGCCTGCTGCAGTAAAGGCTCATGGTCTTCGACCAGTTCGGCAGGGATTTCGAACCAGAACAGCGAGCCGCGGCCCCGCTCGCTTTCACAGTCGATCACGCCGCCCAGCAGTTCGCAGAGCCGGCGACAGATCGCCAGTCCAAGGCCGGTGCCACCAAAACGCCGCGAGGTCGAGGCATCTTCCTGCGAAAAGCGCTCGAAGATCGAGTTCAGCGCCGCCTCCGAGATGCCGGGGCCGGTATCCTCGATCTCGAAGCGAATCCCGTCAACGCCGCCCGCCAGCGTCACCGGTTTCACCCGCAGCACGATACCGCCATGCGAGGTGAATTTGACCGCATTGCCGACCAGATTGACGAGGATCTGGCGCAGGCGCACCGGATCGCTTTCGATACTCACCGGCGCAGCGGGGTCGATCTCGACACGCAGGCTGAGCTTCTTCTGCGTGCAGGCCGAGGAAAACAGCGCCGACATTGAGTCCATCAGGGTGCGCAGGCGGATCGCGCTGGGTGCGACCTTCATCTTGCCGGCTTCAAGCCGCGAATAGTCGAGGATGTCGTTGATGATGCCGAGCAGGCTTTCGGCCGATTCCCGGATCACGCCGACATAGTCGCGCGTCGTGGCATCCAGCGGCATATTTTCCAGCGCCTGCGCCATGCCGAGCACGCCATTCATCGGCGTGCGGATTTCATGGCTCATGGTGGCGAGAAATTCGCTTTTCACCGTGGCGAGTTTTTCAGCGCGCGCGGTCTGCTCCTGCAGGTCGGCATTCAGATTGGCCAGCATGCGCGCACGGCTTTCGCGGTCGGCCAGAGCACGCAAGCCGACCGCCAGCGCGATAATGCCACTGAGCATCACGAGCAGCGAGATCACGCTGATGATGGTGGCCAACGAGCGCCAGTTGGCAATGCCCTCTTCGAGTGAACGCGAGGTCGACAGCACCATCCGGTCGCCAAAAATGCGGCGCACGGCAACGATGCGGTCCTCGCCGGTGAAAGGATTGGCATAGATCCCGCTGTGCTCCCGCGCGCCGCTGGCGGCGAAAGCGTCATAGGCATCGACCTGACGCCGGGTGCCAACATCCGCTTCACGCCAGGGATAGCGGGCGATGAGAGTGAAGTCGTTGGTCAGCAAGGTGACGTTGTCGCCGTGGCCGACCGCACTTTCAAAGGACTTGGAATAACTGTAAGGGTCGATAATCGCGCCGATCACGCCCTTCAGGCTGCCGTCGGGATGGCGTACCGCCATGCTCATCGTCAGCTGCCAATTGCCGTCGATGGTGTTCTTGGTCGGGCCGGAGAACAGGAAGCGTTCGTCGGAGTCGCGCAGCCGTGCGAAGGAGGCGAGGCCGGCGGCGCTGTAGGGCCGCACCGGATGCATGCGCGACGAAAACAGGCCGGCGCCGGCGCCATCGACCACGCCGAGCGCGCGGACATAAGGCAGCTGTTCTTCGAGCTGCTTGAGTTTCAGATGCATCCGCGCCGAATTGTTACCGTCCGCCAGCCAGAGCAGTTCGATCTTCTCCAGCCCGAACTGCACGTTCAGCAACGAGTTTTCGATTTCCTGGGCGCGGATTTCGCCCTGGCGCTCAAGGTCGCCGGTCTCTTCGGTGATCGCCGCCTGGCGCAGGGCCGTATAGACGTAGTGATTGAGCCCGATCAGCGGCAGCATGATCGCGCCGATATAGACGACGCAGAAAAGGATGGCGCGACGCATGGTGGCTTGGGCCGGGTTCATCGGTAGCAGGCGCAGTTCATGGAGTGCAGCCTAGATTCGCCTCTTTCCCACGAAAAATTGCCTTGCGGTAAGGTTATCGGAAAATTATCCGCCTGAGGATGATTTCCCGGCACCGCGCGACTGGCTGTGATCATTCCGTCTTGAGCCAGAGGGCGTCTTTCAGCTTGGCGACGAAAGCCGAATGAGCAGCAAGCTCCTCTGCGCTGGCGGCATGCGGCCGCACCGGCCGGGCGGGGCCGCGGGGTGCCTGTGCTGCCAGAATGGCATCGCCGTCGGCCGAGCCGACAAGGCCCAGCCCCTGCTGCCGGCCGCCGATCAGCTCGAGATAGACCTCGGCCAGCAGCTCGGCGTCGAGCAGCGCGCCGTGTTTCACGCGGGCTGAATTGTCGATATTGAAGCGTTTGCACAGCGCGTCCAGGCTGGCCTGCGCGCCGGGGAATTTCTGCCGCGCCAGCCGCACTGTGTCTATGGCGCGTTCCATGGCGATATGCGGAAAACCCGACAGCCGCGCCAGTTCGGCATTCAGGAATCCGAGATCGAACTGCGCATTGTGGATCACCAGCGGATCCTCGCCGATGAAATCGCAGAAGTCCTGCGCCACCGCGGCAAACAGCGGCTTGTCCCTGAGGAACTCGTCCGACAGGCCGTGCACCTTGAAGGCCTCTTCCGGCATGCCGCGTTCAGGATTGATGTAGACGTGATAATGCCGGCCGGTGGGGATGTGGTTGACCAGTTCGATGCAGCCGATTTCGACCAGGCGGTCGCCCTCGTTGGCCTTGAAGCCGGTGGTTTCGGTATCGAGCACGATTTCGCGCATGTTCAGCGCCCAGCTTTCGTATTGAGGGTTTCGATCAGTTCCGCCACCTGCGCCTCTGTCTCTGCCAGGGTGACGCCGGTGTCGATGACATGATCGGCGCGGGCGCGTTTTTCCGCATCCGGCATCTGGTTCGACAGGATGCCGGCGAGTTTGTCTTCCGTCATGCCCGGCCGCGCCAGCGCGCGCGCGCGCTGTACATCTGCAGGCGCGCTGACCACCACGATGGCGTCGAGCTGTTTCGCGCTGCTGCCTTCCAGCAGCATCTGAATTTCCAGCACGGCCATGGCCGCGCCGCTCGCTTCGGCCTGGCGCAGGAAATCCTCGCGCAGCGTGGCCACCAGCGGATGCACGATGCTTTCGAGTTTTTTGATCTCGGCCGGCTTGCCGACCACGGCGGCCGACAAGGCCGCGCGATCAATTGCGCCATCCTTCACGACACCCGGGAAGGCCGCACCGACCGGTTCGACCGCGGCGCCGCCTTTGGCATAAAGCTGGTGCACGCCGGCATCGGCATCGAAAACCGGGATACCGCGCGCGGCGAACATCTTCGCCACCGTGGTCTTGCCCATGCCGATGGAGCCGGTGAGGCCGATCTTTTTCATGCTGGCAGCACCGTGACGTCATATTCGGCCAGCTGCCTGTCGCTGGTGACAAGAATCAGGTTCTCGATCCTGGCCTGGGTAACCAGCATCCGGTCAAACGGGTCGCGATGTAGCAAGGGCAACTCGCGATAAGCCGCAAGATGTGGCCGGGAGAGCGGGAGTTCGATGATGCCCAGTTGTTCGACCTGAACGTCGAGATCATCAGGCACGCGCAGTTTACCCAAGCCAGACTTGATGGCGATTTCCCATAGCGAGACGTGACTTACAAACAACTCGTTCGCCGGGTCGTCCAGCATGTCCATCACGTCCGGTCGCAACGCGCCGGCGATGCTCTGGATCAGCACATTGGTGTCGAGAAGCAGCCGCATTGGCCTGACCAGCTACGCTTTCTCGTCCGGGAAAACCGGCGTGCTGTAAAAGTCCTTTTCGATTTCGGCATCGGCCTGATCGTAATCCGGGGCATACCAGACCTTGCCTTTCCAGGCACCGAAGCCGCGCCGCCGTTTCGGCTTCGCCGCATCGGTTTGAGCCATGACCAGTCTTACGGCCGGCTTGCCGGCCCGCGCGATCACAACCTCTTCGCCCCGCTCCGCCGCTTCAATCAGCTTGGAGAGGGTGGTTTTGGCTTCGTGGATATTAACCTGAATTTTCATCGGCTTAGAACTTAGCTTAGCTAACCTGCAGGGATTAGCTTAGCTAAGTTAGCTAAGCTAATCAAGCCAGGACTGCGGCGCGCAGCTCGGGCGTGACCTCCGGTGCGACGCCGAACCAGGCCTCGAAGCCCGGCCGGCCCTGATGCAGCAGCATGCCGAGCCCGTCCACCACCGGGTTGCCACGCGCCTGGGCCGCAGCCAGCAGGTCGGTTTCCAGCGGCGTGTAAACAATGTCGTTGACGAGCGCGGTGGCCGGCAGGTCGTTCAGCGGCAGGTCGAGGACGGGCTGGCTACCCATGCCGAGACTGGTGGTGTTGACCAGAAGATTCGCCCCGGCGAGCGCGCCAGCGCGCTTCTCCCAGTCGACGACCTGGATGCGGTTGCCGAACTCGACGGCCAGCGCTTCGGCCTTGTCGCGACTGCGGTTGGTCAGTCGCAGTTCGGGCACCCCTGCATCGAGCAGGGCCACAATAATGGCGCGCGAGGCGCCGCCGGCGCCCAGCACCACGGCCGGGCCGTTTGCCGCGCGCCACATCTTCGGCGCATCCGCCCGCAGCGAGGCGAGGAAACCGAAGGCATCGGTATTGCTGCCATGCAGGCTGCCATCTTCGCGCACGACGATGGTGTTCACCGCGCCGATACGTCTGGCCACCGGATCGATCTCGGCCAGATAGGGCAGCACGGCAACCTTGTTGGGAATGGTGACATTCACGCCGCGAAAGCCGGGCTCCTTCGGCAACGCCTCGAGGAAAGCCCCGACCTCCTCCGGGGGCACCGGCAGGCGGTCGTAGCGGCCGCTGAGGCCATACTGCGCCAGCCAGAATCCATGCAGCTTCGGCGAGCGCGAGTGATCTACCGGCCAGCCGATCACGCCGGCGCGCGGCAGGATGTCGTCTTCGGTGTCGAATGCTGTCATGCGCCCGACCTCATGAATCGAGGACTCATGCTCGAAGCACCTTGTTCTCGCGCAGGATATCCAGCAGCGGCAGCAGCGGCAGGCCGAGGATGGTGAAGAAGTCGCCCTGAATACGGCTGAACAGCTGCACGCCGAGCCCTTCGAGCTGGTAGCAGCCGACGCAGGACAGTATGGCCTCGCCGGCCTGCGCCAGATAGGCATCGAGGAAATCATCACTGAAATCACGCATGGTCAGCTTCGCGCTTTCAGCGTGGCGCCAGATCACGCTGCCGCCACGCGCCAGTGCCACCGCGCTAACCAGTTCATGCGTCTTGCCGCGCAGGGATTGCAGATGCGCGCGCGCCTCGTTCATATCCTTCGGCTTGTCGTACCAGCGAGCGTCGCAGGCGACCATGGAATCCGCCGCGATGATGAAATCCTGCGGCTCCGCCGAGCTGATGCGATGCGCCTTCAGTTCGGCCAGCGCCGTGGCGGTATCGCGCAAGCTGACGCCATCGCCTTTCAGCGACAGCTTGATTTCCTCTTCGTCGACGCGGGCCGGCCTGATGTCGAAATCCAGCCCGGCCTGGCGCAGCATCGCTGCGCGGGACGCGCTGGCGGAAGCGAGGATCAAGGTCATTCCCGGCAACTCACTCTTTGGGTCCGTCGAAGCCGAGATTCTGCTGCTTGCGCTGCTCCTCGCGACGGTTATGTAAGTTGAGAATTGCAGCGGCCGTTTCTTCGATCGAGCGACGCGTCACGTCGATGATCGGCCAGTTATGCTTGGCACACAGCTTGCGCGCGATCATCAGTTCTTCCTTCACGCGATCGTCGTCGACATAGGCCGTCTCGGTATTCTGGTTCATCGAGATCAGGCGGCTTCGCCGGATCGACACCAGACGATCCGGCGAAGCGGTCAGACCGACCACCAGCGGATTTTTCAGCGCCTCGACTTCGGGCGGAATGATCAGGCCCGGCACGATCGGCACATTCGCGGTTTTGAGCCCGCGGTTGGCCAGATAGATCGAGGTCGGCGTCTTCGAGGTGCGCGACACGCCGACCAGCACGATATCGGCCTTGTCGAGGTCTTCGAGATGCTGGCCGTCGTCATGCGCGATGGTGAAATGCATGGCATCGATGCGGTGGAAATATTCCGCATCCATTTCATGCTGGCGGCCTGGCAGATTGACCGCCTTTTCGCCGAGATATTTGCCAAAGGCCATGATCACCGGATCAAGCACCGGCACGATGGGAAGTTTGGCCTTGGCGCAGCCTTTCACCAGGATCTCGCGCAGTTCCTGGTCGACGATGGTGAACAGCACCAGACCGCCCATGGCGGCGATGGCTTCCACCACGCGTTCCATCTGCAGCGGCTTGCGCACCAGCGCCCAGGTATGGGTCTCGACCTCTTCCTGCGATTTCTGGAACTGCACCAATGCCGCCTTGGCCACCGATTTCAGGGTTTCGCCGGTGGCGTCGGAGACCAGATGGATATGCGGCCGGGCGGTTTTCGGCATCAGCGGGGCACCAGGGAGCGCGGGTGAATCATGGGGATAAAGGGCATAAGCGGGGTGTTTTCCCCAATCCGATCAATTTCATGCCCGTAAGCTGGATTCCTTGCAACCGGCCAGTCCCATCGGGATCGATTTTGTGACACCCCTGTGGAAAGCGGGGAGGAAATACAATTCCGCCACAATGCTTACCCATCCACGTTATCCCCACGATCCCCAATCGGGAACAGCCGGCATTCCGTGACAGTTTTGACGCGCTTATCCCCGGCCTTACCGAATCAGGCCGGTAAAGATGCGCTTGGGACAGAATCCGGGACCGGTCCTGTATGGGCAGTTATCCCCGCCACTCACCGCACATACCTCAACTACTATCTCTTTTAATTTAAACTAAAATAGAAGAGGAATAAGGCCATGAGCCCTGTTCCCCCGACCCCTCTCACGGCGCAACTGACCAAGCAGCCGACCAAACCGTTGCTGCGCACCCTAGCCGGTCTGCCCAGCACGCGTCCGCCGCTCTGGTTGATGCGCCAGGCTGGCCGTTACCTGCCGGAGTATCGCCAGACCCGGTTCGAGGCCGGCGGTTTCCTCGACCTGTGCTACGACCCGGAGCGGGCCGCGGAAGTGACCCTGCAGCCAATCCGGCGCTTCGGCTTCGATGCCGCCATCCTGTTCGCCGATATTCTGCTGATTTGCCAGGCGCTGGGCCAGCATCTGGAGTTCCGTGAAAACGAGGGCCCGGTGCTGGATCCGATCCGCACGGCCGGCGAACTGACCCGCCTGAACCCCAATGGCATCCACAAGACGCTGGAACCGGTCTACGAGGCCGTCGGACGCATCAAGGCAGACCTGCCCCCCAACTGCACCATGATCGGCTTTGCCGGCGCTCCCTGGACGGTGGCGACCTACATGCTGGAGGGCAAAGGATCGAAGGATTATCCCGCTGCCAAGACCTGGGCCTTCGGCAATCCCATCGGGCTCAACACCCTGATGGAAATCCTGATCGAGGCCACCGTGGCCTATCTGGACCGGCAGGTGCAGGCCGGCGCCGAAGTGGTGCAGCTGTTCGACACCTGGGCCGGGGTGCTGCCCGAAGCAGAATTCCGCAAATTCTGCATCGAGCCGGTGCGGCGGATCATCGCGGCGCTGAAAGCCAGATACCCGACCCTGCCGGTGATCGCCTTCCCGCGCGGTGCCGGCATCATGTACGACGGCTATGCGGCCGCCACCGGCGCAGATGCTTTGGGGCTCGACTACACGATGCCGCTCGGCTGGTCGAAGGACCATCTGTGGAGCAAGCATGTCGTGCAGGGCAATCTCGATCCACGTTTGCTCGTGGTCGGCGGTTCAGCCCTCGCGGAAGGCGTGCAGCGCCTGCTCTCCACCTTCAAGGGGCGCAACCACATCTTCAATCTCGGTCATGGCATCGTACCGGAAACGCCGATCCGCCATGTCGAGGAACTGGTGCGCCTGGTGAAGGGCTCCGAAGCGCTGGCCTGACAGGCAGCACTACATCCGCGCCAGATCCTCGATCGCGGCAGCAACCATGCCGGTGCCGACTGCAATCATCAGGATGTCGCCGGCGACGCGAACGTATTTGTAGCCAGAGGGCGGCGCGCTCATACGGATGCGCAACTCATGCGGCAGGTCGTAGAACACGACGTCGCGTGGCAGCGGATGACCCATCATCCATTTCTTCGCCTGGCCCGGCGGCATGCAACCGTTGTTCTTTTTGGCCAGGCCCGGCGGGCAGCGGCCGCCCGGCGGATGGCCATAGTAGTCGCGGATGACCACGCGGTCGCTGTCGTTGAAACTGAAATTGATGTTGATGCTGTCGCCGCCACCTTTTCCCTTGTTCCCTTGCGGCGCATGGCCTTTTTCCTTCTTCGCGTGACCCGGCGGATCGGCGTAAGCCGGCAAGGCGGCAGTGAGGCTGGTGCTGGCGATGGCAAGAGCAAAGGCAGCGGTGGCGATACGAAAGCTGGTGGTGGCGCGCATGGCGATGTCCTTCTCCCGAAGTTTTTCCCGGGCATGGTGATCCTCAGGAACGATTGCGGCGTATCTTTGTCTCAAAAAGCGCGAAATATAGGACGGCTCGCGCTCGTCTGAACCTCTTTCCTGCCTTAAGTCTTAGGATCATGAAAAAGAAGACAGCCGTTATCCTTTTCAATCTCGGTGGACCGGACAGCCCGCAGGCGGTGCAGCCGTTTCTGTTCAACCTGTTCAACGATCCGGCGATCATCCGCCTGCCCAATCCGTTCCGCTGGCTGTTGGCGAAACTGATCTCGACACGCCGCGCGCCGGTGGCGCGGGAAATCTACGCGAAGATGGGCGGACGCTCACCGATCCTGCCGCAGACCGAAGCGCAGGCACGCGCGCTGGAAGCCGAGCTGGGTGAGGATTTTCGCGTCTTCATCGCGATGCGCTACTGGCATCCGTTTTCCGATGAAACTGTAAAAGCCGTGAAGGACTGGGGCGCCGAGCGCATCGTGCTGCTGCCGCTCTATCCGCAATTCTCCACCACCACCACGGCCTCGTCCTTCGCCGACTGGCACAGGGCCGCGGCCAGAGCAGGCCTGACCGCACCGACGGCGGCGATCGGCTGTTACAACGATGAGCCGGGCTTCGTCGCCGCGCAGACCGCGCTGCTGCGCGACCGGTTGCCTGAGGCCGAAGCAAAAGGCATGGAAGCAAAAACGGGTGTGCGGATTCTCTTCTCGGCGCATGGCCTGCCGAAAAAAATCGTCACCGATGGCGATCCGTATCAGCAGCAGGTCGAGCGCAGTGTCGCAGCGATCCGCCAGCAGCTGGGACGCGACGACCTCGACACCCGCATCTGCTACCAGAGCCGCGTCGGTCCGCTGGAATGGATTGGCCCGTCCACCGATGCCGAGATCGCGCGTGCTGCGCAGGAGAAGCGCGCCATCGTCGTCGTGCCCGTCGCCTTTGTGTCCGAGCATTCGGAAACCCTGGTCGAACTGGATATCGAATATGCCGAACTGGCCCATCACAACGGCGCGGCCTGCTATATCCGCGTCCCCACCGTGGGCACGCAGCCGGCCTTTATCGCTGGCCTGGCCCGTCTGGTGCGCAGCGCGACTGATGGCGGTGCGCCGCGCTGCGGCAGCAGCCAGCCCTGCGGCGCCGCTTGGCGGCGTTGTGCCTGCGCGGCCTGAGGGGTAAAACCACGGCATGCTCTACGACTGGCTGAAAGCCCTGCACATCATCTCGATCATCGCCTGGATGGCGGGAATGCTGTATCTGCCGCGGCTGTTCGTTTACCACGCAGAAGCCGAGACCGGATCCAAACAATCCGAGACCTTCAAGGTGATGGAGCGCCGGCTGCTGAAAGCGATCATCAACCCGGCGATGGGTGCGGCCTGGATCTTCGGCGCCAGCATGGCGTGGCTCGGCCACCACTGGGACCAGCCCTGGTTCTGGGCCAAGATCACCCTGGTGCTGGTGATGCAGGCGGTGCATGGCAAGCTGGTGGCCTGGCAGCGCGACTTCGAGAATGACCGCAACACCCGCAGCCAGCGTTTTTACCGCTATGCGAATGAAGCGCCGACTGTGCTGATGATCGGCATCGTCCTGCTGGTGGTCCTGAAGCCCTTTTTATCCTGACAGGCGCTGTCAGCAGAGCATTGTCCGGTAACAATGTTCCTTTTGCGTGCTCATTCACCCGATGGTATGAGACCGCCAAACCAACGAGTCATGTGCGCGCGCGTGAAGTATCCCTAAGATGCCGTTGCGTCAGTGTTTCGTGCCGTTGGTCACACAGGATGTACTTGTCGTCCGTGCGATATCCGCATAGTTCTTCGCGCATGCAAAAAATCAGTGGGGGTCTCCCAATGTCTTTCCGTCAGTTCCGTAACGGCGCCCTGGCTGCTGCCGCCCTGATGAGTGTCGGCGCGCTGCCGGCAACCTCTTATGCCCAGGGTGGCCCGGGCGGCCCGCCGCCGGTGACGGTCGCCAAGCCGGTACTGCGCAGCATCGTCGAGATGGACGAGTATACCGGCCGCTTCGACGCCGCCGCCTTCGTGGAGATCCGCGCCCGCGTCAGCGGCTATCTCGACACGGTGCATTTCCAGGACGGCGCCATGGTGAACCAGGGCGACCTGCTGTTCACCATCGACCGTCGCACCTATCAGGCCGCCTATAACCAGGCCCAGGCCTCGCTCAGCATCCGCCAGACCGAGTTCGACCTCGCCAAGGTGGAATTTGAACGCTACCAGCGCCTGACCCAGAGCGGCGCCGCCGCTGCCGCCACGCTGGACCAGCGCCGCCAGGCCTTCCTGTCCGCGCAGTCCGGTATCGTCGGCGCCCGCGCCGCTGCCGAATCCTCGCGTCTGGCGCTCAGCTTCACCGAGGTGCGCGCGCCGATTTCGGGCCGCATTTCGCGCAAGCTGGTCACCGAGGGCAACCTGGTGCGCGAGAACGAGACGCTGCTGACCACCATCGTGCAGGTCGACCCGGTGCATTTCTATTTCGACATCGACGAGCGCTCGTACCTCTCCTACCAGCGCATCGCCAAGCAGGGCGGCAACAGCAGCAGCGGCGGCAGCAACGGTCGCGGCCTCGCCGTTTCGGTGATGCTGACCGACGAGAAGACCTTCACGCATAAGGGCGTGCTGGACTTCACCGACAACCGCGTCGATACCGCCACCGGCACGATGCGCCTGCGCGCCGTGTTCGACAACAAGGACCAGTTCCTGACGCCGGGCCTGTTCGGCCGCATCGCCGTGCCAGGCAGCCCGCAGTATCAGGCTGTGATGGTGCCGGATGAAGCCATCCTGACCGATCTCGACCGTCGCTACGTCTATGTCGTGGGTGACGGCGGCGCGGTGCAGCAGCGCCCGATCCGCACCGGCTCGCGCACCGACAACTACCGCATCGTGCGCGAAGGCCTGAAGGGCGACGAGACTGTCGTGATCAACGGCCTGCAGCGCGTGCGTCTGGGCGGCGGCAAGGTGACGCCGATGCCGGTGGAACTGCCGCAGGTCTGGAACGGCCTGATGTCGCTGCCGCAGCCGGCAGCGCCCGGTGGCCAGGCGCCTGCCAAGTAATCCAGTCTTTTACGCCGCGAGGGCGCCATGAAATTCGGACACTTCTTCGTCGACCGGCCGATCTTTGCCGCCGTGATCTCCATCGTCACGGTGATCCTCGGTGCGATCGCCTTCTTCCAGCTGCCGGTTTCGGAATATCCCGAAATCGCGCCGCCGCAGATCAACGTGACCGCCAGTTACCCCGGCGCCGATGCCGAGACGCTGGCCCGCACGGTGGCGACGCCGATCGAGCAGGAAATCACCGGCATCGAAAACCTGCTCTATATGTCGTCGTATTCCACCGCCGACGGCCTGATGCAGCTGACCGTCACCTTCAAGCCGGGCACCGATCTCGACACGGCGCAGGTGCAGGTGCAGAACCGTGTCACCATCGCCGAGCCGCGTCTGCCGGAAGAAGTGCGCCGCCAGGGCATCCAGACGCGCAAGCAGGCCGGCGACTTCCTCATGGTCGTGCATCTGCTGTCGCCCGATGAGCGCTACGACCAGCTCTACATCGCCAACTACATGCAGCTGCGCATCCGCGACCAGCTGCTGCGGCTGGAAGGCGTGGGCAACGTGGTCGTGTTCGGCGGCAGCGAATATGCCATCCGCATCTGGCTCGATCCCAACCGCATGGCTGCCTATGGCCTGTCGGGATCTGACGTAGTCAGCGCGCTGCGCGCCCAGAATGTGCAGGTTTCCGGTGGCGCGCTGGGCCAGCAACCCTCGCCGGACGACACGGCCCTGCAGGCCATCGTCACCACACAGGGCCGCTTCTCGGATGCCCGCCAGTTCCGCGACGTGATCATCAAGGCCTCGGCCGACGGCCGCCTGGTGCGCCTGGATGACGTGGCTCGCGTCGAACTCGGCGCCAAGGACTACAGCAGCCGCAGCTATCTGGATGGCAAGACCGCCATCGCCATGGGCGTGTTCCAGCGCCCCGGCACCAATGCGCTGGAAACCTCGACGGCCGTCATCGCCCGCATGGACGAGCTGAAGCAGGATTTCCCCGAAGGTCTGGAATACACCATCATCTACAACCCGACCGAATTCATCGAGGAGTCGGTCAACGAGGTGTACAAGACGCTGGTTGAGGCGATCATCCTCGTCGCGCTGGTGGTTCTGATCTTCCTGCAGAACTGGCGCGCGGCGCTGATCCCGATCCTGGCCATCCCGGTCTCGCTGGTCGGCACCTTCGCCGTCATGCTCGCCTTCGGCTTCACGCTGAACGTGCTCAGCCTGTTCGGCCTGGTGCTCGCCATCGGCATCGTGGTCGACGACGCCATCGTCGTGGTGGAAAACATCGAACGCAACATTGCGCTGGGCATGAGTCCGCGCGATGCAGCGCATGAAACCATGGACGAGGTCGGCACGGCCGTCATCGCCATCGCCGTGGTGCTGTCGGCGGTGTTCATCCCGACCGCCTTCATTCCCGGCATCACCGGCCAGTTCTACAAGCAGTTCGCGCTCACCATCTCGGTGGCGACGATCCTGTCGGCCTTCAACTCGCTGACACTGTCGCCGGCGCTCGGCGCCGTGCTGCTGCGCAAGCATGAGCCTGGCCACGAGCCGAAATTCCCGCCGTTCCGCTGGCTGAACAGCGCAGGTAACAAATTCAATTCCGCCTTCGACAGGATGAGCAACGGCTATGCCCGTGGCGTCAGCCGCATCGTCACCCGCCGGGTGCTGATGCTGGGCGTCTATGGCCTGCTGGTGGCGAGCACCTTCTTCCTGTTCCGCACCGTGCCGCCGGGCTTCATCCCGCCGCTCGATCGCGGCTATGCCATCGTCGTCATCCAGCTGCCCGATGGCGCGTCGCTCAGCCGCACCGACGAGGTGACGCAGAAGGCGACCAAGATGATCGAGACCGTGCCGGGCGTGGCGCATGTCGTCGCCATCCCGGGCTTCAACGGCGCGACCTTCACCAATGCGACCAACGCCTCGGTGATGTTCACCCCGTTCACGGCCTTCGAGGAGCGCCTCGGCCAGGGCCTGACCGCGGATGCCATCATCGGCCAGATGATCGGCAAGCTGCAGGGCATCGAGGAAGCCTTCGTCATCGCGGTGCCGCCGCCGGCGGTGCCCGGCATCGGTTCGGGCGGCGGCTTCAAGATGCAGCTGCAGAACCGCACCGGCGACGACGTGCGCCCGATCCTGGCGGCCGCCTATCAGATCATGGGCATGGCGGCGCAGACGCCCGGCGTGACCGGCGTGTTCACCACCTTCTCGGCCGCCTCGCCGCAGGTGTTCCTGAATATCGACCGCGTCAAGGCGCAGATGCTGAACGTGCCGATCGCCAACGTGTTCGAGGCGCTGCAGGTCAATCTCGGTTCGGCCTATGTGAACGACTTCAACGCCTTTGGCCGCATCTTCCAGGTGCGCGCCCAGGCCGACCAGCAGTTCCGTCTCAACAACGAGGACATCTCGCGCCTGAAGGTTCGTTCGGCGACCGGCGACCTCGTTCCTCTCGGGACTTTGGTCGAGATCAAGGAAACCGCGGGCCCCGACCTGCTGCAGCGCTACAACACCTATGTGTCGGTGCCGCTGCAGGGCAACACGCCGCCGGGCGTTTCCACCGGCCAGTCGCTGGCGATCATGGAAGGACTGGCCAAGCAGGTGCTGCAGCCGGGCCAGAGCTTCGAATGGACGGAAATCGCCCTGCAGGAGCGCTCGACCGGCAACACGGCGACCTATGTGTTCATCCTCGCCGTCGTCTTCGTCTTCCTGGCGCTGGCGGCCCAGTATGAAAGCTGGGTCCTGCCGCTGGCGATCATGCTGATCGTGCCGATGAGCGTGCTGTTCGCCCTGCTGGGCGTCTGGATCGTCGGGATCGACAACAACGTGCTGGTGCAGATCGGACTCGTCGTGCTGATCGGTCTGGCGGCGAAGAACGCGATCCTGATCGTGGAATTCGCCCGCCAGCTGGAGGCGGAAGGCAAGTCGGCCGCCGACGCGGTGATCGAGGCCTGCCGCCTGCGCCTGCGCCCCATCCTGATGACGGCATTCGCCTTCATCCTCGGTGTGCTGCCGCTGGTGACCTCGTCGGGCGCCGGTGCGGAAATGCGCCGCGCGCTAGGCACGGCGGTGTTCTCCGGCATGATCGGCGTGACCTTGGTCGGCCTGTTCCTGACGCCGGTCTTCTACGTGGTGCTGCGCGCCTTCGTGCACGGCCGCGTGTCGAAAGGCCAGAAACACCAGGAGCAGCCCAATCCTGCGGGCGAATAGCTGAAACGGAAACAGAAAAGGCCCGGTGTCAGAACCGGGCCTTTTTTATTGTAGCCCTACTCGTCACCCCGGCCTTGAGCCGGGGTCCCATTTTCTCACCGCCATAAAACAAATGGGATCCCGGGTCTTCGCCCGGGATGACGGTGAAGGACAGCGCTCAGCGCAGAACGCTCGGATCCAGCGTGAACAGCTCCGAGGGATTCTCGACGCCGCGCAACGCGTAACGCCCCAGCGAAATCGCATACTCGTTCAGCCCGCCGGCGGCCTGCTTGAAGGCGGCCGAGTAGATCGCGCGCTGGTCGACCGAGCGCGCCAGGCCGGAAATGCGCGAGAGTTCGTTCACTGCCGGGCCCACGACAGTGAAGTCGAGGCGATCCTCGCCGCCGAAATTGCCATACAGCACTTCGCCGACATGGAGCGCGACCGACATATCCGTCACTGGCAGCCCCGCATTGGCGCGGCGGTTGCGCACCTCGCGCAGGTCGCGCAGGCAGCTTTTCAGCGCCTTGATTGATTGCAGACAGGCATTCTGCAGGTTGCCGTCATCGCGGAAGATGGCGAGCACGCCGTCGCCGACGAATTTCAGCACCTCGCCGCCATGCGCATGGATCGCGGAGACGGCCGCGCCGGCATAGTCGTTCAGCAGCGGCATGATAAGTTCGGGCGACACGGTATCGACCAGCCGCGTGAAACCGCGCAGGTCGGAGAACCACAGGGCCGCCGTGATGCGTTCGGCCTCGCCGCGGCCGATGGTGCCGCTGAGAACGCGCTGCGCGGCGTTGCGGCCCAGATAGGTCTCGGCCACCGTTTCGGCGATGCGGCGCACGCTGGCCGATCGTACGGCGGCGGCGGCGAAAGGAATCAGTGCGCCGAGCGTTTCGACCTGCTTGTCGGTGTAGCCCTCGCCATGCGTCGTGGTCCAGGAGGCATAGACCGAATTGAGCTGGCCGATCACCGCGCGCTCACCGAAGCGCGTCATGGTGACCAGGTAGTCGGTATAACCCTGCTCGGCCAGTTCCGGCAGCACCGGGAAGGGATAGTCGCCGTTATGGCCGAGGATGCGGAAACGTAAGGAATCCTCGCCGCTGGTTTCCAGATGGTAGAACGGGCTGGAATGCCATTTGCGCTGGCCTTCCTCGGTGATCGAGCGGCCGAATTCGTACAGCTCCACATCCTGCTTGTCGGCATGCCAGGAGAAGATGCGGCCGGCCAGCACCGGATGCAGCGTGTCGGCGCCGAGCAGCGCGCGCTTCACCGGGATGCCGGCTTCGTTCAGGTTCGAGCAGAAGTTGCTGAGGATTTCGCCTTCTGAATGCCCATTGAGCGAGGCATCGGCGATGGCGCGGGCGATATTGGTGAAGACCTTGGGATCCATGCGCGCAAGATAGGACCGGGTTTGCGAAAAAGCGATGGTGCGGTGGATGAATCCGCGGCAGAAACTGTCAGCAGACGTTAATCGTTTTCCCAGCGCATCCAGCGGCCGTGATAATCGCCGGCGCCCAGCCGTTCCTCGCGGCCGGCGGGGTCGGTGCCGTTCCACAGCGTCAGGGTGAGATCCGCGCCGTCCTTGGCGCGGCCGGGCTCGAACCGCAGCCAGGCCAGCGGTGCCTGCGCGGTCGCGGTTGCTCCGGCCTGGTTCATGGCGGCGGCGATACGCTGCTGCTCCGGCGCTGCGATATACTGCCAGACGATCGAGTGATAGAGCACCAGGGCCGCATCGGGTTTGCGCTGCTGCAGCTGTGCGGCGACGAAATCGGCAGCATGGTTGCGGGCGACGGCGATATCGCAGGCGGCGGCGTGATCCAGCGCCAGCGTGACCCGCGCCAGCCGTTCGGGCTGGTCGGCCCAGATATACGACAGCAGGCGCTGGCGGTCGGCGGTGTTGCGCGCATCGAGCGGACTGACATCGCAGCCGGCGCGCGCAATGACACGCGGGCGCAACGCGGGCGGCTGCGATCCGCCCCAGCGACAGCGCAGCAGCAGCGGCGCGGTCTGCGGCTCGCCATGTTGCCAGCCGCCGAAGTCATAGGCGTAGGTGTCCCACAGCTGGTTGAGTCCGGCGCTGGCGCCGATCTCGCAGGTCTGCAGCGGCAGTCCCGGACAAAGCTGCGCGAGCTTGAGGAAACCGCCGAGCAACACGGCCGAGCGCTGCGGATCGTTGGTCTGCGGCGGGCTTTGCAGATACTGCGCGAGCAGCGCGGCATGGCGCGTCAGCGCGGCATCGAGGTCTCCGGCGGTGATGTGTGTTGCCGCATAAGCGGCCGTGAGCGGTGCATCGCCACCCTCCAGCACGGCGCGATGCAGCGCGCCGGCCAGCCGCAACGGCAAGGCATCGGCACGCGGATCGCCCGGCCAGTTTAAAATCGGTTCCGCCCACGATGCGTTCGCCGCGAGCCGTTCGGTGGCGAGATCGAGCAGCATGCCGGTGAACGGCGAGCCCAGCGCGCGGCAATAGTCGGCCTGGTCGCGGAAGGATGCGATGACGGAATCGGCAGAAGGCATGGCGCATTTTGTCGAGCGCATGCCGGCTGCGTCCAGTGCTGCATTGCTGCGGGACAATTGACGGTCTGCCTGCGCCCCCGCTAGACAGGACCCGCCTGCCCGCTTGGCGGAATTGGTAGACGCACGGGACTTAAAATCCCGAGGCCGCAAGGCCGTGCCGGTTCGAGTCCGGCAGCGGGCACCAGCCTTCACGACTCTTTTGACACCCGACGGCCGCCGCGCAGTGAATAATCTGCTTGACTCAGATATCGCAAAGTATATCTTACGATATGTCAGACAACGGGTCTGACGTAAGAAGCGAGTAGACTATCATGAGTGAACATCTGGAATTTCCCCATATTCTCAAGGCTTTGCGCGATCATCGCTGCATCGGGCGCGCCAAATACGGCATTGGGGGCGGCCGCCGCCATTTCCGCGGGCGACTGGCTGCCGCCTTATTCTCGGCCGGGGAAGACGGCCTGGGCGGCCATGGCTTCCGCGCCAGCCGCGTGGTCTCGGCCGCCGACCTGCAGCTGCTGATCCTGGTGCTGCTCGAGGAGCATCCGCGCCACGGCTACGAGATCATCAAGGCGCTGGAGGAACACACTTCGGGCTTCTACGCGCCGAGCCCCGGCGTGATCTATCCCGCGCTGACCTATCTGGAAGAGATCGGCCATACCAGCGTTGCGGCTGACGGCGCCAAGAAGCTCTACAGCCTGACGACCACGGGCCGTACCTATCTGGCCGAACACCGCGTGCATGCCGACACGATGATGGCGCAGCTGGCCAAGATCGGCCTGCGCATCGCCAAGGCGAAGCGGTTTTTCCGCAGCGGCGACGAGATGCCGGCGGAAGAGGACGATGTCACACGGCACAATGCCGATCCGTCTTCCTCGATGAGAGCTGCGCGCCGGCACCTGCGCGCCGTGCTGCAGGCCACCGACGACGCCTCGCCCGAGGAACAGCGCCGCATCATCGACATCCTGGTGCGGGCGGCGAAAGAGATCCGCGGCCAGTAAGGGCCATCTTCATAGGACGGGGGCCTATGGGCACTGCAACCATCAGCGACATCGCCTGGAAAGGGCATCACATGCGTGGCCATCGCTATCGCGTCACCATCGAACATCTCGGCACGCCGCGCGATGGCATGGACCGGCAGCCCGAGCTGGTGTTCGAGGCAGTCAACCATGACGACATTATCGGCATCGTGCAGCGCATCCGCGCCAGCGGGCATTACAGCGAGGACGAAGCCGCCTCGCTGGGTATCGGTCTCAAGCTGTTTTCGGAAGTGATGCTGAAGCGCAAGGACGATCCGCTGTTCGCGGCCTTGCGTCCGGCGATCAGCAGCTTTATCGGCGGCCTGAAAGATCGGAATCGCGCCGGATCTGGCGAGGCAGCCTGAAGGCCGGAAAGTATTTTCGGGGTTGGTACCGGGCCGGCATCGCATCGAGCTGCCTCAAGATGCGATGCCGGCCACGGTTTGCCACCCCCGGCAACCGGATAGATGAAAGCTGTTACTGCGCCGCCAGCGGCGCGGTTTCCCACAGATCGATGGGACGATAGGGCAGGCTGATCCCCAGGACGGTGTCGACGTTGATGCCGTCGCTGGCGAGCGGCAGCATCAGGTTTTCCACCTCGCTCCAGCCATTGAAATCGAAGGCGTCATCTTCCACCGGCACGGCACCGCGGCGCCAGGTCGGCATGCCGTCGCGCACGGTGGTGATCAGGCGGGTGCGGTTGGCGGCCCAGGCCTGCGGCCGCAATTCGTCATACCAGTCGTTGCCGATGGTGCGGCCGACCGAAGCGGCAAATTCGCTGCCGGCCATGCGATAGCGGAAGCGCCATGGGCTGCGCTCGACATCGAGCATCCACATATGCGGCAGCAGTTCGGAAAGTTCGATCCGGTCGATCGCCTGGCGCGATGGCAGATGCCCTTCGGCATTGCAGTTGCGCATCCAGTAATACAGCAGCTCGCGAACCTGCGGGTGCCAGTCGTTGCCACGCTCGGCGGCGCGGACGACGCGCCAACCGCCGTCGAAAACGCGGGGCAGTTCGGAGGAGACGAGGAAGGGCTGGGTCATAAGCACGGAGGGACCCTACCGGGTTGGATCACCGTCCGCGCGTTACTTTCCGATTACGTTTCGGATCGAAACCCAGATGATTCAAGCCCATGCTTAAGCTTGCGGCAGGGTGAGCCAGTGCAGGCTGAACAGACTGTCGGGATCGGTCCACATCGCCGCCGGCCGGAAACCGGCCTTTTCCGCCAGCTGGCGGAAGCGGATCGGCGTGTATTTGCAGGAATTCTCGGTGTGGATCGACTCACCGGCATCAAAGCCATACTGCCGGCCAGCGACTGTCACCGTCTGCGCCTTGCTGCTGACCAGATGCATTTCGATCCGGTGCTGGCGCGGATTGTAGAAAGCGTAGTGATCGAAGGCGTCGAGATTGAAATCGCCATCCAGTTCGCGGTTGATCCGCTCCAGCAGGTTGAGGTTGAAGGCCGCGGTGACGCCAGCACTGTCGTTATAGGCGGCATGCAGCACGGCCGGGTCCTTCACCAGGTCGACGCCGATCAAGAGCCCCGAACCAACACCACCGCCGTCGCGCAACATCGCGGCCGCATTGCGCAGGAAACCCAGCGCCTCGTCGGGGGTGAAATTGCCAATCGTCGAGCCCGGAAAGAAGCCGACGCGGGCCCGCGCCTGCGGCAGCGGTGCAGGCAGCGGCAGCTGTTTGGTGAAATCGCCGGCCACCGCGCGCATGGTGACATCGGGATAGGCGCGCTGCAGCGACGCCACTGCAGCCGACAGATGCGCACCGGAAATGTCGATCGGCAGATAGCCGGCCGGGCGCGGCAGGGCGTTGAGCAGCAGGCGGATTTTTTCCGCAGCACCCGCGCCGAATTCCACCACCTCCACGTCAGGCCCGATGATGCCTGCGATGGCCGGGCCCTGCTCGCGCAGGATTTTCCACTCGGTGCGGGTCGGGTAATATTCCGGCAGGCGGCAGATCTGCTCGAACAGCTCCGAGCCGCGCTGGTCGTAGAAATACTTCGCCGGCAGGGTTTTCACCTGGGCGCCGAGGCCCGCCTGCACATCGCGGTCGAATTCAGGATCATGTGGGGCCGGGCGCTCCCGGCGCCGCAGCGAGACAAGCGTGCTCATACATCCTCCGCGAGACGGATTCCGGAAAACTGCCAGCGCGCGGCCGGCGGGAAGAAATTGCGATAGCTGGCGCGCACATGGCCCGGCGGCGTGACGCAGGAGCCGCCGCGCAGCACGATCTGGCTGCACATGAATTTGCCGTTGTATTCGCCGATGGCGCCGCCGGCCGGTTTGAAACCCGGATAGGGTTCGTAGCCCGAGCGCGTCCATTCCCAGACCTCGCCGAACATCTGCAGCCGGCCAGGCGGCGCGCTGGCGGGACGCGGATGCGGATGCGCGCGATCGAGGAAACCGCCACGGAATTCGCAGCGGCCGCTTTGCGCCGCATGCTCCCATTCCGCCTCGGTGGGCAGGCGCTTGCCGGCCCAGGCGGCAAAGGCGGCGGCCTCGAAGAAGGAGACATGGCAGACCGGCTCGGCCGGATCGATGGCGCGCTTGCCGTTCAGCGTGAAGACCTGCCAGCCGCCCTTCTTGGCGTCTTTGGTCCAGTAGAGCGGGGCCTGCCAGCCTTCGCGCTGCACCGTGGCCCAGCCATCCGACAGCCAGAGTTCGGGCTGGCTGTAGCCGCCGTCTTCCATGAACAGCAGGTATTCACCGCAGGAGATCGGCCGTGAGGCAATGCGATAGGGATTGAGCAGCACGCGGTGGCGCGGGCCTTCATTGTCGAAGGCGAAGCCGTGACCGTCATGGCCGATCTCGACGATGCCGCCGGCGAAGCTGACGAAGTCGAGCGGCGGCGGCATGTCGCGCGTGAAGCCCTGTGCCGGCTGGTAGGCGAGCGAGACCGGGTTGCGCCAGAAGGCATGCTTGATGTCTGTGAGGATCAGTTCCTGGTGCTGCTGCTCATGCGCCAGCCCCAGTGCCAGCAGCGGCGCGATCTGGCCGAGCGCGGCATCGTCGATGCGCGCGATCAGCTCTTCCATCGCGGCATCGACATAGCGGCGATACTGCGTGACCGTTTCGGCGGTGGGGCGGCTGAGGATGCCGCGTTCGGGACGCGGATGGCGCTCGCCGATGGCTTCGTAATAGGAGTTGAAAAGGTAGTTGAAGTGTTCGTCGAACACGCAGTAGGCCGGCTGGTGCGGCTGAAGCAGAAAGGTCTCGAAGAACCAGGTGGTATGCGCCCGATGCCATTTCGCCGGACTGGCATCGTCCATTGACTGCAGGTTCTGGTCTTCCGGTGTCAGTGGCTCGACCAGCTTTTCGGTCATCTGCCGCACGGTGCGATAGCCCTCCAGCAGCGCGTCACGCGCCGCCTGATTCTGTATCGGCTGCATCTGTGGCAGAGGGCCGTCGTAGATGGCAGCGGCGGCCGTATCGGGATCTGCCGCGAGATCCTTAAGCTCGAGAATGTCAGGCTCTGCGTTGGACTTGTCCGGGCTGAGATCAGCCGGCCCGATCTCCTCGAAAGTGTCGGCTTTGTCGAGGATTCCAAGCTTTTCGAAGATAGCTGTGCTGCTCATCCCTGTGGCTCTCCCCTGACGCAACGCAAACGGGTTCAAGTGCCGCAACCGGGGTCCGACACCAGCAAATAAGTTAACGCCAGTGCCGAACCGTGGTTCCGGGGTGTCGCCCCCGCGCCCGACAGAGATTGGGCGTCAGGCCCGGCTAATCCAGTGCGAAACGATGACGGAGGCGTGACTGCTGCCGGAAACTGGCAGATCACCGCCATGCTGCGTTATCCTGTGGCCATGAACACACCCACTGATTGGCGCAACGCAGTGCAGGTGCGGCGTGCCACCGCGCTGGCCGACGAGCGTGCCATGCAAGGTGGCCGCACGACGGTGTTCGACTTCAGCGGTATCGGCGGCAGCGAAAAGGCCTGGGTCGGCAGCGTCCATGTCGCGCCGGGCAGCAATACCGGGCCGCACACTCATGGCCGCCATGAAGTGATGATCCATGCCGTGCGGGGCCGCAGCGAGATCCGCTGGGGCGCGCGGCTGGAATATGCCATCGAGATCGGGCCGGGCGACGCGGTGTATTTCGCGCCCCATGTTCCGCATCAGGAACGCAGCCTGGAGACGACCGAGATGGTGGAATACCTGGTCGTGCGCAGCGACAACGAGAAGATCGCCAACCAGCTGCCTGACGTGCAGCCGGTGGAAAACCCGCAGTGTTTCTGACGTTTCAGCGCGTCAGATGGCTGTCGATCAGCCGCGTGGCGGCAGCGGCCAGTGCGCGCGCCGGGCCGCCGCCGGCATGGAAGATCTGGCCCGACACGAAGGCGCCCTCGATCAGCAGCATCAGGCTGTCGCCCAGCTGCTTCGGATCGTCGGCGCCCATATCGGCGGCCAGCTCGGCCAGCTTGAGCCGTAATTTGCGCTTGTGGTCTTCCGACACCTTGCGGGCCGGATGCGCGTCGTCGGGATATTCCACCGCCGTGTTCGACAGCCCGCAGCCACGGTAGCTGGCGGCGCTGGCCCGGTCGTTCAGGCTTTGCAGGAAATCCATCAGGCCGGCGCGCGGATCGTCGCGCCCGGCCTTGTCGAGCCGCGCCTCGAAGCGCTGCCAGAACTCAGCGTCGTAGTCGCGCAGGTAGGCTGCGGCCAGCTCATCCTTGGACGGGAAGGCGCGGTACAGGCTCGGCTTGGTGACGCCGGCCCTGGTGACGATCTCATCGACGCCGACGGCGCGGATGCCCTCGGCATAGAACAGCTCGCGCGCGGTGCGGCGGATCTTGTCGGCGGCGCGCGGCGCGCCAGTCTTCGCATCGACCGGCAGGGGCGGGTTGCTGCCAAACGGCGTCTGGGCCGGTTCGTGCTGGCTTTTGCGGGCCATAAACGACGGGTTCCTGAATGAGACTTGACAATGTTACCGATCGGTACGCATATAACGGCATCATTTAACGTACCGGTAAGTCACATGAGCATAGCACGCCCCCGTTTCCTTGGCCAGAAATATGCGTTCCTGGTCGTCGCCGTCATTTTCGTCTGTCTGCTGGCGGCGGCGGGGCTGCGTTCCAGCCCCAGCGTGCTGCTGGTGCCGTGGGAAAAGTCGTTCGGCTGGAGCCGCGACACCACCTCGCTGGCCGCCGCGATCGGCATCTTCCTCTACGGCCTGGTCGGGCCCTTTGCGGCAGCCCTGATGCAGAGTTTCGGCATCCGTCGCACGCTGCTCTGCGCCCTGGTGCTGATGTCGGGCGCCACCATGCTGTCCACCCTGATGACCGAGGCCTGGCACCTGATCGCCACCTGGGGCGTGCTGACCGGTCTGGGCTCGGGCGCCATCGCGCTGGTGATGGGCGCGACCATCACCAACCGCTGGTTCGCCACCAACCGCGGCCTCGTCATGGGGCTGCTCACCGCCAGCACCGCGACCGGCACGCTGATCTTCATTCCGCTGCTCTCCATGCTGGCCGAGATGGGCGGCTGGCCGCTGGTGACCTGGACGGTGGCGCTGGCCGCGGCCGCGCTGGTCCCGCTGGTCTGGTGGCTGCTGCCGGAGCGTCCGGGCGATATGGGCCTGATGCCCTATGGCGCCACCGAAGCCGCGCCGCCGGCCGCGCCGGCGCAGAACCCGCTGGTATTTGCCGTGGCCGCGCTCGGCCGCGCCTCGAAGAAAGCTGACTTCTGGTTCCTGTTCGCCACCTTCTGGATCTGCGGTTTCACCACCAACGGTCTGGTCGGCACGCATCTGCTGTCATTCTGCGGCGATATGGGCCTGGCGGTGACGACGGCGGCCGGTGTGCTGGCGCTGATGGGCTTCTTCGACCTGTTCGGCACGACGGCGTCGGGCTGGCTCACGGATCGTTACGATCCGCGCAAGCTGCTGTTCATGTATTACGGTCTGCGCGGGCTGTCGCTGGTCTACCTGCCCTATACCGACTTCTCGCTGGCGAGCCTGTCGATCTTCGCGGTCTTCTACGGTCTCGACTGGATCGCCACCGTGCCGCCGACCGTGCGGCTGGCGACGGAAGCTTTCGGCGAGCGCGATGCACCGGTGGTGTTCGGCTGGATCGCGGCGGGCCACCAGCTCGGCGCGGCCAGCGCGGCTTTCTTCGCCGGCTGGATGCGCGTGCAGCAGGGCGATTATCTGCAGGCCTTCATCATTGCCGGTGTCACGGCTGTGATTGCGGCCGGGCTGTCGCTGCTGATCAAGGGCAGGAAGCAGGCGGTGCTGGCAACCGCCTAGACCGCCCGCGTCGCCTTGATCGAGGACGTCAGTTCCGCCGGCGTCGTCACCGGCAGGCCGCAGGTCGGACCGAGGCAGACATAAGCCGTCGGCTTGCCGTCGATCTGCGTCTTGGCATGGGCCGGATGGGTTTCGGGCAGGGTCGCATCGGGCGAGGACACCAGAAGCACGCGGTTGGGCGCCGAGACCTGGTAGGCCGCCGTGATCAGCGCCTCGGTGGCGGGGTCGCCGCGCCGGCCGATGATCGCCACCTGCACGGCATTCAGGAAGAGGTCCGCGCCGTTGAGGAAGCTGCCCATCGGGAAGAAGTTGCGCCCGATCTCGGGCGAGAAGGCATCGATCAGGTTCTGCGCCCGCTCGCGCCAGACCACATCGCCGGTGAGATACCACAGCCGCGCGAACACGCCGACCAGGGTGCCGTTGCCGGCCGGTGTGGCATTGTCGGCCGCATGACGCGTGCGCGCCACCAGATCCTCGGCATCTTTTGAGGTGAGGAAATAGCCGCCGTTCACACTGTCGGCGTAATCGCTTTCCACCACCTCAAGCCAGCGTTTGGCCTGTTCGAGATAATCGGGATTGCCGGTGGCCTCATACAGCGCCAGTGCCGCCGCGGCCATGTTGGCGTAATCATCCAGCAGGCCGGGGCTGACCAGGATATCGTTGCGCCAGCTGTGGCCGAGGCGATTGTCGCCATACTGCATCGTCGCATGGATGAAGCCATAGGCGCGTTCGGCGGCCTGCAGCCAGTCGGGCCTGGCATATTGCAGCGACAGGTCGGTCATGCTGCGGATCATCAGGCCGTTCCAGTCGGCCAGCACCTTGTCGTCCCAGCCGGGCTTGATGCGTTTGTCGCGCACGGCGAACAGTTTCTCGCGCGCGATGCGCAGGCGTTTTTCGCCGGCCTCGTCCTTCAGGTCGGGCTCGAGCGAGCGGCGCAGGATGGTCTTGTGTTCCCAGTTGCCATCATCCGTGACGTCGTAGGCCGCACAGAATTCGCCGGTATAAGGCCCGAGCACGGCGGCGATCTCGTCTTTGTCCCAGACGTAGAACTTGCCTTCCTCGCCTTCTGAATCCGCGTCTTGAGTCGCGGCAAACGCGCCGTCTGCAGCAATCATCTCGCGCAGCAGCCAGCCAACGGTCTCGCCGATGCGCTGGCGCAGCATCGCATCATTGGACTCGGCCTCGACCATCGCCATGTGGCTGAGCAGCTGCGCGTTGTCGTACAGCATCTTCTCGAAATGCGGCGCCAGCCATTCGGCGTCCGTCGAGTAGCGCGCGAAGCCGCCGCCGAGATGATCGTAGATGCCGCCCTGCGCCATGCGCGTGATCGTGGTGATCACCGCCACGGAATAATCGGGGATGCCGGTGCGCAGGTAAGCGCGCCACAGCAGATCGAACAGGCCGGTCTGCGGGAATTTCGGCGCCGAGCCGATGCCGCCCTGTTCGGGATCGACATGGCCGAGCACCTGCCCTGCCACCTGGTCGAGCACGTCGTTGCTTAAAGGAAGGCGGTCGCGGCTCTGCGGCTTGGCCAGGTTGCGCAAGGCGCCGACCAGCATCTTGGAATTCTGCGCCACGGCGTCGGGCTTCTGCGTATAGGCCTCGTGGATTTTTTCCAGCACCTCGCGGAAGCCGGGCCGGCCATAGCGGCTTTCCGGCGGGAAGTATGTGCCACCCCAGAAAGGCTCGCCCTTCGGCGTCAGGAACATGGTGAGCGGCCAGCCGCCCTGTTCGCCCAGCACATGCAGCGCGTTCATGTAGATGGTGTCGATGTCGGGGCGTTCTTCGCGGTCGACCTTGATGTTGACGAACAGCTCGTTCATCACCGCGGCGATACCGGGATTTTCAAAACTTTCATGGGCCATCACATGGCACCAGTGGCAGGCGGCATAGCCGATGCTGAGCAGGATCGGCTTGTTGGCGGCCTGGGCAGCCTTCAGCACCTCGGGCGACCAGATCTGCCAGTGCACCGGATTGTCGCGGTGCTGCTGCAGATAGGGCGAGGCGGCCCGGTCGAGATTGTTGCGGCCAAGATCGGGTTGATTGGTCCCTGACAACGCGGCACCGGTCATGCTAGGTATTTGTCCTGCTTCTGAATTTCGAGCATTTCCACTCAGCAGTATGGTGCAGCGATGAAGGTGACTGTCAATGTCGATTGCACGCCGGAGGAGGCCCGGAGCTTCCTCGGGCTGCCGGATGTGCAACCCTTGCAGGAGGCCGTGATGGCCCAGATGCAGGAGCGCATGCTGGGGTCGCTCAAATCCATGGACCCGGAAGTGCTGCTGCGCACCTGGGGCCCGATGGGGATGAACAACCTGGAGCAGATTCAGAAATTCTTCTTCAGCCAGTTCCCGGCGAATGCGGGCACGCCGCCGGGCAAGAAGTAAGCCCGAAGGTATAAGGTATGGCCATCCGTTATCAGGTCCGCCCCCCGGCCAAGGCCGGCGACGCGTCAGATTTCTACCGCGCGCATATTTTCGTCTGCACCAACGAGCGGCCGGAAA
Organism: Ferrovibrio terrae; assembly: GCF_007197755.1. Taxonomy (NCBI): domain Bacteria; kingdom Pseudomonadati; phylum Pseudomonadota; class Alphaproteobacteria; order Rhodospirillales; family Rhodospirillaceae; genus Ferrovibrio; species Ferrovibrio terrae. The sequence continues at coordinate 1,327,253 of NZ_CP041636.1, forward strand.
ATCACCCGCGCGGCAGTTGCGCGCGCAAGGGCGCCGAGAAGCTGCGCAACTACATGAAGGCGCGCGCCAAGGAACTCGGCCTGGGGCTGGAAGACGGCGTGCGGGTGAACAATGCCGGCTGCCTCGAGCGCTGCGAACTGGGGCCGACGCTGGTGATCTATCCCGAAGGCATCTGGTACCGCGCCGACAACTTTGCCGATATCGACGAGATTCTGGAAACGCATGTGAAGCAGGGCGGCCGTGTCGAGCGCCTGCTGCTCAGGCCGGAAGATGGCCCGGACCACAGCGAAAAGAAAAAGTGACGCCGCAGACCATCTACGCGCTGTCTTCCGCGCCCGGCCGCGCCGGTGTGGCGGTGATCCGGCTCAGCGGGCCGCAGGCCGCCGATGCGCTGGAAGCTCTCGTGGGCGGCAACCTGCCGCGCCCGCGCGCTGCATCGCTGCGCCGGCTGAAGGATGAGACCGGCGCGCTGCTCGATGAAGGCATGGTGCTGTGGTTCCCCGCACCGCACAGCTTCACCGGCGAGGATGTGGTCGAGCTGCAGGTGCATGGCGGCCGCGCCGTGCTCAGCGCGATCTTCGCGGCCCTGGCGAAACTGCCGGGCCTGCGCCTGGCCGAGCCGGGCGAGTTCAGCCGGCGTGCGTTTGAGCATGGCAAGCTCGACCTGACGGCGGCCGAGGGCCTGGGCGACCTGATCAATGCCGAGACCCAGGCGCAACGCAGGCAAGCATTACGCCAGATGCAGGGCGCGCTGGGCCAGCTGTACGAGGGCTGGCGCAACCAGCTGGTGCGCGCGCTGGCGCATCTCGAGGCCGATATCGATTTCCCCGACGAGGATCTGCCCGAAGGCGTGGCGGCCGAGGTGAAGCCGCAGATCGCGCGCCTGCGCGAGGAGATCGCGGCGCATCTGAACGACCGCCAGCGCGGCGAAAGACTGCGCGACGGCCTGATGGTGGCGATTGTCGGCGCGCCGAACGTGGGCAAGTCGTCGCTGCTCAATGCGGTGGCGAAACGCGAGGCGGCGATTGTTTCGGATATTCCGGGCACCACGCGCGACGTGATCGAGGTGCATCTCGATCTCGGCGGCTATCCCGTGATGCTCGCCGATACGGCCGGTCTGCGCGAGAGCGCGGACGCCATCGAGTCTGAGGGCGTGGCGCGCGCCCTGAAGCGCGCCGAGAGCGCCGACCTCAAGATCGTGGTGCTGGACGCGACGAAAAAGACCGTGCCGAAAGACACGGAAGCCCTGATTGATGGCGATGCCATCGTGGTGGCCAACAAGGCCGATGCGACCGCCGTGCTGGCCGGCTGGGAGATCAATGGCCGCCCCGTGCTGCCGATCTCGGTGCGGACCGGCACCGGCATGGGCACGCTGCTCGATCTGCTGGAAAAGGAAGTGGTCGAGCGCATTGGCCTGACCGGCAGCGCGACGCTCACCCGCGCGCGCCACCGCGAGGCGCTGACCGACTGCATCGCTGCGCTGGACCGCTTCCTGCGCGGCTCGGAGCGGCACAACACCAGCGCCGAACTGGCCGCCGAGGATGTGCGGCTGGCGGCGCGCAGCATTGGCCGCATCACCGGGCGGATCGATGTCGAAGACCTGCTGGATGTGATCTTCAGGGATTTCTGTATCGGGAAGTGAGGGCTGGCTTGCCGACCTGTCCCCCAGTATCGTCATGCCCGGCCTTGTGCCGGGCATCCACGCCTTTTTAAGCTGCGATGCGGTAAGACGTGGATGGCCGGGACAAGCCCGGCCATGACACTCCCGGCCATGACACTGGTGGGTTCCGAGACAGAAAATGCCCGACGCCTTTCCCACCCTGAAATCCGAACGCCTGGTCCTGCGCGCCTTCGTGCCAGATGACGAAGTCGCGTTCCAGCAGTTCGCCGTGAAGGAGGATTTCTGGAAATTCCTGCCCGGCCCGGCGCTGGATTCCGGCCTGGTGAAGCGCTTCATCGCCGCGCGGGTGATCGAGGCCGAGACTCCGACCGGGCATGACTGGCTGTTCTGCGTGGCCGAACGCCAGATGGAGCGCGCCATCGGCATGGTGCGCCTGAGCGTGGCCTCGGCCGAGCATCGCCAGGGCAATATCGGTTTTTCGTTCGACGGCACCATTCGCGGCAAGGGCTATGCCTCGGAAGCCGTGCAGGCGGCGCTGCGCTTCGGTTTTGCCGAACTGGGGCTGCACCGGATCACGGCGCTGGCCGATGTGGAGAATATCCGCAGCCATGCGGTGCTGAAGAAACTGGGCTTCCGGCTGGAAGGCCGGCTGCAGCAGAATTTCAATGTGCGTGGCGAATGGCGCGACTGCGACCTGTTTGCCCTGCTGCGCAGCGAATGGCCGCCGCACGACCATCACGGCAGCGGCGGGACCGCGCTGGCGTAAACTCTAAACCTTACGACTTGGGCCAGTGCACGGTGGGCAGCGCGCCCTCGACCGGTCGGCCGGTGCGCGGATCGACCTTCAGGTTGCGGTCGCGGCCGTCACGCGTGCGGTATTGCACGTCGTAGCGGCCATCGTCCCAGTCGATATCCTTGATGAAGGCGAAATCCGGCCGGCTCTCGATCTGGGTGATGATCTGCGACAGCGACAATGCGCCAGCCGGCGGCCCGCCCTCAGGCTCGACCTGCTGCGCCGGCTCGGCCATGACATTGCTCTGAGAGCCTGGTGTCGGCGCACCCTGCGACTGCACGATTCCGGCAGATGGTCCGCCGCCGGGCGAGGATCCGCCGCGCGCGGGTTCGATGGCGGGGGCCGGGGCGGCGACACCGGTCAGCATGCCGAACAGGATCAGGGCTGCGAGGTTGTTCATGGCGAGGGCTCTGTCTGGTCCAAACGAATAGGTCCGCCCATAAGGGCCGGGCTGGGCTTTGCGCCCTTGTCGGGGACCTATGACGGACCCGGAATATGGCATCAGCAGGGCCGCCCGGGGGCGATGCATGGGCGATTCGGGGGGATTCCCCGGATCGGACGGTTCAGCCCGGGTCCGGCCCAAGATCCGGCCGGGGGTCCGGGCTGGGCAGCGGCCGGACCAGGGCCAGGATCATGTCGACCTGCCGGCCATCGCTGGCCAGCGGCAGGCCGAACCGGCCGAAATAGAGGAAACCCCGGCCCGGCGCCGCCGAGGGGCTGGCGAAAAACATCGGCCGCGCTTCGCTGACCGCCTGGTCGAGATGCTGGCGCAGCACGGCATAGCCGGCAGGTGGCACGGTTTCGTCATAATAGCGCCCGGTCTCGTCGGCCCCGGTCATCGCCGCCAGCGCACTGCCGAACAGGCGGATGCGGTAGCGGCGGCTGCCGTCAGATTGAGGCACCACCTCCAGCAGCGCGATGTCGCGCAGCAGCTCGCGCGGGATATCCAGCACGTCGATATCGTTGCGCGCCGGCAGGAGACCGTGCCCGGTCTCGTCCCGGCGGCATTTGCCGAGCCAGAACTGATGCAGGCGGGCGAAGGCAGGGTCGCCCTCCGCGCCTGCGGGCAGGGACCAGTGGACTGGCCAGGAAGTGGAATGCTGGGTCATGCCGCAGAACGGCCAAGGAAGTCGCGCAGTGCCATCACAAATTCTTCAGGCCGCTCGTCATGCGGTACATGGCCGGCGCCCTCGAAGATCTTCAGTTCGCAGCGCGGATTGAGCGCCGCCATGCGGTCCATCTCTTCGCGCTTCACCAGCCAGCTCTTCGTGCCGTGCATCAATAAAATCGGACAGACGATGGCGGCCCAGTCATCGCTCCAGTCACCGGTGATATGGGCGCGCGCCTCGTCATGCCAGGCATCGGAGAAGCGGAAACCCCAGCCATCCTCGTACTCGACCAGGCTGTCGAGCAGGTAGCGGTCCATGCCGATCTCGGTGCTGCGCATGAAGGCGAGGAACTGGTCGAGCGTTTCCCAGCGCAACGGCCAGGATACGCCGGGTTTAGCCGGGCCGAAGCGGCAGCCGACATCCTCGATGACCAGCGCGCGCACCAGGTCGGGGCGGTGGGCCGCGAGCTGGTAGGCATTCACGCCGCCAAACGAATGCCCCATCAGTACGACCGGGCCGCAATCGAGATGTTCGATCATCGCGGCGGCATCGTCGAGGAAGGCGTCGCGCGTGCGGTCGGTGGCATGGTCGCTCCAGCCATGGCCGCGCTGGTCCATGCCGACGATGCGCCAGTCGGGGCGCCCCGTATTATCTCTTAGGGCCTGCGCCAGCGGCGCATAGTTGCGGCCGCAACCGGCGCGGCCATGCAGCGCCAGCAGCGTCTTCTCAGGCTGACCGCCGAAGTCGACGTATGACAGCTTTACGCCGTCACGCGTGAGGTGGCCGCGTTTGCCGGTCACAGCTGATCGGCCAAAGCAGCCGCCGTATCTTTGCCGGGTGTGACCGGCACGATCTCGAACTCGACGAGATCCGACCAGGCGGCGCACCAGCGCTGCAGCAGGGTGAGGTCGTCACATTCCATCACTTGGAAACAGCGGCTGAGATCGGCGCTGACCCAGCTTGATACGAACTGCACGCCCTCGGGCATCATGCGGCCCTGGTCGCGGAAGCGGCGATAGACCGCTTTGGCGTCCTGGTTGCGGAAATGCTCGATCACCATGAACTGCATGTCTCGCCTCCGGATGGCCGCTGCCGGCGGGTTCAGAGAATGCGGCCGACGCGGTCGCCGCGCCTGATCCGGCCGCCTTTGACCACGCGGGCATAGACGCCGCATTTGTTATGGCCATAGACGCTGTTCAGCGTGCCGACCAGATCGCTGTCGGGAATCCCGGTATCGGGATTCACATGCGTGGCGGCGCAGCGGCCGATCACGGCCTCGATCGCCAGCACGGTCTCGCCGATCTCGATCTGCGACCCGACCCACTGCATCTCGGCCCAGGCCGGGAAGCCGCCGATCACCAGGTTGGCGCGCAGGCGGCGAGAGTCGAGCGGTTCGGACTGTCCCAGCTTGCGGCCGAGTTCGACCAGCGTGGCGGTGTTCTGGATCGAGAGATAGGGATCGGGCACATCGGCGAACCAGGCGCCCGGTGCCTCGGCGACTTTCACGCTGCCGCGCGAGCCTTCCGGGCCGATATGATCGAGCACCACTTTCTCAATGGCGGGCCGGCTGAGCGGCGAGGTCAGGTCGGCCTCCTGCACCAGCACCCTGCCGTCTTTTTTGATCGTGATCTTCGTGCCGCTTGCATCGAAGCTGCAGTCCAGCGCTGCCAGCGGCGGGTTGCGGATCCAGGTGAGGAAATGCGCCTTCTTCTGGAAGGCCGGCGTCTGCGCGTCGAAAGCCGAACTGCCATGCGCCAGCGCGAAGCGGCGGTCATTGGCGAGCGGCTGGTCAGGCGTGAGCTGGGCGTCGTCGAGCGACTGCGGCGTCAGGCCCTTCACCGGGAAGCGCGTGATGGAGAGAAGAGAGGCGTCGAGATCCATTGTCATGGCTTCTCTATGGCCAAGGCGGCGCACGCGGTCAACGCCGGAATTGCACCGCTATTGTCCTCCTGTAACACTGGCCTGTTCACAGAGAAGGATATCTCCATGCTGCTCTCCGCCGTTGCGCTCTATGCCACCGCGATCCTGCTCGGCACGATGCTGTTCTTCTCGTTTGCGCTGACGCCGGTGATCTTCGCCAAGCTGGAGTCCGAGCAGGCGTCGCGCACGGTGCGGGCGCTGTTCCCGGTCTACTATCTCGTCATCATCATTTGCGGCGCTGTTGGTGCGCTGACATTGGCGCTCGATCAGCACCCGGTGCCATCATCGCTGCTCGCCATCGTCGCGGGATTTGCCGTGCTGACGCGGCAATTCGTGATTCCGCGTCTGGATGCATTGCGCGAGGCGAAAACCGCCGGCGATGCGGGGGCTGTGCGGCAGTTCAAACGCCTGCATTCCTTGAGCATGGCGGTAAACCTGGTGCAGATCACCGCCGTGCTGGCAGCGCTATCCACCTTTGTTCACTAAGCCCGGCCATTCCGGATTGTGAACCCTTTTATTAAAGAACAAAAAGAGAATATAAAGCCAGATGGGTCGGTTTCACGTGAAACGGGGTCTGTTTCCCGTGCAACCCGGGTCTGTGGGCGATTCCCTTTGACGACCCGGCCCCCTGTGCGTAAAACCCGCGCCCATGCAGGACAGGTTCGATGTCATCGTGATCGGCGGCGGCCATGCCGGCTGCGAGGCCGCAGCGGCCGCGGCGCGCATGGGCGCGCGCACCGCGCTGGTGACGCACAAGCCCGAGACCATCGGCGAGATGTCGTGCAACCCCGCCATCGGTGGCCTGGCCAAAGGCCATCTGGTGCGCGAGATCGATGCGCTGGATGGCGTGATGGGCCGCGTGGCCGATGCCGCCGGCATCCAGTTCCGCATGCTCAACAAGTCGAAGGGCCCCGCGGTGCGCGGCCCGCGCACGCAGGCGGATCGTAAGCTGTATCGCCAGGCGATGCAGGCAGTGCTGGCCGAGCAGCAGAACCTGACCATCATCGGCGCTGCGGTTGAAGACATCCGCATCGAGCAGGGCGAGATCAAAGGCGTCGAATGCGGCGATGGTCGTTTCATCGCCGCGCCGAAGGTGATCCTCACCACCGGCACATTCCTGCGTGGTCTGATCCATATCGGCGAAGAGAAGATTCCGGCCGGCCGCGTCGGTGAGGCGCCGTCGCTCGGCCTCTCGAAAACCCTTGAGAATTGCGGCTTTTCGCTGGGTCGCCTGAAAACCGGCACGCCGCCGCGTCTCGATGGCCGCACGATCAACTGGTCGGCGCTCGAGATGCAGAGCGCCGACGATCCGCCGGTGCCGTTCAGCTTCCTGACGCAGCAGATCACCACGCCGCAGATTCAATGCGGCGTGACCTATACGTCTGAGGCCGGCCATGCGCTGATCCGCGACAACCTGCATCGCGCGCCGATGTATTCCGGCCAGATCGAAGGCACCGGGCCGCGCTACTGCCCGTCGATCGAGGACAAGGTGGTGCGCTTCGCGCAGCGCGACCGCCATCAGATCTTCCTTGAGCCGGAAGGGCTGGATGACGACACCGTCTATCCGAACGGCATTTCCACCTCGCTCCCCAGGGATGTGCAGGCCGGCCTGCTGAAGACCATCCCGGGTCTGGAGCGGGCCGTGATGCTGCGGCCGGGCTATGCCATCGAATACGACTTCGTCGATCCACGTGAACTGAAGCCCACGCTGGAGACAAAACGCCAGCCCGGGCTGTATCTGGCCGGCCAGATCAATGGCACGACCGGCTATGAAGAAGCCGCCGCGCAAGGGCTCATCGCGGGCCTGAATGCGGCCATTTCTGCCGGAAATCAGGGAAATTCCAGAGAAACTGCGCCCTTCATTCTCGGCCGTGCCGATGCCTATATCGGCGTGCTGATCGACGACCTGGTCACGCTGGGCACCCGCGAACCCTACCGCATGTTCACCAGCCGGGCGGAATACCGCCTCAGCTTGCGCGCCGACAATGCCGACCAGCGCCTGACCCCGCTGGGGCTCAAGCTGGGCTGTATCGGGGTTTCCCGTGAAACCGCCTGGACCGCCAAGGATATCGCGCTGACCGAGGCCCGCCGGCTGGTGCGCGAGCTGAAAATGACCCCGCCTGAACTGGTCAAGCGCGGTTTTCCGGTGAATCAGGACGGCCAGTTGCGCTCGGCCGCCATGCTGCTGGGCTATCCGGACATGAATGTGGCCCGGTTGAGCGGGATCTGGCCCGAACTGGCCGGGCTTTCACCCGAGATCATCGAGCAGGTCGAGATCGACGGGCTGTACGCCGGCTATATGGAGCGCCAGGAGGCCGACATCGTCGCCTTCCGCAAGGATGAAGGCCTGATCCTGCCCGAAAGCCTGGAGTATGACGCGGTCGGCGGGCTGTCGAACGAGGTGCGCGCCAAGCTGAAGCAGCACCGCCCCGGCACGCTGGGGCAGGCGGCGCGGATTTCCGGCGTCACGCCGGCGGCGCTCTCGGCCCTGCTGGGATACGTAAAAAAGGCCAAGCGGGACGGTGCCGAAGCAGCTGAATAAAGCAATTTCAATAACTTAAGTACCAAAAGGGGATGTTTCACGTGAAACATCCCCTTTTTCGTGTCCCAGAAAGGTCTCGCCCGCGCCCAACAAAAGCCGGGTAGCATCGGCACCATAAACGGCGAAAAACGAGGGAGACGCCCCATGACCGGCCTACCGGTAGCAGGAACCCCCACAGAAGCCCCCGGCCTGATCGTGCCGGTGCTGCGCTATCGCGATGCGCCGGCGATGATCGAGTGGCTGTGCAAGACCTTCAGCTTCGAGAAACACCTTGTCGTGCCCGACGAGGAGGGGCGGATCGTGCATGCCCAGCTTTGCTACGGCGACGAGATGATCATGCTTGGCTCGGTGATGGAGTCGGAATTTGGCCGCCACATGACCCAGCCGGACCAGACCGGCGGCCGCGCCACCATCAGCATCTATGTCGTGGTGCCCGATGCTGACCTGCATTACGCCCGGGTGCGCGCCGCCGAGGCCGAGATCCTGATCGATATCCGGGACGAGGATTACGGCGGCCGCGGTTTCACGTGTCGCGACCCCGAAGGCCATATCTGGTCCTTCGGGACCTATGATCCCTGGAAATAAGCGGAAAACGGGCGGGTTTCACGGGAAACAACGCCACTTTCGCTGTCACCCCGGCTCAAGGCCGGGATGACGATTGAGTAGTGGGCCTGCTGGTGAGATAACCCGCGGCATGACGCCCGCAGATTTCCAGACTGCCACCGACTGCAGCGACGCCGCCATCGCGCGGCTCGAAGCCTATGCCGCGCTCATCAACAAATGGCAGAAGGCGATCAACCTGGTGGCGCCGAAAACACTGCCCGAGCTATGGTCGCGGCACTTCCTCGATTCCGCGCAGCTGCTCGAGCATGCGCCGAAAGACACCATGCGCTGGCTCGATCTCGGATCGGGCGGCGGCTTCCCGGGCCTCGTCATTGCTGCACTTTTCGATGGTTATGTTCATCTGGTCGAAAGCGATCAGCGCAAATCCACCTTCCTGCGTGAGGCCGCGCGCGCCATGAATGTGCAGGCCACCGTCCACGTGAAACGCATCGAGGCGGTCGATCCCGCCGATCTGCACAAAGCCATGGGCGGTGCGCCGCAGGTGATCTCGGCCCGCGCCCTGGCGCCGCTCCATGAGCTGATCGGCCTGGCGCAGCCGCTGGCCGGACCTGATACGGTCTATCTGTTTCCCAAGGGACGTAATGCCGAGGATGAATTGACCGAGGCGCGGCGATATTGGACACTTCCCGCAGCTGAGAAGCTGCCGAGCCGGACCGATCCGGAAGCCAGCATCCTGCTTCTCAGGGGAATGGAAGCCAAGTGAACGGTACAGAACAAGAACATCCTGCCGAAGGCGGCGCCTGGGGTGACGACAGCACCCTGAATGCCGAACTGGAGGCTGGCAGTCCGCAGGCGAAAGTGGCGCCGCCACGACAGGGCCGCGTGCTGGCCATCGCCAACCAGAAGGGCGGGGTGGGCAAGACCACGACGGCGATCAATCTCGCCACGGCTTTGGCCGCCGTTGGCGAACGCGTGCTGCTGATCGACAGCGATCCGCAGGGCAATGCCTCGACGGGCCTGGGCCTCACGCATGAGGAACGCGACTTCGGCACCTACGAATTGCTGATGGGCGCGGCCGAACTGCACGAGACGATACGGCCCACGAAAGTCCCCAATCTTTCCATCGTGCCGGCCAATGTCGAGCTGGCCGGTGCGGAGCTTGAGATGATGGATCTCGAGCATCGCACCCATCGCCTCAAACATGCGATCGAGGGCCGGCTCGCCGACTTCGACCACATCCTGATCGACTGCCCGCCATCGCTCACCCTGCTCACCGTCAATGCGATGGTGGGATCGGATGCCGTGCTGGTGCCGCTGCAATGCGAGTTCTTTGCGCTCGAAGGTTTGTCGCAGCTTCTGAGAACAGTGGAGCGCGTGCGCACCACGCTGAACCCGACGCTGGATGTGCAGGGCGTGGTGCTGACCATGTTCGACAAGCGCAACAACCTGTCCGACCAGGTGGCGGCCGACGTGCGCGGCTTCCTCGGCGAGAAGGTCTACGAGACGGTGATCCCGCGCAACGTCCGCATCTCGGAAGCGCCGAGCCATGGCGTGCCGGCGCTGATCTACGATCATCGCGCGCCCGGCAGCACGGCCTACATGGCGCTGGCGCGCGAGGTGATCAAACGCGAACAGGCTTTGCGCGACGCGGCAGAGTGAGATGAGCGGAGTAGTCAGTTTAAGCCGTCACCCTCGGGCTTGACCCGAGGGTCTCATGCCGATTGGCGAAAGATCCTCGGCTCAAGCCCGAGGATGACGAAGTAGGGTACAGAGGACAGAGTATGATCGACGATCCGAAACGACGCGGCCTGGGCAGAGGCCTGGCCGCATTGATGGGCGAGCCGGCGCCGGGCTCCGAAGCCGCCGCCGCGCGTAGCGCCGCCGCCACCGGCGTGCGCGAAATCCCCATTGAGCAGCTCAAGCCGAACCCGTATCAGCCGCGCAAGGTCTTCAACAAGGACGCGCTGGAAGAACTGGCGCAGTCGATCAAGGCCAAGGGCGTGCTGCAGCCGCTGCTGGTGCGCCGCGCCAAGGACGGGCAGGGCTACGAGATCATCGCCGGCGAGCGTCGCTGGCGCGCCTCGCAGCTGGCCAAGATCCATGCCGTGCCGGTGGTGATCAAGGAGATCACCGACCGCGACGCCGTCGAGATCGGCCTGATCGAGAACTTGCAGCGCGAGGATCTCAATCCGGTGGAAGAGGCCGGCGCCTTCCTGCAGCTGTCGGAAGAATTCGGCTACAGCCAGGACCAGATCGCCCAGGTGATCGGCAAGAGCCGCAGCCATGTCACCAATATCCTGCGCCTGCTGCAGCTGCCGAAATCGGTGATCACGCTGGTCATCACCGGCAAGCTGACAGCCGGCCAGGCCCGCCCGCTGATCGGCCATCCGCTCGCCGAGCAGCTCGCCCAGCGCATCATCGAGGGCCAGCTCACCGCGCGTCAGGTGGAAAAGCTGGTCGCGGTCGGCCGTGAGGTCGGCACGCCGCAGGCCGCGAAGAAGGGCGGCCGTCCCGCCGGTGCCGCCAAGCCCAAGGCGGCGAACGAGTCCGCGCCGGCGCGCAAGGATGCCGACACGCTGGCGTTTGAGCGCGGAATGGCGGCGGCGCTTGGCATGAAGGTCGAGATCGAGGCCGAGCCCGGCAACCCGGAAGCCGGCCGGCTGGTGGTGCATTACCGCAAGCTCGAACAGCTGGATGAGCTGGCCAAGAAACTGAGCCGGCGCTGACCCGAGCGAAGATGCAGCCGCCGTCCCGACAGCCCCTTGCCCTCCTGACCCGGCTGTTCGGCGGCGGCGATGCGCTGGCCGGCCATCGCGAGAAAATCCTCTACCGTATCGCCATTGCCAGCGCGGTGCTGCTGACGCCATTCGGCATTTTCAATCTGTTCATCGACCGTCTGCCGCTCGGCCTCGCCATCCTCGCCACCGTGGGCGTCCTGGCGGTTGATGCCCAGGCAATCCGGCGCGGCCGCAAGCCGCCGGTGCCGTTCGCGCTGCTGCTGGTGCCGACGGCGGCGGCCGTGGCCATTCTGCTTTTGCTGCAGCCGGCCTATGGCGTGCTGTGGACCTATCCGGTGCTGCTGTTCTGCTATTTCGTGCTGACGCGCGGCCTCGCCGTGATGGTCAGCCTCGGCCTGCTGATCGGCACGGTGCTGCTGGTTTATGTGAATGTCGATGCGGCGACAGCGATCCGCGTCTTCGCCTCGCTGCTGCTCACCATCGTGATCGTCAACATCATCCTCGGCGTGATCAACGACCTGCATGACCGGCTGGTGGCGCAGACCATCACCGATCCGCTGACCGGCGCCTATAACCGCCGCCATATGGAAACCTGCCTGGATGAAGTGATCGAGCGGCAGCGCCGCAGCCGGGCCAGCGCCGCGCTGCTGGTGATCGACATCGACCAGTTCAAGCCGGTCAACGACCGGCTGGGCCACGCCGCCGGTGATATCGTGCTGCGCACCGTTGTCGCTCTGGTCGCCGACCGCGTGCGGCGGCTTGATCGCGTGTTCCGCATCGGCGGCGATGAATTCCTGCTGCTGCTTCCGGATACCGATTTGGCTGCAGCACAAACAGTGGCGGAAGACCTGCGCAGCCGCATCGCCGCCGCCGCGATGCCCAGTGCGGCGTCTGATGCCGCGCCCGTCACGGTCAGCATCGGCCTGGCCGTGCTGCAGCCCGGCCAGCAGATGGATGCCTGGATGCACGCGGCCGATGCCGCGCTCTACCGCGCCAAGCAGCAGGGCCGCAATCGCGTGGTGAGTGCGGCGGTTGAAGCAGCGGCGCAACGCACTAGTTAGTCGCCTGCCAAGGAGTGATCGCCATGACCGACACCAAATCCCTCTCCCCCGAAGCCGCGCGCGTGCTGCGCGACCACGGCACCGAGCGGCCCGGCTCCAGCCAGCTCAACAAGGAATACCGCGCGGGCCGCTATTTCTGTGCCGGCTGCGGCACCGAGGTGTTTTCGTCCGACACCAAATACGACAGCGGCAGCGGCTGGCCCAGCTTCTATGCCCCGGTGGGCGAGAATGTCGCCGCCACCGTCGACACCAGCCATGGCATGCACCGCGTCGAGGTGCACTGCGCCAAATGCCAGGGCCATCTTGGCCATGTTTTCGAGGACGGGCCGGAGCCGACCGGCCTGCGCTACTGCATCAACGGCGTGGCGCTCGATTTCAAGCCGCAGGACTGAGTGTAGGGTCCGGGCCCTGCATCGCCATTTGCGACAGGCCCCCGCATGTGCTATAATTCCCATATTCGGAACATTTGTCGTATGCGCTGGCGCGCGTGTTGGCGCGGCGTTTGACCAAGTGGCGCGTTGTCGGACATCGTTCAGCAGGAAAATCAAAGGCTTGAGGTGAAAACCGATGGCTGGAGCGGGATTGAACGGGACGAAACAGGACGAAACAGGACGAAACGGGACGGAACGGGACGGAACTGGCTCTAACTGGCCCAAACTGGACGGAACTGGCTGCCAACCGGCCGCCAACTGGCTCCCTCCCGGAATAGAGGCGGCTAAAAAAACACCAGATTGGCCACATTCGCCTAAAAACTGGTCACGCTCCCGCCCGGCTGCGGGCGGAATAGCCAAGCTATTGGGCTGATTCCCTGATTCCGACCCTGATTCCGCCTCTGTGCCGCAGTGCAACCAGCTGGCACGCTTCTTGTAACTCCGTAGTCAGAGGTATGCGCCAGGGGTGGGCCTTGTCCGGGATTCTCAATGGGGGGAACCGGGTCAGGTCTGCCGGCAGCCGGGAGCGATCCCGGACCCGGTCCGGAAACTGGCGCGGCCTTCCCTGACAGGAGGATTAAAACGTCATGCAACTCTCCACCGTCTCGACGGCCAAACTCGTCGACCAGCGGCAGCCCGGCTGGCTCAGCTACGTTATGTTCGGTCTTGTGCTGGCCGCACTCTTCGCAATGATTCCCTCGCTCGGTTTCGCGCAGGCTGCGGCCGAAGCGCCGAAGCTCGATACCGGCGACACCGCCTGGATGCTGACCTCGACCGCGCTGGTCCTGCTCATGACCATCCCGGGCCTCGCCCTCTTCTATGGCGGCATGGTGCGCAAGCAGAACGTGCTCACCATCATGATGCAGAGCTTCGCCATCACCTGCCTGATCTCGATCCTCTGGATGGTCGTCGGCTACAGCCTGGTCTTCTCGGAAGGCAACGCGATCATCGGCGGCTTCGGCAACCTGTTCCTCGCGAACGTTGCCATCGACAGCGTCAATGATCTGGCCAAGACCATTCCGGAAACCGTCTTCCTGACCTTCCAGATGACCTTCGCCATCATCACCCCGGCGCTGATCACCGGCGCCTTCGCCGACCGCATGAAGTTCTCGGCCCTGCTGTGGTTCATGGGTCTGTGGGTCATCTTCGTCTATGCGCCGGTTGCCCATATGGTCTGGGGCGGCGGTCTGATGGGCGAGATGGGCGTGCTCGACTTCGCTGGCGGCACCGTGGTGCACATCAACGCTGGCGTGGCCGGCCTCGTCGCCTGCCTCGTGCTCGGCAAGCGCCATGGCTACGGCAAGGTTGCCCATGCGCCGCATAACCTGACGCTCTCGATCATCGGCGCCTCGCTGCTGTGGGTCGGCTGGTTCGGCTTCAATGCCGGCTCCGCCGTCACCGCCGGTCCGAATGCAGGCATGGCCATGCTGGTCACGCAGATCGCCACGGCGGCTGCCGCGCTGGCCTGGATGTTCGCGGAATGGCTCGCCCGCGGCAAGCCGAGCGTGCTCGGTGTCGTCTCGGGTGCGGTTGCTGGCCTCGTCGCCATCACCCCGGCCTCGGGCTTTGTCGATCCGATGGGCGCGCTGATCATCGGTATCGTCGCCGGCATCGTCTGCTTCGTGGCCTCCACCACGGTGAAGAACGCGCTGGGCTACGATGACAGTCTCGATGTCTGGGGCGTGCATGGTGTCGGCGGCATCGTCGGTGCGGTGCTGACCGGTGTGTTCGCCAAGGCGGCGATTGCCGGCAAGGACGCTCCGCTCGGCCTGATCGACGGCAATGCCGGCCAGGTCCTGACCCAGATCTACGGTGTGCTCATCACCATCGTCTTCACGGCGATCGTGAGCCTGATCATCCTGAAGATCATCGACTGGACCATCGGTCTGCGCGTCGATGAGGCCACCGAGCGCGATGGTCTCGACCTGAACCTGCACGGCGAGACGGTGCAGTAACAGGAGTACGCGAAGGCACCCGGGCCGGCATTCCCACCCGCCGGCCCGGGTTGCTTCGTCTCAGGAGTATCATGGTGGGGATATCCGGCCCCCTCGTTCCATCCGCATTCTTCGACCGGCCGGCGTAAGTCGCTTTTCTCTCCGCCATTTTTCCGATTAAATCGAACGGAACCTCTTCCCGCTCGTTCTCGTCGCGGAGACCAATGCCCTTGACCGCTTTTGACGAGATGGACCTCGGTCCCGCTGCCAGCCAGACACAGAGCCAGTCCCAATCCGGGCAGGCTCAGTCCCAGGGAAGCAGCGTCCGCGCCCCCTATCGCGACTACAAGCGCTGGCTCGATGCCGCGCCCGGCGACATGCTGGCCCGCCGCCGCCAGGAAGCCGACCTGCTGTTCCGCCGGCTCGGCATCACGTTTGCCGTCTATGGCGAGGGCGGCGACACCGAACGCCTGATCCCCTTCGATGTTGTGCCGCGCATTATCGCCGCCAAGGAATGGAAGCGCCTGCGCCGCGGGTTGAAGCAGCGCGTGAAAGCGCTGAACGCGTTTTTGGACGACATCTACCACAAGCGCGAGATCCTGCGTGCCGGCACGATCCCTGAGGACCTGATCCTCAAGAATGCGGCTTACGTGAATCACATGCGCGACGTTACCATCGCGCGCCAGACCTACACGCATATCGCCGGCATCGACCTGGTGCGCACGGCGGAAAACGAATTCTACGTGCTGGAAGACAACTGCCGGACGCCGTCGGGTGTCTCCTACATGCTGGAGAACCGCGAGGCGATGATGCGCCTCTTCCCCGATCTGTTCGCGCAGGTGCGCGTGGCGCCCGTGGGCCATTATCCCGATGCGCTGCTGCAGACGCTGCGCGATTCCGCGCCACCCAACTGCGATGCCGAGCCCACCGTCGCGCTGTTGACGCCCGGCGTCTACAACTCGGCCTATTTCGAACATGTCTTCCTGGCCGAGCAGATGGGCATCGAGCTGGTCGAGGGCGGCGATCTCGTGGTGAAGGATGATATCGTCTACATGCGCACGGTCGGCGGGCTGAAGCGCGTCGACGTGCTGTATCGCCGCCTGGATGACGACTTCCTCGATCCGAAAGTGTTCCGCAAGGATTCGATGATCGGCGTGCCCGGCATCTTCGCGGCGTATAAAGCCGGCAATATCACGCTGTCGAATGCAGTCGGCACCGGCGTGGCCGACGACAAGTCGATTTACCCTTACGTGCCCGACATGGTGCGCTTCTATCTCGGCGAGGAACCGATCCTCGCCAATGTGCCGACCTATGTGCTGCGCCGGCCCGACGATCTGAAATACACGCTGGAACACCTCGGCGAGCTGGTGGTGAAAGAGGTGCATGGCTCCGGCGGCTACGGCATGCTGGTCGGGCCGAAATCGACCGCGGCCGAGATCGAGACTTTCCGCGCCAAGATCATCGCCAAGCCGGAAGCCTATATCGCGCAGCCCACACTGGCGCTCAGCACCTGCCCCACCTTTGTCGAGAGCGGCATCGCGCCGCGCCATGTCGACCTGCGGCCCTTTGTGCTGTCAGGGGAGACCATGCGCGTCGTTCCGGGCGGTTTAACCCGCGTTGCCCTGAGGGAGGGCTCGCTGGTGGTGAATTCCAGCCAGGGCGGCGGCACCAAGGATACCTGGGTGCTGGAGGAAGATGAGTCCGACGACATCGCGGCCGGTGAGGACGACTGATGCTCAGCCGCGCCGCCGATAATCTCTACTGGCTCAACCGCTATGTCGAACGCGCGGAATCGATGGCGCGCATCCTCGGCGTGGCGCATCGCATGAGCATGCAGTCGACCCATGGCGGCACGCGCAACGACGAATGGGAAGCAGCATTGATCATTGCCGGCTGCGACAAGTCGTTTGCGCTGCATGGCGGTCCGCCGACGCGGCGCGCGGTGATCGACTTCCTGGCCTTCGCGCCCGACAATCCGTCCTCCATTCACGCCTGCCTGAAAGCCGGCCGCGAGAATGCGCGCGCCATGCGGGCGCAGATCACCTCGGAAGCCTGGGAAAGCATCAACGCCGCCTGGCTCGAGATGCGGACTTTCTCGATGGCCAAGGTGGAAGCCGACGGCTTCAACACCTTCTTCGACTGGGTGCGCGAACGCAGCCAGCTGTTCCGCGGCGTCGCCGAAGGCACCATGCAGCGCGACGACGCGTATCGCTTCATGCGGCTGGGCACCTTGCTGGAACGCGCCGATTCGACGGCGCGCATCCTCGATGTGAAATACCACGTGCTGCTGCCCTCGGCGGCCGATATCGGCGGCGCGGTCGATTACTACCAGTGGGGCGCGCTGCTGCGCTCGGTCTCGGCCTTCCGCATCTACCGCCAGATCTACCGCGACAGCATCCGGCCGCTGAAAGTCGCCGAGCTGCTGGTGCTGCGCGAGGATTTCCCGCGCAGCCTGCATGCCTGTTTCGCCGAGATCGTGCAGATCCTGCAATACCTGCGCGAAAGCTATCGCCGCGACTATCCCTCCGTGCGGCTGGCTGAAAGCATGCTGCTGAAACTGCGCTACGACGACATCGATTCGATTTTCACACGCGGGCTGCACGAATACCTGACCAGCCTGATCGATACCAATATCGAGCTGGGCGCGGCGATTGCCCACGATTTCATGCAGCCGAACTAAGCTGGGTTTCGGCCGTTAGGTCTGGCAGGAGACTGCCATATGCTCGACTTCCTCAGGCGTTTCGCCATTGCCGCCACACTCGTGATCGGACTCAGCTTTGCCGGCTGGGTGACGCATCTCTATACCTGCTTCACCCAGGGCGAATGGGGCTTCCTGATTGCTGGCGCGCTCTTCTTCCCGATCGGCGTGATCCATGGCTGGGGCGTCTGGTTCGGTGCCTGGTAGGTCTATTACCGCCTGAATACCTTGACCGGAGCTGTAACCGCTTGCTTTGATGCGGGCGGGTTTCCTGTCTGGGGCGGATTTTCATTATGACCTATTGCGTCGGTCTTCTGCTGGATGACGGCATCGTCATGCTGTCCGACAGCCGCACCAATGCCGGCGTCGATTCCATCTCCACCTTCGGCAAGATGCATGCCTGGCAGAAAGACGGCGACCGCGCGCTGGTGCTGACCACGGCCGGCAACCTGTCGCTCAGCCAGTCGGTCGTCACCCTGCTGAAAGACGGCTTTGCCGATGAAGACGGCAAAGCCTGCGACCTGATGCAGGCGACCAGCATGTTCGAGGCTGCCGGCATGGTGGGTGCGGCGATCCGCGAAGTGGCACGGCGCGACGGCGAGGGTCTGAAGGAACAGGGTGTTGAACCTAACCTGTCCATGCTGCTCGGCGGCCAGATCGGCAACCGGCCGCATGAACTTTACCTGCTGTACTATGCAGGGAATTTCATCAAGGCGACGGAAGACACGCCGTTCCTGCAGATCGGCGAGATCAAATACGGCAAGCCGATCCTGGATCGTGTGATCACGCCGGCCACGCCGCTGGTGCAGGCGGCGAAATGCGCGCTGGTTTCGATGGACTCAACGCTGCGCTCGAATATCTCGGTCGGCCTGCCGCTCGATCTGGCGATCCTGCCGAAGGGCGCGCTGAAGTTCGCCCTTAAAAAACGCATCACCGATCAGGAGCCCTACTTCGCCAGCATCCGCGGTTTGTGGGGCGAAGGCCTGCGCAAGGTATTCCAGACCATCCCGGACCCCGACTGGGGGGTGTGAAGAAAGGTCGTCATGGCCGGACTTGTTCCGGCCCTCCACGCCTTCACCCAAGCTTCAAGGTCACGATGATCGGCACGTGGTCGGACGCCTTGTCGCGACCGCGCATGTCTTTCACGATCTTCACGCCCGCCAGACTGTCTTTCAGCTGCGGACTGACCCAGACATGGTCGAGCCGGCGGCCCTTGTCGGCCGTGGCCCAGTCGGGCGAGCGATAGCTCCACCAGCTGTAGATTTTTTCGCTCGGCGGCACGAAATGACGCACGGCGTCGACCCAGTCGCGAGCTGCCTGCATCTTCAGCATGCCCTCGGTTTCGATCGGCGTATGGCTGACGATCTTGAGCAGCGGCTTGTGGGCCCAGACATCGGTTTCCAGCGGCGCGATGTTGAGATCGCCGACCAGAATTTCCTTACCACCCTTTTTCTTGAGTGCGGCCGACCATTTGGTCATCCCGGCCAGCACATCCAGCTTGTGTTGGAACTTGTCGTTCACTTTCGGATCGGGAATATCGCCACCGGCAGGCACATAATAATTGTGCAGGATGGTGCCGTCGGCCAGTTCGGCGGCGATATGCCGGCGGTCGTCGCGGCCGGCCAGGTTCAGCTTTTCCTTCAGCGTGATCGCCGTCTTGGCAAAGATCGCCACGCCGTTATAGCCGGGCTGGCCATGGATCAGACGGTGGGTATAGCCGCGCTGCTCGAACAGCTCATGCGGAAAATCGACATCCTTCACCTTGGTTTCCTGCAGGCAGAGGATGTCGGGATTGTGCTCGGACAGGAAGCCGGCCATCAGGTCGAGCCGGGCGCGGACCGAGTTGATGTTCCAGGTCGCCAGGGTGATCGGGCGGGATGGAGCTTTTTTCGCGGGTGCTTTTGCCATGTCGCTTTTCTAGCCCAGTCCGGCCCTATGTTCCAGACGGCAGCGTTTACTCGGCAGGTACGGCCTGCTTGCCGCTGCCACGCAAGGTCAGCAGGGCCACGGCCAGCGTTGCCACCGCGCAGAGTGCGATGCCGCCGGTCATGGCGGTACCGGCGCCGTTGATGAACTTGCCGCTCACCCCGATCACCACCGCGCCGATCGCCAGCTGCAGCGTCGCCATCAGCGACGCGGCCATGCCGGCCGCTTCGCCATAGGCTTCCAGCGCCAGCACGGAGGCCGTGGGCAGCAGGAAGCCGAGACAGCTATAGCCGAGCAGCAGCAGGGCCATGGTGAGATAGAGGTTGTTGAACCCGATGGCATTCAGTGCAAAGACCAGCACCATCATCGCCGCGAAGCCGAAGATCGAGGGCATCACCAGTGCGCGCAGGCCGAAGCGCGCGCCCAGGCGGCCACAGAACTGTGCGGCGAAGAAGAAGGCGGCGGCGTTCAGCGAAAAGGTGATGCTGAAGCCGATCGGCGACAGGCCGTACTGCCCCATCATCACGAAGGGTGCATTGGCCAGGAAGACGAAGAAGCCGCAGATGGCAAAGCTGCTCGCCAGCGTGAGGCCCATGAAGGTCCTGTCGGTGAACAGATGGCCGCAGGTGCGGATCATGCCGCCCAGGCTGGTCTCGGCGCGTTGCGCGGCCGAGCGCGTCTCCGGCACCAGCAGCAGCCCGAGAATGCTGGCGAAGACCGCGATGCCGGCGACGAACCAGAAGATCATGCGCCAGCCCAGCGCCTCGATGATCACGCTGCCGAACAGCGGCGCCAGCAGCGGCGACACGCTGAACACCAGCATCAGCAGGCCGAGCAGTTTGGCCTCTTCCACGCCGCTATGCAGGTCACGCACGATGGCGCGCGGGATGACGATACCGGCAGCGCCCCCCAGGCCCTGCAGCAGGCGGAAGGCGATCAGCGTCTCGACGGTTTCGGCCAGCGCGCAGCCCACGCTGGCGCCGATGAACAAAGCCACGCCGAAATACAGCGGCAGCCGCCGGCCGAACAGGTCGGAGATCGGGCCGAAGACCAGCTGGCCGAGCGCGAAGGTGATGAAGAAAGCCGTCAGGCTCATCAGCACCTTGTCGGGGTCGGCATTCAGGTTGCTGCCGATGAATGGCAGCGAGGGCAGATACATGTCGATGGCGAACGGGCCGATCGCGGTCAGCAGGCCGAGGATCAGGGCGTTGCGCAGGAAATGCGTTTGGGTGGTCATGGAAAGACTGCCTTGAATTGCAAAAGAAGGAGAGCGCCCCGGAACTGGAGCGTGCATATATGATTTGGGGTGAAGGCGCCGCCGGCCGGTCCGCAGAAGCGGACGAGCGGTGGTTATATAAAGCGGCCGCGCCGCGCTGGCTACCGCAGAATTGCCATGGTGCAATCTGCGACGTTTCTGTTGCAGCCAAACAACACCGGGTCACTGCCATGCCGATGCATCTTGAAGGGTCCTGCCGCTGCGGTGCCGTCGTGTTCGAACTCGACAGTCACACGCCGGTACCCTACCAGCTTTGCTATTGCACGATCTGCCGGAAAACCGCGGGCGGTGGCGGATTCGCCATCAATCTCGGCGGTGTCTCTGCCAGCCTCCATATCAAAAAAGGAAAACGCAGCCTCGGCGTCTATCGTGCCGAAATCTGCGACGACGATGGTAAAAATTGCGAGGTCAGTTCGGGTGAGCGCAATTTCTGCAAAGGCTGTGGCACGGCGCTCTGGCTC
The DNA here is from genome assembly GCF_007197755.1 of Ferrovibrio terrae. NCBI lineage: Bacteria > Pseudomonadati > Pseudomonadota > Alphaproteobacteria > Rhodospirillales > Rhodospirillaceae > Ferrovibrio > Ferrovibrio terrae. The sequence continues at coordinate 1,348,327 of NZ_CP041636.1, forward strand.
TACGATCCGCGCTGGCCCGAGCTGGTCCACCCCTTTGCCTCCGCCATCGACACCGACCTGCCGAAGCCGAAAGCGAAAGTGCATCTGATGCTGCGCTACAAGGCGAACTGGGTGAAGCCGCAGATCGGCCGGTCAGACGAGCGCTATGAGCTGTATCCGAAACTGTCGCTCGAGGCCTGGCATAAGAAGCACAAGGTTTGGGTCAGATAGATACCTCTATCCATTACAATAATTGTCATGCCCGGCCTTGTGCAGGGCATGACAACTTGTGTGGTGCGGGGTGATGTGAGTTGGGTGCGATTACGCCTCCACCTTCATCTGCGCCGGGTCGTAATAGAAGCGTTCGCGCCACACTTTGTCGCCCTTCCAGGTCTGGTGCGCCAGTTCCTCGATGCGGCGTTTGCTGCCATCCTTGAACTCGAAGCGGAAGATCCAGTGGATCACCACGGTGTCGCCGTCGATCAGCACCGGGCGCACGCATTCGGTTTCCACCGTTTTGGCTCGCGCCAGCACGGCGCGCTCATGCGCCACCAGCGTGTCGCGGCCCTGGCGCGGCGGGGCGTTCAGGTTTTCCTGCATGGTGGCGTCTTCGGCATAGAATTGCGCGATGGCTTGGTCATGCTGGTTGGATTCCACCATGGCGACAAAGGCTTCCACGGTTTCGCGACTGGGCATCGGGGCTTTCCTCCTGTCTTTTGTTCTGTGGCAGCATGACAGAATGCCGCAGGCCAAGCGCGGCCATTCGTCACATTACTTGCCAATTGCCTGTGAGGCGCAATCTGGTGTCTGGTGAATGTATAAAAGGAGCATAACCATGCCCGCCTCGCCACTACGCCAAGACAGTCCGCCGTCCGTCGCGCCGAAACACAGCCGCGCCGACAAGATTTTCGCCATCGTGATCACCGCCGCCCTGGTCGGCGCGCTCGGCGGCGCAGCCTTCATGGCGGTGCGCTTCTGGACCGGCATGCGCGCCGATTTCGATCCGGCCGCCACCTGGCCGCTGATCTGGGGCGTGCTGCTCAGTCTGGTGCTGGGCGGTGCCGTGGTCGGCGTCTTCCTCTACGGCCGCAGGAAAGAGATCCGCGAAGAAGGGTGAGGCGAACTCCACCCCTTTTCGTCATTCCCGCGAAAGCAGGAATCCAGACGACAGGCGAGATTTTTCAGGTGGCCCTGGGTCCCCGCCCGTCGCGCTAACGCGACAGTATATGTGAGGCGGCAAAGCCGCCGGGCGCGGGGACGACGAAACTTCAAAACAGATTGAACGTGCTGCCGGTCGCGCCGAGCGGCAGGCGCCCCGCCTCGAAGAGGCGGAACTTGATGGCGAAGGGGTGCTCGTCCTCGGCGTCGTCCGCCACTTCATCCTCGGCGCCACGCGCCGCCAGCACCAAAGCCGCCTGATAGGCCGCCTGCGCGGCGGCGCCCGCCGCCACTTTCAGCAGGGCCGGATCGGTCACGCCCTGGCGCGCCGCCATCTTGGCGGCATGGTCATGCGCCACTTCGCCGGCGCGCGTCGACACATGCGTCAGCGCTACTTCCAGATCATGTTCGTCGATGCGGGTCAGCGCCTGCTCCAGCAGCGCATTCTGCATCTGCTGCTCGGCCTGCCACCAGTCGTCGTCCCAGTCGGGCGCCTGCGCCGCGCCTGAGGCAGCGAGCCAGTTCTCGACCCCGGCCACCTGCATCTCGGCAAAGCCGATGCCGGCGATATAGGCCTCGGCGTCGTTGATCTCGGTGGCGGTCAGCTTGCGGCCGACGGCGGAGAACCACGGCAGGCTGCCGACCAGTTTCGCCAGCCGGGCGACGGCGCGCAGGCTGCTGTGGTCGTCATCCTCGTCGAGCGCCATGCCGGTCAGCGCATCGATGCCCTCATCGCCGAAGATGTCGTCGTCGTCTTCGTCGTCATTGGCGATCTCGACGATCTTGGTCACTTTCGCCATGGCTCTCTACTCTCTACTGAATGCATCAACGATTGCCGCGGCTTTCGCGCCACAGGCCCAGCACCTTCTGCACCGGCCGGTCCGAGAAGCTGAACAGCACGGCGTCTCCATCCGGCGCATGATGCCGGTGCGGCACCCAGCTCGGAATCACAAAGGTGTCGCGCCGGCCCCAGTCAAAACGCTCTGCCGTCGAACCTTCACCCACCATGGTATGGCCCTTGCCCTCCACCACGCTGAACACGGTGGCATCCGAACTGCGATATGCCTCGCCGGTAAAACCCTTCGGCAGCAGCTGCATGTAGGTGCCGATGGTCGGCATCGCGCTCTGGCCGGTGGCCGGATTGACATATTGCAGCTTCAGACCGTGGCACGGATCCCATTCATCGGCGCGGCGCATGGTCTCCAGCGCCTCGCGCGTGCGGCTGTAGGGATAGTTGAAGACCGGCGAGGTCGGTGTGCGCACCTCGTGGTCGACCGGCAGCAGACCGGCGCCGTAGCGCGCCAGCGCGTCGCCGGTCGGTCGCGCCAGTGGCTGGCTGTCTTCCGGCAGGCGTTCCATGAAGGAACAGTCGAGTGCCTGCACCAGCGGAATATCCAGGCCGTCCATCCATACCATCGGGTGGTCGCTGTCGTTGCCGTGGTCGTGCCAGGTCCAGCTCGGTGTGATAACGAAATCGCCTTCGCGCATGATGGTCTTTTCGCCATCCACTGCCGTGTAGGCGCCGTTGCCTTCGACGATGAAGCGCAAGGCGGATTGCGTATGGCGATGCGCCGGCGCGACTTCGCCCGGCAGGATCAGCTGCAGCCCGGCATAGAGCGAGGTGGTGATGCGCGACTGGCCCGGCATGCCGGGGTTTTCCAGGATCAGCACGCGCCGCTCGGCTTCCTTCGCCGTGATCAGGCGGCCGGCTTCCATGATGTCGTCGCGCAGCTCGTCGTAGCGCCACAGCGCCGGCTGACAGGCGCTTTTCGGCTGCGGGATCACCAGCGCATGCAGCACTTCCCACAGCGGCGCCAGCTTGCGGCTGCCGATCTTGTCGTAATAGGCCTTGCGCTGCTGCATCACGGCAGGGTCGATGGCGGAGTGCTGTGTCATGGTTTCCTCATTTCCGCGCATATTATCAGACGGCGGAGGAAACCCAATCGTCACGAGCAAAGCCGCGCGAACCGGAGCCGTGGACAAAAAAAGAAACGCCCGGTCGGGGGGCGAGCCGGGCGTTTCGCGCAATAAACTCTGCGCCATTGTGGCAGTCGGAAGGGGGGATCTTCCGGTGCCGGCAACAGCTATGTGCCGTCGCCATGACGGAGATATGGGTACCGGAACGCGATTTGCCAAGGGGTGCGCCTGCGACATTCTCCCACTTTTCCGTGAAGCGAAGCGCGGCATTTTGTCCCGCAGGATACAAACCGCTGGGCTGCAACAACAATTCAGACGGCGCGCGCAAGCCATGCAGCGCGCGCAAATCTGGGGCGCGAAATCAGCAGCGGTGCTGTCGCGCTTCAGGCCGTTGCGGGCTCGGGATTGATCAGGCGATAGCCCAGCCGCGGCTCGGTGAGCAGGAAGCGCGGCGCATCCGGATCTTTCTCCAGCTTGCAGCGCACCTTGCGCGCCAGCACGCGCAACGCCTGGCGCATCTCGGCATTGTCGTTGCCCCAGAGCGTGATCGTCAGCTGCTTGGTGCCGACCGGCTGCCCGCTTTTCTGCGCCAGCATCTTCACGAAGCGCGCTTCCATCGGCGACAGCCGCACCGGGCGGTCTTCCCTGCGCGTGTCGCCGGTGAGGGCGTCGATCACGAAGGGCCCGACGGTGACGATGGTGGTGGCGTTCTTCGCCGCGTTTTCCTGCGCGCGACGCAAGGCGGCTCGCACGCGCGCCAGCAGTTCGCCGGCATCGAAGGGCTTGGTGACGTAATCGTCGGCGCCAAGATCAAGGGCGCGGATTTTCGCGTCCACCTCTTCCTGGCCCGACAGCACGATCACCGGCTGGGCGGAGGTCTTGCGCAGGGTTTCCAGCACCTCGAAGCCGCTGATGCCCGGCAGGCCAAGGTCGAGCACGATCAGGCCGGCCTGCGCCGCCTTCTTCAGGCCGTCCTCGCCATCCGGCGCTTCGATCACTTTGTATGAGGCTGCCTCCAGCGCGGCCTTCAGGGCCTGCCGCACGGGCATCGAGTCCTCGATCAACAGGATGGTGGCTTGCTCCGTCATCAGTACGCTACTCCGGGCTGACCCTGCCTTTAGCGGCCGGCATCAATCGCCAGCCAAACTCGCCTGCCGATTAAGTTACCGAAAAATAATCTATTCGCCCAGCGTGAAGATATGCCCCGCCATGCAGGGCAAGATTGTGCAGTATCGGCAGCCCTGACGGCACGCGGGATAACACGATGATCGGCATGGGATTGTTTGTATGCAGCCGATGCCCGTTTCGCGTCGGGGCAACGGCGATACCGCAATGCCGGGGCGAGATTGCGGGCGGCACGGTAGCGATTCGCTGCTTAAATCCGCCGATAAACAGCCAATAACATTACCGCATCATAACTTCAGCTTGGCTGCGGTACTGGAGTATTCCGGCAGCGAGCACACGGCCGGCCGGTCGTGGCCGCCTGGAAAAGGACGCCCCTGTCATGGATACCCCGACCATTCGCCGCAGTCTCCCGGTTCGCGCCAAGATCGTGACCGCGCTGGTTGCCTTCGCCGTTTTGCCCCTGCTTGTACTAGGTGGCGCGCTTTGGTTCGAGGTTGATGAGATTCAGCACACGCAGACTAGCCGCGTGGAGATGGCGGCGCACCAGATCAACGATGTGATCGACCGCAATCTGTTCGAACGCTATGGCGATGTGCAGGCCTTCGGCTACAACGCCGCTGCCATCGATCCGCAGAACTGGAGTAAGCCTGGCACCGGCAATCCGCTGGTGGTGGCGATGAACCGCTACATGGCGAATTATGGCATCTACAAGCTGATGCTGCTGGTCAGCCCCGAGGGCAAGGTGCTGGCCGTGAATTCCAAGGATTCCGGCGGCAAGACACTGGCCACCGATGCGCTGTACCAGAAAAGCTATGCCAACGCCTCATGGCTCAAGGCCGCGCTGGAAGACAAATTCCTCAAGGGTAAAAACGGTTTTACCGGCACAGTGGTGGAGCAGCCAGCACGCCATCCTGAACTTGCCAGCTTATATGGCGGTGACGACTATGCGCTGGTCTTCGCCGCACCGGTGACGGATGAAACGGATAAGACGATCGGCGTCTGGGTAAATTTCGCCGGTTTCGATCTGGTCGAACAGATCATCCAGCAGTCGAGCGAAAGCCTCGCCATCGCCGGTCTGCCGGGTGCCGAGATCACGCTGCTGGATTCGCGCGGTGTTGTGATCGTCGATTACGATACCGAAACTCTCAAGGGTAAAACCTACAGCCGCGACTGGTCCGTGCTTGGCAAGCTCAACCTCGCCGATGCCGGCGTCGAGGCCGCGAAGCGGGCGCTGACTGGCAAAGCCGGCGGTATCGAATCGATGCATGCGCGCAAGCAGATCGTGCAGGTTGCCGGCTATCATCAGAGCACTGGTGCCTATGACTATCCCGGCCTGAAATGGTCTGCCCTGGTCCGCGTGCCGACCTCGGTGGCCTACGCGGCGATCAATGCGGCCATCTTCCAGGTCGTTGCCGTGCTGGTGGTCGCGATTGCGGCTGCTACGATTATCGGCCTGTGGTTCGGCAATGTGCTGGCCAAGCCGATCCGCCGCGTCACTACTGCGCTCACCGACCTCACCTTGGGCAAGGTGGATATCGATACCACAGGCAAGAACGCTGGCGACGAACTCGGTGCGGCTTTGCGCGCGTCGGAAGAAATCCGCGACCGCATCGTCAGCGGCCTGCAGACCGGCGAGACGCTGAAAAGCATCACTGCCTCGGTCATGCTGGCCGATGCCGACAACAACATCGTCTTCGTCAATCGTACGGCACAGGAACTGTTCAAGGAAGCCGGGGACGACATCCGCAGGGAACTGCCGCAGTTCGATCCGAATGCCATGATCGGCAAGAAGATCGATATTTTTCACAAGAATCCGGTGCACCAGCACCGCATGATTGCCGCGCTCGACAAGCCCTACAACACCACGATCACCGTCGGGGTCCGCCGCTTCGACCTGACCGCGGTGCCGGTCTTCGATGTAACCGGCAAGCGGCTGGGCACGGCCGTGGAATGGCGCGACATGACGCAGCAGCATGCCGTGCAGATTGAAGTTTCCAGCCTGGTCGAGGCCGCGCAGCAGGGCGATCTGGCGCGTCGCGTCAATCTTGACGGCAAGAGCGGCTTCATGCGCGAAATCGCCACAGGCATCAACGGTCTGCTGGAAACTGTCTCGGTTGCGGTGAACGACGTGGACAGCGTGCTGTCGGCATTGTCGGAAGGCGATCTCGGCCGCCGGATGGACGGCAGCTATCACGGCCAGTTCCGGAACCTGCAGGAGAATTGCAACACCACGATCGAGCGCCTGCGCGACATCACTGGCAAGATCGGAGAAACGGCACTGAATGTGAACAGCGCTTCCACCGAGATCGCCACCGGAGCGCAGGATCTGGCGCAGCGCACCGAAAGCCAGGCCGCCAGCCTGGAACAGACCGCTGCCGCCATGCATGAAGTGACTGAGACAGTGCGGCAGAATGCCGCTAACGCCAGTGCCGCCGATCAGAAGGCGAGTGCCGCGCGCGAGACTGCGGCCAAGGGCGGGGCGGTGGTCAACGAGGCCGTGGCCGCGATGGGCGAAATCGAACAGAGCGCGCAGAAGATCGGCGACATCATCGGCCTGATCGACGAGATCGCCTTCCAGACCAACCTGCTTGCACTGAATGCCTCGGTAGAAGCGGCCCGGGCCGGTGAAGCCGGCAAGGGCTTTGCCGTGGTGGCGCAGGAAGTGCGCGCCCTGGCGCAGCGGTCTGCCAATGCCTCGAAGGACATCAAGGCGCTGATCCAGTCTTCCAACGCCCAGGTCAAGACCGGCGTGCAGCTGGTCAACCAGACCGGCCAGTCGCTGCAGGAGATTCTGGTGGCAGTGAAGCAGGTCAACGACATCGTGGCCGAGATCGCGACCGCCAGCAGCGAACAGGCGCGGGCGATGCAGGAGATCAACACCGCCGTCGGGCAGATGGACGAGATGACCCAGCGCAACGGCGCCTTGGTCGAGGAGACCAGTGCGGCGACCCAGACGCTGGCGCATCAGGCGCGCGACCTTTCTGACCTGATCAGCTTCTTCCGCGATGGCGGCGAGACCACGGCTGAACGGCGTCGGGAGACACGCTTCGACTGCAGCCAGGAAGACAGTCTCGAGATCGGCGGCAATGCCATTGGCCTGAAGAACTGGAGCATCAATGGCCTGCTCGCCGGTCCGTTCGACCATCCGCCGCCGATCGGTCAGCGCTTTCCGGTTCAGGCGGATCTGCGCCGCGCCGGGCTGCGTTTCAAGGCGGAAGCCGAAGTGGTGCGCATCGACGGCAATTTCGTGGCGCTCAAGTATCGGGCCGCCAATGACGACAAGCGCAAGATTGCGGCCTATTTCGCATGAGTGCACTGGCCGTTCGGGCGCGGCCGGAACCGGGGGCCGCTGCACTTGTGGTGGTCTTCCCGGGTTTGGCGATGCTGCCATGCGGAATGTCGGATTGCACCGTAGATTTCCGCGGCGAGCATATTGTCGTTGTCAACGGGACGACCCGGGAAATAGCCGGCATGCCGCTCGAATTGCGTGGCCACCTGCGGCAGCAGTCGCAACGGGCTAAAGTTCAGACGCTTTATTCAGATATGTTCGGTAATCGGCGCGGCCTCATCCTGCCGGTCGATCTTGCTGTGAAGATCGTCGCGGGTGCAGGACTGCTGCCCGATCAAGATCGCATTCTGCTCACCGGTTGTTATCGCGGCTGGCTGCCCGGTAGTATTGATGTCCTGGCAGAAGCACTGGCCGCGTTGCGTTATCATGTGGAAGTCGACGCGCGTGTGCCGCGTCGCTGAACGCCTCAGGCCGGAATGCCGCCGCCGAGATCGAGGAAATGCTGCGTCGCGCCGGCGAATTCCAGCGGCCGTGTCACATGCGAGCCGACTTCCAGCACCGGCAGGCCGGCGGCCAGGCCGATCAGCTGGGTGGGAGCTTCTGCGCTATCGGGCAGGATCGGCAGCACGAAGGTCTCGATCTGGTGCAGCCGGCCGTTGTCGGGATGCGTGACAATGTGGAAGGCGAGCGCACCGCAGGGCTGCGTTGCCGCGCCCCAGAGCAGGCGGCTGCGTGAGGCGCGCTGATCGGGCTGCGCCATCAGGATATGGTCGCGGCCGGTCAGGCGCATCCCGGCGATGCTTTCGATCTCGGTGCCGGCAAGACGGAAGATCACGCGCTGCGGGCTGAAGACATCGAGCAGCACAAGACGCGGCATCAGGCGCGCGATCGACACCAGATCCATGTCGCGCCGGTGTGGCAGCAGACGCTCGCCGCGCCAGCGTTTCCACGCTGCGAGAAGATGCCGGCTGTCACCCGACATCAGGGCTTCCACATCCGTGGCGGGCGCTTTGCCGTAGCTGGCTTCCAGAGTCGGCAGCTGCGGATGCAGATAGGCGCGGTGCTGCAAGGTCATTGGCTACTGCACCCGTTGGGCGACATGGATGTCGGGCCCGACCGGCGGCAGGCCGGCGCCGATGTCGATGAAGCGCAGGCCTTCGCCTTCGGCATAAGACTCAGGTTCGACACTGTTGGCCTGGTCGCCGTTCCTGACCAGCGGCGTGGCGCAGGCCAGCACCAGCGATGGCGTGGTTTCGCCATCGGCGCAGAGCGGCGCAGAGACCAGTTCAACCGGCACCACCGCGCCATTGGGCGTACGAAGCCAGTAATAGATGACGGCGGCGCAGGGCTGCGCCACTTCGGCAAACAGCAGGGCGGCGCGACGCGTGCGGTTCTCGGGTTCGGTCAGGTCGAGATAATTGCGGCCCATCAGGCTGGCGCCCAGCATTTCGCCGACCATCGATCCGGCGAAGCGGATCGGGATCGCGTCGCGGCCACGGATCTCCAGCAGCAGGCAACGCAGCAGCAGCTCGCCCAGCTTGTCGGTGTTCAGCACGCTGTGCTGCGGCACCAGGCCCAGGTCGCGCCAGCCCGGACCGCGCCAACGATGCCATTCGGCGAAGAATCGCCGGCTTGGCTCGGTCAGGGCGCTGGGCAGGGAAGTGACGAAATCCATGTCGAAACAGTACCAAACACGCTGTTGCTCCGTCGCGTTATGATTCGGTAATCGCCGGAAAACGCTGCGAAAATCAGAATTGATCAGTTTTTATGCAACCTCCGGAAGTCAACCGGTTGGTTGACAGAGACCTCCGCCTGCATTGGCGCAGTCATAGACCGCACCTTGACCTTCCCATCATGGGAAGCCTTATCTGATACGGCAGGTTCGATCCTTTTTGAAAGCTTCAGTCATGTCGATCTCGCAAAGCCTCGATCTGCCGGTCACCGGAATGAGCTGCGCCTCCTGCGCCGGCCGGGTGGAAAAAGCGCTGCGCGCTTTGCCCGGTGTGCAGAGCGCCAGCGTCAATCTTGCCTCTGAATCCGCGCATGTGGTGTTCGAAGGCGCCGCCCAAGATACTCTCATGGCGGCGGCGGCGATGCAGGCGGTGAAGAAAGCCGGCTATGCCGTGCCGCAGGAACGCTTTCGTCTCGGCATCAGCGGCATGAGCTGCGCCTCCTGTGTCGGTCGCGTCGAGAAAGCGCTGCGGTCCGTGCCGGGCGTCGCCAGTGCTGCCGTCAATCTCGCCGGTGAAAGCGCTGAGGTGTCTGCCCCGCTCGGCAGCGTTGATGCCGCGCAGCTGATCGCTGCGTTGCGCAAGGCGGGCTATGAGGCACGCCCGTTTGACGATGCCGGCACCGATGCCGCGCCGGCGATCGCGCAGCGTGCCGAGGCAACAGCGAAGGCATTGGCGCGCGAACGCAATCTCGCGCTGCTGACACTGGCGCTCGCAGCACCTTTCGTGGGCGGCATGATCGCCAGCCTGCTCGGCCACCATGATCTGATGCTGTCGCCGCTTGTGCAGTTCCTGATCGCTACGCCGGTGCAGTTCGTGCTTGGCTGGCGCTTTTATCGTGCGGGCTGGAGCGCGCTACGGGCAGGCACCGGCAACATGGATCTTCTGGTGGCGCTCGGCACCACGGCGGCCTGGGGCCTGAGCACCTGGCTTTGGATCGCGGGGTTGCCGCATATCGAGCATGGTGTGGTCCCGCATCTCTATTACGAAGGTTCGATCGCCATCATTGCGTTTGTGCGGCTCGGCAAATGGCTGGAGGCGCGTGCGCGCGGCCAGACGGCCGCGGCGCTGCAGGCGCTACTACGGTTGCGGCCGACCACAGCGCGGCGACGTCGCGCCGATGGCAGTGAGGAAACCGTCGAGACCGCGCTGCTGCAGCCGGGCGACCTGCTGCTGCTGCGGGCTGGCGAGGCCTTTGCCGCCGACGGCATCGTGGTGGAAGGCCATGGCAGCGTCGATGAATCGATGCTGACGGGCGAATCCCTGCCGGTCGACAAGCAGCCGGGCGATACGGTGCGCGCCGGCACGATCAACCGCGACGGCCTGCTGGTGGTGCAGATCGAAGCTATCGCCGGGGAAACCATGCTGGCGCGCATCCTGCGCCTGGTTGAAAGTGCGCAGATGGCCAAGCCACCGGTGCAGCAGCTGGTCGACCGCATCAGCAGCATCTTCGTGCCGGTCGTGCTGTTCATCGCGCTGGTCACCTTTGCCCTCACCTTCACGCTGAACGGCGGCAATGTTGAAATTGCCCTGCTGCATGCCATTGCCGTGCTGGTGATCGCCTGTCCCTGCGCGCTCGGCCTGGCCACGCCGGCGGCGCTGATGGTCGGCACCGGTGTGGCAGCAAAGCATGGCATCCTGATCCGCGATGCCGGCGCACTGGAACAGGCGCGCGACCTGCGGCTGGTTGCCTTCGACAAGACCGGCACGCTGACCGAAGGCCGGCCGGTGGTCGCCGCATTACATGCGATGAATGGTGACGTGGCCGCGTTGCTGCGTTTCGCCGCCGCCCTGCAGGTCGGCTCGCAGCATCCGCTCGCGGCCGCCATCCGTGCGCGCGCCGGCACTGTCGCGCTGCCACCGGTGCAGGACTTCCGCGATTTCGCTGGGCGCGGTGTCTGCGGCACCGTTGAGGGTCGTCATCTGCTGCTAGGTAATGTGCGGCTGCTGCAGGAGCATGGCATCGATGCCGCGCCATTGCGCGCACAGGCCGAGGAACAGGCCGGTCAGGGCCGCACGGTGTCCTGGCTCGCCGACGACCACAGCAAGCAGTTGCTCGGGCTGTTTGCCTTCGGTGACGAACCCCGGGCGACATCAGCCGCCGCCATCGCGCGCCTCAAACAGATGGGCCTGCGCGTCGCCATGCTGTCGGGCGACAGTTTTGCGGCCGCCAATGCCGTAGCCGCACGCCTTGGCATCGACGAGGTGCGCGCCGGCCTGCTGCCGGAAGACAAGGCTGCGGTGCTGGCGCAGCTGCGCAACGATATCGGCGGCGATATCGCCATGGTCGGCGACGGCGTCAACGATGCGCCGGCGCTGGCGGCCAGCGACCTGGGCATTGCCATGGGCAGTGGAACAGACGCGGCGATGCAGACGGCGGGCATCACGCTGATGCGTGGTGATCCGCTGCTGGTGGCCGATGCGATTGACATCGCGCGCGCGACCGATACGCGCATCCGCCAGAATCTTGGCTGGGCGTTTGCCTACAACGTCATCGGCATTCCGCTGGCTGCCTTCGGTCTGCTCGATCCGGTGCTGGCCGGCGGCGCCATGGCATTCAGTTCGGTATCGGTGCTGGCCAATGCGCTGCTGCTGCGGCGCTGGCGGCCCACGACCATCGTCCGTCAGGAGGCGCGGCCATGAATATTGGACAGGCCAGCAATCATTCCGGCGTCAGCGCCAAGATGATCCGCTATTACGAAAGCATCGGCCTGATGCCCGAGGCCGGTCGCACGCAGGCCGGCTATCGCGTCTACAGCGAACGCGACGTGCATCTGCTGCGCTTCGTGCGCCGCTCCCGCGACCTCGGCTTCGCGCTGGAAGATATCCGCATGCTGCTCGGCCTGTGGCAGGATGATGAACGGCCGTCCGCGGCGGTGAAAGATATCGCGATGAAGCATATCGACGAGCTGACGCGCAAGATCGCCGAACTGCAGGCGATGAAGCGCAGCCTGCAGCATCTGGCCGAGGCCTGCCACGGCGACGATCGGCCCGACTGCCCCATTCTTGATGACCTGAGCGGGCCGATACAGACGGATGGCGAAGACGCAGCCTGCTGTGCCAAGAAATAAAAAAAGAACGGCGGGAATTGCTCCCCGCCGTTCCGGCAAAGCGACCGCAGCTGGCCCCCCGCTATACGGCCATCTTCCCGTGACTCAGGTCAGGTCTCAGAACCAGCTGCGGAAACCGACGCGGGCGACATGCTGCGTGCTGTCGTCCAGGCCCTGTGCGCCGTCATTGATCCACTGGTAGCGATAGCTCGGTACGATTTCGAGGCCATCCGACAGCTTGTAGGCGACGCCGGCTTCACCAAAGGCGGTGAAGTCAGTGGCGCTGCCGTCGTTGCCGCCGAGCGTCGAGCCGTTCGAGGTAACGGCCGGGCGGTCATGACGCTGGTGCACGATGCCGGCGCCACCGCCGAAATACGGCGTCAGCGGCGTTCCGGTGGCGACGTCGTAATAGGCTGCGCCGGTCAGCGAATACTGGTCGGTGTCGCCGCCGACGCCGGCGCTGCCGCCATTGGCATGATAGCGCTCGTTGTCGATATTGCCGTAACCCAGGTCGCCTTCAAGGCGGAGGTTGTTGCGGAAGCGATGGCCATACTGGGCGGAGATGCCGGCACCGTGGTCGCGCTCCAGATAGCCGCCGCCGGAGCGGTCGGTATCCTGCGGCATCAGATAGCCGCCGGTGATGCCGGCGTAGGAACCATAATTCAGCTTGTTGTCCTGGGCCCGGGACGACGGTGCGATGGCCGTGGTGGCGAGCAGTGCAGCCGCAACAGCGGCAAGGGTAGCGGTGGGGGCGAGGCGGATCATGTGTTTAAACTCCTGTACCAAGTTTGACGAGGCGGGGGCGCCCGCCCTGTTGTGCCGTCTTGTGCGGCCGGGCGGTGCTGCATAAATGGGACTCGATTCTGGGCAGAAAAATGGCGTGTGACGCCGCTCCGTCACGGCAAGCTCTGCCATGGTATTTTCGCAACACTGCCAAGGGCCTGCTTGAGCGAAGCGCGGCAATGCCCTAATTGAGAAAGCCTTGGTGCTCCGTTCTTTTCCGGCTCTCATTCATGTCATCGAAAAAATCCGTTCTCGAAACCGCAGAGCAGCCGTGGTCAACCGCGCTGGTGCTGGTGTGTTCAGAATGTGACGGCGGCCACGGTGTCGAACTGACGAACAGACTGAAGGACAGCATGAAAGCGGCCGGCCACAAGAAGGATGTGCGGGTGGCGCGCGTGCGCTGCCTCGGCATCTGCCCCAAGCGCGGCGTCGCGGTGACGGTCACCGGCATCGAGCGCACGGCCTGCAGCTACGTGGTGCATGGCAAGGGCGATGACGCGGTGGACGCGCTGCGCGACGCTATCTTGCCGCAGAGGTGACGCTTCGTCGCGTCAACGCGACAGGGTAATTCTGTAGAGCCGCAGGCCGCGCGCGGGAATGCTGTCGCGAAACAGGCCGCGTTCCGGGTCGACCGCGACGGCTTCGGCATCATCGACGCGACTGACGGCGCGGAGCGCACGCGAAAAGCCGACGCGGAATTCTTCCGCCTGTGCGGCTTCATTCAGCACGATCAGCAGCAGGCCGCCATTTTCGGCGGGCTTCAGCAGGCTGCGCAGGCGCGGTGGCGCTTCGGATGAGCGCCTGCCGCCGATGGCCAGCGTATAGGGATCGGCTGCATCGGGCTGCAGCAGGGCGGGCACCAGTTTCGCGATACGGCGATTGAGCTGCATCACGGCGGTCCATAACCGGCGCGAGGCGGCGACATCGCCGGGGGTGGCTTTCAGCGCCGGCAGGCCGGTGCCGGTCTGGACGCCGTAATCCGATTGCGGCGCCGGCGCGATGCCCAGCATGCCGGCATTGCGTGCGGCGTAATTGTCTTCGCCATGCCAGATCAGGCCGGTGGCGCCAGCCATCAGCGCGGTAAAAGCCATCACCTGCACCTCGGCCGGATCAGGCAGCGTCTCGCCGTTGCCGGTGCGCGCGCTCACTGGCAGCAAAGCCCAGACCGGACGGCCGCTATGCTGACGCAGGCTGCGCGCGAAGGCCGCGCCGCCATCCGGTCCACGCGGCATCGGCACCACGGCAATGTCGCTGGCATCCAGCAGGGCGGCATGCTGCAGCCTGCCCCAGGTGTCGCTCGGCGTGGCGCGCAGCAGTTGCAGCCGCGAGCGGTCGGCGGCGGCGAGCTGCGCTTCCAGCGGCTGTTCCGGATCGGCAGTGACGGAATTGAAGTCCGCCATCAGTACGGTGTGGAAGCCGCGCCCGGCATCGCGATCGTAATCGACCAGCGCGCCGCTCAGGGCCAGCGGAAAGAACGAGCGCGCGACATCGTAGCCCGGCAGGATGTCGCCCTCGCGCGAGGCCTGCGGTACCCCACGAGATGAGCTTGCCGGGTGCGGGCTCTGGATCGCGCCATCGAGTGGCGCATACTCGGCAAAGGGATCGCTGGCGCAGCCGGCCAGCGCGAAAAGAACACCGAACAGCAGCGCCTTCATGCCGCGCTGCCGCATCGGATTGCGGTCAGCTCTTCTTGCCGCCGCTTTTGCTGGCCGCCTTCTTGCCGTCCGGCTTATCGCCATGCTCGATCACCGTGCCATCCTCGACATCCGTGTCATGCGGGATATGCGGATCCTTGCCGTGGCCGGCAGCGGATTCGGTCAGCCGGTCCATCAGGGCCAGCAGCACGCCCGAGACCACGAAGGTGAGGTGGATGCCGACCAGCCAGGCCAGTTCGATATTGTCGCGGTTCTCGATATTCATGAAGGCGCGCAACAGCTGGATGGCGGAAATGGCGACGATGCTGGCCACCAGTTTCAGCTTCATGCCGGAATAGTCGATCTTGCCCATCCATTCCGGACGGTCCTTGTGATCGGCATTGTCGATCTTGGAGACGAAATTCTCGTAGCCGGAGAAGATCACCAGCAGCAGCAGGTTGCCGGCCAGCGACAGGTCTATCAGCGACAGGATCGAGAGCACCAGCTGCGCCTCGGTCATGGCGAAGACGTTGGGCACCGTATGGAAAAGCTCCTGCATGAACTTGACCAGCAGCAGCACCAGCGCCACGGCGAGGCCCAGATAGAAGGGCGCCATGACCCAGCGGCTGGCAAACAGGATGCGTTCGATCAGGCGCTCAAGCATCACGAGCATTGCAGGACTCCGGCAAATCGCAGCGGGGAAAATCGCTCGCGGCAAGCTAGCCGAAGCGGGGCCACGGAGCCAGAGACTGGACCCGGGCGGGCCGGACCAATCTGCGGCTTTGGTTTCTGCCCCGGCCGGCGCGATCCCGTCTTGTCAGCCCTGCGACACGGGTCTAGGTAGATTCGCACGACCGTTTCCGGCGCCGCAGCCTCCCGCACCCTGCTTCTGGCGCGCCGCCCTGCCCGTTGAGCGTCATGACATTGCCATCTGCATCGGCTTCCCCGGAGGCCAATTTGCCTGTTTCCGGGCCTCTTGTTTTCAGCCACCAGGAAAAGATCGCCATTGTCGCCGGCCTGATGCTCGGCATGTTTCTGGCCGCGCTGGAACAGACGATCGTCACCACTGCCCTGCCGGGCATCGCCGCCGAACTGAAGACCGCCGAGCATATGTCCTGGGTGGTGTCGGCCTATCTGCTGACCTCGACGGCGGCGACGCCGATTTACGGCAAGCTGTCCGATCTCTACGGCCGCAAGCTGATGCTGCAGATCGCGATCGGGATTTTCCTCCTCACCTCGCTGCTCTGCGGCCTGGCCCAGACAATGACCGAGCTGATCATCTACCGCGCGCTGCAGGGCTTGGGCGGCGGCGGCCTGCTGGCGATGGCGCATGCAACGATTGCCGATGTGGTCAGCCCGCGCGAACGCGGCCGCTACCAGGGCTATATCGCCGCCGTCTTCGCGACGGCCAGCGTGGCCGGCCCGGTGCTGGGCGGCGTGTTTACCACGCATCTCGGCTGGCAGTGGATCTTCTGGATCAACCTGCCTTTTGGTCTGGCCGCGCTGGTGGCGGCGGAACGCACGCTGAAACGCCTGCATGTCAAACGCCTGCGCCACAGGATCGACTATGCCGGCGCGGTGCTGATCGTCTCGGCGGTCTGCTGTATCCTGCTGATCACCACGATGGGCGGCAACGATGTCGCCTGGGGGTCGCCGATCATCGCCGGCCTCGCCGTCGCTTCGGTCGTGCTGTTCGGGCTCAGCATCTGGCAGGAGCGCCGGGCGCCCGAGCCGATCCTGCCGCCCCGGCTGTTCCGCAACCGCAATTACGTCATCGCCATGTCGTCCAGCCTGCTGCTCGCCATGATCATGATCGGCGGTCTGGTCTTCATGCCGCTGTTCCTGCAGATGGTCTACCGGCTGCCGGCCGACCAGGCCGGTCTGCTGATGATACCGCTGACCCTCACGGCCGTCCTGGGCGCCATCACCGCCGGCCAGATGGTCACCCGCACCGGACGCTACAAACATTTCCCGCTGATCGGCCTGACGCTGCAGATTGTCTCCATGCTGCTGCTCGGCACAGTCGATGCCGCGACACCGCACTGGCAGAGCGCCATGTATATGGGCCTGTCCGGCTATGGCATCGGGCTGTTCATGCCGGTGATCCTGATCTCGGTGCAGAATACAGTCGAGCCGCGCGATCTCGGCGTCGGCACGGCGTCGGTCTCCTTCTTCCGCTCGATGGGCGGCTCCTTCGGCGTGGCGCTGTTCAGCGCCGTGCTGGTCGCCATGCTCGATCGGCTGATCGCGGCGCTGCCAGGTGCCGCCGCTCTGGGTCCGCAGCCTGCGGTGCAGCTGCTGCGCGCCGGCCCGGCGGGGCTGGATTCCGCGCCGGCTGGCTTGCGCGACGGTGTGCTGCTGGCGATGACCGATGCCTTCCAGATCGTATTCTGGCTTGCCGCGGCCATTGCGGTACTGGCGCTGGGCATCATCGCCTTCCTGCGTGAGATCCCGCTGCGCACCAGCGCGGGCGCAACCGGCGCCTCGCCGGCAGAGACGGCCGTCGCAACGGCCGAGAAAACCAGCCCGGGCACCAGCGTCGGCGCTCCGGCCGACTGACCTGTCTGTGACCATGCCCTGTGATCATCCGGAGAGATTGTCGCGGGCGACGAGGCTTATCCACACCGTAGATCACCCTGCGGCTTCAAAGCGCTTGCATGAGCAAGGGCTTCCCGGCATGAGTCACGCCATGCTCCGCTCCGCGTTCACTGCCGCCCTGTTCGCCCTTTCCGTTGCCGCCGCCCTGCTTCCGGCCGCCTCGCCTGTCTCTGCCGCCACGGTGGAGGTGCAGGGCGATGCCATCACGGTCGGCGGCAAACCGTTTGCCGTCGTGGGGGCCGCCGGCCAGACCCGCTTTGGCCTGCTCAAGCAGCTCGGCGCCACCACGGTGCGCACCTATGGCGACGAAACCGGCTTTGTGCTCGATGAAGCGCAGAAGGCCGGCCTGAAGGTGATCGCCGGCTTCTGGCTCGAACATCCCCGCCGCGGCTTCAGCTACACCGATCTTGCCAAAGTGGGCCCGCAGCTGCAGCGCCTCACCGAATTCGTCAACCGCCACAAGAACCATCCCGCGCTGCTGATGTGGGGTCTGGGCAACGAGGTCGAGGCCGATGTGGCCGACGACGCGCATGTCTGGTCCGGCATCGAAGAGGCCGCCAAGGTGGTGCGCCGGCTCGATCCGAACCACCCGACCATGGCGGTGCTGGCCGAGGCCGGCAATGAGAAGGTCGTGCGCTTCCGTCGTCATGCGCCCAGCATCCAGGTGCTCGGCGTCAATTCCTATGGCGAGGCGCTGCCCTCGCTGCCGGATCGCGTGCGCGCGCAAGGCTGGAAGGGCCCGCTGATCATCACCGAGATGGGCCCGATCGGCCAGTGGCAGGCGCCGCGTACACCTTGGGGTGCCGCGATCGAGCCTAGCAGCGACGAGAAGGCGGCAATGCTGTCACGCTGGTTCAGCGCGCTGCAGCCCAAGGTGCAGGGCTATATCGTGTTCTACTGGGGCCAGAAGCAGGAAGTGACGCCGACCTGGCACAGCCTGCTGCTGCAGGGCGGCGAGTATACGAGAACGGCCGAGGCGATGGCGGCGGCCTGGGGCGGCAACACGCCGCAGGGCAATCGTGCGCCGCGCATCTCTTTGTTCCGCCTGCCGCAGGGCAATGAATGGAATCGCGACCAGAGCATCCGCGCCGAGATCGCGGTGGACGACCCCGACAACGATCCCTTCGGCGTGGTCTGGCAGGTGATGGCAGAAAGCAGCGACCTGAAAACCTGGGGCGACGCTGAACAGCCGCCGCCGGTCTTCCCGCAGGCGGTGCGCGATCCCGGTCCGAAGGGCGCCACCATCGCGGGGCTGCAGCCGGGCAACTACCGCCTGTTCGTCACCGCGCGCGATGGCAAGGGCGCGGCAGCCACGGCGAATTTGCCATTCCGGGTGAGATAAGATTGGCCGGCTGAAGTGACGGCCCAGTCAGACCGTCATCCCGGGCGAAGACCCGGAATCCTATTTTCTCTGCAATCGCAAAACAAATGCGACCCCGGCTCGCGTTGCGCTTGGCCGGGATGACGAGTGCGTTTCACCTGCACAACCCGAATCTTCCGCCCATACCGAAATGGAAGTGGTTGTGGTGCGCTGCATCGTAAGCGGGGCCGAGCGCCATGGTGAAGACGTCGCAGCTGCGTCTGTGCAGCGCGCGTAAGAAAGCGCCCGCCGCGCCGTTCTCCGTCCAGTGTTTCTCCACGCTGAGGATGCGGCCGTCGGTCAGTGCAATCGCACTGATGTCGATGGCATTCGCGCCGGCATGTTCGCTCTGCCGCGTGCCGCCGCGCACATTGCGGCAGGCATAGCTGCCCAGATGCGTCACACGGCGAATGCCCTGGCCGAAATGCTGCTGCGCCAGCGGCTGCAGCACATGGCTCTCCCACAGCGCGTAAGACACGGCCAATGGACAGCTGGCAAGGAAACTGCTGCTCAGCGGAATGACGGCGGACTGCACCCGCACGGCGCCCGGCAGCGGACACTCGGCGCTGCCGGCATCCGGACTTGGTACGGTACGCAGGGGCGCGGTCAGAAGCGCTGCGCTGCAGTATCCGGCATTGTTGCGTAGTCGCCGCAGCTTGAATTCCGTCATCAGCGTCAACGGATCGGCGACATGCAGCGGTGCGAAAGGGTTGTACTGGCGCGGCAGATAGCGCCAGCCGACCACCGCCGAGACGGCGATCAGCGCAAGGACGGTGAGCCAGAGCAGGCGACGCAGCATTCTCCGGCTGTACCGGACAGACAAGGCGTAAAAATGGCAAGGCATGAAAAAGGCGGGCGCCATGACCTGACGCCCGCCCACTGGATGCCGTACGCGATACTGAACTCTACTCTGTACCCTACGCTACGCGGTACTTACGCAACTTTACTCTACTCTGTACTCACTCTACTCAGCGGCATCCAGCAATGGTGTTTCAGGTGCATTCAGCGCGGCAACAGTCCGCGCCTCAACGAGACGATCGAGATCGAGCAGCGACACCATGCGGTCGCTGTAGGTGGCGAGCGCGGTGAGGAAGCCATGTTCGGCATCGGCCACCGTCTCGGGCACCGGCTGCAGTTCGGTCTCGTCCAGCGACACGATGTCGGAGACCGAGTCGACCAGCAGGCCGTAGATACCGGCGCGGGCCTCCACGATGATCACCACATGGTTTGCCGTCGGCGGTGTCGCCTCGGCGTTGAGACGGATACGCAGGTCGAAGATCGGGATCACCTGGCCGCGCAGGTTGATCACGCCACGCACGCCGCCCGCGGTATTGGGCAATGGCGTTTCCCTGGTCCAGCCGCGAATCTCGCGCACGCTCAGGATATCGACGCCATAATCCTGACCCGAGATGGCGAAGGTGAGATATTCGCGCTGCATCAGAATTCCTCCCAGGTGTCGTCTTGGGCCTTCAGCGCGGTATTGCCGACAACAACGGCTGACTTGGTGCGCACAGCCGGCTTTGCAACCGGGCGAATTGTCGCAGCCGGCACAACCTTGGTTTTTGCGCGCGGCGTCACTGCCGCCACGTTCGTGGCGGCGGTCGCGACCTCACCGGTACGGAAGAAGCCGACCAGTTCGTTCAGCTCATGCGCCTGGCCCGACAGCGCCTGTGCGGCAGCCGAGGTCTCTTCCACCAGCGCGCCGTTGCGCTGCGTGGTCTCGTCCATGCTGGCGACAGCGGTGTTGATCTGGTCGAGGCCGGTAGCCTGCTCGCGCGAGGCCGCCGCAATCTCGGCGACGATATCCGCCACCTTCTTCACGGCATTGACGATCTCGTCCAGGCTGGACCCGGTCTGCTGCACCAGGCCGGCGCCGCTGCGCACCTGCGCATTGGATTCCTGGATCAGGCCCTTGATGTCCTTCGATGCCGACGCCGAACGCTGCGCCAGCGCACGCACTTCCTGGGCGACGACGGCAAAGCCCTTGCCGGCTTCACCCGCACGCGCGGCTTCGACCGAGGCATTCAGCGCAAGGAGATTCGTCTGGAAGGCGATCTCGTCGATCAGGCCAACGATGTCGCTGATCTTCTGGGCGCTCTGCTCGATGCCGTTCATGGCGGTGACAGCATCGGTCACGATGCGGCCACCCTTCTCGGCGGTCTGTCGCGCCGCACCGGCCAGCTGGTTGGCGGCCTGGGCGTTGTCGGCATTCTGCTTCACGGTCGCCGTGATCTCGTGCATCGAGGCGGCCGTCTCTTCAATCGACGCGGCCTGCGATTCAGTGCGCTGTGCCAGATCCTGGCTGCCCGCAGAGATTTCGCCCGAGGCGTCGCGCACCGCCGACGAGGCATTGCGCAGCCGGCCGGCGAAATCCTTCAGCGTGTCGGCCATGCGGTTGACGCTGTCCTTCAGCGTGCCGAACACGCCGGCATAGTCGCCTTCCACATGTTTGGTCACGTCGCCATCGGCCAGCGCCGTGGTGATGGTGGCCAGTTCGCCGGTCATTGCCTGCAGCATGCCAGCCAGGCCGTTCAGCTTCTGGCTCATGGTCAGCAGGAAGCCGTCCTTGTCGCTCTCGTTCAGGCGCTTTTCCAGATCGCCGGCGGCCATGGTGTCGCACAGGTCGGAGATTTCAGCGATAGCGGCGCGCTCGCGGGCCTCGCGGGCCTCACGTTCGGCGGCCTGTTTCTGGCGATCGGACTCGATCTGGGCCTCGGCTTCGGCACGGGCCACCATGTTGTCCTTGAACACCTGCACGGTCTTGGCCATGGCACCGATCTCGTCGGTGCGCTGCGCGCCGTCGACATTCACGCCCAGGTCGCCCTCGGCCAGCTTGCCCATGGTGCCGGTGATGCGTGTGATCGGCCGCGTGATGGTCAGCACGACGATCAATGCGGCGAGTACGATGGCAGCCAGCAGGCCGAGCGCTGTGGACCAGATCATGGTCGGACGCTGCACGGTATAGAAGTCGGTCAGCTTGTCGTTCATTTCGTCGACAGCCTTGGAATTGCGCTCAGACGCGGTGCGCAAGGTTTCGATCACGTCGTCACGCTGCTTCAGCACGGCGGGCGCGCGGCCGATTTCGCGGGCGGCTTCCACGCCGTCGCTCTGCACGGTGGCCATGATGGCGCGGCGGTTGGTGAAATAGGCCTGCAGCGGCTTCTTCACGCTCTCGATGAAGGTCTTCTGCGTTTCCGGCGGCAGCATGCCTTCCCAGCGCACCATGACCTGCTCGACGCTGATGATTTCGGCATTCATCGCCGCGATAAGCGCCTTCAGGCGCTCGCCATCCTCGGCGACGTAGATTTCCTGGGTCAGGCCACGGGTATTGACGATGCTGGACACGACGCGCTGGCTGATCAGCGCACGCTCGGCCAGCGCAGACATCTGGTTGCTCTGGGTCTCGTAGCGGTCCATCGAGAAGATGCCCATCCAGCCGATACCGACGGTGAGCAGCGCCATAATGGCGATGACGAGATAAATGCGGGGGCCGATTTTCAGCCACGAGAGAAGGCGGCGACGCATGGCAAAAGTCTCCTGTGCGCGCGGGCGGCATGGCCCGGGCGGCGTTCGAGTCCGATCTGGATCAGAAGACCGCTGCGCTCTGGCGATACCGGTAGCACTGCATCGGCGCGGCAGCGATCAATGGAGACTTCCCCTTCCCGCGGGAAAGTGCCGCACAACTTGTTACGCTGCGACGCGGGGGTTATGCCGCAGGCGGAGGGTTTTTACACGTGCAAATAGCGCGATCCCGCTATGCAAGGGCTGCATATAAAGAGGCGAGCCATTCCCGGACCATTCTTCCGGCACTGGCTTTGCCTTTATGGAGGCGGCATATATTGGCGCGACGTCTCCAATTGTAAGAATTGAACAGAAAGCGTCCTCATGACCCCGGCATCCGTGCGTCTCGGTTTCATCGGCTACGGCATCATGGGCGAGCGTTTGTTGCGCGCCGCCCTCGATCACGATCCGGCGGTGCTGACGGTGACCGGGGTGTGGGATCCGTCGGCGCCGGCGATGACGCGACTGCAGGCCGATCTGCCGCAGGTGACGCGGCTCGCGTCATCGGATGCCGTGATCGCCGCCAGCGACTGCCTCTACATCGCGTCGCCACCGGCCTCGCATCTGGCCTATGCGCGGGCTGCGTTTGCCAAGGGTCTCGCCGTCTTCTGCGAAAAGCCGCTCGCCGTCGATGTGGCGGATGCCGAGGCCTTTGTTGCCGAGGCGCAGAAGAGCCAGGCGCGCTGCGGGGTCAATTTCCCCTTCGCCTCGTCGTTTGCGGTCGATCAGCTGCGCGCCTGGATGGCGGAAGGCGTCACTGGTGACGTGCAGCGCATCGATATCGAGATCGGTTTCGCCGCCTGGCCGCGGCCCTGGCAGGTCGATGCGGCCAGCTGGCTGGATGCGCGCGCGCAGGGCGGCTTCACGCGCGAAGTGGGATCGCATTTCCTGTTCCTGGCGCGCCGGCTGTTCGGGCCGCTCAGCCTGTTGTCTCACAGCGTCGCATATCCAGAAGCCGGCAAATCCGAGCGCAGCATTGCCGCCGCGCTGACGGCGGGCAGCCTGCCGGTCGCCCTGAGTGGCATGGTCGGCGACACGGATAAACCCGACCATAATATCTTCCGCATCACTGGCCCGAACGGCGCGATCCGCCTGCGCGACTGGTCGATTGCGGAAAAGCAGGAGAAAGACGGCAGCTGGCGCGAGGCGCCCGATGCCCTCCCGAACGAGAAAATGCGGCCGCTGGTGCTCAGGCGTCAGCTGGATAAAGTTGCCGCGCTGACCCGTGGCACCGATCAGGATCTGGCGAAAGTTTCGGAAGCCGCCGAGGTCCAGCGCGTGGTGGAAACCGTCCTGAAGGTCTGAGAACCGGCGGGCCCTCCGGATTTTA
This sequence comes from Ferrovibrio terrae, assembly GCF_007197755.1. Taxonomy (NCBI): domain Bacteria; kingdom Pseudomonadati; phylum Pseudomonadota; class Alphaproteobacteria; order Rhodospirillales; family Rhodospirillaceae; genus Ferrovibrio; species Ferrovibrio terrae. The sequence continues at coordinate 1,371,841 of NZ_CP041636.1, forward strand.
TTGGAAAACCAATCTATTCGGCAGCACGCGGGCATGGCTGTGACATTCCCTGTCACAGCTTTCTCGCGGTTTTCTAGCGGTCCTGCGCTGAACTGAATCCCCATCAAGCCCGTTTCTTTCCCGACTGCACGGCCGGTGCAGACCACGAGCGCCCCTCCCCCCGCGTTAATCGTGGTCTGTGCCGGCCAATCAGAAAGGACGCCGTCATGCTCTATTGGGCCCTGATTTTCTTCGTTCTGGCGCTGATCGCCGGTCTGTTCGGTTTCGGCGGCATTGCCGCGGCCTCGGCCAGCATTGCCCAGATTCTCTTCTTCATCTTCCTGGTGGTCTTCGTGATCAGTCTGATCGCGCATCTGATCACCGGTCGCCGGCCTCCGACGGTCTAGGCGCCCAGAGTTTAGTACCGCGTACTTTTCCTCTGTAGGTCCTTCCCCCCAACTCGGCGGATGCCTCGGCATCCGCCAATTTTTTTGCGCGAATTATTTTTGCGCCTGCACAAGCGGAACAGGCGGGCCTCTGGGGTGTTTGGACTGGGTGAGAATGGAAAAGGAGGACCGAAATGGCTGAGAACCCGAATTCCCCGCCGTATCCGCAGGGCCCGACGCAGAGCCCACAGCACTACGGCCCCCAGACGAACGGGGATGGGCAGACTGAAACCCGTCAGCCTGAAGCCAAGCCTCGCTCGGGCCGTGGCTTTGCGGCAATGGACCCCGAACGCCAGCGGGAGATCGCGCGTAAGGGCGGCCGCTCGGTGCCTGACGAGAAACGCAGTTTTTCGCAGAACCGGGAATTGGCAGCCGCAGCCGGCCGCAAGGGCGGCCAGGAGAGCGGCGGCAATTTCGCGCATGATCGTGAGCGTGCTGCGGCCGCGGGCCGCAAGGGCGGTCAGCACTAACCTCTATCGGTACCGGCGCAGCGACGGCAAATCGTGGGAAACCGCGATTTGCCGTCGGCTTGCGTTATGCCTGCGCAAAACGTGCAGCAGCGCTGTGACAAGCGGCCCGGAATCGGAACCCCGCCGTGAAAGGGTCCGTTCGGTTGGGTGTGTTCCGTACATCCAAGCGATGAGGCGTCATGAATTTCGAGCGTTATTTCCGATTGCACCTGCTGCGTGAAATGCCGGTGGTGCGGCGTTGGTCCTATGTCCTGTGCCGCAATCCCAGCCTGGCCGAAGACATGATGCAGGAGACCCTCACCAAGGCCTGGGCCAATCGCGGCAGTTTCGCGCGCGGCACCAATATGCGGGCCTGGCTCTATCGCATCCTGCGCAACACCTATTTCAATCATCTGCGCCAGCGCCGCCGCGAAGTGCCAGATCCCGATGGCGCGCTGACGGCCACCTTGCGCACGCCGGCTGAGCAGACCGGCAAGATCGAGCTGCGCGAGGTGACGGAAGCCATGCAGGATCTGTCGCCGGCACAACGCGAAGCGATGATCCTGATCGGCGCACAGGGCATGTCGTATAAACAGGTGGCGCGATTGCAGCGCGTGAATATCGGCACGGTGAAAAGCCGGCTGGCGCGTGCGCGCCAGGCGGTGGCGCGCATCATGGGCTATGATTCCATCAGCCGCCGCGGCGATACGTTCGGCGATATGGCGTCACGCCACTAGGGGTTTGCGATGTAACCCAGCTGTTCCGACAGGCGGCGCGTAAACGCCAGCAATGCTGCGGCATGTCCACCCTGCAGCGAAACGTCGATCTTGGGCGTCGGGCCGATCACGGTGATGGCAAGCTGCAGGTGGCCGCTGTGATTGAAGACCGGCGCGCTCAACGCGCTGATGCCCGGCACCGGCAGGTCGGTCGTCGCGGCGATGCCGTCCTGCCGCACCTTGTCGATCTCGCGATCCAGCGCGGTGCCCGACAGCGCGCCTACATCGCTCCAGCCTTTCTGCACCGCCTGCATTTCTTCGGCGATCACCGGCTCGACCAGCTTGCGTGGCAGCCAGGCGGCGAACACCTTGCCGGTCGCCGTGCCGGTGACGGTGAACATGCCGCCGGGGCGGACGTTGGCGTGAATGTAGTTGGACGATTCCTGCACCAGCACGATGGTCGGGCCATGCGTGCCCCAGACCGTGATCGCCACCATCAGGTTCAGCTGCTCGGCCAGACGGGCCACCTGTTCGGCAGCCAGGCGATACGGATCGCTGCCGCGCAGCCGCGCCAGACCCAGCATCAATGCGAAAGGTCCCAGACGGTAGCGGCCCGAAGCGGCGTCCTGCTCAACCAGGTCGAGTTTGCGGAAGCTGGTCAGATAAGCATGCGTCTGGCCCGGCGTCAGTTCGGCGCCGACGGCAAGGTCGCGCAGCATCATCGGCTGCTGTGCTTGCGCCAGCAGGTTCAGCAACCGGCCGCCGATCTCGACCGACTGGACACTGCGCCCCCCGGAAGCCGGACTTCTGGTTTCTTGCTCTTTATCCGCCATGCCCGGCCATCCTTAGCCGGAGAGTGCTGCGCTGTCTATGCAACACCGGCGGCATGACGGCCGGCGATATAGCCAAAGGTCATGGCGGGCCCGAGCGTGATGCCACCGCCGGGATAGTTGCCGCCCATGATGCTGGCCATGTCGTTGCCGGCCGCATACAGCCCCGGTACCGGCCGGCCTTCGCCATCCAGTACGCGCGCCTGCGCATCGGTCTTCAGGCCGGCGAAGCTGCCCAGATCGCCGATCACGACCTGCACCGCATAGAACGGTCCGGTCTGGATCGGCGCGAGACAGGGATTGGGCGTGACGGAGGGATCGCCGAGATAGCGGTTATAGGCCGTGCTGCCCTTGTGGAATTCCGGATCCTCGCCGCGTTCGGCATGGCGGTTGTAGCTGGCCACCGTGCGCTCGAATTCGGCAGCATCAACACCGCATTCCGCCGCCAGCTCTGCCAGCGTGCGGCCGCGTTTCAGATAGCCGCTGCGCAGCTGGTGCGCCAGCGGCACCGGGAACGGCTTCACATGGCCAAGGCCGTAACGGCGGAGCGTCGGATGATCGGCCACCAGCCAGGCGCAGATTTCGCCGGGCAGGTTTTTCGTCGCCTTCACCAGCGCCTGGCAGAAATCGTGATAGCAGTCGCCTTCATTCACGAAACGCCTGCCGGCATTGGTCACCGCGATCACGCCGGGTTTGGCGCGGTCGATGAAATGCGGAAAGGTCCCGGGCGTGCCGTCAGAGCGCCGCGGCCGGCTGACCGGCACCCAGGCGGCGGCATTGGGCAGTTCATCGGCAGTGGTCGCGCCGACGGCTTTCATCGCCAGCTTGATACCGTCGCCGGTATTGCTCTCTGTGGCCGGCGACCAGTGTTCGTGGCCGCTCGGCGCATGCGGATAGAGTTTGGCACGGCGCGCGATGTCATGCGGAAAGCCGCCGGTGGCCAGCACCACGCCTTTCGTCGCGCGCACTTCCACTGCGCCGTCTTTCGTGTTGATGATCGCGCCGGTCACGCTGTCGCCCTCGCGCAGCAACTCGCCGGCCGGCGCATTCAGCCAGAGCGGAATGCCGAGATCGGTGGCGGATTTCGCCAGCCGTCCGGCCAGCGCATTGCCATTGGTCAGCCGCATGCCGCGGCCATGCAGCGCCAGGTCGCGCAGGTATTTCGCCAGCAGTTTGGCCACGTAGGCTGCCGAGACCACGCTGCGCGTGACATTGAAGAAATGCAGCAATTCTTTGCCCGAGCCGATCATCATGCCGACGAAGGTGATCTCCTCCAGCGGCGGACGCAGCGTCTTGATCTGCGCGCCCAGTTCGCGGCCATCGTAAGGGGCCGCGCAGATCGAACGGCCGCCGGTCAGTGCGCCGGGCTGGTTCGGGTGATAGTCGGAAAACTGCGGCCCGAGCACGAACTGCACGTCCGTCTTGCTCTCAAAGAACTCAACCATCTGCGGACCGTTGTCGAGAAAGGCATCGACACGCGCGGCATCGAAATGGTTGCCGGCTTCGGCCTGCAGATAGGTGCGGCCCTGTTCCTTGCTGTCCTTGAAGCCTTCGCGCGCCGCCAGCGGATTGCCCGGAATCCACAGCCAGCCGCCGCTGCGTGCGGTCGTGCCGCCGTAGACGGCCTCTTTCTCGACCACCAGCACATTCAGGCCATGCAGTTTCGCGGTGATCGCCGCCGCCATGCCGCCGGCACCCGAGCCCACCACCAGAAGATCGCACTCGTAGGTTTTCATCGCAGAGCTCATACTGTGAGGAAGCCGCCATCAACCGGCAGCATCGCGCCGGTGACGTAGCTCGACATGCTGGAGGCCAGGAATACGACAGGCCCGACGAGTTCTTCCGGCTTGCCGGTGCGTCCCATCGGCGTATGCGCCATGAAGCGGCCGATAGCATTCGGATCGCCGCGCGTCGCTTCAGTCATCGGCGTGTCGATCACGCCCGGTGCGATGCCGTTGACGCGGATGCCTTCGGCGGCCAGTTCGGCGGCGAGCGACCGTGTCAGCTGCAGCACCGCGCCCTTGCTGGCCGTATAGGTGCTGCTGCGCGGGCCGGTGGCAAAGGAATTGATCGAGCCGAGATTGACCACGCGGCCTTTGGTCCGGCGCAACTGCGGCAGCAAGGCGCGCACCATGTTCTTCATGCCGGTGGCGTTCACGCGCAAGGTCATGTCCCATTGCGCGTCGTAGTCGGCGTCATCAATGGCGATACGCCGGATAATGCCGGCATTGTTGACCAGCACCGAGCAGGCGCCGCCGAGTTCGCGCTCGACCGCTGCCGCGAAAACCGCGCATTGCGCCGCTTCGCCGACATCCAGCCCGGTGGCGAAGGCCTGGCCACCGGCGCGCCGGATTTCGTCGGCCACCGCTGCGGCGCCGGCCGCATTCACATCGCCCAGCGCCACCCGGGCGCCTTCAGCGGCCAGGCCGAGCGCGATCGCCCGGCCATTGCCTTGGGCCGCACCGGTGATGACGGCGATATCGCCTTGAAGCAGCTGGCTCATTTTTAGCCTCCGGGTATTACGTTTCCATCCCGTAATTCGCTTATTGCGAACTTGTTCGTTATTTCATATAGTCGAGGCGACGCGATTGCAAGCGATCCGTTTGCGCGGCCTGCCTGTATCGCCGTCATTGGAGGAAACGCCCCGTCCACTTAAGGACGGGTCATTCGGTCGGTTCGCAAAACCCCGAAGGGAGGGATTCATGCGTCAGCTTATTCTCAAGGCGGCAGCGGTCGCGGCACTGGGCCTTGGCCTCGCCGCGCCTCAGCCGGTTCTGGCCCAGGCCAAGAGCTTCGATCTGCAGAGCGTGTTCGGCCTGCAGGTGCCCTCGATCGGTCCGAGCCCGGTGAAATGGGCCGAGCGCGTCGCGCTGATGACCAACAACGAGGTCAAGATCAAGGTGCATGGCGCCGGCGAATTCGTGCCGCCCTTCGAGGTGTTCGGCGCGGTCTCCAACGGTTCGATCCCGATGGGGTTCGACTGGGTTGGCTACTGGGCCGGCAAGATTCCGGTCGCCAATCTGGTCGGCTCGATGCCCTTCGGCCCGAACCCGGAACTGTTCCTTGGCTGGATGTTCCAGGGCGGCGGTCTGGAGATCATCCAGAAAGCCTACGATCCGCATAACGTGAAAATCATTCCCTGCCATCTGGTGGTGCCGGAAGCCGGCGGCTGGTTCAACAAGGAGATCAAGTCGGTTGACGATCTCAAGGGTCTCAACATGCGTATCGCCGGCCTGGGCGCCAAGGCGATGGCCAAGCTGGGTGCCAATGTGCAGCTCGTGCCGGCCGGCGAAATCTTCGTCTCGCTGGAACGCGGCCGCATCGAGGCGGCGGAATTCTCCGCCCCGCAGCTCGATCTCGGCCTCGGCCTGCAGAAGATCGCCAAGCATTACTACTTCCCGGGCTGGCATCAGCCGGCGAGCTGGGACACCATCATCGTCAACATGAATGTGTGGAAGGCGCTGCCCGAGAAGCACCAGAAGGCGATGATCGAGGCCTGCTACGCCAATATCACCTTCAACACCTTCGACCAGATCAATGCGCAGATCGACGCGATCGAGAAGATCGAGGCGGCCGGCGTGAAGATCCAGCGCTTCCCCGATGCGGTGCTGGCCGCGCTGCAGAAGGCCTCGACCGAGGTGATGGAAGAAGAGGCGAAGAACGATGCGCTGTTCGCCGAAGCCTACAAGTCGCTGACCGCCTATACCAAGCGCGTCGGCCGCTGGGGCGACCTGCAGGCCCTGCCGCGCAGCAAGTAACCCGCGCATAAAGTAGCGGCGCCGCCGGCATGGACCGGCGGCGCCCGTTTTCTGGGAGGCCACCGGTGATCGTCCTGCTGCAACGGATCGAGCATGCCTGCGCCTGGTTCGGCCGAGCCATCGGCTGGGCCACGCCGCTGCTGGTGCTCAGCGTCTGCCTCAGCGTTCTGATGGTGCATCTGCGCATCAACACGCTGTTCGCCTGGGATTTCAGCCTGCCGCTGTTCGGCAGCAAGATCACCATGAACGGCCTGACCGACCTGCAATGGCATCTGTTCGCCGTGATGGTGATGCTGGGCGGCGTCTATGCCCTGCATACCGATGGCCATGTCAGCGTCGATTTCATCGCCAACAATTTCACCGAGCGCACGCGGCGGATCGTCATCATCCTCGGCGACATCGTCTTCCTGCTGCCCTTTGCCGCCGTGATGACTTGGTTCGCCTGGAAATTCATGATGTCGGCCTATACCTCGAACGAAGGCTCGCCCTATGGCGGCCTCAACAATGCTTGGATCATCAAGGCGGTGATGCCGCTCGGCTTCGGCCTGCTCGGCCTGCTGGGCCTGGCGCGTACGCTACGCCTGATCATCCAGCTCATCCTGACCCGCGGCGCCGTCGCGGACCGCCAGCTCGGCGCCTGAGGAGTCTGGCATCATGGAATATTTCTGGCCGCTCCTGATGTGCGCCGCTCTGCTGCTCGGCATCTTCACCGGCTATCCGGTGGCGATCGTGCTGGCCGGCATCGGTGTGATCTTCACCTTTGCCGCCGACGTGCCGATCCTGTTCCTCTCCACCGGTGTGTCGCGCACCTTCTCAGGGATTCTCAGCAACTGGCTGCTGATTGCCGTGCCGCTGTTCGTCTTCATGGGCCTGATGCTGGAAAAATCCGGTATCGCCGAGCGGCTGCTGCGCTCGCTCGCTGGCCTGCTCGGTCCGTTGCCCGGCGGCTATGCCTTCGCCGTTGCCATCATCGGCATCGTCATGGCGGCCTCCACCGGCATCATCGGCGCATCCGTGGTGCTGATGGGCGTGCTGGCCCTGCCGGTGATGCTGGAAAGCCGCTACGACCCCAAACTCGCCACCGGCATTATCGCCTCCACCGGCACGCTGGGCATCCTGATCCCGCCCAGCATCATGCTGGTGGTGCTGGGCGACACCATGCGCATTTCGGTCGGTGACCTGTTCGCCGGTGCGATGATCCCGGGCCTGATGCTCGGCGCGCTGTACATCGTCTATCTGGTCTTCATCGCGATCTTCAAACCAGAGGCGATGCCGCCGCTGCCGGCCCGCGACCGCCTGCCGTTCGCCCAGGCGATGACGCGGCTGGCACGCGACCTGGTGGCGCCGATGCTTCTGATCCTGGTCGTGCTCGGCTCGATCATCGCCGGCATCGCCACGCCCACCGAAGCGGCCGCACTGGGCGCACTCGGCGCCTTCCTGCTGGCGCTCGCCTCGCGCCAGCTCAGCTGGAAGCAGTTTCTGGCCGTGCTGAACGAAACCACGCGCACCACGGCGATGATCATGTTCGTGATGATCGGTGCCACCATCTTCAGCGTGATCTTCCGCAAGCTGGGCGGCGATACCATGATCGCCGATGCGCTCGGCGTGGACGAGGCCGGCACCAATCCCTACTGGGTCATGTTCGTGATCATGGCCTTCATTTTCGTGCTCGGCATGTTCCTTGACTGGGTCGAGATCACCTTCATCGTCATGCCGATCATCGCGCCGATCATCGCCGGGCTCGACTTCGGTGGCGGGCTCGACAAGGACCAGATCCTGCTCTGGTTCGCCATCCTGTTCGCCGTCAACCTGCAGACTTCCTTCCTCACGCCGCCGTTCGGCTATGCGCTGTTCTACATCCGCGGGGTCGCGCCGGCCGAGATCGGTACGCGGATCATCTATCGCGGCATCGTGCCTTTCGTGATCATCCAGCTTATTGCATTGTTACTGTGCATCATGTTCCCGCAGCTCGCGCTCTGGCTGCCGGAAACCCTGCTCGGCAAATAAGGAGTATCTCCATGTCCGCCCCCAAATTCGCCTCCACCGCCGACACCGAAGAAAAGGTCGTCACCTTCAGCCAGCTCGGCGAGGGGCTGTATGCCTTTACCGCACAGGGCGATCCCAATACCGGCGTGATCGTCGGCGATGACGGCGTGATGGTGATCGACACCCAGGCGACGCCCAGGATGGCGAACCAGGTGATCGACTTCATCCGCAAGGTGACCGACAAGCCGATCAAATATGTGCTGTTGACGCATTACCATGCCGTGCGCGTGCTGGGCGCCTCGGCCTACCAGCCGGAACAGATCCTCGCCTCGGATGCCACACGCAGTCTTATTGTTGAGCGCGGCAAGGAAGACTGGGACTCGGAATACGGCCGCTTCCCGCGCCTGTTCCGTTCGGCCGAAAGCATTCCCGGCCTGACCTGGCCGACCATGACCTTCCCGCAGAAATTCACGCTCTACATGGGCAAGCGCCGCGTCGAGATCATGCATCTCGGCCGTGGTCACACGGCGGGCGACACGGTCGCCTGGGTGCCCGATGCCGGTGTGCTGTTCTCGGGCGACCTGGTGGAATACCACTCGGCCTGCTATTGCGGCGACGCGCATTTCAAGGACTGGCCGAAGACGCTGGATGCGATTGGCGACTTCAATGCGAAAGCTCTCGTGCCCGGTCGCGGCGATGCGCTGGGCAATCCGAAGGAAGTTTCCGACGGGCTTCAACTGACCCGCGATTTCCTCACGACGCTCTATGGTTCGGTGTCAGAGTCAGCGGCGAAAGGCCTGTCGCTCAAGGAAGCCTTTGATCGCTGCAACGACGCGATGCGGCCGCGCTTCGGCAACTTCGCCATCTTCGACCACTGCCAGCCCTTCAACGTGGCGCGCGCCTATGACGAGGCGATGGGCCTCGATCATCCGCGTATCTGGACGGCGGAACGCGACCAGCAGATGTGGGCGAGCCTGAACGGGTGAGACAAAGAGTTGCCAAGGCCGAGGTTGTGTCCTAGCTAGGCTGCCATGACCCAGCCGAAACTCACGCTCTCCGTCCTCGATCAGTCCACCGTTTCGCATGGCACGCCGGAAGACCAGGCGATCCGCGACACCGTCAGCCTCGCGCAGCACACCGAGGCGCTGGGCTACAGCCGCTTCTGGATCGCCGAGCATCACAACCACGCCTCCATCGCCGGCTCCTCGCCCGAGGTGCTGCTCGCCGCCCTGGCGGTGAAGACCGAGCGCATCCGTCTCGGTTCGGCCGGCGTGATGCTGCCGCATTATTCCGCGCTGCATGTCGCCGAGCAGTTCCGGGTGCTGGATGCGCTGGCGCCCGGCCGCATCGATCTCGGTGTTGGCCGCGCGCCGGGCTCGGATGGCCGGACCGCCCATGCGCTCAATCCGCACAACGACCATGCCGACAATTTTCCGGCGCAGGTCCGCGACCTGCTGCATTGGGTGAATGGCCTGGAGATGCCGGAAGGCCACAGCTTCCGTTCGGTGACGGCGCATCCGATGAGCGAGGCCTCGGCGCCGGATGTCTGGATGCTGGGCAGTTCGGACTATGGCGCGCAGCTGGCGGCGCATTTCGGCCTGCCGTATTCCTTCGCGCATTTCATCACCGACGGGCGCGGTGCCGGACAGGCGCTCGATCTCTATCGCCGTAACTTCAAGCCCTCGTTCTTCCTGAAAGAGCCCAAGGCCAATCTCTGCGTCTGGGCGCTGGCGGCCGAAACCGAGGACGAGGCGCGGCACTGGTTCCGCAGCCGGGCACGCTGGCGCATCGACCGCAACCGCGGCCGGCTCGGGCCCCTGCTGGCGCCGGATGACCTGCCGCCGTTCAGCCGCGACGAAGAGGTGGAAGCCGAAAATCTCTGGGCGCAGTCCTATGCCGGCTCGGCCGCCCAGGTGGCGGACAAGCTGCGCAAGCTGGCGCAGGAGCAGGGCCTGGATGAGATCGTCATCCTGACCTGGACGCACAGCCGCGAGGTGAAGCGGCGTTCCTACGAATTGCTGGCGGCCGAATTCGGTCTGTAGGCTGAATTTGGAGTACCGCTACGGAATTCCTATATACATAGGGCGAATACCCTAGTATAATCCCGGGCATGACACCTGCCCAGCTTGAAAAGATCGGCATCGATAATTTTGGACCGCAGTGGCAGTCGCCGCTCGCACGAGTCCTGCGCGTCGATGCACGCACGGTGCGCGCCTGGATCAGCGGACAGAACAAAATTCCAGTAACAGCATCGAGCATCCTTCTGATGCTGGAAGAACTGGCCGAATTCGCCGCCAGCGATGCGGTCCACAGTCGCCACCTCGTGTTCCGCCTGACTTTCGACGGCTTTGTTTTTCCGGCATTGCATGCGCGATCCCAAGCCTCGATCGTTCTGATGGGCGTGCCCGATGTGCCAATTCTGCAGATCCTTAATCGCTTTCTGCTGCGCTATCCCAAGCCGAAGGCCGGCACGTATCACTGGAGAGACCTATGAGCCATTCACAGAACGGCGAGACATTCTCCGTGAAATTCCGGGTGCGCTCGACGAATGTCGATCCGGAGATGATGCTTGATGCCGCAAGGCGCCAAGGCGATCTGATGGGCGATTTCTGCCTTAAGCGCGGTCAGACCAATGCGCGCTACAAGCGGCATGGCTACCTGGAATTCTTCTTTCCAACGCGGCAGACGGCGCGGGAATTCCAGAATCGCGTCGAACAGCTTTGCGGCACTGCAGTTGAAACGAAACGCTTACGCCACGAAGCGTGAAAATGCTGAGGCCCGCTGCTGCCGCATGGCCAGGTTGAAGGCAACACGCGCATCGCGCATCGCGGCACGTTCCAGCGCTGGTGTCATGCGCTGCACCTGCTTGGCACGCATATAGGCGATATCGTAGTCGCCATCTTCGCCATCATAGAAAGACACGACGTAGTCGTCGTTCTCGACGATCTTGGCGGAAGCATCGATGGTCCAGTCGAGGATCTGGAGATTGGTCTGCATGGGAGGCACTCCTTGGTTTCCTGATCCGACGCACTGATTCGTTTTTTCAATATAACGAACCTACACTACGGCCGGAATAAGTCAGGACAGGGTTCGGCCATTCATATAACGCGCCAGCTACGGCTGCGTTCCGCTCGCCATCACAGTTTCGCTTCTTTCACGCAGAATCTTTTTGGCGATTGTTTTGCGTCCGGGTTTGGCTGCAACCGATGCGCGCGGTTCGCTGCGGGGTCCGGGGCGTGGCTTGCGCATGATATGCCGTAGAACCGCGATTTCTTCCGGCTGCAGTCCGGTGATATCGGCTTTGGTCGGCATGCGCAGGCGATGCTCTCCGGCCATATATCGCTCGATCACCACCGGATGGATGTAACATTTCCGGCAGATCGTCACGGTATTGCCGAGCTTGCCGCTCACTTCGGTGATCGCCGCTTTCAGATTGCGTTTGGCTTCGCGCTGGCTTTGCGGCGCGGCAAAGGCCTGCAGCGCCAGGGCGGCCATCACCGTGCCGGCCCAGGTGCGGAAGTCTTTCGCCGTCACCTCGCTGCCGCTGACGGTGCGCAGATACTCATTCACGTCGGCTGAGCTGACCGCCAGCACCGCGCCGTCCTCGGTGCGATAGCGGAACAGCTCCTGGCCCGGCAGGTCCTGACAGGCGCGGATCACTTTCAGCACGCGACGATCATGCAGCTGCAGATCCCAGCTCTTGCCGCTCTTGCCGGTGAAACGAAACCGCAGCGCGCCGCCTTCCACCTTCACATGCCGGCGCGTCAGCGTGGTCAGGCCACGACTGCCATTCTGCTCGGCGTAATCGGCATTGCCGATGCGGATCAGGGTGCGTTCCAGCAGGTAGACGATGGCGGCCAGCACCTTTTCGCGCGGCAGGCCGTTCAGCGCCATGTCGGTGGCAACCTGCGCGCGGATCGCCGGCAGCAGCCGCGCGAAACCCGGCAGCGCGGCGTATTTGCCGCTCTCGCGCAAGGCGCGGAATTCCGGGTGATAGATATACTGCTTGCGGTCGCGCGCATCGCGCCCGGTGGCCTGGATATGGCCGTCTTCGCGCGGGCAGATCCACACAGCCGTCCAGGCCGGCGGGATCGCCAGACTGCGCAGGCGTTTGAGCGTGGCGGCATCGCGCACGAGGCTGCCGTCAGGCAGCCGATAAGAGAAGCCCGTGCCGCTGCGCTGGCGGCGGATGCCGGGGGCGGCATCCGTGACGTAACGCAGGCCGGCTTCGCGCGCGGCGGCTTCAGGCGACAGGGGCTGCAGCATGTCAGGCCGCGGCTTTCTTTTTCTGCTGAGTGGCCCGTGCTTTTTCAGCCAGCTTCTCATAAGTGTTGCGGAATTTGTCCAGCTCCTCCTCGGTCAGTTCCTCGAGGTCGAGCAGGGAATTCTCGGCAGTGCGCGTGGCGCGGATCAGTTCGTCCAGCTTGATCTGCATGGCGACCGCATCGCGGTTCTGCGTGTTCTGGATCAGGAACACCATCAGGAAGGTGATGATGGTCGTGCCGGTATTCACGGTCAGCTGCCAGACTTCGGAGAATCCCAACAGCGGGCCTGTTGCGGCCCAGGCCACGATGCTCAGCAGCGCGGCGGCAAACACCCACGGCGTGCCAGCGATATGCGCGGCACGACCGGCGAAACGGGTGAACCACAGATTGGGCCCCGGCTTGGCCGGGAGACTCTTCCGGGGCTGGTTCTGAAGCGGCGATCTCGGCATGACGGGGATCTCAATGCTTTGCCCCCTCTAAACGACGCCACGAAAGCGACGGTTCCGGCTCGCCGTTTTCCGCAGTTTTTCTTACTGGAAGCAGGGATTGGCGCGCGCCAGCAAAGCCTGGGCCGGAGGCAACTCGGGTAGCGTCTGGCTGGGCAGCGCGGCCTGGCGATCCGGTTTCGCCGAGATATTGTTCAGCGGCCCCTGCAGCTGAAGTGGGATGTCGAGCGCCAGGAAGCCGGTGGTTTTCGGGTCGGAGCGCAGCACGAGGTCGAGATGCTGGCGGCCCAGATCGATGCCGCCGCCGCCACGGATCGTGCCGTCGTCGCTGCGGAGCGTGAGCGGCCCTAGCGCCACCACGCCATTCCTGATCTCGGCGATCCCCAGCAGGCAGCGCAATGCCGTGCTGTCGCCGCGGTTGCGGAAGATGGCGCTCAGATCGGCCGAGGCGGCCTCCACCAGGCTGCGCGCAATGCGGCCCCGCTGCATGGCGATCACGGCATGGCCGCGCGTGGTCTTCAGGGCCTCGCCCAGCACTGCGCCGCGCATGCTCACATTGGCGCGGCCTTCCACCGCACCGGCAATCTGCGTGGCGCCGTCGCGCAGGCCGAGTGCCTGCAGCACCGTGCCGGCCTCGGCGCGATCGAGCTGCAAATTGGCGGTCAGGCTGGCGCTGTCGCTGTCGACGGCCCGCAGCTCGCCGTTCAGGCGCAGATGCCCGGCCTGCTCGGGGGTACCCAGATTGGCGGTGGCGCCATGCAGGCGGATCAGGCCACGTGCCACTTCGACGGCGACCGCCACCTGCTTCAGGCTGTGGTCATGGTAGTGCAGCGCGTCAGCGCTGATTTGAAGATCGAGATGCGCGGCATCCTGCGCCGTGTCGGGCCGCAGCTTCGCCTTGCGCCAGTCGTCGTTGTTGTTGCCTTTCGGCATCACGCTGGGCAGGTCCAGCTTGTCGAAGTCGAGGCGGAACTGCAGGTCGTCGGCCTCGCCGCGATTGCCTTCGTCCAGCGCGATGCGACCGGTGAAAGCATTGCCGCCGATGTCGCCGCGCGCATCTTCCAGCCGCCAGGCATCGCCGTAGCGGGTCAGGCCACCGGCCAGTTTCAGCGGCGCGGCGATGCCGGTCGGCGTGTCGAAAGCACCGATCAGGTCATCCAGCCGTCGTGCCTCCAGCGCCAGCCGGCCTTCGACATTGTCGAAATCCAGCGGAAGTCCCAGCACGCCCTTGAAGTCCAGCCTGACGCCCGGCGTGGCGATGCTGAAACCGGCATCGAAGGGTTTCGACGCATCGCGGAAGGCATTGAACGACGCCGTCGTGGCGGTCAGCTGCGCATCGGTGTCGTTGTAACCGCCGTCCAACACCAGACTGACCGGCGCATCCTCGTCGGCGGCCTGGATCGTCAGGTCGTCCAGCGGGAGGCGCAGCCATTTGCCCGACGAGGTCCGGAACCGCACTTCGCCGCCGGTCAGGCGGAAATTCAGCAGGCTGGGAAACTGCTGGCGATTTTTCGGCACCAGCACCAGCCGGCTGTCCGACGTCGCGGCGCCTGCACTGCCGCCACCGCTGCCGAATTCCCAGTTGCCCTTGCCGCGCGCATCGCGTTCCAGTGCAATGCGCGGCCGCGTCACCTGCAGGCGTTCATAGACCAGCTTGCCCTGCAGCAGCGCGGCGCGATCCAGGGCCGCGTCAATCGCCTCGATGGCGATCATGTCGGCGCTGCTGCCATTTGGCATGTTGGCGATCTGCAGCCCGCGCACGGTCAGGAGCACCGGATCGCCCAGCGTGATCGAGAGTTCGGTGACATGAACGCGACGATCCAGCAGGTGGCTCGCCAGCATCTGTCCGGCGGCGCGCGGCCAGGCCAGCAGCGCGGCGGCGGCACCAACGGCCAGCACCAACAGGGCAGCGACCAGCGCTGCAAGGTATTTCGGGCGGAAAATCATCATGGAAGGAACGCCGGGGCAGTATACCCGTTCCGGCCGCCTGCAACAGGCCGGTCGGGGCCACTCGCTTTATTAATGCCTGTCTGGTGTCTGGATATGCTCGCGACGCGGGCCCAGCGCCACCAGCCGCGGCCCCAGCCCGCGCAGGATCGGGATGCGGTTGATGATCCGCAGCAGCAGCGGCGGTTTGACCGGGCCGGTGGCGTTGAAAACGCGGTCGGTCAGGAAATCCTGCACGCGCACCTGGAAGCCCTGGATGAATCTGGTCGGCCAGTCACGGCGTTTCTGCACCTGATCCAGCAGGCCGTCGTTCACCGCCGTGCCGTCGGTCTGCGCCTGCAGCAGCGCATCCTGCAGGATATTGGCCGTCGCGACCGCATCCTGGATCGCCAGGTTGATGCCGACGCCGCCGGCCGGCGACATCGCATGTGCCGCGTCGCCGATGCACAGCAGTCCCGGGGCATGCCAGCGATGCAGGCGGTTGATCTGCACCGACAGCAGTTTCAGCCTGTCCCAGCTGTCGAGCGCGGCCTCGAATCTTCCGGCAGCAAACGGCGCGATACGGGCGAGATCGATGCGCAGGGCCGGCAGGCCGCGCTGCTTCAGGGCGTCGAAACCGTCCTTGCGGATCAGATAGGCGCATTGCCAGTAATCGCCGCGGTCGATCATCACCAGCGCCTGGCCGGTATCGATGCGGCCGAGCAGGTCCTGCGGATCCTCCTCGGCGCGCTCCATGCGGAACCACAGCACGTCGATGGGTGCGCCGATATCGATCACCGGCAGGCCGCTCTGATGCCGCAGTGTGGAGTCGCGCCCGTCGCAGGCCACCACCAGATGCGCCTCGATCTCGTGTTCCGCTTCGCCGGCATCGCGCCAGCGCAGGCCGCTGACCCGGCCGCGGTCGCGCAGCAATGCGATGGCCTCGGCCTGCATCAGCAGGGTGAATTCGGGATAGCGCGATGCCTGTCGTTTCAGGAAATCCAGAAAGTCCCATTGCGGCATGAAGGCGACGAACTTGCACGGTGTCGGCAGATATCTGAATTCGCCGAACGTAATGCTCTCGCCACTGAAGCTGCCGCCGATGCTGTGGACCTTGTGATGCGGCAGGCGCAGGAAGTCTTCCAGCAGGCCGAGTTCGCGCATCAGCTCAAGCGTCGAGGTGTGAATGGTGTCGCCGCGGAAGTCGCGGAAGAAATCCTGATGCTTCTCCAGTACGGTGACATGGATGCCGGCGCGCGCCAGCAGCAGGCCCAGCATCATGCCGGCCGGCCCGCCACCGCTGATGCAGACAGTGGTGCGGGCGGTGGGGGTTGCGGATTCCGTCATGGCGGCACTCGACCCGGGCGGCAAAAAACGGTGCGGACGTGCAGCGTAATCAGCCAGTCGAGTAGGGTCAAATTATGGCGAGCAGGACTGTGGCGACCGTCACGGTGCCCCGATATGCTCCGTGCACAGGGGTTTTGCAGGCAAGAACATGGCGATCGACAAGGTTCTCGTCCAGGCGGTTGAGGCGCACCAGGCCGGCCGGCGCGAAGAGGCGGAAAAGCTCTACCGTAAGATCCTGCTCAAACGCCCCCGCGACCAGCTTGCGGTACAGAATCTGGGTGCCCTGCTGTATGAGCGCGGCGAACTGGACGAAGCCGCCAAGCTGCTGCGCCGGGCCCTGAGCATCGACCCGCGCGATACCGATGCGCTGAACAATCTCGGCAATACCCTGCGGGCCCAGGGCCAGCCGGCTGAGGCCGAGGCGAACTTTCGCAAGGCCATCGCCATCCGGCCCAATGCCATGGTGCTCAACAGTTTCGGCAATCTGCTGCGCAGCCGCGGCGACTATGCGGAGGCCATCGCCTGCTACGAACAGGCACTGCAGCTGCAGCCGGACTACCTGCATTCGCATTACCATCTCGCCATGACCTACCGGCTGACCGGGCGACTGGCGGAAGCCGTCGCCATCCAGGAAAAGGCGCTGGCGATCAATCCGCGCTTCCCGCAGGTGCTGATGCAGCTCGGGCTGTGCCTGTCCGAACTGGGTCGCATCGCGGAAGCGATTGTGCGGTATCGCGAAGCCCTCGCGATCGCACCGCAGTTCTACGAAGCCTGGAGCAACCTGGGCAACGCGCTGCAGCGGACCAGGGATCTGGCCGGCGCTGAAACCGCCTATCGTGAAGCGCTGCGCCTGAAGCCGGACTTTCCCAATGCGCTTGGCAATCTCGGTACGCTGCTGGCGGAAAGCAATCGTCGCCGCGAAGCCATTGCCCTGTTCGAGCGCGTCGCAGCCCTTAATCCAGATCATGATGGTATCTGGGGCAAGCTCTCCTTCGAGAAGCGGAATCTCTGCGATTGGCGCGACTATGACAGCCTGGTGGATGGCAGGGTGCGCGAACAGGTGCGGGCCGGCTCCAGGAAAACCACGGCCTTCTCGCTGCTCACGCTGTCCTCCACGCCGCAGGAACAGCTGCTCGTCGCCCGCGCCTATGCGGAGGCCACAGGCGCATCCGCCATCGCCCTGCCGCAACGCGCGCCGCAGCAACGCGCGCGACTCCGCATTGGCTATCTTTCGGCCGATTTCCATCCGCATGCCACGGCCTATCTGATCGCCGAGCTGATGGAGCGGCACGACCGCAACCGGTTCGAGATCGTGGCCTATTCCATCGGCCCGGACTCCGACACTGCAATGCGCCGCCGCCTGGTGGCAGCGTTCGACAGCTTCGTCGACCTGCGGCCGTTGTCGCATGACGCGGCGGCGCAGCGCATCCATGCCGATGATCTGGATATCCTGGTCGACCTGAAGGGCTACACGCAGAATGCGCGGTCCGAAATCCTCGCCCGCCGTCCGGCGCCGATCCAGGTCAACTATCTCGGCTACCCCGGCACGATGGGCGCCTCTTTCATCGATTATGTCATAGCCGACGCCTTCATCATTCCGCCGGCGCAGCATGCCTTCTACGACGAGAAGGTGGTGACATTGCCACATTGCTACCAGCCCAACGACACACGCCGCCCGATTTCAGATCAGCGGCCGACACGCGCCGCCTGCGGTCTTCCGGAAAACGGCTTCGTCTTCGCCAGCTTCAACAATTCCTACAAGATCACGCCGCTGATCTTCGATATCTGGATGCGGTTGCTGGACCAGGTGCCGGGCAGTGTGCTGTGGCAGCTGGAGGCCGAGCCGGACGCCGTCGAAAACCTGCGCCGCGAAACGCAGGCGCGCGGCGTTGACCCGGCGCGCCTGGTCTTTGCCCCGCCGCTGGAACTGGCCGATCATCTGGCGCGCCAGTCGCTGGCCGACCTGTTCCTCGATACCCTGCCGGTGAATGCGCATACCACAGCGTCCGACGCGCTCTGGGCCGGCCTGCCGGTGCTGACCTGCGCCGGCGATACCTTCATCAGCCGCGTCGCCGGCAGCGTGCTGACCACGATCGGCCTGCCCGAGCTGATCACCACCAGCCTGCAGGATTACGAAGCGCTGGCCCTGGCCCTGGCGCGCGATCCGGCGCGCCTGGCCGCGCTGCGCCAGCGACTGGCGGCCAATCGCCAGACCTCGCCGCTCTTCGACATCGCGCGCTTCACGCGCAATCTGGAAGGCGCCTATCTGCAGATGCAGGAACGGCGGCTCGCCGGTCAGCCGCCGGCGGCCCTGACGGTGGAAGATCGCCCAGGCTAACGCTTCAGCTTCTGCAGTACGGCCTGGATGGCGAGGATATAGCCATGCGGCCCAAGGCCGCAGATCACGCCGGTGACGGCGGCCGAGAGTTTGGAATGCCGGTGCATCTCGTCACGCGCATGAATGTTCGAGATATGCACCTCGAGGATCGGACCCTCGAAGGTCTTCAGCGCATCGTAAAGCGCCACGGACGTGAAGGAGTAGCCGGCGGGATTGAAGATGATCGCTGAGGCCGTGTCACGCGCCTGCTGGATCGCATCGACCAGCACGCCCTCATGGTTGGACTGGCGGAAGTCGATGCTGGCCTTGTTGTCGGCGGCAAAGGCCTCGCAGCTCTGCCGTATCTCGTCCAGCGTAGTGGAGCCATAGATATGCGGCTCGCGGATGCCCAGCATGTTCAGGTTGGGGCCGTTGAGGATAAGAATCTTCGTCATTGTCTTTCCTTGTCTCAGCCGCCGTAGCCCATCTGTCTGGGCAGCCACAGCACGACCTCGGGGAAGAAGGTGATCAGCGCCAGCGAAGCGATCATCGCCCACAGGAACGGCAGCGTATCCTTTACGATATCGCGGATCGGCACTTCGGCAATCCGCGTCATCACGAAGAGCAGCAGGCCATAGGGCGGCGTGATCAGGCCCAGCATGATGTTGACCACCACCACGATGCCGAAATGCACCATGTCGATGCCCAGCGCCTGTGCGGCGGGGATCAGCACCGGCACGATCACCAGCAGGATCGTGGTGCCCTCCAGCAGGCAGCCGAGCAGCAGCAGCAGGATGTTGACCAGGATCAGGAAACCGACCGGCGACAGCTCCCAGCCGGCCAGCAGCACCTTGATGCCTTCGGGGATATTCTCCACGGTGACGACATAGTTGAAGACCAGCGCGCCGGCGATCAGCATGCCGATCGAGGCCGAGGTGCGCGCGCTCGCCAGCACCGAGCGATAAAAGTCGCGGAAGCTGACGCTGCGATACAGCACCACCGAGATGATCAGCGCATAGGCGGCGGCCACGGCGGCGGCTTCTGTAGGGGTTGTTATGCCACTATAAATGCCGCCCAGCAGCACCACGGGCATCATCAGGCTGGGAAAAGCCTGCCAGGTGATCCGTGGCAGGTCGCGCAGCGGCGCCGGTTTCTCGACCGGGAAATTCTCGCGCCGCGCGCCCCAGGCGACAATGCCCATCTGCGCGCCTGCCATCAGCAGGCCGGGGATCACGCCGCCGAGGAACAGGTAGCCGATCGAGGCATCCGAGACGAGCGCGAACAGGATCATCGGGATCGACGGCGGAATAATCGGGCCGATCACCGAGGTGACGGCGGTGAGGGCTGCGGCATAGCTGGCGCGGTATTTGCCGTCGGCCGTCATCATGTTCTGCATCATCTTGCCGGTGCCGGCGGCATCGGCGATGGCCGACCCCGACATGCCGGCGAAGATGATGCTCTGCACGACATTCACCTGCGCCAGGCCGCCGCGGAAACGGCCGACGATGGCGTTGCAGAAATTCAGCAGGCGTTCGGTCATCGAGCCGATATTCATCAGCTCGGCGGCCAGGATGAACAACGGCACCGCGAGGATGACGTAGTTGGTGAACATGCCGTTCAGCAGCTGCTCGGCGGCGGTGCCCAGGTCGAGCCCGGCGATCCACAGATACAGGATCGAGCCGGCGATCATGGCATGGCCGATCGGCAGGCCGAGGAAGGCCAGCGCCGTCATCACGACGATGGCGATGGAAAACGGACTTGCGAAACTCATACGCCGGACGCCGCCTTTGTCGGATCGATATCCTCGGCAGTCTTGCCGCGCAGGGCCTGCCAGGAGAGCCAGAGATAGCGCACCAGCACGGCCGCCACGAAAACGATGTAGATGGAATAGACCCAGTTCATGCGGATCTTCAGATAGGCGGCTTTTTCCACCTTCATGAAGGTGACGTAGTCGATGGTGGCGGGGAAGGAGACGGCATAGAGCAGTACGGTGGACAGGCAGGCGATAGCCATCATCACGCGGCGCGTTTTCGGCTTCACGGCGCCATAGATCAGGTCGAAGCGGATTTCCTCTTCCTCGCGGATCACGAAGGCGGCGCCCCACAGCACCAGCCAGACCCAGAGAATCGTGCTGACCTCGTTGGTCCAGCCGATGGGAAGATTCAACAGGTAGCGGAAGACGATCTGCAGGATGAAGACGGCGAACATGCTGGCCAGCATCGCCATCAGCACGTTTTCGGCGCGGCGATAAAGCCACCCGCCCCAGAATGTAAGTGTCTGCTGCACGGCGCCCCCGTCAATTGCACTATACTCGAAAAAATTGCGGCGGGCGCCTGGAAAGGCGCCCGCCGCTGATACTCAGAGCGCGTTGATCTTCTCGACCATGCCCTTCGGCCAGTCCTTGGCCAGATCCGAGGCCAGGTACTTGGCCTGCGCATGCTTGCGGAAGGCAGCCTGGTCCGGTTCGTAGATATTCAGACCCTTGGCCTTGAACAGGTCGAGCAGTTCCTTCTCGCGCGCCTGGTGTTTCTTCTGCGAGAAGTCGATGGCGGAGTTGGCAGCCGCCTGGACACGCTTCTGCTGGTCGGCATTCATGGCCTTCCAGGTCTTGCTCGAGATGGTGAGCAGGTCGAAGCCGACCAGATGCGAGGTCAGGACGATCTGCGTCATCACTTCATAGAACTTCATGTTCTCGACGTTCGGCAGCGGATTGTCCTGGCCGTCGATCGCACCAGTCTGCAGGCCGGTATAAACCTCGGCATAGGCCATCGCGGTCGGGTTGGCGCCGATGGATTCGCCCAGGAACTGCCAGGCCTCGCCCGGTGGCATGCGCAGCTTGATGCCGGCCATGTCGGCAGGAGTGTTGATCTTCTTGTTCGGCTTCAGGCCGACCTGGCGCGCGCCGAAATAGGTCGGGCCGAGGATATGCACGCCGAGCTGGTCGTCGGCCAGCTTCTTCATTTCCGCGCCGGCCGGGCTGGCGAAGAATTTGGTCAGGTGGTCGGCGTCGCGGAACAGATAGGCGGCGGTCAGGATCGACCAGGCCGGAATCTGCTTCGAGATATCCTGCGGCGCGATGTTGCCCATTTCCAGGTTGCCGCGCTGGATCGCCACCAGTTCGGTGCCCTGCTTGAACAGGTTGCCGCCGTAATAGCCCTCGAACGTGAAGTCATTCGCCGTCGCGTCGGCAAACTTCTTCATCATCTCGGCGCGGATATCCTGCTCCGAGAAGACCGCCGAGAAGCGCAGCTTCGGCTTGGCCTGTGCCAGCGTCGGCAGACTGAAGCCGGCAGTGGCAGCCGCAGCGGCCATGCCGGTGCCGGCCAGGAAGCGGCGACGTGTGGTGTTGATGCTCATTTTTGTTTCCTCCTGATTGAACATTTTAAACGCAGGTTTCTTGGTTACTGTAATTCTCGGTGTTTCCCTCAGGCTGCTCCATCACGCGGCAGCCGCGAAATGCCCGGCCATCGCGGCCATGTCCGACTTGCGGCCGGTGAAGAGTTCAAAGGCGCGCACCGCCTGGCCGATCGCCATACCGGTGCCGGCCAGATTGCGGCAGCCCAGCCCGCGCGCCACGCGCAAAAGCTCCGTTTCCTCAGGGAAATAGATGATCTCCGCCACCCAATGCTGGCGCCGCAGCGCCTCGGCCGGAAACGGCATGCCGGGATATTTCGCCATGCCGACCGGCGTGGTGTTGACGATGCCGTCGGTCCACGACAGCGCATCCGCGACTTCGGCGGTCGCCTGCACGCGTTCGCCCCATTCGGCCCGCATCTGCGTGGCCAGCGCTTCGGCGCGGGCGGCATCGCTGTCGATGATGGCCAGATTCTCGACGCCGAGCTGCATCAGCGCATAGGCTACGGCAGCACCGGCGCCGCCGGCGCCGAACTGCACCACCTGGCGCAACGGCACGCCAGCCAGTCCTTGGCGGAAACTCTCGGCGAAGCCCCAGCAGTCGGTGTTATGCCCGGTGGTGCTGGCAGTTGGGGTGCGGCCGGCGTCATACACCACGGTATTCACCGCGCCGATGGCGGCGGCTTCGGGCGCGATCCTGTCCAGCAGCGGGATCACCTGCTGCTTGAAGGGATGCGTGACGTTGAAACCCTGAAACCCCAGCGCCGCGCCGGCCGACAGGATGCCGGGCAGCGCATCGTCCTTCAGGCCCAATTGGTCAAAATCCACCAGCATATAGGCGTAGTCGAGGCCGAAACGGGCCGCTTCGCGTTCATGCATCGCCGGGGTGCGCGACAGCTGGATGCCACGGCCGATCAGCCCGACCAGCAGCGGCCGGCCAGAGGACGCAACGCCCGCCAGATCGGACCGCGCCGCCATCACGGCGCGCAGCTTGTCCACGCAGATATCGTGCAGGGTCTGCACCATCTCGCCTTTCGCGTCCTCCCCAGGACACATCCGCCTCGAACTTTCTGGCTGGCACTTTGTACGAAATAGTTAGTATAGTCAAATCCGGAAACGCCGAGGCCCGGTTTCGTCCCGTTCCGGGCGCAGCAGCTGAGAAAAATCTCTTTGATTCTGGCCGCGTTAGCTATTTGAAATGCAACCGACCGAGGGCAGTATGCAGCAGAGTCCACCACCTGCGCGCTGGGGCAGCCCCGCCGCGCCGGCAAGAAAAACCAACCCATGACCCCCTCTGCAAAGCAACGCGCTGCCAAGAAGAAACCTGCAAAGAAAGCAGCGCCGCCCAGGAAGGCTGCCGAGCCCGCTCCTGCGCCGCGCCATGCCGGCGCCAAGGCGCGCGCGCCCGAGGCGACCAAGCAGGACATCATCGACGTGGCGACGCGCGAATTCGCGCAGAACGGCCTGTCGGGCGCGCGCGTCGACGAGATCGCCGCCAAGACCGGCTCCAGCAAGCGGATGATCTATTACTATTTCGGCGACAAGGACGGTCTGTACCTTGCCGTGCTGGAAGAAGCCTATCGCAAGGTGCGCACCACCGAGGCACAGCTCGATCTCGAACATCTGCGGCCGACGGATGCGTTGAAAAAGCTGGTCGAATTCACCTTCGATCACCATCATTCCAATGAGGCCTTCATTCGCCTGGTGATGATCGAGAATATCCACCATGGTGAATATCTGGCGCGTTCGAAGACGATTCAGGATCTCAACGTCTCGGCCATCGGCGAGCTGGAGCGCGTCTATCAGCGCGGCCTGCAGGACGGCATTTTCCGCAAAGGCCTGAATGCCATCGAACTGCACTGGCAGATCAGCGCGCTGGCCTTCTTCAACGTCTCGAACCGCGCGACGTTTTCGCAGATTTTCCGTGTCGATCTCACGTCGAAGAAGGCGGTCGCCAGCCTGCGCTCGCAGGTGGTCGACATGGTGTTGCGCAACGTCCTGAAGCATCCGGGCTGAACTAAACCGTGGCGGCGGCGTTCTGCTGCCAGATTCGTCTCGACGTGTTTTGTACGAACTAGTCCGCTCAAAGGCGGCAAGACCTCTCGAGGAGGCATCCAGATGAAGACATCCATCGCCACCGTCACGCTCAGCGGCACGCTGGTCGAAAAGCTGCAGGCGATCTCGGCCGCCGGGTTCGACGGCGTGGAGATATTCGAAAACGACTTCCTCGCCTTCGATGGCAGCCCGCGGGAAGTCGGCCAGATGGTGCGCGATGCCGGGCTGCAGATCACGCTGTTTCAGCCATTCCGCGACTTCGAGGGCATGCCCGAGCCGCAGCGCGCCCGCACCTTTGACCGCGTCGAGCGCAAGTTCGACATCATGCAGGAACTCGGCACCGACCTGATGCTGGTCTGCTCGAATGTCTCGCCGCTGTCGCTCGGTGGCATCGACCGCGCCGCCGACGATTTCCGCGAACTGGGTGAGCGCGCCGCCAAACGGGGCCTGCGCGTCGGTTACGAGGCGCTGGCCTGGGGCCGGCATATCCACGATCACCGTGATGCCTGGGAAATCGTGCGCCGCGCCGATCACCCAAATATCGGGCTCATCCTCGACTCCTTCCACACGCTGGCGCGCAAGATCGATCCGGCCTCGATCCGCGCCATTCCGAAAGACAAGATTTTCATCGTGCAGTTGGCCGATGCGCCGATGATCGAAATGGAGCTGCTGCACTGGAGCCGGCATTACCGCAACATGCCGGGCCAGGGCGACCTGCCGGTGGTGCCGTTCATGCGCGCGGTCGCGGCGACCGGCTATGACGGTCCGCTGTCGCTGGAAATCTTCAACGACCAGTTCCGCGGCGGCTCGCCCAAGGCGATTGCAGTCGACGGCAAGCGTTCGCTGGTCAACCTGATGGACCGCGTGACGCGCGAGGAACCCGGCACGAAAATCGCCGTGCCGGAAATCCCCGACCGTATCCGCGCGACCGGCGTGGAATTCCTCGAATTCGCCGCCAACGAGCAGGAAGCGGCCGAGCTCAGCACGCTGTTCCGCACTTTCGGCTTTTCTCGCGCGGCGAAACACAAGTCGAAAGATGTCACGCTGTGGCGTCAGGGCGATATCAATCTCCTGGTCAACACCGAACGTGACGGCTTCGCCCATGCCGCCTATCTGATGCATGGCACCAGCGTCTGCGATATCGGGCTTCGCGTGGAAGACGCCGCCGCCACGGTGGCGCGCGCCCGTGCGATGGGCGCCGATCCCTTCGAGCAGGCGGTCGGTCCCGGTGAACTGAAGATTCCGGCCATCCGCGGCGTCGGCGGCGGCGTGATGCATTTCATCGACAGCCGCAGCGATCTGTCGCGGCTGTGGGAGATCGACTTCGAGCCGGTGCGCGATGACGGTGCAGCAATAGACGCCGGCCTCACGCGCGTCGATCATGTGGCGCAGACCATGAACTATGAGGAAATGCTAACCTGGATCCTGTTCTACACCTCGATCTTCGCCACGCATAAGACGCCGATGGTGGATATCGTCGATCCCGGCGGGCTGGTGCGCAGCCAGGTGATCGAGAACGCCGAAGGCAGCCTGCGCCTCACGCTCAACGGCGCCGAGAACAGCCGCACTCTAGCCGGCCATTTCATCGCCGAAAGCTTCGGCTCGGCCGTGCAGCATCTCGCCTTTGCCAGCGACGATATCTTCAGGACGGTCGCGGCGATGAAGCAGAACGGTTTCCGGCCGCTCAGCATCTCGCCGAATTACTATGACGATATCGAGGCGCGCTTCGGGCTGGAGCCGGAGCTGCTGGATGCTCTGCGCGACCACAACATCCTGTATGACCGCGATTCAGAGGGCGAGTATTTCCAGATCTACAGTCCGAACTACGGCGAGGGATTTTTCTTCGAGGTCGTGCAGCGCCGCAAATACAGCGGCTACGGCGCGCCGAATGCCACTTTCCGCATCGCCGCGCAGAAACGGCATCTGCGGCCGAAGGACAGAGTTGAGATCTGAGTCTGTACGCCCTATGGGTTATGCCGCTGGTGACCAGTTCTAACTAAGAACTGGAGAGTCACGGCGCGTTGGTCGATTGGAAGGGGTCACTCACTGAGAGAACTCCAATGACCAAACCGAAACGTTTCATTCCCCTCCTCGTCGCCAGCGCGATCGCTGCGCTCGCACCACTTGCCGCATCTGCTGCCGATATCGCCGGTCTCACGCCGCGCGCCGAAGGCTGGCTGGTCAAGTCGTCCAGGGATATCGCCATCGATCCCGTGCCTGCCAATCTGCAGGGCGAGACCGACGCGCTGAAGGCCATCGTCGCAAAACGCTCGAAGGAAGATCTTGCGCGTTTCAAATGGTGGTCGGTCGGCGGCCCGGTCTATCGCTGGAACGAGATCGTCATCGAGGAAGTGCAGGATGCCTTCGTGACCCTGCCGCTGGTCGCGCGCCATCTTGCGCTGTTCCATGCCGCACTGGATGACGCCATCGCCACCAGCCAGCGGCATCGCGCCGCTGCCTATCGTGTGCGCGGGCAGGCTGTCGATGCCGCACTGACAAGCAAGCTCACGCCGGCGGCACTGGCGCCATCCGATTATGCGGCCGTCGCCACCGCCGCCGCCGGGGTGCTGGGGTATCTCTTCCCGGCACGCGCCGACGTCTACGCCGCGAAGGCCGAAGCCGCGATCCAGTCACGGCTCTCTGCGGGGGTTGAATTCCCCTATGAAGCCAATGCGGGCCGCGCCATCGGCAGGCAGGTCGTCGCGCTCGCCATCGCGCGCGGCAAGTCTGACCGGTCGGATGCCAAATGGGATGGTGCCGTGCCCACGATGGACGGCCAGTGGAAAAGCGCCGCGCCGCCGATCGCGCCGGCGGCGGCAAGCTGGCAGCCCTGGCTGCTCGCGCATCCGAGCGAACTGCGCCCGGCCGCACCGCCGGCTGTTGGCTCTGATCGGTTCAAGACCGACATGGCTGAGCTGAAGGCCTTCCAGCGCACGCCGAAATCCAACCATCGTGCGACCTACTGGGAAGTGTTCGGTGGCGCGCGGGCGCATTCGCTGTGGAACGAGGTCACCCGCACCAAGCTGATGGAGTATAACGTTGCCGCGGAAGTGGCGGCGCGGGTGCTCGCCGTGATGAATATCGCCTTTGCCGATGCCGGCGTGGCCTGCTGGGACGCGAAATACGTTTACTGGTATCCGCGTCCCGGCATGGTGGACCCCGAGTTCAAGTCGGTCTTCCCCTCGCCGAACCATCCGTCCTATCCGTCGGCGCATAGCTGCTTCTCGACGTCGGCGGCGACGGTGCTGTCGCGTCTCTTCCCCGCCGACGCCGAACGCATTCTCGCGATTGGCAAGGAAGCCTCGGAGGCCCGCATCTGGGCCGGCATTCACTACCGCTTCGATCTGGAAGCCGGCCAGGAGATCGGCCGCAAGGCCGGCGACAAGGCGCTGGCGCGCGGCTTTATCGGCCGCACGAACTGATCGCCTGAGTCTGAATGGAGAAGCCGCCGGCGTCAGAACCGGCGGCTTTTTCAGCAGCTTACCGGCTGGCGGCGTCGCGGAAGGCCTGCGGCGCCTGCGGGCCCCATTGCGAATGCAGGCCGGTGCTTTTCGGATGCTTGCGGTACTCGTGGCTGTTGTTCAGCACATCCGTATCGGTCCAGTGCTCATGCACGCGGCCCCAGGGATCCATCCAGTAGTCGAAAACCTGCGCACCCAGCGTATGGCGGCCCAGACCCCAGAGATGCAGGTCGGGATATTTCTGCATCAACGTGTCATGTCCGGTGGCGAGGTCGTCGAAATCCTGCACCTCGAAGGAGACATGATTCATGCCCGAACTGGCGTGGCGGCCGAACATCATCACATGGTGATCGACATAGTCCGGCCCGGCATCGACGCGGTTGAAGCTGGCCAGCAACGTGTCGGGATCGTCTTCCATATGCACGTCGTCGGAGGCGACGATGCCGAGATGGCGCTGCGCCCAGGCGACCGATTTCTCGATCTCAGGCGTGCTGATCACCACATGGCCGATGCGCTTGACCAGCGACGGGCGATGCTCGACGCGCAACAGCTTGCCCGGCCGCGCGGTCTTGTTCGCACCGAAATTGAAGGCATTGGCTTCGGCCTGCAGCGGCGCGGCGCTTTCGACGCCCCACACCACTTCCAGCTCCATGCCGTTGTGTTCCCTGATGCGCACGCGCTTGCCGCCGCCGGGCTCATCTAGGTCTTCGACAGCCGAGGCCCCGTCGCCTTCGCGCGACAGCTTGTGCAGGTCCTCCAGCGACTGCGCCCAGAAGGCGATGCGCAGCACGGCCGGATCGCCCTTCTCGGTGATGTGGATATGGTGCGACGGGTCGGTGCCGCGCATATACAGCTTGTCGCCGCTGCGCTCGGCGCGCACCAGGCCGAAAGTGGTCAGATATTCCTCGGCCTTGTCGAGGTCGGGCGAGCGCAGCCTGATCCAGGCGATGTCCTTGATGCGGATGATGGGCGTAACCATGCTTGCCTCTACGCTTTACGGAACCAGAAGAATCTTGCCGAGTGAATCGCCGCGCTCGATCCTGCGATGCGCTTTGGCCGCATCATTCAGCGGCAGCTTCACGGAGACCACCGGGCGAATGGCCCTCTTGCCCAGCATGTCGATCACCTCGCTCATGATCTGGCGGCGCAAGGCCGGATCGGCGTCCAGCGTGTGCATCGAGAAGCAGCGCAAGGTCAGGCTTTTGGTCAGCAGGTTGCGCATCTCGGCGAAAATGTCACCCGGCGGATTGCCCGCCACGGCATTGAACGACACCAGCGTGCCCCAGGGCGCCAGCATTTTCAGCCCGTCGAACAACCCCGCGCCGCCGACATGATCGAGCACGAGGTCGACACCGCGGCCATCGGTTAATTCCAGCACACGGCCGAGCACGTTTTCGCGTCTGTAATCGATCACATGATCGGCGCCCTGTTCACGGGCAAAGCGCTCTTTATCAGGCGAGCTGACGCTGCCGATCACCGTGAGGTCGAGATGCCGGGCGATCTGCACGGCGGCAGAGCCGACACCGCCGGCGGCACCGGCGATGAAAATGCTTTTCAGCTTGCGTGCCTGCAGCACGTCGCGCAGCATCGCCCAGGCCACCTGGTAATTCGGCAGGCAGGCGGCTTCGTCGAGGTCGACGCTGTCGGGCAGCGCAAACGGCGCGGCCTCGGGCACGACCATGCACTCGGTGTAGCAGCCGCCGCGCTGCGCCAGTTCGCGCGCGGTGACGAGCACCTTCTGCCCGACCTGCAGTTTGCTCACGCCATCGCCGAGGGC
Organism: Ferrovibrio terrae; assembly: GCF_007197755.1. Classification (NCBI taxonomy): domain Bacteria; kingdom Pseudomonadati; phylum Pseudomonadota; class Alphaproteobacteria; order Rhodospirillales; family Rhodospirillaceae; genus Ferrovibrio; species Ferrovibrio terrae. The sequence continues at coordinate 1,400,953 of NZ_CP041636.1, forward strand.
GGCGACGCGCCCGCTCAGGTCGCTGCCCGGGCTGGTGGGCAGTGGCGGCATCCATTTGTATTTGCCGGTGCGGATCAGGACATCGGGCCAGCCGACGCCAATCGCCTCGGCCCTGACCAGAACTTCTCCCCTGCCCGGCGCGGGAGTGGCAACATCGGCGGGCTCGAGAACCTCGGGCCCGCCGGTCTTATGAATGACAACGGTCTTCACGTTGTTACGCTGCCTGTTTCCGGCTCATTCCTGCTGCGGAATATTCGCCTTCTTGATCACGTCGGTCCAGCGTGCGGCCTCCGAGGCCACCATGGTCTTCATCGCCTCCGGCGTGCTGCCCTGCACATCGCCGCCGACCACCTCTTCCAGACGCGCCTTCACCTCAGGCCGCGCCAGCGACTGCTGGATGGCGGCGTTGAGCCTGGCGACAATCGGCGCCGGCGTGCCCTTTGGCGCGAAGATGCCGGCCCAGGTGCGGACATCGAAGCCCGGCAGCGCGCTTTCGGCCACCGTCGGCACGGTCGGCATATCGCGGAAGCGCGTCGGCGAACTCACCGCCAGCGCCTTGAGCTTGCCGGCCTTGAGCTGCGGTGCCACCGTCACCGTGGTGGCAATGATGATAGGCAGATCGCCGCTGAGAAGCCCGGTGAAGGCGGCCGCCTCGCCACGATAGGGCACATGGTTCCACTGGATGCCGGCCACCGAGCCGAGCAGTTCGCCGGTCAGATGATGCGTCGAGCCGACGCCGGCGGAGCCGTAATCCAGCTTGCCCGGATTGGCCTTGGCGTAGGCGATCAGCCCCTTCATGTCATTGGCGGGGAAATCCGGCTTTGCCGCGATGGAAAACGCGTAATAGACGACGGTCGAAACCATCTCGAAACTGTCGACCGGATGGAACGGCAGACTCTTGTATAGGCCGGCCGAGACGGCGTGACCGCCAGTCGGCAGCCCGATCGTGTAGCCGTCGGGTGCCGCAGTAGCGACCGCGCGCGAGGCATTGTTGCCGCCGGCGCCCGGGCGCTGCTCGACCACGATCGGCTGCTTCAGGATTTCGCCCATCGGCTGGGCCAGGATGCGCGAGATCGCATCGGCGGTGCCGCCGGCGGCAAAGCCATGGATCAGCGTGATCGGACGGGACGGGAAGTCCTGGGCGACAGCGAGCGGTGCCGCGGCGGCAATGGAAAGGCCGAGGCCAAGCCCGGCGACAGCAAAGAGTCCACGCATTTGTTTCTTCTCCCTAGACTTTTTCTGCGGTTTTCCGTCCCGGCCTGCTATTTAGTCGGCCGAGATGAACCATACGTATTTGCATTAAGAGGAGTTTTATGCATAATGTCCAGAAGAATGCATAAAGAATCTTCGAGCATGGACCAGCACACTGCCGCGACCGCTCTTGGCGCAGACCGCCCCGAAGCCGAAACCACCCTGGTGGAAAAGGCCTATGGCGTGCTGCGCAAGGCGATCGTGCGGGGCGAACTGCTGCCCGGCGACAAGCTGAAGATCGACGTGCTGCAGAAACAGCATGCGATTTCCAGCAGCCCGCTGCGCGAGGCGCTCAATCGACTGACCGCCGAAGGGCTGGTGACATCCGAAGGCAACCGTGGCTTCCGCGTCGCGCCGATCTCACTCGAGGACCTGGCCGATATCGTACACCTGCGCATCGTGCTGGAGCGCCAGGCGGTCGAGGCCTCCATTGCCGAAGGCGGCGACAACTGGGAAGCCAGCGTGGTCGCGGCCTTCTACCGGCTGGAGCGCGAGGAAAAGCGCATCTTCGAGGAACAGGCGGCGCTGAACGAAGAATGGAGCCAGCGCCATCGCGATTTCCACATGGCGATGATGTCGGGCGGCCGCTCGAAGCGCCTGATCAACATGGTGGCCAACCTGTTCGATCAGGCCGAGCGCTATCGCCGCCTGTCGGCCGTCTATCGCAAGGGGCCGAAGAACAAGAGCAATGAGCACAAGCGGCTGATGGATGCCGTGCTGTCGCGCGATCCGGTGCTGGCCGCCGAGCGGTTGCGCGAGCATGTCGAGAAGACCGCGCAGAATGTTGTCAACGCCATGAAGGCGAAACAGGCCGAAGCCGAACCGGCCGAGTGAACTCATCCAGTCCAGGCGTATCCAGGGAGACGTGATTTTATGAAGCTGGCATCCTTTACCGTCAAAGGTCGCGAGAGTTATGGCGCCGTGCAGGGCGACAAGATGGTGGACCTCGGCCAGCATTTCTCCGGCAAGCATGCCACGCTGGCCGATTTCATTGGCAGCAGTGATTTCGCCAGCCGCGACAAGATCATCGCCGGACTGAAGGCCGATCTGGCGCTGAACGACGTCAAGCTGCTGCCGGTCATTCCGCGGCCGGAAAAGATCGTCTGCCTCGTGCGCAACTACATGGACCATCATCAGGAGGTGCTGGCTGCCGGCATGCACCGCGAGCTGTCGGAGTTTCCGCCGATCTTCCTGCGCGTCTGGCGTTCGCAGGTGGCGCATGGCGAGCCGATCATCCGCCCGAAAGTCTCCGAGCAGCTCGACTGGGAAGGCGAGATGGCGGTGATCATCGGCAAGGGCGGGCGTCATATCGCCAAGGAAGATGCCTTCAACCACATCGCCGGCTATGCCTGCTACAACGACGCCAGCATCCGTGAATGGCAGTTCCATGCCAAGCAGATCGCGGCGGGCAAGAATTTCCAGGGCACCGGTGCCTTCGGTCCGTGGATGGTGACGGCCGATGAGGTTCCGGAACCCGAGAATCTTAAACTGGAGCTGCGCATCAATGGCAAGACCGAACAGTCGTCGAATACCAGCAACCTGATCTTCAAGATCCCGACCATCGTCAACTACTGCTCCACCATCTTCGACCTGGTGCCGGGCGACGTGCTGGTGACCGGCACGCCGGCTGGCGTGGGCTGGAGCCGCAAGCCGCCGCAGTTCATGAAGCATGGCGATACGGTGGAAGTCGAGATCGAGAAGCTCGGCATCCTGCGCAACCCCGTCGTCAACGAAGCCTGACGCCATGTGGAAAGTCCGTAAGTTCGTCACCAATGTTGAAGACGTTCTGCACGACCGTGGACCGGACCTTGCAAAACCGCTCCGCATCGGCACGGCCGCTGTCGTGGTGCAGAACCCTTACGCCGGGAAATATGTCGAAGATCTCATGCCCGGCATGGAAGCGCTGAACGCGCTCGGCCGCGACGTCGCCCAGCGTCTGCTCAAGGCGCTGGAGGCCAAACCGGCCGAGATCGAGGCCTACGGCAAGGGCGCCATCGTCGGCGCCGACGGCGAGCTGGAACACGGCGCCATGTGGCATCCGTCGGGCGGCTGGGGCATGCGCGCCATCCTCGGTGATACCAAGGCCATCGTGCCGGCCGGCAAGATGGTCGGCCCGGTCGGCGTGCGCCTGATGATGCCGCTCGGGCATGTCAATGCGGCCTATGTGCGCTCGCATTTCCATACTGTCGGTGTCAGCATCGACGACGCACCGCGCGCCGATGAAATCGTCTATGCGCTCGGCATGGCCACGGGTGGCCGGCCGCATGCGCGTCTCGGCGGCCTGGCCGCCAAGGACATCAAGGGCGAAGACGGCCTGCGCTGAGCGGCTGTCATACGATCCAGATTTTGTAGGCCGCCCGGAAACGGGCGGCCATATCTGCTGTTCCGCTTCGCTCGGTGAACTGCGCTACGCATACCAGCGTTTGTTGCACAGGATTTCTGTGTAACGGAGCGGAGCTTGGCCGGCGGCATTCAGACCTACAACAAGAAACGCGATTTCCGGAAAACGGCGGAGCCGCGCGGCGAGGTGGGCAAGCCCTCGAAGGGCCTGCCGAAATTCGTCATCCAGAAACACGATGCCTCGCATCTGCATTACGACTTCCGCCTCGAAATCGGCGGCGTGCTGACCAGCTGGGCTATCCCGAAGGGCCCGAGCCTCGATCCCGGTGAAAAGCGCCTCGCGGTGCGCACCGAAGACCATCCGATGAAATACGGGTCGTTCGAGGGCACCATCCCCGAAGACGAATATGGCGGCGGCACGGTGATGCTGTGGGATCAGGGCACCTACAAGCCGGCCGGCAATCCGCGCGAGGGCCTGAAAAAGGGCGACCTGAAATTCGAACTGCGCGGCAAACGGCTGCGTGGCAGTTTCGTGCTGGCCCGCATGCGCCCGCGCGGCAACGAAAAGCGCGAGAACTGGCTGCTGATCAAGCATCGCGACGCCACGGCACGGCCGGGCAGCAAGGATGCCGTGGTCAAGGAGCATACCGAGTCCGTCGAGACCGCCCGCGCGATGACAGAGATCGCCGAGGGCGAGGCCGTCTGGCATTCCAGCCGGACAGGTGCGAAGAAGACCGGCAAGACGACATCCCGCAAGCTGAAAGAGGAAAAGGCCGTCGCACCTCCGAAGCGGCGTATCGCCAGTGTCGATGTGGCGAAACTGAAAGGTGCAAAGAAGGGCCCCCTGCCGGCGAAGATTTCGCCACAGCTCGCGACCCTGGTGGAGGAGCCGCCACCGGGCAAGGGCTGGATCAGCGAGATCAAGTTCGATGGCTACCGCATGGTGGCGCGCATCAACAACGGCAAGGTGAAAATCTACAGCCGCAACGGCAATGTCTGGACCACCAGGCTGCCGACCATCGCCAAATCGTTGGCCAGGCTGAAGGTGAAGCAGGCCTGGCTCGATGGTGAAATCGTCGTGCTGGACGATGAGGGCAAGAGCAATTTCAGCAAGCTGAAAGATGCCCTGGGAGGCGAAGACCAGCGCAGCATCTTCTTCTTCGCCTTCGATATCCTGTATCTCGATGGCTACAACACCGCGGGCTGCAGCCAGATCGACCGCAAGCGGCTGCTGGACTCCGTGCTGGGCGATACGCCGCCAGCTTTCATTCGCTACAGCGATCATATGGCCGAGGCACCGGAGGCGATCCAGCACCGCGCCTGCCAGATGCATCTGGAAGGCATCATCGTCAAGCAGGCGGATGCGCCTTACCGGCAGGCGCGCACGCGCAACTGGCTGAAGCTGAAATGCGTGCAGCGCGAAGAATTCGTCGTGATCGGCTACACCGATCCGCAGGGTACGCGTACCGGCTTCGGTGCGTTGCATCTGGGCTATTACGACAAGGGTGGCGAACTGCATTACGCCGGCGGCGTCGGCACCGGCTTCAACACGAAGAAGCTGGTGGCGATGGAAAAGACGTTGTCGAAAATGACGCGGCGCATTCCGCCGGCGATCTGGATTCATGGCGAGAAACCACCCGCCAAAATGCACTGGGTACGGCCCGAGATGGTGGTGGAGACCCAGTTCATCGACTGGACCGGGGCCGGGTCGGTGCGCCATGCGGTCTTTATGGGCATCCGCGACGACAAGCAGGCCACGGATGTGGTGCGCGATCCGCCGACGGAAGCGAAAAGCCGGTTCAGCGGCACCGGCACCATTGTGCGCGCCGCCAAAGCCAAGCCGAAGACGAAGAAAGCCAAGACGCCGCCGAAGGCGCGCAAGGACGTGCCGGAGATCATCGACAACCGGGGCGCCGACGATGGCGCGGTGCGGCTGACCCATCCCGACAGGATTCTCTGGCCCAGACAGAAGCTGACCAAGCAGGACCTGGCCGACTACTGGGAGCGGGCGGCGGTTTTCGCCTTGCCCTTCATCGCCAACCGCCCGCTGGCGCTGGTGCGTACCCCGGACGGCATCGACGGCGAGCAGTTTTTCCAGAAGAAAATCAGCCGCGGCTTTCCGAAGCAGATTCTCGATCTGGAACTGGAGGGCGAGCAGCTCATCGCCATCGACGGGCTGGACGGATTTCAGGCGCTGGCGCAGATGTCGGCCATCGAACTGCATCCCTGGGGCAGCAGCATCGAGGACATCTCCGCACCGGATGTCATCGTCATGGACCTCGATCCCGATGCCGGCCTCGACTTCGAGGATGTCATCCAGGCCGCGCGCGACCTGCGCGATGCGCTCAAGTCGGTCGGGCTGACCGCCTTCTGCAAGACCACCGGCGGCAAGGGGCTGCATGTCGTCGTGCCCTTCCAGCCCGAACTCGGCTGGGATGAGGTGAAGGCCTTCGCCCGCTCGATCGCGACCGCCTTTGCCACCTCCGATCCGAAGCGCTTCACCGATACGCTGGCGAAAAAGGCGCGCAAGGGACGCATCTTCATCGACTATCTGCGCAACGGCCGCGGTGCGACGGCGGTGGCTCCGTTCAGTCCGCGCGCGCGGCCCGGCGCCACGATTGCCATGCCGCTGACATGGACGCAGGTCAAACCCGGCCTCGATCCGGCCGACTACACCATCCAGCTTTCCGAAAAGCAGCTGCGCGCCGGCGCGGCGGCCTGGAAAGAGTATTTCGACGTGCAGAAAAAACAGCGCATCACCGCCAAGATGCAGCGCGCGTTCAAGTCCATCTAGGAGACATCACCATGGCCAGACGCAAAGCCCGTAAGAAAAAGACGCTGCCGGCCCGTCCGCTGTGGCGCGGACATCTGAAGCTGTCGCTGGTCAGCTGTCCGGTCGCGCTGTTCAACGCCATCTCGGAGAGCGAGGATATCCACCTGCATTTCCTCAACCCCGATACCGGCAACCGCATCCGCTACCAGTCGATCGACGCCGAAACCGAAGACGTGGTGGAACGTGCCGATCTGGTGAAGGGCTACGAATTCCAGAAGGATCGCTATGTCACCCTGACGAACGACGAGCTGGACGACCTGAAGATCGAATCCAGTTCGGTGATGACCATCGAGCAATGCGTCGAGGATGGCGAGATCGATCCACGCTATTTCGAGCGGGCCTATTATCTCATCCCGGACGGCGATGCTGGTGAAGATGCCTTTGCGGTGATCCGCGATGCGCTGCAGAAATCCGGTTTTTACGCCATCACCCGCGCCGTCATCGCCCGCAAGGAGCGCGTGATTGCCCTGAAACCCTGCCAGAAGGGCTTCATGGGCTGGGCGCTCCGCGAGGCCAGCGATATCCGCGATACCGATACCTTCTTCGACGACATCGAAGCTGGCCGTGCCAGCCGCGACGAGGTGTCGATCGCGCTCAAGCTGGTGAACCAGAAGAAGGGCAGGTTCGATCCTGACAAATTCGATGACCGCTACGAGAAGCGTCTGCGCCAGCTGATCGACGCCAAACTTGAAGGCGTCGAGCTTGAGCCGGAAGAGATCGAGGAGGAGCCCAAGGTCATCAACCTGATGGACGCATTGAAGAAGTCTCTGAGTCAGGGCAAGGGCGGTCGTCGCGGTCCCTCCAATGACAACGAGGGCGCACGCAAAAGCGCCAGTGTCCACAAGCTGACGCCCAGGAAGAAAACCGCGAAGAAGAAAACCGCCGGAAAGAAAAAAACCGCCAAAGCCAGAAAGCGGGCCTAGAGGCCATGGACGTTGCCGACATTCCGGTGTGATATGCCGCCCTGATATTTCGGGCAGCATTCAGAGCATCGGGAAGATTCGACATGAGACTTGCTGGAAAAGTTGCCGTTGTCACCGGCGCGGCGCAGGGCATCGGCCGGGCTTGCGCCGAGCGCTTCCTGAAGGATGGCGCCAAGGTTGTGATCGGCGACGTCAACGAGGCCCAGCTGGCCAGCGCGGCCGCTGATCTGGGCAATCCAGGCGGGCTGGCAACCTTGCGCACCGATGTATCAAAACGCGCCGATGTCGATGCGCTGGTGAAACTGGCCGCCGACAAGTTCGGCCGGCTCGATATCATCGTCAACAATGCCGGTATCGCCCGCAGCCAGCAGTTCCTCGACATCACCGAGGAAGACTTCGAAACCGTTCTGGGCATCAACCTGAAGGGCGCCTTCTTCGGCACGCAGGCGGCGGCGCGGCAGATGATCAGCCAGGGCAGTGGTGGCGTGGTTATCAACATGTCGTCGGTCAATGCGCTGCTGGCGATCCCGACGCTCAGCACCTATGCAATGTCGAAGGGCGCCATGAACCAGCTGACCACCACGGCGGCGGTCGCGCTGGCGCCGCACAATATCCGTGTCGTCGGCATCGGTCCGGGCACGATCCTGACCGAGCTGGTGGCGCAGCAGATCATGACCTCGGATGCGGCGCGCAAGTCGGTGCTGTCGCGCACGCCGATCGGCCGCTGCGGCGAGCCCAGCGAAGTCGCTTCCGTGGCAGCTTTCCTCGCCAGCGAGGATGCGTCCTACGTCACCGGCCAGACCGTGTATGTCGATGGCGGCCGGATGGTGCTGAACTACACGGTGCCGGTGAAGGACTAGGGCGGTAAAGTCGCTGATTTTCCGATATGGGAAAATTGGCGTCCCCGGAGAGATTCGAACTCCCGACCCGCTGCTTAGGACGCAGCCGCTCTATCCAGCTGAGCTACGGAGACGCACGCGGCGGACCCTAGCGCCTGTCCCCGTCTGCCGCAACCACCGCCGTCGCAAAGCCCGGGATTGGCGAGTTTTTCCGGCGGTTTGCGGCATATCCGAAAAGTAACTGCGTATCGGTGCCGGGGCGATGGCAGAGTGCGCCTCGCCGGTCGACGTCCTCCTGCGCGGGGCCGTCTCTTCCCCAGGATCGCCGGCACAGCGAGGAGCGTCCATGATGTCGCAGTCCTATATCGATCTCGCCCGCCAGCATCTGCATGACGGCGCCAGCTTCATCGGCGTCGCCTCGATCACTCCGGCCATGACCGCCGGCATCGCCCCGCTGGAAGACTGGATTGCCGCGATCGAGAATGCCTATCACGGCCTGCTCTGCCTCGTGGCCGCCCAGGCCAACCTGCATGCCATCGCGCCGATCACGGCCGCCGACCTGCAGGCGATCAGCGAAGAGCGCGGCATCGGCCAGCATGTGCGCGACCTGCTCGGCCCCTATTCCATCGGTCATCATGCCCCGCTGGCGAAAATGCCGGTGGCGGAACGCCTGCAGTTCCTCGGCCTGATCGTGCTCGAACTTCAGGTCGTGCAGGGAGATCTGGTCGCCCAGCAGCGCGACTGGGTGCTCGATGCCGTCGCCATGAGCGATATCGATGCCGCCATGCAGCGCCTGCTCACGGCTTTGCGCCTGGCCGAAACCGGCACGCAGCTGCGCCTTTAAGCCGGGCTGACCAGAAGGGTCATCCAGAGATGGCGCGGCGTCACCATCCTCCGGCAATAATTGCTGGCCGGTATAGCCGCTCCGGCTCGTCTGGCCGCAGCCGCTCGGTCCGGTCGCGGCGGCTGGCCGCGCATCCCGCAGCGAAACCGTCCCCCGCTTTCCAGGGCCGGCCCCAGCCACGCCGTCGTCATTCCGCGCGGGCTGTACCGCATATTCCGGCTGTGGGCGGTCCGCTCCAGCCGCCGACAGACGCGCGGCACTGACCGCGCTTTAAACCACGGATCGCCTGAAAGCGGAAATCAGCGCTTCTTGCCGCCGCCTTTGTGCTGTGGCTTCTGCGGCTGCTTTTGCGCCTGCTGTTTCAGCGCCAGCAGCGCCGCGAAAGGCGAGTCGGCCATCTTGGCCTCGTCGGCCTTGCGTTTTTCCTGTTCGCGTTCGCGCTTGGCGACGATCGCCTTGTGCGAGCGTAAGTAAAGCGTGACGTCTTCCTTGGTCTCGGGGTCGCGCGCGGTGATGGTCTTGTAGCCCAGCGCCCAGAACAGGCGCTGCAGTTCCTCGGCCCCGCAACCGGCCAGGTTCATCCAGGCGGTGTCGGCGATGAAGCTGCCCGGTGGACCGAGGCGCTTCTTCGGCTTCGGCGCTGCTTCGGTTGGCGGCGCTGCCGGCGGCGCGGCATCGGCTTTCACGTGGGCGGCGAGCGCGGCCAGTGCGGCGGCCTCATCGACCGGTTCAATCGCAGCCGGCTCTTCTGCCACGGCCCCTTCTGCCAAGGCTTCTTCAATCTGCGTCTCTTCAGCAACCGCCTCCGGCTTTGCCGCCTCAGGCTTGCCGCCATGCCCAGATCTGTCTTTCTGGGGCTTGTCGTAGCCGGCCTTGCGCGAGGCCATCTCGGCCTGGCGCGCGCCTTCGGCGATGCGCTGCACGATGTCCAGGCGATAGGCCTGGCGTCCGGCCCGCAGGAAGCCTGCTGCCAGCCACCAGGCATCGTCGCGCCATTCCAGCAGCGGCACCGAGGTGAGCCCCGGCGTCGGCGGCGCGTCCGGCTCCTTGCCGTTGGCAATCGCCCAGAGCAGGGTCTTCAGCTGCGTCGGCTTGGGCTTCAGCAGTTTGGTGGCCAGGATATGCGTCTCGCCGAAGCTGACGCCCATCTTGCGCAAGGGATGCCGCTCTGCCTGGCCCATGTTGCGCACCAGATCGGACACATCGTCGCGTTTCAGCGCGCCCAGATTCTCGGCCAGCTGGAAAGCCAGGCCGCGTGCCGCGCCTTTCAGCTCGGCATCGCGCAGGCGATACAGATCGCCCAGATGCTGGCGCAGATGGCGCTTCAGCCAGCCGGTCAGCTTCTCTTCCACCGCCTTGCGCGTCTCACTGGGCAGCTGGTCGTCGGCCAGCAGGCTGACCTTGGGCTCCAGCATCTCGTTGCCCTTGACCAGCACAGCCAGCGTCACCGCGTCCTTCTCGGGCGTGATGCGCAGGATGCCGCCCTCGGGCGACAGCGCAAAGGCGTCGTCGGACAACTCGATCAGCGCAGCGGCGCGTTCGGCCAAAGCCGGGCCCAGCACGCGCAGGGCAGCCGAGCGCAGGATGCGGCGCTGTTCCACGGTGTCATGGCCGATCGGGCGGAAACGCAGGCCATGCAGGTGGCCGATGATCTCGCCTTCCACGGTCAGCGCGTCATCGTCGCCCAGCTTCACATCCAGCGTGGCCGGATCTTCCTCCAGCCCGCGACTCAGCACGCTGGTGCGGCGGTCGACAAAGCGCTCGGTCAGCTTTTCATGCAGTGCATCCGACAGGCGGTCCTCGATGGAGCGCGTCTTGCTCTGCCAGCTCAGCGGATCGTCCATCCAGCCGCCGCGATGCGTCACGGTCGTCCAGGTGCGGATATGCGCCAGCCGTTGCGACAGCGTGTCGATATCGCCATCGGTGCGGTCGATGTTGCGCAGCTGCCCCGCCACCCAGTCGCTGGGCAGCCGGCCATCGCGATCGCACAGATGCACATAGATCTGCGACAGCAGACGCGCATGGCTGTCATGCAGGTCCTTGGCGAAATCCGGAATCGCGCAGACCTGCCACAGCAGTTCGACGCGGTCCTTGGTTGTGGCACGCTCCTGCACGGCGGCATCTTCGCGCAGCGCCTGCAGTGACAGAAGGTCGTCGGCGTCGCGACCGCGCGTCAGGCTCTCGCGCGGCGGCGGCAGTTCCAGTGTTTTGATCAGGGCTTCCACGCTGCGGAAATCCAGATCGTTGTTGCGCCAGCGCGCCGCGGTCACCGGCTCGAAGCGATGATTCTCGATCCGCTCGATCAGGTCGGGGTCCATCGCCGGGCAGTCGGCTGTCGTGCCAAACGTGCCGTTGCGCATGTGCCGGCCGGCGCGGCCGGCAATCTGCGCCACCTCGGCCGGCATCAGCGACCGCATGCCGACGCCATCGAACTTGGTCATCTCGGCAAAGGCCATGTGTTCGATATCGAGATTGAGGCCCATGCCGATGGCATCGGTCGCCACCATCACATCGACATCACGATTCTGGAACAGCGCCACCTGGGCATTGCGCGCCCGCGGACTCAGCGCGCCCAGCACCACGGCCGCACCTCCCCGTTGGCGCCTTACCTGTTCGGCGATGGCATAGACGTCGCTGGCCGAGAAGGCCACGATGGCGGAACGCTTGGGCAGCCGCGACAGTTTCTTGGCGCCGGCATAGGTCAGCTGGGACAGGCGCGGCCGGGCGATGAATTCGGCATTCGGCACCAGCCGCTTGATCAGGCCGCGCATGGTGTCGGCGCCGAGGAACATGGTCTCTTCCATGCCCCGCGCATGCAGCAGGCGATCCGTGAAGACATGGCCGCGTTCGGCATCGGCGGCGAGCTGCACTTCGTCGATGGCGAGGAAGTCGTAAGCACGGTCGAGCGGCATCGCCTCGACCGTGCAGACGAACCACTGCGCACCCTTCGGGATGATCTTTTCTTCGCCGGTCACCAGCGCCACGGCGCGGTCGCCCTTGATCTGGACGGCCCGATCATAAATTTCCCGCGCCAGCAGCCGCAGCGGCAAGCCGATGATGCCGCTGCGATGGCTCAGCATGCGCTCGACGGCCAGATGGGTCTTGCCGGTATTGGTCGGGCCCAGCACGCAGAGGATGCGGCCCTTCACGGTGGTTTTCAGCTCGGTCACGGCGGAAGCTTTCTGAAACGACCGCTCATCACTCCGGCGGCGCGGCATTATAGGGCGCTGCTTGCGCCTGCCTCAACTGCCGGGCTAAGGGCGATTGCGCCCCAGGCTGCCGCCATCCAGCGCCACGGTCTTCACCATGGCATAGACGGGTTTGCCGGGCCGGAGGCCGAGCCGGTCGGCTGACAGGCGCGTGATGCGGGCCAGCATGGTGTCGCCGTGGCAGTCCAGCCGCACTTCCACCTGCGGGCCGTCCCCGCTCGGTTTCAACTCGGCCACCGTGCCCTGCAGGATATTGAGCGCGCTGGTGTCCGGCGGCGGGCTCAGCGCCAGCGTCACATCGCGGGCGCGGATACGGATGCGTAAAGATGTGCCGATCGCGCGGCCCTCCAGCCTGGGCACCAGGAATTCGCCGGCGCGCGTCTGCAGCACGCTCAGGCCCCAGGCCTCGTCATGGCGAAGCAGCGTCGCGGCCAGCACCGCGCCGGCCTCGTAGCGCCCGGTCAGCGGAAACAGGTCGAGCCGCGCGGTCAGATCCTCGACGCTGCCGACCGCCTGCACGCGGCCGTCCGACAGCAGCACCACCGTGTCGGCCAGCCGCGTCACTTCCGGGATGGCATGGCTGACATAGACGATGGGCAGCCGCAGCTCGTCGCGCAGACGCTCCAGATAGGGCAGGATCTCCTCCTTGCGCGCGCCATCCAGCGCGGCCAGCGGCTCGTCCATCAGCAGGAGCTCCGGGCGCGCCAGCAGCGCGCGGCCGATGGCGACGCGCTGCTTCTCGCCGCCCGACAGCGTGGCCGGCCGACGCTGCAGCAGCGGCGCGATGCCGAGCAGCGCGACGATATGGTCGAACTCGATATTGTCCTGCCGACGCGCAAAGAAGCGTCCGAACAGCAGGTTGTTGCGCACGGTCAGATGCGGGAACAGCCGCGCTTCTTGGAACACATAGCCGATGCGGCGCCGGTGCGGCGGCACATTGATGCCGGCCTGCGTGTCGTTCAGCACGCGACCGTTGATGCTGATGCGCGCGCGTCTGGGCGTCAGCAACCCGGCGATGGCGTTGACCAGCGTGGTCTTTCCCGCGCCCGAACGGCCGAACAAGGCGGTCAGCCCCGGCGCGCAGGCAAACCGCGCCTGCAGCGCGAAGCCGCCATAGTCATGCGTGATGTCGACTTCGAGCGTCATCCGAGGATTCTTCTCGCGCTGCGCCGCGCCAGCAGCTCGCTGAGCACCAGCGCGACGGCGGCGATCACGATCGAGACCAGGGTCAGGCGCAGCGCCTGCGCGTCGCCGCCGGGCACCTGGGTAAAGCTGTAGATCGCGGTCGGCAGGGTCTGCGTCTCGCCGGGGATGTTGGAGACAAACGTCACCGTCGCGCCGAATTCACCGAAGGCGCGCGCGAAGCTCAGCACCACGCCGGCCAGTATTCCCGGTAAACTGAGCGGCAGTGTCACGGTCAGGAAGACCAGTGCGGGATGCGCGCCCAGCGTTCGCCCGGCGGCTTCGAGTTTCGGGTCGACGGCTTCCATCGACAGGCGGATGGCGCGCACCAGCAGCGGAAAGCCCATCACCGCGCAGGCCAGGGCCGCGCCGGTCCAGCGGAAGGCGAAGACAATCCCGATCTCGGCGAGCCAGCCGCCAACCAGGCCGCGCCTGCCGAACAGCAGCAGCAGCAGATAGCCGGTGACGACCGGCGGGATGATCAGCGGCAGATGCACCAGCGCATCCAGCAGCGCCTTGCCGGGGAAGGTTTTGCGCGCCAATAGCCATGCAATCAGAACGCCAAACGGCAGACTGCCGATGGTGGCAACGCTCGCCACCTTGAGGCTCAGCAGGATCGCGGTGGTTTCTTCGGGGGTGAGGGTCATCATCTCAAAACCGTCATGCCCGGGCTTGACCCGGGCATCTCAGGCAGGACTGCGAAAGATCCTCGGGTCAAGCCCGAGGATGACGACTCTATAGTTATCAATTCACCGCCGCCTGTGCCGGAATCACCGTGAAACCGTTCTTCTCGAACACGGCTTTCGCAGCATGGCTGCGCAGGGCGCCGAGCCAGGCGGCGGCCTGCGGATGCCGGCTCTCCACCAGCTGCGCGGCGGGATAGAGGATCGGCGGATGCGTGCTGGCCGGGAAAGCATCCAGCACGCGGACAGTCTTCTCTGCCGCCGCGTCGGTCGCGTAGACGATCCCGGCCGGCGCCTCGCCGCGCGCCACCAGCAGCAGCGTGGCGCGCACGTTCTCGGCCTGCGCGGTGCGGCCCGACACGCTGGGCCAGACCCGCAGCGCTTCGAGCGCCGCCTTGCCGTATTTGCCGGCCGGCACGGCATTGACGTCAGCCATCGCCAGTCGCCCGTCCCGGCCGAGCAGGCCGGCGAGGTCGAAGCCTGGCGCGATCTTCACACTGGCTTTGGAGTCGGATGGCGCGATCAGCACGATGCGGTTGCCCAGGAGCGTGCCGCGCGTGCCCGGCCGCAGCAGCTTTTTCTGGTCGAGATAATCCATCCAGTCGAGATCGGCCGAGAGGAACAGGTCGGCCGGCGCGCCGGACTCGATCTGCCTGGCCAGCGCCGACGAGGCCGCATAGGAAATCTTCACATTGGCTGGCGGGATCACGCCCTGCGCCGCAGTGATCTCGTCCAGCGCCGTCTTCAGGGAGGCGGCGGCGAAGACCAGCAGGTTCTGTGCCTGGGCGGCAACGGGCATGAAAACGATCAGGACGGCCAGCAGCAGGCGGCGCATGATGACTCTCCGTTATGTCCCCAGGACTATAACGGGCGTTATAGCCGTACGGCAATAGCGAAGCTTTATCTGGATCGTTACCCCGGGCTTGGCCCGGGATGACGACTACGTTGTCTATTTCCGCCGCAGCCTGTGCAGCGCCGCGACCTGCTTTGCGCAGGCTTTCTCGGTGGCCGCCGTCATCGCCTGATACTGCGCCAGCACCTGCCGGCCCAGCGTGGTCAGCTGCGCGCCGCCGCCGGCCTTGCCGCCGGTGGCCGCCTGCACCAGCGGCGCTTTGAAATAGCCGTTCAGCGTTTCCACCAGCTGCCAGGCGCGTTTGTAGCTCATGCCCATGGCGCGACCGGCCGCCGAGATCGAGCCTGTGGCGGCGATGCGCTCCAGCAGCTCGCCCTTGCCGGGGCCGAGAAACACGCCGGGTGCCAGCACCACGCGCAGCCGCGTGGCTGATATGGGCTTGAGAGTCTTTTTCGCTGCAACCTTTGCCATGGCGCGACTACAGCACAGCCGCGATAGCAGGCGCCAGTCGCCGCCGCGCTTCGAGGCAAAAATCGGGCAGGTCACCGCCTGTTCCCAAGGCATTCGCCCCGATGTGACCGCTATGGGGCATTTGCAGCCAAGTTCGGCACCCCTTGTGCGCCAACGGGTTTTTATCTGTGGCAGCGGTTCGCCGCCGCGGGACTGAACCTGCGCGGCAGCTTTTGCTGACGATCCCCTCAGACAGGAGAAATGCAGATGAAACACCTTGTGAAACAGGTGCCGCAGGTCGCACTGGCGGCCGCCCTCATGGTCTCGGTCTCTACATTTGCTTTGGCTGCCGGTGGCGGTAGCGGCGGCGCGGGTGCCGGCGCTGGCGCGGCCGGAGCCGCAGGTGCCGCAGCAGGTGCTGCCGGTGCGGCGGCGGGTGCCGCGGCTGGTGCGGCGGCCGGCGCGGCCGCTGCGGCGGGCGTCGGCGGTGACTCGGGCAGCGCTTCGGCGGGCGGCTCGGGCGGTGCATCCGGTGGCGCTTCCGGTGGCGCTTCCGGCGGCGGTGCCTCGGGCGGCGCGAGCGGCAATGCCTCGGCTGGCGGCAGCGGAAGCACCAATTCCGGTGATCCGAGCGCCCAGAACGGCAGTGTCGGCATTGGCGGCAATACCGGCATCGGCGTGAGCGCCGGGTCGTCGGGTATCGGCGTCAGCACCGGCACCAATGCTGGCGGCAATGCCGCCAGCAGCAACGGCAATGGTGCGGCCGTGGGCGTGAGTAACGGCAACGCGGTCGGCGTCGGACCTTCGGGCATCGGCGTGACCAGCGGCACCGGCGCAGGCGTCGGCGCGACCGGTAACGGCAATGCTGCCGCGGTCGGCGCCAGTAACGGCACCGGCGTGGGCGTCGGCCCGTCGGGCATCGGTGTCAGCAGCGGCACCGGCGCCAATGCCGGCGTGGCCGGCAGCAACGGCGGCACGGCGGGCCTCGGCGCCGCCAGCGGCCTGGGCGCCAATGTCTCGGGCAGCAATGCCGGCGACCCGAGCGGCCATGGCGGCGTCACCGCCGGCGTCGGCACCAATGCCGGCGTGGCCGGGAATGCCACCGCGTCGAACGGCAGCAGCGGCAGCGCCGCGGCCGGTGCGAACGGCTCGGCGGGCGGTACAGTAACGGGTGGTACGCGGTAAAGGCGTCGATCGCCCAAGTCTAGGTGAGGCAGAGTGAGGAGAAGGCGGGCAGCCGCAGAAAGCTGCCCGCCTTTTCTTGTCTATCTCGACCGCCGCTTCAGCCCGCGCAGCGCGGCGATGGTTTCGCGCAGGCCACGGCTCAACGGTTTGTCCCGCCGCAGCACCAGCGCCAGCTGGCGTGTCAGTCGCGGCTTCAGCGCGCGCACCTCCAGGCCGCGGCGTGACTCTGGCGTGGTCAGCGCCATGCCCGGCAGCACCGAACAGCCCAGTCCCGCGCCGACCAGCTGCTTGATCGCCTCCACGCTGTCGAGCTCCATGCCGGCTTTCGGCGTGAAGCCGGCGGCGGCAAACCAGCCATCGATCAGGCTGCGCGTATTGCCGCCTGGCTCGGGGATCACCAGCGGCAGCGCCATCAGCATGGCGGGCGTGACAGGATCGGGCAGCTTCATGGCCTTCGGCGCAATGGCGACGAAATCGTCATCGATCAGCGGCGTCACATCCAGCGCGCGACCCAGTGATTTATTGTTCGGCGGCAGGGTGACGAGGCCGAGATCCAGGCTGTTGTCCTCGATGGCGCGCAGGATCTCCGGCGCATTGCCGGTATTCACCATCAGGTCGAGTTCGGGAAAGCGCCGGCGCAGGTCGCTTAAAATCGGCGGCAGGATATGAATGCAGGCGGTGGCGCCGATGCCGATGCGCACGCGGCCGATCACGCTGCGGCCATGCTGCGCCACATCTTCCAGGGCGGCATTCACCGCCGCATCGATGCCACCGGCATGCTGCAGCAGGGCGCGGCCGGCCGCCGTCGGCGTCGCCTTGCGGCCCACGCGTTCGATCAGCTTCAGGCCGAGTTTGAGTTCGAGCTGGCGCACCTGCAGGCTGACGGCGGGTTGCGTCAGATTGAGCCGCGCGGCGGCAGCCGAAAAGCTGCCGAGCCGCACGACATCGGCGAAGGTCTGCAGGTGGTCGAGATTGAAGCCGCGCATCCCTTAATTTTACTGATGCTTTGCATAAAAAGGCAAAATTTTATTTATGCGAGAAAAAGCCGCATCCTGCCGCCATGACGCCTGTTGTCCTTCCGCGGCTGATCGCCGCGCCCTCGCTCAGCCTCTGGCCGCTGCTGCGCCGGCTCGCCGGCAGCAGCGGCACGGAGATGCCGCCCGACATGGAAGACTGGCAACTGCGCGACCTCGCTCTCACCCGGCCTTATGCAGGTCCATGTCGCTCACTCTCTGTCTGGCTGCCATGAACGCTCTCGCCCCTTCGCCGATGATTCTTTCCGACGCCACCGAAGCCGACATGGCGCAGGTGCAGCGCATCTATGCGCAGCATGTGCTGCACGGCCTGGCCAGTTTTGAGGAGGAGCCGCCGCCGGAGGAGGAGATGCTGGCGCGTAGAGAGAAGGTGCTGGAGCACGGCCTGCCGTATCTCGTGGCCAAAGACGAGAGCGGCCGCGTGCTGGGCTACGCCTATGCCACGCAGTATCGCCCGCGCCGGGCCTATCGTTTCACGGTGGAGGATTCGGTCTATATGGCCGAGGGCGCACAGCGCCGCGGCATCGGGCGCTTGTTACTGCAGGCGGTGGTCGACCGCTGCACAGCAGCGGGCTTCCGCCAGATGATCGCCATCATCGGCGACGGCGAACACAATGCCGGTTCGGTGGCGGTGCATCGTGCCTGTGGTTTCAGGCTGGTCGGCAGCTTCACCGATGTCGGTTTCAAGCACGATGGCTGGCGCGACACCGCGCTGATGCAGCGCGTGCTGGGAGATGGGGCGGCGGAGCCGCCAGTGGAATAAGCATGCGGCGGCTCACCTCGCCCCCGGAAACATCTCGACATGGCTTTCGCCGCTGCGGCCGAAATAGACTGCGCGGCGGCCGCTGATCGACACGATGTAATCCACGCAGCCGGCCGCCATCACGCGGCGGCAGAAGTCGCGATAGGCGATCTTGCCCGCCTGGATGTCGCGCACGGCCGAGTCCACGCCGGCTGCCGAGAAGTCCATCGCCGGTGTGCCGTCGATCACCGCATTGCTCACCACCTGCGAACGGCCATCGGGCATATAATAGGTCTTCTCATGACGCAGCAGGTCGGCGCGATAGCGTTCCACGCCGGCCGCCATCAGCTTGCCCACCACCTGCGGAAAGGTCATGCGTTCCTCGTCGGAGCCGCGCGTGCAGTCCTGCAGCACGGTTTCAAGATCAGTGTCGTTCAGCATCGCTGGGTCCTCTTAATCTATGGGCACGGCGCGCAAACCGTGATGGCGCACCAGGTCTTTCAGCGCGGTTTCCAGCGCGGCGCGTTCGGCCGGCGGCAGATGGCCGAAAAAGGCGGCGTCATTCGCATCGGCCGCTGCGGCCAGCGCCGGCACCAGGTCGCGGCCGGCTGCGGTGAGCGAGAGAACCTGCGCGCGTTTGTCGGTCTCGCTGGCGCGGCGCGCGACCAGCTGCTTGGCGATTAGCCGGTCGGCCAGCCGGGTGACGGCGCCGCGCGTCAGGCCGATCTGCCCGGCCAGCCGGCTCGGCGCGGCATCGTTGTCGAGCAACTGCCGCAGCAGCACCCATTCGGCCACGGTGACGCCGCGCGCCTCCAGCCGGCGGGCGAAAGCCTGCGAGACATGGTTGGAGACGTAGCGCAGCCAGTAACCGAGATGGGTGTCGAGAGCGGAGGTCATGCGGTGCGGCCCGGGGGATGGTTGACTAGGAAAGTACCGCGATATGATTGCCTAGTCAACCAGATCGCGGTTCGATGATTATGTTTCCGTATTGTTCCTGTTTGTGGTAGGCTGCGGAAGCCCTCGCCTGGGCAGGATGGCGCGTGCCTGATCAATCACTTGCAGGGCAAACGAAGGCGCGCGAACACGCACGAACGCTGGCGAACACTGGCGAAGCGCCACGAACACGCACGAACGCTGGCGAACACCAGCGAAGCACCACGAACACGGGCGAACCCGAATGAGCATCGAATGGACTGACTGGGCCCCGGAACCGATAACGCCGGCTATCGCTCAGTTGCGGCGGCAGACGGAGTAAATTTGACACCCGGCCAAAGCCCGGCATACTGCCTGTTGCACCGCAGCATCGCTTACAATGGCTGGCGGGATAAAAGTTAAGATGAGCGGGTGGACGTAGAGAAGATGAGCAGCAGCGACGAGACCGAAGTCCCCTTCCCGGAAGCCTGGGCCAAACTCGCGCAGAAGGAACTGGGCGAGAAGCCGCTGTCGGATCTGGTCTGGCTCACGCCCGAAGGCATCAAGGTCAAGCCGCTTTACACCGCCGCCGATCTCGAAGGCCTCGAAGGCCTGGATACGCTGCCCGGCGTCGATCCGTTCACGCGCGGCGTGCGCGGCACCATGTATGCCAACCGGCCCTGGACCATCCGGCAATATGCCGGCTTCTCGACGGCCGAAGAATCCAATGCCTTCTATCGCAAGAATCTCGCCGCCGGCCAGCAGGGCGTGTCGGTGGCCTTCGATCTCGCCACCCATCGCGGCTATGACAGCGATCATCCGCGTGTGGTCGGCGATGTCGGCAAGGCCGGCGTGGCGATTGATTCCATCGAGGATATGAAAATCCTGTTCGATGGCATCCCGCTCGACAAGATGAGCGTGTCGATGACCATGAACGGCGCGGTGCTGCCGGTGCTGGCCTGCTATATCGTCGCCGGCGAGGAACAGGGCGTGTCGCCTGCCCAGCTTTCAGGAACGATCCAGAACGACATCCTGAAAGAATTCATGGTGCGCAACACCTATATCTATCCGCCCGCGCCCAGCATGCGGATTATTTCGGATATCATCGGCTATACCGCGCAGCATATGCCGAAGTTCAATTCGATCTCGATTTCCGGCTATCACATGCAGGAAGCCGGCGCGACCGCCGTGCAGGAGCTGGCCTTCACGCTGGCCGACGGCAAGGAATATGTCCGCACGGCGATTCAATCCGGCCTCGATGTCGATGCCTTCGCGGGCCGCCTGAGTTTCTTCTTCGCCATTGGCATGAACTTCTTCATGGAGATCGCCAAGCTGCGCGCAGCTAGACTGCTGTGGACGCGCATCATGAAGGAGTTCAAGCCGAAGAAGGCCGGCAGCCTGATGCTGCGCACGCATTGTCAAACGTCTGGCGTCTCGCTCACCGAGCAGGACCCGTATAACAACGTGGTGCGCACCGCCGTCGAGGCGCTCGCCGCCGTGCTCGGCGGCACGCAGTCGCTGCACACCAACGCGCTGGACGAAGCCATCGCGCTGCCGACCGAATTCTCGGCGCGGATCGCCCGCAACACCCAGCTGATCATCCAGGACGAAACGTATGTGACCAAGGTGGTCGATCCGCTGGCCGGCTCGTATTACGTCGAGGCGCTGACCCATGCGCTGGCGAGCCATGCCTGGGCGCTGATCGAGGAAGTCGAAAGCATGGGCGGCATGACCAAGGCGGTCGAGTCCGGCATGCCCAAGCTCAAGATCGAGGAGGCCGCCGCGCGGCGTCAGGCCCGCGTCGATCGCGGCGAGGATGTCATCGTCGGCGTCAACAAATATCGCGCCGGCAGCCAGGATGTGCCGGAAACGCTGGAAGTCGACAACACCAAGGTGCGCGACAACCAGGTGGCGCGGCTGCGCACCATCCGCAACACGCGTGACAAGCTCGCCGCGGAGCGCGCCATCAAAGAACTGGAGACTGGCGCCGCCGGCACTGCCAACCTGCTCGAACTCTGCGTCAATGCGGCGCGGGCGCGTGTCACGGTCGGCGAGATGTCGGATGCGATGGAGCGCGTGTTCACGCGGCACCAGGCCACCGTGCGCTCGATCGCCGGCGTCTATGGCGCGGCCTATGCGAATGACGAGGGTTTCATGAAAATCCAGAAGGACATCGAAGCCTTCGCCGCCGAGGAAGGCCGTCGCCCGCGCATGCTGGTGGTCAAGCTCGGCCAGGACGGCCATGACCGCGGCGCCAAGGTGATCGCCACGGCTTTCGCGGATCTGGGCTTCGACGTCGATGTCGGGCCGCTGTTCCAGACGCCCGAGGAAGCCGCGAAAGACGCCATCGAAAACGACGTGCATGTCGTCGGCATTTCCAGCCAGGCGGCCGGCCACAAGACGCTGGTGCCGCAATTGATCGAAGCCCTGCGCAAGCAGGGCGCGGGCGACATTCTGGTCATCACCGGCGGCGTGATCCCGCCGCAGGATTACGATTTCCTGCGCAAGGCCGGCGTCGCCGGCATCTACGGCCCCGGCACCAATATTCCGGCGGCGGCGGCCGAGATCGTCAAGCTGATCCGCCAGCAGCATTCAAAAGCGGCCGAGTAGTTGAAAGCCGCGGCACCGCGGCCCATATTGATCGCATCATGACCCCGTCGCGCGCCCGCACTCTCGCTCTGCATTTCCGCGCCAGCCGCCTGCACGCAGGCCGCTAGGCCCCGGCCGCGCGCGCAGTTTTCGCTGCGCCTCGCCCGCCGGGGCAGACGTCCAGAAAAACCACTCTTCCTTTCCACGCGCGCGATGAATCGCAGCGCGAACACGGAGTCCTGTCATGAGCTTTCTCGATCCGCGTCCCGCCATCATTCTCACCAGCTCCGATGCCGACCGGCTGTCGGCTCTGGCCGAGGCCGCCCGCAGCAGCCAGCCCGCCGTCGCCGATATGCTGGAGGCCGAGGTCGCACGGGCAGATATTGTCGCGCCCGGCGATGTGCCGCCCGATACGGTGACGATGAACAGCCACGTCACCTTCGGCTACGACCATGCCAGGCGCAGTCACTGGCTCACGCTGGTCTATCCGGGTGAGGCCGATCTCGATCTGGCGAAAATCTCGGTGACAACGCCGGTGGGTGCCGCGCTGATCGGCCTGCGCGAGGGCCAGTCGATTGGCTGGAGCACTGCCTCGGGCGCGGTGCGACGCATCACGCTGCACAAGGTGGCCTACCAGCCCGAACGCGCCGGGCGTTACGACCGGTAGGAACTTCGCGACGCTGGGCAGGTTGTGTCTCGACCGTTAAGCTTGCACGGTTCAGAACCGGAGGATTCGATGTTGCCGCCTTTTGCCGTCACGCCGCTCTATGCTGCGCTCTGTGGCCTGCTGTTGCTGGTGCTCGGCCTCGTCGTGGTGCGGCTGCGGCGCAAACATGCCGTGCTGACCGGCGATGGCGGCAATGCCGATCTGGCGCGGGCCATGCGCGTGCAGGCCAACTTCGTCGAATATGTGCCGCTCACGCTGCTGCTGCTGTTCATGCTGGAGATGTCGCGCCAGCCGGTCTGGGCACTGCATCTGCTCGGCGCCGCGCTGTTCATCGGCCGGCTGCTGCATGCCTGGGGCTATCTGCTGACGCCGCGGCTGTCGTTCGGCCGCGCGCTCGGCATCGGCCTGACCTGGATTGTGCTGGGTGTGACGTCGATCTGGCTGCTGCTCGTGGTGCTGCAGCGCTATGCGGCGATGCCGCCCGCCTAAGCCTGCTTCTTCAGGTTGGCCTGCAGGGCTTCGTCCACGGCCTTGATCAGCGCGTCGCGCCGCACCGGCTTCTGCAAGACCTGATCGGCGCCGAGACGTTCGGCCATGCCGAGCAATTCGGTCGCCTTGATCCATCCGCCGCCGGAAATCGCGATCACCGGCAGGCCGGGCCAGCGCCGCTTGGTTTCGCGCAGCACCTCAACGCCGTCGCGCCGCGGCATCAGGATATCGGTCAGCACCATGTCGAGGTCGCCGCGCTCCAGCGCCGCCAGGCCCTCCTCGCCGTTACTGGCCAGCACGGTGTGATGCCCGGTCGCCTCCAGATGGGCCCGGAGGATTTCACGGAATTCCGGGTTGTCGTCGATGACGAGGATACGGGCCATGTAAATCTTTCCGCGGCGAAACTGACAGCGAGGCGAAACTTAATATTGCATACGCGCCCCGGCAGCCCCATTCTAGCCGGGAATATCCGGTATGCAGCATATATTTGAAATAGCAATTCTAATCAGTTTACGGCGCGTTCAGGTAACAGAACATGAACGACGATCTTCTGCAGGCGGTTGTAGATACCGCGATCGACGGCCTGATCCTGATCGAGGCGGACGGGCGGATCGCCCTCTATAACACCGCCTGCGAGCGGTTGTTCGGCTACAGCCGCGAGGAAGTTCTGGGCTGCAATGTCTCGATGCTGATGCCCGAACCCGACCGTTCGGCGCATGACGGCTATATCGGGCGATATCGCTCAACCGGCGAGAAACGCATCATCGGCATCGGCCGCGAGGTGATGGGCCGGCGCAAGGACGGCACGGTCTTTCCCTTCGAGCTGGCGGTCGGTGAATACAGTCGCGACGGCCGCGTGATGTTCGTGGGTGTGATCCATGATCTCAGCAAATACCGCCGCAGCGAAGGGCGGCTGGGCAAGATGGTGGAAACCGCCATCGACGGCATGATCCTGATCGATGCCCGCGGGATCGTGAAACTGTTCAATCCCGCCTGCGAGAAACTGTTCGGCTACGGGCCCGACGAAGTGCTCGGCCGCAATGTCTCGATGCTGATGCCCGAACCCGACCGCTCGGCGCATGACGGCTATCTGCATCATCACCTCAGCACCGGCGAGAAACGCATCATTGGCATCGGCCGCGAGGTGATGGGCCGCCGCAAGGATGGCACAGTATTTCCGTTCTCGCTGGCGGTGGGCAGCTTCGAGGAAGATGGGGCGCCGATCTTCGTCGGCGTCATCCACGACCTGACGCAATACCGGCTGAGCCAGCAGCGCCGGCAGGAAAGCGAGGCGCGCTTCCGTCTGCTGGTGGATTCCATCACCGATTACGCCATCTTCCTGATGGATCCCGACGGCATCGTGCTGACCTGGAATACCGGGGCGCAGAACCTGACCGGCTACATGCCTGACGAAGCGATCGGCAAGCGGCGCGACCAGTTTTATGTTGCTGCAGCGCGCGAGGGCCATCAGCCCGGTGATGCGCTGCGCATCGCCGCCGAGAAGGGCCGCTACGTCAACGAGGAATTGCGTTTGCGCAAGGATGGCTCGCAATTCTGGGCCAGCGTGGTGATCAGCGCACTGCGCGATAGCGATGGCGATCTGCACGGCTTTGTCAATATCACGCGCGACATGACCGAGCGGCGGCAGGCCGACGAATTGCGCGACCAACTGCGCCAAGCGCAGAAAATGGAGGCGCTCGGCCAGCTGACCGGCGGCATCGCGCATGACTTCAACAACCTGCTGGCGGTGATCGTCGGCAATCTCGAACTGCTGGGCGACCGCGTCATTGATGACGACGGCAAAAGGATGATTGATCAGGCGCTGCGCAATGCCGAACGCGGCGCCGAGCTGACGCGCCGTCTGCTGGCCTTTGGGCGCCAGCAGCAGCTGCAACCCACCCGGTTCGACATCAATGACCTGATCAACAGCATGCTCGATATGCTGCGGCGGACGCTGGGTTCTGGCGTGTCGATCCAGCCGGCGCTGGAACTCGATGTCTATATGGTCGAGGCCGATCCGAACCAGCTCGAGAATGCCATCCTCAACATCGCGCTGAATGCCCGCGATGCCATGAACGGCAACGGCACGCTGGCGATCCGCACCACGGTGGCGCATCTGTCTGAGCCGCGCGCGATGTCCAACCGGATCTTGCCTGTCGGCACTTATGTGATGGTCAGCATCCGCGATACCGGCTGCGGCATGCCATCCGACGTCGTCGCCCGCGTCTTCGAACCCTTCTTCACCACCAAGGAAGTCGGCAAGGGCAGCGGGCTGGGCCTGAGCATGGTCTACGGCTTTATCACCCAGTCGAACGGTTTCATCGAAATCGACACCATGCCCGGTGCCGGCACCGAATTCCGGCTGTATCTGCCGGCGCTGGAAGGCGACCGGCTGGCCGCCCGCAAGCCCGAGCACGATCCAAACCGGCGACTGGTGCTCTGTGTCGACGACAATCAGGATGTACGCGCCACCATGACGGCGCTGCTGGGCAGCCTGGGCTTTGCCGTGCTGCCGGCAGCCACGCCCGCCGATGCGTTGCAGGAACTGCGCCGCGGCCTGCCGATCGATCTGCTGCTGACCGACATCCAGATGCCGGGCGGCATGAATGGCATCGAATTGGCGGACGAGGTGCTGGCGAAGAAGCCCGGTCTGCCGGTGCTGTTCATGTCAGGCTCCGCCGGCAATGACGATTTGCGGCATACGCGTTACTTTGGCGTGTCGGAGGTTCTGGCCAAGCCGGTGCGCAAGGCCGATCTGGCCGAAGCGGTCAAGCGCATGCTGGGAGAGACGTCGTAAAGTCTCAGTCCGCCGCGTCACGCAGCTGGGTGTCGCGCGGATGCGAGTCACGCGCTGGCGGCGCGCCGTCTTTCCAGGTCACGTTGTAGAGATCGAAGCGGCGATCTTTCAGGTTCTGCACTGTTCCGTGCTGGCGTGCGGCGGCCAGGCTGTCAAGCTGCACATCTGCAATAGCGACCATTTCCACATTCGGTGTGGTGTCGGCGGCGATGCCGTCGCGCGCGAAGGCGAAATCGCAGGGCGTCAGCACACAGCTCTGGGCATACTGGATGTCCATATTGTCCACGCTGGGCAGGTTACCGACATTGCCGGCCATCACCACATAGCACTGGTTTTCTATGGCACGGGCCTGGGCGCAGTAGCGCACGCGCTGATAGCTCTGGCGCTCGTCAGTGCAGAAGGGCACGAACAGGATCTGCGCGCCCTGGTCGACGAGATGTCGCGCCAGTTCGGGGAATTCGGCGTCGTAGCAGATCATCACGCCGATCGGGCCGAAATCGGTCTCGA
This sequence comes from Ferrovibrio terrae, assembly GCF_007197755.1. Classification (NCBI taxonomy): domain Bacteria; kingdom Pseudomonadati; phylum Pseudomonadota; class Alphaproteobacteria; order Rhodospirillales; family Rhodospirillaceae; genus Ferrovibrio; species Ferrovibrio terrae. The sequence goes on from NZ_CP041636.1 coordinate 1,427,282, forward strand.
TCACATTCGAGCTGTTGCCGCCGGTGATGTTCCACCAGTAGCGTTCGTTCGGCGTCGGGTGGATCTTGCGCTGTTCATGCACCGCGCCGTTGCGCAGGCAGACATAGCAGATGTTGTAGACATGGCCGTCGACCGGATCGCGCGTCGGATGCGAGCCGCCGATGATATTGATGTTGTAGCTGACTGCCAGTTCGCTCAGCAGTGTCTTGATCCGGTCGGTGTAGCGCGTCAGTGCCGCGATGGCTTCCGCTGCCGGCACATTGCGATTCTCGATCGACAGCAGCTGCAGGGTGAAGAGTTCGGGGAACAGCGCGAAGTCGGCCTTGTAGTCGGCGACCACGTCGACGAAATACTCGACCTGCTTGGCGAATTCCTCAAACGACCGCACGGGCCGCTGCTGGTATTGCACGGCGGCGACGCGGGCGGTGCGTGCGCGCGGCAGCGGTGCGGAGATATGCACATCGCCCTCGGCACCATAGGCGGGATTGCGCCACACCATATGCGTGGCATGGCCGCGCGATTCATGGTCGGTGTCGAGATAGCCGCGCAGCACGCCGATCGGCTCGAAGGCATTGCGGAGCTGGAAGTTGATCACCGGATCGCGCAGGTTGCCGGCGCGCACGCGGTCCAGATACTTCTCCGCCGAACGCAGCTGCGACCAGCGTCGGCTCAGGCCCGGCATGCGGCCGCCGAAGACAATGCCTTTCAGATGCAGCCGTTCGCAGAGCTGCTTGCGCGCGTTGTACAGCCGCTGGCCCAGGCGCAGGCCGCGATAATCGGGATCGACGCAGACTTCCATGCCGTAGAGCCAGTCGCCCTGGCTGTCATGCCGTGCCGCGTAGCCGCGTCCGGTGATGCCTTCCCAGTCATGCGGCTTCAGCGCCAGCTTCTCGGTGATGCGGAAGGTCGCGCAGTAGCCGACGATGGTGTTGTCGTAGATGGCAACAAACTGCCCCTGCGGGAAATGATGCTGGTGGCCGCGCAACTGCGCCACTGTATAGGCACCGTCCGTGCTGTGCCCGGCATAGACTTTCGTGGTCAGGGCATGGATGCCGGGGATGTCCTGCGGCGTGGCATTGCGCAGCAGCAGCCTGGGTTTGGCTGCGCCGGTAGGTACGGTTTCGACGGTCCCGGATTTGGCACGGCGCGGGGCACGCTGCTGCAGGGCGCGGCTGGCGCCCACGGCGGAGCCCGGCTTGGCGGGGGTTTTTTTCGGCGTGGTCATGATGAAATCTCGCTGCGGGGACTGATCGGAAAATCTCCCCTAACAACGGCGCAACGCGGCTTAAGGTGCCGAAATGAACGCGCAGAATGACCGCAAAAACCGGCGGCTGTGTGATGGAATGCTGCTGTGAGGAGAAAAGAAAAAGGGCCGCCCGGACGATGCCGGGGGGATGGCAGGGGGTGCCGGACGGCCCTGTTCAGACTGCCTTGGCAGCCTGCAATGAAGCGATTTGAGCCGATGAAAGCGGCAGAAATGGGGCGGCCGGCGGGTTTGTCGGCGCCCAGGTAACGCTCCCGGCCGTTTCGCAGAACTGTAACAATCGTAAACGGCTGTATTGTTTGACTATTTTCCAATGGCTCCGATAGAGTCCGCCGCCATGAACGAACCGCCCGCGCTGCTGCGTTTCGGCCTTGCCCCGGGCGGGCTGTCGGCTTTGCGTCGGCATGACCTGCTCAGCGCGAAGCGCGGTCGCATCCTGAAATCCACTCTGGCCCTGCTCGATACGACGGATCGCCGCTTTGCGGCCGCCGGCTGGCTCTGCCTCGCGCTCGATGACACCGAAGGCAAGCGCATTGTCACGCTTCCGGTCAGCGGCCTGCCGCTCGCGCCGGCACCGGCGCTGGACGAGGTCGGCGATCTGGAAAAGCTGGCCGAAGGCACGCAGAGCGGTCACATCTACAGCCTGCGCCAGGATGGCCATGCGATCATGCTGCAGGGCTACAAGGTGCAGCTCAAAAGCGGCAAACGCAGTGCGGTTTATGAGGCGCTGACCCTGCAGGCGCCTGCCGAAGCCGGTGCCGCTGTCGATGCGATGGCAGGCGATCTGGTGCGCGAGTTGCCGCTGCGCTGGACCGGTGCCGCGCCGCTGATCCAGGCTGCAGCCGCGCTTGATCTGGTCGAGCCGCAGTCGCTGCGCGCCGCCGGCCTCGATTTCGATCCGCCCGATGATGCCAGTGCCGCCGTTGTGCTGGCGGCTATCGGTCGACACTGTCTGGCGCAGTTCGATGCCAACCTGCTGCCGGTGCTGCGCGACCGCAATGCGGAAGGCGTGCATCAGATGCGCGTCGCACTGCGCCGCCTGCGCTCGGCCATCGGCGTATTTTCGGCGATGCTGGATGACAGCGCCCTCAATCCGCTGCTGGACGATCTGCGCTGGCTCGGCGCGCCGCTGGGGCGCAAGCGCGATCTCGATGTCTTCCTCACCGAAACGCTGACGCCGCTGCGCAGCCTGCCCGACGCGCCGAAACGCCTGCAGCATCTCGCCACCATCCTGGAAGACCGCCGCGTCTCGGCGCAGGAGGCGCTCGACGCCGCCCTGAATGCGCCGCGGCTCGCGGCGATGCGGCTCGGCCTCAACCGCTTCCTGTCCGCGGTCGAGGCCGGCGATGCGGCCGTGCTGTCCGACACCGCGCTGGCCTCTGCGCCGGCGGCGGATTTCGCCAGCGATATCCTGCACCGGCGGCGCCGGAAGGTGAAGGCGCTCGGCAGCCGCCATGCCGAACTCGATGTGCCGGAACTGCACGACCTGCGCATCCGCGCCAAGAAGCTGCGCTATGCCGCTGAATTCTTCCGGCCACTGTTCAAACATCGCAAAGGCTCGCGGCGCTTTATCGCTGCACTGGCGCATCTGCAGGATTGTCTCGGCATGCTCAACGATGCCGATGTGGGTACGCGCCTGGTGCGCGACCTGCTGCCATCGCCGGACCAGGACCCGGCCGCTGCCGCAATCGCGGCCTGGTTCTCCGGCCGGCAACAGGTACAGCTCGCGCAGCTTGGCGAGGCCTGGGACAGTTTCGCGGCGCTGCGGCCGTTCTGGAAAGACCGCCGGTCCAGCTAGTCGATCAGCTTGCCATCCGGCCCGTGGAAGGGATGCGGCCCGTCGTGGTCGCCGATCGCCACCGTATGCGTGATCAGCCTGCCATCGTTCCACCAGTGCAGCATGTAGCCCGGCGGTTCCATGGTGAAGCGGCTCGGCGCATCCGGATCGATATCCAGCGCCACCTGATGCGCCGGGCTCGGGCAGGTCAGCGCAGTGCGGCCGCCGACATCGGCGCGGATCACGCGATGCAGATGTCCGCACAGGATCAGCCTGATCTGCGGGTGCTGCGCGACAATACGCTCGAACTCGGTCGCGCCCTTCAGGCCGATCTTGTCCATATGGCCGATGCCGGTGATGAAGGGCGGATGATGCATCATCACCAGCGTCGGCTGGTCGGGCCGCTGCCTCAGTGCGTCCTCCAGCCAGCTTAAACGCTCGGCGCAGAGTTCGCCGCCGCCCTGGCCAGGAATCAGCGTGTCGAGGCCAATGAGGCGCAGCGGATAGTCATCATTCACCGCGAATTGCAGGAAGCTGCCGCGTTCCTTCGGCAGATAGCCGCCGGTGGCGAAGGCATCGCGCATCGCGTCGCGTTCATCATGGTTGCCGGGGATGGCTATGATGCGCTGCTTGAGCGGCGCCAGAATCGATTTGAGGTGATCGTATTCTTCCGGCCGGCCGAGATCGACCAGGTCACCGGTCAGCAGGATCAGGTCGGGCTGCTGCTTCAGCGTCTGCAGGTGCTGCACGCAGACTTCCAGCATCGCGGCGGTATCGACCTTGCGGTAGGCCAGCTTCCCCGGCAGCTTGATATGGGTGTCGGTGATCTGGGCGATCAGCATGGGGGCTTCCTCGTTCCTTCATCCGTCATTCCCGCTTTCGCGGGGACGACGACTATATCCTACAGAATCACTATACCGCGCGGGTCGATGGCCAGTCCTATCTGTTCGCCGCGGGAAAAGTCGCGGCGCGCCGTGCTTTCCACCACCAGCGGCAGCTTCTCGCCGACTTCGACGAACAGTCGCGTGCGGTCGCCGAGGAAGAAGGCCGAGGCAATCGTGCCCTGCAGGCGACTGGCTTCGCCGGTGTCCGTCACGCGGATGTCTTCCGGGCGGAACAGGATTTCGCTGGCATCGGCCGGAGCATCGGGCCAGGGCAGATCGCCGGCGCGGCAGGTGAACACGCCGTTGCGCACGGCGCCGTTCAGGCGGTTCATGGTGCCGATGAAGTCGGCGACAAACCGCGTGGCGGGTTTTTGATAGATGTCGCGCGGCGCGCCGATCTGGGCGACGCGGCCATGCTCCATGACGACAATGCGGTCGCCCAGCGCCATGGCTTCGGCCTGGTCATGGGTGACGTAAATCGCGGTGATCTGCAGCGACCGCAGCAGCGTGTCGATTTCCAGCCGCAAGGTATCGCGCAGCTTGGCGTCCAGCGCAGTGAGAGGTTCATCCAGCAGCAGCGCGCGCGGACGCACGGCGATGGCGCGCGCCAGCGCCACACGCTGGCGCTGGCCGCCCGACAGTTGGTCGATACGGCGGTTGGCCAGCTTCTCGATCTGCATCATGCCCAGCATCTCACCGACGCGGGTGCGTACCTGGGCGCTGGGCATTTTGCGAATCTTCAGGCCGTAGCCGATATTCTCGGCCACGGTCATGTTGGGGAACAGCGCGTAGGACTGGAACACCATGCCGACGTTCCGTTGCTCGATCGGAATCTGCGTCACGTCCTGGCCGTCGAACAGCACGCTTCCGCCGGCATCGGGTTCTTCCAGACCGGCGATGATGCGGAGCGTGGTGGTCTTGCCGCAGCCCGACGGGCCGAGGAAGACCACGGTCTCGCCGGCATTGATCGACAGATCGAGCGGCTCCAGCGCCTTGGTGCCGTCGGCAAAGGTCTTCGCGCAGTTCTTTAGCGCGATCGACATGGGATTGATGTCACTCATTGGGCATTGTCCTCGGCAACAAACTTTTTGAGACGCGGCTGGGCAAAAGCCTGCAGGGCCAGCAGCAGCGGCATGATCATCAGGAAGAAGACCAGCGTATAGGCGCTGCCGATTTCCAGGCGGAGCGACGCGTAAGCGTCGGCCAGGCCCACGGGCAGCGTCTTGGTGAAGGGCGTGTGCAGCAGCCAGGTCATGTTGAATTCGCCCATTGACAGCGTCACCACCATCAGTGAGCCGGCAAGAATGCCCGCGCGGCAATTGGGCAGCACGATGTCGCGGAAGCGCCGCCACCAGCTCGCACCCAGCGAGGCCGCGCCCTCTTCCAAAGTATTGAGGTCGATGGCCATCAGCACGGCCAGCACGCTGCGCACCATGAAGGGCAGGGTGAACAGCACATGGCCGACCAGGATGAAGCCCCAGCTGGTGCGGAAGCCCGACAGGCTGCCATAGGTGACGATCAGCGCCAGCGCAGTCGCCAATCCAGGCACAGCCACCGGCATTACCAGCAGTTCCTCAATGGCACGGCTGAGCGCGCTCTGGCGTCGCGCCAGCACATAGGCTGTCGGAATGCCGATCAGGAGCGTGACGACCAGGCAGGCCAGCGAGATGCCGATAGAGAGGAAGATGGTGTTGCGGTAGCCGTTCCAGACTTCCATCACCCAGCGCAAGGTCAGCCCGCTTTCGATGCCGACCAGATAGTTCACGGTCAGGCCGGCCATGATCGACAGGATCACCGGCACGATCAGGAAGGCGCAAACCAAGAGCGTGAACGCGAGCTGCAGGTTGAAAAGCCATTTGGTGCGCATGGCGCTAACCCGCCGCCGCAACGGTGCCGCCGGCGGCCGTGCGCGCCAGCGCCAGCACGATCCAGGTGACTGCGCCGAGCACGAAACTGAGCGCGGCGGCCATGGCGATATTCGCCGACAGCGTGAATTCGGTATAGATCACCATCGGCAGCACATTGATCCTGGCGGCCAGCGTGAAGGCCGTGCCGAAAGCGCCGACGGCGGTGGCGAAGCAGATCGCGCCGGCCGAGATGAAGGCGGGCTTGAGCCCGGGAATGATGACATCGAGCACGACGCGCAACGGCGAAGCGCCGAGCGAACGCGCGGCCTCTTCCAGCTTGGGGTCGAGCTTTTCGGCGGCGGCCATCACGGTGAGTATGGTGCGCGGGATCGAGAAATAGACATAGCCCATGAACAGGCCGGCGAGCGAATACGCGAATACGATCCTGTCGCCGGTCAGCGCTTCGCTGACGGTGCCGATCAGTCCCTGGCGGCCGGCCAGCATGATCACCATGAAGCCGATGACGACGCCGGGAAAGGCCAGCGGAAAGGTCAGCATGGCGACCAGCGCGGCATTGCCGGGAAATTTGTGGCGCTGCAGGAACACGCCGCTGATGCCGCTGATCGCCAGCGTCACGATGGTGGTCAGCACGGCGACGGCCAGCGTGGCGAGCAGGCTGTTGAAGTAATTCGCATTGGTGATGATGGCGGCATAAGCCGCCCAGCCGTGCTCTTTTCCGCTGCCGCCGATCAGGAAGAGTTCGGCCATCGGAATAAGGAAAAAGGCCGAGAAGAAAATTCCGGCCGGCAGCAGCAGCAGTATCAGGCGTCGCGTTTCGCGTTGCATTTTTTTACGTTGTTTCCTCCGCGAAGAAAGAAGCGGGGCAGCCGAGAGGCTGCCCCGCGGGACTCAGTTCACTTCCTTGTTGTAGCGATCGACAATCACCTTCTGCGCGGTCGCCAGCTTCTTCAGGTCGATTGGCTTGGCGCGGGCATAGTCGGCATCGGGCAGGAACTTCGCCTTGGCGTCGGCCGACAGATGCTGCGCGAAGACCGGGCGCAGATAGGCATTGCCCCACATGGCCTGGCTTTCATCCGACAGCACGAAGTCGAGCACCTTCTTGCCGTTCTCGGCATTCGGTCCCTTGTTGGTCAGGCCCATCACATAGGGGAAGACCACGCTGCCTTCCTTCGGGATGACGAACTCCACCGGCGACTTGTCGGTATACTTTCCGCGATAGGCGTTGAAATCGTAGTCGAGCAGGATCGGGATTTCACCCGAGATCACGCGGGCGTAAGACGTCTGCTTCGGCACGATCGGCTGGTTCTTCTGCAGATCCTTGAAATACTTGATGCCGGCATCAAGGTTCTCGTAGGTACCGCCGAGCGCTAGGTTCACCGCCATCACGCCGAGCTGGCCGACAGCCGCGGAGGTCGGATCGAGGTAGCCGACCAGGCCCTTGTATTCGGGCTTGAGCAGGTCGGCCCAGCTCTGCGGCACCGGCTTGTTGCCCAGCGCCTGCTTGTTGACGAACAGGCCGAGCGTGCCGGAGTGGATGGTGAACCAGTTGCCGTCCGGGTCCTTCAGGTCGGCCGGGATCTTGTCCCAGTTCTTCGGCTTGTAGGGCGACAGCACGCCGGCATCCTTGGCCGGATCGGCAGCGATGCCACCCAGATACGTGACGTCGGCGACCGGGTTGGCCTTTTCGGCGATCAGGGCGGCAATGGCCTGGCCGGAATTCTTGTTGTCCGGCGGCACGGTGATGCCGAGCTTGGACTGGATCATCTTGAGCTGCGAGCCCCAGTCGGCCCATTCCGGCGGGCAGTTGTAGCAGATGGCGCGCTGCTGCGCGTTGGCGTCATGGATGCCGCCGAGCGCGGCGATGCCGAGCGCGGTGGCGAGAAGGATGCGTTTGAACATAATCAGCCTCTCCCGTTGTTGTGCTGCTGTGTGGTGGATACTGTGGCAGATGCGTCGTCGGACCAGACGACGAGACGGACACCGGCTTCTTTGAGTTGGCCGGCGATGGCGGGTGGCACCGGCCTGTCGGTGAAGACAGCGGTCGCCTCGGTGATGTGGCCGCCGCGCATGGTGGCGTCGCGGCCGAATTTGGAATGGTCGAGCACCAGGAAGCGCTGGCGGCAATGCTGCGCCAGATTGCGGCGCACCTCGATTTCGTCGGGTCCGAAATCCAGCAGCGTGCCGTCCTCGGCCACGGCGCCGACGCCATAGATGCCGATATCGACCGAGAAGCGCGAGAAGAAGCCGTGCGCTTCGGCCGCCACCACGTCCCGGTCCAGGTTGCGGACCCGGCCGCCAGCGATGGTGATCTCGCAGGAGGGATTGCGCGACAGCGCCATGGCGACGTTGAGGTTGTTGGTCATCACGCGCAGGCCCGGATGATCGGTCAGCGCCAGTGCGCATTGCTCGGGCGTGGTGCCGATGCCGAAGAACAGCGTGGCATTGTCGGGCACATCGCGCGCCACCAGTTCGGCGATGCGGCGCTTGGCCTGGAAGTTCAGCACCTGGCGGGCCGGATAGGCGAGATTTTCGCCCTCGGGCGGCAGTTCGACGCCGCCATGTTTCCGGCGCAGCATGCCGCGATCGCAGAGGTGGTTGACGTCGCGACGGATGGTCTGCGTGGTCTTGCCGAACTGCGCGGCCAGCGCCTCGATGGTCTGGTAGCCCTCAGCCCGCACGAGGTCGATGATCGCCCGCGCGCGGTCGTCGGCCGGTAATCCGGCTGCCATGGTCGTTTCCTGTCCCGTGCGGCTCGTCATGTTCAAATGAACATTGCCAGCCGCTTATTTCGTTGAAATGACCATCACATGAACATTATGTGACGTCAAATGAACATTATCCACGGCATTCCATCTGAATAATATCAATGGGTTATGCGGCCCGGCCCGGCCCGGCCCGGCTATCTCTCGCCTGTCTTGTTGCACGGATCGGGTCCCACGGGACCGGCAGCGGTTCGGGGCTGACAGGATATCTTGGGCGTGTGGGGCACTAAACCGCCTGCAGACGGGTTGCTGTCAGGACAAGATCCCTGCCACCAAAGGACATCAGATGAAGACGACAAAAACCGCCCGACGCAGTGCGACCGCGCTTCAGCGGGCGGCAGCCAGGACGGCGGCCCTGGGCGCGGTCTCCGGGCAGGTGATCGCGCAGCGGATGGTGCGTGCTGCCGTTGGTGATCATGGCGAGACCAGTCGCATGGTGCCGGAGAAACTCGGTGCGGCAACGCTGTCGGGTTTTGTGGTGATGCAGCACGCGATGCGGATGTCGATGCGGATGATGGGCTTCGCGACAACGGAAGCCTTCGGGATGGCCCGCGCCGCGCAGGCGATGGCCGTCGCGCCGACCCCGGCAGCGATCTACGGCGCGCAGGTCGACTTCATGCAGGCCTGGCTGCCGCGCTGGCAGGCCCGGTCGATGCAGTTGGGTACCGCGATGATCCAGTCGGGCAGTGCGGCCCTGGCGCCGCTGCAGCGTGTCGCGGCAGGCAACGCCCGGCGGCTGGGCGGCTAGACTCTGCTCAGGACGTTCGGGGCCGGCTCAGCGCCAGTCCGAGGCAGACCGCCCAGCCGATCACGGTCCAGCCGGTCAGCAGATTGGCCAGCAGGATTTTGTCGCGCCAGCGATGCTGGCGCCGCCAGGCCAGCAGGCTGGGCAGAAAATAGACCGCCGCAATCAGCAGGCCCATGACAACAGTGGGGAATCCGGCACCCATGGCGGCAGCATAAGCCACCCCTGCGACCAGGCAAACGAACCGGGCAAACTATTGGCCGGGCCGGCAAAATGGCTATAGTCCGGCCAGATCATTCGTTTTTGCAGGGGTGTCCCCAATGACCCAGCCGTCGCTGCGCAACCAGCTCGTCACCGTTTTCGGCGGCTCCGGCTTCATCGGCCGCTATGTCGTGCAGAAGCTGGCCCGCGAAGGCGCCCGGGTGCGCGTCGCCATCCGCCGCCCTGACGAGGGCCTGTTCCTCAAGCCGATGGGCTCGGTGGGCCAGATCGACATCGTGCAGGCCAATATCCGCGTGCCGATGTCGGTGCAGCAGGCCGTGCGGGGCTCGGATGTGGTGATCAACTGCGTCGGCATCCTGTTCGAGCGCGGCGCGCAGAAATTCTCCGCCGTGCAGGCGCGCGGCGCCGAAGTGATCGCGCTCTGCGCCAAGGAAGCCGGCGTGAAGACGCTGGTGCATGTTTCGGCCATCGGCGCCACTGCCGACAGCAGCTCGGACTATGCGAAGACCAAGGCCGCGGGCGAAGCCGGCGTGCGCCGCCATATGCCGCAGGCGACGATCATCCGTCCCAGCGTGGTGTTCGGCCAGGAAGACGATTTCTTCAACCGTTTTGCCTCGATGGCGGCGATGTCGCCGGTGCTGCCGCTGATCGATGGCGGTCACACGAAGCTGCAGCCGGTCCATGTCGTCGATGTCGCCAGCGCGATCCTGCGCGCCGTGCAGGACGAGGCAGCCGCCGGCCAGACCTACGAGCTCGGCGGGCCGAAGGTCTACAGCATGAAGGAAATCATGCAGCTCACGCTGGCTGCGATCCACAAGAAGCGGCTGCTCGTGCCGGTGCCGGGCTTCGCGCTCAAGCCGCTGGCCTTTGCGCTCGAACTGCAGCCGATTTTCGCGCCGCCGATCACGCGCGACCAGATCGAACTGCTGAAGCGCGACAACGTGGTTGCTGAAGGCGCCAAAGGCCTGAAGGATCTCGGCGTCGACCAGCCGACCCCGGTGGAAGGCACCATCGAAAGCTATCTGTATCGCTACCGTCGCGGCGGCGGCAAATTCGAGCCGCGTTTCTCTTAAGCCTTCACTTCAGCGCCCTAAAGCGCCAAAGACTGGCGCCAGCGCCGGCCGCCGCCGATCTGACGGCCGTCACTCAGCGTCACGGTGAAATCGCCGCTGTCATTGCCGGCCATGCTGCGCACATGGCGGCGGTTGACCAGTCGCGAGCGATGGATGCGCACGAACTCCTGATCCGACAATTCCTGTTCGAGCGAGGACAGAGTCTGTCGTTGTAACAGGCTGCGGCCAGCGAGATGCAGTTCGACATAATTGCCGGCCGCTTCGGCCCACAGAATCTCGGCCGGATCGACGAAGATACGCTGTGCCCCGTCGCGGATTTCCAGCCGGCGCGGGCCAGCCGACGCCATGCGCTGCACCACCACCTGCTGAACAACAACCTGCGCGCGCCGCCGCGCCATTGCCACCAGCCAGATCAACGCCACCATGCCGAGATAGATCGCGGCATCCTTGCGGACTTCGTAGACCAGCTGCAGGCCCAGATTGCCCGGCACGCCGAAACTGTAGTCGCGGCCGAACAGCGGAAAGATCGCATACCGCAGCGCGGCCATGCCAGCGATATGCGCGGCGCTGCCCAGCGCGAAGCCGGCCAGATGGTTTGCCACGACGCGCGGCCAGCCGATGCGTTTCGGATCCAGCCGGGCGGTCAGCCAGAGTAAAGCCGGCGTCAGGGCGAACAGCATGATCACGCTGGTGCCTTCGGTGACGGCATAGCACCAGGCCGGATTGGCCATGCCGTTACGGGTATCCTCGATCCAGAAGGAGCTGGCGCCCATGGCGGCGGCCAGCACCAGCGATGCCGCATAGCCGAGCCAGAGCAGTTTCGAAAAACCGATATATTCCGCAATATTGCTGCTCATCACAGCAGGCCCGCCGCTCGTCCCAGCCGGCTTTATGCCGACGTCAGACGCTGGCAGAGACGACGCAGTGCTTTGCTGAACAGAGGATTCCATGTCGGACATGAGTGAGCGTCGCTACGATCTGGACTGGCTGCGCATCGGCGCCTTCGCGCTGCTGATTTTATACCATATCGGGATGTTTTACGTCTCCTGGCCCTGGCATGTGAAAAGCAGCCAGACCGGACCGGAGGTCTACGAGATCGTCCAGCCGCTGATGCTGCTGACCAATCCCTGGCGGCTGGCGCTGCTGTTCCTGATCGCCGGCTGTGCGACACGGTTCATGGCCGACAAGCTGCCGCGTGGGAAGATGGCGAAAGCGCGGAGCTGGCGGCTGCTGCTGCCGATTGTCTTCGGCATGCTGGTGATCGTGCCGCCGCAGACCTATTACGAGGTCGTGACACATATGGGGTTCGATGAGGGCTGGGTTGCCTTCTACATGAAATACATCGGCTTCCATGACGGCTGGCGCAGCAACGGCGCGCCGCTGATCGTGCCGACCTGGAACCATCTGTGGTTCGTGGTCTATCTCTGGGTCTATACGATGCTGGTGCTCGCGTTACGTCCGCTGCTGCATCGCCTGCCGCTGCAGCGCATCGCCGCGCTGTTTCGTCAGCCGCTGGCGCTGCTGGTGCTGCCGCCGGTTTTCGTCGGGCTGCTGCGCCTGTTGCTCAAGCCCATCTTCGGCGAGACCCATGCGCTGCTGGACGACTGGTATCTGCATGCGCTGTATCTGTCGCTGTTCCTGTTCGGCTATGGCATCGCCAGATACGAAGGTATCTGGCGCAGCATCGAACGCCTGCGCTGGATCGCGCTGGTGCTGGCGGTGCTGGTCTATGTCGTGATGATCTGGGCGGTGGTGACGAATAGCGGTGGCGGCGCGCGGCCATTCATCTGGGCGCTGGATCAATGGGCCTGGATCATGATGCTGCTGGGCTTCGCGCGGCGGCTGATGAATTTCGACAGCCCCGCCCGGCGCTATCTCACCGACGCAGTGTTTCCCTTCTACATCATCCACCAGACCGCCATCGTCGTGCTGGGCTATCACCTCACCAGGCTCGGCCTGCCGGTCGGTGCTGAGGCGGCGATCCTGGTGGCGGGCACGGCAACGGCCTGTGTCGTGGGGTATGAGATCGTGAAGCGCGTTGGTGTGCTAAGGCCGGTGTTTGGGTTGAAGGGCAAGCCGGAGACGTCCGACCGTACCCGAGCGACGGTAACAATACCCTGATACTTCACGACTCTTGCACTGGCGGTCGCTGCGCCGGCAGTGCAACCATTTCTTCTTCCGTGCATGGTCGCATGGCCCAACTGGTGCTTCCCGCATAATTTAGGCTGCGCCGCGAATCCTCACGCACCCAGCGGATCGCATCGTGGCCAAACCAGTACCACGATCCTTTTGCCTCCGTACGGATCAGTTCGAATGACGGCAGCCGGTAATAGGCCTGGTTCCGGTTGGTGCAGAATTTATCAAGCAGGCGAAAGTACCGGCGCATCTCAGCAGCAGCGGGCTTGTTGTCGGCCAGGCAGAAATAGTGAATGTGACTTTCCCTGAATGTTGTGATTGTGGCCAGTTCATTGGTATCCGGACCCACACGATCCTGGAATTTCACAAATGGCAAAGGGGTGCGGGGCGTCTGGGCGATGCCCCAGCGCATTGTATCGGGCGGCTCGTTGTAGAGGGGGATATATCTCGTAGATGTAGGCTGCCAGTCCGGGTCGAAGATCATCGGGATATCTCCGGCCCAGGATGACGCCCCTTTTCTGGAAAAAGGAATATCGGCGATCCTGTTTTCCCACACTATCTCCGGGCGATCCTGACCAACGTCATATGCGGGCCGGAAATCGTAGCGCGCCTGCGGATATGCTTCGGCGAGGGCATCGGAGAAAGCCTGCCAGTCAGCTAGTGTGAACCATACGTAGCGTGTTTTAACGGTAAACTTTCGTTGTTCCGTCATGACTTGGGCTGCGTTCCCATAGCGTCAATCTCTTCGGCCAATCGTTCTGCGAAATCACGGATGCGGGCCTGGTAACTTTCCCAATCATAGGGAATTTTTCTACCGGCGACACGCGCTACAACTGGCTTCTCGACAATCTCTACGCGGGACTCAGGGTGATTCTTCTCCAGTCTGGCCTTCTTTTCACGCTCGTCGCTGACGGCCGTTTTGCCATCTTTCAAGAGTCTGGCACTGCTGAGATGCAGGTATTCAATGCCCAGTTCCTTCACCAGTTCAGGTTTAGCTTTGAAAGTGATATCAGCCCAGCTGCCACCTTCCTGTTTATTCGTTTCGATATTCGAATAGTGGCGTTCCCTCAAGTACGTTCCTTCGGCGGTATCGCCCGGTGATCCATCCATGGGATTTGGCGAATGCGAACCGCCAGCAATGCTTCATGCCATCTGCCAGCGCCGGATATTTCTTCAGCGCGTCCATCATCTCTTTCACGATGATTGCATTGCCCTTGATGGTCTCCGGTCCGCCGCGCCGGTTGTAGATCAGCATCAATTCGCGGGCGAGCTGCTGATCGAACGGCTCCAGTCCTTCGATCCACGGCTTCATCTCCGGCGGAATCAGATCTTCCAGTGACGGTGCGCGTTCTTCGGCCTTGCTGCCTTCTGGCGGCGGATCCTCCGGCGCGCTCGGTTTCAACGGCGGCGTTCTGCTTGCGGCTTCATCCGACGGATCAAGCGCAGGGGAGGTCGTATTGGCGAGATGCTGATACATCTGCGCCGGCAGGCTCAGCAGGTTGACCCTCTCGTCAAACCACTTCTCCAGTTGCTGGCTGGTCTTCTCGATGTTCGGGGTCACGCCGGGTGGCAGTTTCTGTGACGCGCCAGCAGCGCCCGTAGCCGGTGCAGTCATTGTCGGATGAATCGGCAACGCGAGCTGCGCGACCTGTGTGCCCATCACAAATTCTGATGGCGCATCGGCAACATCGCTCACGGTTGCAGAGAGCAGCTGCGGCTCTGGATTTCGTTGATCGGTGTTTTCTGCCAGCGTCCGCACATAAGCGGGTAGTCCGCCTCCCGGCATGGCGAGCGCCGTACGCGGCATTTCACGGACTTCATTCTCGCCGGCGCGATAGCGCGCCAGCTTGTCATGATGATCGTCCACTTCGGCTGTGGTTGGCGCCTTGTAGCGCGCCAGGCGGTCGTAAAGATCGCTCTGCAGCGCCTTGATCGTCTCGCCATCGGGCAGCATCAGGCCGTCGACGGTGAGTCCCCGGCGGCGCTGGTAGCGTTTCAGGCTGCGGGTCAGTTCGCCACCGGGCCAGCCGGTCGGGCCGCCAAGGTTGTCGAGGTCGAGATCGCCGGACTGGCCGAGCAGGATCTGGGCGCGGATGACGTCGTCGCGCGCGTTGGCGGCTTCGGGTCCGATCGCGCCTGTGATGCGGAAAGGGTCGCCGAAGTCAGGGAGGGCAGAGGATCGAACCGGTTCTGGTCGGGATCAATGGGAAGCAGGCGCATCAGGGCGATCCTGAATATGAGAGAGGCGTATCGTTTAAATGTACATAAAATGTTCTCGTTATGCAGCCTGATTTAAGCTGTATGCGGGGTGATGCAACCACAGGCATAAAAAAGCGCCCGGCATTCGCCGGGCGCTCGTCGTCATCATCCTGATGCGTCAGGTCAATCCAGCGGGATGGTCACGCTGATCGAGGGGCCGTGCGGCACATACCTGGGCGGCGGCGGGTGGTAATAGACCGGCGCCGGCGCGACGTAATAGCCGGGCGGATAGGCATAGTAGCCGGGAGGACCATAATAACGGCGGTCGACCCGGTAGTCGTAAAACACCGGCTTGCCGCCGTGATAATGATGGCCGTGCTTGTGGCCGTGACCGTGGCGGTGCCTGTCGCCAGCCTCGGCCGGCGAAGTGAAGGCGGGCAGCGAGATCAACATGGCGCTCGCGATCGCCAGACCATGTAGAAGGCGCATGGATAGACCTCCCGAATGAACGAACCGGCTGTTCCGGCCCGCTATCATCAGGCGGCTCAATTCTGGCTGAACTCGGGCGGGGCGGCGGCATTTTGCGGCACAGGCTGGCTGTGGAAAACTACAGGTGACACTTCAATGGCTTAACAGTCAAATAGTACCATTCCGGTCCTAATAAGATGGATTTGTGACAGTCGCCCCTGCAGTCAAGCCCCGAAACCCCCGCGCAAGAATCGAAAAGGTCAACAAACATGACCTATCGGATATTATTTGCTTGATCGGCCGGGCATTCGGCAATAAAAGTTGCGCTCCGCCCCAGTCGAAGCGTCCTTTACGTCTTAGCCGGCGTCATGGACCCGCCGCCCGGGGTGTCTTTGTCCCCAAGACGGACCTGAGGCCGCCACCAGCAACTGCCGGCCATCATCAGGTTCCCCCGGAGCGTGCCATGGCCGAGAAGATGCTGAAGTTCGTGCAGACCGCCCAGGCGATGCCGGAAAAGCGCAGCGCGTCGGAGCGCGCGAAGGACTTCGACGAAATCTACCGCGAATTCGCCGCAACCAAGGCTGACGAACAGGCCTCGCGCTGCTCGCAATGCGGCGTGCCTTTCTGTCAGGTGCATTGCCCGCTGCACAACAATATCCCCGACTGGCTGCGCATGACCGCGGAAGGCCGTCTGGAAGAAGCCTATGAACTGAGCCAGGCGACCAACACGTTTCCCGAAATCTGCGGCCGCATCTGCCCGCAGGATCGCCTGTGCGAAGGCAACTGCGTGATCGAGCAGTCGGGCCATGGCACCGTCACCATCGGTTCGATCGAGAAATACATCACCGAAAAGGCCTGGGAGTCGGGCTGGGTGCAGACGCCGAAGCCGGTGCATGGCGAACGCCCGCAGAGCATCGGCATCATCGGTGCCGGGCCTGCCGGTCTGGCCGCGGCCGACAAGCTGCGCCGCAAGGGCTACCAGGTGCATGTCTATGATCGCTACGACCGTCCCGGCGGCCTGCTGATCTACGGCATCCCGAACTTCAAGCTGGAAAAGAACGTGGTCGAGCGCCGCACGGCCTTGCTCGAAGCCGCCGGCGTCAAGTTCCACATGAATTTCGAAGTCGGCCGCGATGCCTCGCTGGACGATCTGCGCAAGAAGCATGATGCGGTGCTGATCGCCACCGGCGTCTACAAGGCGCGCGAGCTGCAGGCGCCGGGCTCGGGGCTCGAGAATATCGTGCCGGCGATGACGTATCTGACGGCCTCGAACAAGAATGGCCTCGGCGACAAGGTGGCCGAGTATGACAGCGGCACGCTGAATGCCGCCGGCAAGAAGATCGTCGTGATCGGCGGTGGCGACACCGCGATGGACTGCGTGCGCACCGCGATCCGCCAGGGCGCGACGGCGGTGCATTGCCTGTATCGCCGCGACAAGGCCAACATGCCGGGCTCGATGCGCGAAGTGAAGAATGCCGAGGAAGAAGGCGTCGAATTCGTCTGGCTCAGTCTGCCGAAAAGCTTCCGCGGCGAGGGCAAGGTGACTGCCGTGCATGCCGGCCGCATGAAGCTCGGCCCCGCCGATGCCTCGGGCCGCCAGGTGCCGGTGGAAATCGAGAATGCCGATTTCGACCAGCCGGCCGATATCGTGATCAAGGCGCTCGGCTTCGATCCGGAAGACCTGCCGCAGGCTTTCAAGGCGCCGCATCTGGAAGTCACCCGCTGGGGCACCGTGAAAATTTCGGCGCGCAGCAAGATGACCAACATCCCGGGCGTGTTCGCCGCCGGCGATATCGTGCGCGGCGCCAGTCTGGTGGTCTGGGCGATCCGCGACGGCCGCGACTGCGCCGATGCGATCCATCAGTTCATCCAGGCCAAGGCGCAGCCGGCGGCTGCGGCTGCCGAATGAGCGCGCTGCGCAACATCACTGTCGCAGCCCTGCTGTCGGTGGCGCTGACGGCCTGCGTCACCGCGGCACCCAAGACCGATGCCTCGCTGCGCCAGCAGGAGGCGCAGGTCGTGGCGCGCGCCTTCCCCGTGGAGCAGATGCTGGCCGAGCAGATCGCGCTCAGCCGTCGCCAGCTCTATGTCTCGCTCAGCCGCGAATTCCCCGGCAAGGATGCCAGCATCGAGACCTACGTTGAGGAATTCCAGGCCGCCAATATGCGCGCCGTGCTGGAGGACCTCGTCGGCGTTGTGGCCGATGAATTCGCCGCCAATTTCACGGCGGCCGAGCTGCAGGTCTTCAGGCGCGTGCTGCTGTCGCCGGCCGGCCAGGAAGCGATGCAGCCCGGCGTGCCGACCGACAAGCTGTCGCCGGCTGCCATCAACGCGCTGCTGGAGATCGAGCGCAATGTCGACCATGGCCGCATGGCGGCCTTCGGCCAGGCGCTCGGCCAGCGCCACAAGGAACTCGCCCTGCTCGCACGCCTGCGTGCCGAGCGGGCGCAGGAATTGAACAAAGCCCGGCTCGCCGAGCTGGGTCTGCAGAAGTAAAGGAGTCCGATCCATGACCGACATCCGCAAGAGCTACGTCGAGCAGTGGCAGGACGAAACCACGCACCTGTCGGAAACCGGCATGTACAGCCGCGCGGATGAGCGCGATGCCTGCGGCGTCGGGCTGATTGCTTCGCTGGACGGCCAGCCGCGCCGCAGCGTGGTGGCTGCCGGCATCACGGCGCTGAAGGCGCTGTGGCATCGCGGCGCGGTGGATGCCGATGGCAAGACCGGCGACGGCGCCGGCATCCATGTGCAGATCCCGCAGGATTTCTTCCGCGAGCATGTGCGCCGTTCGGGCTTCGAGCCGGGCGAGGGCAAGCTGGGTCTGGGCATGGTCTTCCTGCCCAAGACCGATCTGGCCGCACAGGAAACCTGCCGCACCATCGTCGAGACCGCGATCCTGGATTTCGGCTACGGCATCTATGGCTGGCGCCAGGTGCCGGTGGACGCCACGATCATCGGTGAAAAGGCCAATGCGACGCGGCCTGAAATCGAGCAGGTGCTGATCGAGAACCGGTGGGCCAAGGATGACGGCGCCTTCGAGCGCGACCTGTTCCTGATCCGCCGCCGCATCGAGAAGCAGGTTCTGGCAGCCCACATCAGCGACTTCTACATCTGCTCGCTGAGCTGCCGGAGCGTGATCTACAAGGGCATGTTCCTCGCCGAACAGATCGACTATTTCTATCCTGATCTGCAGGACGAGCGTTTCGTCAGCACCTTTGCCATTTATCATCAGCGCTATTCGACCAACACTTTCCCGACCTGGCGTCTGGCGCAGCCCTTCCGCATGCTGGCCCATAACGGCGAAATCAACACGCTGCGCGGCAACGTCAACTGGATGAAGAGCCACGAGATCAAGATGGCGTCCGACGCCTTCGGCGATTTCTCGGACGACATCAAGCCGATCGTGCAGTCGGGTTCATCGGACTCGGCCGCGCTCGACAGCGTGTTCGAAGTGCTGGTGCGTGCCGGCCGTACGGCTCCGATGGTGAAGACCATCCTGATTCCGGAATCGGCGTCGAACAAGCCGCTGATGCCGCAGTCGCATCGCGACCTCTATGCCTATTGCAACTCGATCATGGAGCCGTGGGACGGCCCGGCGGCGATCTGCGCCACCGATGGCCGCTGGGCGGTTGCCGGCCTCGACCGCAACGGGCTCCGCCCGATCCGTTACACCGTCACCACCGACAATCTTCTCATTGTCGGCTCTGAAACCGGCATGGTGCCGGTGCCGGAGCAGAATGTCGTGCGCAAGGGCCGCGTCGGTCCGGGCGACATGATCGCCATCGACCTGAAAAAGGGCAGGCTGTTCCTGGATCGCGAGATCAAGGACAAGCTGGCGTCTGATCATCCTTACGGCGAGTGGGTCAAGAACATCACCACGCTGGAAAAGATCAAGGATGCGACCGTCGCCGCCAAGGTTTTCAGCAAGGATGAGCTGCGCCGCTCGCAGCTCGCGTTTGGCCTGACGCTCGAAGACATGGAGCTGATCCTGCATCCGATGGCGGAAGACGCCAAGGAAGCCATCGGCTCGATGGGCGACGACACGCCGATTGCCGTGCTGTCGGAACATTATCGCGGCCTGCATCATTTCTTCCGCCAGCAGTTCAGCCAGGTCACCAATCCGCCGATCGATTCCTTGCGCGAAAAGCGGGTGATGTCGCTCCGCACCCGCATGGGTAACCTGACCAACGTGCTGGCCGAAGACGCCAAGCAGGTCGCCATCCTGCTGCTCGAGTCGCCCTGCCTGTCGAATGCCGATTATGGCAAGGTGCTGAAATACGCCGAGAAGATGACGGCGAAGATCGACTGCACCTTCCCGGTCGATGGCGGCGAGAGCAGCCTGCGCGACGCGCTGAAGCGCATTCGCGGCGAGGCCGAGAATGCAGTGCGCGGCGGTGCCGCCCATATCGTGCTGACCGACGAGGGCATGAACCCGACGCGGGCGGCGATCCCGATGATCCTCGCCACCGGCGCCGTGCACAGCCATCTGGTCGGCCAGGGCCTGCGTACTTTCACCTCGCTGACCGTGCGGTCGGGCGAGTGCCTGGATGTGCATTACTTCGCCGTGCTGATCGGCGTCGGCGCCACCTCGGTGAACGCCTATCTGGCGGAAGCCTGCCTGGTCGACCGCGTCAATCGTGGCCTGCTCGGCAAGCTGAGCGCTGAAGACGCCGTCTCCCGCTTCAAGGAAGCTGTCGATGGCGGTTTGCTGAAGATCATGTCCAAGATGGGCATCTCGGTGATCAGCAGCTATCGCGGCGGCTACAATTTCGAGGCGCTCGGCCTGTCGCGTTCGCTGGTGGCCGACCTGTTCCCCGGCATGCCGTCGCGCATCTCCGGCATCGGCCTGATCGGTATCCAGAAGAAGGTGTTGGCCCTCCACGAAAAGGCCTTCCGCTCGGACGTGACCGCGCTGCCGGTCGGCGGCATCTATCGCTACCGTCGCGGTGGCGAGGCGCATGCCTGGGAAGCCAACCTGATCCACATGATGCAGACAGCGGTGGGCAGCGAGAATTACGCGCTGTTCAAGAAATACACGGCCGGTTTGCGCGAACTGCCGCCGATCTCGGTGCGCGACCTGCTGGAAATCAAGCCGGCGGCTGCGGCGATCCCGATCGAACAGGTCGAGAGCGTTACCGAAATCCGCAAGCGCTTCATCACGCCCGGCATGTCGCTCGGCGCGCTCGGCCCCGAGGCGCATGAGACGCTGACCATTGCGATGAACCGCATCGGCGCCAAGTCGGATTCCGGCGAAGGCGGCGAAGCGCCCGAGAATTTCAAGCCGCGTCCGAATGGCGACAACGCCAACTCGGCAATCAAGCAGGTGGCTTCCGGCCGCTTCGGCGTGACGGCGGAATATCTCAACAACTGCCGTGAGCTGGAAATCAAGGTCGCCCAGGGCGCCAAGCCGGCGAAGGCGGCCAGCTGCCTGGCTTCAAGGTGACCGAGCTGATCGCCAAGCGCCGTCTGGCGACGCCCGGCGTGATGCTGATCTCGCCACCGCCGCATCACGACATCTATTCGATCGAGGATCTGGCGCAGCTGATCTACGACCTGAAGCAGATCAACCCGGAAGCGCAGGTGGCCGTCAAGCTGGTGTCGGAAGCCGGCATCGGCACGATTGCCGCCGGCGTCGCCAAGGCCAAGGCGGACGTGATCCTGGTGTCGGGCCATGTCGGCGGCACCGGTGCCTCGCCGCAGACCTCGGTGAAGTATGCCGGCACGCCTTGGGAAATGGGCCTGTCGGAAGTCAACCAGGTGCTGACGCTGAACAAGCTGCGGCATCGCGTGAAACTGCGCACCGATGGCGGGCTCAAGTCCGGCCGCGACATCGTCATCGCCGCCATGCTGGGTGCCGAGGAATACGGCGTCGGCACGGCGGCCCTGGTGGCGATGGGCTGCATCATGGTGCGCCAGTGCCATTCCAACACCTGCCCGGTCGGCGTCTGCACGCAGAACGACGCGCTGCGGCAGAAATTCAATGGCAGCCCGGAGAAGGTCATCAACCTGTTCAGCTTCATCGCTGAAGAAGTGCGTGAGATCCTGGCCGGATTGGGCGTGAAGTCGCTGGACGAGATCATCGGCCGCACCGATCTGCTGATGCAGGTCAGCCGCGGCGGCGCGCATCTCGACGATCTGGATCTCAATCCGATCCTGGCCCAGGCCGATGCCGGCGACCATGCGCGCTACTGCACGCTGGAAGGCCGCAACGAGGTGCCGGATACGCTGGATGCCCAGATGCTTGGCGATGCGGCGCCAGTGTTCAGCCACGGCGAGAAGATGCAGCTGGCCTACAACATCCGCAACACGCATCGCGCCATCGGCACGCGGCTCAGCTCGCATCTGGTGCGCAAGTTCGGCATGAAGGGGCTCAAGCCCGGCCATATCACCGCGCGTCTCACCGGCTCTGCCGGTCAGTCGCTCGGCGCCTTTGCCGTGCAGGGCCTCAAGCTGGAAGTCTTCGGCGATGCCAACGACTATGTCGGCAAGGGCCTGTCGGGTGGCATGATCGTGGTGCGGCCGTCACCGGCCTCGCCGCTGATGCCGGTGACGAATGAAAACACCATCATCGGCAACACGGTGTTGTATGGCGCCACCGGCGGCAAGCTGTTCGCGGCCGGCCAGGCCGGCGAGCGTTTCGCCGTGCGCAACTCGGGCGCCACGGCGGTGATCGAAGGCTGCGGCTCGAACGGCTGCGAATACATGACCGGCGGTCGCATCGCCATCCTCGGCAAGGTCGGCGACAATTTCGGCGCCGGCATGACCGGCGGCATGGCTTTTGTCTACGATGTGGACGACGTGCTGCCGATCGCGATCAACGACGAAAGCGTGGTCTACCAGCGGCTCCAGTCCTCCTACTGGGAAGGCGTGCTGCGCGGCCTGATCGAGGAGCATATCCGCGAGACGCAGTCGCTCTATGCCAACAACCTGTTCGCCGATTGGGACCAGGTGAAGGGCAAGTTCTGGCAGATCTGCCCGAAGGAAATGATCGCGCGGCTCGATCATCCGCTCAGCGACAAGGTGGCGGCTGAGGTTGGTGCCAAGCGCGCCTGATGGTTTCTGAGCCGGCATTCGCTGCTGGCCCAGGGAAGCGGAAACGCCGTCGAGGGCAACCTCGGCGGCGTTTTTGTATCCGTTTATGTCATGGCCGGAACAAGTCCGGGCATGACAATGGTAGGAGGCGTTATGCCTGCGAATACAGCGCGGTGCTCAGATATTTCATCCCGGTATCGCAGGCGATGGTGACGACGGTCTTTCCCGGCCCAAGCCTTTCCGCCACGCGCAATGCCGTCAGCACATTCGCGCCCGTCGAGGTGCCGGCGAAAATGCCTTCCTCGCGCGCCAGCTTTCGCGCCATTGCCATCGCCTCCATGCTGGAGACCTGCGCGATCTCGCTGGCCAGTTCCGGCCGCCATTGCGGCGGCACGAAACCCGGGCCGGTGCCTTCGATCTTGTGACTGCCGCTTGGGCCACCTGACAACACGGCGGATTCCGCCGGCTCGACAGCAACTGTCCGCACCTGAGGATTCAGTTCGCGCAGCCTGGTGCTGAGGCCGCGAAACGAGCCGGATGTGCCCACACTCTGCACCATCGCATCGACCTTTCCGCCGGTCTGCTGCCAGATTTCATCCGCCATTTTGGCATAGCCGGGCAGCACATCGGTGTTGTTGAACTGGTCGGTCCAGACACTGCCGGGTTTGCTCGCCGCGATCCGGCGCGCGGTTTCGATCATCTCCAGCGTCAGCTCCCGCGTCGTGCCGCCGGTCGGGCTGTGCACCAGCGTCAGTTTCGCGCCGAGCGCCGCCATATGATCGCGCTTCTCCTTGCTGAAGGCCTCCGAGGTGACCAGTTCGAGTGAAATGCGTTTTGCCGCACAGACCAGGCTGAGCGACACCCCGGTGCTGCCGCCGGTATATTCCACCACCGCGCCGCCAGGCTGCAGCCGGCCGTCCTTCTCGGCGGCCTCCACCATGGCCAGCGCCATGCGGTCCTTCATGCTCCCCGTGGGGTTCTCGGTTTCCAGCTTGAGCAGAACCGTGGCGGAATTCCGCGGAGCGAGATGGCGCAGCGCCAACAGGCGGGTATCGCCGACGTGATCAAGAATGCCCATGCCTTAACCTCCTTTTCAGGACTCCCGCACTAGACTGGTCGGATGCTGAAAGCCGTCGCCGTTTTCGCCGTCGTTGTCGCCGCCACCACGTTTTACGCGGATCCGGCCAGTGCCTTCTGCGTGCAGAACAACGGCAGTGTGGCGGTGGCGGTGCATGCCGGTGGATCGCCGATGCCGATCTACGTGAAACCGGATCTGATGCCCGGCGAACGCGACTGCTATGTGCCGCGCAAGCCGGACGGCATCACCGTGGAAATCTTCGACCGCCAGAGTCGCCAGATGCGCTGCCGCCTGTCGGTGCCGGCGCGGGATGCGACCATCTTCGTCGATGGCAAGAGCTGCCGGGCGAAACTGGGTTAGCTTCGCCCGGCGTCACATCACCCTCAGGTCACGATGCCGTACAGCACCATGACCATGCCGGCCACGCCGCCGAGCCAGGCGAAGGTGCGCAGCCACGGCACGCCGGCGATATACACCACGGCATGCAGCACGCGGCTATAGAAGAACACCTGGCTGCCCAGCGCGGTCCAGCCATCGGCCTTGCCCGCCACAGCGGCGGCCAGCACCAGCGCTGCAAACGGCACCATATTCTCAACCATGTTGAGATGCGCGCGATGCGCCCGGCCGATCCAGCCGGTCGCGGCCGGGAAATCCTCGCGGTTGCCGGCCATCACATAGAGGCCCCGCGTCAGCATATGGCCGGTGGAATAGGGCAGTGTCAGCAGCACGGTCAGCACCGCGCTGGCGATCAGCATGGTCATGTCGGTGGTCATGGGGGTTCTCCTCTGGTGTTGTGATCTTCAGGCGGCGGGACGGAAATCTGGTGCAGGCATCAGCGGCGCGACCGCCGTGGTCAGGATGGAAGTCAGTGCGTCGCGGTCCGCGCCGCTTTTCGCCATCACCATCAGGCCATGCGCCATGCCGACGAGATATTTCGCCAGCGCGTCCGCGTTGCTGCTGGCCGCGATCTCGCCGCGCGTCCGTGCGTTGATCAGTGCGTGGCGGAAGGCGGCTGCCATGTTGTCCATATGCGCGCGCACCTTCACGGCAATCTCGGCATCATGCGGCGCAAGTTCCAGCGTGGTGTTGGCCATCAGGCAGGCGCGCCGCTTCGGGTATCGCACCAGGAAGTCGATGATCGCCAGGCCCGCCTCATGCAAAGCCTGCAGGCCCGCGTCGGGCGCGCGCAGCGGGCGCAGCATCGCGTCGTCCAGCATGGCGCAGTAGCTGTCCATCGCCGCAAGAAACAGGCGGTGTTTGTCGCCGAAGGTGTCGTACAGGCTCTGGCGGCTGATCCCCATGGCGACGACCAGCTGCTCCATCGAGGTGGCGGCATAGCCCTGTTCCCAGAACAGCTCCATCGCCCGCACCAGGGCCGCATCGGTATCAAAGGCCTTCGGTCTCGCCATGGCGCAGGTATAACTTATTCTGGAATGATCAGTCAATAACTAGATAAATCTTGGAATTCCGGGCGGAAATTCCGCAAGTGTCGGCCTTCCCCTGTCGCCCGGCGGTTGCTACACCCTCCCACCCAGAGGATTTTCATGGCGCCGCCGCTTCTCACACTGTCCGACATCCATCTCACCTTCGGCGGTACGCCGCTGCTCGAAGGCGCGTCGCTCAGCGTGATGCCCGGCGACCGGCTCTGCCTGGTGGGGCGCAACGGCTCGGGCAAGTCGACCTTGCTGAAGATCGCGGCCGGCGCGGTGCAGTCGGATCGCGGCGAACGCATCGTGCAGTCCGGCGTCACCATGCGTTATCTGCCGCAGGAACCGGATCTCTCCGGCTTCGACGACACGCTGTCCTATGTGCTGGCCGGCCTGGCGCCCGGCGATGAACCGCATCGCGCGACCACATTGCTCAATGCACTCGGCCTCGATGGTACGGAAAATCCGGCGCGGCTGTCCGGCGGCGAGGCGAGGCGCGCGGCACTGGCGCGCGTGCTGGCGCCCGAGCCCGACATCCTGCTGCTCGACGAACCGACCAACCATCTCGACCTGCCGGCCATCGAATGGCTCGAAAGCGAATTGCAGCGTCTGCGCTCGGCGCTGGTGCTGATCAGCCATGATCGCAGGTTCTTGAGCAATCTCACGCGCGCTACCATCTGGCTCGACCGCAGCGCCACGCGACGTCTGGAGCAGGGCTTCGCGGCCTTCGAGGACTGGCGCGACGCCTTCCTGGAACAGGAGGAAACCGAGCGCCACAAGCTGGATCGCAAGATCGTCGCCGAACTCGACTGGGTGCGGCACGGCGTGTCGGGCCGGCGCAAGCGCAACATGGGCCGCATGCGCGCGCTGCAGCAGCTCAAGACCGGCCGCAGCGAGCAGCGCAAGGTGGCGGGCAACGTCAATCTCGTTGTCTCCGAAGCCGAGACGTCATCCAAGCTGATCGCCGAGGCCAGGGCGATTTCAAAATCCTTCGGCGACAATACGGTGCTGCGCGAGGTCAGCGTGAAGGTGCTGCGCGGCGACCGTTTCGGCATCGTCGGCGCGAATGGCGCCGGCAAGACCACTTTGCTCAACATCCTCACCGGCCAGATGCAGCCGGATTCAGGCAGCATCCGGCTGGGCGAGAATATCGCGCTGGTCACGCTGGACCAGCGGCGCGAAACGCTCGATCCGGAAATGACGTTGCAATACGCACTGTCGGGCGGCAGCGACAAGGTGACGCTGAACGGCCAGCCGCGCCATGTCATGAGCTACATGAAGGACTTCCTGTTTGCAC
The DNA here is from genome assembly GCF_007197755.1 of Ferrovibrio terrae. Classification (NCBI taxonomy): domain Bacteria; kingdom Pseudomonadati; phylum Pseudomonadota; class Alphaproteobacteria; order Rhodospirillales; family Rhodospirillaceae; genus Ferrovibrio; species Ferrovibrio terrae. The sequence continues at coordinate 1,453,517 of NZ_CP041636.1, forward strand.
CGGAACAGGCGCGCACACCCTTGCGTGTGCTGTCAGGCGGCGAACGCGGCCGGCTGATGCTGGCGCGCGCGCTGGCCAAGCCGTCCAATGTGCTGGTGCTCGACGAACCGACCAACGATCTCGATCTCGAAACGCTCGATCTGCTGCAGGAAATGCTGGCCGACTATCCCGGCACGGTTTTGTTGGTCAGCCATGATCGCGACTTCCTCGACCGCGTCTGCACGTCTGTGCTGGCCTCGGACGGTGACGGCCGCTGGAACGTCTATGCCGGCGGATATTCCGATATGGTGGCGCAGCGCGGCTCCGGCGTGCAGGCCCGCGCCGCCGCCAAGGCCGAGAAGGCTGCGGCCGAGAAGACAGAGGCTGCACCGCGTGCAGCGGCCAGGCGCAAACTCAGCTTCAAGGAAAAACACGCGCTGGAGACTCTGCCCAAGCGTATCAAGGAATTGCAGGACCAGATCGCGAAGCATCAGGCATCGCTGAACGACCCGCAGCTTTTCTCGCGTGATCCGGCCAAATTCGAGGCCGCCAGCAAGGGGCTGGAAAAAGCCGGCGCGGATCTGGCCGCCGCCGAGGACCAGTGGCTCGAACTGGAAATGCTGCGCGAAGAGCTGGAAGGCTGAGCCTTCTTCACTGCACCGGCCGCGCCTCTTGCCGTTCAGCCGGCACCAGCGGCGGCACGCCGTAGCCGATATCGATGAAGCGCATGCCGTCGCCTTCGACATATGAGTCCGGGTCGAGCGGCTGCTTGCGGCCCGCCGTGTCGGCGAGCCCGGTGGCGCAGCACAGGATCAGGCTGGATTGCGCGGCGCCGTCTTCATAGAGCGGCGCGCCGGTGAATTCGACCGGCAGCACGGCGCCGTCGGGGAAGCGCAGCCAGTAATAGATCAGCACCCCGGCCGGCTGGGCGGCCTGCGCGATGGTCAGCGTGGCGCGCCAGCTGCGGTTCTCTTTCGAGGTCAGGTCGAGATAGTTCATCCCGGTCAGATCAAAACCGATCTTCTCGATGATGGTACGGCCGACATTCTCCATGCGGATGTCGTCGGCGGAGCGGATGTTGAGCAAGAGACAACTATCGGCCAGCGCGCCGAGGTCGCCCTTGGACAGGTCGCTGCGCTGCGGCAGGCGGCGCGCACCGCGCCAGCCCTGCCAGATCGCGAAGAACTGCCGCGCCTGCTGCGACAGCGGCGTTGGCAGTGTATGCAGAAAATCACCCGACCCCATGCGAGTTATCTAAGCACCATGGCGGTGTGAAATCCAGTCCGGCAATCCCGCGCTCAGAATGCCGGCAGCATGTGGCGCGGCGTGGAGGGATCGGCGGGCGGGATGCCGAAGCCGAGATCTATGAAGCGCATGCCTTCGCCGACCAGCCAGGAATCCGGATCGACGACATCGTTGGGTCGCGGCGGCACCAGCGGTGTGCAGCAGCCGGCCATCAGGCTGACCATGCCGCTGCCATCGTCGTCGCAGAACGGCGCGCCGGCGCATTCGATCGGCAGCACGCCGCCATCAGGGTAGCGCAGCGGATAGTAGAGGACGCTGCCGCAGGGCTGCAGCGCCTGTTCGATGAACAGCCGCGCGCGCAAGGCACGGTTCTCGGGATTGGTGATGTCGAGATAGTTATGGCCGGTAAGGTCGAAGCCGAGATACTGGCGTATGCCGTCGCCGATCGAGATGATGCGGATGTCGTCGCGGTGCCGCAGCTCCATCACGATATGGTGGGTCCCGAGCCTGGCGACCTGCAGATCGCGGCGTTCAGGCAGGCGGCGACCACGCCGCCAGCTGTGCCAGGTGGCAAAGAACTGCCGGCTCGCCGGCGACACCGGCCCCGGCAGACGTGCCAGAAAATCCGCGCCGGAGACATCGTCCATGCGCCCCCCTGTCCTGAACCTCAACAGGTCCCGGAAAATTATACCCGATACGTCCTAACTGCCCAGTTAAAAAATCACTGTCATAAATGGCCAAAGAAAACGGCCGGGCGATTGTGCGCCCGGCCGCTCAGTACCGGCAAAAGTAGAATGGTCGATTACTTCTTCACGGCCTTGATGAATTTGTCGTTGAAGGTCTTGTTCAGGTCGATATTCGCGCTGGCGATCTCGGCATCGAACTGCTTCAGCATGTCATGCGCGCTCTTCATGCCGTCGGCCGAGATGATGCCGGTGCGCGAATAGGTCTCCATCGAGGCTTTCACCGCCTGCATGTACAGCGGCTTGTCGCCCAGGAAGTAGGCTTCCGGCACGGCGCCGGCGATGTCTTCCGGCTTGGCCTTGGCGATGAAGTCGAGCGCCTTGTAGAGCGCGTTGACCAGCGCCTGCGTGGTCTTCGGGTTCTTCTCGGCGAATTCGGGCTTCAGATACAGCACGGCGGCTGGATTGGAACCGCCGAAGATCGCCTTGGTGCCAGCCTCCGTGCGGCTGTCGGCCAGTACGAAACCGAGCTTCTCGGATTCGATCTTCGAAATCACCGGATCGAGATTCGACATGCCGTCGATCTCGCCCTTCATCATCGCCGCCACGGCGCCAGCACCGCCGCCAACGCCGATATACGCGGTGTCCTTCGGATTGCCGCCGGCCTTGGCGATCAGGTAGTTGACGAAGAAGTTGGTCGAGCTGCCCGGCGCGGTGACGCCGATCTTCAGACCTTTCAGGTCGGCCGGGGTCTTCACCTTGTCCTTCAGGCTGTCCTTCACCATCAGCACGATACCGGGGAAGCGGCCGAGCTCGATCACGGCGACCAGCGGCTCCTTCTTGGCCTGCATGCGGATGGTGTGTTCATAGGCACCAGTGACGACATCAACGCTGCCGCCCATCAGCGACTGCAGCGACTTCGCGCCGCCACCGAAGTCGTTGATCGTGACATCGAGGCCTTCAGCCTTGAAGTAGCCCTTGGTCTCGGCAATCGTCAGCGGCAGATAATACAGCAGCGGCTTGCCGCCGACGCCGAGTTCCAGCTTCGGCTTCTCGACCTGCGCATTTGCTGCGCCTGCCATCAGTCCCAGCGCCGTCATGGCGGCGAGTGCGAGTTTGAGTTTCATGGGTCGTTTCCTCCTGGTGTTTTATTTTACGTGGTTTTGGCTGTGGTGTCCGGCCGCCAGACCAGCAGCCGGTTTTCAATACGGGTGACAATGGCATCCAGTATGATCACGACGATGGTCAGGATCAGCATGCCCGAGAAGACGCCGGTGACGTCAAACACGCTTTCGGCTTCGTGAATCTTGTAGCCCAGCCCCGCCGACGAGCCGAGATACTCGCCCACCACGGCGCCGATCAGCGCGAAGCCGACGCTCGTGTGCAGCGAGGAGAACATCCAGGTCAGCGCCGCCGGCCAGTAGACATGGCGCAGCAGCTGGCGCTCATTCATGCCCAGCATGCGGGCATTGGCCAGCACGGTGGGGCTGACTTCCTTGACGCCCTGGTAGACATTGAAGAAGACGATGAAGAAAACCAGCGTGAAGCCCAGCGCCACCTTCGACCAGATGCCAAGGCCGAACCACAAGGCGAAGATCGGCGCCAGCACCACGCGGGGCAGGGCATTGGCCGCTTTCACATAAGGGTCGAACACGGCAGCCAGCAGTTCGCGGCGGGCAAAGGCGAAGCCGACAACAATACCGGCGCCGGCGCCGATGCCAAAGGCGAGCACGGTTTCCAGCAGCGTGATGCCGAGATGGCGCCAGAGCGTGCCGCCGAGGATGTCTTTCCAGGTGCGCGCCAGCACATCCAGCGGCGTGGAGAAGAAGAAGGGCGCAAACAGCGGCTTGCCGTTGGCCATCGGCACGGTGGTGAGCAGATGCCAGGCCACCAGGAAGGCGACGCCGACCAGAACCTGCAATGCGACCAGAGTGGAGCGTTTCATGCCGTTCTTCATTGCGGCTGGGCCTCTTCACCCTGGGAATAGGCCTTCTGCACTTCGACGCGCAAGCTCGCCCAGATCGCCTTGTGGATGGCGTGGAACGCCGGCTCGGTGCGGATTTCGGCAATGTCGCGCGGCCGCGGCAGCTCGACGCGGAAATCGCCGACGATGCCCGCCGCAGGTCCGGCCGACATCACCACCACGCGATCCGACAGCGCAATGGCTTCTTCCAGGTCGTGCGTCACGAACATCACGGCCTTCTTATTGGCGGCCCACAGATCGAGCAGCAAATTGCCCATGATCTGCCGGGTCTGCGCATCCAGCGGGCCGAAAGGCTCATCCATGAGAAGGATCTGCGGATCGCGGATCAGCATCTGCGCCAGCGCGACGCGTTTGCGCTGTCCGCCCGACAGCATGTGCGGATAGCGCTGCGCGAAACCCTTCAGGCCAACGCGGGCGAGCCAGTCCTGCGCACGCTTCAGCGCTTCGGCACGCGGCACACCCTGCGGTTCGAGTGCGACAGCGACATTGTCGATCGCGGTCTTCCACGGCATCAGCGCATCGGCCTGGAACAGATAGCCCGCTTTGGCATTCAGGCCCGACAGACCTGCGCCCTGGATATCGACACTGCCGGCCGACGGCTTCAGCAGGCCGGCGGCGGCATTCAGCAAGGTGGATTTGCCGCAGCCGGTCGGGCCGACGACCGAGACGAATTCACCTGGCGACACCGTCAGGTCGATGTTGCGGACCGCGCAATGCTGCTCGCCGGTCTTGAGCTCAAAGGTGATATCGAGGCCGCGCAGGCCGACATCGGGCGTGGCGGCTGAAGCGCCGGACGCACCCTGGACGGCGAAGGCGGGGGCTGATGCAACAGAGCCCTGAGACAAAAGATTTCCTCCAAAAACGGTCCGCGTCTTGGCGCGCGGCGAAACCGCAACCCTAACGATTGCGGCGGTGCGAGGTAAAGCGCCGGGGGCGGATCAGTGCATCGCTTTCGACTCGTTTTGCTTCGTTTTGGTTCGTGGCTGTTCGTACGTGTTCGCTGGCGTTCGTACGGGTTCGTGGCGCTTCGCGCGGGTTCGTAGCGGTTCGGAGGGCTGAATGCGGGAGTATGCACGCTCGTATTTTGAGAACAATATACGAACATATAGGTCGAATGCGGCGGTTTCCGAGCCCTCGCTTGACGATGGACTGTTGCGGCTTATGCTTAACTCATAGGTTAATTAACCGGATGGAAAAGGGGAGAGTGCCGCCATGCCTGCCGCCGTCACCAGGGCCGATCCGCTCAGCACCACCTTTGCCGCCCTGGCCGATCCGACCCGGCGCGCGATCCTGGCGCGCTTGAGCCAGGGCGATGCCTCGGTCGGCGAACTGGCCGCGCCGTTCGCGATGAGCCAGCCGGCGATCTCGAAACATCTGAAGGTGCTGGAACGCGCGGGCCTGATCACGCGGGGCCGCGAGGCGCAGTGGCGGCCGTGCAAGCTGGACGCCGCACCCTTGCGCGCGGCCAACAACTGGCTCGAACATTATGCGGCTTTCTGGTCCGGCAGTTTCGACCGGCTCAAGACGCTGGTGGAAACCTCGCCGGACGACGGCAAGGCGTAAGCACCGCACCCGGGCGGGAGCGACATCGACTGGAGTGAATGGCAACGCCCGCGCCTTATACCGCGTGCAGCATCACCTGGCCTGCGCCGGCGGTCAGCCGGATGGCGCCTTCGGCCAGCCGCACGCGTTCCATCGCATTGTCGATCTGGCGGTCGTCGATCAGGGTTTCGCCGCGCGCGATCAGCGTGCGCGCGGCATCGCGGTTCGTGGCCAGGCCGGCCAGGACGAGCAGCTCCGCCAGCGAGACGCCTTCGGCGAGATGGGATTTCTGCAGCGATACCTGCGGCAGATCAGCGAGAATAGTGGTTTCGGTAGTCATGATGGTCTCCAGTTTGATGGCTTTCCTGAAGCCGTCGGGTCGGAGACCCTGAGTCAAGAACCGCAAGCCGCCGACCTCGGCGGCTGCAATGGTTCAGACAAAACCCTGCGCGCCGCCCGTATGGGAGGAGATAAACCAATAATAATAGTTGGCCGCGTGGATCATGGCGGCGATTAAAGCGAAGCGGATCGCCGCCGTCAATCGCCTTGTGAGCCGGCGAGCGATTGTGTGATGGCGGTAACGTTGGCTCTGTCCATTGCCCCTCTTTGTCATGCCCGGGCATGACACGGATGTTGGTCAAGGTTGGGGATGACACGGGGGGCGGTTTCCTTTGTCACCCCTCAGTCTTAGTTTGTGACCCATGACAGCGACCCCCGACACTCCCAGACCCGATCCGCGCCGCCATATGCCGGCCACCCTGCGCAACCGCGATGCCATCCTTGCGGTGCTGCAGGAGACCCTGCCGCGGCAGGGTGTTCTGCTCGAGATCGCCAGCGGCAGCGGCGAGCATGCCGCCTTCATGGCGCCGCAGCTCACACCGCTGGTCTGGCAGCCGAGCGATTATGAGGCGGAGAACCTGCCGTCCATCGACGCCTATGCCGGTGACAGCAGGATCGCAAATGGGGGCTCCGGCAACATCCTGCCGGCGGTGCAGCTGGATGTGACGCAGCCGTCCTGGCCGGTGCAGGCCGGCATCGCGGCGCTGCTCTGCTGCAACATGATCCATATCGCGCCCTGGGCAGCCGCCGAGGGGTTGTTCCATGGTGCTGCGATCATCCTGACGAAGAACGCGCCGTTCATTCTCTATGGTCCGTTCCGTCGCAACGGCGCACATACAGCGCCGTCCAATGCTGCCTTCGACGACAGCCTGCAAAGCCGCAACGCAGACTGGGGCGTGCGCTGCCTCGACACTGACGTTCTGCCGCTGGCGCAACGAACTGGTTTCGTGCTGGAACGTATCGTCGAGATGCCGGCCAACAATCTCACTGTTATATTCCGCAAGCTGTAATTTTCCGAAAGACGTAAGAATGGATAGCGTCACGCAGATTCTGTTCGGCGGTGTGATCGCCGCAGCCGGCTTCCGTGCGCAGCTCGGCCGCGGCGCGGTGATTGCCGGCGGCGCGATCGCCACCTTGCCAGATCTCGATGTGCTCGCCGATCTCGTCACCGAACCCTCGGTGATCAATGTCTGGCTGCATCATCGCAGCATCACGCATTCTTTCCCGGTGACACTGATCGCAGGCGCTGTCATCGGCGCCGGCATCTGGGCGGTCGAGCGCCGTGTGCGGCGGCGTCCGCGCATCCTGCCGAAAGACGCGCTCGACGATGCAGGTCGACGCAGCGCATGGATGTGGCTCGGCGCGCTCTCTGCCGTCACGCATCCGCTGCTCGATCTTTTCACCTCCTATGGCACGCAGCTGCTGGCGCCGTTCAGCATGGCGCGCTTTGCCGTCAACGCGATGCCGATTATCGATCCATTGTATTCGCTGCCACTGCTGGCGGTGTTTCTCTTTGCGCTGCTGACGCGCCGCCATGTTGATACGGCACAGAGCATGGCGCAGCTGGTGCTGCTGTATGTCGCGCTCTACACCACGATGGCCTGGGGCGTCGGCCGTCACATGGAGGATCGCGCGCGCGAGGAACTGCGCGCGAGTCATCCGGCCGCTGCGGCGGCGGCGCGTGTCGATGCCTATCCGGTGATCTTCCAGATCTGGTGGCGACGCATCGTGGCCGATCTGCCCGATGAAATCCTGGTCGGTTTCGCCTCGCCGTTTCGCGATGCGCCGATCGAATGGACGCGCATTCCGCGCAGCGAGAACGGCCCCGGGCAGACGCCGGCGCTCGATGCGATCCAGTCGACCTACGAAGCCCGCGTGTTCCGCTGGTTCGCCGATGGCCGGCTGCACTGGCGCCAGCTGCCGCAGGACTCCGGCGGCTTCATCTTCGAGGCGCGTGACTATCGTTACGGCCTGCCGGGCGAAAGCGTGCTGGGCTTCTGGGGCCTGCGCTTCCGCACCGATGCGCAGGGTCGCATCACCGCACCGCTGACGCCGCTGGCGGAACGCCCGCCGTTCAGCCGCGCCGCGCTGGAAGAGTTGCGCGACGGCGTGCTGGGACGCTGATCTGCGGTGTCGCTTCGTTGCAAAAATCCACGATTGGCGCGGGTCTGTAAATAATAAGTGTGCGTATTTCAAGTATTCGTAAATATAGTTACCAGCGATTACAGCGCATTACATAGTAAAACGGGCAATTACTTCTTGAATAAGGCATTGTTTTTATTTAATTTCTGGCTAAATCCCAAATAAAGCGTATGGTCGCGCTGGGCATATTCCTGCCCATCAGAAAGCGTGATTTTCATGACGCAGACCCAGACCCAGACTCCCCAGAAGCAGAATTCTTTCGCCGCGCTCGACCAGAAGGTCGCTGACGGCATTGCCGCCGACAAGGCAGCGACCCAGCCGCAGCCCGCGCTGCAGCAGGGCCCCGACAAGCCGGCGGTCCAATCGCAGCAGCAGGCCCAGGCCGAGCCGCAGAAGCAGCCGGACGCTGCCGCCAAGCCCGTCGCCCAGTCCTAACAGGCGCAGGATGCGAGATGCCGTTTCAGCAACGCATGTCGTCTCCGTCCTGCCCTCGTCGGTCCGTCACTGGACCGACGGCGGCATGGTCGGCGATCTGCCGCTACATGTCCTTCTGGCCGATGAGGTCATGGAGGCTGTTCTGCGCAGCGCCGGCCATACCGCGGCGACGTTTCTCCAGCAATGGCGCGGCTTTGCGACAGTCTCGTCCGCCGGCATGGCGCCCGCGATGGCAGCCTAGCGTCGCGCTCACGACCCCGCCGGTGCCATTTTTATCCGCCGCGAACCTGCGGCAAAGGAGTCAGTCATGACCACCATGCTCGACCGAAAAACCAGTTGGCAGGATCGCCTCGCCTACCAGTGGGGTGTGCTGAAGCCATTCGCGCTGGTTCTCGCGCTCGGCCTCGTCGCCGGTCCGCTGATCTCGAACTACATGGGCTGGCAGGTCACTTCCGGCGCCGCCAATCGCGAGAACCACGCTGTTGCCGTCCGGCAGCAGGCGATGGTCTGCGACGCGATGGCGCGCAGCGACACGCCCAATGCATCGACGCTCGACTGGGGCGCGCGTCGCAGCCTGGCCGAGAAATTTGCCGTCATGCCTGGCCGCCAGGAGGCGGAGTCCGGCGTGGCGATGGCCTGCAGCGAGATGCTCGCCAGGCCCTGATTCTGCCGTCCGGACGCGCGATGCGGCGCTTTGCCGCCGCGCGCGAGGGCGAATTCCCACCAGATCGGGCCGAAATCTGCTATACTATGCGCATCACACCGCCCCGGCTCAGGCCACAGCGCAATAGGAGCCGCTTTTCATGACAGCCCGCAGACAACAGGCGGAACTCGACCGCCATCGCGCCGAACTGCGCCAGGAAACCATGCAGCAGCGTCACCAGGCGTCGGTGGATGCCGCGCGTGACGCCGAGGACGTGCGTGCCGCCGAAGCTGAACGCGTGACGGAACTGCGCAATCTGCGCCTTGCCCGCGATGCCCGCAAAGCCGGTGTTATGGCTGCCAAAACTGCGGCCGAGCAGGCCTGATGGCTGGTCGCACAAGTCTTGTAATCGTGCGGGTACACACCATATAATTATGTGACGTAAGTTGACTGCGCGGCCAGCGAAGCTGCGCTGTAAGAAGTGTTGAGCACTTCTACGTCCAAACCTGTGTCTGACATTTCGGCATCCACTGGTTGCCGGTTTTGCACAGTCCTTCCCGGCGCGTTTCACCGCATTTCCATGTTCGATGCGGATTCAAGCCTTGTCTTCGCGCCGTTTTCTCCGATGAGCACCTCACTGCATGGTTCGCCATGCATGGATCAGGTGCAGTTTGACTGGAGGCCATACGCCATGACGGCACGAACGATTACATCCGCTGATGCCCGCGCCCGGGCCGAACAGCGTTTTCAGAAAACCGCGCAGCGCGAGCGTGACGCCGAAGCCTCGGAGAAGGCTGAAGCCGAGCGCCGCAAGGCCACGGCGGCGAAGATGGAACATCTGCGCAAGCTGCGCATGGCCCGCGAAGCCGGTGAACCCGCGCCGGACCAGGCCGAGCTCGACGCCGAGAATGTCAAACGGCGCGCGGAACTGCTCGGTCTCGACAAGCCGGCGCCGGCCAAGCGCAAGCCGAGCATGCGGCCGAAGAAGACCGCGCCGGCCGCCTTCGATGCCAACGCATAATCCCTGTGTGAATTCATAGGCATACAAGCATAAGCGGGGCCGGCCCTAGCCACGGGGCCGGCCCCTGCCTTATAGTGCCGCCGCTATGCCAGACCGACCTAGCCTGGGCGCCACGCCCGCCAGCGGCACCCGCGACTCCGCGGATGCCGCTCCCGAAAATCCCCCGAGATTGCCGGCCTCTTTCGCCTCCGGTGTTCAATATGTGCGAGGACTGCATGTCCCTCGCCATTGAACTGCTGCTGATCGTCGCCCTGATCCTGCTCAATGGCGTGCTCGCCATGTCGGAGCTGGCGGTCGTGTCGGCGCGCAAGGCGCGTCTCGAAGCCATGGTGCGCAAGAAGGGCCGCAGCTGGCGCGGCGCACGGCTGGCGCTCACGCTGGCCACGGAACCGGGCCGCTTCCTGTCGGCGGTGCAGATCGGCATTACGCTGGTCGGTATTTTCGCCGGCGCCTATTCGGGCGCCACGCTGGCCGAACGCCTCACCGGCTGGATGATGCTCACCTTCAGTTTCGAGCGCACGCTCGCCGAACCGATCTCTTTCGCTATCGTCGTCAGCATCGTCACCTATCTGTCGCTGATCATCGGCGAACTGGTGCCCAAGCAGCTGGCGCTAAAGAATGCCGAAGGCATCGCCAGCGCGATGGCGCCGGTGCTGAACCTGCTGGCGAAGATTGCCGGGCCGCTGGTCTGGCTGCTCGATATCTCGTCGCAGGCCGTGCTGCGCCTGCTGGGCGCGGGCAGCGGCAATGCCGACGCGGTGACGGAAGAAGAGATCCATCATCTCGTCGCCGAAGCCGAAAGCGCCGGCACCGTCGAGCCCGCCGAACGCCTGATGATCGCCGCCGTGCTGCGGCTGGGCGACCGCCCGGTGCGCAGCGTGATGACGCCGCGCCACGATCTCGACTGGCTCGACCTGTCGCTGCCGCATGAAGAACAGCTCATGCGTCTGCGTGAGACCACGCATCTGCTGCTGCCCGCCGCGCGCGGCTCGATCGACGAACCGCTCGGCAGCGTCAGCGTGAAGGATGTGCTGAACCTGCTGCTCGACAGCGGCCGCGATGGCCTGGCGCAGGCCGGCATCGCCAGCTTCGTGCGTCCGGTGCCTGCATTGCATGAAAGCGCCGATCTGCTCGAGGCACTCTCGCTGCTGCAGAAGTCGCCCGCCGGCATGGCGTTTGTCGTCGATGAATTCGGCAGCCTCGAAGGCGTGGTGACGGCGAACGACATTCTCGAAAGCATCGCCGGCAATTTCGCCTTGCCCGATGGCGAGGATGTGCCCGGCGCGGTTCAGCGCGAGGACGGCTCCTGGCTGCTCGATGGCCTGCTGGCGCGCGACGCATTCGCCGCACAGCTCGGCATCACGCTGCCGGCGCAGGAAGACGACTACCACACGGTGGCCGGCTTCATGCTCGCGCGCTTCGGCCGCCTGCCCGAGACCGGCGACTATGTCGAATGGAACGGCTGGCGTTTCGAGGTGATCGACATGGACGGTCGCCGCATCGACAAGGTGCTGGCACAGCAGGTGACGATCACCGACGGCGCGCACGACTCTTAGGTCGTTCAGCGTATACATCGCCGCGACGATGCCATTGCCTTCTGTGAGGCAGCCTCAAAAACGTTCTTGTATGACAGGGCTGCCCTGGCGTGCGGGCAAAAAAAGGGGCCGCATCGAAATGCGGCCCAAGTCTAGGGAGGAAACGCCCGAGAAGGGCATACAACAAACCCGGAGGCCTGTTGCAACGCACAATCTAAAGAAACGACGTGTGCAGCGCAAGAGGAATTTTGGGCCAGATTGTCGCACCAGTGATTTCAATGACTTGTGTAATTTTCTGATTCAAATTCCCGGAGTCTGCGACAGATTGTTTGCTCACATTCTATTGTGCAAGTGCGAATAAGATCAGAGTGTTGCGCCCGGAACACAGGCAGCCGTTTTTCCAGGCATTTTTTAGGCAATGCCGATTCCACAGTCAGCTGCGCTAACGGCCGGATCGTGTGAAGTTTTTATGTGATTAAACCCGGCCGGTCAGACACGCCGGCTGAGCCAGGCGGCGATCCAGCCTGGCAGGCTCTCGGGCTTGATCGGTGCGGAGATGAAATAGCCCTGCGCGATGTCGCAGCCCAGGGCGGCGGCGCAGTCCCAGTCGGGCTGGTTCTCGATGCCCTCGGCCACCGTGGTCATGCCGAGCTTGCGCGCCAGTCGCACGGATGAGCTGACGATGGCGCGCGCCGCCTGGTCCGTGACGGCCATGCCGACGAACTGGCGATCGATTTTCATTTCCTCGAAGGGAAACCGCTGCAGCTGTTCGAGCGAGGAATAGCCGGTGCCGAAATCGTCGATGGCGAGGTTGAAGCCTTTCAGCTTGAGTCGCGTCAGCACCTCGAGCGCCGCGGTCTGGTCTTCGATCAGCCGGCTCTCGGTCACTTCCAGCACGAGGTCGGCGGGCGTCAGGCCGTGTTCGCTCACCGCTGCTGCAATGCGCTGCGGCAGATCGAGCCGTGTCAGATTCGCGGTGGAAAGATTCACCGCCATCTGCAGGTGCAGACCTTCAGCGCGCCACAAACCGGCGGCGCGCAGTGCCAGCCCCAGGATCGCCTCGAACAGCGGCTCGGCGGCGGCGCCATTCTCGGCAAGCGGAATGAACTGCCCGGCGCCGATCACGCCGCGCTGCGGATGACGCCAGCGGGCCAGTGCTTCGACGCCGATCGGCTGGCGCGTCTGCATCGACACTTTCGGCTGCACCATGATCTCGATCTGGCCCAGACGAATGCCATCGAGCAACTCCGCTTCGCTCAAGGGTTCGGCAGTGTTGATCACGGCTTTCGCGCCGCCCAGGCTCAGTTTGCGCAGCAGGTCGGCGACGGCGGCGTCGGTCAGCGGCTTTTCGACGAAGCCGAGGATGTTGAGATTGTGCGCGCGCGCCAGCGTCTCCGCAGTGCGCAGCACGCGCGCGGACTCCGCGCTGAACAATGCGATCTGGCCTTCATAGCCGCGATCGGCGAGATGACGCAGCACCTCGATGCCGTCCATGCCGGGCATGTTGAGATCGAGCAGCATCAGGTCGCAGGACAGCGATGCCGCTGCCAGGCGATCGAGGGCGGCGAGCGCCGTGCTGCCGTCGTCGCAGGTTTCGACAATGCCGATGCCCTGCGCGCGCAGCATGGCCGAGGCCATCTCGCGCATCAGCTTCATGTCGTCGACCACCAGCACGCGCAGGCGGGCCGGATCGATGACGGCAGCGGTAGTTTCAGCAGCTGACACGATGCTACTCTCGGCTGCCGTCAGGGCAGGGTCAAGAAAAAGTGCGTGTCCGTGCTTGGACTTAGGTCGCGCCTGAAAGCGGGCCGTGTCTTACAGGACTGTCGCCCGTGTCTCAGCTCCGATCCCCGGCCTGATCGTCCGGCGATGGTGCCGATTCGCCTTCCAGCTCGCCGCGGCGCTGCAGCAGCACGGCGAGTGTCCAGCACACCGCCGCCCAGGCGCTGCCGATCATCCAGCCGCCGAGCACGTCGCTGGGCCAGTGGACGCCGAGATAGACGCGGCTGAGGCCCACCATCAGCGTCACGGACGCCGCCAGCAGCAGCAGGAAGGCTTTCAGCCGGTGCCGGCTTTCACTGCGCGCCAGCAGGGCTGCGAGCGTGAGATAGACGATGGCGGTCATCATCGCATGGCCGCTCGGGAAGCTGGCGGAATAGACCGTCATGCCATGTGGCACCAGGTCGGGTCGCGGCCGGTCGAAACCGAGTTTCAGCAGCGATGACAGCAGCTGGCCGCCACTGATGGCGGCGAAGAGAAAGAGTGCCGTCCGCAGCCGCCGGCGCAGCAGCAGGTAGATCATGCCGGCCAGTGTGATGAAGGTGAGCGGCCCGGTGCCGCCGAAGGCGGTGATGTCGCGCATCAGTTCCTCGAACCAGCGCGGCCCGAGCGGATCGGAGGCATCCTGCGGATTGCGCAAGGCGAACAGCAGGCGGCTGTCGATGTCATGGACCTCCCCCTCCAGCACTTCATCCACCAGCGCGACGAAGCCCCACAATGCTGCGGCGGCGAGGCCGGGCAGCACCAGCAGCGGCAGTTCAAACTTGCCGAGGCGGGTGAAGAGGGAAGAGAGAAGATGGGGCATGGTCAGGCGTCAGACCATCATGCCGTGGCGAAACTATGACGTGGCGAGGCACTCATACAAGACTCGTCATGGTCGGGCTCGACCCGAGCATCTCAGCCAGAACTGTGAGAGATCCTCGGGTCAAGCCCGAGGATGACGTACCTGTATGGAGAGTGGCCGGCATTTAGAATGACCGGATGCAGGCCTCACCGGAACGCGCCGTGATACTCGTCGTTCGGATTCATCTCGATGGCGGCGGCCATGCGGTTGCTCATGTTGAAGAAGCTGGCTGTTGACGCGATGTCCCAGATGTCCTTGTCGCTCCAGCCCGCCTTGCGCAACGTCTCGCGATCCGATTCCACGATCTTGTCCGGGCGCTCGGTCAGCTTGGCGGCGAAGTCCAGCGCGGCGCGCATCTTCGGCGTCAGATCGGCGACGCGGTAGTTCATCACCATCTGCTCGCCCAGCTTCGGATCGCCCGACAGCTGGCGCACCGCCGCGCCATGCGCGGTCAGGCAGTAGAAGCAGTGGTTGATGCTGCTGACCGCCACCGCGATCATTTCGCGTTCGAGTTTGCTCAGGCCGCTCTCGCCCAGCATCAGCTCGTTGTACATGTCGGTGAAGCCGCGCAGCTTCTTCGCGTCGAAGCTGTAGCTCAGCAGCACGTTGGGCACGAAGCCGATCTTCTCGTCGCATTTGGCGAAATAGGCCTGCGTCGCCGGATCCAGCTTGTCGCGCGCCGGCACCGGAATCTTCAGGGCATGCGCTTTTTGGGCATGCGTCTTCGATGCCTTTTTCGCGGCGGCGGGTTTGGCGGTTTTCTGCTTCGGCTTGGCCATGGATCGGTCCTCCTGATCTGACAGCAGACTAGGGCCAAGTCTGGCCGGAACAAAGAGTTGGGATCAGGGGTTTCAGCGGCAGTCGCAAATGTGGAGAGGGGCCATGCATACTCAGATGATGATCCAGACCCATCCAGACGTGGATGGCGACATCCAGGCCGACCAGGTACTGATCGATTGCATCGAGGCCTGCTTCGACTGCGCGCAAACCTGCATCGCCTGCGCCGATGCCTGTCTGGCCGAAGACGAGGCGCATCACCTCAAGCAGTGCATCCGGCTCGATCTCGACTGCGCCGATATCTGCGACACGGTGGCGAAAGTCGCAACGCGCCGCACCGGCAGCAACATCACCACACTGCGCGTGCTGCTGGCCGCCTGTGCCGAGGCCTGCCGCGTCTGCGCGGAAGAATGCGAGAGCCATGCCGACATGCATGAGCATTGCGCGATCTGCGCCGAGGCCTGCCGCCGCTGCGAGATGTCGTGCCACGCGATGGCCGACCTCGCGTCGCCGCTGATGCAGTGACCACGACGTCGCCCGGCCTTTGGGCCGGGAACCCATTACCCCTGTGAAGGCGAAAATGGGACCCCGGGTCAAGCCCGGGGTGACGGCGGAAGCACCCTGGTTCATCGGCAAAAACTTAGCCACTTGGCGAAGTTTCGCTTGCGGCGTCGTCGAAACCGGCTATAGTTAGCCGTATGGCTAAGCATGATCCTGATCTCTCGCTCCTCTTCCACGCGCTCGCCGATCCGACCCGCCGCTCGATCCTGACCCGGCTTGCGGACGAGCCTGCGCGCGTCACCGATCTGGCCGGGCCCACGGGACTGCGCCTGCCCACGGTGATGCGGCACCTGTCCGTGCTGGAGGAGGCGGGGTTGATCTCGACCTCCAAGGAGGGGCGGACACGGACCTGCGCCCTCGTTCCGGAAGCGCTGGACCCGATGCGGACATGGCTGGAGGACCAGCGGGCGATCTGGGAAGCCCGACTCGACCGGCTGGATGCATTTGTGATGAACGTGATGAAGGCGCAAAAGGAATGACTCGGACAGCAAATGACCCGGCAAATCGCTTTGCAACTCTGACCTTCGCGCGCGACATCGCCGCGCCGGTCTCGGTGCTGTGGCAGGCCTGGACCGCCCCGGCCGCGCGCAAGGTCTGGGCTGCGCCCACGCCCGCGGTCACCGTGGAGTTTCTGGAAGCCGACACCAGGGTGGGCGGGCGCGAGGTCTCGCTCTGCAAGGTCGAGGGGCAGCCGGATATCCGCTGCGAGGTTGGCTGGCTCGACTTGCAGCCCATGCTGCGCAGCGTGAATTACGAAGTGGTGTCATGCGAGGACGTGACGCAATCGGTTGCGCTGGTGACGGCGGAAGTCTCAGGTACGGACCAGCGCAGCCGGCTGGTCGTGACGGTGCAGCTGTCCTCGCTGGCGGAGAATATGGAGACGGGATACCGGCAGGGTTTTGGCGCCGGGCTGGACAATCTGGCAAATGCTGCTGAACGCACCATGGTGCTGGAGCGCGTGATCAAGGCGCCGCGGCGCCTCGTCTGGGGCGCGTGGATGAACCCCGAGACGCTGCCGCAATGGTGGGGGCCGGACGGATATTCCTGCCGGACAACGCGGATCGATCTGCGCGCCGGTGGCGAATGGGTCTTCGACATGATCGGGCCGGATGGCACGGTCTATCCGAACCACCATCGTTACGGCGAGGTGCACGCCGAAGAACGACTCGCCTACACGCTGCATTGGGGTGAGAACGGGCCGAAACATGCCGATGCCTGGGCCTTGTTCGAGGATCAGGGCGGCGCCACAAAGGTGACGCTGGGCATGGTGTTCAACACGGCTGACGAATTCCAGGCGGCGAAGGGCTTCGGTGCCGTGGAACTGGGGCTGCAGACGCTCGGCAAACTAGAACGCTTCGTCACATCCCGCTGACAGGCGTCGACATCGCACGAACTGTCATGCCCGGGCTTAACACAGCGGGTTCAGGGCGAAGTGGAGAGTGTCGCGCCTCAGCGCGGATCGAACCCGCTCTTGAAACCGCCGACCTGGCCGCGATGGCGCAGCAGATGGTCGGCCAGAACCAGCGCCAGCATCGCCTCGCCGACCGGCACCGCGCGGATGCCGACGCAAGGGTCATGGCGACCCTTGGTCATGATCTGCGTCTCGGCGCCGAAGCGGTCGACCGTGGTGCGCGGATTGAGAATGGAAGATGTCGGCTTCACGGCGAAGCGCACCACGATCTCCTGGCCGGTCGAAATGCCGCCGAGGATTCCGCCGGCCTGGTTCGAGGTGAATTCGGGCGCGCCGTTGTTCAGCTTCATCTCGTCGGCATTCTGCTCGCCGCTTAAGGCCGCCGAGGCGAAGCCCGCGCCGATCTCCACGCCCTTCACGGCATTGATGCTCATCATCGCCGCAGCAAGCTCGGCATCCAGCTTGCCGTAGATCGGCTCGCCGAGGCCGGCGGGAATGCCGCTGGCGCGCAGCTCCACGACGGCGCCGACCGACGACCCCGCCTTGCGGATGCCGTCGAGATAGTCTTCCCATTCCAGCGCCATTTTCGGATCGGGACACCAGAAGGGATTCTGCGTCACGCTGTCCCAGTTCCAAATGCTGCCGTCGATGGTCTTTTCGCCGATCTGCACCAGCGCGCCACGCAACTGCACCTGCGGACCGATCAGGGTCTTCAGCACCTGCCGCGCCACGGCGCCGGCCGCCACACGCGATGCGGTTTCGCGCGCAGAACTGCGCCCGCCGCCGCGATAGTCGCGGATGCCGTATTTGCTCCAGTAGGTGAAGTCGGCATGGCCGGGACGGAACTTGTCCTTGATGTCGCTGTAGTCCTTCGAGCGCTGGTCGACATTCTCGATCATCAGCATGATCGGCGTGCCGGTGGTCAGGCCCTCGAAGGTGCCGGACAGGATTTTGACCGTGTCGGGTTCCTGGCGCTGCGTCACGAACCGCGAGGTGCCGGGCTTGCGCTTGTCCATCCAGTCCTGGATATCGGCTTCGGTCAGCGGCACGCGCGGCGGCGCGCCGTCGATCACGCAGCCCAGCGCCGGGCCGTGGCTTTCGCCCCAGGTGGTGACGCGAAAGAGTCGACCGAAGCTGTTATCCGACATGGCGTCTGTTTACTCGGCCTTTTTGCCGAGCGAGAGCAGCAGTTCGGCCACCTGCGCCGACTGGTCGGTCGCCACCATGCCCACGGCATGATAGCCGCTGTCGACATGATGGGTTTCGCCGGTGACGCCGGAGCCCAGGTCGCTGAGCAGATAGAGGCCGGCGCCGCCGACCTGTTCGATGCTCACATTGCGGCGCAGCGGCGCGTTCAGTTCGTTCCACTTCAGGATATAGCGGAAGTCGCCGATGCCGCTGGCAGCCAGTGTCTTGATCGGGCCGGCTGAAATGGCGTTGACGCGGATGCCCTTCTTGCCGAGATCGACGGCGAGATAGCGCACGCTGGCTTCAAGTGCTGCCTTGGCCACGCCCATGACGTTGTAATGCGGCATCACGCGCTCGGCGCCGTAATAGGTCAGCGTGAGGGCCGAGCCACCGTCGGTCATCAGCTTTTCGGCGCGCTGCATCACGGCAGTGAAGCTGTAGCAGCTCACATTCATGGTCAGCGCGAAATTATCGAAGCTGGTGTCGACGTAACGACCCTTCAGTTCGTTCTTGTCGGAAAAGCCGATGGCATGCACCAGGAAGTCGATCTTGCCCCAGGCCTTGCCCAGCGTGTCGAACACGGAATCGATCGAGGCGGCATTGGTGACGTCGCATTCCAGCACATGTTCGGCGCCGATAGTGGCGGCCAGCGGACGCACGCGCTTTTCCAGCGCCTCGCCCTGGTAGGTGAAGGCCATCTCTGCACCCTGGTCGTGCAGCGCCTTGGCGATGCCCCATGCCAGCGAACGGTCGTTGGCGACGCCCATGATCAGGCCACGCTTGCCTTGCATGAGCGGTTGCGGTTGCGACATGAAATCCTCGGAAACTGAAAGGGCGGGAGAAAGACTGGGCCGGGAGAGTACCCGAAAGGGCCGGCCCCGCCAAGGCCGATAACCCTTTTACTAACAATGACTTGTGGGTAAATCCGCCGGTCGCCCGGTCAGTTGGGCGGCCTGCGGGTGACGGGTACCGGCCCGACCGGCAGAGCGGTCAAGGTGGGCGGCGATCCGCCGTTTTACGCGCAGCCGGCCGTTCCCGGCCTGCGCCAGCGATATCATGAAGGTCGTGTCGGTGGGCGCCTGCCTGCCTGTGTCGGCGGCGCGCAGGGCCCGGGGCTTTGGAAAGGCGACGGTTCAGCCGAGGATCGACTGCAGCTTCATCGCGACGCCCATATTCCCCTTCACCTTCAGCTTGCCCATCATGAAGGCCGTCGTCGGATCAAGGTCGCCGCTGGCGAGCGCCGTGAAGTTGCTCATCGAGATGGTGATGGTGCAGTCGGCGTCGCTGTCGTCATTGGTCACGGTGCCGGCTGGGCCGTCGACAAAGACAATGCCGTCATCGCCGAAATCGAACTTCACCGTCGCGTCGATCGCGCCGGGCTTCACACGCTGGCTCATCTGCTGGGTGATCTGTTCGAGCGACATCTCGGGCTCCCGGTTTTTGTCGTATTTGCAGGCGGTGGCAAACATGACGAATTGACGTAACGTCATGCGTCATGCGGGTTTTTCGCACCCTATATTGACGCTTACGTTAGCGTCAAGTAGCGTTCCTGAACGATAAAAAACAACGTAGCGGCAGAGGTGCTGCACAGGGAGAGAGAAACGGTCCGATGCCCTATCGCACGGTCTTTCGCGATGCGCTGTTTGCCGGCCAGGTGGTGATCGTCACCGGCGGCGGCTCAGGGATAGGCCGCTGCACGGCGCATGAGCTGAGTCGCCTGGGCGCCAGGCTGGTGCTGGTCGGTCGCAAGCTCGACAAGCTGCAGAGCGTGGCAGCCGAACTGCAATCGGACAATCCGGGTGCGGAGGTCGAATGCCTCTCCTGCGATATCCGCGAGGAAGACCGCGTGGCGGACACCGTCAAGGCGGCCTTGGCGCGGTTCGGCCGCATCGACGGTCTGGTCAACAATGCCGGCGGGCAGTTCCCCGCGCCGCTGGCCCAGATCTCCCAGAAGGGCTGGGACGCCGTCGTGCGCAACAACCTCACCGGCGGCTTCCTGGTGGCGCGCGAATGCTACACCCAATGGATGGCCGATCATGGCGGCAGCATCGTCAATATCGTTGCCGATATGTGGATGGGCATGCCGAATATGGGCCATTCGGGCGCGGCGCGCGCCGGCATGGTGAATTTCACCGAGACGGCGGCCACGGAATGGGGCGTGTCGGGTGTGCGGGTGAATGCCGTGGCGCCGGGCTGGATCGCGTCGTCCGGCATGGACACCTATCCTGACTGGATGAAGCCGCTGATCCGCGACATGCGCAATCATGTGCCGATGCAGCGGCTGGGCAACGAGGCCGAAGTCTCGGCTGCCATCGTCTTCCTGCTGTCGCCGGCGGCATCTTTCGTGAGCGGAACGACTCTGCGTGTGGATGCCGCCGTGCCCAATGCGCGCCGGCATTATCCGCTGCCCAAACACAGCAACGCGCCGAAGCCCTTCGACGGTTTCCACCGCGCCGTGTCGCCGAAAGTGCTGGAGGAATAACGGTGACAGTCTGGCGTTCGCAGATCGACACCGGCTCGGACGCGTATCGGCAGAACCGCGCCGAGATGCTGGCGCTGGTGGAAGGTTTCCGCGCGCTGGAGCAGCGCGTGCGCGATACCTCGAATGCACGCCGTCCGGTCTTCGAGAAGCGCGGCCAGCTCAGCCCACGCGATCGCCTGGCGCATGTGCTGGATCGCGGCGCGGCGTTTCTGGAGATTTCGACGCTCGCCGGCTACCAGATGCATGACGACGACGGCGGCGACAACATCATGGGTGGCGGCTTCATCGCCGGTATCGGGTCGATTGCCGGCATCCGCTGCATGGTCACGGCATCCGACAGCGGCATCAAGGGCGGCACGATTGCGCCGATGGGGCTGCGTAAAAGCTTGCGCGCGCAGGAGATTGCCTATCGCAACAAGCTGCCGGTGGTGAACCTGGTCGAATCCGGCGGCGCGAATCTGAACTATCAGGCCGAGATTTTCGTCGATGGCGGGCGCGGCTTCGCCAACCAGGCGCGCATGTCGGCCGCCGGCATCCCGCAGATCACAGTCGTGCATGGCTCCAGCACGGCGGGCGGCGCGTATATTCCCGGCATGAGCGACTATGTCGTGGTGGTGAAGGGCCGCGCCAAGATATTCCTGGCCGGGCCGCCGCTGCTGAAATCCGCCACCGGCGAGATAGCCACCGATGAAGAGCTCGGCGGCGCCGAGATGCACACCACGGTTTCCGGCGTGGCCGAATTCATGGCCGAGGACGATGCCGATGGTCTGCGCATCGCGCGCGAGATTCTGCAACGTCTGCCGTGGAACGAGCGCGGACCGCAGTTGCAGAAGAAAAGCTGGCAGCCGCCGGCTTACGATATCGACGAACTCTGCGGCATCGTGCCGGTGGATTACAAAAAACCTTACGATGTGCGCGAGGTGATGGCGCGGCTGGTGGATGCCAGCGACCTGACCGACTTCAAGGCCCTGTATGGGTCGCACACCGTCTGCGTGCAGGCGAGTATCGAGGGCGAGGCCGTCGGCCTGATCGGCAACAATGGCCCCATCGACACCGAAGGTGCCGTGAAGGCCGCGCAGTTCATCCAGCTCTGCGACCAGGCCGATATGCCGCTTGTCTTCCTGCAGAACACCACCGGCTACATGGTCGGCAAGGAGGCCGAGCGCGGCGGTATCGTCAAGCATGGCTCGAAGATGATCCAGGCTGTCACCAATGCGCGTGTGCCGAAACTCACGCTGCATATCGGCGCCAGCTTCGGCGCCGGCAATTACGGCATGTGCGGCCGCGCCTATGATCCGCGCTTCATCTTCGCCTGGCCGAACAACCGCATCGCCGTGATGGGGCCGGAACAGGCCGCCGGCGTGCTGGGCATCGTGGCGGAAGAGAAATTCCGCCGTGCCGGTGTCGAGCCCGACATGGCCGCGCTGGAGAAGATGAAGGCCAAGGTCGTCGCCAAGATGGAAGCCGAAAGCACCGCCTACTTTGCCACCGCGCGGCTGTGGGACGACGGGCTGATCGATCCGCGCGACAGCCGCCGCGTGCTCAGTCTCTGCCTCGCTGTCTGTCGCACCGCCGATACGCGCGAAACCAAAACCAATGCCTTCGGCATTGCCCGCATGTAAGGAGATCGCGTCATGGAATTCACCCAGGAACATGAAGGCCTGCGCCGCAACCTGATCAAGTTCATCGACACGGAGATCAATCCGCATGTCGACGAATGGGAGCGCGACGGCATCTTCCCGGCGCATGAGCTGTTCAAGAAGATGGGCAACCTAGGCTTCCTCGGCATCAATAAGCCGGTGGAATATGGCGGCCTCGGCCTCGATTACTCCTACCAGATGGTGATGATCGAGGCGCTCGGGCATATCAACTGCGGCGGCGTGCCGATGGGGCTGGGCGTGCAGACCGATATGGGCACGCCGGCCTTGTCGCGTTTCGGCTCGGACGAGCTGCGCAGGGAATTCCTCGCCCCCGCCATTGCCGGCGACCAGGTGGTCTGTCTCGGCGTCTCGGAAGTCGGTGCGGGCTCGGATGTCGCCGGCATCAAGACCACCGCCAGGAAAGACGGCGGCGACTATGTGATCAACGGCGGCAAGATGTGGACCACCAATGGCACCCAGGCCGACTGGATGTGCCTGCTCGCCAATACCGGCGAGGGCCCGATCCACCAGAACAAGTCGCTGCTCTGCCTGCCAATGAAGACCAAGGGCGTGCAGATCGCGCGCAAGCTCGACAAGATGGGCATGCGCAGCTCGGATACTGCGCAGGTCTATCTGGATGACGTGCGCATCCCGCAGCGCTATCTGATCGGCCAGGAAGGCCACGGCTTCGTCTACCAGATGCAGCAGTTCCAGGAAGAGCGGCTGTGGTGCGCCTTCTCGTCGCTGATGGCGTTTGACCGCCATATCGATGAGACGATCGAATATACCCGCCAGCGCAAGGCCTTCGGGCAGTCGATCCTCGACAATCAGGTGGTGCATTTCCGCATGGCCGAGTTGCGCACCGAGGTCGAACTGCTGCGCTCGATCAGCTATCGCGCCGCCGATCTGATGCTGAAGGGCGAAGACGTCACCATGCTCGCCTCGATGGCCAAACTGAAGGCCGGTCGTCTCGCCCGCGAGATCACGGATTCCTGCCTGCAGTATTTCGGCGGCATGGGCTTCATGAACGAGACGCCGATCAGCCGCGCCTATCGCGACAGCCGGCTCGCCTCGATCGGCGGCGGCGCCGACGAGGTGATGCTCGGCATCATCTCGAAATACATGGGCACCCTGCCGGGCAAGCGGAAGTGAGTGCGGTGGCCGCGATTGAAAAGAAAAGTGTCATGGCCAGGCACAAGCCCGGCCATGACGGTTGTGGGGTTGCGGGATAATGCCTTCCTTCACCACCATCCTGATCGCCAATCGCGGCGAGATCGCCTGCCGGGTGATCCGCAGCGCGAAAGCGCTCGGCTATCGGACGGTGGCGGTCTATTCCGAGGCCGATGCCGGCGCGCTTCACGTGCAATCCGCAGATAAGGCAATTTGTATAGGTCCGGCCGAGGCGAAGCAGAGTTATCTCAGCATCGACGCCGTGATCGCCGCAGCCAAGGCCACCGGGGCCGATGCGGTGCATCCGGGCTATGGCTTCCTGTCGGAGAATGCCGGCTTTGCCAAAGCCTGCACCGATGCCGGCCTCGTGTTCATCGGGCCGCCCGCCGAGGCGATTGCCGCCATGGGCAACAAGGCGGCGGCGAAGCAGCGCATGATCGCCGCCAGGGTGCCCTGCGTGCCGGGCTATCAGGGTTCCAACCAGAGCGATGCGACGCTGACGAAAGAGGCAGAAAAGATCGGCCTGCCGGTGATGGTCAAGGCGGCGGCCGGCGGCGGTGGGCGCGGCATGCGGCTGGTGCAGAATGCCGTTGATCTGCCGGATGCGATCCGTGCCGCGCGGGCGGAAGCTGAAAATGCCTTCGGTTCAGGCGAACTGATTCTCGAAAAAGCCGTGGTTAACGGCCGCCATATTGAAATCCAGGTCTTTGCCGATACCCATGGCAACGTGATCCACCTTGGCGAGCGCGACTGTTCCGTGCAGCGCCGGCACCAGAAGGTGATCGAAGAGGCGCCCTCGCCGGCGGTGAACGAGTCTTTACGCGCGCAGATGGGTGCGGCGGCTGTCGCGGCGGCCAAGGCGATCCATTACGTCGGCGCCGGTACGGTCGAATTCCTGCTCGATGCCAATGGCCGCGATTTCTATTTCCTCGAAATGAACACGCGGCTGCAGGTCGAGCATCCGGTCACCGAGGCGATCACCGGCCTTGATCTGGTGGCCCTGCAGATCCGCGTCGCCGCTGGCGAAAGTCTGCCGCTGACGCAGGCCGATGTGCAGTTGCAGGGTCACGCCATCGAGGTGCGGCTCTATGCCGAATCTCCGGCGCAGAATTTCCTGCCGCAGTCGGGGTGGCTTTCTCTCTGGTCGCCGCCCGGCAATATCCGCGTCGATCACGGCCTGCATGGCGGCGATCAGGAGATCACGCCCTATTACGATCCGATGATCGCCAAGCTGATCGCGCATGGCGGCAGCCGCGAAGAGGCACGCCGCCGCCTGATCGTCGCCCTGGAGCAGACGGCAGCCTTGGGCATCAGCACCAATCGCGGCTTCCTGATCGATCTGCTCTCGCATCCGGAATTCGCCGCTGGCAAAACCACCACGGCCTTCATCCCGCAGCATTTCTCGACCATCGCCGCGCCGCAGGCTGACGCGGCCCTGCAGGCCATCGCGGCACTGCTGTGGTTTGAACGTGGCGCCGCGCAGCATGGCCACGATCCGGCCAATGCCTGGTCGTCCAACGGCAGCCTCGCCTGGCCGGTGAAACTTGGCATCGGTGAGACAACCGCAAAACTATCGGTCGCCGTGCTTGGCCGCGACCGCTACCGCATCAACGACGCCGACTACACGGTGACCGCGCGTGGTGACAACCGCCTGCGTGTATCGGCTGGCGGCATTGAACGCGATGTCGCTTACGCATTTTCCGGCGATGAGCTGCATCTCTGCAGCGGTGCCGCCGATCTTGCCTGCCGCGACCTGACCTGGGCGCCACCAGCCGAGGCTGAGGGCGCGGCCGAGCGTGAATTGCGCGCGCCGATGAACGGCAAGATCGTGGCCGTGCTGTCGGCTGTCGGTGACAGGGTGAAAAAAGGCCAGTGCCTCGTCGTGATGGAGGCGATGAAGATGCAGCATGAGATGGTGGCGCGCGTCGATGCCACTATCTATACCCTGCCGGTCAAGGTCGGCGACCAGGTGGCGACGCGGCAGCTGCTGGCGGCACTGACACCCGTGCAGGCATGACCATGAGCGAGATGCCCAAAGAAGAGAAAGCTCGCGCCACATTACGCCAGATCACCGAAGCCGATGCCGCAGGCTATCGCGCCTGCCTCGACCGTGTCGCGGCGGAGCGGCGCTATCTCGCCTTCACGGCGGCGCCGCCGCTGCAGGAAGTGAAGTTCTACATCATGGCCATGCTGCAGCGTGGACTGCCGTTCGTTGTCGCGGTTGATGCCGAAGGCCAGGTGGTGGGATGGTGCAATATTCACGTCCTGCCGCAGACCGAACACCGTGTCGGCTTCTCGCATGTCGGCACGGTCGGCATGGGACTTGATGCCGCCTGGCGCGGGCGCGGGCTGGGCCGTGAAATGCTGCAGTCGGTGTTCGACACGGCCGGCCGCGTCGGTATCGAACGCGTCGAGCTGCAGGTCTATGCCAGCAATGAATCGGCCGTGAAGCTCTATCGCAAATTCGGTTTCGTCACCGAAGGCATCAAGAGCCGCGCGCGCAAGATCGACGGACAATACGACGACATCATCATGATGGCGCGACTGCGTCCGCCGCAAAGCAGTGGAGGCGCGCGCTGATGCTTGGCGCTTCGCCGTACTATACTGCCGACCACGAAGCCTTCCGCGACCAGCTGCGCCGTTTCGTGGCGAAAGAGATCACGCCTTTTGCCGACCAGTGGGACGAGGCCGGCGAATTCCCGCGCGAATTATACAAGAAGGCCGCCGCCATTGGTCTGCTGCAGCTGAATTTCCCGGAAGAGTATGGCGGTATTGCCGCCGACCGCTTCTACGCCATCATCGCCGGCCAGGAACTGGCGCGCGCCGGTTCGGGCGGCGTGGCGGCCTCCCTGATGAGTCACACCATCGGCTGCCCGCCGATCGCCAAGCTGGGCGGCGAGCATCTCAAGCGCAAGGTGTTGCCCGGCGTGCTGAGTGGCGAGAAAATCTCCGCGCTGGCGATCACCGAACCTGGCGGCGGCTCGGATGTCGCCAACCTGAAGACCACGGCGAAGCGTGACGGCGATGATTACATCGTGCGCGGCGAAAAGACCTTCATCACGTCGGGCATGCGCGCCGACTACTACACCGTGGCGGTGCGCACCGGCGAGGCCGGCATGGGCGGCATTTCGCTGCTGCTGGTCGAGCGCGACTGCGCAGGCTTCACGCGCACGCCGCTGAAGAAAATGGGCTGGTGGGCCTCGGACACGGCCACCCTGCATTTCGACGATTGCCGCGTGCCGGCCGAGAACCTGATCGGGCCGGAGAATGCCGGCTTTCGTGGCATAATGCTCAATTTCAACGACGAGCGACTTGGACTTGCGGCGAGCTCCATCGGTTTCGCCCGCGTCGCCTATGAAGACGCGCTGGATTATGCGCGGCAGCGCGAGACTTTCGGCAAACATCTGATCCGGCATCAGGTGATCCGCCACAAACTGGTGGACATGGCGCAGCGGATCGAGGCGAGCCAGGCCATGCTGGAACGTATCGCCTGGGCGCTGGATCAGGGTGAAAGCCCGGTGGCAGAATTGTGCATGCTGAAGAACCAGGCGACGCAGACGATGGCCTTCTGCGCCTCGGAAGCCGTGCAGATTTTCGGCGGCGCCGGCTTCATGCGTGGCGCCCGTGTGGAGCGCATCTACCGCGAGGTGAAGGTGAATGCCATCGGCGGTGGCGCCGAAGAGATCATGAAGGATCTGGCGAGCCGTCAGCTCGGGTGGTGACAGCACATATTATTATTGTCTCCCGACAATTCCGCGCTGGATTTGCGTGAAATCGCGGCCTAGAAGCGGACTGCAGTTCTGGAGCCCACCCCATGCAGATGTCCAGTATTCCTTTCGGCACCACCGACTGGTCGAAGATCGAACCGACCCAGCACAAGGGCGAGACCGGCAGCGCCACCTGGCGCACGCAGACCTTTGGCAGCATCCGCGTGCGCCGTGTCGACTACACGCCGGGCTATCTGGCTGACCACTGGTGCGTGAAGGGGCATATCCTCTTCGTCCTCGAGGGTGAACTCGTCACCGAACTTGAAGATGGCCGCGAATTCGTGATGAAGGCGGGGCAGTCGTATCAGGTGGCCGACAATGCCGAGCCGCATCGCTCGCGCACGGCCACCGGCGCCAAACTCTTCATCGTTGACTGAACACGTCATTGCCGGCCTGCGACGTACCCGGCTAGACTGCTTCGTATAACAAGAAAGTATCGCCACCCCGGAGGAAGCCCCATGGCGCCAGCCACTGCGGAAAGCCGCGTCGAATCGCCCTATGCCTGGCTGCGACTGGTCACCGCCATTGTGATCGGCACGATCGGCGGCGTCGGCATGTGGTCGCCGGTTCTGGTAGTGCCGGCCGTGCAGGCCGATTTCGGCGTGGCGCGCGCCGAGGCGGCCCTGCCCTACACGCTGACCATGATCGGCTTTGTCTTCGGCAGCATCATTGCCGGCCGCATGGCCGACAAGCGTGGCATCATTTTCCCGGTGGTGCTGGCCACGATCACCATGTCGGCCGGCTACATGCTGGCCTCACAGGCGCCGAGCTTCTGGGTGTTTGCCGCGATCTGCGGTCTGATGGGCTTCATGGGCAGCGCGGCGTTCTTCGCGCCGTTGCTGGCCGATACCTCGATGTGGTTCGAGAAGCGGCGCGGACTGGCCATCTCGCTCTGTGCTGCCGGCAATTATGTGGCCGGCACGATCTGGCCGCCGGTGCTGGAGCATTTCATTTCCACCGATGGCTGGCGCGCCACGCATTTCTATGTCGGCGTCTTCTGCCTGATCACGCTGCTGCCGCTCAGCCTGCTGCTGCGTCGCCGGCCGCCCGCGCAACCTGCGCCGGCCGCCACGGCGCAATCGGGC
Source organism: Ferrovibrio terrae (assembly GCF_007197755.1). Lineage (NCBI taxonomy): Bacteria > Pseudomonadati > Pseudomonadota > Alphaproteobacteria > Rhodospirillales > Rhodospirillaceae > Ferrovibrio > Ferrovibrio terrae. Next base: position 1,481,769 of record NZ_CP041636.1, read on the forward strand.
ATGGCGCGTCCGCTCGGCCTGCATCCCAATGTCCTGCAGGGCGCCATTCTGGTGATGGGGCTGGGCTGCTGCGTCGCCATGTCGATGCCGCAGGTGCATATCGTGGCCTATTGCGTCGATCTCGGCTATGGCCCGGCGCGCGGCGCCGAGATGCTGTCGCTGATGCTCGGCTTCGGCATCATCAGCCGGCTGGCGTCGGGTTACATTCTCGACAAGATCGGCGGGCTGAAGACGCTGCTGCTGGGGTCGACCCTGCAGATGCTGGCGCTGGCGCTCTATCTGCCGTTCGACGGGCTGATGTCGCTCTACGTCATCTCGGCGGTGTTCGGTCTGGTCCAGGGCGGTATCGTGCCCAGCTATGCCTTCATCATCCGTGAGCTGTTTCCGGCTGCACAGGCCGGCCTGCGTGTCAGCCTGGCGATTTCCGCCACGCTGGCCGGCATGGCGCTGGGCGGCTGGATGTCGGGCAAGATCTACGATTTCACCGGCTCGTATCAGGCGGCGCTGCTGAACGGCATTGCCTTTAACATGATGAACATCCTGATCGCCGCCTGGCTGCTGTATCGCCTGAAAGGCGGCCGTCGCGCGACGCCGGTCGCGACGACGGCCTGACGCTTACGCCAGACTGGTGCGGCCGTTGCGGGCGGCCTCGGCATCCTTCTGCGAACTGCGGTCCGGACGCTCGTCGGCGCGCAGCCGCGTCGCAGTCAGTTCGCCGGTCTGTTCCAGGATCGGATAGGCCACAGCCGTAAGATGGCTGTTGATGCGCTTGAGGTCGCGGATCAGGTCGAGATGGATCGCGCTGGTCTCGATGCTTTCAGACCGGCCGTCGCGGATACGCTGGTAATGATTCTCCGCGGCCTGCTGTTCGGCCAGCCGCAGCTGGGCTTTCTCTTCCAGCAGCAGGCGCGCCATCTTCACATCGCCCGACATGAACAGGTTACAGGCCATCTGCAGATTGGCGGCGACGCGATGGTGGAAGTTGGTCAGTTCGGCCAGGCCTTCCTTCGAGAAGGTCAGCTTGTTCTTGATCTTCTTCTGCGCCAGTTCCATCAGGTTCTTGTCGATGATGTCGCCGATATGCTCGAGATTGGTGGTGAAGGTGAGTACATCGACATAACGCCGGCTGTCCTTCTCATCCAGGCCCTGCTTGCTCAGTTCGGTCAGGTACAGCTTGATCGCTTCGTAGAGCTGGTCGACCTGATCGTCGGCCTGCTCCACCGCCTTGGCGAGCTTGCCGTCGTCGCGGGTGAACACCGTCATCGTGTCGTCCAGCATGCGGGCGACCGCATCGCTCAGGCGCAACGTCTCGCGCGCCGCCGCCGCCAGCGCCACGCCGGGCGTCTCCAGCGCCGAGGCATCGAGATAGCGCGGCGCGAAGCTCGCTTCGTCCTTCACATCGGGCAGGAAACGGCGCGTCAGCTTATCGACCGGCCCCAGCAGCGGCAGGAACACCAGCGCCAGCGCGATATTGAAGGCGGTGTGCATGTCGATGGCCTGACGCGCCGGCGAGGTGCCGAGCTGCGCCATCCAGTCCGGCAGCCATGACAGCAACGGCAGCATCAGCAGCACGCCGATGCCGCGCATCACCAGATTGCCCAGCGGTGGCCGGCGCGCGGCCGGCGGCTGGCCGGCGGTCGCCATGAACGGTGCCATGGCGCCGCCGATATTGGCGCCCAGCACCAGCGCAAACACCAAAGTCGTGTCGATGGTGCCAGCCGCGGCCAGACCGGTGAACAGCAGGATCATGGCGAGGCTGGAATGCGCCGCCCAGGTCAGCAGCGCGGCCAGCAGAACGGCGATCAGCGGCTCGTGATCCAGCGGCCGCAGCACGATGGCGAGCGCGGGGGAGTCGCGCAGCGGCGCGGAGGCCGCGACGATCAGTTTCAGCGCCAGCAAGGTGAGGCCGAGGCCGATGGCAAGGCGGCCGATATGACGGCGCATGCTGTTTTCGCCGGTGGTGAACAGACCGACGCCCAGCACCAGGCAGAGCGGCGCGAGCCAGCTGAGATCCAGCGAGAGAATCTGCGCGGCAACAGTCGTGCCGACATCGGCGCCCAGCATCACGCCCAGCGCCACCGTGCCGGTGATCAGGCCGCGACCGGCAAAGGAAGAAATGATCAGTGCGGTGGCCGTGCTCGACTGCAGCAAAGCGGTGATGCCGAGGCCGGCGACGAAGCCGGAAAAGCGCTGGCGCAGCGCGCGGCCGAGATAGCGGCGCAGCTGTGCGCCGAAGGCGCGGGTCATGCCGGTGCGCACCATGCGCACGCCCCAGAGCAGGAGGGCGACGCCGGACATCAGGTGGAGAAGCAGTTCGGTCGCGCCTGCGGATGCGGTAATCATGTGGCCCCCCGGTCATGGCGCGCCAGGATCAATGTGGCGGGGGGCATCAAAGCGTCCAGTGCGCCGTCGGGGTCCGGGTCAGGATCGCGGAAAACAGGCATTTATTTCCACCTTTGTGGGCAAGATTCGATTATTACAGTTTCATTACACCTATATGACATACAGCCCAAGTCTTTAAATCCGGCAAACAGGAATTCTTCTGAACTGAGCCATTAGGTGCCCAGTGTGCATCTGAGGCCGCAACAGGTGCGCATTGAGAAATGAACACCTATTCGGAAAGTCTGTTCAGATTGGGGCGAGTGTTCAGGCGACAGGCATTCTGACTTCGGGGGAGCTTTCCCCACACGCTTGCCGATTTCATGACCGGTGCCTGTGCAAGGGCTGCCGTTCTACCAGCGACGAGGCAAACCTATCTCAAGGTGCAGGTCCATCTGTTTCTTGGGTCGCGGAACCTAGCGGGCTGCACGATACACGGCGGTCGATCCGTGAGCGACCATGGCCTCACCATAACAGGAGGCAAACATGAACGTGAACGTTGCATCACATTCCGGCAAAGCGAAGCCCGACGAACTGGTTCCGTCGCGCTATGCGCTGCAGGTCGGCGATTATGAAGTTCTGGTAATCAGCGACGGCGTGCTGACGATACCAACATCGGTCCTGGCCACCAACGCCGATCCGGCTGCCCTCGCGGCTTGGCTGAAGGGTATGTTTATGCCGTCGGACACGCTCGACTGGCCGCTGAACGTGGTGGTGATCCGTGGCCGCGGCCGGACCATCCTGGTCGATGCCGGGATCGGGCTGGAGTATCCGGACTTCCCGAAAGCCGGGCGGCTGGCGCAGCGTCTGGCCGCTGCCGGCGTTGAACTCGCGTCTGTGACGGATTTGGTGCTCACCCACCTGCACATGGACCACATCGGCGGGCTGGTCGGCGACGGGCTGAAGGGGCTGCGTCGGGATATACCGATCCATGTGGCGGCCACCGAGGTCGAATTCTGGGCATCGCCCGATTTCTCCCACACCACCATGCCGAATCCGATCCCGCCTGTCCTTCGGTCGGTCGCCACTCGGTTCCTGAAACAGTATGGCAGCCAGCTGCGGCAGTTCGACGAGCAGCACGAAGTGGTGCCGGGTGTTGTCGTCCGCCGCACCGGTGGCCACACGCCCGGGCACAGCGTGGTTCGCATTTCATCCGGTGGCAAGCATCTGACTTTCGCCGGCGACGCCATCTTCCCGGTCGGGTTCGACCATCCGTACTGGTACAACGGTTTCGAACACGATCCTGAAGAGTCGGCCCGTGTCCGTGTCGAGCTTCTGCGGGAACTGGCGGGAACCGGCGAGGTGTTGGTGGCGGCACACCTGTCATTCCCGTTCTGCCGGGTGGCGATCGACGGCGACGTGTTCCGCTGGGTGCCCGCCCACTGGGAGTACTGACCACTTGCGTGCTACCGGCGTCTTTTCTCCGAGGCGCCGGTAGAGCTCGAATATTTTCGAGCGCATCACTCTTTCAAAAAGGGCCGGTCAGCCATTCAGTGGCGGCCGGCCTTTTTGCTAATGAGTCCGCTATTCCTTGCCGATATCCCGTACGGGCGCGGGCAGTGCTTCCCAGATGCGGACCAGTTCGCCAACCGAGCTGACCTCCATCTTGCGCATGGCATTGCTGCGATGGAGTTTCACCGTCACGTCACTGATCCCGAGGTCAAAGGCGATCTGCTTGTTCTGCCGTCCGCGCACCACTTGCTGAAGTACCTCGCGCTCGCGCTGGGTCAGCACTTTGAGGCGCTCGGTGTAGCGTTCGATCACGACACCACGGGCGCGCCGTTCGGTGTCCAATGCAATCGCTGCGGTGATGGCATCGAGAAGGTCCTGGTCGCGCACGGGCTTGGTCAGGAAATCGACCGCACCGGCTTTCATGGCCTGTACGCTCATCGGGATGTCGCCATGGCCTGTCAGGAAGATGATCGGTTTGACGTCGCCCTTCTGCGCCAGGCGACGCTGCAAATCTAGTCCGCTCGCGCCCGGCATCCGCACATCAAGGATGAGGCATCCGGGAGCTTCCAGTATATCGGCTCCGATCAGTTCGCCAGTCGAGGCAAAGCAGATAGCGTTGAATCCTGCCGATTGAACGAGGTCGGATAACGCCTCGCGGACCGCAGAATCGTCATCGACGATGATGACGGTCGGCTGCCCTGCGTCCTGACTGGTCTGTGATGATGACTGTGTTAATCGCCGCTGGAGCGGCTGGTCAACTCTCATGATCACCCTCCTTTTCCTTTGTGTTGCAAGGCATCTCCGACGGCCGCCAACAAAGCCTGGCCATCGAACGGTTTTTGGAAAATCCCGCCTACTCCCTGTGCGCGGCCCTGATCCGCAATCTCGTGGCGACCGGTGATCAGGAAAACCGGCAGATCCGGACGCTCCCGTTTCACCCGGTCGCGCAGTTCGAAACCGTCTATGGTCGGCATTCCGATATCGGTGATCAGAAGATCAATGTTCGATATGCCGCCATTGAGCAGCGCTCCGGCCGATCCAAAGCTGCGTGTGGCATAGCCAGCCGATTCCAGCAGCTCTTCCAGAGACTCCAGCACCCGCGGGTCATCATCCACAACGGCGACTATACGCTTCACCTGACTCACTTTCGTGTACCTCCCGCTCGACGGGAATGTTTGACTGGTATTCCCATTCGCTCTGCGACCCGCACGAGATCGGCGAATGAATCGACGCCCATTTTCTGCGTCACGTTTCGCCTGTGGATTTGCAGCATCACCTCGCTGATCCCCAGTTCCGCAGCTGCCTGCTTATTGAGAAGACCACTTACCACCAGCGGAAATACCTCGCGTTCGCGCGGCGTCAGTTCGAGATACCGGCGCTGCAGGTCTTCCAATTCGGCACGGGCCGATCGGTTCCCGCGATCCTGAGCGATGGCGGTGTCGATCGCGGTCATCAGGTCGTTGTCGCTGAAAGGCTTGGTCAGGAAATCGACGGCGCCGCGTTTGATCGCGCGTACCGAGGACGGGATGTCGCCATGCCCGGTAATGAACACGATCGGGGGATGATTGGTGGTGGCAATTTGTCCCTGCAGGTCCAGACCGTTGATATCGGGCAATTCGACATCAAGGATCAGACAGGCGGGAATATCCGGCTTGTCGGCGGCGATGTAGTCGCGCGCAGATCCGAAGGCAATGCTATGCATACCACGTGAGGCAAGCAGGTCTGCAAGCGCCTCGCGAATGCGGGCGTCGTCATCGACAATGAAAACAATCTGGCTATCCAAACTCATCACAAAACTTTCAACTCTATCGGTAAGGTAAACAGCAGGATCGCGCCTTGCGGCTCGTTCCGTTCGGCCCACAGCCGCCCGCCATGCGACTCTATAATCGACCGGCAAATGGCCAGGCCCATGCCCATGCCATGTTCCTTGGTGGTGAAGAATGGCTCGAACATCCGGTCCGGATTCTCGATGCCATGGCCGCGATCCCGGATTTCAACCTGGATCGCCGTTTCGACGCGATGGACATGCAGCCCAAGCATCTTGTCGCCGGATACGGAATCCATGGCTTCCATGCCATTGCGCAGAAGATTGATCAGAACCTGTTTAACCTGCACCACGTCCATGAAGATGGCTGGCAGATCGCTGGCAACATCGATATCCATCTGGACACGGCGGCGGGTTGCTTCCTCCGCCATAAGATTCTGCGCCTCCGCCACGACATTGCCGATCATCGTATAGGCCCTGGTGTCGGCGGACTGCTTGAACAGGGCGCGGATGCGGCTGACGACATCAGCTGCCGAGTTGGCGTCGCGGATAATGCGATCGACCGTCTTGTTCGCCCGTTCGATATTCGGCGGATCCGCCGTGAGCCAGCGATGGCAGGCATAGGAGTTGGCGATCACCGCGGCGAGCGGCTGATTCACTTCATGGGCAATGGAGGCCGAGAGTTCGGCAAGGCTTGCGGCCTGACTCTGGCGTGCCAGGCTGTCCTGCGCCGCCCGCAAGGCCTGCTGGGCCTGCATCTCGTCGTCGATGTCGATCGAAACCATGTACCATTGCACAATTTCACCAGAGGCATCGCGTAAGGGCTGCGCGCGGGCCTCGATCCAGCGATAAATGCCCTGGCTGTCGCGCCGGCGGAAACGGTTCACGAAGAGCTGGCCGGAGGCAAAACCGTGTGATGCCACGGCAAACATCTTCGGAAAATCTTCCGGATGGGCCACTTCCCGGGCCAGCGCATCGAAGTTCTCGATATGCGGCTGCGGCGCGCCGACTTTGTCGATGTATCGTTTGCTGGCATAGGTCATTTTGCGCGAAGGCGCGAAGCTCAGGATGTTGATGGGCAGGGCATCGACCAGTTCCTGCAATCCGCGCTCGCGTTCACGTAGCGCCTGTTCGGCGTGCACCTGATCGTCGATGTCATGGCAAAGACCATACCACTGGACGATACGTCCGTCCTCACCACGCAGCGGGTCGGCACGGCTCGACATCCAGCGGTAGACGCCATCGGCGCGGCGCAGGCGATAGCGCATGGCAAAAGGCTCGCCGGTGGAAAGCGAATGTTTCAGTGATGTCCTGAAGTCTGGCGCGTCGGTCGGGTGAACCGCTTCGATAAGCACATCAAGCCGGGTGCTGCCCGGCCTGTCGGTGTCCGCGACTTTCATACCGAGAAAGTCGACCATCCGCCGGTTGAAGAAGATCGGCTCGCCATCTGGCGTCAGACGCCACAGATGGCTGGGGACCACATTGACGAGCTGAGTGAGTTCCCACTGCCGGTCGCGCAATGCATCCATGCTTTGCCGCAGGGTCAGCAGGCCCAGGCGGTGCTGGCGGGAAATCGCCGCCACGACCATCGCCGAGAATGCGGAAATGGCCAGAAAAAGCTGTAGCAGTATATGCCGCTCTTTCGGGGAGTCAGACACGCCGGCAAGTTCGCCCGTGCCCGACATGGTGAATACCGCCGTGATCAGGGCAAGCAGAATCAGTGCAATCGCGGCGCCTTTGAATTCGAAACGTACAGCGGCCCAGAGCAGCGGCGGCACGATGATATAGGTGAAGGACAGGTAGTGGCCGAGGGAGAGGGCGGCGATACCCAGGAAGATCAGCGCCAGAATGGAAATTTCCATCCATTGCGCCGTCGAGAGTCGGCTCGTCTCGCCCCAGTTCTGGAACACGGCAAGCGCCAACGGCGCCACGATCAGAACGCCGGTCGCATCGCCGATCCAGAAAAGCGGCCAGGCTGTCCAGAAGTTTTGCGACAGCATGTCGAACCAGTCGACGGTCGCGGCGCCCACCGTCGCTGTCATGATCGGCGCAATACCGGCGCCCAGCGCAATGAAGATGAGCATTTGCTGCAGGGTGTCCAGGCGAACCGGGTGGCCCAGCGCGCGCCGGATCAGCCATGCGCCCGTGACGGCTTCCAGCGCATTGCCGGCATAGATCAGGACCGCAGCGGGGAATGGACTATGGAACCACAGCATATTGGCAACGAGTTCGGCAAAGCAGCCCGCGACGACCCACCATGCCCAGTTGCGCCCGGAGTTGAGCAGTAATGTCGCAATAAAGAGGCCGCTCGGAAGCCAGATGGAAATCCCGGTACCCGGCATGAAGGCCAGGACCTGGGCAAACGCACAGCCTGCGATATAGGCCGCCACGAAGATTCCGAGATGGATCAGTTTGGGGCGCTGCATCCAGAGACCGGTCATCTGCTGCTCCCCTTCGGGCCAGAACGGCCGCTTGGGTCTTGGCATATCCTCCAGCACTTCCCCAGATTGCCTGCCCTGCGGAAGTGCATGATCTGACACTAGTTATGCCATACCGGTGCCGCAACTATGGAAATCCATGCCTGGCCGCGCCGGAAAAAGAGGGCCGCCACTCACGGGGTGCATGAGTGGCGGCCAGGTCCGGCATGCCTGGGGGAGGCTACCGGGAACGCCACGTCGCCGGGGGACTGCGGGTGGCGGCAGACCGGTGGCTCAGGGGGGCGAGGCCACCGGAGAGGAGACAGACGGCTGCTGCGAAAGCGTCTGTCTGCGCCTGGGGTCAGGCTTTGAAGAAGCCGAGCAGGTCCTCGTTGATGATCTCGGCATGGGTCGCAGCCATGCCGTGGGGCAGACCCTTGTAGAGCTTGAGCCTGCCATTCCTGACCAGCCTGATCGCCTTGTGGGCGGAGTCATGTACCGGCACGACCTGGTCGTCCTCGCCATGCATGATCAGCACCGGCTGGTCGATTCTTTTCAGATCTTCGGTGAAGTCCGTCTCGGAGAAGGCCTTGATGCAGTCGTACTGTGCCTTGGTGCCGCCCATCATCGCCTGGCGGAACCAGTTCTGGATCAGCCCCATGGAAATTTCGCTACCCTTGCGATTGAAGCCATAGAACGGGCCTGAGGCGAGTTCGAGGAAGAACTGCGCCCGGTTTTTGGCGTGCGCCGCGCGGAAACCGTCAAACACTTCCAGCGGCAGGCCTTCGGGATTGGTCGCCAACTTCACCATCACCGGGGTGACGGCGCCGACCAGCACCAGCTTGGCGACGCGACCGGGTTCGGCGCGGGCGACATAATGCGCGGCTTCGCCGCCGCCGGTGGAATGCCCGACATGGATGGCATTCTTCAGATCCAGCGCTCTGGCCAGTTCGATCAGGTCGGCGGCATAGGTGTCCATGTCGTTGCCGTTATAGGCCTGGCTCGACCGGCCATGGCCGCGGCGGTCATGCGCGATGACACGATAGCCTCGGGCATAGAAATAGAGCATCTGGTTGTCCCATTCGTCGCCGCTGAGCGGCCAGCCGTGATGAAACACGATCGGCTGTGCATCGCGCGGACCCCAGTCCTTGAAGAAAATCCGGGTGCCGTCACGTGTGGTGATCGTATCCAGGAAGGGGCCTTCCTTGGTGCTCGGATTCAGCGCGACCGACGCGGTCTGCGCCTGTGCAACGCCGGGAAGTGCTGCGATGCCCGCAAGGCCGACGCCGGCCTTGAGCAGGCTGCGCCGCTGCGGGGCACCAACATTGTTTGATTGAGTCATTGGAGGCTTCCTTCTTGTTTTTGAGGTGGGGAGAGAAACGGGTATCTGCTGCACGGCCTGACGTCAGGTCAGCGACATGCCGCCATCCACAGTGAGTTCGATGCCGGTGATGAAGCTGCCTGCATCGCAAGCAAGGAACAGCGCGGCATTGGCCAGGTCCTCGGGCAGGCCCATGCGGCCCAGCGGGATCATGTTGCCCATCGCCCTGACGAAGTCGGGCCGTTCTTTCTCGCCCACGCCGAGCTTGTCGAGGATGGGGGTTTCGACCGGGCCGGGGCTCAGTACGTTGACACGGATTTTCCGCGCCTTCAGCTCCAGTGCCCAGGCCCGGGCGAAGGCACCAATGGCCGCCTTGCTGCCGGCATAGACGGCGTGATTGTCGAGGGTCTTGTGTGCGGCGATGGAGCTGACCAAGATGATGCTGCCACCGTCGCGCATCAGGGGCAGGATTGCCTGCACGCCGAAGAACACGCCGCGCGCATTAACACCGAACTGGTGGTCGTAGTCCTCCACCGTCACTTTGTCTGATGGCGCGAGGTTTATGACGCCGGCATTGGCGACGAAGGTGTCGAGTCCACCGAATTGGCGGCGAATCTCATAAGCCAGCCGGGTATGATGTGCGATGTCCGAGGCGTCGCTGCGGATACCGACGACACCCGGGCCGATTTCCGCGACTGCGGCATCGAGTACGTCCTGCCGGCGGCCGGTGATGGCGACTTTGGCGCCCTGCTGGGCGAACAGGCGCGCCGTGGCTTTGCCGATTCCGCTATTGCCGCCGGTAATGACAGCGATCTTTCCCGCCAGAGTTTGCATCGACACCTTTCCGTCAGTCGGTTGGACTGTTCGGGCAGAGTGTGTCAGCGCAGGGTGGGCCGGCGGTATCGCGCGCCGGTCTAGCGCGACGTTACCAATCGTAGGGGGGATTAGGGCTCAGGTATGGTTTGCCCTATCCAAGGCATAAGGCTGTCTATGGTTATGACAGCGCGCGGCGCCAGGCGCCGGGGCTCTCGCCGACAATCGACTTGAAGACCCTGCTGAAGTGGCTGGCATCGTTGAAGCCCGCTGTGGCGGCGACCTCTGCCAGTGTCAGAGTTGGCACCTGCAGCAAGGCTTTTGCGGTTTCGACCCGTCGCTGCAGCAGCCATTGATGCGGTGAGACGCCGGTCGAGTGACGGAAGGCACGGGCGAAGTGGCTGGCGGAAAGGCCGCATTCCCTGGCGAGCGCCTCCAGGGTCGTCGTGCCATCGAGATTTGCGTCGATATAGTCGCAGACCCGCTTGAGCTGGCGCTGGGTCAGCCCGCCCTTGGCAAACGTCTTGAGGAACTGCATCCCGCCATAAGCTGTTGCCGCATGCAGGGCGATGGCCATGGTGACATGGTCGACGAAAAGCTGGTTGGCCTCGGCCGGCCGGCGCACGGCCTCCAGCAGCGACATGCCGAGGTGCCGGATCACCGGATCGTCAAAAGCTTCGCCCAGCGGGCAGTACAGGTGACGGACGGGTGTGGCATTCGCCTGTTCGGCCACGGCATTCAGTGCACTGCGCGGCACGTAGAAGAAGATCGAGTGATATGGCTTGTCGATGACGTAACGCGGATTCGACTTCAGATCGTAGATGTAGGTGGCGCCGGCAAAGACGTCGTATTTCTTGACCTTGTGTTCGACCCATCCCTCGCAGTCGGGATAGTCCTTCAGCTTCAGGCTGATCATGTAGGCGTCGTCGGCCGGGATCGAACCGGACAGGCCGACCTCGGGTTTGTCCGACCGGACTTCCGTGATCGCAATCTCGGATTTGCGCAGCGAACGGTTCACCAGGACGGGCGAGATGTCCGAGCGGAGTACCTTTCCAAGGCTTTCACCGTATACGCCGGCACGCGTCATCAGATTCTGCCCTAGCGAAGTCACTAAAACGGCGGTGCCTCCGCCGCCAGGACGTATGCGCCCAAATTATTGCGCATGGGGACATGGGGGCCAACCTATGGTTAGCCATACCCCCGGATGCCGGGCTGGAATTGTACAAGTCGATCATTCCTTGTCCGAACCGATCATAAAGTCCGGAACGGCAAGAAGGTTTTGGCAGACAGCTGTATGCCAATGCGGTGAAATCGCTGCCAGGGAAGCTGCGACCTCGTCCAGAAATTTCTCAGGCTCCGGGCCGGTGACCGACCATGTGTCGCGATATCGCGTCAGGCGCCAGATTTCACCCGTGATCGGGAGACGATCCATGAATCTGATGCTTGCAACTGCAAAAAAGCCAGCAACGCCGCCCGAACGGCCGATCGTGATCGTCGTCGATGACGACAGCGATGTCCGCATGGCGCTCAAGGAACTGCTGGAATCCGTAGGACTGGAGGCGGCTTGTTTCAGCTCCGTCCAGGAGCTGACGAAACAACCGCTATCCGACCGTCCTGGCTGCATCGTGCTGGATGTCCGCCTGCCGGGAATCAGCGGCCTCGACTTTCACGGCCAGCTGGCATCGACAGGAAGCGCAAAGCCGGTGGTCTTTCTCACCGGACATGGCGACATCACGATGTCGGTGCAGGCAATGAAGGCTGGCGCTATTGATTTTCTGACAAAACCCGTGCGTGACCAGACACTTCTCGACGCCATCATGCTCGGCATCGAGCGCGATATCGAAAGCCGTATGACCGCGCAGGCAGTCAAAATCCATGTCGACCGGTTCAGCAGCCTGACCCCGCGCGAACGCCAGGTCTTTCGAGGTGTGGCCAACGGGTGGGCGAACAAGCAAATCGCCTTCGACCTCGGCATCAGCGAAATCACGGTCAAACTGCACCGCACCAACACAATGCGGAAGATGCACGTCACTTCGATCGGCGATGCAGTCCGCGCCTGGGAAGCGATCCCGCCCGCCATCCGGGATCGCGGGGTGAATTAACATCAGTAGGCCGAGCCGGCCGGGCGGGCCGGGCGGTAGTTCCATGACCATGGCAAGGACAGTTTATTGCCCAAGAAAAAAACAGTAATCGCCATCGTTGATGACGACCCGGACATGCTAGCTGCGCTCTCCGAGCTTCTCCAGGTCCTGTCATTTGAGTGTTTGACCTTCAGTAGTGCCGAAGCTTTTCTGGAGTCTTATGGTCACCATGAATTCGGGTGTCTGATTACCGATGTGCGCATGCCGGGCATCAGCGGGCTGGAACTGCTCGAAAAACTGAAAAAAATCAGGTCGCCTCTGCCGGTGATTGTCATCAGTTCGTCGGTAAATGATGAGACCGGAGCGCAGGCAATGGCGAACGGGGCGCTGGCATTCCTGAAGAAGCCGATCGATGACAAGACCCTGCTGCATTACCTGGCGCTCGCACTGCGGCAGGGTGACGGAGTCTGATTGCGTACAGTTGAAGTGATTGGCGTAAAGGGCGGTGCGTTAGGGGAAAGGACTCGATTGATCAAGGAACCATGACATGGGCGAGACTGCCAAATCATTGGAGAAACCTGCATTCAGTAGTTCCGTCAACGCAGTGGAACTCGCCGATCTCGCTGCCGAAAGCGTGATCGTCTATGATCCCAATGGTGTCATTGCCTACTGGAATCCGGCATCGGAGCGCCTCTATGGCTGGACGGCGACCGCAACCGTCGGTCGCCATTTCAGCGCCTTCCTGGCACCCGGGACCCCATATACGGATCACTGGAACGCCATCCTGGAGAAGGGCTGGTGGGAAGGAATTGTGCGCCGGAGAACCGCGGCGGGCCGGCTGTTTTATGCTTATGTCCGGCAGACTGCACGGCGGGATCAGCGGGACGGTCTCGTCGATATCGTCGAATATGGGCGGCTTGTGGCGCCACGCCCGGCCGGAACCCTACACGATGCCGACGCGGATATTACTGCCGATCCTACAGGGAGCGATGATCAGTATCACAAACTGCTGCGGAACATGCCCACGGCACTGTGGCAGGTCGACGCGCGGTACTCAGCTGAGCTTTTTACGCGGCTGAGGGCAGAAGGGGTCACCGACATCAGGGCGTATCTTGATGAGCATCCGGAGGTGGTGGAATTCGCAAAGGACCATGTGGTTGTCACGGCTGCGAATCACAGCGCAGTCGCCTTGATGCGGGCCAACGAGGCCGCCGAGCTGATCGGACCGATCCGGTATCTTGTCGCTGCCGCGCCGAACCTGGCCAGGCGCGTGATGATCGCGCGCTTCGAAGGGCGACGCAGCCATACCGAAGAGACCAGGCTGCTGACCTTCGATGGTTGCGTGCGGGATGTTTCCTTCTCGGCAACCTATCCGACACCACCGGAGAATATTGAAACCACGTTCATCACGCTTGAGGACATCACCGAGCGCGTGCGCGCCCAGGCACAGCTTAGAAAGCTGCAGATGGAACACGAACGGGCGGCACGCATATCTACGCTCGGCAAGCTGACGGCCTGCATCGCGCATGAGGTGAAGCAACCATTGGCGGCCATTGTTACGAATGCCGAGACGTCGCTGCGCTGGCTGGCGAAGGAAGATCTCAATATCGAAAAAGTCAGGTATCTGACCGGACGCATCATCTCTGGCGCGATTCGCGCTAGCGAAATCGTTCAGCGTGTCCAGCGCATGGCGGGGAAGAGCGAGGCCATGCGAATACCGCTCCAGATCGCGGATGTGATCGGCGAGGCGGTGTGTTTTATCCAGGATGATATCGACGCCAGGGATATCGCGCTGGAAGTCGATTGCGAGCCGTGCCTGCCGGCGGTACTGGGGGACCGGGTACAGCTGCAGCAGGTCATCGTCAATTTGCTGATCAACAGCATACAGGCGATCTCGCAGGCCGGTTCGGAGCGGCGATTCATCCACATGTCGATTGCTATATCCGCGAACCGGCGCAGCATCGTCATTTCGATCCATGACAGTGGGCCTGGAATCTCGGACGACAACCTGTCCCATATTTTTGAGAGTTTCTTCACGACCAAGGATGGAGGCATGGGGATTGGTTTGGCGATCTGTCATTCGATCGCCACCGAGCATGGTGGAGAGATCCGGGCTTCGAACCATCCCGATGGTGGCGCACATTTTCAGATGTCGCTGCCGACCGCTCCGGCAGAAAACCAGCAGGGCACCTAGAGCGGCCGCACCAGGACTATGCCTAAGCATAGGCCGACCTGACGATCAGCGACCGCAACCGACCGTCGCGCACAATACCCGACAAAACCTCCAGGACGCACACTCGCTTGGCTCCATCGCGCAGGCCGCAGACGTCGTGCGCATCCGGGGGCAGGACGCGGAGCGAAACGCCCCGACATTCAACGAGCGGAGACTTCGAATGCAAAAGCGACTTCTGATCATCGGTGCCGGTTTTGCCGGCATGTATGCCGCCCTGTCCGCGGCCCGCCTGCGCGAACTGAACGGCGTTTCTGCCGATCAACTGGAAATCGCGCTGGTGGCACCGCGTCCGACCCTGGTGGTCCGGCCGCGTCTCTATGAGGCAAAGCCGGAGACCCTGTCGGCTCCGCTTCTGGATGTCCTCAAGGCCGTCGATGTCGTCTACATCCAGGGCTATGTGACCGGCGTCGATACCGCGCGGCAGGTCGTCGAGGCGACTGGCCACGGGGAAGACAATTTCACCATCCAGTACGACCGGCTGGTGCTGGCAACCGGCAGCCAGCTGTTCCGCCCGCCGGTGCCGGGCTTGGCCGAATTCGGCTTCAGCGTCGATCAGATGGAAGACGCGGTAAAACTCGACCGGCATCTGCACGACCTGGCGAAGCAGCCGGACTCCGAAACCCGCAACACTGTCGTGGTTGCCGGTGGTGGCTTCACCGGCATCGAAGTCGCCACTGAACTGCCGGCGCGACTGAAGGAAATCTTCGGATCGAAGGTGAAGACCCGCGTCATTATCGTGGATCGTTCCGATGCCATCGCACCGGATATGGGCGCCGGGCCGCGTCCGATCATCGAAAAGGCACTGAAGGATCTCGGCGTCGAAATGCGCATGAAGTCGGGTGTCGCCGAGCTGACCCGGACTGGCGTGAAACTGTCGGACGGCAGCGAGATTGCCTGTTCCACCGTGGTCTGGGCCGCTGGTATTCGCGCCAATCCGCTGACCCAGAAGTTCGCCGCCGAACGCGACAATTTCGGTCGGCTGATCGTCGACCGCGATCTTCGCGTGCCGGGTCTGCAGGGCGTCTTTGCCACCGGCGACTCCGCCAAGGCAGCCTGCGACGATGATGGCAACTTCGCGCTGATGTCCTGTCAGCATGCCACGCGCATGGGTGCTTTTGCGGGCAACAATGCTGCCGCGGATCTGCTCGGCGTCGCAACCAGCCCGTATCATCAAAAGGCCTATGCTACCTGTTTGGACCTGGGCGCCGCCGGCGCGCTGTTCACGCGTGGCTGGGACCGCAAAGTCGAATTGACCGGCGAAGTGGGCAAGGCGACCAAGCGCGAGATCAACACGGTCTGGATCTATCCGCCCAAGGCCGATCGCAAGATCGCACTGGCCTCGGCCGAGCCGGCGCGCGTCACCGACCTCGGCTGAGGGCCGCGTTTAACCAACCCGTTCAGGAGACGCCGTCATGTTACGCAAAATCCTTGCCCTGCTGATGAGTCGCAAGTGGCGCAAGCCTGTCATGCTGAAAGGAAACCCCCTCGGCCGTTCGCGGCCGAGGACGCGGCCGAAAGCCGGCTTGCGTCTGGGCTGATGGCTGGTAATCGGGTGCGGGGCAGTGATGGCGCAACTCAACCGCAATAAGGCAGTCGGGCTGCTGCTGTGTCTGGGTGCCATCCTGCTGGCGGTGGCCGGCTGGGCCTGGGCTGACGCGAAGAGTGCGCGATTCACCGACAACGCCTATATCCGCGGCGATGTCACCTCGCTGGCGCCGAAGATCGCTGGTTATGTCACGGCAGTAGAGATCGACGACAACCAGGCTGTTCGCACAGGCGACGTCCTGTTCCGCATCGATGACAAAGATTACCGTGCACGGCTGGCGCAGGCGATTGCCAATGTCGAGGCCGCGCAGGCCCGGCTGACCAATGTGGATGCCGAAATCCAGCTCCAGCACGCGCTGGTGCGGCAGGCCAGGGCGCAGTTCCGGTCCAGTGCTGCAGAACTGACCCGGGCCAGCAAAGCCTCTGACCGGCGGCGGGAGTTGGTTCGCAACAGCGTGGTCAGCCAGGCGCAGGTCGATGAAAGCGACGCCGCGAGATTGCGGGCCGAGGCCGGAGTTGCGGCGGCCTCTGCCACGGTGGATGCACAGCAGCAGCGTATCACCGTACTGCTCACCCAGCGTGAAGCGGCGGGTGCCGCGGTGGCGCAGGCGCAGGCTGCGCGCGATCTCGCACAGATCGACCTGGACTGGACCGTGGTGCGCGCGCCGGTCGATGGCGTCATCGGGAATCGTCAGGTCCGTGTCGGCCGGTTGGTCGCACCGGGCGCTGCCCTGCTCGATATCGTTCCGGTCGACGACCTGTGGGTCGTGGCGAATTTCAAGGAAACCCAGATCGAGCATGTCCGCCCCGGCCTGCGCGCACGGATTACCGTCGATGGATATCCGGATGAAACATTCGACGGCGTGGTGGATAGTTTCGCGCCCGGCAGCGGCTCGGCCTTCAGTCTGCTGCCGGCCGACAATGCGACGGGCAATTTCATCCGCGTGGTCCAGCGCGTGCCGGTGAAAATCCGGTTTGCCGGCAACCCGTTGCCGGGACGCCTGGTGCCCGGACTCTCTGCGCGTGTGGAGATCAGGCCCGGCGCTGGCGCATGACAGCTGTGGCTTCGCCCAGTCGTGAAACGGCGGCAGGCCCGTTACTTCTGGTTGGCATTATACTTGCCGCCATGACCGAGGCGGTCGCCGTTACTGTCCTCGCTCTGGGCCGCCCTGATATTCTGGGCGATATCCATGCCACGCCGGATGAATTCGCCTGGCTCGATATCGGCTACACGAGCCTGAAGTTGATCGGTTTCCTGTCTGCCGCACCGCTAATGACCCGGGTCACACCCTATCGGCTGGTCATCGCTACGACCTTGGTCATGGGCGCAGCGTGTCTGATCGCCGCCATCGCAGTGGCGCGGCTCGACATTCTGATCGCGCTCCGCATGGTTCAGGGATTCGCGGGCGGGACTTTGCTTGTCGCCGGTCAGGCAATTGTATTCTTCGTCTATCCGCGCGTGCATCAGCCGATGTTGCAGGCGCTTTTCGCGATGGGGTCGGTGGTCGCGCCGGCAACGGTCGCACCGGCCTTTCAGGGCTGGCTGCTCGACACTGAGTCCTGGACCTGGATTTTTTTCAGTGTTGGTCCGCTGGCGTTGACGGCGGCCGGTTTGCTGCTGATCGTCGAGGTCCCGGCACTGCCAACAGTTGTTCGTCGCCGCTTCGACTGGATCGGGCTATTTTTGGTCTCGATCACGCTGCTCTGCTTCACATACGTTCTCAGCCAGGGCCACCGATGGGACTGGTTCGAGGAACCGCACATCCTGTGGCTCACGCTGCTCGGGACTTGCGGCCTGCTGGGTTTCTTCGGTCAGCTGGTCCTGCGCCGCGGGCAGGGCCTGATCGACGCGACCATCTTCAGGTCGGATGATTTCTGCTTCGCCTTCATTGTCAGCTTTGTCGCCGGCATTGCCCTGTTTGGCAGCGCGTATCTGATTCCGACCTTCGCCATCTCCGTCCTCGCGTTTACGCCGACGGATGCCGGCCTGCTGCTGCTGCCGAGTGGCGCGTGTTTCGCAGGCTCCCTACTGGCCGCGGCTTACGTCATGCAGGTTCGTCACATATCGCCGATTGCCACGGTGCCGTTCGGGATCCTGATGATCATGGCCGGCATGTGGATGCTGTCCGGTTCGACCAGCGAAAGTGGCGCAGGGGATATGACGGCCGGCATTCTGCTGCGGGGACTGGGGCTTGGTTTCCTGTTTCTGTCGATCACGATCACGGCCTTCGGCAATCTCGCCAGCCCGAATCTCGCCAGCGCCATCGGCGTCTTCAATACCGGTCGCCAGGTGGGCGGTCTGATGGGCGTTGCCGGACTGCAGACGCTGATCGACCACGAGGTTATGTCGAATCTCGCCGTGTTGGGTGCGAGTATCACGACGGGCGTTCCGGCCGTTGGCGAGCGGCTGGCGGCGACAACCGCCATGCTGGCCGGACGGGGGATGGATGCCGCGACCGCAGGCCGGGCCGCCACCAGCCTGCTGGGCCGCGCCGTGACGGGGCAGTCTACCGTGATTGCCTTCGACGCGGCGTTCAACGCGGTCGCGCTGCTCTTTGTGATCGCCGCGCCCCTGCTGGTTAGCATCAAGATCGGGCTTCACCGCTTTGCGGTGAGGCGAAATTCGGCCGAGCGCGGGCGCCTTCCCCCTGCTTTTTGAGCAGTTCATCTCTACACCACTGAAATCTGTGCAGAGATATCGTCATAGTCGGAAATTCTGGGCAGACTTAGCGTCATAAACGCAATTTCAGACTTTATAACAGATTAAATAAAATCAATGACTTACTTTGCAAATCCGTGCAGGTATTTCGGCATCTCAGAATTCTTCTGAACTGTCGGGACACCCATATTCCGCAACAAGGCACCCATTTCCTGCAACACGCTGACGCATAAGGTGCAAACGCGAGTTCAAGGACCTTAAGAGTCGGACATGGCTTTTTGACGACCCTGGCGGCCAACTCCCACTCACCAGACTCGAATTACCATTGTATTTAAGAACCATTCTCATTTAGATTGCGCGGGAATAAAGCTGGGGTGCGGCATCCCTCGGCGTTTGGGACTGCGCATTTGAAATATACCGGCCCGCTCGACGTCTTTGTTTCCCAGCGTTCCGCGTTGGTCGATTACGCGACTCCGATCGTCGGCGACAGGAGCCGGGCGGAAGACGTTGTTCAGGAGGCCTTCCTGCGATACGCCCCGGCGGTCGAGAAGGGCACAGAAGTCGACGAACCCCTGCGCTACCTGTATCGCATCGTCCGCAACCTCGCCTTCGACCTGCGACGTCGCAAAACGCTGGAAAGGCGCGAGGCAGATAAGGGGCCGGAATGGTGGATGGTCCCCGCGACGCCCCAGACGCCGGAAGAACAGCTCATAGAGACCGATACGGTTTCCAAGTTCCGGCTGGCGCTGGCCAAGCAGCCTGCGGAGATTCGCACCGCCATCGAAATGAACAAATTTGGCGGTCACTCCCTGACGGACGTGGCTGCGCATCTGAATATGCCCCTGACATCTGTCCATCGCCTGGTGGCGAGGGGCATGGCAGACATCATTGAGGAGCTCGACGGCAGCCCACCGCCATAGATTTTGAGTTCAGGCCGCCCCAGCCTGGAAAATACCCCTGAGCCAGACGTCATTATGGTAGCGGCACTGCGCCAAACGTAACTCAGGCCTGCGAAACCGGAAAAATGATCAGCACGCCGACCAAGCACCATGTTGAAGAAGCCATGTCCTGGCTGCTCCGCCTTCAGGAGGCGGAGAGCGATGCGGGACTGCGCGCACAGCACCGTGCCTGGCTGAACAGCGACCCGGTCCACGCGATTGCCTGGCAGAAGGTGATGAAGGCCTGGTCTGTGGCAGGGAAAGCCGCCGGACCATCGGAGCCATCTGCAGCAGAAACGGACACTGTCGTGCCGTTCGCTGTGCGCAGGCGGCGTGTCGCTACCTGGGCCGCTGTGGCTGCAGCAGCCTGCATGGCCGTTTTCGTGGCGCCGCAGCTGTGGCAGCGCGCCAGCGCAGATGTCTCGACACACACCGCTGAATTTCGCACCGTTCAGCTGTCGGATGGCAGTACCGTTCAGCTCGGTGCCCAGACCTCGATTTCAGTAGATATCAAGGCTGACAAGCGCTCGGTTAAACTGCTGGGCGGGCGGGCGTTCTTCGATATCGCCAAGGATGCAAACCGGCCCTTCACTGTTACGGCACGCGATGTCGATATCACTGTGCTGGGGACGGCTTTCGATGTGCGCCTGGGCGAGCAGGAGGTATCGGTAGCGGTACAGCGTGGCTCGGTCAGTGTCCGCCGGACTGCCTCGCATTTCGATGAGCGACTGTCCGCCGGCGACCAGGTGACGATCGCACCCAAGAGCGGGACGGCGCATATGGCTGCGATCCAGCCATCGGAAGTCGCCGAGTGGCGCGACGGCAAACTGTCGGCGGTGAAGGTGCCGCTCTCTGAAGTTGTCGCGGAGCTGCGGCGGTATCACAAGGGCTGGATTCTGATCGCCGACGACCGGTTGGGTGCAGAACCGATCACCGGCCTGTACGACCTGAAGACTCCCGACCTTGCCCTGAGAGCCATGATGCAGCCGGTGAAGGGCAACATCCTTCAGGTCACTCCTTACCTGACGATCCTGTCGAAGCCCGACAAATAGCCGCCCCGGCCAGTCTCCCCGGTAAATTCGGGCCGCGCGAAAAAATCTTCTGCAATCTGGAAATCACCTCCGAGCCGCTCGTCAATCAGTTTGGGTAGACGCGAGTGCATCGCATTTGCGGCGTAACGATTATGCATTTGGGGGATCATTTTTATGCGATTTGGCGGGCAGCAGGCACTGTCTCAAGTGCTTGGTTTCAATAAGTTTTCTCTTCTTCTGACGACGGCGCTGGTTGCCCTGCCGCTAGCTCCGGCGCAGGCGGCTGATGCCGGATCCGCGCCTGTTCAGGTCGCTCAGGCCCAGACCCGCATCCGCTTTGCCGTTCCGGCCCAGCCGCTCCCGGCCGCGCTGATCCAGTTTGCTCGCCAGGCGAACCTGCAGATCACCACGCATGGATTGACCACGGACGGCAAACAAAGCGCGGGCGTCACCGGCGATCTGACGCCGAATGAAGCCTTGGCGCGCCTGCTGGAAGGCACCGGATTGACCTGGAGCTACACCGACAGCCGAACGGTGAATCTGATTGAGGCGCCGCGCGGCAGCGGAGCGACGGTCCTGCCGACGCTGAACGTGGAAGGGCGTGCGATCAATCCGAATTCGACGATGACGCCGATGCCGGAATATGCCGGCGGCCAGATCGCGCGCGGCGGGCAGCTCGGCATGCTCGGCAACAGGGATGTGATGGACACGCCGTTCTCACAGACCAACTACACGAACAAGACGATTCGCGATCAGCAGGCCCGGACCGTTCAGGATGTACTACTGAATGATCCGTCGATCCTGACAAAACAAAACAGCGCCAGCGATGAAGACGGCTCGATCACCATTCGCGGCTTCTCGCACACCCTGTCATCCGGTAACGGCAGTCTGAACGGCCTGGCGGGCATGGCGCCGCTGCGCACGCCGGACATGGATTACATGGAACGCGTCGAGGTGCTGAGGGGGCCGAGCGCTCTGCTGAACGGCATGGCGGCTTTCGGGCAGGGCGGTGTCGGCGGCTCGTACAATCTCGTCACCAAAAAGGCCACTGACGAACCGGTCACCGAGCTGACGGCGCGCTATGGCTCCCTCATGCAGCTGGGCACTCATCTCGATATCGGCCGCCGCTTCGGTGCGGAGAAGCAGTTGGGCATTCGCGCCAACGGAGCGTATCGCGAAGGCGATACGGCGGTGGAACCGGGCAATGCAGAAGTGGGATCGATGGCGATCAATCTGGACTATCGCGGCGAGCGCGTCCGGATATCCGGTGATGTCGCCCATCAAACGAACGACGCCAACCCCCAGATCGTACAGCAGCTCGTTCTCAGCGGTGTCGGCGGCGGTATCGTCCACGTACCGAAAGCTCCCGACGCCAGCACCAGCCTCAATCCGACATGGAGCAAACAGCCCAGCAAGTTGACGCTCGGCATGGTGGCAGGCGAAGTCGACATTACCGAGAAAGTCACGGCCTATGCCGCCATCGGCAAGCAGACACTGGATTTCTCGCTCATTGGCCCGAACCAGCCCAAGCTGCTGGGTACGGACGGAACTTATGGATGGAACAACGTCGAGCACACGAATTTTGCCTATGACGTGCTGTCCATGCAGGGCGGCTTGAGGGCGAAGGCGACGACAGGTCCGGTGAACCATACCTTCGGTCTAAACCTGTCGCAGTCCGTGATGGAGACCGGCGAGGCGCAGGCGACAACCCCCTTCGCCTACACCACGAATATTTACAATCCGGTATTCGGCGGCGTTACGGCCGCCGCCGATCCTGGCGCTCCTAAGAAAACAAACGAGACGCGGACTTCGAGCATCGGTATCGCCGATACCTTGTCGATCCTCGATGAGCAGATCCAGTTCACCGCAGGCATCCGTCAGCAGAGAGTGGAATCCGACAGTTTCAATACGACGACTGGCGCCATCACGTCCGGCTATGACAGCGATGCACTGACCCCGGCTCTGGGTGTGGTCGTCAAGCCAAGGGAGAATGTCTCGCTCTACGCCAACTATGTAGAAAATCTGCAACGCGGAACCATCGTCAGCACATCGTTTTCGAATGCTGGCGAGGTCTTTGCGCCCTATGTCAGCAAACAGTATGAGACGGGCGTCAAGGTC
Source organism: Ferrovibrio terrae (assembly GCF_007197755.1). Classification (NCBI taxonomy): domain Bacteria; kingdom Pseudomonadati; phylum Pseudomonadota; class Alphaproteobacteria; order Rhodospirillales; family Rhodospirillaceae; genus Ferrovibrio; species Ferrovibrio terrae. The sequence goes on from NZ_CP041636.1 coordinate 1,504,521, forward strand.
GATTGGGGAAGGATGACCACAACGCTGGCGGTGTTCCAGATCGCTCAGCCCAACACGATCAGCATCGCCGGCACGCCGCTGCCGCGGCAAGCACTCGATGGCGAGGTGCGCAATCGCGGTGTCGAGCTGAACGCTTATGGAGAAGTCACGCCTGGCATTCGCCTGATGGGTGGGCTCACCCTGATCGACAGTCAGCAGACGAAGACCCAGGGTGGCCTCTATGACGGCAACAGGGAAGCCGGCATCCCCATCATTCGGACTGTTGTTGGCGGCGAGTGGGATACGCCGTTCGTGCACGGCCTGACCCTGACCGGCCGCTTCACCTACACCGGAAATCAAATGGTCAGCAGCAGCAACGACAACCTGAAGATCCCTGCATGGGAGCTCGTCGATCTCGGTGCCCGGTATGTCTGGGACTCGCCCTGGAACAACAAGCCGATCACGTTCCGCTTCAATGTCGATAACGTGTTCGACAAGAACTACTGGTCGGCATCGAACTTCAGGTATGTCCAGCTCGGCGCGCCGCGCACCTTCTGGCTTTCGGCATCCGTGGACTTCTGAGCCATGATGGTGGCCCTGGCACTCGCACTGACCATAGCCGGTTGCGCGTGCCTTTACCTCGCCAGCCCCAATCAACGGTGGCTGGCGCAGGCTTTGCCGGGGAGGCCCGTCCTTGTGGCGGGCAGCCTGCTGCTGGCGGCCGGCCTTGCCGCATGGATCGCGGCGTTGCAGCCTCTGGCGGGCTTCTTCGTCGCGCTGCATGTCGCCATGGTCTGTCTTTTCGTCTTTCCCTATTCGGCTGCCCTCCGTAGCCTGGGGCGCAGTCTCGGGCGGAAGAGCTGACATGGCTGGCGATATCCGTCCCGACTGGTGGGGGAAGGCCAGTGCCGGCGTCATCCTCGGCTTCGGCCTGGCGCTCTCGCTGGTCGGCCTCTACGCCTATCTGGGGCCGGGAGGCATAGATGCACCGGGTGGGCGCTACTCGTTGATGCGTTATCTGGAAGCGTTCGTCTGGATCTCGGTGTTCAGCTTCTGCTTCCTGTTTCGCAGCGGTCGTTCCGCCTGGGCGTGGCTCGGCGCGGCGAACCTCATCGCCTTCGCGGCGCTGTTTGCGTGCCGCTTTGTCTTTTTTGCGTGAGGCCAGCATGATCCGCGCCGATATCGTCAGGCTCTACAAAACGGTTCACACATGGACCGGTATTACTTGCGGCTTTTCACTGTTCATCGCTTTCTATGCGGGCGCGCTCACCATGTTTCAGGAGCCCATAGCTCGCTGGGCGTCGCCGCCGTCCGTGGGGGTGGCCGCGGTTTCTCTGGACAATGCCCCCCGTCTCCTCGAGCTGGTCGCCGCCGCTCATCCTCAGGCGCGTGCGGAAGGTATCAAGCTGCATCTGCGGGGCCACGAGAACGAGCCTGCGCGGGTCACCTGGGAGGAGGACGAGCCGCACGAGCCGGGTCAGCCGCATGGGCATGTCCACTGGTGGGGGACGCTCAATCCAGACGGCAAGCTGCTAGCGAAGCCGGAAGAGCCGTCCGAACTGGCCGAGTTCATCAATGACATCCACATGCGCGTCGGGATACCGAGGCCGTGGGGATCGTATTTTATGGGGGTGATCTCGCTGCTCTACGGTGTGGCGCTGATCGCAGGCGTCATCACGCTGCTGCCGTCGCTTGTGAAGGATTTTCTTGAGCTGCGTGTCGGCAAAAACCTCAAGCGCATGTGGCTGGATGCCCACAATGTCGTTGGAATTACCGCACTCCCGTTTCACATCGCGATCGCGATCACTGCGACCGCATTGAGCCTCAGCAGCCCGCTCTGGTCCGCACAGGAGCGTGTGATTTTCGGCGGCAAGCAGGCCATCCTGGACGATCAGGAAAATGAGCCGCGCAGAGCGCCCAAGCCGATCGGCGAGGCGGGTGTGATGATGCCGCCCGTGCAGTTGCTGCAAAAACTCAAGGAGCAGGTGCCCGATCTCGAGCCCCGCTTCCTGGTTTTCAAGAATTTCGGCGACAAGGCCGCTTCGGTGAGAGTCCCCGGACGGGAGCGCGGCTATGTGGGAGATTACCATCTTGGCGGCGTGATGCTCAGCGCCGTGACCGGCGAATTGCTCAACGACCTCACCCGTCCAGCGCGCCAGGATCCGGATCGTCGTGCGGCAGAGACATTCTACGGCCTGCATGCCGGGCATTATGAGGGGGCGACAGTTACGTGGGCGTACTTCTTACTGGGCCTCTCCGGAGCGTGGCTGTTTTACAGCGGTAATCTGCTCTGGATCGAGACGCGCCGGAAGACTGCCCGCAAGGGCGGCGAGGTCGAACAGTCGCGCTCGACGCGCCTCCTGGGCAGCGCGACCGTAGGTGTGTGTCTCGGCTGCGTGGCGGGTATCTCGCTCACCATTGTCGCGGCCAAATGGCTGCATGGTCGCGTGGACGATCTCAACCACTGGCATGAGCTGATCTATTACGCCGTGTTCCTTGGCTCGATCGCATGGGCCTTTGCCTCGGGCGCGGCGCGCTCGGCCGTCCATCTGCTGTGGCTGTGCGCCGCCGCGACGGTAGCGATCCCGCTGACAACGCTGACGGCACTCCTGTTTCCGACACTCGGCATGTGGGCGCATGGCAGCATTGCCACCATCGGCGTCGATGTGGTTGCCTTCGTCGGCGCGCTCTGCTTCGCATGGATGGCAGTCGCCACCCGGCGTCGCATCACGACCGGTCCCGCCGATAGCATCTGGTCCGTCCGTAAGGCGGACGCGGCCACACCGCCGCGTGAGCCTGCCGCTGTCGCGGCCGAATGACCGTGCCGGGCCTGAAGCGTGCCGCTTCGACCTCGAAGAGAAAGGCCCGATTATGACCCCCGAGTCAGTCTCTCGTAGATTGCTCCAGCCTGCCTGCGGGGCACTCAATTTATAAGTAATTCCTATAAGTCTTATAAGATTACCACCAATATTTTTGGATATAACTTCCTCGTAAAATCAGTGCCTAGACGTAAAACCTGCGTCCGCTGCTTTTAGAGGAATTGGACATGAAGACTCTTGTCGCGATACTCACCGCCGCCGTGCTGTTTGCCGCGCCTATGAGTCATGCCGAGACCCGAACCGCCACCCCGGCCATTGGCCTGGCCCCGGTGAAGACTTCGCAAATCTGTGCAGCGTTAAAAACATCTCAGATGTCGTGTGAGGCATTAAGTGAGCACAGTGCAGCTAAGGCTGATCCTGTGTGCAGTTAAGATTTGAACATGGGCTTACGCCTAAGGCTTGGCCGGAATATGGCGAAGCCCTCCCGAGTCTGGGTACGAAGCCAGCATTCCAGGGGCTGGTGCTGCTTTTCCACCGGAAAAGCACGCGATCCAGATCTATTACAATTCAAGATCTGGAATAGATGTCCTGATGTCGCCGCCACTTTTGAGTGACACGGCGCCATACAGAATCGTGCCGATGGGTCTATTGGCGGACTTCAGTCCGAAAGCACGGACAATGCGTAAGTCTCAAACTGTTCAATTATCACTCGATTCTGATTCAATACCAGGCGCCGCCACAGGGGTGAGCACGGATCGTACTCCTCGCGAAGCGCGTTCTTGATGGTCTTCGTCTCAGAGGCGTGCCAGTCAAGCTGACCCGGCTTCCGATGCAGATAGCTGTCCTGCCTGAGGATGCCTCCAGCCAATGTCATAGGGTAGGTGCCGAACTCAAGGGCAAGCAGATAGGCGCGATCGCAACCAACCCTCTCCCAGAGTTCCGAACCAAGGCCTGTCTGCGGCGGAGTAACCGCGCCGTCCGATCGTTGAGATGTGAGCCAGGAGCCGAAAAGCGTTTTGGCAAGACGATAACGTATTCCCGTCGGTTGACCGAGGTAGATTGGCTCGCAATAGCCGAAGGGGCCCGCGCCAGTGTGGTAGTCCAAAACCACGACATTTGCGCGGTCAACCAAGGCATAATCCTTGATTACAGCTTCGACGATCAACCTCGATGCCGATGGTCGCAGGCCGCCGTAGTGCAGACCATCAGGAAACTCATACTGCCCCGCAGAACGAGCCGTCAGGACGGCGCGCGACCCGTATTTTTCAGCGGCCCGGTCGATAGCAGCATTAGATTCAGACAAACCTGCGCCACTCAGATCACGAAGCAACAGGTCCGCATGGATGTCGCGGTAGAGGTCGTTCCGCGGCAGCGCGGCATCGAAGTCAATATAGTTGCGGTTCAGGTCGATGTTGTCTTCGGTTTCGCGTCGGCCCCATGCAGAGCCCCACGGATTTACGGCATGGATGAGGCAGAAGGCCCAGCTATCGGGTACGCGGCCATGCAGGAGAATGTCAATCATACAGGCCGAGCCGCAGTAAAGCTCGACGCCATGCGTGCCGCTCTGCAATACCAGAATGTTCCTGGCGTCAGTCCTTCCAAGCCACACCACGTCTGTCGTCAATCGCTCGCCTAACGGGCCTGTGGTGCTGTGCGCGTATTCACGATGCTGCCCACCTGCAATCGCGGCCGCGTGCAGGAACTTTTGACGGGCGTCGCTGTAATCAAGCGAGAAAAAGCGTTCGACTGGCGACTTCATGAAGGTTCCTCAGCGATGACAGCGGCTGCCGCTTGTAAGCGACAGGCTCTTAGGTTGCGGAAGGTTGATCCGTACCTGCATGGAGCCCTTCGGCACGCTCTTATCGTCGAGGTTGCCACTCTGCCTGGTTCGTCTCACCCTGCATAGACGGTATTGGCGAGATGCAGATCTGGTCTTGGACAGAAGTGTACCGAGACGCATTCGCTTACCGGCATCTGGGTTCCTTCCATCCAAGACGCTCCGTTTTGTTGCAGCCATCGTCATGGACACAATGAGGGTGGGATGGGACCGCCCCATAACGATTTTGCTCAAAACAGAGGGGGTAGAGATGGAAGCTCAATTCACAACAGTGTCACGAGACACTTCGTGGTTACGATTGGCCGCACTATTTGTGTGCGCGAGCATCTGTGTCATCATTGCGGAAATCGCCGGCCCGCTGACTATTCCGCTGGGTGGCGCCTACAAGGTCACCCTGTTGCCGTTTCTCTGGGCGCTGCTGATCGGGGCAGTGTGGGGCACGGTTTCCACACGCCTTCCGCCTTTTATGAAGGTAGACAACTCCATCCAGCGTCTGGCAAGCGCGGCGCTTCAATTCGCACTCCTACTGTTCATCGCAAAACTGGGCCTGCTCGTAGGAGGGTCTCTGCCAAAAATCCTGACGGCAGGCTGGGCACTGGCCTTCCAGGAGTTCGGTCACTTCTTCGGAACTGCAGTTATCGGCCTACCGATCGCTCTACTGCTGGGCATCAAGCGTGAGGCCATCGGCGCTACATTCTCCGTGGGGCGCGAACCCAGTCTGGCGATCATCGGTGAGCGGTATGGGATGTCGAGCCCGGAGGGTCACGGTGTTCTGGCTGAATACATCACCGGAACGGTCTTTGGTGCAGTCTTTATCTCCATCTTTGCCTCACTCGTGACCAGCCTGAACATTTTCCATCCCCATGCACTGGCTATGGGCGCCGGTATGGGTTCGGGCAGCCTTATGGCTGCGGCTGCAGGTGCCATTTCTGCTCAGCAGACGCCTGAAATGGCCAAGGAAGTTGCCGCTTTCGCTGCCGCCAGTAACCTGATTACGACCACGATCGGCACGTATTTCACGCTGTTCCTGTCACTGCCGTTCACCGTCTGGGCGTACAAGGTGCTGGAGCCTATCCTGGGGCGCGGCAAAGGACAGCCTGTGGAGGCTACACCTGCGTTCACCCAGAGCGAACAGGTCGTAGATAAGCCGGAAGCGCTTTCCATCCCGCAAATTCTCACTCTCTGGCTGGGCGTGGGCGTCATTGGTTTGGCGGCTAATTACATCGCCTTCAAGACTGTGCCTGATGCTGTGACGGTCAGCGGCATGGGCATCATTCTGGGCTGCGTCGTGGTGGGCTATATTCTGTATAAGCTCGCCCGCGGCGTCCTCCCGGCAGTGTTGTGGGTTTCGCTGGTTGCGATGGCCCTGACCTATCCCGGCACGCCGTTCGCTGCCGAAACCGTCGCCATGACCGGGAAAATCAGCTTCCTGGCGCTGGCCACGCCAGTCATCGCGTTGGCAGGTCTTTCGATTGCCAAGGATCTGCCGGTATTCCGCCGTCTCGGCTGGCGTATTGTCGTGGTGTCGCTGGCAGCAAATGCCGGGACGTTCCTGGGGGGTGCGTTCGTGGCGCAGTTCTTCATGCACTGACGCGACGCACGCATCACTGCCTGGTGGTAGTTCTCACTGCGTATGCATGCTCGGAGGTCCGCGGCGCCGTAACCCAGGCGCCGCGGAACGCTCCAGGCGTAAAGCCGTAGGTCCGTACCAGTTCCCGGCTCAGATGAGCCTGATCGTAGAAGCCAGCTTCCAAAGCGGCGTCCACAATCGGCAGGCCGCTCTTTAGCATCGATTTGGCGTGGTGAAGGGCGACCAGCACGTGGAAATCATGCAGGCCTGTTCCAACCTCGTGGCGGAACCGCCGCGACAGATAGCCTTTGGAAATCGCGCAGGCTTCGGCAATCTGAGCGACATCGGTGCGCAGTGAGCCGCGCCTGGACAATAAGGCTTTTACGCGCTCCACCAGCGCGCCATCCGGTCCACGATTGAGGCCGTCCAATTTGTAATCGTCGGGCACCACGAACTCGGAGACAAAACTCCAGCCGTGAGAATCCAGTGGCTCGAAGCGGTGAATGACCCCAGCCGGGACAATGACTTTCTCGCCAGCTTCAACTCTCCGGCCGACGCTCCCAATTCTCAGGAATGCACATCCTTCCAGCATATGCACCACTTCATCGCCGAGATGATAGTGCGGACGGAACGACCAGACACTGCGAGTACCCGCGATGATTTCCCGATACCTCCCTTTAGTGAAGTCCACCGACAGGGAGGTGCGTGGCGCTGGCCGTGCCGCCGACACTGCCGAGGAAGTCAGAGTTTCCATTGTATGGCTAGGTCTGCTTTTGGAGCTTTCACCCCTTGATGTCGGTGACGAACATCTTTCCGGGCGACTGAACAGCGGTATTGCGTTTGAAATCGCCGCTGCGGCAGGCCAGCCGCAAGGCCAGGGGTGTGTCGAAGTTCTGGAACATTTGTCCTCCCAGGATCAGGCCGCTTGCGCCACGTCGTGGCGCCAGCCTTCGAGCAGCGACGCGCTGGTGCTGGCACCGCCGCAGACAATGACGACGACATCCTTGGCGTTTGCGATGAGTGGATGATTAAGATAGGCAACCGCCAGTGAGACACCGCAAGCGGGCTCGACCAGTTGCCGCATGTCGTCGGCAAACCGGACCGCACCAGATAGCGCTTCGGCATCGGACAGGATGGCCGGTCGATAGCGGAACCGGCCAATCTGCTCGACTGGCCATGCGGCGACTTCACCTGCGGCCAGGCAGCCGCAAACCGTGTCCAGCGGGAAGTTTACGGGACGCCCGGCCGCGACCGCTGCGGCAAAGGAAGCCGAGCCGGTCGTCTCGCAGCCAATGACATCGACGTCATGTCGCTTGTGGCGATCCAGGCCGACCATAAGACCGGCAAGAAGGCCACCGCCGCCAATCGCGGTTACCAGAGCATCGAACTCGGGTTTCTCCTCGATGATTTCGTCAATCATCGTCGAGTGCCCGCGCCAGAGTGTCGGATGGTCGAACGCCGGGACCAGCTCCACATGCTCACCCTTGGCCAGTTGCTGGGCCAGCGCATTGGCTTCGTCCCAGACAGCTCCATGCACGGTGACGCTGGCACCGAGGGAAGCGATGATTTCGCGAGTCACGGCAGGTGTGGATTTCGGAACGATGATACTGCACTTGATGCCGAGCTTCTTGGCGGCAAAAGCGACCGCGACACCGGCATTGCCGCCCGAGGGGCAGATGAACTCAGTCTTCCCGGCCCTGGCCGCTTCCTCGCAAAGCAGGCCGATGCCGCGCAGCTTGAAGGAACCACTGGGCTGAAGGTTTTCGAGCTTGAGCCAGATCCGTCGTTCGGACGTGGACAGGCCGTGATGGAGGACGAGCGGAGTGCGGATGTGAAGCATACTGGAACTCCATTAAGCAAAGCGTGCGGGTGAGAACGGCGCGACATCAATGCGCGGATTGGCCCCAGTCATCTGGGCCGCCAGCAGCTCGCCGGTGACCGGACCAAGCGTGAAGCCCTGGTGGCCGTGGCCGAAGGCGCACCACATGCCATCCTGGCCAGGTATCCGACCGAAGACGGGCTTCATGTCCGGCATGCAGGGCCGTGCGCCCATCCAGGGTTCGGCATCCAGCCGATCGCCCAATGGGAACACGTCGCGAGCGATCGCTTCGGCATTGGCCAACTGACTGGGGGTGCGGGTAGCATCCACATGCGCCAGTTCTGCTCCAGTGGTGAGACGCAGGCCCGCCTTCATCGGGCAGACGACGTAGCCCATCTCGGCGTCGATCACCCAGTTGTTGAGAGGCCGGTCATCCTGCCTGGCGTAATGCATGTGATAGCCGCGCTTGGCGAACATCGGCGGCCTGTACCCGAACCTGGAGGTCAGTTCCGTGCTCCATGGACCAAGGGCAATGACAACCTTTTCGCCTTCAACGGTGCTCCGATCATTGAGGGTGATCCTCCAGGCATCCGGACGCAGACGGGTGAGCGATTTGGCATCGCCAAGGAGTACTTGGCCGCCCTCCTTCTCGAACAGGCGTGCATAGGCCTGCACCAGATCGCCCGGGCTTTTGATCGCCAGCGGATCGGTCCACTGAATCGCGCCAGCGAACTCACGCTTGAGGTGTGGTTCTGCCTTTGCCACATCCGCGGCAGTGAGCTTCAGGTGGCTGACTCCCAGCTTCGCCCGCGCGTCGGCCTTTTCGAAGAACTTGTGCAGCTCGCGCTCGGTACGGAACAGGGTCAGGTAGCCCTTACCAGCGATCAGCTCTTCCGCATCGGCCTGCTCGATCAGTTCGGCATGGGTCTCGATGGAGCGGGCGATAAGCGTCTTATACTCGCGGGAAATCTCGGCATGCCGCTTCGGTGCGGATTGCACAAAATACGAGAACAGCGGTCCGGCCAATTGCAGGACTGCGTCCAGGTGATAGCGGACATCAATCCGCCGGTTCATCGCTCCGGAGATCAGGAAGCCGAGGTCGCGCGGCAGCTCGTAAGGCTCGGTTGCCTCGAACTGGACAAGCCCTGAGTTGCCGAACGATGTCTCCAGCCCAGGTGCGCGGCGGTCGACCAAGGCGACCGACAGCCCCCTGCGCTGCAAATGTAACGCGCAGCTGACGCCCACCATGCCCGCGCCAAGTACGATCACGTCATGCTTCATATCTGGCATGGCGGTAGTCAGCTTCGATTGACGATGTCGGCGACGATCGGGGCCAAGGCCTTGCCGATGGCGATATGCTGGTCGGCGTCCAAGTGAATGCCATCGACCTTGCTGCCGCCCGTCACGCTGTTGACGTCGAAGAAGTGGACCGACTTCAGCTGGGCCATTTCCTTAAGCGCAGGCGCGAAGCCCTTGTTGCGCTCCACAGCGCCTTCGAACTTCTGCACGTTGGCGCCCTTGGGCTCCTCGATTGCAGGCGGCGCCAGCACCAGGATCTCCGGACGAGGCATGCCGGGCTCAATGGGGGCCTGGCGGATGATGTCGACCAGCTTGCCGACACCGGCGGCTGCACCCCACGCCTTGATATCGTGGGTGGCCTGGAAGTCGTTGGTACCGAGCTGGATGATGACCAGGGCCAATGGAGAGTTGATTTCGATGACCTCCCCCAGCGCCACCGAGCCGTTGCGGCCCGGCCGGAATGGGTCGTCCCACAGGGTCTTACGGCCTGCCAGGCTGTTCTCGATGACCCGGACGTCCTGCTTCCCGTCGCCATTCAGGGCAATCTCAAGGACACCGGGCCAACGCTGATCGAAGGGGAATCTGTCACGGGTGCCGGGCACCATGCCCCAACCCACACTGTCGCTATAAACTAGAATCTGTTTCATCACCCACTGCCTTTCTGTTGGCTTGGGCGGAGCATAATATCTGTGACACTTTGTTCAAAACATTATAGTGTCACGATACACTTTTAAGGAAATCACGGAAAATAGGTCTAGTCGATGAGATGCTTCTGCAAAAATTTCGATATGATTTTTAGACGCTGAGGTGTCGATGCGTAAGAAGCCCACCTGGATGCCACGCCTTTCGGGAATCGAAGGGACGCCCTGCGATCGCCTCGTCACGGCAATGGCTGAAGACATCGTCGAGGGACGGATTGAGGCGAATTCCCGCCTGCCGCCCCATCGTGAATTGGCGATTGCGCTTGGCCTGGGGCTGGGGACCGTGACCAAGGCCTATGGCCTTCTTGAACGTCGCGGCCTGACCCGGACTGTCAAGGGTAGCGGTACCTTCGTCGCTCTGTCGCATTCCAGAAGCGGGCCGACGATAGACCTGTCACGGAATGTGCCGCCCGCCATCATGACCGAGCGCGTGTTGGCGCGCACAATGTCAGCGCTGGCCAAGCGACCTGATTCTCACCTGTTCAACAGCTATCCACCGGCCGCGGGGCACGACGAATATCGGCGCCAGATGGCGCACTGGTATTCCCGCCTTGGAATGGATGCAGATCCGCGCAGGCTCATGCTGACCAGTGGCGCGCATCATGCGCTGGCGGTCGCCCTGTCCGTAGCGGCGGGTCCGCAGGGGCATCTGTTGGTCGAATCTCACACTTATCCCGGCGCGATCGCCCTGGCCCGCTACCAGGGACTGAAGCTTGTGGGAGTGGAAGCCGATGACGACGGTATGAGCGCGGACGCATTGGATCGGGCTCTACACGGCATTCGGGAAAGCAAACGTGCGCTGTATGTAACGCCAACAATGCAGAACCCGACCACAACAACGATGAGTCTGTCCCGCCGCAAGGCCATCGTGCGGGTTTGCATTGAGCACGATGTTCAAATCATCGAGGACGATGTCTATTCTCTGGGTGGCGCTCCCGCATTGCCTCCGCTGGCAATGCTTGCACCTGAGCGCACACTTTACGTCAACGGTTTGTCCAAGACGCTATGTCCGTCCCTGCGGATTGGCGGCCTGGTGACCCCTCCTTCACTGTATGCGCAGGCCGAGAACATCCTTCAGGTCACCTCCTTGATGGTGTCGTCCGCCAGTTGTGCGGTGATGGAGCAATGGATGCTGGATGGCACGGCAGACGCCGTCAGTGCATCCATTCGCGAGGAGTCCCGGCGCAGGTATGCCGTGGCTCGGACATACCTAGGAGATGCCATGAAGGAACCCGATCATGTGGGCTTTCACCTATGGCTTCCCATGGAGCGGTCGACGGCCCGGCTATTTGAAGAGGAGGCGAAAGCTCTTGGCGTCATCGTGACGCCAGCCGATTCCACAGCAGTCGGCCCCGATGTTGCAAAGGGCGGCATCCGGCTCTGCATCGGGGCGGTCTCGCAAGCTGAGCTCCAAACAGCCCTGCCAGCACTCTCGGCTCTGATGACAAAAATGAGCAAAGAGGTGTGAACTGTACAAGACGGCAATTCGAGAATGATGGCCGATTAACCGATTGCCATGATTCGAGAGTAGGCCGGCATGTCCGCATCCACCAATTCCACACGTGATAGGATTCTGAATCTGCTGAATGAGAATCAGGCCCGATATCAGCAGATGAGTCACGAGGCGCTGGGTTTCACCTCCGATGAGGTCGCCAGGGTCCGGAATGTTGAGCTGGGCCAATGTTCAAAGGCCGCTATCCTGAAAATCAAAGGGAATGGCGTCAGAAAGTATGTGCTGGCTGTCTTGCCCGGAGACAGGAAGATCAACACCGACAAGCTGTCGAGCCTGTACGGGGGGAAGAAGGCCTCATTTGCCTCTGCCGGCGAAGTGCTGGAACTGACGTCTTGTGTTCCAGGTGCGCTGGCCCCGTTCAGCTTCAACGAGGAACTGGCGCTGGTGGTGGACCCAAGCATCTTTGAACGGTATTCGGAGATAGCTTTCAACGCTGGCACGCTGACTGAAACCATCGTGCTGAATGTCGACGATTATCGCAGAATCGTGAAACCGAAAGAGTACAGCCTCATCCAAGATTAGTTGGATAGGGTCCGGTCGGCCAGCTATTCCCCATACGCTGTATAATCAGATGCGGCGTCCGATTCGCTTGTCGCAACTGACTGACGCATAAGATGCAGACTGGAGCGGTGACCTTAAGAGTCGGACATGGCCTTTTTGACGACCACGGCGGCGGCCAACTCCCACTCACCAGACTCGAATTACCATTGTCGTGGCCTGTTTTCTTACTTTTTTGCCCGTGCCTGAAATGAAAAAGCCCCGGCATTCCTGCCGGGGCTTTCCATGCCATCTGTGTCTGTACGCTTAGCGTCGGACTTCGGCCAGCGCCGCGCGGAATTCCTTCAGCACCTGGCTGCCGGGTTTGCCGCGCTTGTCGAGGCCATCAGCCCATTCATTGGCGACCTCGGCCGAGATGTCGTCGAACGGCTTACGTTCGGCGGCAGTCAGCGTGTGGTACTTCACGCCTGCCTCGGCCAGCTTGGCCTGCATGTGGCCGATATTGGCATCGATCACCTTGCAGATATTCATCGTCGCGGCTTCGCCGGCATCCTTCATGATCTTCTGCACGTCCTTGGGCAGCTTGTTCCACACCGCGTCGCTGACCACATAGGAGGCCACGAAGCTGCCGAAGTTGCCGCCCTTGGTGCCGAACTTCGTGAAGCTCTGCAGGTCGTAGGACATCACGCTTTCATTTGGGAAAATCAGGCCGTCCAGCGTGCCGCGTGACAGCGATTCACGCGCTTCGGGCGCGGCCATGCGCACCGGAATCGCACCGATCTTGCGGGCGAAGATGTCCATTGCACCGCCGGTGCTGCGCAGTTTCAGGCCTTTGACGTCATCGACCGTGCGCACCTGTTTCGACGTGGTGTAGAACTGATAGGGCTCGAGCACGATGGCAAACAGCGGCCGCACCTTGTTGGCGCTGAACTCCTGCTTGGTCATCGTCTCGCCATGGGCGATCTTCCAGTAGGCCTTGGTGCCTTCGCAGGCAGTGGTGAAGCTGCCCGGCAACTGCGCCACGCTGGAGAGCGGCATCTTGTCGGAGACATACGACATGCCGACATAGCCGATATCCGCCACGCCGGTCTGGGTCAGGTTGAGCAGATCCGGCGCCTTGCCGAGCTGCTGGGCCGGGAAATACTCGAACTTGACCTGGCCGTTGGTTTTCTTGGTCACTTCTTCCATCCAGGGAAGGGTGGCCGTGCCGGGAATGAAATGGCCGGTGGGGAAAGAGTCGGCGACGCGCAAGGTAATCGTCTTGCCGCTCTGGGCGAGGGCAGTGCCGCCCAGCAGCGCGGTGCCGGCGGCAACCGCCGTGACCAGCATATGTATGTATTTCTGCATGTTTCCTCCGGTGATCCGCTCATCGAGTCGGTTGTGTTTGGCCATAGCCTCGCGGCATATTCGGCGTCGTACATCAGAAAACGGTACCTACGTTCCGATATTGGAATTATATTCGAAAATATGAACAGCACAACCAGAGATTCTGACAGCGATGGCCGTGCGCCCGAGGGGCCCCGGTCTCCGCTGCGTGTGATGCAGGCGCTTGAGGAACTGGCCGCCAGCAAGGATGGCCTGACCCTGACCCGCCTGAGTGAGCGGTTGCAGACGCCGAAAACCAGCCTTCTCAATCTGTTGCGCTCGCTCGAGGCGGGCGCTTATGTCACCCAGGTCAACGGGCATTACCAGCTGGGGGCGAATGCGCTGCGGCTTGGTGCGCTGATCGGCACGCGCCTGACCCCGGAATCTTCAATTTCGGCAAAACTGCATCCGCTGCTGGCCGAGATGATGGAGCAGGCCGAGGACACCACACTGCTTGGCGTGATGGGCGACGATCGACGTCACGGCGTCTATGTAGACATCATCGAAAGCCGTGGCGCGATCCGCTTCAGTTCGCTGATCGGCACCAGGCGGCCGCTATTTTGCTCGGCTTTCGGCAAGACATTGCTGGCTTTCCAGCCAGCAGCGCATATCGATGCCTACTTGAAGGACACCGATCTGGTGTTGCCCAATGGCGGCCGGCGCCTGCATCCTGAAGAGGTGCGGGGCAGTCTCGCCGCGATCCGGGCCACCGGCGTCAGCGCCTCCTACGAGGAGATCGTCGAAGGTGCGGGCGGTGTGTCGTCGCCGGTCTACGATCGCAATGGTGTTGTCGTCGCGGTGTTTGCCATTGCGGCACCGATCGCGCGCCTGAAGGCACGGCATGACCGGCTCGCCGGGCTGGTACACGCTTTCGGCGACCGCGCGTCGCGCCTGCTCGGCTATATCGGACCTTACCCCGGCAAGGCCTGAGCCGACCGTTTACTACCCGGCTTAATCAGTCCCATTTCAGATCATGGTGCATTCGCCTTGACAGGCGCGGCCGCCACTCTCTAGGTTGTTCCGATATAAGTATTAAGTTCCAATATTGGAACAATATGGGAGAGAAACAATGCCAGGCAGCCTGACCGCTGACCAGCAGACCATTCGTGAAACCGTCCTGCGCGTCTGCAGCGAGTTTGGCGACGATTACTGGCTGGCGCGGGATCGCGACGGCAAGTTTCCCGAGGAATTCAAGCAGGCCATGGTCGCTGGCGGCTGGCTCGGCCTGACCATGCCGGTCGAATATGGCGGCGCCGGATTGGGCATTACCGAAGGCGCCGTGATGATGCAGGCGATCGCCGAGTCAGGCGCCGGCATGAGCGGTGCCTCGGCGATCCACCTGAACGTCTTCGCGCCGAAGGTGATCGTGAAATTCGGCAACGACGAGCAGAAGCAGCGCATGCTGCCGCCGATCATCCGCGGCGACGTGCTGGCCTCTTTCGGCGTGACCGAACCGGATGCCGGTCTCGACACCACCAGCATCAAGACCAAGGCCGTGCTGCAGGGCGACCGCTACATCGTCAACGGGCGCAAGGTCTGGACCACGCTGGCGCAACGGGCGACCAAGTTGTTCCTGCTGGCGCGCACCACGCCGCGCGATCAGTGCAAACGTCCGACCGACGGCATCACGCTGTTCTATACCGATCTCGACCGCAGTCGCTGCGAGGCGCGCGAGATCGAAAAGATGGGCCGCAAATGCATCGATTCGAACCAGTTCTTCATCGACAATCTTGAAATTCCGGTCGAAGACCGGATCGGCGAGGAAGGCCGAGGTTTCGAATATATCCTGATGGGACTCAACCCCGAACGCATCCTGCTGGCGGCGGAAGCCATCGGCCTAGGCCGCGTCGCGCTGCAGCGTGCGACGCGCTATGCGAATGAGCGTGTCGTCTTCAACCGGCCGATCGGACAGAACCAGGCGATCCAGCATCCGCTGGCGGAGAACTGGATGGAGCTCGAAGCCGCCAATCTGATGATGCTGCGTGCCGCCGAGCTCTATGATTCGAACCAGCCCTGCGGCGCCGAAGCCAACGCGGCGAAATACCTGGCGGCCGAAGCCGGCTTCAAGGCCTGTACGCAGTCAGTCATGACCCATGGCGGTTACGGATATTCCAAGGAATTCCACGTCGAACGCTATATGCGCGAAGTGATGATTCCGCGCATCGCGCCGGTCAGCCGCGAGATGATCCTCTGTTTCATTGCCGAGAAAGTGCTTGGTCTGCCGAAATCCTATTGATCGTTCGCGTCAGCGTTGCCGGGAGAAAATGCCGTGACCATTGAATCCGTCCTCAAGAACACTGTGTTGTGCAAGCGTCTCGGTATCGAATATCCGATCATGCAGGCCGGCATGGGCCAGGTCGCCTATGGCCGTCTCGCTGCCGCGGTTTCCGCGGCCGGCGGTTTGGGCGTGATCGGTGCCGGCTATCTCACGGGCGATGAACTCCGCCGGGAAATCCGCGTGATCCGTGACACCACCGACAAGCCGTTCGGCGTCGATATCCTGTTCGCCAAAGTGTCGGGCGATGACGATGCTTCAGTCAAATACACCCGCCAGGTGCAGGACCAGATCGCGGTCAGTCTGGAGGAGCGTGTGCCGGTGCTGATCTCCGGCCTGGGCAATCCGCTCGGCGTGGTCAACGAGGCGCATGATCTCGGCATGACGGTGATGAGCGTGGTCGGCAATGTGCGGCAGGCACGCATGCTGGAATCGCAGGGTGTCGACATGCTGATCGCATCTGGTGGCGACGGCGGTGGTCATGTCGGCCGTGTCGGCACGGCGGCGCTGGTGCCGGCGGTGACGCAGGCGGTGAAAATCCCGGTGATCGCCGGCGGCGGCCTGGCCGATGGTCGCGGCCTGCTGGCCGCGCTGGCTTTCGGCGCGGTCGGCGCCTGGATGGGTACGCGGTTCATCGCGTCCGACGAAGCGCGCGCACATGACAACTACAAGAACGAGCTGGTGACGCGGGACGAAGAGGGCACGGTCATCAGCCGCGCCCATAGCGGCAAGACGGTGCGCATGCTGCGCAATGCCTTCACGAATTACTGGGAGCATAACCAGGACAAAATCCTGCCTTATCCGCGCCAGATGCAGGAAGTGGGCGGGCCGGCAACGATCCGCGGCCGCATCGAGGGCGATATCGACAATGGCGTGCTGCCGGCCGGCCAAAGCGTCGGCCTGATCCAGTCGGTGAAGCCGGCGGGCCAGATCGTGCGCGACATCTTCGACGAGGCCTGCGCCGCCTATCGGCAGAATTTTGCACCGGGAGATGCGGCATGATCCGCAGTCTGTTCTTCGCGCCGGCCAACCGGCATGACCTGCTGACCAAATTCCCCCGCTTCCGGGCCGACTGCTATGCGATCGATCTCGAGGATGGCACCCCGGAGGGCGACAAGGACTCTGCGCGTGCCCGCCTGGACGAGGCCGTGCGCATGCTGCGCGGCGTCAGCCTGCAGGGCCGGCTCTATGTGCGCGTCAACGAGGCATCGTCGAAGCATTACATCCGCGACATCGAAGCCGCCGTGCTGTGCGATATCGACGGCCTGATCGTCCCGAAACTGGAAAGCCGCGACCAGCTCTTCCCGGTCGATCATGCGATCACCCGCGCCGAAGCAGCTCAGACGGGCCGGCGTCGTATCGAGATCATGGCCGGCATCGAATCGATGCGCGGCGTGATCGACGCTGTGGCTCTGTGCGCGGCGCATCCGCGCATCACTTCGGCCTTCTTTGGCGCCGAGGATTTCGCCTCCGATATCGGTGCGCGGCGCACCCGTACTGGCGATGAAGTGCTGTATGCCCGCTCGCAGGTTGTGCTGGCCGCCAAGGCGGCGCGCATCATCGCCATTGACCAGGCCGTGGTGGAAATCCGCGACGACGAGCAGTTCCGCCGCGACGCCGAAAAGGGCCGTGATCTTGGATATGAAGGCAAGATCTGCGTGGTGCCGCGTCAGGTCGAACTCAGCAACGAGATCTATGCACCTACTGCGGACGAAATCGCCCATGCCCGCGAACTGGTTGCCGTTTATCAGGATGCCATGCAGCGCGGCATCGGCACCATCGACTTCAAGGGCCACATGATCGACGGTCCCCTGCTCAAGCGCGCTGAAGCAGTGCTTGAACTGGCACGCCAGCTCGAGGCGAGGGCCTGACCATGCAGGAATTGCAGGCCGACGGGCTCGACCTCAAAGGCATTGTCCGTGCCGGCGACACCATCCTGTGGGGCCAGGCCTGTGGTGAACCGCAGACTCTGACCGAAGCGCTGATGGCGCAGCGCGCCGGACTTGGCGGCGTGAACGTCTTTCTGGGATCTGGCTTTTCCAGCACGCTGAAACCGGAATATGCCGATCACCTCCGCTTTGTCGGCATCGGAGCTGCCGGCACGCATCGTCGCCTGACCAAGGCCGGCGTGCTCGATGTACTGCCCTGCCATGTGTCCAAGATGGAAGGTTACGTCACCGACGGCGTGATCCCCTGCGATATCGCCTTCGTTCAGGTGGCGCCCGCCGATGAAAATGGCCATTACAGCCTCGGCCTGATCAGCGACTATATTCGCGCAGCCGTCCGTCGTGCCCGCGTGGTAGTGGCGGAGGTGAATGCCCGGGTGCCGCAGGTGCCCTGTGCCGAACCGCTCACGGCTGCCGATATCGACTACGTTATCCATACCGACCGCGCACTGGTCGAACTGGCGCC
This sequence comes from Ferrovibrio terrae, assembly GCF_007197755.1. Taxonomy (NCBI): domain Bacteria; kingdom Pseudomonadati; phylum Pseudomonadota; class Alphaproteobacteria; order Rhodospirillales; family Rhodospirillaceae; genus Ferrovibrio; species Ferrovibrio terrae. Next base: position 1,522,608 of record NZ_CP041636.1, read on the forward strand.
GGCGGCGATCACCGATCTCGACCGAGCCATCGCCGGTTTTGCTCAAGGCTATATCCCCGAACGGGCCACATTGCAGGTTGGCATCGGCGCGGTGCCCGAGGCGGTGATGGCCAATCTGCGCAATCACCGCGATCTCAGCATCCATTCCGGCATGCTGGGAGACAGCGCCGCCGATCTGGTGGAGTGCGGCGCTGTCACCAATGCCTATAAGGAAATCGACCCCGGCGTGATGGTGACCGGCGCGCTGATCGGCACCCGCCGCCTGTATGATTTCTGCCATCGCAACAAAGGCGTGCGGATGCATCCGCTTTCGCATACGCACAACATTGCCATGCTGTCGCGGCTGTCACGGTTCATCTCGCTCAACTCCGCCATCGAGGTCGATCTGACCGGGCAGGTCAATGCGGAAAGCATCAATGGTCAGTATCTGGGCGCCGTTGGCGGACAGGTCGATTATGTGCGCGCCGCCACGGCGTCAGTCGGCGGCCGTTCTATGATTGCTCTGCCCAGCACGGCGCAAAACGGCGCGGTCAGCCGCATCGTCATGTCGCTCTCCGGCCCGGTCACCACGGCGCGCAGCGATGCCGACGTGATCGTGACCGAATACGGTGCCGCCGACCTGCGCGGCAAACCGCTGAGTCAGCGCATGAAAGCCATGATCGCGATTGCGCATCCGGCGCAGCGTGAAAACCTGGAACGCGCCGCACATGCCGCGGCGAAGGAAGTTGCATGACCACCAGTAAGACCGCGGCGCGCAAGACCGGTCCGCTCGCCGGCATCCGGATTCTCGATCTTACCTCGGTGCTGATGGGGCCGTACTGCACCCAGATCATGGCCGATCTCGGCGCCGACGTGATCAAGGTCGAAAGCCCGGATGGCGATACCTCCCGCTATGTCGGCCCCACCCGGACACCGGGCCGTTCCGGCATGTTCGCCAACCTCAATCGCGGCAAGCGCGGTATCGTACTCGATTTGCGCAAGCCGGAGGGCCTGGCGGTCTGCCTGCGCCTGGCCCAGAAATCCGATGTCGTGCTGCACTCCATGCGCAAGCCGGCGATTGAAAAACTGAAGCTGGATTATGCGGCGGTGTCCGCGGTCAATCCGGATGTGGTCTATGCCAGCCTGTACGGCTACGGCAAGGATGGCCGCTACTCCGGCAAACCGGCCTACGACGACACGATCCAGGCCATCAGCGGTCTTGCCATGTTGCAGGCCGAGATCAATCCCGAGCCGCAATACGTCACCACAGTGGTTGGCGACAAGGTCTGCGCGCTGAGTGCGGCCTATGCGATCATAGCTGCGCTGCTGCATCGCCAACGTGGTGGCGGAGGCCAGGAAATCGAGATTCCGATGTTCGAGGTGATGACCTCGTTCCTGCTGGTCGAGCATATTGCCGGCGCGGCCTACGACCCGCCGATGGGACGGCCGGTCTACGAACGCACTGTCACGCCCTATCGCCGGCCCTACAAGACACGCGACGGTTATCTCTCAGTGCTGGTCTATAATGACAAACAGTGGACGCGGTTTGCCGAACTGATCGACCGGCCGGATCTGGCGGCCGATCCACGCTTCCGCAGCCAGGCGGCGCGGAGCCAGAACATGGCGGCTTTCTGCACCATGGTGGCGGAAATCCTGGCCGGCCGGACCTCGGTGGAGTGGATCGCTCTGCTGGAACGTGCCGAAATTCCGGTCGCCCGCCTCAATACTACCCAGGATCTCTACACCGATCCGCACCTGGCCGATGTCGGTTTCTTCAAGTCCATCGACGATCCGCATGACGGGACGCTGCGTCTGCCGGACTATCCGGTCCGCTTCTCGCAGACGCCGGGCCATTTCGAGCGCGGCGGGCCGATGCTGGGCGAACATACGGCCGAAGTGCTGCACGAACTCGGCATGGATGATGCCGAGTTGGAAGGACTGGAAAACCGTGGCGCCATCCGGCGCTGGCAGGGGAAGGCCGGAGCATGAGCGAAGATATCCTGTTTGACCGCCGCGGTGCCGTCGCGGTCATCACCATCAACCGGCCGGAGCAGCGCAACGCGATCAGTTCGGGCGTTCGCCGTGGCCTGCGCGATGCCTTCGAATGTTTCGAGGCAGACGAATCCGCGCATGTCGCCATTCTGACCGGCACTGGTGAAAAGGCCTTCTGTGCCGGCATGGACCTGAAGGAGGCGGCCGATACCATGCTCGGCGTGCCGCCGCGCGATTTCCTGCCGATCATCGGTGATACCGTTCAGGTGACCAAGCCGGTGATTGCCGCGGTGAACGGTGTTGCCTATGCCGGCGGCTGGCTGCTGACGCAGATGTGTGATCTGTGCATCGCTGCCGAGCATGCCACTTTCGCGATCACCGAGGGCAAGGTCGGCCGGGGCATGCCCTGGGCGGCGCCACTCGGCCATATCATTCCGCAGCGGCTGATGATGGAATTGCTGCTGACCGGTGATCCGATCGATGCCCGGCGTGGCTATGAAATCGGCTTCGTCAACCGCGTGGTGCCGGCTGCGGATCTGATGCCGGCCGCCATGGCGATGGCGGAGAAGATCGCCGCCAATGCGCCGCTGACCGTGCGCGCCGCGCGGGAACTCGTCTATCTTTCGACTGAGATGGGCCGTTCCGCCGCCCTGCGTGCAGGTTATCATTTGTTCGAACGGGTCTACCGCAGTGAAGATGCGCAGGAAGGTCCGCGCGCATTCAAGGAAAAACGCAAGCCACAATGGCGCGGCCGGTGAATTCAACACCGGTGCAATCGGGGAAGCGGAGGGGTGCATGCAGATGCTGGACAGATTGACGGCGGGTGTTGAAAAAGCATTCCTGTACCTGACCGGTCTTGGGTTGATGGCGATCATGCTGGTGATCGTGGTCGATGTAGTGATGCGCTATCTGTTCTCTGCACCGCTGAGCTGGTCCTACGATCTGATCGGAATGTATCTCGTCACGTTGGTTTTCTTCCTCGCGCTGGCCGACACTTTCCGGCGTGGCGGCCACATCAAGGTCGACCTGTTCGAGAGCCTGCGCGGCAATCGCCTGTTCGCCGTCGCCGAAATACTCTGCTACTGCACCGCGCTGGTCTTCTTCGCGCTGATCCTGAAGCAGATGATTGAGAGCGGCGTGGACGGGATGCTCGCCGGCGACGTGGTCGACGGCGCCATCCCATGGCCAACCTGGCCACCCTATCTGATGGCGGCGCTGGGCGTTGCCCTGCTGATGATCCGTGTCACGCTGAACACCATTCGCCGCATCGCCGCACTCGCTGCCGGCCGCGTTTATGAACAAGAAGGTGGCAACCACCTGCATGTGGAGCATGTGGAATGATTGTCGCGGCCGGACTGATCATGCTGCTGCTGCTACTGCTCTTCGGCATGCCGGTGGCGTTTGCACTGGGCGTCGCGGGTGTTGTCGGGCTCTACCTCAAGGGTGGCCTCGCCATGGTGCTCGGTGTTCTGAACACCACGCCGATTTCCGGCACATCGTCGTATGAACTGATTACCGTTCCGATGTTCATGTTGATGGCGGAATTCATCATCGTGAGCCGCATCGCCGATGAACTGTTCGACAGCGCCAAGGTCTGGCTCGGTCGCACGCCGGCCGGCCTGGCGATTTCCACCGCGCTGGCCGGTGCCGGTTTCGGGGCGATCTCGGGCTCCTCCACGGCATCCGCCGCTACTCTCTCAGGGACCAGCATTCCGGCAATGATCCGCTACAAATACGATCCGCGTCTCGCCTCGGGCGTGGTGGCGATCTCCGGCACCCTGGCGATGCTGATCCCGCCCTCGATTGCCATCGTGCTGTACGGCCTGATCGCACAGGTCAGCATCAGCAAGCTGCTGATCGCGGGCATCATTCCTGGCCTTCTGGTCACACTGGTGATCATCCTGACCGTGCTGGTGCTGGCCGCGATCAATCCCTCGCATGCACCGGCTGGCTCGAGCTATACGATGCGCGAAAAACTCGCGTCTCTGCGCGTCGTCGGGCCGATGCTGGCGCTGATCATGCTGGTCACCGGTTGCATCTACCTGGGCATTGCCACGCCGACCGAAGCGGCGAGCCTGGGCGCCTTCGGCGCCATGGTGATCGCGATGATCCGCCGCCGGCTGACCTGGGCGACGCTGTGGCAGGCCCTGTTCAGTGCCTCGCGTACCACCTGCATGATCATCCTGATCATCATCTGTGCGCAGATCTTCGGGTATTACTTCACCCTGACGGGCTTCACCCAGGGCCTGGTCAGCTATGTCGGTGGATTGGATGTGTCGCGCTGGGTGATATTCCTGCTGATCATCCTGATCTACCTCGCGCTGGGCTGCATCATGGACCAGATCGCCATCCTGTTCCTGACCGTGCCGGTTGTGCTTCCGGTGGTGACCGCGCTGGGCTTCGACCCCATCTGGTTCGGCATCATCATCATCATCACCGCAGAGGTCGGCCTGGTGACGCCACCTGTCGGGCTCAACGTTTTCGTGGTCTCGGCCTATTCCAAGATTCCGGTGAAGGATATCTTCATCGGGGTGACGCCGCATGTGATTGCACATATGTTTGTCATCTTGATCCTGGCGATGTTCCCCGCCCTGGTAACGTGGCTGCCGTCAACCGTGCTGCAATAGGCGTATCGTGAGTGAATCTGGATCAGGTGCAGCAGGGCAGGACAACAGTCGCCTCGCCCTGCTTGCCCTGACCATCGCCTTCGGCTTCATCTTCGTTTCCCGCGGCGTGGCCGACAGCTGGATGGTGTTCTTGCTGCCGGTCGAGCAGGAATTTGGTGTTTCTCGCCAGCAGACGGCGGGTGTTTATTCCACTTACATGCTCAGCACCGGTCTGAGCGCGCCGCTGGCGGGTCTGATGCTGCGCCGCTTCGGCGCGCGGCTCAATTATGCGCTCGGCGTGCTGCTGATTGGCTGCGCCATGCTGCTGGCTGCGCAGGCGCATGTCATTGCGGAACTCTATATATATGTCGGCGTGCTAGCCAGCATGGGTATCTCGGCGATCGGCATCGTTCCGGCATCGGCGCTGATTGGCCACTGGTATCGCCATCGCATGTCGGTTGCCATGGGCGCGGCCTATGCCGGGCTTGGCTCGGGTTCACTGCTGATGGTGCCGCTGGCACAATGGTCGATCGAATGGCAGGGTTGGCGCGGCACCTATACGACGATGGGCTGGAGTCTCGCGGTTCTGCTGCTGCTGACACTGATATTGCCATGGCATCGCCTGCATGGCACCGGAAGAGCGCAAGGTGCATCGGGCGACAGCGCCGCAGGCGAAGCCGGCATCACTCTGCGCCGAGCCCTGCGGCGGCCGGAATTCATCGGCCTCGCCGTCTCCTTCGCGTTCACCGGTTTCAGCATGTATATGGTGATCGTTCAGGTCGTGCCTTTCCTCGTCGACAGCGGCTATGCGCCGCTAAAGGCTGCCACCGCTTTCGGCCTTGCCGGCATGCTTTCGGTCTTCGGAGTGATATCCACCGGCTGGCTGTCGCATCGCTACGGCCTGCGCCCGATTGCGCTGCTGAGCTTTGCCTGCACCTTCACCGGAATCTTCTGCCTGCTGGGCCTAAGCTTTCGCAATTCCGAACTGCTGCTGGTCTGCTTCGTCGGAATTTTCGGCATCGCACAAGGCGCACGTGGACCGGTTGTGGCAACGATGTCGAACCGGCTGTTCCCTGGCCCGTCGGCGGCAGCAATCTATGGCGTGATCTTCGCCTGCAGTAATGTCGGCGCTGGCATCGGCGCGTGGATCTCCGGTTATCTTCACGACGCCAGCGACAGCTACCGTCCGGCGCTGCTGCTGGCGGCAGCGGGCATTGCTCTCGCCGCGGCGCCTTTCCTGCTGCAGCGCGCCTTCCGCTCGCCCACCGCCGTTGTCTGAACCGGGAGATTTTCGATGACCGCAGTGATTGTCACACCGCGACTGGCCGCTTCGCTGATCCTGCTGCGCGACGGTGCCCGGGGCCTCGAAGTCATGATGGTGGAACGTACCGGCTCGGCCAGCTACGCCGCCGGTAAGTTCGTGTTTCCCGGCGGCACCGTGGATGCCACGGATGCCGGGTTCGCCGGTACGGATGCACCGGATGCGGCACTGCGCGTGGCTGCGATCCGTGAAGCCTACGAGGAATGCGGTCTGCTGGTGGCAGAAACGATGCCGGCCGACAGCGGACAGGGTCAGGATTTCGCCCGGCTTCTGCAGGCCGGGTGCAGGCTGGCAATGCAGTCGTTGGTGCCCTTCGCGCACTGGATCACCCCCCCGCATCTGCCCAAACGTTTCGACACGCATTTCTTCCTTGCGCCGGCACCGCTGAACCAGGTGGCGGCCGCGGATTTGCGTGAGGTGGTTTCGGCAGCCTGGCTGCAGCCGGGCGCGGTGGTCGCCGCGGCCGAGGCGGCCGAACTGAATCTGATGTTCGCGACCTATATGAACCTGCGCTGGCTGGCCCGCTTTGAGTCGGTGGCGACGGCGCTTGCGGCAGCGCAGAACCGACCCATCATAACCGTGATCCCCGAACCGTCAGACAGCCCGGAAGGCCGGGTCTTCCTGATTCCTGAAGCCGCCGCCTATGGCGAAACGGCCGTTCTCGAACACCGTTTCCGCCGCACCTGACCCCTGCGATGGCCTTTGAAGCGGACCCCTGCTTACAGTGGCCGGATATTGTCTGGCGCGACTGCATTTCGCGCTCGTAGAGGCGGGTCTGCTTTGGGCAGTTCGGCCTGCATTCCGGGAACTCCTCTTCCAGGCCGATCTGAGAATGCTCGCATTCCTGATCTGAGTTGGCGCGAGTGTACCTGTGGACCGCTCGCAGGAAGCCGAGCAGGCGGTTATTCCAAGGCGAGCTAACGCGCTGTCCGCGGGTCAGATGCCGACAGGTCCTGCTCAAGGGTCTGCCAGTATGAACCTTCCTTGCGGACAATATGCTTCAGCACCATATCTATCGCCGCGTCGACCTCGTTCTTGCGCAGCAGGCGGGCAATTTCCTTATGCTCTCCCATCGATTTCTTCATATGATGTTCGTCGCGGCCGAGTTTGTTGCGCAACGCTGTCCTCGCCGACCATACCGCCTGGTACTCGGAAGCATCCGTGGCTGAACTGCAGACTAAAGCGGCGAGCGAGATCTGCTTATGGGAGCACAATGGGAATGACGCGTAAGGTCTTGGTATCGGGTGGTACGAGTGGAATTGGGGCGGGTATCGCGCAGGCTTTCCGCGACCACGGTGACAGCGTGATTGCCGTCGGCCTTGCCGGGCCGGAACTGGACACAGCCGCAAAGGATGGAGCCTTTCGGGGCATAACCTTGAAGGCACTCGATGTCTCCGACCAGCAGGCCGTGGATGATTTGGCCGGATCCTTGGGCGACCTGGATGTTCTGGTCAATTGCGCGGGGATGATCCGTCGCATGGCGGAATACGAAATGGCGACCTTTCTCAAGGTGCTGGATGTCAACCTGTCCGGCACGATGCGTCTGTGCATGGCGTGCAAGCCGCAGCTGGCGGCACGGCGCGGTGCCATCGTGAACATGGCCTCCATGCTCAGCTTCTTCGGCGGTCCGGCAGTGCCGGCCTATTCGGCGAGCAAGGGCGGCGTGATGCAGTTGACCAAGTCGCTGGCCGTGGCCTGGGCCAAGGAAGGCATTCGGGTCAATGCTGTGGCGCCGGGCTGGATTGCCACACCGCTGACCCAGGCGCTGCAGGACGACGCGGCCCGCAGTCAGGTCATACTCGACCGTACGCCGATGGCACGCTGGGGCACTCCGGCCGATGTGGCGAAGGCCGTGCTTTTCCTGGCGTCTGATAAGGCTGATTTCATCACGGGCGCGATTCTGCCGGTCGATGGCGGCTATGCCGCAATGTAAGGAGTGACCAGATGACCGATACCAGCCGTATGCCCTACCAGCTGCCGTTTCCGCCCGAAGCGGCCGCCGAGATTGTGATTTCCTCACCCATCCCGGAGGATGAACGCGTCTGGGTGCCGCAGGCCGAGAATGTGTGGTTCCGGCCACTCTGCCTGCATGCGAGCCAGGGTTACTGGGTGAACCTGCTGCGCGTGCGTCGCTCCGGTGTACTCAGCCGCCATCGCCATCCGGCCCCGGTGCATGGCCATGTGCTGCGTGGCAAATGGCATTACCTGGAGCATGACTGGGTGGCGACGACCGGATCGTATGTTTTCGAGCCGCCGGGTGAAACCCACACGCTGGTGGTGCCGGAAGACTGCCCGGAGATGATTACCCTGTTCCACATCACCGGCTCGATGATCTACGTCGATCCCTGGGGCAAGGTGACGGCTTACGAGGATGTCTTCAGCAAGATCGAGATGTGTCGCAAGCATTATGAATCCTGCGGTCTTGGGGGCGCTTATCTGGACCAGTTCATTCGATAATCCACAAGTTTGAAGCCTGGTGCCTCTCTGGGGTTGATCACCGGCTTGCTTTGCAAATCTGTTCAGTTGTTACGACAGTCCAGAATTTCCTGCTCACGCATGAGGTCAATTTTCTGATGCAGTAACTCGATCTCGAGTTCTGCCTTCACGTTGACGTCGTAGTCGTTGTCCCCGGTATTATATGCTATAAATCAATGACTTATTTCAAAGTCGAGCATCATTCCGGGCAATCCGGATTGGTGTTGGTCGTGACGAAGCTGTCCGCCCAGAGAGCTTTTCACGCTAAATCAATACTCCTGCGGTAATCTGCTGATCAATCTGGCCAAATTGGTCATCTGCGGGCGGGAAGAGCGAATGGACTCTATGGATGACGGGCGGAGCGTGGCAGCCCAGGTCGGGTCTGATACGGCGAATATGCGCGGGCGCGTGCGGGTCTCGCTGAAAATCAGCCTTATCGTCATCTCCCTGCTGACGGTTTTCCTGACGGCCGCCGCGGTGCATCTGCCTTGGCTGTTCGTCAGCCGCGACAACGTCGCGGTGATGGCGCAGCAGCTGAATACCGAGATCGTCTCCGGCGTGAACCGGGAAGTCTCCAGCATTTTCGAATCCGCCACTGCCGCTCAGGCAGCCCTGCACGATGCGCTGTATGACGGCGCGGTCGAACTGGAGGACAAGCGCAGCCGCGACCGGCTGTTCTTCTCCCTGCTCAAGGCGAACAAGCATTTCTCCTGGGTCAGCTTCGGAAAGCCGAATGGCGACTTCTATGGCGCGCAACGGATTGATGAGGTCAGCCTGCGCATTGCCGAGAGCCGCTGGTCGCCGGAGCGCCAGGAAGCTGAGCGCGTCGAGGACTCTTACGTCAACGACGGCGAGCAGATCACCTATACGAACACGAAATACCGGGCGTCCGACTATTACGCGCCGACCCGCTCCTGGTATCGCCTGGCGGCGGCCAAGCCCGGCCAGCATATCTGGACGGACATTTATGTGTTCGACGTCAGCCGCAAGCCCGGCCTGAATACCGCAGTCACGCTGCAGAATCGCGGCGGAGATCTGCTGGGGGTGATCTCGGTTGCCATCGAGCTCGACCGCATCTCGCATTATCTGGCGAACCTGACATCGCTTCGTTCCGGTTCAGCCTTCATCATCAATCAGGCCGGCAACCTGGTGGCCTTCCCGGATGCACGCGAAGTCACGCAGCCGTCGCTGGTATCAAGCCTGCCGGAACTGAAGCCGCTGGCCAACAGCTATCACCCGATGCTGCAGATGGCCCATGCCGGCATTCAGCAGGCCGGGTTGAGTCTGGAATCACTCGGTGCCACGAAACAGCTGGTGACACACGACGCGTCCGGCGCACGTTACTTCCTGACCCTGGCACCATCCGAACGCAGCGGCTGGGTGATCGGTACCATCATTCCTGAATCGGCTTTCATGGGTCCGATCGAGGAAAACTACTATCGCGTGATCCTGGCAGTGCTTGGCGCAGTTCTGCTGGTCAGCCTCATGTCCATCGTCGTTTCGCGCCACCTGTTCATCGGGCCGTTGCAGCGTCTGATCAACGAGACGCAAAAGATCGCGCGTTTCGATCTGGATCAGGTGCAGCGTGTCTCGAGTCCGCTGATCGAAATCGACGCCCTGTCGGCCTCGATCGAGCAGATGAGCCGCGGCCTTGGATCATTCCGGCGCTATCTGTCCGCCGATCTGGTGAAGACCCTGGTTGATCAGGGTGTCGTGGCCGAGCTGGGTGGCGAACGTCGCAACATGTCGGTCATGTTTATGGATCTCGAGGGGTTCACGGCGACATCCGAGCGTCTCGGGCACCGGATTGTGCCGCTGCTCGGCGAGTATTTCGGTGCCATGAGCAAAGCCATCGAGGGACAGCGCGGTACCATCGACAAATTCATCGGCGACGCCGTGATGGCCTTCTGGGGGGCGCCGAATTACGACGAGGATCACCCGACGCTGGTCTGCCGCGCGGCACTGGATTGCGCCGCAGGGATGGCGGCGTTGCGCGTCGACTGGGCGCGTCGCGGCCTGCCTGAACTGAAACTTCGGATCGGCCTTACCACCGGTCGCATGGTGGTCGGCAATATCGGCAGCGCCGAGCGCCTGAACTACACCGTGATCGGCGACCCGGTGAATCTGGCTTCCCGACTGGAGGGCATGAACAAGGAATTCGGCAGCACCATCCTGATCAGTCACAACACCTGGGAGCTGGCGCGGTACGATATTGTCACCCGGCGACTGGATGCGGTGAAGGTCAGGGGCCGTGAGACGGCTATCGCGGTCTACGAGCTGCTCGCCATGCGCGAGGAGAACGGCAATGTGCCGGCCGGCTTCGAGTGGATCGCGCTGTTCGAGAAAGGCCTGGATCTCTATGCGGAAGGCCGCTGGCATGAGGCGGCGCAGCAGTTCCGTCTGGTGATCCAGATGCGCGGCACCGATGCACCGTCGGAAGTCTTCCTGGCCCGGGCCGAGCAGCGGATTGCCGCCGAGCCGAAGCATCCTGTTCTTGCCGTCTCGCGTCCAGAGCAGGGCACTGGTGGCGACGTTGGATAAGCGTGCCGTCCGCCCTCAGCCGCCTGGCCGTTCAGATACCGTCTGACCGCGAATCCGCACCGGCCTGCCGCTGGCATCGAAGATGAACGTCGCGGCTTCAAAGAACGAGAACGGGATTTTCAGGCCGATCTCACGGGCACGCAGGAAGTTGATGGCGATATCCGGCGGCGAGACGACGCCGACTTTCATAGTGGCCGGGCGGCTTTTTCCCGCGAGGATGTCGGCGCCATACAGCGCCGCCAGCTGAGCATTTGATTCGAAGCTGACACCGATCGACAGCACTGCGCTGTCGCGACCGGCCTGCACCACTTCCGGTACCACGGCAAGGACCGGCACCGCGCCGCTATGCGCGTTGATCGTGGCGATTTCGGCGAAGACGCTGGTCGCGCCCGTGACCCAGAACACGCTCTGGTCAAGGCCGGGATCGGTGCGGCGCATCTGTTCAACCGCCGCCGGGACCAGCGCCGCCAGCTGGTCTTTCGCCTGCGCCGGTTCTGTCACCGCCACTTCGGAGACCTGGATACCCTGCCGCTGCAGGGCTTCGGCAATCGGGCGGGCCTGCGTCGTGACTGCACTCGTATTCTTGTCATCAACCAGGATCGCAACATTCCGCAGTTTCGGCTTTAGCTCGCGCAGATAGCCGATCTGCACATCGAGCAGCACATTCAGCGAAGTGAAGGCAAAGTTGTTCCCGCTGCCGTGTTCGTAATCCGGCATCTGCCCGAGCTGTACAGGGTCCTTCGCGCAGATTGTCACCACGGGAATTCCAATGTCGCGATGGTCCTGATACAGCCATTCCACTGTCTCCGATCCCATCGCATAGATCAGGGCATAGCCGTCGCGACGCGCTTGCGCGATCAGAGAGGCACCGCGCTGCGGGTTCACCGCGAAGTTGACTGCCAGGATTTCTGTATTGAGCGGCCGGTTGGAAAAGTCGTGCAGCATGGTCGACATTGCGACGTCATAGGCCGTGGATTTGCGCGGGTAGATCACCATCACGCGCTGCACAGGCCCTGCCGCCCCGACCTTGCGCCGCAGCAAGATGCGCTGATCGTCTGCGGCATCTGGTCTGGACGGCAGCCAGTGATCGAGCGATTTTTCGTCGATCGAGAACCACGACTCGACACTATGCAATGCATCATCGGATGCGGTTGCCACGGCGGGCATGGCCAGCACCAGTAGCGTGCCTATTGCCAGCAGGCGAATGAGGGAAGTGAGGCGGGTCATTTTCCTGCACCAGCTTGATGCGTACGGGTGGGAAGTGCGAACAGCAGGGTGCAGGCGAGCATGACGCCACCCATCCACAACCACGCCACCGGACTGTTTGATGTCACCAGCAGCAATTGTCCGGCAAGGATCGGCCCCATGGCATGTCCGACCCGCTCCACCATGCGGTAGAGCGCTGTCGCGCCATTCACGCCCAGCTGCTCAGCCGCCCCGGTGGTACCGACATAGGTGATGATCGGCGCGTTGATACAGCCATGCGCCAGGCCGAGCAGGAAGACCCCGCCGACGATGACGCCAGCCTCGAGAAGTGGTGGCAGAAGCCAGAGTCCGATGCTGCCGAGTGCGAACAGGCTGATGGCGGAGACCAGACCGCCGGCCACCAGCGTCGCGCCGCTGCGGCCGGTGCGGTCGACAAAACGGGCAACCGGCCCGCTCGCGAGCAGCACACCACCGGCATACAGCATGATGACCTGCCCAATATCCTCGGCAGCCCAGCCGAGCCCGCTCAGCAGCAGCGGCGTGGCGAAGCCGATCGCACCGGTGAGCAAGGCCTTCGAGGGCGCGCCGATCAGCAGCAGTGCGCGCAGGAATCCCAGGCTGGCAAAGGCACGCGGGACATCCCGCAGCATCTGGCGAAAACCGGCGCCTGCGGTGGAACGGGCCGACACCACTGCCGCCGACCAGGCGGCATAGACAGCCAGAAGCCCCGCGGTGATGGCGCCGACCGCGAAGACGCCGTTTGCTGAAAGGTCATTGACGAGCAGCGAGCCGATGGCGGCGCCCGCAATCATGCCGGCATTGAAGCCGAAGACGATGACGGCTGCGCCGCGGGTACGTTCATTCGCCGGAACGCTGGCCAGAACGGCGGCCTGCACGGAAATAAACAGGATGCCCTGGCCCAGCCCGGCGATGGCGCGTGCCATCAGCATGGTCGGAAAATCCGGAGACATTGCGGGCAGCAGGCTGGCCAGGCCGACCAGCAGGGCACCGCAGACAATGGCATTGCGGGGACCGTGCCGGCTGACCCAGGCGCTGGTCGGCAGCAGAGACAGCAGGAAAACCGCAAAATAGGTGGCAAACGCGAGCGAGGCCGCATTCCGGCCCAGGCTGTACTCCGCGGCCGCCGTCTGCAACAGCTGCGGCCAAAAGCTTGCCGGCAGGTATTCGCAGAAAACCGAAATGAAGAAGATCGGCCGGATCAGCGCCAGTTGGCGCGCGTCGGCATGATTGCTGCGCGATCCCAATGCCTGTGCCACGCCGAGCAGAAGTGTGGCGACCAGCACCGAGCCGACAAACAGCGCACCAAAGTTCCTGACGCCGCGCAGCACGGCGTTCGAAACGATGGCAACCGGCAGCGCGACGATTACACGAATCTCACTTGCACTGGCATCGTGCATGAGGGGCACGACATATTCGTAGGCTTCCTCATCGCTGCGCCATGTTTGTCCGGTTGTGGTCGGGTCGCTGCTGACCACGACCGTGCCGTTCAGGATCATGGACACGGCCTTGATATCTGGATTGAGCTGGCGGTAGCGCAGCAGCATCCTGTCCAGCCCCTCGAAATCCTCGATCGCCAGACCGTAAGTCAGCACCGGTTCGACTCTTTGGGCCAGTGATTTGGCCAGCGCCTGGGCTTTGGCCTGCGCGCCGTCCTCGTAAAGGGTCAGCAGGCCGATCACCACAACCACCGTGGTGATGACAAAGGTCAGCACGTAACCTGCGCCAATCCACAGGGTGGCGCTGCTGCTTGTTCGCCCGGCAACCCGGAAAGCGAACAGGCCAAACAGGAGTGCGAGGCTGGCCGCCACGGTCACGAGTTGGGGCAGGGTTGCATTGACGACTCCCGTCACGGCTTCGCGCGGCATGGTGATCCGTAACTCGCCGATGGTTTCGAAGCGGTTGCTCAGCGGCAATGCAACCTGCAGCCAGGACTCATTTTCGTACACCTGGAAGCGGTGTGTGCCCCTATGACCGGAGAGGTACGGCGTCGCCGTATTGCCCACCAGAAAGATCGCGCGGCCATTCAGGTCGTGGACGGCGATCGCGGCGATGGCGGGATCCGACTCACGGATCGAGTCTGCAATCTGGCGGAAGCCCGGAAACTGTCCCACCGGAAGCCCGGCGCGCAGGTAGGTGTCCATGGCGGTCAGGACGAGCTCGCCCTGGGTGACCATCTTGTCGACCTGAAAGCGCGTGTATGTTCGCCTGGCTTCGCTCCATCCGATATAGACCAGCAGGCCAAGCGACAGGGCCGCCATGGCCAGCATGATCAAACCGTTGCGGGATCGATCCGCAAAATTCACTAAAGCCGTTCCGCGATGTGATGCACGGCCGCTGGCCGGTTTCGCAAGTAATGCTCAAGCCGGTCCATCAGCTGCGAGAGAATCAGATCTTCGTAACTCATGTCATGCACGCCGAGGCCGACGCAGACAAGGCTGGTCCGTTTGTCATCCGGTCGTTTCAGGTCCGGCTTGGGATTGGCCTCCAGAATATGGAGGCGGCCATCACTGTCGGCGCGGATATCCAGACGGACCAGGGCGCGCAACTGAAACTCGCCGTGGACGGCCCGCGCCAGACGCACAAGTTCGTCATAAGTCTTACCATCAGCGGGACCCAGCAGGCGTGTGCGATCCTGCGTGATCGGGCGTATATCCATCGAGGTGAAGATCGCCTCGTCCGGCTCCAGCAGGCGTTCCAGCGCCGAGAAGACGAGTGGTTGCGCCAGCTGCTCCAGTTTGCCGCCGCGGGAAATCACCTTACCGCCGACCGCGACGCAGTATTCGGGCCCGCCGACAAATGTCTCCACCAGCACCTGGTTCAGTGTGCGGCGATACACCTCGTCGACGGCAGCTGTCAGGCCGGCATAATCCGGTACGAAATGCACATGCTGGGAGGCGCGTCCGGTGACCGGCTTGACGACGAATGGTCCCCGGTAGCCGCGGAAGGCAGTCTGGAAGCGCGGCTCGTTCTCCGGATCCAGTTTGCCCCATACGCCGTCCCAGACCATGAAAGCGGGCGTGGGCAAACCGAGGCCGGCGCATTCGCGCTTGAAGACCTGCTTGTTGTCCAGGGTGACGGCCAGCAGCGGGCGGTGGCCGACATAGGGAATGCCTGCCATCTCCAGCAGGGACGGCGTGTGCGCGACAGCATCATAGCCTTGCACACCGGCGGTATTGAGCCATGCAATGTCGATGGACTCCTGACGCAGCCGTTCGGCCAGGGTCATGTCGTCAGGCAGCAGCATGACATGCCGGAAGCCGTTGTTCCGAAGGGCTTCGGCGATGTCCTCGGCGACCGGGCGATACGATTTTTCGGAGCGGGGATTGTGCGTCTGGTGGATCACGGCGCCGGGGCTCTGGCGATCGCCGTTGTAGAGGACGGCGATCCGCAACGTCTCGCGCAGTCGCGGCAGGCCTGCGGTCAGGCGTTCGAAAACGCTGCCGGTCAGCTTTGTCGTTTCAGCCAGCTTTTTCGCTTCAGATTGCGGCACAGCCCCGTCAATCCCCACCACAATGCCGTTCCCCAATGATCGCCCTGCCGAACGCAAATCGTCGGCCGCTGGCCCGATGGAAAGCTGGTTAAAAAGCAGGCTCTGTAAATAGCAGAATTCGGGCCGTCATGCCATGGGCCGTGCGGGTCCGCAGACAGCAGTTAACCGCTGATCTGGCGCGCTGACGCTCAGCTCTCTGGACCGGCTTCCGGCCGTCGCTGTTCCGCAGCCGCCATCGCGGCGGCCATGCAGGCACAGCCGATCGGCCTGCCCAAGCTGATGGTGTCGACGCTGGCGGCCGGCGATGTCTCGGCTTTTGTCGGTGTGCATGACATCGCCATGCTGTATCCGGTCACCGATATTGCCGGGCTGAACAGATTATCTCGCGTGATCCTCGCCAATGCGGCGCATGCGCTGGCCGGTATGATGACACGCAGCATTCCGGCCTCGAGCGACACTCGCCCGGCGCTGGGCCTCAGCATGTTCGGCGTCACCATGCCCTGTATCCAGCGGCTCACCGCGCGGCCTCAATGCCGATTACGAATGCCAGGTCTTCCATGCCAATGGCCCTGGTGGCCGCTCGCTCGAGGCGATTGCCGGTTCCGGGCTGTTGCAGGGCATGGTCGATCTCACCACCACCGAAGCGGCCGACCATCTGCTCGGCGGCGTCTGCACGGCGGGGGCGGAACGTTTCGATGTGGTGGCCAAAACAGGCATTCCCTGGATCGCCGCCAAGCTGAATGCTTCAGCGGGTCCCGTGCGGCTCCTGCTGTCCGAAGGCGGCGTCTCGGCGCTGGATGCTCCGGGGCAGAAATTTCATGACCCGGCCGCCAACGCCGCGCTGTTCGCCGCCTTCGAAAAGCACTTCGCAGTGAGCGATACACATCGCATCCTGCGCGTGCCGCATCACATCAATGATGCCGGTCTCGTCGAAGTCGCCGAGCGGCATGTTCGTGAGCTGATCCGGTCCTAGACCGTCACGCCTTGTAGCAGACGCGCAAACCGCCCCACAGGCGGCCATCGATGCGGATCGGGGCCGAGGCGTCCTTCATCAGCACGAACACGCCGCCACCCATGTCGCGGCGATAGGTCTGCAGCAGGAAAGGCGCCGTGCTGCGTGCCACGGCCTGCGCGGTCTTGTCGAGATACTGGCGGCGGTTGCGGCAATGCGCGGCATTCCAGATCGGATCACTGCTGAGTGGTTGACGGAATTTTGGATTATGCGTCGGGATCAGCTGGTTGTGGTCGGTGGTGGCGCAGAACACCATGCGCTCGTCCAGCGCCATGATCGGATCGTGCAGCTGCGGCAGCACGCGATCGAGGAACGGGATGTAGCGTGTCATATACTGCACCGGATCGCTGCCCTGGATTGGCTGCAGCTGCTTGTCGAACAGGTCGTCGACGCGGATCTCGCCACGCACCACGGCGTCAGCGAAGACCTGCTCGATCTGCCGGGCGACCTCGACCGCAGCGGCGATGAACTTGCTGTCGGCCGTCTCGAAACCCGAAGTAGCGGTCAGCATCATGATCGATTCCGCGCCCGTCAGCGTACGGTCGATGCGGGTCGAGGCCGCTTTCAAAGCGGCATTCGACTGATCCACCCCGGCATTCAGGTCCTGTACAGTCTGGCCGAAGCTGCCGGCCTGCTGGCCGATGGTTTCGGTCATGCGCGCAATCGAATCGGCATTCTGGTCCACGCGGGTGACGGCTTCTCCCACCGTCTGCATCGCGGTGCTGATCGTGGTGGCGCTCTGGCGTACGCGTTCGGTGCTCTGCATGCCGGCGGACATGCGCTCGCCAAGTTGCTTCATCTGCGTGGTCAGCGCCGCCAGCGTGCGTGCGATCTCGTCGGTGGCGCCGCTGGTCTGCTTGGCCAACGCCTTCACTTCATGCGCGACCACGGCAAAACCGCGTCCGGCTTCGCCGGCGCGTGCGGCTTCAATCGTTGCGTTCAGCGACAGGATATTGGTGTGGCGCGCGATCTGGCCGATCTCGGCCGACACCTTCGCCACGCTTTGCATTGCGGTTTCAAATGCAGCGAGCTGGTCGCCGATGGCCTTCACGGCTTCCACGAGTTCGCCGATATCGGTGAGCGATTTTGTCAGCTCGCCATGCGAGGCATCGACATCGTGATGCGCCTGTTTCGCCATGCGCTGCGTTTCCGCGGCCATGCCGGCAATCTGCAAATTGCTGGCGACGATTTCCTTCGTCGCATCGGCGATGACGTGAAACTGTTCAGTCTGGCTGTCGATCAGGCGACTCACCTGCTGCACGTCACCAACCACATCAGCGATATCGACGCTGAGCCTGCCGATTTCATCTGAGATACGCCAGGCCAGTTCGCCCGCATCTGCATTCGATAGCTCGGCATGTGCAGTCATGCGACTGAATTTCCCCCGCGTGATGATTCGCTTTTTTCTTTTTTTCAGTCATAGCGCAGGCCCAGTCGCGAAGACCAGCACTCATATTCGTCGGCGGTGTGTGTAAACTTCGCATAAAATTTTCGGTAATCGCACGTACGGGCAGTGCTTCCTGTGCACCTGCGAAGAAGAATTCTGAATCCTTGCGACGAAAAAGCAGCTAAGAAGACTCCATGATCGACAAGCTCGAGTTTCTTCTCGCCCTCGCGCGTGAAAAGAACTTTCGCAAGGCAGCGGATGAATGTGGCGTGACACAACCCACGTTTTCCGCGGCAATCAAGCAGCTTGAAGACATTCTGGGCGTGCTGCTGGTGCAGCGCAGCTCACGCTTTCTCGGCTTCACCGCTGAGGGTGAACGCGTGCTCGACTGGGCGCGGCGCATCGTTGCCGATTCGCGCGCGATGCGTCAGGAGGTGCAGGCACTCAAACGCGGTCTCGTCGGACATCTAAAAATTGCAGCCATTCCAACGGCTTTGGGTATGGTTTCGGAACTCACCACGCCCTATCGCGAGAAGCATCCGCAGGTGAAATTCACCATCTACTCGCGCACCTCGGTCGAGGTGCTGTCGATGCTGTCGAATCTCGAAGTCGATGCAGGCATCACCTACATCGACAACGAGCCACTCGGCAAGGCACGCTCGATCCCGCTTTATTCCGAGCAGTATCGGTTGGTTACATCGGAGAACAGCCCACTCGGGGATCGCCAGTCCGTCACCTGGGCGGAAGTTGGCAAGATCCCGCTCTGCCTGCTGACGCCCGACATGCAGAACCGTCGGATCATCAACCGGCTGTTGCAGACGGCGGGTAGTGGCGAGCTTGAATCGACGCTGGAATCCAACTCGATGATCGTGCTGTTTTCACATGTACGTACCGGACGCTGGGCCAGCGTTATGCCGGAAAAACTCGCAAATACGCTGGGTCTTACCGAACGGCTGCGCTCGATTCCCATCGTCGAACCCGAGGCCGTGCACATGATTGGCCTGGTCGTGCCGAACCGCGAGCCGATGACGCCACTGACAGTGGCGTTGGTCGCCGAAGCCAAGCTGCTGGCCGAGCGCCTGCGCGACTGAATCGGCATTATAGGAATAGCTGATCACCCGATTGGGCGAAGCATAGTAATGCCTGCGCGTTGATAGCTTTGTTCTATCGCAGCATACGACTGCTGTATTGATCGGCTCTGCCTAATCAATCACTAAAACATCCATGCATGGGTCGGAGCGGTCCATGCGGCATGCCACGCCGAGATGCAGAACACCACTGCAGCGGCGCGGCAGCAGAAAATTTCATGGGAGGGGACGGCAAAATGGCCGCTGCGCAGGATACTGCAGGACTAATGCCCGGAATCGGGCTGTTGGATCGCGAACGCATCATCGCGAAGCCTGGATTCAATCGTTGGCTTGTGCCGCCTGCGGCGCTCGCAATCCATCTCTGCATCGGCATGGCCTATGGCTTCAGCGTGTTCTGGCTGCCGCTGTCGCGGGCCATCGGCATCACTTCTGCCAAGGCCTGCCCGCCGGACATGAGCCTGATGGCAGCGCTGTTCACCACGTCATGCGACTGGAAGGTCAGCGACCTCGGCTGGATGTACACGCTGTTCTTCGTGCTGCTCGGTTCGGCCGCCGCCATCTGGGGTGGCTGGCTGGAACGCGCCGGCCCGCGCAAGGCCGGCTTCGTCGCAGCGTTGTGCTGGTGCGGCGGCCTGCTGATCTCGGCGGTCGGCGTCTATACCCATCAGCTCTGGCTGATGTGGCTGGGCTCGGGCGTGATCGGCGGCATCGGCCTCGGTCTGGGCTACATCTCGCCGGTATCGACCCTGATCAAATGGTTCCCCGACCGTCGTGGCATGGCGACCGGCATGGCCATCATGGGCTTTGGTGGCGGCGCCATGATTGGCGCACCGCTGGCCGACCTGCTGATGAACACCTTCCGCACGGCCACCTCGGTCGGCGTCTGGCAAACCTTTGTCGCCATGGGCGTGATCTATTTCGTCTTCATGGTTGGCGGCGCCTTCGGCTACCGCATTCCGCCGGCGGGCTGGCGTCCTGACGGCTGGACTCCGCCGCCGGAAAACGCCAAGTCGATGATCACCAAGCATCATGTGCACCTGAAGAATGCACACAAGACTCCGCAGTTCTGGCTGGTCTGGTGGGTGCTCTGCCTGAACGTGAGCGCAGGTATCGGTGTGATCGGCATGGCCTCGCCAATGCTGCAGGAAATTTTCGCCGGTGGCCTGATCGGCCTGCCGGACGTTTCCTTCACGCAGCTTGATCCGGATCAGCGCAGGACGGTGGCGGCAATTGCCGCAGGCTTCACCGGCCTGTTGTCGCTGTTCAACATCGGCGGCCGGTTCTTCTGGGCCTCGCTGTCCGACAAACTTGGCCGCAAGCTGACCTACTATACGTTCTTCGCGCTGGGCATCGCCCTTTACGCCGCCGCTCCCTGGGCAGCCAGTATCGGCAGCAAGGCGATGTTCGTACTGTTCTTCGGCATCATCCTGTCGATGTATGGCGGCGGTTTTGCCACCGTGCCGGCCTATCTGGCTGACCTGTTCGGCACGCAGTTCGTCGGCGCGATCCACGGCCGCCTGCTGACCGCATGGTCGACGGCGGGCATCATCGGCCCGGTGGTGGTGAACTATATCCGCGAAGCCCAGATTGCCGCCGGCATTCCGCGCGCGCAGGTGTATGATTTCACCATGTACATCCTGGCCGGCATGCTGCTGGTGGGCTTCATCTGCAACCTCTTCGTCAAGCCGGTCGATTCGAAATGGCATATGAGCGAAGAGGAAGTGGCGGCGATGCAGGCCAAGACCGCGCTGGTCTCGGCCGGTCCGACCGGGGCCTTCGGCATCGGCAAGGGCGGCCTCGACGGCAAGGCGGTTGTCGCCTGGGCCATCGTGGGTATCCCGATCCTCTGGGGTATCTGGATCACCCTGTCGAAGTCCTTCGTGCTGTTCCGTTAAAGCAGACGCAACCAGGACTGTTATAAGATTGCTCTCTGGCGTTTGCCCCGGACGCCGGAGAGTTCTTTTTACCTTTA
The DNA here is from genome assembly GCF_007197755.1 of Ferrovibrio terrae. Classification (NCBI taxonomy): domain Bacteria; kingdom Pseudomonadati; phylum Pseudomonadota; class Alphaproteobacteria; order Rhodospirillales; family Rhodospirillaceae; genus Ferrovibrio; species Ferrovibrio terrae. Next base: position 1,543,698 of record NZ_CP041636.1, read on the forward strand.
TGCAGTAAATTCCAGTCGGTACCAGCGGCATGAACGTCAACGCCAACATGAGCATCCGCAATAACCGGAAGGGCCGGGCCACTCCGCGCGGCCGTCAGGCCTCCGACGCTGACCATGAGGCGCTGCGCGCCATCGTGCGGCCGGATTTTGCCCGCCGCGACCTGCTGATCGAATACCTGCATCTGATCAACGACGCGAAGGGCTTCCTGCCCGCTCCGCTGCTGACTGCCCTGGCCGAAGCGATGCGCCTGCCGCTGGCGGACGTATTCGAGACCGCCACCTTCTATGCCCATTTCAAGGTCGTCGATGCCGATGAGGTGCAGCCCGCGCCGGTCACGCTGCGCATCTGCGACAGCTTGAGCTGCGTCATGGCCGGTGCCGATGCGCTGGCCGAAAGCCTGGATAACATGAGCCCGGATGTGCGCGTCGAGCGCGCGCCCTGCATGGGCCAGTGTGACCGCGCGCCCTGCGCGGTCTACGGCAAGAACGTGATCGCGCCGGCGGCGGTCGAAACCGTGCTGGATGCTCATGTGCAGAAGGCCGTCGCGCCGGTGCTGCCGAACTACAAGGGCCTGGCAGCCTATCGCGCCCAGGGCGGTTACGGCGTACTGCAGAAGCTGCGCAACGGCGAGATGACGCGTGACGCGCTGATCGCCGAGGTCGAAGCCGCCGGCCTGCGCGGCATGGGCGGTGCTGGTTTCCCCACGGCGCGCAAATGGAAAGCATTGCTGGAGCAGCCTAAGCCGCGGCTGCTCGCCGTCAATGGCGACGAGGGCGAGCCGGGCACGCTGAAGGATCGCTGGTTCCTCGAAACCGATCCGCATGGTTTCCTCGAAGGTGTGCTGATCGCAGCCCATCTGATTGAAGCCGAGACGGCCTATATCTATCTGCGCGACGAATATCCCGCGCTTCATCTCGTGATCGCCGAAGAGCTGAAGGCGCTGAAGGCCGCCGGATTCCTAGGCAATGTGAAGATCGAACTGCGGCGCGGCGCCGGCGCATATATCTGCGGTGAAGAGTCAGCGATGCTGGAAAGCATCGAGGGCAAACGCGGCCTGCCGCGCCAGAAGCCGCCATTTCCCTTCCAGGTCGGCCTCTGGGGTCGGCCAACGTTGATCAACAATGTCGAGACGCTCTACTGGATTCCGCAGATCGTGGATAAGGGCGCGGCCTGGTGGCAGGGCCACGGCCGCAACGGCGGCAAGGGTCTGCGCAGCTACTCGGTTTCGGGCCGCGTGCGCAATCCGGGCGTGAAGCTGGCCCCGGCCGGCGTCACCATCACCGAGCTGATCGAGGAATATTGCGGTGGCATGCTGCCGGGCCATACCTTCACGGCCTATCTGCCGGGCGGCGCCTCCGGCGGCATACTGCCGGCCAGCATGAACGATATCCCGCTCGATTTCGGCCAGCTCGAGAAATACGGCTGTTTCATCGGGTCGGCCGCTGTGATCGTGTTGTCTGATCAGGACAACGTGAAGGACGCGGCGCTCAATCTGATGAAGTTCTTCCGCCATGAAAGCTGCGGCCAGTGCACGCCCTGTCGCGTCGGCACCGAAAAGGCCGCCGACCTGATGGCGCAGCCGAAATGGGATGAACCGCTTTTACGCGATCTGGCGCAGGTGATGCGTGATGCCTCGATCTGCGGCCTGGGCCAGGCCGCGCCGAATCCACTTCTTTCTGTGCTGGAGCGCTTCAAATGATCCGCTTCCATCTCGATGGCAAACCTGTCGACGCCCTGCCGGGTGAAACCATATGGCAGGTCGCCAAGCGCGAAGGTACCGATATTCCGCATCTGTGCTACACGCCACAGCCCGGCTTCCGTGCCGATGGCAACTGCCGCGCCTGCATGGTCGAGATCGAGGGCGAGCGCGTGCTGGCGCCGAGCTGCAAGCGCATGCCGATCGACGGAATGAAAGTCTTATCGGCCAGCGCGCGCGCGACGCGCGCGCGCGAACTGGTGATGGAGCTTCTGGTCGCGGATCAACCCAAACGCGCTGAAGCGCATGACGGCGAGTCCAAATTCTGGCACTGGGCCGAAGCGCTCAATGTCACCGAAAGCCGCTTCCCGGCACGCGAGCATATGCCGGCGCCGGATCGCAGCCATGGCGCGATGGCGGTCAACCTGGATGCCTGCATCCAGTGCAATCTCTGCGTCCGCGCCTGCCGTGAAGTGCAGGGCAATGACGTGATCGGTATGGCCTTCCGCGGCCATCATTCCGAGATCGTGTTCGATTTTAACGATCCGATGGGCAACAGCACCTGCGTCGCCTGCGGTGAATGCGTGCAGGCCTGCCCGACCGGTGCGCTGCTGCCGTCCACGCTGGTCGACGAGCATAACCATGCCGTCGAGAAGGCTACCACGGCGGTCGACAGCCTCTGCCCCTTCTGCGGCGTCGGCTGCCAGCTCACCTACCACGTCAAGGACGACAAGATTCAATATGTCACCGGCAAGGATGGCCCGGCCAATCGCGGCCGGCTCTGCGTCAAGGGCCGCTTCGGTTTCGACTATATCAACCACCCGCATCGCCTTACCAAGCCGCTGGTGCGCAAGGATGGCATCCCCAAGCATGGCGAGGATTTTGTCGATCCGGCCAATCCGTGGACGCATTTCCGTGAGGCGACCTGGGAAGAGGCGATGGAGCGTGCTGCCCGGGGCCTGGTGAAGGTGCGTGACGAGGTAGGTCCGCAGGCGATGGCCGGCTTCGGGTCTGCCAAGGGCTCGAATGAAGAGGCCTATCTGTTCCAGAAGCTGGTGCGCATGGGCTTCGGCACCAACAATGTTGATCACTGCACCCGCCTGTGCCACGCCTCGTCGGTGGCGGCGTTGATGGAAGGTGTTGGCTCGGCCGCCGTGACGGCGCCGTTTGCCGCCGCCATGGATGCCGAAGTGATCATCGTGATCGGTGCCAATCCCGCCGTGAATCATCCGGTGGCGGCCACCTTCATCAAGAATGCCGTGCGCCAGAAGAATGCCAAACTGATCGTGATGGATCCGCGCGGCCAGGCGCTGACCAAATTCGCCACCCATCACCTGCGTTTCAAGCCGGGTTCCGATGTGGCAATGCTGAACGCGCTGCTCAACGTGATCATCGAGGAAGGGTTGACCAATCCGGCCTATATCCAGCGTTTCGTGGATGGCTTCCCTGACCTGGAGCAGGCGGTGAAGGACGCGACACCAGAAGCGATGTCGCCGCTCTGCGGCATCGCACCCGATGTGCTGCGCGATGTGGCGCGCATGTATGCGACGTCTAAAGCCTCGATCATCTTCTGGGGCATGGGTGTGTCGCAGCATGTGCATGGCACCGATAACGCCCGCTGTCTGATCGCACTCGGGCTGATCACCGGCCAGGTCGGCAAGCCCGGCGCGGGCCTGCATCCGCTGCGCGGCCAGAACAATGTGCAGGGCGCCTCCGATGCCGGCCTGATCCCGATGGTGTTGCCCGACTATCAGTCGGTGGAGGATGCCGCCAAGCGTCAGGCCTTCGAGGCGATCTGGGGCCCGGGCGTGAAAAACGAGCATATCGCCGCCAAGCGTGGCCTGACGGTCGTCGAGATCATGAACGCGATCATGAAGGGCGAGATTCACGCCATGTATATCATGGGCGAGAATCCGGCCATGTCCGATCCCGATGCCAGCCATGCCCGCGAGGCGTTGGCGAAGCTCGATCATCTCGTGGTGCAGGATATCTTCCTCACCGAAACCGCCTTCCATGCCGATGTGGTGTTGCCAGCCTCGGCCTTTGCCGAAAAGGACGGCAGCTTCACCAACACCGATCGCCGCGTGCAGATCGGCCGTGCCGCGCTCAAGCCGCCGGGCGAGGCGCGCCAGGATTGGGAACTGGTGCAGGATATCGCCCAGCGCATGGGTCTGCCGTGGAACTACGCGCATCCGCGCGAGGTCTATGCCGAAATGGCCTCCGTGATGCCATCGCTCGCTGGCATCACCTGGCCGCGCCTGGAAGACGAAGAGGCCGTCACCTATCCGGGTGGTCGCGAAATCATCTTCACGGACGGTTTCCCCACCGCGACCGGTCGCGCCAGGATCGTTACCACCAAGGTCACGCCGCCGGCCGAACTGCCCGATACGGAATATCCGATGGTACTCAGCACCGGTCGCCTGCTGGAACACTGGCATACCGGCGCGATGACGCGCCGCGCCACCCAGCTGGATGCGCTGGAACCGGAAGCCACCGCGCAGCTGCACCCGCGCGATGCGGCAAAGCTGGGCGTCACGGCCGGCCAGCAGATCCGTGTTTCCACCCGGCGCGGTTCGATCCAGCTCAAGGCCCGCATCGACCGCGACGTGGCGGAAAATATGGTGTTCATCCCGTTTGCATTCTACGAGGCGGCGGCGAACCTGCTGACCAACCCGCAGCTCGATCCCTTCGGCAAGATCCCGGAGTTCAAGTTCTGCGCAGCAAAAGTCGAAGCGGTCGAGGCCGCAGTGGCGGCCGAATAAGCCTCAGCTCTTTTTCACCCGCGTGACCAGCTGGGTCGGATTGACGAAGCGCAGCGCGATCAGCAGCCAGATCATCGTCGTGGCCATATAGATCACCGCCATGGCGTCGATGGATTGCGGCGCGCGCACGCCGGCGGCATAGACGGCGTAATACAGCGCCACCACCAGCGTCTGGCTGCTCGGTCCCGCGGTGAAGAAGGTCAGTTCGAACATCGCGATGGTGCGCACCAGCACCATCAGCAGCGCCGCAAGAATGCCCGGCGCCAGCAGCGGCACCAGCACATGCACGAACATCTGCCGCGAATTGGCGCCAAAGACGCGGGCGGCGGCTTCCACGCGCGGATCGATCTGTTCGATGAAGGGAATCATCACCAGCACGACGAAGGGCACGGTCGGCACCAGATTGGCCAGCACCACGCCGAAGATAGATCCGCCGACGCCGAACTGGTACAGCACGGTGGCGAGCGGAATGCCGAAGGTCAGTGGCGGCACCAGCAGCGGCAGCAGGATCAGCAGCATCACCAGCCGTTTGCCGGGAAACTCGCGGCGCGCCAGCGCATAGGCGCCCAGCACGCCAAGAATGCCCGACAACAGCACGACCGCGCCGACGACCTGGAAAGTGACGATCAGCACGTCGTCGAGCTGGAATTCTGCCCAGGCCGAGAAATACCATTTGGTGGTGAAGCCGGACGGCAGCCAGGTGTTGAACCAGCGCGTGCCAAACGAATTCACCAGCACGCTGGCGATCATGGCCAGCAGATTGAGCACGAAGAAGCCGACCAGCACCCAGATGGCGGTATTCCAGGCGCGCAGGGCGAGGGGATGGCGGTCCAGAGCAAGCCTCATCCCTTGGCACCTCCCATCGGGCCGCGATAGAGCAGGCCGCGTGCCGACAGCAGGCCGGCCACGATCAGCAGCTGAACGCCGGCCATGATCATCGCGATGGTCGAGGCCAGGGAATAATCGTAAGCCTCGTAGGCGGCGGTGTAGGCGGCAATCGAGATCACGCGCGTCGAGCCCGCCGGCGAGCCCAGCAGAACGGCGGTGGGAAACACCGAGAAAGCCTGCACAAAGGACAGGCAGAAATTGACCGTCAGTCCCTGCGCCAGCAGCGGCAGCAGGATATGGCGGAAGCGGGCCCAGGGCCGCGCGCCCAGCGTAGACGCCGCCTGCTCTAGCGCCGGGTCGATGCCAGTGACGTAAGACAGCGTCAGCAGGAAGGTGAAGGGGAAGATCGCGATCAGCAGGCCGAGGAAGGCGCCCCAGTAATTGTGTACCAGCTGCAGCGGACCGCCGATCAGGCCGATGGTGATCAGCGTGCGGTTCAGCCAGCCCTGGGGGCCGAGATAGTTGAGCAGGCCTTCGGCGATCAGCACAGTGCCCAGCGTGATGGGCAGCACGAGAATCGTGGTCAGCAGACGCTGGTTGCGCATATGCCGCACGCGCAGCGCAATCGGGATCGACAGGAAGACACAGAGCAGAGTGACGGGCACGGCCAGTCGCAGCGTCTTGCCGATGGTGTCGTACAGGAACGGGTCGGTGAAGAAGGCCCGGTAATTGGCATACCAGACGGCGTTGTCTTTCGGCTCGATCGACAGCACCAGGCCGTAGAAGAAGGGATAGACGAACAGCGCCAGTACGAACAGCACGGCCGGCAGGGCCAGCAGCGTGACATTGTCGACGCCCATCGCGGCCAGCTGCAGACGCAGCGGCGGTTTTTCCGGCACCGCTGCCATTACGATTTCACCGGCGGCGCTTCATCCGGATAGATCAGCACGCGGACCTGATCGGCGCCCAGCATCAGCTCTTCGTTGGCCTCTACTTTTCTGTCAGAGCGGAAGAACAGTTCCTGGCCGCCGGCAGTCGCGGCAATGCCATAAAAATCGCGACCGCGATACTCAGCCGACACCACGCGGGCGCGGATCGGGCCGTGGCTGCGCGGCGTCAGGTCGTCGGGACGGATCGCCACCACGGCAACATCGCCAGGTATGGTCTTGCCCAGCAACGACCCCTGCAGCGGCGCGGTCTCGATACTTACCTCGGCCACGCCATTGGCGACGGCGGTCACCGGCAGGCGCAGCAGGTTGCGATAGCCCATGAATTCGGCGACATCGGCATGGCTCGGCCGGGCATAGAGCTCATCCGGACGGCCGATCTGGCGCACCTGGCCGTCGCGCATCACCACGATACGGTCGGCCAGCGACAGCGCCTCATCCTGGTCATGCGTCACATAGATGGTGGTCGAGCCGACCAGGTTATGGATGCGGCGGATTTCGGCGCGCATCTCCAGCCGCAGCTTGGCGTCGAGATTCGACAGCGGCTCGTCCATCAGCACCAGCGGCGGCTCGATCACGATGGCGCGGGCAATCGCCACGCGCTGCTGCTGGCCGCCCGACATCTGGCCGGGCAGCTTGTGTCTCTGTTCGTCGAGACGGACGAGCGCCATGGCTTTCGCCACGCGCTCGTCGATCTCCGCTTTAGGCCGGCCCTGCATGCGCAGGCCGAAACCGACATTCTTCTCAGCGGTCATATGCGGGAACAGCGCATAATTCTGGAACACCATGCCAAAGCCGCGTTCCTCGGGCTTCAGCTGGTCGATCCTGCGTTCGTCCAGCCAGATGCTGCCGCCGGTCAGCGGCAGCAGTCCGGCAAGGCAGTTCAGTGCGGTCGACTTGCCGCAGCCCGACGGGCCGAGCAGGGCGATGAATTCTCCGCGCGACGCCTCCAGTGACACGTCACGCAACGCATTATGCTGGCCGAAGCTGCGGCTCACGCGATCGAGCCGCAGCTTCCGGAAATCATGCGACATACCGGCCATCAGATGATGTCTCTTCCCTCGTAACTCACGATCACTTGGTCTTGGCGGCGCCGACTTCCTGGTCCCAACGCGCGAAGGCATAGACCAGCTGGTCGGGCAGCAGCGGAATTTCCTGCGGCCGTTCGGCGATCAGCTTGGCGTATTCGGGGCGGCCGTATTCCTCGATCACCTTCTGGCTCTCCGGCGGCGCCATCGACAGCGGCACGTCCTTCACTGCCGGGCCCGGATAGAAATAGCCCTCGTCATAGGTGGTGGCCTGCGCCGGCTTGCTCAGCAGATAGGCCAGCAGGTCGACGATCACCGCCTGCTTCTCGGCGGACACGCCCTTGGGGATGCAGAGATAATGCGCATCGAGAATCCAGTGGAAACCATCGAGTGCGGCCACCTTGGCTTCCTTTGGCACCACGCCCAACGCACGCGGGTTGATGTCCCAGCCCATCTGCGTCGGCACCATGTCGCGTGAACCATCGCCCAGCGCCTTGAACACCGGGCCGGTACCCGACGGGTAATACTCGATGTACTGGCCGAGCTCCTTCAGATACGCCCAGGTCTTGTCCCAGCCGTTCTTCGGATCCTTCGGGTCCTTGTCGCCCAGCAGATACGGCAGGCCCATCATGAACACGCGGCCCGGACCGGAATTGGCCGGACGGGCATACATGAAGCGGTTCGGATTGGCCTTGGCATAAGCCAGCAGCTCGGCGGCAGTCTTCGGCACCGTCTTCACGCGGTCAGGCATGTATTCCAGCAGCGGACCGGCCTGGCAGAACACGACGCAGACACCCTGGTTCGACGCCAGTGCCTGCATCTGCTTGGCGCCCGAGAGATAAATGTCATCCAGCTTCGGGATCTTGTCGGAGAAGTCAGGCAGCATAGGCTGCCACAGCTTCTGCTCCACGCCGGCCGACAGTGCATCGATGCCGGTCAGCACGATGTCGATATCGACGCGGTTGGCGGCTTGTTGTGCCTTGATTTTCCCGGGCAGTTCGGGCGACGGCGCCTTGGTGAAGGTGACGCGCGAGACCAGCTTCGGATTGTTGTTGCGATAGGTCTCGATCGCTTTCTGGGTCAGCGCCAGGTTGCCGGCGACATCCACCACATTCAGCACCACCGGCGATTTCGGCAGGGCAGGTGTGGCGGCCAGCAGATCGGGTGCAAGGCCGGCGGCGGCGAGGCCGACGGCACTGCCGAGCAGGCCACGGCGGGTGAACTGGAATTCACTCATTGTTTTTCCTCCCAAGGATTGTGACCAGTGGAACGTTACATATGCGGACAGAAACTCCTGGACTCAGCGCCGTGCGCCGCTGCGGCTGCGCTGCGGCGGCGTGACGTCGGATTCGGTGGCGAAATAGCTTTCATTCTCGGCGACCAGCACCTGTACCGACTGGAACACGCCGCGCAGATGCGTGCGCAGGGCTTCCACGGCACCGGGCGCGTCGCGGTTCAGCACGCGGTCGATGATCGCCTGGTGTTCGGTCAGCACGGCGTTGCGCTTCAGCGGCCGCCGCACGGTGAGGTGGCGCACGCGGTCCATCTGCGCCTTGGCGCTCTGCACCTGGCGCCAGACCTGGGCATGGCCGGCAATCGCCATCAGCGTGGCATGCATCTCCTCGTCGGCATCGAAGAAACGGTCGTTGTCTTCCACCTTGTGGAAGGCACTCTGGCGATCCAGCACGGCGCGCAGCTGGCGAGACTGCTCGGCATCGATTTTCTCCGCTGCCAGCGAAATCGCCGAGCATTCCAGAGACTCGCGCACGAACTGCGCATCATAAACGTCGGTCAGGCGGATCGGCGATACGAAGGAGCCATGCTGCGGATAGATGTCGACCAGGCCTTCTTCGGCCAGCTTCAGCAGCGCTTCGCGGATCGGCGTACGCGACACGCCGAACCGCGCGGTCAGCTCCTGCTCCGACAGCGGCGACCGCGGCGCCAGCTGCGCCGTGACGATCTCCTGCCGCAGCTGGTCATGCACCTGCATCGCGGCGGTCTGGGCGCGAATGTGGCTCATGCGCCGGTCCTGTCGGTGGGGGCCCTGTCGATGCCAAAGCGATAGACGATGCGGCCGGTATAGCGCTGGCCCGGTCGCAGCAGCGTGCTGGGGAAATGCGGATGGTTGGGCGAATCCGGGAAATGCTGCGGCTCCAGGCATAGGCCATCGCGGCGTCCGTAGAGCCTGCCGCTCTTGCCGCGATCGCGCGGCACGGCGCCCGACAGCCTGTTGCCGGAATAAAACTGCAGGCCCGGGGCGGTGGTCAGGATGTCCATCACCCGGCCGCTCTGGGGATCGGCTAGTCGCGCCACGGCTGCCACAGCCTCGTTGCGCGGGCGCAGCACATAGTTGATGTCATAGCCATCGGCCTGCACCAGTTGCGTGTCATCTTCATCTATCCGTGTGCCCACGCCCATCGGCACCGTGAAGTCGAAGGCCGTGCCGCGCACCGGGCGGATTTCGCCGGTTGGCAGCATGGTGCCATCCACCGGCGTGATCGCATCGGCATGAATGGTCAGGCGATGATCGAGGATGTCGCCATCATCGCCGCGCAGGTTGAAAAAGACATGGCTGGTGAAGTTCACCACCGTCGAACGGTCGCTCTGCGCGCTGTAGCTGATCACCAGCTCGTTCGCCGCGCTGACATGGTATTCGACCTCGGAGTCGAGGTTGCCGGGATAGCCTTCCTCGCCATCGGCATAGCGATAGCGCAGACGCAGGGTGGCACCATCGACCTGCTCGGCGTCGAACACGCGAAACCGGCTGCCTTTGGTGCCGCCATGCAGGTGATGCGGGCCGTCATTGCGGCTCAGCGGGTAGCGCTGCCCATCGAGGCAGAACTGCCCGGCGGCAATGCGATTGGCATAGCGGCCGATGAAGGCGCCCATCGAGGGCTGCCCGGTTTGCGCGTCGCCTAAGCTGTCGTAGCCCAGCGCCACGTCGCCGAATCGACCATGCCGGTCGGGCACCAGGATCTGCATGATTTTCGCGCCCCAGTTGGTGGCGCGCACGGTCATGCCGGCGGCATTGGCGATGGTGAAGAGGTCGACCGGCTTGCCGTCGATATGGCCCTGCCAGCGTTCGCGCAGCAGCGGCTGCGGCGCGTCCGTGGCAGGCCTGTCGGCAACTCCGATCCGGCTCATGAATCCTCCCGAGGCAGGGTTATTCCCCGTCCGCTCCGAGCATTAGAATACTAATATACTAGCGTCAACCCATATCTGATGTATTCTATTAATATATTGATTTCATTACATTTAGTTCGAATTCAGCCAGTGAATCGCGCCATGCCCGGCGGCCAGACCAGTGGCAAAACAGGCTTGCAGCAGATAGCCCCCGGTCGGGGCTTCCCAGTCCAGCATTTCGCCGGCGACGAAGATGCCCGGCCGCTTGTGCAGCATCAGGCCGTCATCCAGTTCCGTCAGCGCGATGCCGCCGGCGGTCGAGATCGCGCGCGCCAGACCAAAAGGCGCAGTCAGCCGCAGCGGGATGGCTTTCACCAGCGCTGACAGCTTCACGCTGTCCGCGCCGCTATGCAGCGCCTCCTGCATCAGGCCGATGCTAACCGGCGGCAGGTTGGCGCTTTTGCGCAGGAAGTTGCTCAGCGTCGCGCCGCGTCGCGGGCCATCCACCTTTTCCGACAGTTCGTCCAGCGTCATGTCGGGCCGCAGATCGATGAACACCTTCGCCTCGCCGGCGCGCGCAATCGCCTCGCGCAGTTTCGCCGACAGTGCATAGATCGCGCCGCCTTCAATGCCTTCCGAGGTGATCACCGCTTCACCGCGTAAAACCTCGCCGTTGAATTTCAGCGCGATGCGTTTCAACGGCGCGCCGGCATGCTGCTTGCGGAAAATCTCGGACCAGCCGACGCGAAAGCCGCAATTGGCGGGCCTCAGCGGCACGATGTCGATGCCGGGCAGCAAAGCCGTCCAGCCGCCATCGGCGCCGAGACGCGGCCAGGAGGCGCCGCCCAGTGCCAGCACGGTCGCATCAGCCCTGAACGTGTTGCCATTGGCAAATGTCAGCGCGCCATCGGCGTCCCAGCCGTGCCAGTCGCTGCGCAGCGACACACGCACGCCGAGGCCATCGAGGCGATTGAGCCAGGCGCGCAGCAGCGGGCTGGCCTTCATCGCTTTCGGAAATACGCGGCCGCTGCTGCCGACAAAGGTTTCCTGTCCCAGCGCGGCGCACCAGTCCACCAGCGCAGAGGGCGGAAAGGCCTTAAGATGCGGCGCGAGCCAGTCGGCGGCATCGCCATAGCGCGCGCAAAACGTCCCCGGCGGTTCGGAATGCGTGATGTTCAGCCCGCCGCGTCCGGCCATCAGCAGCTTGCGAGCGACGCTCGGCATGCGCTCGAAGACATGCACGCGCAGACCGGCCCGCGCCATCGTTTCGGCAGCGATAAGCCCGGCTGGGCCGCCGCCAATCACGGCAACCTGCTTGCTGGAAAGCGTGCTGTTCATCCCCGGTGTTATGGACCGGGGCGCGGCCTATCGCCAGTCTTTAGCGCGACATGAGAACAGGTACCGGTGGTGCCTGCAGCAGACTGTGCGTGGCGCCGCCGAAGACCAGTTCGCGCAGGCGCGAATGGCCATAGGCGCCCATCACGATCAGGTCAGCCTGCATGGCGCGGGCCTGATCCAGGATCGCTGCGCCGGCCGAGATGTCGGGCGTCAGCACCGGCATCACCGTCACCTTCACACCATGACGGGCCAGATGGGTGGCAAGGTCGAAGCCCGGGTTGTGTGCCGGTTCTTCCGGATCGGGATTGGCGCGCATCACGGTAACGGCCTTGGCCCGCTGCAACAGCGGCAATGCGTCATGCACCGCCCGCGTGGCTTCCGCCGAGGGTTTCCACGCCACCAGCACATGCCGGCCGATTGCCGCACCCTTATAGTCCTTCGGCACGATCAGCACCGGGCGGCCCGCCGCCATGACGATGCTGCCGGCGGCCGGACCGGCGGGCGCGTCAAGATCGGTCAGGGGCGTATCCTGCGACAGAACGATCAGGTCGGCGTAGCGGCTCTGGTCGACCAGTGCATCGTCGATCACGCCGTCCAACTTGCGCCATTCGATGCTCAGGCCGTGGCGCTGTTCGGCGGCCAGAACGACGTTGCGCGCCGCGTCGGCCTGGGCCTGGCGCTGCTGCATCTGCCATTCGATCAGGTCTACGCTCACGCCGGTGCCGAGCAGGTCGACCGGTATGAAGGGCGGGATACCGACATGCAGGGCGACGAGATGCGCGTCCTGCGCCTTGGCCAGCAAGACGGCGGCATCGAGCCGCGCGGCGGCGGCCGGCGCAGCATCGGCATAGACCAGGATATCCTTGTAGGCCATCGTGCTCTCCTTCGTGGCAGGCAGCCAGTAAGGCGCAGTGCGGCCGGTCAGGCCTTGATCGAAGTCAATTCGCAGCGAAGAAGAGTCAGGCGGCTTCCGACAGCCGGCGCAGCCGGTCGATCTGCCGGATCTGCACGCGATCGGGCGCGGGCAGGCCGATCACGTCGAGTTTGCGCAGCCTGGTGAAACAGCGGCTGACGGTTTCGATGGTGAGGCCGAGATAGTCACCCATCTCCGCGCGCGTCATCGGCAGCAGCACCGGATTGTCGGGCATGCCGCGCGCCTTCATGCGGGACGCCTGCAACAGCAGGAAGGAGGCGATGCGCTCCATCGCGGTCTTGCGGCCGAGCAGCAGGATCTGCTCCTGCGCGGCGGCGATCTCATTCTCCGCCACCGCCAGCAGGCGCTGTTCCAGGCAGGGCATGTCGGCCAGCAGCCGGCGGAAGGTGGCGCGCGGGAAGCGGCAGAGATGCGCCTCGGCCAGGGCTTCGGCGCTCACGGTATAGTCGGCCCTGGTGCTGGCGCCGAGAAAGTCGCCGGCACCCAGGAAGCCGGCGATCTGGCGGCGGCCATCGGGCATCGACTTGGCGACCGACATGCTGCCGCTGGTGATGTTGAAGACATGCTCGGCGCTGTCGCCTTCGCTGAACAGCATCTGGCCGGGCTGCAGGGTCACAGTGGTGACATGAGAAGCCATCTTCGCCTGGTCGTCGGGCGTCAGCGACGCGCAGATCGTCAGGCTGCGTGCCGTGCAGGTGCTGCAGGGACTGGGCGCGGCATTCTGACGCGGCAAGGCATGACGCAAGGCAATGATCTGAGCCATCACAAGTCTTTCTGCCGAAGCCGTTGGCAGCAGGGGCGAGATTCAAAGGAAAATCGCTTACCTGCGGCCCGCATCCGGCACCTAAATCATCCTCCCGCCGGTGCCCGCTTGCGATAGGTAAAATTGTCGCATCGCTACGGACATCGACGAACAGGAAGCGGCAGCAGTCGTAATGGTATCGAGTCACGACTGATGACCCGTCTCCGTAAAGCGGTTATCCATGGCGGCAGGATGACCGACGACGCTGACCAGGGCCCGCCTGAAACCACCGCCATACCGGCCGCGGAAGCGGCGCGCGTGCGCAAGATCATCCATGTCGATATGGATGCCTTCTACGCCTCGGTCGAGCAGCGCGACCATCCGGAGCTGCGCGGCAAGCCGGTGGCGGTCGGTGGCTCGGCAGCGCGCGGCGTGGTGGCGGCGGCCAGCTACGAGGCGCGCAAATTCGGCGTGCGCTCGGCGATGCCCTCGGTGACGGCGAAGCGCAAATGCCCGGAGCTGATCTTCGTGCGGCATCGTTTCGATGTGTATCGCCAGGTGTCGCAGCAGATCCGCGATATTTTCGCCGAATACACGCCGCTGATCGAACCGCTGTCGCTTGATGAAGCCTATCTCGATGTCACCGAGAATCTGAAGGGCATCGAATCCGCTACGCAGATCGCCGAAGAAATCCGCGCGAAGATCAAGGCCGTAACGCAGCTCACCGCCTCGGCCGGTGTGTCCTACAACAAATTCCTCGCCAAGCTGGCCTCGGACCAGAACAAGCCCGACGGACTGTTCGTGATCACACCGAAGATGGGCGCGGCTTTCGTGGCGGATCTTCCGGTCGGGCGCTTCCATGGCATCGGGCCGGCGACCTCGGCCAAGATGAACCGGCTCGGCATCGAGACCGGCCGTGACCTGCGGGCACAAACCCTGCCATTCCTGCAGCAGGCGTTCGGCAAGTCTGGCACGTATTACTACTGGATTTCGCGCGGCATCGATCATCGCCAGGTGCGCCCGGATCGCATCCGAAAATCGGTCGGCGCCGAGAACACGTTTTCCGAAGACCTGTTCAACAGCGGCATGGCCGAGATCGAGCTGCAGCCGATCATCGCCAAGGTCTGGCGCTACTGCGAAAAGTCCGGCATCCGCGGCCGCACTGTCACATTAAAAGTGAAATTCTCCGACTTCCAGATCATCACCCGCAGCCGCACCCTGCCGCAGCCGGTGGCCTCGGAAGCAGAGATAGCACAGGTGGTCGAAACCCTGATGCAGCCGCTCTTCCCGGTGCTGAAAGGCATCCGTCTGCTCGGCGTCACGCTGTCGTCGCTCGGCGAAGACGAGAATGAGGCAGCGGATTCTGTTGCCGAAACACCGCAGCTGCGGCTGACATTATAGGATCACCATGGCGCGCAAACTCTATCTCGCCGGCCCGGATGTCTTTGCTCCCGATGCGGCGGCGCGTTTCGATGCGATGCGCGAGGCCTGCAGCAAAGCGGTTTCGCGCCGCTCACGCCGGTCGACACTGCGCTGCCTGAACATCTGCAGGGCAGGGCGCTGGCCGCCTTCATCAAGCAGGCCAATGTCGGGCTGATCCGGCGCTGCGATGCGGTGGTGGCGAATGTCTCGCCGTTCCGTGGCCCCAACATGGATCCGGGCACCGCCTGGGAGATCGGTTTCGCCGAGGCGCTGGGCAAGCCGGTGCTGCTGTGGAGCGAGACGCCGGTGCTGCTGGCCGAGCGTACGCCAGGGAATGGCAATACCGATCCGGACGGCTGGATGGTGGAGAATTTCGGCCTGGCCGAGAATCTGATGATCGCGGTCAACCCGCAGGATGTCGCGCCCGATTTCACCACCGCGCTGCAGCGGGCCGCTGCAGCTTTGGCTGGCTAGGTCGCTTTCCCGTTTGCTTCGCAGCTCCCCGGTGGCAGACTGAGTCCACGCGGTCGCAAAAGCCGCAAGCAAAGGGAGAACAGCATGCGTCTCGATCACACTGCCGCCGGCGTCTTTCCGATTGCCCCCACCGCTTTCCATGCGGACGGCCGCATCGACGAGGCCTCGACCGACAGGCTGATCGAGGCCTATCTGGCGGCGGGTTCGACCGGCGTCACCGTGCTCGGCATCATGGGCGAGGCGCCCAAGCTGGAACCCGAAGAGTCGCTCGGCATCGCCACGCGCTTCATCAAGGGCATGAAAAACCTGCCGGTGATCGTTGGCGTCTCGGCGCCGGGTTTTGCCGCGATGCGTTCGCTGGCGCGCGCCAGCATGGATCGCGGTGCGGCCGGCGTGATGATCGCGCCGGTACCGTCTCTGCGCACCGACGACCAGATCACCGGCTATTACCGCCAGGCGATCGAGGCGATCGGCGACGACATTCCCTTCGTCATCCAGGATTATCCGCTCACTTTGAGCGTGCAGATGACGCCGAAGGTGATCCGCCAGATCGTGCAGGACCATCCCTCCTGCGTGATGCTGAAACACGAGGACTGGCCGGGGCTGGAAAAGATCACGGCTTTGCGTGGCTTCCAGGCCGAAGGCGCGATGCGCGAGATTTCCATTCTCACCGGCAACGGTGGCCTGTTCCTCGATTTCGAGATGGAGCGCGGCGCTGATGGCGCGATGACCGGCTATGCCTTCCCGGAAATGCTGGTCGATGTCGTGCGCTTTCAGAAGGAAGGCAAACGCGATGCCGCGCATGATCTGTTCGACGCGCATCTGCCGCTGCTGCGCTACGAGCAGCAGCAGGGCGTCGGGCTGGCCGTGCGCAAATACACGCTGATGAAACGCGGTATTCTCGCGAGTGACGCGCAGCGCAAGCCGGGTGCGGGTCTGAGCGCCAAGGCGAAGGCCGAGGTCGATTACCTGCTGGCCCGTCTGGCGCGCACCGACCGGCGGGCACTGGCAGCGTAAGCAAGCGCCCGTTGCGGCCTGTTTCGTCCCGTTCGGGAGCCAGTCAAGACCAGTTCCGTGACGCCTAAACCCCTGGCATTCTGTGCCAAGGCATTGATTTCCCGATCCACGATGTCCAAGAGCGGCGGTAAACAGCCCTTCGCCCCAGTCTGTACGCATATCCCGATAAGCGGACGGGCAGCCTCATAGTTAGGAATATTAGCATATATCTCAATGGACATCAAGAGAATATCTCCTGGATTGACCCGTAATTCTCTGGAAATCCGGGAATAATGCGAAAGTCCAAATTAGGAATACGAACATATGGCGTACTATAGGGATCGGAAGTAGAACATACGGGTCATCCCAAAGGAGCCCGTCGATGTCGCGTTTTGCCCCGCTTCCCGCCGTCCAGCCCCGTTCAGCGTCCTATATCGCACCCTCTTCGCGGCGCGGCCTCGCCGCGTTGCGCCGCTCCTTTGGCCTTGGCTCCTCGGCGCTGACCTTCGGCATTCCGCAGATCGACGCGCTCACCGACGGCTTCGCCCGTGGCGCGCTGCACGAGATCATCGGCGAGCAGGCCGCGGTCAGCGGTTTCCTCGCAGCATTACTCGGTCGTGACCGCCGCCGTGCGCAGATTCTCTGGGTCACGGCCGGCGGCAGCCTGCATGCGCCGACGCTGGGCCAGCTCGGCCTCGATCATCGCCGCCTGACGGTGGTCAGCACGCCGCGCGTGTCCGACCGCTGCGCGGCAGCCGAGCAGGCGATGAGTCCGCTCGGTTATGGCGCCGTGGTGGCCGAAATCGAATATGCCGACAGCGAGATCGCGCAGCGCCTGCAGGATGCAGCATCGCGTCACAGCGCCATTGCTTTTCTGGTCCGTCAGGATCGCCCGCAGCCGTCGCTGGCCGCTACGCGCTGGTCGGTGCAGTCAGCCTCGAGCGACGGCTTCCGTCCCTGCTGGCAGGTCACGCTCGAAGCATTCGACGGCAGCGCCGTGCATGGCGCGTGGCTGGTGGAGTGGGATCACAGCACCGGCAGTTTCCGCCTCGTCGCATAAGCGGCGCTAGACTTTCAATGCCCGGTCCCAGCTGGGCGCATCGCCATAGATCGCCCGCAGGTGATCGACGAAGGCGCGCACGCCGGCAGTGACGAAGTTGGTCACCGGATGCACGGCGAAGATATTCACATCGGCCGCGCCCGGGTGATCGGGCAGCACGACCTGCAGCACGCCGCTGCGCAGTTCGTTGCCGACATCCCAGGTCGAGCGTAGTGCAATGCCAAGGCCGGCAATTGCCAGTTCGCGCACCACTTCGCTTGAATTGGTGCGCACAGCGCTTTCGCCCGGCACAGTCACGATCTGACCACCCTTGCCCTGCAGCCGCCAGGGCAACTGCCTTTCGGCGGCCAGCAGGCGATGCCGGCGCAGGTCCTGCACGCGCGCTGGCGCGCCATGCTGTTTCAGATAGGCCGGGCTGGCGCAGAGCAGGCGGCGGTTCGGCGCCAGGCGATGACCGGTCAGGCCGGCCTCGACGCCCGGTGCGATGCGGATCGCAAGGTCGATGCGTTCGCCCAGCAGGTCGACATAGCCATCGGATAAATCCAGTTCGATCTCCAGCCGTGGCCAGCGGTCGAGAAAGGCTTTCAGGTGCGGCGCCACATGCAGGCGGCCGAACGACGTCGGGGCGGTCAGCCTCAGGCGGCCGGTCGGTTCGCCGGCCGCGCCGGTCACCAGGCTTTCGGCTTCGCGCGAGGCCGCGAGAATCTCGCTGACGCGCTCGTAAAACCGCTGCCCCGCTTCGGTGGTGGCCAGCTTGCGCGTGGTCCGGTGCAGCAGTCGCGCACCCAGCCGCTCTTCCAGCGCCGCGATCCGCTTCGAGACCATCGCCGGCGACAGGTTCAGGCTGCGCCCGGCGGCGGCCAGGCTGCCGGTCTCGATCACCCGGGCATAAAGCTCGTATTCGCGGTCCATAAGACTGTTTCCCACAGAGAACGACTGCATTCAATTCTTTTCATCTACAGAATGAATGCCCGGTGGGTTAGAGTGCCGCCTGTTTCAGAAAACGCTTCAGGGAATGACATGACCAAGATCGTCGATCGCGCCGGCCTCAAGGTGGCCGAAGAGCTTGCCGTTTTCATCGAGCAGAAGGCCCTGCCGGGCACCGGCCTCGAGGCCGCGAAATTCTGGACCGGCGTGGCGTCGATCTTCGCAAAATTCGCCCCCGAGAACCGCGTGCTGCTGAAAAAGCGCGATGACCTGCAGGCCAAGATCGATGCCTGGCATGCTGCGCGCAAAGGCCAGCCGCAGGATGCCGCCGCCTACCAGGCTTTCCTGAAGGAGATCGGCTATCTGGTGGCCGAGCCGGCGCCGTTCAAAATCGATAGCATGAATGTGGATGACGAACTGGCGCGCATGGCCGGGCCGCAGCTGGTGGTGCCGGTGCTGAATGCGCGCTTCCTGCTCAATGCCGCCAATGCGCGCTGGGGCAGCCTGTACGATGCCTATTACGGCACCGACGCCATCCCGCACGAGGCCAACGAGAAGAAGGGTTACGATCCGGCGCGTGGCGCCAGGGTGATCGCGAAAGCCAAGACCTTCCTTGACGCTGCCGTGCCTCTCAGCAGCGGCAGCCATACGGACGTGAAAGGCTGGAGCATCACGGATGGCGCACTGTCGCCGGCATTGAAAGACGCTGGTGCGTTCGTCGGCTATCGTGGCGATGCCGCCGCGCCATCAGCGGTGCTGCTGAAGCATAACGGCCTGCATATCGAACTCGTCATCGACCGCGCGCATCCGATTGGAAAAGACGATGCCGCCGGCCTGGCCGATGTGATCCTGGAATCCGCGCTCACCACCATTGTCGATCTGGAAGATTCGGTTGCCGCGGTGGATGCCGAAGACAAGGTCGAGGCCTATGCCAACTGGCTCGGCCTGATGAAGGGCGACCTCGAAGCCACCTTCGACAAGGGCGGCAAGACGATGACGCGCGCCCTGGAACCTGACCGCGACTATACCTCAGCCAAGGGCGGCAAGCTGACGCTGGCCGGCCGTTCGGTGTTGCTGGTGCGCAATGTCGGTCATCTGATGACCAATCCGGCCATCCAGCTGACCGACGGTCATGAAGCGCCGGAAGGCATCCTGGATGCGATCGTCACCAGCCTGATCGCGATGCACGACCTGCAGAAGAAGGGCCGCTTCACCAACAGCCGCGCCGGCTCGGTCTATATCGTCAAGCCGAAGATGCACGGGCCGGAGGAGGCCGGCTTCACCAACCGCCTGTTCGATGCGGTGGAAGACCTGCTCGGTCTCGCGCGTCACACCATCAAGGTCGGCGTGATGGACGAGGAGCGCCGCACCTCGGCCAATCTCGCCGCCTGTATCGAAGCCGTGCAGCATCGCATCATCTTCATCAATACCGGTTTCCTCGACCGCACCGGCGACGAGATGCACACCTCGATGCAGGCCGGCCCTATGGTGCGCAAGGCCGACATGAAGGCGTCGAGCTGGATCAAGGCCTACGAAGAGCGCAACGTCGCCATCGGTCTCGCCTGCGGCCTGTCAGGTAAGGCGCAGATCGGCAAGGGCATGTGGGCGGCGCCCGACCGCATGGCCGACATGCTGGAGCAGAAGGTCGGCCATCCGAAAACCGGCGCCAACACCGCCTGGGTGCCGAGCCCGACGGCCGCGACGCTGCATGCCACGCATTATCATGCTGTCGACGTATTCGGCCGGCAGGCCGAGGTGGCGAAGCAGCCGCTGCCGCCGCTCGACGCACTGCTCAGCATTCCGCTCAGCATCGGGCAGAATTTCTCCGAACAGGATGTGAAGGACGAGCTCGACAACAACGCGCAGGGCATTCTCGGTTATGTCGTGCGCTGGGTCGATCAGGGTGTTGGCTGTTCCAAGGTGCCCGATATCCACGATATCGGCCTGATGGAAGATCGCGCCACCTTGCGCATCTCGTCGCAGCATATGGCCAACTGGCTGCTGCACGGCATCTGCACGAAGGAACAGGCTGAAGCAGCCTTCCAGCGCATGGCCGCCAAGGTGGATGCGCAGAATGCGGGTGATCCGCTGTATCAGCCGATGGCGACCAATCCCGACAGCCTGGCCTATCAGGCGGCACGTGCGCTGGTGTTTGAAGGCATCGCGCAGCCGAACGGCTATACCGAGCCGCTGCTGCATGCCTTCCGCCAGAAGGTGAAGGCCGGAAAGTAAAGTGGTTACGGTGCCGCCTTGCGCGGCACCGGCATCTTCACGGTGAAGGACTGCACCAGCTCGTCCTTCTGGTTCTTCGTCTCGATGCGCATGGTGATCATGCCGCGGTCGGGCCGCGACTTCGACGGCGTGATGTCGAGCACTTCCGCTTCCACGCGCAGCACGTCGCCCGGCCGGGTCGGTCGCGGCCAGGCCAGTTCGCCGCTGGCGCCGATGATGCCGCCGGCAATCGGTATGCCGCCATCGGTCACCAGCTTCATGGTCATCGCCGCCGTATGCCAGCCGCTGGCGGCCAGGCCGCCGAACAGGGTCGGTTTCGCCGCCTCGTGATCGAGGTGGAAGGGCTGCGGATCGAATTCGGCGGCAAAGCTCTTGATGCGCTCTTCGGTCACCGTCACCGATGTCCTGCTGGCAAAGCGCTGGCCGATGCTGAGATCGTCCAGGTCATAAAGCGTGTCGGCCATGTCGAAACTCCGGGCTGGACCTCAGCTATATCCGATCCGCCGGCCGTGTGCCTCAGCGAAAGCCGTCGCTGTTCTAAAATGAAACCTCAGGCCGCCAGTTCCGCGGCGATGGCGCGCATCACGGCCGGGCGGTCGGCGACGCGGCGGCGATGTTCGGCCACGCGCGGCAGGCGGGCCGGGTCAACGCCATCGGCCTCCAGCCATTGCGCCAGGGTGAAGAGATAGGCGTCGCAGATCGTGTAAGACTCGCCCAGCACCCAGGGTCCGGCCAGCATATGCTGTTCGACCAGCGCGAAACCGTCATAGACGCTCTGCGGCACTTTCTTCTTCATTGCCTCGATCGCATGCGTGTCGTCCGCCTCGACCCAGCGATAGCCGCGCATGCGATGGGCATGCGCCACATGCAGGCTGGAACAGAGATAGCTATTGAAGGCCTGCGCCTGCGCGAAGGCAAACGGATCCTGCAGCGGCGCCAGCTTCGCCTGCGGATAGCTTTGCGCGATATAGGCCAGCATGGCCGGCGTTTCGGTCAGCACGCCGCGGTCGGTCACCAGCGCCGGCACGCGACCCTTGGGGTTGATCTTGAGATAGTCCGGCTTGCGCTGGTCGGCGCCGGCAAAGCTGATCCGCGTCAGCGTGTAATCCGCGCCGGCTTCTTCCAGCGCGATATGCGAGGCGAGCGCGCAGGTATGGGCGGCATAGAACAGGTTGAGCATGGCGTCCCCGCAGACAGGAAAAGGCCCGGGCAGCATAGCCGTCCGGGCCTTTGGTCTTAAGCGGAGAATTGTGCCGCTACATTATGCGTCGCTGCCGTTCAGGTCGGCCGGATTGGGAATGCCGATTGTGTGGAAGCCGCTGTCGACATGGATGATCTCGCCGGTGACGCCGGCGCCGAGATCGGACAGCAGGAACAGTGCGGCGCCGCCGACTTCCTCAAGCGAGGCATTGCGGCGCAGCGGGCTGTGCTGGGCGGTGAACTTGAAGGTGGCGCGGGCCGAGCCGATGGCCGAGCCGGCCAGTGTGCGCATCGGGCCGGGCGACACGGCATTGACGCGGATCTTCTGCGGACCCAGATCGACGGCGAGATACCGCACGCTCGCTTCGAGTGCAGCCTTGGCCACACCCATCACGTTGTAGTTCGGCATCACGCGCGTGCTGCCTTCATAGGTCAGCGTGATCAGCGAGCCGCCCTGCGCCATATAGGGCTGCGCCAGGCGCGCCACTTCGGTGAAGGAATAGCAGCTGATCAGCATCGAGCGGCTGAAGTTGCCGCGCGTGGTGTTGAGGTAGCGACCCTTCAGCTCTTCCTTGTCGGAATAGGCGATGGCATGCACCACGAAATCGATCTGGCCACCAAACGCCTTGGCCACCGTGTCGAAGGTGTTGCGCATCGAGGCTTCGTCCTCGACATCGCAGGGCACCACGGCTTTTGCATTCACGCTCTCGGCCAGCGGGCGGACGCGGCGTTCGAAGGCCTCGCCCTGGTAAGTGAAGGCCAGCTCGGCGCCATGCTGGTGCAGCATCGAGGCGATGCCCCATGCGATCGAGTGGTCGTTGGCAACTCCCATGATGAGGCCGCGCTTGCCGCTCATCAGTGCGCGCGTATCGGTCATGTCAAATCCGGCTTTATCGTTCTGTATGGGGCAGGGCAGGTGGGATCAGGCAGCGTAGCGCTGGAAGATCAGGGAGGCATTGGTGCCGCCGAAGCCGAAGGAATTCGACATCACGCGGTTGAGCGTCACGTTGTCACGACGGGTCCGCACGATATCGAAGCCTTCCGCGCCGGGATCGAGGTTCTCGATATTGGCGCTTGCTGCGATGAAGTTGTCGCGCATCATCAGGATCGAGTAGATCGATTCCTGCACGCCGGCGGCGCCGAGCGAATGGCCGGTCAGTGACTTTGTCGAGCTGATCGCCGGCACCTTGTCGCCGAACACTTCGCGGATCGCCTTCAGCTCGGTGATGTCGCCGGCCGGAGTAGATGTGCCATGCGTGTTGATATAGTCGATCGGCGCGTTGTGACCGTGGCCGCCGGCTTCACTCAGCGCCTGCTGCATGCAGCGCACGGCGCCTTCGCCCGAGGGGGCCACCATGTCGGCGCCGTCCGACGTCGCGCCATAGCCAACCAGTTCGGCATAGATCCTGGCGCCACGCGCCTTGGCATGTTCCAGTTCTTCCACCACGACGATGCCACCGCCGCCGGCAATGACAAAACCGTCGCGGTCCTTGTCATAGGCGCGGCTGGCGCGGTCAGGCGTGGCATTGTAGCTGCTGCTCATCGCCGGCATGGCGTCGAACAGGTTGCTTAAGGTCCAGTCCAGTTCCTCGCCGCCGCCAGCGAAGATGACGTCCTGCTTGCCGAGCTGGATCAGTTCGGCGGCGTTGCCGATGCAATGCGCCGAGGTCGAACAGGCCGACGAGATCGAGTAGTTCACGCCCTTGATCTTGAAGGCGGTGCTCAGCACGGCCGAGCAGGTGCTCGACATGGCGCGCGGCACGAAGAAGGGGCCGATCCGCTTCGGGCCGCCCTTTTCGCGGGTGATGTCGGCGGCCTGCACGATATTGCGCGTACTGGCGCCGCCCGAACCGACGATCAGTCCGGTGCGCGGATTGATGATGTCGCCGGCTTCAAGTCCGCTGTCGGCAATCGCCTGTTCCATGGCGAGATAGGCATAGGCCGCGCCATCGCCCATGAAGCGCTTCTGGCGGCGGTCGACTGCGGCTTCGAGGTCGATCTTCACCGTGCCATGCACCTGGCTGCGGAAACCGAGCTTGGCATATTCCTCGGAGAAGACGATACCGGAGCGTCCGGCTTTCAGGCTGTCCGCCACTTCCTCGGTATTGTTGCCGATGGAGGAGGTGATGCCGAGACCGGTGACGACGACACGACGCATGGGCGTGAGACTCCTTAAATGCGGGCCGGAACCTGTGTCCGGGCCGCAATCATAACGCTAGGACGTTACAGTTCGCTGCCGCGGATCACTCAGGCAGCAGCGGGGGCCAGGCCGTCGGGGAACACGCCAACGCGCATGTCCTTGCATTCATAGGCCGGCTTGCCATCGATAAACATCGTGCCATCGGCAATCGCGATACCGAACTTGCGCAGCAGCAGCTTCTTGATGTCGATCTTGTAGGTGATCTTCTGGGCCGTCGGCGTCACCATGTTGGAGAACTTCACTTCCCCGACGCTGAGCGCGCGGCCGCGGCCCGGCGCCTTGGTCCAGCCGAGGAAGAAGCCGATCAGCTGCCACATGCCATCCAGCCCCAGGCAGCCCGGCATGATCGGGTCGTTTTCGAAATGGCAGGGGAAGAACCAGAGGTTCGGCTTGATGTCGAGTTCGGCTTCGATCTCGCCCTTGCCGTACTTGCCGCCATCGGCGACGATTTTCACGATCCGGTCGATCATCAGCATCGGGGGCAGCGGCAGGCGGGCATTGCCCTCGCCGAACAGCTTGCCATGTGCGCAAGCCAGCAGATCCTCGTAGCTGTAACTGTTCTTCTGTTCCACGATCTTCTGTTCCACTGGCGTGAAATCCTCAAAACCCCGTTTTCGACGCCGGCACTGCCGCGTTTTTCAGCGGCCCTGCCGGTGCGGCATCGACATTTCCCCCTGCGCAGCCTGCGCGCCCGGCTGCGGGCCTGACGGTCGGAAACCGTTTAAGTAGCGGAACTGCCTTTGCCTTCCGGGACAATGTAGTGATCCGGGGCCCAGTCGCAACAGTTTCGTTGCATCTTGTTACAAAGACGCGAGCGGCCGCGCCCCCGGCCGATTGCCACCTGATCGGGCAGAGGCTCAAGTATTTGTGAATACAAGTAGAATCGGCCCAGATGACATTCCTGTGGCCCTCTTTCACGCTCTGCTATATATCGAAATCAATGGTAAAGACGATCGAACCCCGTTTCGAGGCTGCCGCCGAGCAGCTCCGGACAGCCGGGCTGCGCACGACGCGGCAGCGGCTGGTGCTGGCCGAAATCCTGTTCGGTCAGGGTCATCGTCATGTGACGGCCGAGAGCCTGTTCACCGAGGCCGCCGAGCGCGGCGCCCGGCTGTCGCTCGCGACCGTTTACAACTGCCTGCACCAGTTCACCGCCGCGGGCCTGCTGCGCATCGTGACGGTGGATGCGGGCCGCGCCTATTTCGACACGAATCTCTCGCCGCACCATCATTTCTATTACGAGCGCAGCGGCGAATTGCGCGACATCCCGGAGGCGGAAGTCGCCGTCTCGCGTCTGCCGGCCGCGCCGGCCGGGGCGAAGATCGCCCGCGTCGACGTCATCCTCCGCCTGGAAGACTGAGCAATCTTTAAAGCCGGTGCGCGGTCATATCTCTATCGTGGCAAAGGCGCCGCAGGAGAGTGGCCGGATCGTCATCGAGGTGCTCGACGATGGGCCGGGCGTGAAAGAGACGACGTTGGCCCGTCTGGGCAAGCCCTTCGTGCAGGACCGCGATTCCTGTACCTCGGATAATTCCGCCACCGGCCTGGGTCTCGCCATCGTGGTGGAGCTGGCCGCCGCCCATCGCGGCAGCGTCAGTTTCCGCAACCGCCTGGAGGGCGGCTTCTGCGCCGCGCTCGACCTGCCAGCCGCCGTCGCGGCCGCTTCCTCCCAGGCCGCATGACGTGCTATCTGCGAGCCATTCTCAGATTTAGAACTATTCCAAACAACCTTGACTGATCGTCGCGCGGGTTCATAATCCCCGCGTTCCGAATCTCTGTCCCGCTGCTCCCCCCGTCCTTAATCAGATACCGGGCAGTTGGGGGGGCAGGGCGGGACGATCCGTTGCGGGGCTCCCCATGGCCCGCGCAGCGGCAAGCGACAGCCAAGGAGGACCACACTATGGCCGCACTCAAAGGTACCAAGACCCACGGCAATCTGAAGGATGCCTTCGCCGGCGAGAGCCAGGCGAACCGCCGCTATCTCTACTTCGCCCAGAAGGCCGATGTGGAAGGCTACAACGACGTCGCTGCCGTGTTCCGCTCGACGGCGGAAGGCGAGACCGGCCATGCCCATGGCCATCTCGAATTCATGGCCGAAGTGGGCGATCCGGCCACCGATCTGCCGATCGGCCCGACCGCGTCGAACCTGAAGGCCGCCGTCGCCGGCGAGACCCACGAGTACACCGACATGTATCCCGGCATGGCGAAGACCGCCCGCGAGGAAGGCTTCGACGAGATCGCCGAATGGTTCGAGACGCTGGCCAAGGCTGAAAAGAGCCATGCCGGCCGTTTCCAGAAGGCCCTCGACACGCTGGGCTGAGTTCCCTGTACCGGTGACGTAAACGATCCGCGGGGCGCGTGCCCCACACGGCGCCCCGCGGATGACCAGCACGTTTAAGCACCCGTTAGGGGACGACCATGCGCGAAGGCAGCCTGGACGCGCCAACCCGGCATCCGCTGGATTGGAACAATCCTGATTTCTATGATCTGGAAAAGCTCGACGCCGAAATGCGGCGCGTGCTCGACATCTGTCACGGCTGCCGCCGCTGCTTCAATCTCTGCGACTCATTTCCGCGCCTGTTCGACCTGGTCGATGCTTCGCCGACCGGCGAGCTGGATGAAGTCGATTCCAAGGATTTCAAGCCGATCGTAGACGCCTGCACGCTCTGCGACCTGTGCTACATGACCAAGTGCCCCTATGTGCCGCCGCACGAGTTCAATCTCGATTTCCCGCATCTGATGCTGCGCTACCGCGCGGCCGAGCGGCATCACGGCCACAAGGACGCCATTGGCGACCAGCTCTCGCAGACCGATCGCAACGGCAAGCTGGCCGGACTGGTTGCGCCGATCGCCAACTGGGCCTCGGAGCGCGGCAACGCGCTGACGCGGCCGGTGATGGAAGCGGTGATGGATGTCCATCGCGACGCCGAGCTGCCGAAATTCAATTCAAAGACGCTGGTGGCGCGCGCCAAATCCGAGCCTTCCGCTGTGAACCGTGCAGCGCCCGCGTTCGGCAAGCGCAAGGCGGCGATCTATGCCACCTGCTTCGGCAACTACAACAATCCCGATATCGGCATCGCCGCCCAGAAGATCTTGGCGCATAACGGCGTCGAGCTGCGCGTGGAATATCCCGGCTGCTGCGGCATGCCGCGGCTGGAACAGGGCGATATCGCAGACGTGGCGAAAAAGGCGCGAGTGGTGGCGGAAGCCTTCTCGCCGCTGATCGACCAGGGCTATGACATCGTGGCGCTGGTGCCGAGCTGCGCGCTGATGCTGAAATTCGAATGGCCGCTGATTTTGCCGAATGATCCGCTGGTGAAGAAGCTGGCGCAGGCGACCTTCGATATCTCGGAATACATCGTCGACATCGCGAAGAAAGACGGCCTCGCGCCAGGGCTGAAACCGCTCGAAGGCGGCGTCACGCTGCATCTCGCCTGCCATGCCCGCGCGCAGAATATGGGCGCGAAAGCCACCGAGATGATGAAGCTGATTCCTGACATGAAGCAGGGCGAAAGCCTTGCCGTGATCGAACGCTGCGCCGGCCATGGCGGCAGCTGGGGCGTGCGGAAAGAGTTCTTCGAGGTCGGCATGAAGGTCGGCAAGCCGGTCATGCGCGCCGCCGTGAAGGAAAACAAGGCGCATATCGCGTCCGAATGTCCGCTGGCCGGACTCCATATCCGCCAGGGCATGGAACGTGAGGGCAAGGATAAAGACGGCTTTGTCCTGCCGCCCAAGGCCGAGCATCCGGTCGAGCTGTTCGCCAAGGCTTACGGATTGCTGTAAAGCATTTCCGGTGACGGAGGGGCATCCGGCACACAGGAGAGCGTCATGAGTTTGAAGACCACCATCACCCGCGCCGACATTCTGTCGATGGACGAGTTCATCAAGGTACGCAAGGACAAGCGTAGCGAGATCGTCGCCATCAAGAAAAACCGCCGTGTCGGCGTCGGTCCGTTCTGCACCTTCTATTTCGAGAATTACGCCACCATGTGGTGGCAGATTCACGAGATGCTGTTCATCGAGAAGGGTGGGGAGGAGCAGATCAAGGACGAACTGCATGCCTATGCGCCGCTGATCCCCAAGGGCAGCGAACTGGTCTGCACCTTCATGATCGAGGTCGACGATCCGGTGCGACGTCCGGCCGTACTGGGGCAGCTGACCAATGTCGACCAGATGGTGGTGCTGGAATTCGGCAGCCATAAGGTGAAGTCGGTGCCCGAGGATGACGCCGAGCGCAACCGCGAGGACGGCAAGACCTCCTCGGTGCATTTCCTGCGTTTTCCCTTCACGGCCGAGCAGGTGGCTGCCTTCAAGGTCGCCGGCACGCGCGTGCTGCTGGCCGTCGAGCATCCCAATTACGGCCATATTGCCGTGATGCCGGAAACGGTGCGCGAAAGCCTGGCCGGGGATTTCGCCTAGATACGCCTTTTCTCCCCGGATCAAAGCGCGGCGCTGTGGGTTACACGCAGGCGCTTTACGATCCGGAGGAGAGACATATGCGGCTTCATCGCGGCCGGCTGATCGACCATGTGCAACTGGTGGTGAAAGACCTTGCCACCGCGCGGCGGTTCTACGAGGCCGCCTTCGAGGCGCTCGGCCTCAAAGTCGAGGGCGAAGGTCCCGGTTTCTTTTTCTGCGACGAGTTCTTCGTCAGCAGCCCTGAGGCGCACGAGGATTTCCACCTCACCGGCCGTGCTCACCTGGCGTTCCAGGCCCAGGACCAGACCATGGTGCACCGGTTTCACGCCGCCGTGCTGGCGGCCGGCGGCAAGGACAATGGCGCGCCGGGCTTCCGCGACAAATATCATCCCGGCTATTACGCCGCCTTTGCCATCGATCCCGATGGCAACAATATCGAGGCAGTGTTCCATGGCCTGGCCACCCGCTCGGCCCCCAGCATCGTGATCGTGCCGCATCCCAAGGCGTAATTACTGGGCTTAGATATCTGGGCCAGTCCCGCGTAGTCTGGTGGTGCGGGCGCCGGCTTTCGACCTTGGCCAATATTGTACGGCCTGGGCTGGAGCCATATGCTGGTGTCGGCCTCAGCGACCCGAGGTGGACCCATGACGCCCCATTCCTACGTCCTTCTCACCACCATCCTGCTGCTCTTCCCGCTGGGCTACCTGTTCCTGGCCTGTCCGGCATTTTTGCTGGTGCGGCTCAGTATCCCCAAGGTGTCGGTGCTGCTGCGCGCAATGTTCCGCGGCTATTTCTGGATGCTGCTGATTGTCAGTCCGCTGGCGATGCTGGCTTATGCGGTGGCCGGCAAGCTGGGCCCGGCCTTCGGCATGGGCGTGCTGACGACGGCTGCGTTCTTTGCGCATCGCTGGTTCCTGCGCAATTTCGACATCGCCCTGCAGGCCCGCGATTCCGGCGATGCCGGCGCGGTGCGGAAGCTGCGCCGCCTGCATGTCTCGGCCATGCTGGTCAACTCCGTGGTGCTCGCCGGCGTGATCCTCGGCATCCCCTACATCATCTGACGCTTCCTGCATCGCGCATCGCCGGTATACTGGGCCGGTGATATCCTGGCGCCCGGAGCCGGCCATGACCGTTCTCGACACCGAAGCTTCCTTACGCGACTGCTACGACCAGCCCAACGAGATGGTGCAGAAGAAAATCCTGCACCGGCTGGATAAACATGCGCGCGCCTTCATTGCGCTGTCGCCCTTCGCGGTGCTGGCGACGCATGGCCCGGACGGCAGCGATGCTTCGCCGCGCGGCGATGCGCCGGGCTTTGTGCGTGTCGAGGATGACACGACCCTGCTGCTGCCGGACCGGCGCGGCAACAACCTGATCGATTCACTTCGCAATGTCGTGGCGTCGCCCGATGTCGGGCTGCTTTTTATGGTACCGGGCATCAACGAAACGCTGCGCGTCAACGGCACGGCAAGGGTGATCACCGATGCGGCACGGCTGCAGCCGATGAGCGCGCAGGGCAAGGTGCCGGCCTCGGCGCTGGAGATCAGCGTGCGCGAAGTCTATTTCCATTGCGGCAAGGCGATGATCCGTTCGGATCTGTGGAATGCCGAGAAGCATGTGCCGCGTTCCAGTTTCCCCACGCTGGGCCGCGTGATCGCCGATCAGGTCGCCGGCGTGGATGCCGAGGCGGCGGACGTCAATCTGGCGGAGAGTTACAAGAGCCGGCTCTATTAGGCCGGTTCGCTTTTTACCGGCCCGAGCCAGTCGGGCATCTCGCCACGGTTGAAGCGGATGCCGTGCACGAAGGACTGCGCGATCTTTTCGGCACGGTTGACGAACAGGGCCGCCGCCTGCGGCGGGCAGACCTCGGCGGCGGTGGCACGGAACAGTTCGAGCCAGCGGTCAAAATGCGGCTGGTCCAGTCGCGGCATGCCCTGTTCGCCGCGCCTGGCGTCCAGGATCAGATGCGCCGCCATCGGCCGGCCGGAATAACGCCCGGTCATCAGCACCACCGACGACCAGAAATCCACCATGTTGGCCAGATGCCTGTCCCAGCGGTCTTCGATGGCGCCATTGAAGATCGGGCCGAGCACCTCGTCCTCGCGGATGCGGGCATAGAAGCCATGCACCATCCTGTGCACCATCGCCTCGTCGATGCCGACCTGCGCGCCGGGCGCAAGGGCGGCGCGGCGGGCCTGGCGTTCGGCGAGCGTGCTGTCGGTTTCGTCCTGGTGGGCCATCGGAGCGATGATAGGACGGCCCGGGGCGATGCATAGGGGGAGCTGCCGGGCCGCGACCGGTTGCCGCAGTCAGTCGAACACTTCGGCGGGATACAGGCCCCAGAGATAACTGCGCGGCATCCAGCCTTTGGTACCGGCGATCTCCACCTGGCACCACATCGCATCGGGGCATTTGCGCAGGCGCGCCTGCACGCCGGTTTCGGCGGTCAGCAGCACGTCCGTATCCGCGTCCGGTTTGCGATACAGGGATCGCATGCCGCCTTCGACCACGGCATAGCGTTTGCCCGAGGTCAGGTTCTTGTGTACCCAGGTCTCGGTGCCGTCATGGTCGCGGATGCGGCGCCAGTATTCGTACTCGGCCACCACTTCCACCGGCAGGCCACGACGCTGGTACTGCCAGGCGATCGGGTAGCGCGAGCCCGGGCCGGTGCGCGCATTCACCTTCTCGGCGGCGAGGCTGACGAAGCGTGGCAGTGGCAGGCCGGAATCGATGCCCTTCTCGGGCAGGTCGGCCGGTTGCGTGCTGGCCTGCAGCGCGGGCGTGGTGGCGATGACGGGCAGAGCTGCCGGCATGACGGTGGCGGGCGCGGTCACAGGCACAGCGCCCGGACTGGCGGAAACCGGGGTCGGCTTCTGGGCCGGCGTCGGCGTCTTCGCCTGGGCCAGCGCTGGCCACGGGGCGAACGACGGGACGAGCAGAGCGGCCAGAACGAAGGCGAAGCGCGACAACATGAAAGCGGTGACTAGCCCAGAACTGGCAAAGGAAGGGTTAAGACCGAATCGGAACTCAGCAGGCGGATGGTAGCAGGGGCGAGTCAGGCTGCAAGCAAATGATACGCCCCTCAGGTCTGGGCGGGCGCCACCACGAAGCCGTCGCCATCACGATAGATCGCCAGTGTCACGGCCTCCATCGGCAGCTGCATGTCGCGCCGGCCGGACTTCAGCATTGCCTCGGTCGACCAGGCCTCTTCCGGCAGTCCGAGCGCCGTGGTCAGTTCGATGCCAGGATCGGGCCAGCTGGGACAGATGGCGGCAAAGGCGTCGTTGAAGAAGGTGAGTTCGCCATGTGCGTTCAGCAGCGCCAGCGGATCGGGGACAGCCTGCATCGCTGCCTCGCAGCGCTCGGCCAGGCTGCGGCTGACATCCAGGTCCTGGCGCAGCGCGCGGACGGTGATGGCGGTGAGCGCCAGCTTGGCCAGCTGCGCCAGCCTGCCACGTTCGCCGTCATCGAAGCTGCTGCGTGGTTCCGGGCCCAGAATGCAGACTGTGCCGATGGTATAGCCGCTCGGCAGCATGATGGGCGCGCCGGCATAAAAGCGGATGAAGGGCGGTCCGGTCACCAGCGGATTGTCATGAAAACGCTCATCCTGGCTGGCGTCCAGAATGACGAAGACATCTTCCTGCAGGATGGCATGGCCGCAAAAGGATACCGAGCGGGGTGTTTCGAACGCTTCAAGGCCGATGCGGGCCTTGAACCACTGGCGTTCGGCATCGACCAGGGTGACCAGACAGGTCGGTATGTCGAACAGCGTCTGGCCGATCTGCACGATGGCGTCGAAATCCGGTTCGGCGATGGTATCCAGCAGAGGCAGGGCATGCAGGGCCGCGAGGCGGAACGGCTCGTCGCCGGGTTTGCGTGGCGGGATCATTTGAAAGCCCTTTTCCAGTCGATGCCGGCGAGGTCATAGATGGTATGGATGATACGGACGTGCAGCCTGGCATCGCAGAACGGCAGCATCAGCATCTCGAAATCCGGGGCGCCGTGGCTGCCGCGGTTGCGCCGCACTTCCGGCTGCCGGGCGGTGACGATGCGATGATAAGGCGCCGTCACGGCCGCGCGCGTCACCGGCGAGCGCAGTTCGGCAAAGCGCATGCCCGGCTTGCAGTCGGGGATGATGTTGGTCAGGTGCAGGCCGATATGCTTGAACACCGGGCCGCCCTCGGCCGGCAGCAGTACGGCGGCGGAACTGGCACTGGACTCTTCGACCGTCTCGACGCTGGCGAAGGCGTTGTAGTCGGTGACGCTCGGCATCAGAAAGTTGCCGCGATAATGAATCCAGTCCTGGTGCAGCTGGCGCAGTTTCGGCGAGAGGATGTCGATCCAGTTGATCATCTGACCCGTGGTGAGACTCGGACTGACGGGAGTTTAGCGCGACGGAGTCCCTCGGCAAGCCCAGGTTTCCCGGAGGTTCATTCCCGGTCGATCAGATGCAGGTAGCTGCCGAACACGTTGCCCTTGCGGCAACCGGACGGGCCGAGTGCTGTGCCGGTGGCATCCTCGGCGCTGAATAGCGGCATGGTGTTGCTGCTGTCACCGATCTGCATCGAATAGTGGAATTCGTGGCCGCGAAAACGACTGCCCTTTGCGCCCAGCGGCGAATCGGCCAATGCCGTGATACGGCGATAGCCCAGCTGGCGTTTGCGCTGCGCGAAGCTGGTCGCCACCGGCAGCAGCCCGGCCATGGCATGTTCATGGCCGTCCGCATCGGTCAGGCTGCGGCCCAGCAGCATGAAGCCGCCGCATTCGCCATAGATCGCGACGTTACGCATGGCGGCGGCGCGCAAGGCTTGCAGCAAAGCTGCGTTGCCGGCCAGCCGCCCGGCGTGCAGTTCGGGATAGCCGCCGGGCAGGAAAATCGCATCGCAGTCCTGCGCCGGCGCTTCATCCTGCAACGGCGAGAAGAAACTGAGCTCGGCGCCCTGGCTGCGCCAGCCCTGCAGCAGATGCGGATAGCTGAAGGCAAAGGCGGTGTCGCGTGCCACGGCGATATGCTGGCCCAGTGGCGGCAGCGGACACAACACGGTCTCCGCCTGCACGGCCAGTGGCCGGACGATGTGTTCGAGCATCGCGCGATCGAGATGACGGTGCAGCCAGTCCGCCGCCGTGTCGAGGAAGAAATCGAGATCGGTATGCTCGCCGGCCTGCACCAGGCCAAGATGCCGGCCGGGCAGCGCGAGATCGCCCTGTGGCGGCAATGCCGCCAGCACCGGCATGTCGATCTGCTGCAGCGCCGCGCGCAGCAACGCCTCATGCCGCGGTGACGCGACGCGGTTGAGGATCACGCCGGCGACGGTCACATCCTGGCGCAGGCTGCGGAAGCCATGCGCCAATGCTGCCACCGACTGGCTCTGGCGCGCGGCATCGATCACCAGGATCACCGGCAGGCCCAGCATGGCGGCGAGGTCGGCGGTCGAGCCCGTGCCGCTGGCGGCGCCATCGAATAATCCCATCACGCCTTCGATGATCGCAAGATCCACATCCTGCGCGCCGGTGGTGATCGCAGCCGCGATGGTGTCGGGCCGCATGGCGAAAGGGTCGAGATTGTAGCAGGGGCGGCCGGCGCCGGCGGCACGATGGAAGGCGCCGTCGATATAGTCGGGTCCGGTCTTGAACGGCGCGACGATGCGGCCTTCGCGCGCCAGCAGGCGCAGCAGCGCCAGGGTCACGGTGGTTTTGCCGCTGCCCGAAGCGGGCGCGCCGATTACGAGGCCGCCTGGCATGACGAGTTCAGGGTTGCCTGCAGGTCGCTGCGGCCGAAGGCGGCGTGCAGATCGACCACCTCGCCGACCACCAGCAAGGCTGGCGGCGCGATGCCGGCGGCCTGCGCATCGGCACAGATGCGGCCGAGTGTGCTGGTCAGCACGCGCATCTGCGGCAGCGTGGCATCCTGCACCAGGGCGGCGGGGCGGTCGCCGCTCAAGCCCGCATGGCGAAGCTTGGCGACCAGGAGGTCGAGATGCTTCATCGCCATATAGATCACCAGCACCGGCGAGGCGCGCACCATCGCCGCCCAGTCGAGGCTGTCGGGTACTTCACCACTCGCGTTATGCCCGGTCAGGAAGGTGACGCAGGAATTGGTGTCGCGATGGGTCAGCGGGATGCCGGCATAGGCCAGGCCGCCGATGCCGGCGGAAATGCCGGGGATGATGCGAAAGGGAATGCCTGACTCATGCAAGGCCAGCGCCTCTTCCGCGCCACGGCCGAACACGAAGGGATCGCCGCCCTTCAGCCGCAGCACGCGCTTGCCGGCCTGCGCCAGTTCCACCAGCCGCAGCGAGATGTCGCGCTGTTTCGGCGACGGCTTGCCGCCACGCTTGCCGGCATATTCGAGGATGGCATTGGGTCGCGCACAGCGCAGGATCGCCTCGCCCACCAGCGCGTCGTAGATCACCACATCGGCCTGGTTCAGCGCATTCACGGCATGCAGGGTCAGCAGGCCCGGATCACCGGGGCCGGCACCGGCCAGCCAGACCCAGCCGGGCTGGAAAACGGGCATATCGAGGGCGGGCAGCTGCATGCGGCGCAGGGTACAGCAGGTTGCCAGACGTGTATACTTGGGCGGTCTGAACGGAGGTGACATGGCGCGGCTGCGCAACCTGCTGCTGCTCGGCGGTACCGGCGAGGCGCTGCGTCTGGCGCGCGAGCTGTATGGCCATGGCCGCGTGCGCTGCATCTCCTCGCTGGCCGGCCGCACAGAGTCTCCGGAAAAGCCGCCGGGCGATCTGCGCATCGGCGGCTTCGGCGGCCTCGATGGCCTGAGCGAGTATCTTGCCACCGAGAAGATCGACCTGGTGCTGGATGCCACGCATCCCTTCGCGTCGCAGATGGCGCGGCATGCGCATGAGGCCTGCAGGCTGCTCGGCATTCCGCGCGCCAAGCTGGTGCGCCCGGCCTGGGTTGCAGCGCCAGGCGACCGCTGGAGCATGATGCCCAGTATCGCGGCAGCGGCGGTGTTCCTGCGTTTCCATCCGGCGCAGCGAATCTTTCTCGCGCTCGGCCGGCAGGATCTCGGCGCTTTCGTGCCGCTGAGCGAAGAGGAAACGCGACCACGCTGGTTTCTGACCCGCAGCATCGATCCGCCCGGTGAGGGCGTCGCGCTGCCGAAGGGCGAACATCTGCTGGCACGCGGGCCGTTCACGCCCGATGACGAAAAGGCACTGATGCAGCAGCATCGCATCGACCTGCTGGTGACGCGCA
Source organism: Ferrovibrio terrae (assembly GCF_007197755.1). Taxonomy (NCBI): domain Bacteria; kingdom Pseudomonadati; phylum Pseudomonadota; class Alphaproteobacteria; order Rhodospirillales; family Rhodospirillaceae; genus Ferrovibrio; species Ferrovibrio terrae. The sequence goes on from NZ_CP041636.1 coordinate 1,579,245, forward strand.
ATTCCGGCGGTTCGGCCGCCAAGATCGCGGCAGCGGCCGAACTGCATCTGCCAGTGCTGATGATCGAACGCCCGCCGCTGCCGCCGGGCGAGAGGCTTGACTCGGTCGGCGCCGCGCTGAGCTGGATCAATCTCCACGCGGTTTAACCCACTATCGTCATACCGGGCTTGACCCGGCATCCCATTTACTGGGACCCCGGCTCAAGGCCGGGGTGACAAGGTTATTTTGAGGGTTTCTTCTTCTTCCCCGGTCGCAGCACATGCACATGCCTGGGGTCATACAGCGCGCTGTCGCGGAACTCGGCCGCCTCGTCCAGCACGCGGCCGACCAGGATCAGCGCCGTGCGGGTGATCTTGGCCGCGCGGACTTTCGCTGCAATCGTCGACAGCGTTCCGCGGATGATCTCCTGGTCGGGCCAGGTGGCGCGCACGACGACGGCCACAGGGCAGTCCGCGCCGTAATACGGCGTCAGTTCCTCCACCACATGTTTCATGTTGCGGATCGACAGGTGGATCGCCAGGGTCGCATTCGTCCTGCCGAAATTGGCCAGCGTCTCGCCCTTGGGCATGTCCGACGACTTCATCGTCGTGCGGGTCAGGATCACACTCTGCGCTATATCGGGCAGCGTGAGTTCGGTCTGCAAGGCGGCGGCTGCGGCCGCGAAAGCAGGCACGCCGGGCGTGATCGTGTAGGGGATGCCGAGCGCCTTCAGGCGTCTGATCTGTTCGGCAATGGCGCCATACAGGGACGGATCGCCGGAATGCACCCGCGCGACATCCTGTTTTTTCAGATGCGCCGCTTCGATCTCGGCCATGATCTCGTTCAGGTCCAGCGGCGCGGTGTCGATCACGCGCGCAGCCCTGGGCGCCAGCGCGACGACCTCCTTCGGCACCAGCGAGCCGGCGTAGAGACAGACCTTGCACTTCCTTATGAGTGCCGCACCACGCAGGGTGATCAGGTCCGGTGCGCCGGGGCCGGCGCCGATGAAATGCACGGTCATTCGGTGAACTTCTTCTCGTAACCGCGCGGCGTATAGGCGAAGCGGCGGCCGTCGGGCAGTTCGATGGCGCGGCTGACCGACGAGCCCACCAGCACCACAGTCAGCATGTCGACCTTGTCGATGTCGAGTTCGTTGAGCGTGGTCAGGGTCACGCGTTCGCCTTCGCGTCCGAGGTTGCGCGCCAGCACGACTGGCGTTTCGGCGGGGCGGTGCTGCAGCAGGATGTCTTTTGCCATTTCCAGCTGGTGGCGGCGGCGCTGCGACACCGGATTGTAGAAGGCGATCACGAAGTCGGCTTCGGCCGCTGCTTTGATACGTTCGAGAATCGCCTCCAGCGGCGTCAGCAGGTCTGACAGCGAGATCGTGCAGAAATCGTGGCCGAGCAGCGCGCCCGAACGTGCCGCGGCCGCCTGCAATGCGGAAATGCCGGGCGCGATCTGCACAGCGACACGCGCCCAGTCTTTGCGCTCTGGCTCTTTCTCCAGCAGGGCAAAGACCAGCGTTGCCATCGCATAGATGCCGGGATCGCCCGAGCAGACCAGCGCCACGCGCTTACCCGTTGCCGCGAGATCAAGTGCCGCGCGCACGCGCACTTCCTCCTCGCCCAGTTCATAGCGATGCAGCACCTTGCCGGCTTGCAACTGCGGATAGAGATCGAGATAGAGGCCATAACCGACCCAGTCGGTCGCCTCAGCCAGTGCGATGCGTGCTTCCGGCGTCAGCCACATCGCATCGCCCGGCCCGGTGCCGACGACATGCAGTTCGCCGCGCGGATTGCCACGCGTGGCACCGTCGAAGGGTGCGGGTGCCAGGGCAAAAGCGCAGGTGGCGTGGTCTGATTTGCGTTTCGGCACGATCAGTTCGGCCTCGGGCCCGGCGGCCGCCAGCGCGGCGCCCTCGGCGACACCATGGGTGCCGACTTCGGCAAACACCACATCGGAGGGGGTCTGCATGCGCGGAGTCTCAGAGTCCAGCGTCGCGGCATCGAAGACGCGGAACGGCACGCCGAACCATTTCGCCAGTTCCTGCATGGCCGGTTCGTCGGCCTTGAGGTCGAGTGAATAAATGCCACTGATGCTGTCGCGTGCGATGCCTTCGGCGTCGATCACGCCCTGCACCAGGCGGATCAGTTCGACGGGTTTGGTGTTGCGTTCGCAGCCGACGCCGATGGCGATGCTGCGCGGATGATAGACCAGATGTTCCGGGCTGCCGTCTTCGCTGCGATGGGTCACCTCGATCAGCAGGGCGCCGTCGTCGTTGCGGATCGGCAGGTTGCTGCCAGCCAGCCAGGGCGCGTTGCCCTTGATGCGGATGCCGCCGCCCCGCAGCAGCGTTGCCATCACGCCTTTCGCATCCTGCGGATTGGCCAGCGTGTAGCCGTCGGGCGGTTCATCCAGCCCGAGGCCGAAGGCAAGATCGCCGGCCGTGGTGATGGCGGGAATGCCCTGCAGCACGGTGGCGATGCGGCGGCTGAGCAGATTGGCGCCGTGATGCCCGCCCAGCAGCGGCACAACGCTGGAGCCATCGGATGCCACCGCGATCAGCGGCGGCTCGGTCTGCTTGTCGGCCAGATGCGGCGCCACGGCGCGGATCAGAATCCCGGCGGCGCAGATGCCGATCACCGGCCGGCCAGACTGGAACAGCTGCGCAATCGTCTCGGTGACCTTGCCGAGCGGCAGGGCATGCTGGAGCGCGGCCTCGTCGGGCGCATAGACCTCCCAGGCCGGGAAGGCGGTCATCAGCGCCTGCGCAGCATTGCGCGCATGCGGCGTCAGCAGAACAAGGGCGGGTTTCCCACTCAACTCTGAAACTCCATGAAATGCTGCTCACCCCGACGATGCACCAGGATCATGGCGAAATAGGGAATGCTGGCCGGATCGACCTCGGCCAGTGGCAGGATGCGCTGCTCAGGCATGGTGGCGCGTTCGATATAATGCGCATTGCCGGCCAGTCCGAGTTCCTTCAGCAGCGCGACGATACGCGGGCCATGGCGGCCGAGTTTGATGATGGCGGCGGCATCGGTGTGCAGCAGCTTGGCGCCGATGGTCTCGTCGTCGAGCGGTGCGGGGATCACGGTCAGCACATCGTTGCGCGACACCAGCGGATGTTTCAGCGCGGCAGCGCAGGCGGTCAGCGATGACACGCCGGGCACCACCTCGACCGGGAAGTCTTCCGCCAGCCGGCCGAACAGATACATGAAGGAGCCATAGAGGAACGGATCGCCCTCGCAGAGCACGGCAATGCTGCGCCCGGCGGCCAGATGCGCAGCAAGGTCCTCGGCGGCCTGCTCATACACGGCCTGCGCCGGAAAGCGCGCCACGGTCAGCGGCATGCGGATGGCGATCTCGGTCTGGCCACCTTTCAGATGCGGGGCCACGATGCGCCGCGCCAGGCTGTCGCCGGCTTCCGGCGCCGGATAGGCCACCACATCGGCAGCCTGCAGAATCCGCAGCGCCTTCAGCGTGATCAGTTCCGGATCGCCCGGACCGATGCCGAGGCCATACAATGTCCCGCTCATTCTTTCGTTACGCTCCACTGGGTCACCGGCATCATGGCATGCCAGCCATGAAAACGGCCCACGGGCTCGGCGCGTTGCACGGAAAAGCGCGCGAGATCGCCGCCATGGTCGCGGCGCGCCTGTTCCAGCACGCTTTCGCCTTCCAGCGTGACGACATTGGCGACCAGCCGTCCGCCGGGTTTCAGGGCCTGCCAGCAGCGCTCGATCAGGCCCTCGGTGGTGATGCCGCCGCCGATGAATACCGCGTCGGGGTCTGGCAGGCCGTTCAGCGCATCGGGCACGCTGCCGGATTTTATCTCGAGCTGCGGCACGCCGAGCGCCAGTGCATTCTGCGCGATCATGCTGCGGCGCGCGTCCTTGTTCTCGATGGCAATCGCGCGGTTGCGACGGTCGGCGCGCAGCCATTCGATCGAGATCGAGCCCGAACCAGCCCCGACATCCCAGAGCAGGTCGCCCGGGAATGGTGACAGGCGCGCGAGCGTGACGGCGCGGATCTCGCGCTTGGTGATGTTGCCGTCATGCAGATAGAGATCGTCTTCCAGCCCCGCCAGCCGCGTCAGGCCGGGACCGTCGCGCACTTCGACCGCCAGCAGGTTGAGATCGGCGCAAGTCTTGTGCGGCCAGTCTTTCGCCGTGCCGGTCAGGCTGTTGTCCTGCGCGCCACCCAGATGTTCGAGAAGGGTGAGCTGCGCGCTGCCGAAGCCGCGCCTGACCAGATAGTCGGCGATCTTCGCCGGCGCCGCGCCGTTTTCCGTCAGCAGCAGCAGGCGCGCGCCAGGTGTCAGAAACGGCGCCAGCAGATCAAGCGGGCGCCCATGTAATGAAAGGCAGTCAACGGCATCGAGCGGCCAGAGCAGGCGTGCCGCCGCCAGCGAAAACGCGCCCGGATGCGGCACCACGGTGATCTCGGCGGCGGGAATGCGTTTGGCCAGCGTCGCGCCGATGCCGAACCACATCGGATCGCCGCTCGCCAGCACGCAGGTGCGCCGGCCCTTGTACTGCTGCGCGAGACCATCGGCCTGCGCCAGCAGCTGCGACGCGGCCCAGGCGATGCGTTCCTGATCCTGTTGCTGCGGGATCATGGCAAGATGCCGCTCACCACCGATCAGCAGATCGGCGCTTTGCACCAGCGTTCGCGCGGCGGCAGACAGGCCATCCAGCCCGTCCTCGCCAATACCGATAATGCTGAGCCATTTCTGCATTAGGCCGGCTCCCAGGTGGCCAGCGCATTGATCGCGGCCGCGGCAATGGCGCTGCCGCCACGCCGGCCTTTCAGCGTCGCGTAAGCCACGCCCGCGGGTGCGCTGTCGATCAGCGCCTGTTTCGATTCTGCCGCGCCGACATAGCCGACCGGGAAACCAAGAATGGCGGCCGGTTTTGGTGCGCCTTCGTTGTTGAGCAGTTCGAGCAGGCGGAACAAAGCGGTCGGCGCATTGCCGATCACCACCACGGCTCCCTCGAGATGGGGAAGCCATAACTCAACAGCTGCAGCCGAACGGGTGATCTGCTTTGTCTGGCCGATAGCACGCGCTTCGGGCGTGTTGAGGAAGCTCAGCACCTTGTTGTCGGCAGGCAGGCGCGAGCGGATCACGCCATAGGCCACCATATCGACATCACTCAGGATCGGCTTGCCGCTCTGTAAAGCGCGATGCACTGCATGGGGCAAGTCCGGCGTCCAGGCAATGTCGGAGAGAATCTCGGGCATGGCGCAGGCATGAATCAGACGCAGCGCCATTTCATCGATGCCGGGCGGCAGGCCGGACAGGTCAACCTCGGCGCGGATCATCTCGAAGCTCCGGCGATAGATCGCATCGGGATCGCGCAGGTAGTCGTATGTTACCGCCGGTTCCGTCATCGCCGCATCACTTGCCGTTCAGCGTGCGCGGACCAAGCGGATGGTCGGCATGCGGATAAGGGTGATGGCCGTGCCCGTCATGATCATGACCGTGATGGGCGTGGTCGTGCCCGTGATCATGGTTGTGCCCGGTGCCGATGCCCTCGACATGGTGGTGGTGGCTTTCCTGCGCCAGGCCGACCTCGTCCTCGAAGCCGAGCACCTGGGCGCGGTATTTGCACATCTGGCAGTTCATGTTGTTGCTGCCGGCGAGAATCTCCTGCAGCCGGTCCTCGAACACCTCCAGCACCAGCGGATGGTCATTCAGGTAGCCGGCCTTGATGAATTCGATCTCCGGATGCCGGGCTGCCACATGATCGGTCGCCTCATAGATGCGTTCGACCAGGATGCCGGTGAACAGGAAATACGGGAAGATGATGACGCGCTTGTAGCCCAGCCTGGCGACATGCTCGAGCGAGGGCTGCACCAGCGGGAAGGTGACGCCGGAATAGGCGGTCTCGCCCCAGCCGAAACCGAAGCCCTCCCACAGCATCCGCATCACCTTGGCGATGTTGGAATTGGCATCCGGATCCGACGTGCCGCGACCGACCACCACCAGGCATGTCTCGTGCCGGCCGATGCCTTCGCCGGCGGTGTTCAGCGCCTGCTGAACCCGGTCGCCGGCGGCGCGCAGCATCTTGAGGTCGAGGCCGAGATCGCGGCCATAGGAAATACTGACGTCAGTGTGCTCGGTCTGATAGCGGTTCAGCACGCTCGGGATGTCGTTCTTGGCATGGCCGGCCGCCATCAGCATGCCGGGCAGCGCGAGAATGCGGCTGTTGCCCCTGGCCCGCAGATTGTCCAGTCCGGTGCGGATGATCGGCGTGGCGAATTCCAGGAAGCCGAAATCGACATCGTATTGCGGCAGGCGGCGCTTCATATGGGCGGCGAGCGCGGTGAATTCGGCCACGGCGCGCGCGTCGCGGCTGCCATGGCCGCAGAGCATCACGCCGGTTTTCTGGAACGGATTGTCGATCGGGGGCTTCTGGAACATGGGGCTGGTCATGGGGCGGACTATGCCATCGCTATGGCTTCGATTTCCAGCAGCCAGTCGCTGACCAGCGTCTGGGTCACAATTCCGCTGGAGGCGCATTTGCGGTCGCCGAGGATTTCGTTGCGGATCTTGCGGTTCGGTATCAACTGGCTGTGATCGGTCAGGAAACTGGTGGTCTTGACCAGGTTGTCGAAACTCATGCCGGCCTCTGCCAGCACCGCCTCGATGTTGCGCCAGCAGTTGCGCGCCTGGCTCTCGAAATCCGGCGGCAGGCTGCCGTCGGGCGCAACGCCGATCTGCCCGCTGATGAACAGGATGCGCTGGCCTTCGGTGACCAGGCAGCCATGGGCATACTGGCCGACCGGAGCGGCGATGGATTTCGGATCGAGCAACTCGCGTTTCAAAACTCGATTCCTTTCTGGGCTTTCACGCCGGCCTGGAAGGGATGCTTCACTTCCGTCATCTCGGTCACCAGGTCGGCGGCCTCGATCAGTTCCGGCTTGGCGTTACGTCCGGTCACCACGATATGCAGGTTCGGCGGACGGTTTTTCAGCACCTCTACCACCTCGCCCAAATCGAGATAGTCGTAGCGCAGCACGATGTTCAGTTCATCGAGGACCAGCAGGTCGAAGTCCGGCGGGTCTTTTCTGGCGGCCTCGATCATGCGTTTGGCTTCGGTCCAGGCAGCAGTGGCGGCGGCGATGTCGCGCGCGCGATCCTGCGTATTCCAGGTGAAGCCTTCGCCCATCGCCTTGATCTCGACCTGGTCGGGAAACATCTCCAGCACCGGGCGTTCGCCGGTCTGCCACGCGCCTTTCACGAACTGCACGATGCCGATGCGGAAACCATTACCGATGGCGCGCATCGCCAGGCCGAAGGCAGCCGTCGATTTGCCCTTGCCCTTGCCGGTATGCACCATGAGAAGGCCCTTCTCGATGGTCTTGCCGGCCATGATCTTCGCCTTGGCTTCCTGGCGCTTCCTGGCCTTTTCATTGGCGCGCGTGTTTTCGTCTTCAGCTTCGCTCATGCTGCCAGCATCCTGTCCAGAGTGTCCGCTGTTGAATTCGCCCTGGGCCGCCATAACCCGCGGCGGATGGCCTCGCGGAAGCGTGCGGCGATCTCGCGTGCGCCGGCCGGGTTGTTGGTTTCGAGAAATGCGCGCGTGTCCGCATCGGCCAGATAGGCATCATACAGCGCGTCGAACTGGTGATCGCGCACCAGGCCTGTCGTGGCGGCAAACGCAAAGAGATAATCCACCGTGGCGGCGATCTCGAAGGCGCCCTTGTAGCCATGACGCTTCACGCCGGCGATCCATTTCGGATTGGCGGCACGGCCGCGCACGACGCGGGCGATCTCTTCTTCCAGCCGGAGGATGCGCGGCGCCTCGGGGCGCGAATGGTCGTTGTGATACGCGGCCGGCGCGGCGCCTGAGGCATACTGAACAGCCGCCACCGCGCCACCCTCGAACTGGTAATAGTCATCCGAGTCGAGCAGGTCATGCTCGCGGTTATCCTGGTTCTGCACCACCGTATCGATGCCGCTCAGGCGCTGGGTGAACACTTCCGCATCGGCGATGCCTTCCGCGTTCCCGCCATAGGCATAGCCGCCCCAGGCGATATAGGCCCTGGCCAGATCGGCGGTATCAGTCCAGCCGCCTTCATCGATGATCGCCTGCAGGCCCGCGCCATAGGCACCGGGCTGCGCACCGAACACGCGGTAGCCGGCGCGGCGCATGGCCTCTTCCGCGGTCAGGCCGCGGCCGATCATCACGGCGGCCTCGTCCTTCACGCGCTCGGCCAGCGGATTGACTTCCGGCGGTTCGTCCAGCGCCTGCACGGCGCGGCTGGCGGCGTCGAACAGCGCCAGCTGCGCGGGGAAGGCATCGCGGAAAAAGCCGCTGATCTTCAGGGTCACGTCGATGCGCGGACGGTCCAGCAGATCCGGCGGCACGATCTCGAAACCGGTGACGCGGCCAGAGGCCGGCTCCCAGGTCGGGCGCGCGCCGATGAGGGCCAGCGCCTGCGCGATATCGTCGCCGCCGGTGCGCATGTTGGCGGTGCCCCAGGCGTTGAGAAGGATCGCGCGCGGCCATTCGCCATGGTCCTGGCGATGGCGTTGCAGCAGTGCATCGGCCGACTGCCAGCCCAGTGTCCAGGCCGTCGGCGTCGGCAGGCTGCGCGCATCCAGCGAGTAGAAGTTGCGCCCGGTCGGCAGCACTTCCGGCCGGCCGCGCGTCGGTGCGCCGCTCGGGCCCGGCGGCACGAAACGGCTGTCCAGTCCGCGCAGCAGGTTTTCGATCTCGGCGCGGCCGCAGCCCAGCACCGCGCCGCGCAGGTTATAGTCGATGTCCTGCAGCACGGCTTTTGTCGCCGTCCAGCCTTCGTCGGGCAGCCGCCGGTCGGCGACCAGCTGCTTGGCCAGAATCTCCAGCCGCTCGATGGTGTCGCCATGGCTGCGCCAGCTGCCCGGGGCGAGATCCGCCAGCACGGCCGGCTGCGGGCCCTCCCACACGGCCGCATAGTCGGTGCCGAGCGGATCGAAGCCCCTGTTCGGCTCATTCAGGCCGAGGTCGGAGCTCAGCGCGCGCAGGATCGAGGCGCGGCCGCCTTTGCCGTCGCCGCGCGGCAGCCGCACCAGCGCCACCAGCAGATCGATCAGCTGCTCGCCATGCGGCTTCACGCCATAGACATGCAGCCCGTCGCGGATCTGCAGCTCCTTCAGGTCGCAGAGATGGTTGTCGAGCTTCAGCAGTGCCGAGTCCGTCGCTTCGCCGGTCTGGATGTCGCAATCGGCATCGAGCCCGAGGCGGCGCGCCTCGGCGATGATGCGTTCGGCCAGCAGCGGCAGGCGGCGGCGATCCAGTCCGGCGGCTTCGTAATATTCATCGACCAGCTGCTCGAGGCCGGCGAGGTCGCCATAGATTTCGGCGCGGGTCAGCGGCGGCGTCAGGTGGTCGAGGATCACGGCCGAGGTGCGGCGCTTGGCCTGCGTGCCTTCGCCGGGATCGTTGACGATGAAGGGATACAGCTGCGGCAGCGCGCCGAACACCGCTTCCGGGTAGCAGTCCTCGGAGAGAGCCAGCGCCTTGCCCGGCAGCCATTCGAGATTGCCATGCTTGCCGAAATGGATCACCGCATCGGCGCCGAAACTTTCGCGCAGCCAGGCATAGGCCGCGAAATAGTGGTGCGGCGGCACCAGGTCGGGATCGTGATAGCTGCGCGTCGGGTCGATATTGTAGCCGCGCGCCGGCTGGATCATCACCACCACATTGCCGAGCGGCAGCACCGGCAGGGCGAAACCATTGCCGCCATCGGGGCCGGCATCGATATGCGGATCGTCTTCCGGTTCGCCCCAGCGTGCGCTGACGGCGGCGCGGATCGTGGCCGGCAATGTCTCGAAGAAGCGGCGATACAGCGCCAGCGGATAGACCACGCGCACGCGGCGGCCGGCCAGCGCGGCAAAATCGTTGGTCACGCCTTCGATCAGGGATTCGATCAGCCGGTTGCCGCTCACGGGAAGCGCGTTCAGCTCGTAGCCGGCATCCTTCATGGCGCGCAGCACTTCGACCACGCTCTGCGGCGTATCGAGGCCGACGCCGTTGCCGATGCGGCCGTCGCGATTGGGATAATTCGCCATCACCACGGCGATCTTGCGTTCGGCCGGCGACAGGCGGCCGAGCCGCGACCAGGCGCAGGCCAGCCGGGCCACATAGGCGCAACGGCCATGATCGGGCTGCAGCCGAACGATGCTGCATTCGGTGCGGGTGTCGAACTGCGCCTCGGCCTTGAAGGCGACGGCGCGGGTCATGATGCGGCCGTCGATTTCCGGCAAAGCGACGGCGATGGCAAGATCGCGCGGATTGAGGCCGCGCGTGGAGGTGGCCCAGTCCTCGCGCGGCTGCGTGGCGAACACGACTTGCAATACAGGGCAATCGCATTGCCCGAGCGGATCATCCGTGCCGCTGTCGCCTCCCGTCGGATTTCCCAGCGCAAAGCTGGTCGCATTCAGGATCACGTCGGGCAGCGCATGATCCAGCAGCGTGCCGACGATATCGGCTGACATGCGGTCCTTCAGGCTGGTGACAAAGATCGGCAGCGGATTGAGGCCCTCGGCCGACAGCGCCTGGACCAGCGCATCGATGGCAGCCAGATCGCCGGCCTGCATCAGCGCGCGGTAGAACACGATGGCGGCCACCGGACGCAGGCCATGATGCAGCGCATTCCATTGCGGCCGCAGGCTGTCGAGATCGGGATCGTGCAGGCCCGGCCAGTAGATGCCGGCGGCCGGCAGCGGCCGTGCCGGCGGCGGGTCTTCATCATGGCCGATCAGCGCGGCTGCGCGGCGCAGGCAGTTCTGCAGGTTTTCAATGCCGCCTTCGCGGAAATAGTCGAACAGTGCCGCGCGGCTGCCGTCATCGACGGTGGAGAAGCCATCCAGCCCCGGATCGGGCTGGCGGTCGCCCGGCAGGAAGGCCAGCAGGATGCCGCGCGCGCGACAGAGATCGCTCAACCGTTCGACACCATAGGTCCAGTAGCTCTGGCCGCCGAGCAGGCGCACGATCACCAGCCTGGCATGCTGGATCACGCTCTCGACGTAAAGATCGACCGCGTAAGGGTGGCCGAGCTGCAGCAGGTTGGCGAGCCGCAGGCGCGGGAAGTCGTCGGGCAGGCCGGACAGCGCGCTGCTCAGCGCCGCCAGTTCGGTATCGGCGGCCGAGAGGATGACAATGTCGCCGGGCGTCTGGCCCAGATCGACTGCACCATCGGTCGTCGCCGTGCCGCCGGGTATGGCATTGAGCAGATGCACGGCGGCGCGCTCCCGGCACCGGGCCTTAGATGGCGGCGAGGGCGGCGCGGATGGCCGCCTCGTCCAGGCCGGCCTGGCCGATCACCACCAGCCGCGTGGCGCGTGGCTCATGGCCGTGCCAGTCGCGGTCGTAATAATGCGACAGCCGCATGCCGACACCCTGCAGCACCAGCCGCATCTTCTTGCCGGCGACGGCGACAAAGCCCTTCACGCGCAGGATGTCGTGGTCTGCGATCACCGGCAGCAGGCTGTCGAGCAGCGCATCGGGTGAAGCCTGTTCCGGCAGCGTGACCGAGAAGCTGAAGAAATCCTCGTGGTCGTGGTCGTCCTCAGTGTCGTGATGCGACTTGCGCGCGGCGATGTCATCTTCGGCGGCCGCCCGCAGCCCGAGCAGGATGTCGGCGGCGATCTCCCCCTTGCTGATCGACAGGGTCTTCACGCCCTGGCGCAGATGCGCGGCGATCTCGGCGCGCACATTGTCCAGTGCGCCCTCGTCCAGCAGGTCGGCCTTGTTCAGCAGCACGAGATCGGCGCAGCCGAGCTGGTCCTCGAACAGTTCCTCCAGCGGATTGTCGTGATCCAGGCTGGGGTCGGCGGCGCGCTGGGCGGCCAGCGCTTCTTCGTCATCGGCAAAGCGGCCTTCAGCCACGGCGGCGGCGTCCACCACGGTGATCACGCCGTCCACGGTGGTGCGGCTCCTGATGCCGGGCCAGGCAAAGGCCTGCACCAGCGGCTTCGGCAGCGCGAGGCCCGAGGTCTCGATCACGATATGCGTCGGCGGTTCGGGCCGGTCGAGCAGCTTCTGCAGCGTCGGCAGGAAATCATCGGCCACCGTGCAGCACAGGCAGCCATTGGCCAGTTCGATGATGTCGTCTTCGCTGCAGTCCGGCGCGCCGCAGCTTTTCAGCAGATCGCCGTCGATGCCCATTTCGCCGAATTCATTGACGATCAGCGCGATGCGCCGGCCATTGGCGTTGGTGATCAGGTGCCGGATCAGCGTGGTCTTGCCGGCGCCGAGGAAGCCGGTGACGACGGTTGCGGGGATTTTGTTGGCGGCGGCTGCAGTCTTTTGCATTCTTCAAGCGTCCTGTTGCATGACGCCGACACGGATTGGCCCGCCGGTCCGCCGCCATGTCTCCCCTGTCGCGGGAAGGGTGGCGAGAATGGCACAGGCCGGGCACCGACACACCCCGTCCGGCACATCCGTTCGACCAAGGGCGATGGCAGGTCTCCGGGCTTGCGGGTCGTAACGGTTCGTGCGCCTTCCCGGGGGACTGTCACATCCTGCCAGTGGCCTGTTGCACGCCGCTCGCCGCCTACCGTAGCGGGGGCTGCCGCGGCTTGCGGTTTCTGTATCAGAAACCGGCACCGCGTTCCCTTTTCATCACCGCAATGTCAGGCATGACATGGCGGTGAACCATCGCGCCGGACGGTAAGCCGCGCCCCCGGTCTTGTCAAACCGGCCGCGCTTGGGCAAAAAGGGATCGGGTGGGTCCGCATGCAGCGCATTTTCTGCGCGCGTTTCAAAGAGGTTGCCATGTCCTTCAATTTCAAGATCGGCAAGTCAAAGCTCGGTCAGGCCGTTCTGCCGGCCATCCTTCTGGCAAGCCTTGCTCTTCCGGCGCTGGCCCATCCCGGTCATCCGGGCGGCGAAGCGCATGACGCCGGCTTCGCGCAAGGCTTCGCGCATCCCTTCGGCGGTTTCGATCATCTGCTGGCCATGATCGCCGTCGGCCTGTGGGCCGTGCAGTTCGCCACCCGCACCGGCAACCGCTCAGGTCTCTGGCTGCTGCCCGCCGCCTTCGTGCTGCCGATGGGCGCCGGCTTCCTGCTCGCGCTGAACGGAATTGCACTGCCCGGCGTCGAGGCCGGCATTGCGCTGTCGGTGCTGATCCTCGGCCTCGCTGTCGCCTTCGCCGCCCGCCCGCCGCTGGCCGCCGCGATGGCGGTCACCGCCGGTTTCGCCCTGTTCCACGGTTATGCGCATGGCACGGAAATGGGCGCTGGCGTCGCCACGGCTTATGCTGGTGGCATGCTGCTGGCCACCGCGCTGCTGCATGGCGTCGGCCTTGTCGTCGCCCTGCTGTCGCAGCAGGTTGCCACGCCGGTGCTGACGCGCGCGGCCGGTGCCGCCGTGGCTGTCGCCGGCGTCGTCATCCTGGTTGCCTGACAGTTTTCTCTTTCTGACCGAACCGCGTTACTGGGCAGTGGCCGGCGCAGCTGCGCTGGCCGGCCTGGTGCGCGGGTTTTCCGGCTTTGGCGGCGCGATGGTGTTCATGCCGATCGCCAGCCTGCTCTATGAGCCGAAACTCGCCGCCATCCTGCTGTTCATCGCCGACGATATTGCCGCCTTGGCCATGCTGCCCGCCGCAGTGCGCCGCTGCATCTGGCGCGAGGTGCTGCTGCTGGGCATCGCCGCGGTGATCGCGGTGCCGTTCGGCGTCGCATTGCTGGTGGTGGCCGATGCCGATGTGATGCGCTGGGTGATCTGCCTGGTGATTCTGCTCGCCGTCGTCCTGATGGCGCTGGGCTGGCGCTATACCGGGCGGCTCGGTCTGCCGGCCACGCTGGGCACCGGCATGCTGGCGGGATTGAGCGGTGGGGCGGCTGCCCTGCCGGGGCCGCCGGTGGTGCTGCTCTGGCTCGGCGGCCAGGGCAATGCCGCCACCGTGCGCGCCAACCTGATCGTGTTTTTCGGCTTCACGGCCACCGCGTCTGGCATCGCCTACTGGTGGAGCGGGCTGTTCACGCAGACCAGTCTGCTGATGTCGCTGCCGTTGATCCCGGCCTATCTGCTGCCACTTTCGCTGGGCAGCCGGCTGTTCGCGCGTTCCAGCGAACAGCAGTTCCGCCGCGTGGCGCTGGCGCTCTGCGCCTTCGCCGCCCTGTCGGGCCTGCCGTTGTGGCGGCTGCTCTAGATCAGTGCCTGTATTTGCGCGCGGCTTCTTCCAGCGCGCTGAGCAGCTGCATTTCGATCTTGCTGCCGCTGCCCTGGATGCGGTTGCCCATCACCACATAGAGCGCATCGATCTGCGCCGCGATGATGTCGAGCTGGATCGGCGTCGGCACGCCCATATCCCTGGTGAAGTCGTTCAGCGATTTGGCGAAGGCGGTCAGCAGCGGATATTTGAACATGCCGCCCATGCCCTTGATTTCGAGCGAGATGGTGCGGATCGCCTGCATCGCCTGGTCGGCGCCGATCTGGCTGTGCGCCACATCGTTCAGCGCCACGCGCAAGCCACGCAGCTTGTCGGCAACCTCAACGGTAAACTGGTCGGTGGCCTTCTCGACCACCGCTTCCAGCTTCTTGATTTCCTCAGGCTCAAGCTTGAGCTTGAAACCTTTCTTGAAATTGACCGCCTTGCGTCGCAATTCCTGCGACGGCGGCATGAAAACAGGTTTTTTAGTCATCCCGGCAGACTACATCCTACGCGTCGTCAGATGGCGTCGGCCATGATGCGACGCTCGGGTCCGGCCCAGTCGAGCCTGCGGCGGCGGCGGTCCGGGCCGAAATATTCGCCGATGCGCACGAACTGGCGCGGGCGGGCGATGGCCGAGGCGAGGCGGGTGTAAAAGCCGTTGACCGTATAGGGCTTGGCGACGAATTCCGACACGCCGCAATCGCGCGCGCGGCAGACATATTCCTCTTCGGAATTGGCCGTCATCATCACGATCGGCATCATGCGGTTCGGCGAACCGCCGTCATTGCGCACCCAATGCACGATGTCCATGCCGTTGCGGCCAAGCTTCTCCTGAGAGAGCGCCCATTCGGTGATCATGATGTCGGTGCGGCCCATGCGCAGCACGTTGACCGCGGTCTCGAAGTCGCGCGCGCGGTCGATATACTGCACATCCAGCATCTGCAGAACGTCGCGCACCATCTGGCCCATCAGGCGATTCGGCTCGACAACCAGAAAACTGATCTTGGAAAAATCGATACGCTCGTGATCGGCCATGTCTTCGCTCACTTTGGTCCTCCCGCGGGCGGGACAGGACGTAAATTCTAATAGAAGGAACTTCGAGTGAGAAGCACGCACAGGTAGTGATGCGCTTTTTCGCCTAATAGCATACCGTCAGGCCTAGCACCGAATAACTTCTCGGTAATCAGCCCAGAAGGGTGAGATTTGGTAGGATTCTGCGGGAGTTAACGTCAGACCGGCCGGCGCGTTTCCGGCTCAGTTTCCCGGGACCTGGAAGCTGCTCGGTGCCGGGTCGATCACCCGGCCGCCGCCGCGGCGCTGGATTTCCAGCACCGCCAGTCCACGCTGCACGAGGCCATCGGCCTGAAAGCGGAAAATCCCGTCATAGCCGGCAAACCCGTCGGGGTTCGACAGCGCGGTCTCGTCAAAGGGCGCGGCAATACCGGGAGATTCACCCGGGCGGCGGGCCAGGACGCCGACCAGCGCGGTGGCGTCGTAGGCCAGGCTGGCCAGGCGCGGCGGCCGGCGACCGAAGCCCTGCTCGAAGCGGCGGGCGAATTCGGCAAAGCCATCCGGGGTCGGGCCGGCATACCAGCCGCCGACCAGGGCGGGTTCGGTGCTCAGGGAGGGATCGTCCCACAGGCCGGTGCCGAGGAAGCGCACGGCGCGCGGGTCGATATCGAAGAAGGGCAGCAGCGGAGCCAGCGCGCGCAGGCGGGCGCCGCCCTCGGGCAGCAGCACGGCATCGACCGGGCGGGCGATGTTGGGATCCACGCCATCCACCGGCGGCGCCTCCAGCCCGCGCGGCGGCAGGGCGCGCAACGCCGTGGCGAAGCGGCGCACGGTGGGGGTGAGATCGCCGGTATCGACCGGGTAGCGGTCCTGTCGCAGCATCTCGCCGCCCGCCGCCTGCGTCGCCGTGGTGGCGGCCTGCATGATCGCATTGCCGTAAGCCGAATCCGGCGCCAGTGCTGCAAAGCGCGTCAGGCCGCGCGTCCGGGCATAGGAGATCACGCGTTCGATCTGCTGGTCCGGCGTGAAGCCGAGCAGATAGACGCCGCCACCCGCCACGCTGCGGTCGGTCGAGAAGCTCAGCACCTTGATGTTGCGCTCACGCGCGATCAGGCCCACGGCAGAAGCCTCGTTGGCAAACAGCGGCCCGATGATGATCTGCGCGCCTTCCGCGATCACGCGGCGCGCGGCCTCGGAGGCCTTTTCCGCATTGCCCTCGGTGTCGCGCGGCAGCAGCACCAGCCGGTTGTCGGCCAGGTCGAACAGCGCCAGCTGCGCGGCATCGAACAGGGCGCGGCCAAGTCCGGCATTCGGGCCCGACAGCGGCGCCAGGAAACCGATGCGGATGGCGTCCGCACTGCCCGGCGCGGTCAGGGGCGGGGCGGCGGGCAGCGGCTGGGTCTCGATCGCCAGCGAAGGCGAGGCCGGCTGCGGCTGCTGCTGCTGCAGCGCCTGCTGCATGGCGGGCGGAATATTATTTTGCGGCGCATTCGTCTGGGCCGGGGTGCCGGCCGAGGGGGCCACGCGCTGCGGTGCGCCGGTGCCGGGCGCCACCCGGTCCAGCAGGCCGGGCAGGCCGCCCTGCGCCTGCGGCCCGCTCTGGCAGGCGACGAGCAGCAGCACCAGCAGCACGGGTGCGAGCCTGGACATCAGAGTCTGAAGCATAGACTGAGCGGAAACCCGCCCCCTACAATGCGCGACACAGCTCAGTCCGAGGCCCATGACACATCCAATCCAGCCGCCGCCCGACAAGTCGAACCGAGAAAGTTCTGACTGGGGTGTCAACACGGCACAATTCACCCCGGGCTTATATCTGGTGGCCACCCCTATCGGCAACGCCGCCGATATCACCTTGCGGGCGCTCGCCCTGCTGAGCCACGCCGATCTGGTCGCCTGCGAGGACAGCCGCGTGACCGGGCCGCTGCTCAAGCGCTACGGAATCGACACCCCGCTTTTCCCATACCATGAACATAATGCGGCGAAAGTGCGGCCCCAGCTGATCGAAAAGCTGAAAGGCGGCGCGGTGCTGGCCCTGGTGTCGGATGCCGGCACGCCGCTGGTGAACGATCCGGGCTACAAGCTGGTGCGGACCTGCATCGAGGAAGGCGTGGCTGTCACTGCGCTGCCCGGCGCCTCCGCCGTGCTGACGGGCTTAAGCCTGTCAGGTCTGCCGACCGACCGCTTCCTGTATGCGGGCTTCCCGCCGCCGAAACAGGCGGCACGGCGCAAATGGCTGGCCGAACTGGCCAGCATTCCGGCGACGCTGGTGCTGCTGGAAAGCGCGCAGCGGCTGGCTGACAGCCTGGCGGACATGGTCGCGGTTCTCGGTCCGGCACGCGAGGCTGCCGTGGCGCGCGAACTGACCAAGAAATTCGAGGAGGTGCGGCGCGGGCCGTTATCCGAACTCGCCGCGCATTATGCCGCGGCCGGTGCGCCGAAAGGCGAGATCACGCTGGCCATCGCGCCGCCGGCGGATCAGCCCGCCGCCACGGCTGCCGATCTGGACGGCGCGCTGAAAGAGGCGATGGCGCGGCTGCCGCTGCGCCAGG
Organism: Ferrovibrio terrae; assembly: GCF_007197755.1. NCBI lineage: Bacteria > Pseudomonadati > Pseudomonadota > Alphaproteobacteria > Rhodospirillales > Rhodospirillaceae > Ferrovibrio > Ferrovibrio terrae. The sequence goes on from NZ_CP041636.1 coordinate 1,596,938, forward strand.
CGGTGGACGAGGTGGCGGTACTGCTGAATCTCGGCCGCAAGACGGTCTATGCCAAGGCTCTCGAATTCAGAACGGCACTCGAGCTGAAAGATGGCAAGGACTGACCGTGGCCCTGAACGCCACGTCCGCGGCCGGGCCGGGGAGGCCCGCGCGGTCTGGTGGCTGCGGCTGCAGGGCTTCCGCATCCTGGCCCGCAACTGGCGGCACCCGCTGGGCGAGATCGACATCCTGGCCCGGCGCGGCCGGCTGATCGTGGCCGTTGAGGTGAAATGGCGCGACAGCGTCGACCGGGCGGCCGAGGCGGTGCTGCCCGCGCAACGCCATCGCATTGCTCGGGCGGCTGCGGTATTTCTGGGCCAGCAGGCCGATGCTGCAACACTTTCTCTACGATTTGATGCCATGCTGCTGGCGCCGGGCCGCTGGCCGCGGCATATCCGCGACGCCTGGCGGGTCTGATTCGCCCGCCTTCCGTTGCCGACGGTCATTAACTCGAGACGGCCACTATCCGAGGAGTTCTCCCGTGCTTCAGTTCTCTCTCTCCCGCACTCTGCGTTTCGCCCCCCTGGCTCTGCTGTTGCTGGCGCTGCCGGCGCTGCAGGGCTGTGTCGGCGTGGCGGTCGGTGCCGGTGCGGCCACCGGCGTGGCGGCGGCCGAGGAACGCGGCATCAAGAATGCCGCCAACGACAAGGGCATCCAGCTCGCCATCAACGACAAATATCTCAAGGACAACCAGTATGTCTGGCGCAAGCTGTCGGTCACCGTGATCGAGGGCCGCGTGCTGCTGACCGGTGTGGTCGGCACCGAATATTCCAAGGACGAGGCCACGCGTCTGGCCTGGGCGTCGACCGACCGCGTGCAGGAAGTGATCAACGAAGTGCAGGTCACCGACGAGGGCGGCGTCGGCGCGGCGGCCTCCGACACCTGGATCACCACGCAGCTGCGCACCAAGATCGCCACCGACAAGGAAATCGTCGACATCAACTATTCGATCGAGACGGTGAACGGCACGGTCTACCTGATCGGCCTGGGCCAGTCCGACCTGGAGATCACCAAGGTCACCGACCATGCCCGCACCATCAAGGGCGTGCGCAAGGTCGTCAGCCATGTCTGGCTGAAGTCCGACAAGCGTCGCCGTCCGGTCTAGGCGGCGATATGACGGACAGGACCAGATGACAGACAGCGCGGCGATCGAAACGGCTCTCAAGGCTCTCGGCGCCGCGCCCGATGACGGCTTCGACATCGCCGAAGCCGCGCTGCTGCTGGCGGCGCTCGACAGGCCGGGGCTGGATCTCGCGCCTTATCGCCGTCATCTCGCCGATCTCGCGGCGGCGCTCAGCCGTATCGATGCCGGCAGCGAAGTGGCGCCGCGCGCCGTGGCGCTGGCTGCCGTGCTGGGTGCGGAATTCGGTTACCGCGGCGACACCGAGTCTTACGAAGATCCGCAGAATGCCGATCTGCTCCGCGTGATCGACCGCCGCATGGGTCTGCCGGTCGCGCTCGGCGTGCTCTACATCTTCGCCGCGCGCGCCCAGCACTGGCCGGTCTGCGGCATCGATTTCCCCGGCCATTTCCTGGTGCGCGTCGAGGGCGAAGATGGTGCGCTGATTCTCGATCCCTTCCATCACGGCCGCATCGCCGCGCCGCCCGACATGAATGACCTGCTGCGCCGCGTCGGCGGCACGGAAGCCGGCGAATTGCAGCCCGAACATGTGCGGCAGATGACCGGGCGCGAGGTGCTGCTGCGCCTGCAGAACAACATCAAGGCGCGCGCCTGGCGCGGTGGCGATATCGAGCGCACGTCGGAAATCCTGCGCCGCATGCTGCTGGTCGCGCCGGCCTTCGCGCCGGCCTGGCGTGAGCTGGGCGTGGTGGAGGGCGAGCTGGGGCGCATCCGCCAGTCGATCGCCGCCACCGAACGTTTCCTGATGCTGGCCGGCGACGAGGCGGCAAGCCTTGAGGCCGAGGTGTTCCTGCGGCACATTCGCCGCCAGTTGAACTAGACGTCTCGCCCAATCTTCCCATTTCGGAACGGCTCCCTAAATTGAGGGGCCGGACTTGATAAAAAAAGGACTGTGCCATGGCTCTCAAGGTGGCGATCCAGATGGACCCCATCGAAAGCATCGATTTCGATGGCGACAGCACCTTCGTGCTGGGCCTCGAGGCCGAGGCACGCGGCTACAGCCTGTTCCACTATCTCGCCAAGGACCTGAGCTTCCGCGACGGCAAGGTGCTGGCACGCGGCCGCGCCATGCGGCTGCGGCATGAACGCGGCAACCATTACACGCTGGGCGAACCCGAACTGCGCGATCTGGCCGAGATGGACGTGGTGCTGATGCGCCAGGATCCGCCGTTCGACATGTCCTACATCACGGCGACGCATATCCTGCAGCATATCCACCCGAAAACGCTGGTGGTGAACAATCCGGTCGCGGTGCGCAACGCGCCGGAGAAGCTGTATGTCACGCATTTCGACGGCGTGATGCCGCCGACGCTGATCTCGTCCGACATGGAGGCGATCAAGGCCTTCCGCGCCGAGCACAAGGACATCATCCTCAAGCCGCTGTTCGGCAATGGCGGCGCCGGCGTGTTCCATCTCACGCCCGACGATGAAAACCTTGGCTCGCTGCTTGAGATGTTCACCAAGCTGGCGCGCGAGCCGGTGATCGTGCAGCGCTATCTGCCTGAGGTCCGCGCCGGCGACAAGCGCATCATCCTGATCGACGGCCGTCCGGCCGGTGCGGTCAACCGCGTGCCGGCCAAGGGCGAGGCGCGCTCCAACATGCATGTCGGCGGCCGGCCGGAAAAGATCGGCCTGACCAAACGCGAGCAGGAAATCTGCGAGGCGATCGGCCCGCACCTGAAGCGCGAAGGCCTGATCTTCGTCGGCATCGACGTGATCGGCGACTATCTCACCGAGATCAACGTCACCTCGCCGACCGGCATCCAGCAGATCAACCGCTTCGACGGCGTGAAGCTGGAAGCGGAAATCTGGGACGCCATCGAAGCCGCGCTGAGCCGCCGCTCGATGGCGTGAAAGCACAACCTGCAACCGGGCGTAACCAGTTGCGGGTGGTGCGGTTGCAAAGCTCCGTAGACAGCTTTCTCCCCGTCGCGAGATTTATCTGTCTTACGGCGTAGCACAGGCCTAGTCTGCCTCCGGGGTTTACGGGGGTAGGCTGAAATGTCGGGTCTGGAGCGGCAGCTTTGGACGCTTGAGGAGCGCGTCAAACACGCCCTTATTCCGTCCGGGTTATACATTCGCTACAAGGTTCTGAAGGAGCGCTGGTCGGGCGAACCTGAACTGCGTCTGCTCGACATGCTGGTCGACCGGCGGCGCAATGCCATCGATGCCGGCGCCAACAAAGGCACTTTCACTCATGTGCTGTCCGGCCTGGCCCGGCATGTCCACGCGTTTGAGCCCAATCCGAAAATGCTGGCCGTGCTGCGCGAGACCGCGGCAGACAATGTCACGGTCTCGTCCGTCGCGCTGTCGGATCGCAGCGGGCCGGCCGAATTCCTGATCCCGCGCGACAGCCGCGGGAGCCATTCCAACCAGGGCGGCTCGCTCAGCCGCGTGAAGGTGCGTGGCGAGCATACGGTCGTGCCGGTGCAGATGGCGCGGCTGGATGATCTCAACATGTCCGATATCGGCTTCATCAAGATCGACGTGGAGGGCAGCGAACTGGAGGTGCTGGCTGGCGCTGCCCAGGTGCTGGCGCGCGACCGCCCCGTCCTGCTGATCGAGATGGAAGAGGTGCACACGCAGACACCCATCGAGCTGTCGCTCGCCAAGGTGCTGCAGTTCGGCTATCGCGGCATGTTCTTCGACCGCGACCGCCAGAACCTGCGCATGCTGGAGGATTTCGATCCCGAAGCGATGCATCGCCAGCGCGGCCCCGGCTATGTTTTCAACTTCATCTTCCTGCCGGCTTAAAGCACGCCGGAAGCTTGGCTATACCGGTCTCGTTAAAATCACAGAACCGAACCAGGGCTTTGGCGGTTGTTCTCCATAACCAAGGAGGTCAACGCCATGCGCACTCTCATTCTTGCCACCGCAGCCGTCGCCGCACCGCTCCTGCTCGCGGCCTGCAGCCCCAGCCCGCCGCCGCCGCAGACCGTGATCGTCGATCCGCCGCCGCAGCGCGCCGTGGTGCAGCCGGGCCAGGCGGTCGTCGTGCCGCCGGGCAGCACGGTGCGCACCTGCCCGCCGGGCTATGCCACCTGCTGAGTGATCTGAAGGATTGCGCCAGCGCCGGGTTTATCCGCGCTGGCGCAGCCCCATTATAGACGGACGCAGCAGCGGAACCGGGCTGTACCGCGGGCACCGTCCGGGCGTATCATACCGGCCTGACCCAGCTTCAATGGAGACTGCCATGCGCAAGACCCTGCTTGCCCTGATCGCCATGCTGCTCGCCGCTCCGCTGCTGATCGCCTGCGGCGATCCGATCAACTACGAGGATCGCCCGCTGGGCGACCGGACCTGCCCTCAGATCGGCACGAGCACGACCTGCTGACACCACCTGAATAGCGGGTCGCATATCCCCCAGCGTGCAATGCCATTCGCACGCCTATGACCCTGTCCGCGCGGAGCGCCTGATTCTGCAGCCGGTTGCTGCCTGATCAGGCAATTTGCGGAAGCTTGTATGCAGTGTCGCCGGTGACCATACCGGAGAGGATTGATCAGGATATTTCACCGTGACAATCCGGCGTTGTTTCCCTATTGTCCGCGCCCAACAAACACCGGCACCAACGAACGATGTTATGGGCGGGGGCTGCAGAGTTAGTGGTTCAAGGGGCGTTTCTCGGCATTCAGGATGTACAGCGGCTGCTGGCGGACCCTTCGCCTGCGGCACGCGCCGACACGGCCGCGAAAGTCGCGCGCGCTTTTGCCAATGAAAACGAAGGTGGCATTGCATTAACAGCCACCGAGCGCGAACTGGCGCAGGCGATCATCGCCGCGCTCGCCCGCGATGCCGAAACCATGGTGCGGCAGGCGCTGGCCGAACAGCTGCGCGACTCGCCGCAACTGCCACGCAGCGTGGCGATGAAACTGGCGCGCGACGTGGCCGATGTGGCCACTCCGCTGCTGCAATTCTCGCCGGTCTTCAGCGATGCCGATCTGATCCAGCTGGTGCAGGCGGTGTCGCCGCTGCACCAGAGCGCCATCGCCGGCCGCGCCAAAGTCTCGGCCACGGTGGCTGCCGCACTCGTCACCCATGCCGCCGAGCCCGCCGTGGCGGTGCTGATCAACAATCGCGGCGCCGAGATCGGCAGCACGATGATGGAACGCGCGCTCGATCGTTTTCCCGACAGCCGGGCGCTGGGCGATGCGCTGGCGCGTCATCCGCAGCTGCCGCCGAAATTCGCCGCCCGCCTGATCGCGCAGGTGTCCGAGGCGCTGCGCGATGCGCTGGTCAGCCGTTACCAGATTCCGCCGGCCATGGCCGCCGACACGATGATGCAGCTGCGCGAACGCAGCCTGCTCGGTCTGCTGGGTGACGGCGCCGAACCGCCGGCTCTGGCCGAGCTGGTGGTCGACCTGCAGAAGCGCGGCCAGCTGAGCAGCACCCTGCTGCTGCGCGCGCTGGCCGGTGGCGACCTGGCCTTCTTCGAGCAGGGCGTGGCGCTGATCGCCGGCGTGCCGCTCAACAATACGCGCCTGCTGATCCATGATCCGGGCAAGCGCGGCCTGGCCGCCATCTACCAGCGCTGCCGCCTGCCCTCGGAATATTACAAGATGACCGAGGCCGTGCTGGATCTGGCGCGCGGTTTCGATTTCGTGCGTGGCGCGGCCGAGCGCGCCGAATTCGTCGAGATGGTGATCGGCATGATGCTGGCCGATTACGCCATCCTGTGGGATCGCCATGAACAGCAATGGCTGACCCGCCGCCGCAGCCGCGCCCAGGCGGCGCAGAGACTCGCCGCCTAGCACCGCGCGGCCTGATCTTCCGTATTCTTTAAATCGACTGCGAAATCCCGGTACGCGAGGCCGGGAACGACACCGTGATCACCGTGCCGCGGCTCGGCGCGCTGTCGATGGCGATGCTGCCCTGATGCGCGCGTACAAAGGCGCGGACCAGCGAAAGCCCCAGGCCGACGCCGCCATATTTGCGGCTGAGCTGGGTATCGGCCTGTTCGAAGGCATCGAAGATGCGGCTCTGGTCTTCCGGCGCGATGCCGATGCCGCGATCGGTCACTTTCAGCAGGATTTCGTTGCTGGCGGCATCCAGCCGGGCTTCGGCTTCCACCGGAATGCCAGTGGGCGAGAATTTCAGCGCATTGCCGATCAGGTTGATCATGATCTGTCGCACCAGCCGCGCATCGGCATGCAGCGACGGCAGGTCGTGGGGCACCGAAACCACCACGGCCTCCACCGTGCGGCCGTAATGCGAGGCGGCGAGGCGCGCGCAGATCGGCAGTTCCTCGTCCAGCATCACCGGCTGCTCATGCAGCTGGATCTGGTTCGCCTCGATGCGGGCAAGGTCAAGGATGTCGTCGATCACCGACAGCAGATGGCGCGCGCTGCCGTTGATGTCGCGCAGGTATTCATCGTATTTCGCCCAGTCGGGGCCGAACATCTTCTGCTGCACGATATCCGAGAAACCGATGATGGCATTCAGCGGTGTGCGCAGCTCGTGGCTCATGTTGGCGAGGAAGATCGATTTCGCCTGGCTGGCGCGCAACGCCGCGTCGCGCGCCTGGCTCACTTCGCGGAACAGCTCTTCCAGCCGTGCATTCTGGCTCTGCAGCTTGGCGCTCGCCTCCTGCTGCTCGGTGATGTCGATCACGATCAGCGCGCTGTCGCCCTGCGGCGTGGTGCGGCGGCCGATCTGCAGCCAGCGGCCGTTCGGCAACTGCAGCGCGCGTCCTGTCATTTCGCTGTTCAGCACGCGATCCGGCAGGCCGGCACGGCGCAGCAGACCGGGCAGCGAGGCGCCGCGCCCGAACAGGGTTTCGCTCAGGCCCAGCAGGGCCGGCAGCCGGCGGTTCCACAGCAGCAGGCGGTTGTCGCCGTCCAGGAAGGCAAAGGCCTCCGTGCTTTCGGCGATGTCCAGCAATTCGCCCTGGGCGGCACGGATGCGTGCATACAGCGCGGTGTTTTCCTCATGCAGGCGGCGGTTGCGCCGGATCACGCCATTGACGATGCGGTTGGTCAGGATCATCGCCACGGTATACAGCGTCGAGACCACCGCCATGGCCACGCCGATCGTGCCGCCCTGCCACAGGAAGAACGAGATGAAGGGCACGGCGATCAGCAGCATGAAGGTCAGCGCCGCCTTGGGCACCACCGCCAGCGTCGCCGCCGAACCGGCCAGCATGCCGGCCGCCACCATGATCACCAGCAGACGATGCGCTTCATCCAGCTGCGGCAGGAACAGCGCCGCCGCGCCCCAGGCGACGCCGGAAAAGCCCGCGCCCCAGATGTCGAAGGCGCGCATGCGGGCCGCGCGGCCCTGGTCGCGGTCGGCGCGCCGGGCATAGGTGATCCAGCGATACAGCATGTAGATCAGGCCGGCGGCATGCAGCAGCCACCAGCTCAGCAGCCAGCTGAGCGGGATCTGGCCGATCAGCAGCACCGCGACGGCGGTGACATTGACGATGGTGACGCCGGCGTTGATCGGCACCACCTGGCGGAAACTGACGAGTGTGGGGTTGCGCCGCGACGCCCCGCCGGGTGCTGCGGGATCGGTTGGCCGAGGTGATGTTTCTCCGGGTGTGGGCCCACCCGGAGATGTGTGGCTGGCGTCTGACATGTCTGCCCCCGCCTCACTCAAGCGGAAATGCCCTGCCGCCGCAACTGCCCATCTTGGTTACCGAGGTCAGATCACCAACCGTTGACGCGATCCCATTCGGCGATGATCTCGCTGCCGCCGTCGGTCACGTAGTAACGGTCATACATCGCGCCGGTCATGCAGGAATGGTTGGGCAGCACCCGCAGCCTGCTGCCCGGCGGGTGCGCCGCGAAATCCACCTTCGGAGCATCCGGCCCGCCCAGCAGCCCATGCTCCTGGTGCACGTCATGGACATTCATGCCGTCCAGCGGCAGCGCCTCATTCGGCCGGCAGACCCGGCCATAGCCGGTGCCCGGCACATTCCTGTTGGCGCCGGTATCCTTCGACAGCGCCAGGCCGCCGGCATCGATCAGCACATGGTTGCGCGCCGGATGATGCGACACCACGGTGGCCAGCACCGACACGGCGATATCCTGCATCGCGCAGGTACCGAGGCCCTGCTGGAACAGGTCGAAGAACACGAAATTGCCCGGCCGCATCTCGGTCACGCCGGTCAGGTCTTTGGCGAACAGCGCGGTGGGCGTCGACCCGACCGACACGATCGGGCAGGCAAAGCCGGCCGCGCGCAGGCGGGTGGCAGCCTGCACCACCGCCACGCGTTCGTCTTCGGCGATGCGTTCGATCTCGGCCAGGCTTGTCGCGCCGTAGGAATGTCCGGCATGGGTCAGCACGCCGGCCAGTTCGACGCCGGGCTGAGAGAGCGCCCCGGAAAGTTTCTGGGCCAGCGGCAGCAGGATATCGGAGTCGGGCGCGATGCCGGCGCGGCCCAGGCCGCAGTCGATCTTGATCAGCGCGCGGAAGGTGACGCCGAGCCGCTGGCCGGCTTCGGCCGCGGCCTGCGCCACCGCCGGATGGTCGGTGATGAACTTGAGGTCGACGCCGCTTTTGATCAGTGCACCGACCTGGTCCAGCTTCTGCGGCGCCATCGGCACGGCGTAAGTGATGTCGCGGAAACCCGCCTTGGCGAAATACTCGGCCTCGGCGAGCGTCGACACCGTGATCGGACCGCTCTTGCCGACGGCGAGTTCGGCCACCATCACCGATTTCGCTGTCTTCAGGTGCGGACGCAGTGTGACGCCGAGTTGTTTCGCCCGCGCCTGCATGCGGGCCACATTGGCCAGCAGCCGGCTGCGGTCGAGGATCAGGACAGGCGTGGGCAGGTCGTTCAAAGTGCGGGTCATCGATTTGTCTTCTCTATTTGCGCGGTGCCAGCACGAGCTGGGTCTGCGTCACGATCGCGGCCAGCTTGCCGTCGGCGCGGGTGATCCGCGTCTGCCACACCATCGTGGTCTTGCCCCGGTGCAGCGGCGTGGTCTCGGCCTGCGCGGTCTCGCCGGCGGGAATGGCGGCGAAGAAGTTGGTCTTGCTCTCGATCGTGGTGGTGGAATGGCCCGGCGCCAGGTTGGCCACGGTGGCCACCGCGCCCAGTGTGTCGGCGAAAGCCATCACCGCGCCGCCATGCAGGATCGCCGGCACGGTGCACAGCTCGGCTCTGACCGGCAGTTCGGCGGTCACCTTCTCCGGCGTCACCGAGGTAATCTTCAGGCCCATCAGTTCGGCAAATGGCAGGGCAGAAAGCGATGGGGGCAGGTCCGTCATCGGATCCTCCAGATTTTCTTAATCAGGGCAGCAGCTTAGACGGAATCCCGGCCTCTCTGCGAGACGGGCCGGTGAAAAAATGTGGCGGAATCCGGGCAGCCCTCCCTTGACGGGGGCGGGCAGGCTGCTTAAGTGTCTGGCGCTCTCCGACCGAGAGTGCTAACAATCCGCGGGGCATGGCGATAAATCGCTGATTTCCAAGGGTTTTCAGATTTCCCAATGCGACAGAACAATCTAGGAGGATCGCATGAAGTTTCGTCCGCTGCATGATCGCGTGGTGGTTAAGCGCGTTGCAGAAGAAGAGCGCACCGCCGGTGGCATCATTATCCCCGACAGCGCCAAGGAAAAGCCGATGCAGGGCGAGATCGTCGCCGTCGGCGCCGGCGCCCGCGATGAAAACGGCAAGGTTCAGCCGCTCGATGTGAAGGCCGGCGACCGCGTGCTGTTCGGCAAGTGGTCGGGCACTGAAGTGAAGCTCGATGGCCAGGAGCTCCTGATCATGAAGGAGTCCGACATCATGGGCATCATCGAAGGCACGCCTTCGAAGAAGTCCAAGTAATCAGCGACTCTCACCAGTCCAGATAGTCTTTAAGGAGATACAGCTATGGCTGCTAAAGATGTCCGTTTCGGCGCTGATGCGCGCGGCAAGATGCTGCGCGGCGTCGATATCCTCGCCGATGCCGTCAAGGTTACCCTCGGTCCGAAGGGCCGCAACGTCGTGCTCGACAAGTCGTTCGGCGCCCCGCGCATCACCAAGGACGGTGTGACGGTCGCGAAGGAAATCGAGCTGGCCGACAAGTTCGAGAACATGGGCGCCCAGATGGTGCGCGAAGTGGCCTCGAAGGCGAACGACCAGGCCGGCGACGGCACCACCACCGCCACCGTGCTGGCCCAGGCCATCGTGCGCGAAGGCGGCAAGGCCGTTGCCGCCGGCATGAACCCGATGGATCTGAAGCGCGGCATCGACCTCGCCGTCGAGAAGATCGTCGAAGACCTGAAGAGCCGCTCGAAGAAGATCTCGGGCACCAAGGAAATCGCCCAGGTCGGCACCATCTCCGCCAACGGCGACACCGAAATTGGCAACATGATTGCCAAGGCGATGGAAAAGGTCGGCAACGAGGGCGTCATCACGGTGGAAGAGGCCAAGAGCCTCGAGACCGAGCTGGACGTCGTCGAAGGCATGCAGTTCGACCGCGGCTATCTCTCGCCGTATTTCATCACCAACGCAGAGAAGATGATCTGCGACATGGAAAACCCCTACATTCTTCTCCATGAGAAGAAGCTGTCGGGTCTCCAGGCCATGCTGCCGGTTCTCGAAGCCGTCGTGCAGACCGGCCGTCCGCTGCTGATCGTCGCCGAAGATGTCGAGGGCGAAGCCCTTGCCACGCTGGTGGTGAACAAGCTGCGCGGTGGCCTGAAGGTCGCCGCCGTCAAGGCGCCGGGCTTCGGCGATCGCCGCAAGGCCATGCTGGAAGACATCGCGATCCTGACCGGTGGTCAGCTGATCTCGGAAGATCTCGGCATCAAGCTGGAGAGCGTCACGCTCGCCATGCTCGGCACCGCCAAGAAGGTCACGATCGACAAGGAAAACACCACGATCGTTGCCGGCGCCGGCAAGAACAAGGACATCCAGGCTCGCGTGGGCCAGATCAAGGCGCAGATCGAGGAAACCACCTCGGACTACGACCGTGAGAAGCTGCAGGAGCGTCTGGCCAAGCTGGCCGGTGGCGTTGCCGTGATCAAGGTTGGCGGCGCCAGCGAGATCGAGGTGAAGGAGCGCAAGGATCGCGTTGATGACGCGCTGCATGCGACCCGCGCCGCGGTCGAAGAAGGCATCGTTCCGGGCGGCGGCACTGCGCTGCTGTACTCGGTGCGCGCCATCGACAAGGTCAAGGTCGACAATGCCGACCAGAAGCATGGCGTGGAAATCATCCGCCGCGCCCTGCAGGCTCCGGTCCGTCAGATCGCCGAGAATGCCGGCGTTGACGGCGCCGTGGTGGCCGGCAAGCTGCTGGAGTCGAAGGACACCAGCTGGGGCTTCAACGCCCAGACCGAAGAATACACCGACCTGGTCAAGGCCGGCGTGATCGACCCGACCAAGGTCGTGCGTGTGGCCCTGCAGGGCGCGGCTTCGGTCGCTGGCCTGCTGATCACCACCGAAGCCATGGTTGCCGATCGTCCGGAGCCCAAGGGTGCGGCCGGCGGCGGCGCCCCGGGCGGCATGGGTGGCATGGGCGGCATGGGTGGCATGGACTTCTAAGTCCACAGCCCATCAGTCCTGCACTGATACGAGAAGGCCCGGTGGAAACACCGGGCCTTTTTCGTTGTCGGCCCGTCCTCTACAGTCGCGCCATGACCCATCGCCACGAAGACATCCTCGCATTTCTCGAAGTGGTGAAGGCTGGCAGCTTCACTGCGGCCGGCGCGCGGCTGGCGGTGGCCAAATCGGTGATCAGCGACCGGGTGCGCAACCTGGAAAATGCGCTGGGTGTCGAGCTGCTGCGGCGCACGACGCGCAAGGTGACGCCGACCGAGCGCGGCCAGGAGTTCTTCGACCGGATGGCGCCGCTGGTGCAGGCCATGGCCGATGCGGTCGATGCCGCCTCGGACGCGGAAGGGCCTTTGACCGGCCGTCTGCGCATGACCGCGCCGATCAGTTTCGGCATGGAGTATCTCACGCCGGTGATCACCGCCTTTGCGCGCCAGCACAGCGAACTGGAAATCGCGCTCGATTTCGACGATCGCGCCGTCGACATCATCGGCCAGGGCTATGATCTTGCGTTGCGCATCGGGCGCTTAAGCGATTCAGCGCTGATGGCGCGCAAGCTGTGCGACAGCGATCGCGTGGTCTGCTGCAGCCCCGACTATGCCCGCGCGCATGGCCGGCCGAAGACTCTCGACGACCTGCTGCAGCATGCCACCATCGACTATGCCAACGCACATGCCAGCCGGCTGTGGTCGTTTTCACCTGATAAGCCCGGCGGCACACCGCGCACCGTCGAGACGCGCAGTCGTATTGTTGTGAATAACGGCGAGGCGATGCGCGACATGGCGATCGCGGGACTGGGCATCATCGTCTTGCCGCGTTTCATCGTCGCGAAAGCTTTGCAGAGCGGCGACCTGATCGAGGCGCTGCCGCCAGAGTCGACAGGCGTCACGCCGTTGCCCGATGCGATCTATGCCGTCTATCCGCCGGTGCGCCATATGCCGCGCAAACTGCGGGCCATGCTCGATCACCTCGCCGCCAGCTTCGCCGGCACGCCGCCCTGGCTGGCGCGCGGCAGCAAACCCGCCCTGAAAAAGGCGCGGCGCTAGGCCGCCTTATTGTTCTGTTAATCCGGACAATGTATCCGGAACGACCTGGCTAATCACCCTCCATTGTCCGGGGTAGGGTCTGTCTCACCGGGGCACGATGCCCCGGACGAGATCGAAACCCTGACCCACGCAAGAAGGATGACGACCATGGCCAAGAACTTCACCTACAACCGCCTCGACAAGAATAACGCCGCCGTTCTGCTGGTCGACCACCAGGCCGGCCTGCTGTCGCTGGTGCGCGACATCGACCCCGACAAGTTCAAGAACAACGTGCTGGCGGTCGCCGACCTGGCGAAATACTTCAACCTGCCGACCATCCTGACCACCAGCTTCGAAGACGGCCCGAACGGTCCGCTGATGCCTGAGCTGAAGGCGCTGTTCCCCGATGCGCCCTATATCGCCCGCCCCGGCAACATCAACGCCTGGGACAACGAGGACTTCGTCAAGGCGGTGAAGGCCACCGGCAAAAAGCAGCTGATCATCGCCGGCGTCGTCACCGAGGTCTGCGTCGCCTTCCCGGCACTCTCGGCGCTCGAGGAAGAGTTCGAGGTCTTCGTGGTGACGGATGCATCGGGCACCTTCAACGAGATCGCGCAGAAGGCCGCCTGGGATCGCATGAGCCAGGCTGGCGCGCAGCTGATGAACTGGTTCGGTGTCGCCTGTGAGCTGCATCGCGACTGGCGCAACGATGTCGAGGGTCTGGCCAAGCTGTTTGCCGACCATATCCCCGACTACAAGAACCTGATGACCAGTTACTTCGCGCTGACGGCCCGCAAGCCGGCGGCGAAGTAAGCGGGGCGTGGCCCGCGGAAAGGCCCGGCAGTAATGCCGGGCTTTTTTCGTTTTATACAACGCCGTCATCCCCGGGCTTGACCCGGGGATCTCATACAGACCGGCGAGAGATGGTCGGGTCGCGCCCGACCATGACGGACCCGTACGGGCAGGTCGCTTCCAGCCCTTTCCCTCAGCGCAATCGCTCTACATCATGATCCTCAGACCTGTGGGGAGCGCCGTTCCATGTCGAAAAGCCTCGTGATCGCCGCCGCCGGCATGTGGGCCGCGCTGGCCGTACTGGATTTCCTCTGGCTCTCCACCATGACGAAACTGTTCTACCGGCCGCGGCTCGGCGGCCTGCTCGGCGACCAGCTGGTCTGGCCGCCGGCGCTGCTCTTCTATTTCCTCTACGGCGTCGGCCTGCTCGCCTTCGTGCTGCGCCCCGCACTCAACGACAGCAGCGGGCTGCTGGCGGTGTTTCTCTGGGGCGCTTTCTTCGGCCTGGTTGCCTATGGCACCTACGACCTGACCAACCACGCCACGCTGCGCGACTGGCCGCTGGCCGTCACCCTGGTCGACATGGCCTGGGGCGCACTGATCAGCGGCGCGGCGTCGGTGGTCGGCGTGTGGCTGGCGCGGAAATTCGCGTAAACCTTCAGCATAAATCGCTGAGGATCAGCGACAAAAAATCTTCATGCCCGGAACTGATGCCGCTGCCCTAGCTTAACTCCATTCCATCTCGCGGAGGGAGACGATCATGAGCTTACGCATCGGCAGCAAGGCCCCGGATTTCGAAGCCGACACCACGGTCGGCAGGATCAGGTTCCACGACTTCCTCGGCGACGGCTGGGGCATCCTGTTCAGCCACCCGAAGGATTTCACACCCGTCTGCACCACCGAGCTTGGCGCGGTGGCCAAGCTGAAAGGCGAATTCGACAGGCGCAACGTGAAGGTGCTGGGTCTCAGCATCGATCCGGTCGAGGATCACAAGCGCTGGGTCGGCGACATCAAGGATGTCACCGGCTATCTGCCGGACTACCCTCTCATTGGCGACCACGACCTCAAGGTCGCCAAGCTCTACAACATGCTGCCCGAGGAACTCGACGGTACCTCGCAGGGACGTTCGGCGGCTGACAATGCCACGGTGCGCACGGTCTACATCGTCGGCCCCGACAAGACGATCAAGACGCAGCTGCATTACCCGATGACGACGGGCCGCAATTTCGACGAGATCCTGCGCATCGTCGACAGCCTGCAGCTCACCGCCAAGCACAAGGTGGCGACGCCGGCCGACTGGAAGCCGGGCGAGGATGTTATCATCGCCGGCAGCGTGAGCGACGAGGATGCCAAGGCGAAATATCCCGACGGCTGGAAATCGCCGAAGCCGTATTTGCGGATCGTATCGCAGCCGAAATAACACCTGTCTGCATGAGGCGACGCCCGCTTGCAGCGGCGTCGCCCGCGATGCTCCGGAACACCGCTGCCCGCAGCGTGCCATTCACAATTCCAATGCAGGCAAGCCGGGTGAATCATCCGGCATGCAGGTGGCGCATGGCGTTGATTTCCGCGAATTCCGGCCAATCGGCGGCCCGCAGCCTGCGGGTTATTGAATAGTAAGCGGAAACCCTCTGCGTTCACTGGTAGTACGACGGGAGCCAGACCCCAGCGAGCAAACATTCCGATGATTTGCATCCCGTCCCTTCGCTTTTGCCTTTTCCTGTTGCTGCTCCCCCTTCTCATGGGGGCACCGGCGTATGCTGCCGATATCATCCGCGTCGGTGGTACGGGCATGGGCTTGGCGCTGATGCGCATCGTCGGCACGCAGGTCGAGCGTGAGCATCCGGCCATCCAGACGCAGGTGCTTCCAAGCCTGGGGACCACCGGTGGTCTGAAAGCGCTGGCGGCCGGCGCCATCGAGGTTGCGATTGCCACCCGCAAGGCAACGCCGGAGGAGAATGCGGCAGGCATCCGCACGGCTGCCTGCATGACCACGGCGCTGATCTTCGCCACCTCTCGCAGCCAGAACTTCAATCTGACCCGGGAAGAACTGCCGGCACTCTACAGTGCGAGCGACCCACGCTGGCCCGATGGCCAGCCGCTGAAGGTCATCCTGCGCTCGCGCACAGGCTCGGAGAATCCCTATCTGGTGAAAGCCATTCCTGCGCTGGAGCCTGCCTTCGCCGCTGCTTTCCGGCGCAGCGGCATTCCTGTGGGCGCGACCGATCAGGAAAACGCCGAGTTCGCCCAGAAAACAGCGGGCTCGCTCGCCATCACCACGCTGCTCCAGGTTCGCACTGAAAAACTGAACCTGACGCCGCTTGCGCTGGATGGCGTCGTGCCGTCGCCGCAGTCGATTGCGGATGGTTCCTACTCCCTGCCGCTTCCGGTCTGCCTGCTGGTGCGCGAAAACGCCACGCCGGCAACCCGTCTTGTGGCCAGCTACATCACGACACCCGCCGGTCAGGCCGTCACCCGTGCCAACGGCGCCGAGCCGTCGCCATAAAGCCCATGGTTGACTCCGGGACCGATCGTATCCGGCGCATCCTGCGCCGCATCGCCATCTGGGTGGGGGTGCTGGTCGCGTTCGTGGTTCCGGCGGGCTATGGCACGATTGCTTATTTCGACCAGATCGCCATGCAGGCCCTGTCGGCGCGCTTCTCGGCGCGCCAGGTCGCACTCTACGCTTATGTCCAGGGCGACACCTGGCGCTACAGCAATCATCGCGTCGGCGAGATCGTCGAACTCTTCGCGTCCGAAGACAGCGCAACCCGCCACTATGTCTACGACGACAGCGGCGCCGAGGTCGTGACGATCGGCGAGCGGCCGCAGTGGCCAGTGCTGGAAGTCTCAGAGCCGATCGTCGCCGGCCCACGGGTGGTGGGCAGGGTCACAGTGGCGCAAAGTCTGCGGCCGCTGCTTGAACGCCTGCTGATCCTGTCGCTGCTGGGCGGTCTGCTCGGTATTTCCGCCTATACCTGCGTGCATCTGGCGACCACGGCCCTGCGCAGAGCAGCGGAGACTCTGAAGGAGCAGTATGTTCTGACGGAAGAGGCCCTGCGCGTGGCAGAAGGCGAGCGGCGCAAGGCTGAAAGCGCCAGCCACAGCAAATCGGAATTTCTGGCCAATATGAGCCATGAGCTGCGCACGCCGCTGAATGCGATTATCGGCTTTTCCGACATCATGCGCGGGCAGCTTATCGGTCCGCTCAGCGACCGTTATAAAGCCTATGCCGAAGACATCTGCAGCAGCGGTCAACATCTGCTTGGCGTCATCAATGACATTCTCGATCTTGCCAAGATCGAGGCTGGCCGGCAGGACCTGCATACGGAATACTGCGACGTTCAGGAGGTTCTGAACGAGAGCCTGCGCCTGACCGCCTGCCGCGCAGAGAAAACCGGCATTACGCTCATATCCCATTTCAGCATGCCGGGTGGCCGCATGGGTACGATCGATGCGACCAAGACGAAACAGATTCTGCTCAACCTGCTATCGAATGCCGTAAAGTTCACACCATCGGGTGGCACCGTGACGCTCAGCGCCAGCCGTGATATGGCCGGTCAATTGCGCATCGTGGTGTCTGATACTGGCATCGGCATGACGCCGGCCGAAATCCAGCAGGCTTTCGAGCCGTTCCGGCAGATCAGCAATGCGCTGTCGAAGCGCTTTGAAGGCACCGGCCTTGGATTGCCGATCTCGCGCAAGTTCACTGAAATCCAGGGCGGCAGCCTGCAGATCACCAGCCAGCCCGGTAAAGGCACCAGCGTCGAAGTGGTGCTGCCGATCGGCCTGCAGCAGACGAACGAGCGGGCTGCATAGCTACGACCCGCTGCTACGCGGCCCCATCCACTCCGACGGACGGATGTTCCGGGCGGGAAGCTACGGGGTTGAGTTACGTCCCGGCAGCCCCTATAAGAGGCGCCCTTCAAACGCCCCGGACAAAGAACTCTTCCCGCCATGGCCGCCGCCATCCCCCGCGCCATCGGTGTCGATTTTGGCACCACCAATACGGTCGTCGCGATTGCCGACGCCGATGGCAATGTGCGTCCGGTGCGTTTCAGCCATGCCGAGGTCGCGCACGAAATCTTCCGCTCGGCGCTGTGCTATGAAGACATTCCCGCCAATGGGAGTTCTGGGCCCCGCCGCATCGAGACTTCCGCCGGTCCTTTCGCCATCGAGCAGTTCCTGGCGACGCCGCATGAACATCGCTTCATCCAGTCGTTCAAGTCGTTCGCCGCCAGTCCGCTGTTCACCTCGACGCAGATTTTCGGCAAACGCTTTTCCTATGAAGACATCCTGAGCGGCTTCCTCACGCTGCTGCGCCGCCATGCCGGCGAAGCCTTGAGCGGACTCGAAAATCTGCCGGTGATCGCCGGCCGCCCGGTGCAGTTCGTCGGCGCCGCGCCCGATCCCGCACTCGCCATCACGCGCATGGATGCGTCCTACGCGCGCGCCGGCTTCCCCATGATGCGCTATGCCTATGAGCCGGTCGGCGCGGCGTTTTTCTTCGCGCGGCGGCTCACCGCCGATGCCACCATTTTAGTTGCCGATTTCGGCGGCGGCACCAGTGATTTCTCGCTCATGCGGTTCCGCAAAACCCGAAGCGGTGTGACGGCCGAGCCGCTCGGTCATTCCGGCGTCGGCGTCGCCGGCGATGCCTTCGATTTCCGCATCATCGACAACGTCGTGGCGCCGCGTCTGGGCAAGGGCGGCAGCTATCGCGCCGGCGACAAGCTGCTGCCGATGCCGGGCCAGCAGTATGGCCAGTTCGCGCAGTGGCACCAGCTCGCCATGCTGAAATCGCCGCGCGTGCTGGCCGAGCTGCGCAAACTGGCGAAAGATGCCGAGCAGCCTGACGCCATCGAAGACTTCATCACCGTGATCGAGATGGATCTCGGCTTCGGCCTTTATCGCGCGGTGTCGGAGGCCAAGACGGCGCTGTCGCTGAGCGAACACACCGAACTGGTCTTCGACATGGAAGGCGTGAAAATCCGCGAACCCGTCACGCGGCGCGACTTCGAGCGCTGGATCGCGCCGGAGCTGGCGCAGATCGATGCGGCACTCGATCAGGTCTTCGCGGTGTCGGGGCTGAAACCCGCCGAGGTCGACCAGGTGTTCATGACCGGCGGCTCGTCCTTCGTGCCGGCGTTGCGCGCACTGTTCGACTCCCGCTTCGGCGCCGACCGGCTGGCGACCGGCGACCAGCTGCAGTCGATTGCGTCGGGCCTCGCGCTGATCGGGCTGGAGCGCGACCCGGCGCAATGGCTCGCCTGAGGGGGCCAGCCCAGGGTCTTGCGTCCGGCCTGGATTTATTGTACTCTATATGTTCTCATTGAGGTGAGCTGGTTTGGCGGTTCGCCGCGCTTTCCTGCGCCTGTTGGGACACAGCGCGGGTCGTTGTTGTGCATCGTGAATCGGGGAAAAGCAGGAGGATCACATACATAAGTATGCGATGGGCGGCGATACGCGCCGCTACGTCAAACGAACGCCCGCGAACCGCTACGAACGCCCGCGAACGCTCACGAACACTCACGAACACCAGCGAAGCGCTGCGAACACCCACGAAGCGCCACGAACGCAAACGAACACGAACGAAGCGAAACGAGCTGCTCACCCCGCCGGGTCGATCCTGTCGGCCACCTCGTCCTTCACCCGCTGCGGGCTCAGCTTCATGAACAGGATGAAGGCGGCCAGCAGCAGGCAGATCGTGTTGCAGACAATGATCGGCCATTGCATCAGGGCGATGCCATAGGCCGACCACAGCGCGAAGCCGGTGACGGTGAAGCCGTACATCACCGCCGAAATGTCCTTGGTGCGGCGCGAGCGGATCACCTTCCAGGCCTGCGGCGCGAAGCTGAGCGTGGAGGCCAGCGCAGCAAAGGCGCCGAGCCAGGCGGCGGTATCCATGTCGCTCTCCGGTTGGACCGGAGAGCAACGCAATACTCAGCTGAACTGTTCCTTAGCTGAACTGCTCTCTGGCGAGTTTCGCGCCCTTGCCGAGCGCCTCCAGCTTGGCGGCGGCCACCGCACCGTCCAGCGGCGCCAGGCCGCAGTTGCTGCAGGGGATCAGCTTGTTCTTCGGCACATACTGCAAGGCGGTCTTGATCGTGGCGACGATCTCTTCCGGCGTCTCGATCTTGTCGGAGGCGACGTCGATCACGCCGACCATCACCTCCTTGCCGTCCAGCAGGCTCATCAGATGCGGTGGCACGCGGCTGTTGATGCATTCCAGCGACACCTGGTCGATCTTGCTTTTCGCCAGCGCCGGGAAGAAATCCTCATACTGGCGCCACTCTTCGCCCAAGCTCGCCTTCCAGTCGATATTGGCCTTGATGCCGTAGCCGTAGCAGATATGCACGGCGGTCTTGGCCTTCAGCCCGTCGGCGGCGCGATGCAGCGCCTCGATGCCCCATTCGCCGGCCTGTTTCGTGTAGGCGTTGAAGGCCGGTTCGTCGAACTGGATGATATCCACGCCCTCGGCTTCCAGGGCTTTCGCCTCGGCATTCAGCAGGTCGGCGAAGGCCATCGCCATCTTGATGCGGTCGCCGTAATACTCGTCGGCGATGGTGTCGATGATGGTCATCGGGCCGGGCAGGGTGAATTTCAGCTTGCGCTTGGTATGGGCGCGGCAGAAGGCGCCTTCCCAGGGATGCGCGCGCCGCGTCTGCTCCAGCTTGCCCACCACGCGCGGCACCATCGCCTTGTAGCGGTTGTCGCGGATGCCCATCTCCACCTTGTTCTGCCGATCGATGCCGGAGATATGCTCGACAAAGCCATGCACGAAATGCTGGCGCGACATCTCGCCGTCGCCGACGATGTCCAGCCCGGCATCTTCCTGCAGCTTGAGCCACAGCAGCGTCGCCTCGCGCTTGCGCTCTTCCAGCGCCGGGCCCTCGGCCTGCCACTGCGGCCACAGCTTGTGCGTCTCGGCCAGCCAGGCCGGCTTGGGCAGGCTGCCGGCGACAGCCGACGGGAACAGGTGCGCTGCGGACATTGTGGTTCCTCCCTTGATTCGCGCAGCACCTTAGCACGGCGACGCTGCACCGCCGAAGTCACCGGTGCGTGTGACCATAGTGGAACCAATTCCAGACAAGCACGCCGCAACGCAGCATGGCGGCAGTGTCTGCCAAGGTCTCGCCCCATTCGCTTTCCAGCCTGCGTAAAGGATTCAATCCGGGGAAAGCGTTTTCGGACATGCAGCGTATCCAGTATCTCGACGGTCTGCGCGGCTGGGCGGCGCTGTTCGTGCTGTTCCATCACCTGCTGCTGGCCTTTGCACCCGATGGCCGGGAATCCGCACTGCACACTTCGCCGGTGTCGGCGCCGCTGGGCTTCCTGACCGACGGGCCGCTGGCGGTGGCGATCTTCTTCATCCTGTCGGGCATCGTGCTGACCGCCGCCGTCACCAGCGCCCAGGAGAGGGGGCTGCATCTCAGACTCGGACCGCTGCTGGTGAAACGCTGGCTGCGGCTCGGCATCCCGATCTTCGTGGCGGGCCTGCTGGTGCTGGCGCTGTTCACGGTCGGGCTCGACCGCTCGATCGCGATCGGCTGGGCATCGGAGTCCAGCTTCATGCGGTCGTTCTTCCCGCCAGGTTACGATCCGAGCCTGCTGCTGGTGCTGAAGGAAGCCTTCATTGCGTCGTTCCTCGGCCCGACGCCGCCGCATGATCCGGTGCTGTGGACCATCCGTATCGAATTCGCCGGTTCAGTGCTGGTTTTCCTGCTCGCGTTGCTGCTGCCGGCAGGGCGGTTGCGGCTGGCGGCCGCTGTAGTGACCGGTGTGGCGCTGGCCGTTGTGCCGGCAGACTGGCCGTCGCGCATACCACTGGGCTGGATCGGCAATTACTGCGCGCTGTTCGCGCTCGGCGTCGCGCTGTTCGAATTGCTGCGGCTGCACCACCAGCGTGGCGGTCGCAACGATCCCTGGCGCGATGCCTTCGGTTTCACCCTGCTGGCGCTCGGCCTCGTGCTCTATCCGCTGTTCGGCATCCGCGTCTATGATGTGGCGGCCATTCCGCCGGTGATCGGCGAGGCGCCGCTGCTCGGCGGCAGCCAGTTGCGCGCCGTGCTGGTGGTGGCGGGCGTGCTGTTGTCGCCGAGCCTGCAGCTGTTCTTAAGCAATGCGACCTCGGCTTTCCTCGGCCGCGTCTCCTTCGGGCTGTATCTGCTGCATGCGCCGCTGATCTGGTCCGCCGGCGGGCTGGCCTACTTTCCGCTGGCCGCGCGGCTCGGCCACTGGCCGGCGGCATTGCTGGCCGCGCTGGCGGTGATCGTGCTGTCGCTGTGTGCCGCGGCGCTGTTCCACCAATGGGTCGAGCAGCCGTCGATGCGGCTGTCCGCGCGGGCCGCCGCACTTGCCGCGATGCCCGGTCGCCTATTCCGCCGGCCGTTATTCCGCAGCCTGGGGCGCGGCAGCGTAGGTCGGAATCTGGAACTGCTTCCGGTAGCTGCCCGGCGAAATCCCCGTCACCCGTTTGAATAGGCGGCGGAAAAACGCCGGGTCTTCATAGCCGACCTGCCAGCCGATCTCGTCGATGGCATCGCGCGTGGTTTCCAGCCGGCGCTTGGCGTCCTCAATGCGCAGCTGCTGCACATAGGCCATCGGGGCAACGCCGGTCGACCTGGTGAAGCGGCGCTTGAAGGTGCGTTCGGCCAGCCCGGATTCGCGCACCACCTGCTCGACCGGATCGGCGACCGAGAAATGCCCGGCCAGCCAGTTCTGCGCGCTCAGGATGGCGGCATCGCCATGGTCGCGCCGCGCCTCGAAGGTGATGAAGGGCTGCAGCCCGTCGCGGTGCCATTGCAGTGCAAAGAATTTCGCCACCGCGCGCGCCGCCGCCTCGCCGCTGTGGCGCGCCACCAGATACAGCGCGAGGTCATGCCAGGACATAGATGCGCCGCAGGAGATGAACTGCTGGCGATCGCCGGCAATCGCCAGCGTCTGCTCCGGATGCACCGGCACCTTCGGGAACAGCTCCTGGAAATGCGGACCGTAGGACCAGTGGATCGTGCTCTGCCGGCCATCCAGCAGGCCGGTCTCGGCGATCAGGAAAACCCCGGAGCAGGCCGAGCACAGCATGGCGCCATCGGCATGGCGCTGCACCAGCCAGTCGACCAGGGCGGGATAGCGCCCGGTCTTCCAGGTGCGCAGCACCAGCGCCGGCACCACGATGATGTCGGTCTGCGTCACGTCGCGGCAGGCCTGGTGCACATGGATCGGCGTGTTGCCGGCCACCGTCAGGTCGCCGGCGGTTTCGCCCACCACCTCGATGCGGAACGGCGTCACCGCGGGCAGGCCGGGGATGATGTCCTGCATCTGCGGAAAGGCATTCAGCAGGTCGTACATGCCGAACAGCACCGATGCCGAGGCTTCGGGCAGGGCGACCAGGCTGACGTGAAGGGCGTTTGTGCTCATTCCGGCGCTTCCTTGGCATAAGAGGACCGGTATTGACAAGTTACGCTCTCACGCAGGGCCCTGACAATCGCCATTGTGCCGGCCCGCCCATCCCCCCGGGCAGCTAACATTCAGGTGATTCGATGAACGCAATCAATATTAACCAGGACAAGCTGATGGCCCTGGTCGGCATGGCGATGGGCGAACTGTCCGGTGCCAATGGCGGCGTGATGATCAGCGTCGGCAACAAGCTCGGTCTTTACAAGGCGATGGCCGGCCGCGGCCCGATGTTCCCGTCCGAACTCGCCCAGCGCGCCGGCTGCGCCGAGCGCTATGTGCGCGAATGGCTGAACTGCAATGCTGCCGGCGGTTATATCAACTACAACCCCGAGACACAGAAATATGAGCTGTCGCCGGAACAGGCGATGATGCTGGCTGACGATACCAGCCCGGTCTTCATCCCCAATGCCTGGGAAGTCACCGCGTCGATGTGGTTCGACGAGGTCAAGACCATCGCGGCCTTCCGCACCGGCAAGGGCATCGCCTGGGGCGACCATCACGACCGCCTCTATTGCGGTGTCGCTGCCTTCTTCCGCAACGGCTACGCCGCGAGCCTGGTGCCCGACTGGCTGCCGGCCCTGACCGGCATGGTGCCGAAGCTGGAAGCCGGCGCGAAGGTGGCCGATATCGGCTGCGGCCACGGCCATTCCACCGTGCTGATGGCGAAAGCCTTCCCGAAGTCACGCTTCTGGGGCTTCGATACCCATGCGGCCTCGATCGCCGAGGCCCGCGAAGTGGCAAAGCAGCAGGGCGTCTCCGACCGTATCACCTTCGAAGTGATCAAGGCGGGCGACTATCCGGCGAATGGCGGTTACGACCTGATCTGCTTCTTCGACGCCCTGCATGACATGGGCTTCCCCGAAGCGGCGATGAAGCACGCGTATAAGAGCCTGGCGCCGGATGGCAGCGTGATGCTGGTCGAGCCCTTTGCCCATGACAAGGTGGAAGCCAACTTCAACCCGGTCGGGCGTCTGTACTATGCCGGCTCCACCATGCTGTGCTGCGCCCATGCGATTTCGGAAAACGGCACGCATGTGCTGGGTGCGCAGGCCGGGCAGGGCAAGCTGGCGGAGATCGCGAAAGCGAGTGGCTTCACGCAGTTCCGCCGCGCCACCGAGACGGCGTTCAACCTGATCCTCGAAGCACGGCGCTGATCATGCAGGCGATCATCCGCGCGATCCTCGGCCGCCGGGCCGGGGATCGCCGGATCCACTGGTTGATGCGTGTGGCAGAAGCCCTGCGTGTCTGGCGTCGCCGCACTCTGGCGCGGCGCATGCTCGGTCGGATCGATGTACGCACCATGCGGGATGCGGGCATCGATCCGGTTGCCGCGCGCCATGGCGGCGGGCCGCTGCTGCGCATCGTCGACCGGCGCCTGTCGTAGAAGAACGGATACATCATGTCGATTGCACAGACTGAACATGCACCTGCGGCGCCCCGAGTTACCACACACGGGGCGATGCTGAGCGAAAGCGGCGCGCTGCTGCGGCTCGGCTGGCCGATCATGCTGATCGCGCTGGTCAATATGGGCATGAGCATCACCGACACGATGATGGTGTCGATGATGTTCGGCGCCGAGGCGCTGGCGGCGGTCTCGGTCGGCAGTGATCTTTATTCGATCATCTTTTATATCTGCGCCGGCACCCTGGGTGGTGTCGCGCCATTCTATGCCGGTGCGGTGGCGCGCAACGACAGCGCCGACCGTGCGCGGCTGGAGCATATCGGCTGGGCGATGGCAACCCTGCTGGCGCTGCCGGCCGTGCCGCTGGTCTGGTTCGCGCCGCAGTGGTTGCGGTATCTGGGACTCGAACCCGGCCTGCTCGATCAGGGCGCGGATTTCACGCAGACCATGGCGCTGACGCTGATTCCGATGCTGGGCGTCACGCTCTATCGCACGCTGCTGACGGCGGCGGAAAATCCGCATGCCTTTCTCAAGGTGACTCTGGCGATGCTGCCGCTCAATGCGCTCGGCAATCTCGTGCTGATGAAAGGCCTCGGTCCGATCCCGGCTTTTGGGCCGACCGGCTCTGGCCTGTCGACACTGCTGGTCGCCTGCGGCACGCTGGTCGCGCTGCTGGCCATGGCAAAACGTGGTGCGCGCCGCACTGCTCCCGCTGTGAGTGCGGCCTTCGACTGGCGCGGATTACTGGCCGTGCTGCGCGTCGGCCTGCCGATCGGCGTCACCATGGCAACCGAGACCGGCCTCTATCTTGCCGTCACGCTCTACGCGGCGACCCTCAGCGCGGCCGATGTGGCGGCGCATACCCTGACGCTGCGCATGGCGGGCATCGCCTATGCGGTCTCCTTTGCCCTGCAGCAGGCAGCCATGGTGCGCCTGGCGCGCGCCCTTGGCCTCGATGACACAGGCCATGTCCGCGCCGTGATGCGCAGCGGCCTGTGGCTATCGCTGGTCGGCGGCACGCTGCTGTTCGTTCTGCTCAGCTTCGGCGCCGAACCGCTGGCCGCGTGGTTCTTCGATGCGAGCCCTGCCGGACTGGCGGCGATCCAGGTTGCCGGCGGGCTTCTCGTGCTGCTCGGACTGCTGCAGTTTGTCGGCTATCCGGGGCTTGCAGGACTGGGCCTGCTGCGCGGCCAGAAGGACACCCGCCTGCCGATGATCTTCAAGCTGGTGGCCTACTGGGGCATCGGCGCGCCGCTCGGCATCTGGCTCTGCGAGATGCAGGGGCTGGGCGTCACCGGCCTGTGGATCGGGCTGGTCACCGGCGCGGCGATCACCACCGTGCTGACGCTGGCGCGGCTATACACGCGGCGCTAGCACTACAAGTTGGTTTGCTCCGGGTCTTCGGGCGCAGTAGCATTGCTGCGCCCGAGAGGCGTTATAACAAACTGGAGGAAATCCCCATGTCTTTGCGGCAATCCATTCTGGGAATTGCGGCCGTCGTTGCGCTCTCTGTCACCACGACAGCGGCGCTGGCGCAGACCAAGCCTGCCATAAAAGATCTCGGCGGCGCAGCGCCGGCCTCGGTGATCTTCATCGGCAACAGCTTCTTCTACTACAACAACAGCATGCACGGGCATGTCACCCGCTTTGTCAGCGAAGGCATGAAGGGCCACAAATATCGCAACACCTCGGTGACGATCAGCGGCTCAGGCCTGGACTGGCATAATGTCGAGGCCTATTTCGCACCCAACGGCATCGGCAAGTACTCCTTCGTCGGCGACAACGAGGTGGTGATGAATCCGCCCGGCCAGAAGCTGTTTGAAGTCGCCGTGATGATGGATTGCAGCCAGTGTCCGGTGAATCCGACCCTGAGCAAGGCCTTCACCGAATACACCAAGAAGCACAGCGCCACCGTGCGCAAGCATGGCGCCCAGCCGGTCTTCTTCATGTCCTGGGCCTATCAGGACAAGCCGGAGATGACCGAACAGCTGGCCGAGGCCTATACCAAGGCCGGCAACGCCAACAAGGCACTGGTGATTCCGGCCGGTCTGGCTTTCGCCAATTCGATCAAGGCGAAACCCGATCTCAATCTCTATGTCGCCGACAAGCGGCATCCCAGCCTGGCCGGCACCTATCTGGCCACGGCCGTCACCTACTCGACGCTGTTCGGCAAACCGGCCAATGGCATGAAATACGATGCCGGCCTCGGCGCCGAGACGGCGGCGCATCTGCAGAAGGTGGCCGACGACACCGTGAAGTCGTATCTCGGCCGCTGAGTTCGGACTCACAAAATGAAAACGGCGGCGGGTTGATGGCCCGCCGCCGTTTCGTTTTGTGTCTGCCGCGCCGTTCTATTCCGCGGCGACCGCAGCCCGCTGCGCGGCCAGCACGCGTTCGGTCGGGCGCGTATTCATGAACAGCTGCATGACGCCGGCGGCGGCACCGATGCCGGCGGCCAGCTGCCAGGCCAGTTCATACGAGCCGAGCTTGTCGTAGATCACGCCGCCGGCCCAGGCGCCGAGGAAGCTGCCGACCTGGTGGCTGAAGAAGGCGATGCCGGTCAGCGTGGCGAGATAGCGGATGCCGAAGATCTGCGCCACCAGGCCGTTCACCAGCGGGATCACGCCGAGCCACAGCGTGCCCATCATGGCGGCGAAGACCAGCGTGCTGAGCTGGCTGACCGGCATCATGAAATACAGTGCGATGGCGACGGAGCGAAGGATATAGATCAGGCCGAGCAGCATCGGCTTGTGGTGGCGGTCGCCGAGCCAGCCGAACAGCCAGCTGCCGAACACGTTGAAGGCGCCGATCACCGCCAGCGCCTGCGCGCTCAGCATCGGGTCGGCGCCGCAATCGGCCAGGAACGTGGGAAGATGCGTGGTGAGGAAGACCAGCTGCAGGCCGCAGACGAAGAAGGCGGCGGCCATCACGATATAGCCGCCATGATTGGCGGCCTCGCCCAGCGTGCTGCGCATGGTTTCCACCGCGCCGGGCAGGGCATCGACCGGCACCTTGTCGGCCCGTCCGCCCATCAGCGCGGCCGGCAGCATGGCAGCGGCCAAAGCGACGAAGGCGAACATCGCGATCTGCCAGCCGGCGACCTGGATCACGCCCTGCGCCAGCGGCGCGCAGAAGAACGTGCCGATCGAGCCGGCGGCTGACACCAGGCCGAAGGCCAGGCTGCGGCGATCGGGCCGCACGACCTTGGCGGCGATCTTGGCGGCGATGGCCGAGGCGGTGCAGGACAGCGCCACGCCGATCATCAGGCCGGCGCCGAGCGTCACCATCCAGGCATTCGTTGCGAAAGCGGTGATGATCAGCGCGCTGGCATAAAGCAGCGCACCGGCCAGCGTGATCACGCGCGTGCCGTATTTGTCGACCAGCGCGCCGACGAAGGGCTGCGAAATGCCCCAGACGATATTCTGGATGGCCAGCGCGAAAGCGAAGTCGGCAGCGGAAATCCCGATGTCGCGGGTCATCGGCTGCATGAACAGGCCGAGGCTCTGCCGCATGCCCATGGCGAGCGACAGCATCACGGCGGCGCCGCTCAGCATGGAGACGCTCTGCCACTGGCTCAGCGAGGGATGATGGAACGGCGGGCGGGCCGCAGCGGGGGAGGCGGTATCGGTGGCCATGGCGGGGCTCTGTTCGTTCTTGTCTCGGGTGCCGTGATGATATGCGGCGTACTGCACAAGTCCAGAGGCGGAAATGTACCCCTACATCTTGCCCCAGGGACTTGCCTTGGCGGTCAGGCGGTGGTGTCCTTGCGGAAATTCCGCTGAAAAGAGAGTTCCCCATGACCAAAGACCTTCTCAAGGATATGCAGGCCCATCGCGACGAACTGACCGCGATCCGCCGCGACATCCACCAGCATCCCGAAACGGCGTTTGAGGAAAACCGCACCGCCGACATCGTGGCCGCCAAACTGACCGAATGGGGCATCCCGATCCATCGCGGCTTGGGGAAAACCGGCGTGGTCGGCACGCTGAAGGGCAATCGCCCCGGCCAGCGCAGCATCGCGCTGCGCGCCGACATGGATGCGCTGAACCTGCAGGAGAAGAATACCTTCGACCACAAGTCGGTGTATGCCAACAAGATGCATGCCTGCGGTCATGACGGCCACACCACCATGCTGCTGGGCGCGGCCAAGCATCTGGCGAAGAATCCGAATTTCGCCGGCACGCTGCATTTCATCTTCCAGCCCGCCGAGGAAGGCGAGGGCGGCGCGCGCGTGATGATCGAGGACGGCCTGTTCGAGATGTTTGCCTGCGATGCCGTTTATGGCATGCACAACATGCCGGGGCTGAAGACCGGCGAATTCGCCATCCGGCCGGGCGCCATGATGGCCGCGAGCGACACATGGTCCGCCGTGTTCCGCGGCACCGGCGGCCATGGCGCGATGCCGCATATGGGTACCGATCCCACCATGCCGGCCGGCGCTTTCATCACCACGACGCAGGGCATCATCGGCCGCAATGTGAATCCGCAGCATGCCGCCGTGGTCAGCGTCGGGCATATCGCGGCCGGCTCGTATGGCTCGCCCAACGTGATCCCGTCGGAAGTCACCATCCGTGGCACCGCGCGCAGCTACACGCCGGAAGACCGCGACCTGCTGCAGCGTCGTCTGGGCGAGATCGCGCAGGGCATTGCCTCGGCGCATGGCTGCACGGCGGAGTATCATTATCTGCGGCGCTATCCCCCGCTGCGCAACGCACCGGAACAGACCGCGCTGGCGCTCAAGGCGGCGGCACTCACGGTGGGTGAAGCGAAGACCGATGGCGATGTCGAGCCGCTCACCGGCGCGGAGGATTTCGCCTTCATGCTGGAGAAGAAACCCGGCGCCTATATCCTGATCGGCAATGGCGGCAGCATCAGCGATGGCTCCTGCCATTACGTGCATACGCCGCATTACGACTTCAACGACCAGATTCTCACCACCGGCGCGGCCTACTGGGTCAACCTGGTGGATGTCGAGCTGGGCGACGCGCGGTAAGGCGCGACTCCATCCGTCATGTCGGCCTTGAGCCGGCATGACGGATGAGTGTGACTACCAATCGATCCCGAGCGTCACGCCGAGCTTGGCCTGTGTCGGCGAGCCGGCCTGGTCGACCAGCGGGCTGTCGGCAGCATCGCCCACGATGCGATCGACGCCGGCAAAGCCGCCCAGCGAAAGATAGTCGTTCACCTTGTATCTGAGCGACGCGCCGAGGCCGTAGGACATGAACGGGCCATCCGGCGAATAGGCGCGATAGCCGGTGCGCGCAGCCTGGCCGGGCGTCACGCCGAAATAGGTCTCGGTGAAATCGCGGCTCGCCAGCGTCGCCTTGGGTCCGACGGTCAGCATCAGGCTGTCGCTCAGCTTGGTGCTCCAGTTGACGAACAGGTCGCCGACCGCGCCCTCATGGCCGCCAAAGCCCTGGCGGATTTCCGCGCCCATGGTGAAGGGCCGCAGGTCGTAATGCACATAGCCTCCGGCCTCGCCGGCCGCATCCACATCGCCCATGCCGCGCAGCGCCGCATCGTCATCCTGGTCGCGCGCCGCGCGGTATTTCACCACCGGGCCGGCGCGCCAGTTCGAACCCGACGGGGCGAAATTCGCGCCCAGGCCATCGCGGGTGGAGAGGAAAAAGCGGTCGGCATAGCGCAGGTCGAACAGCGGGATCGGATCGGCGTCGTAATTGTCGGAGCCCAGATAGGTCGGCGCATAGAGCGCGCCGCCGCCAATGCTCAGCTTCAGAGGCGACTCGTCCTTGGCGCCAGCAGCCGTCTGCGCATACGCGCCCGGCGCGGCAAGCGCTGCGCAGGCGAACAGGGTGGCGATGGCGACGGCGGTGAAGCGCATGGGGCGGGTGGATACCTTTGGAAAGCTCAACGTCCAGAGTGGGCGGCAGTGCCGGGACCCATCGGATTATTGGGCCGGGACTATTCATGGCGATCAATTAGGGCCGTATCGGGGCGGCCGGCGCTGTGTCGCCAGTCACCAATTGCGTCGCAAATCTGCGAAGTCTCCGAAGGGTTTATCCGGGTTTCCCGGCGCGCTGCGCGGCAATTGCCCCTAAAAAGGGCTATCTGCCCGTGGTTTCGGCAAGACTGCTCTTGTCGATGCCCAGCACCCTGATCCGCGAGGCCAGCGTGGTCGGCTTCACGCCCAGCAGGGTGGCGGCGCCATTCGGGCCGAAAATCCGCCCGCCGCAGCTCTGCAGCGCCGCCGTGATATTGGCGCGGTCGCGGTCTTTCCGGTCGGCATCGGTCAGCAGCGGCGGCGCGGAGGTGTCTTCAGCCGGCGGTCCTGCATTGAGAGGACGGGCGCTGTCGGGAAGTTCGATGCGCAGGCGGCCGTCGCGCGCCAGGATGGCGGCGCGCTCGATCATGTTTTCCAGCTCGCGCACATTTCCCGGCCAGTCGTAGCCCGCCAGCCGTCGCATGTCGCCTTCGCTCAGGCGCAGACCCTCGGTCTTCAGCTTGCGGCCGGTGCCGCGCAGGAAATGCGCCGCCAGCAGCGGGATATCGGCGCGGCGTTCGCGCAGGGGGACGGATTCGATCGGCACCACGTTGAGGCGGAAATAGAGATCTTCACGGAAGCGGCCCTTGCGCACTTCCGATTTCAGGTCGCGATTGGTGGCGGCAATCACACGCACATCGACATTGCGTGTGCGCTCCTCGCCGACGCGTTCGAACTGGCCTTCCTGCAGCACGCGCAAAAGCTTGCCCTGCAGCTCGAGTGGAATCTCGCCGACTTCGTCGAGGAACAGCGTGCCGCTGTTCGCCAGTTCAAAGCGCCCGATGCGATCGCGCAGTGCGCCGGTGAAAGCGCCCTTCACATGGCCGAAGAATTCGCTCTCGAACAGTTCGCGCGGGATGGCTGCGCAGTTGACGCGGATCAGTGGCCGGTCGAGGCGCTTGCTGGCCTCGTGGATAGCGCGCGCGATCAGTTCCTTGCCGGTGCCGCTCTCGCCGGTGACCAGCACGGTGGCGTCGGTCGGCGCCACCAGTTCCACCTGCCGCAGCACGCTCTGGATCGCCGCGGATGTGCCGATAATGCCGCGGTGATTGCTTTCAGCGCGGATTTCTTCCTGCAGATACGCGTTTTCCAGTTCCAGCTTCTGCCGCAGGCTTTCCACTTCCTCCAGTGCGGCGCGCAGCTTTTCATCGGCCTCGCGCTTCAGGCTGACATCGCGGAACACCACGACAGCGCCCACCACCGCGCCGCGATCGCGGATCGGCGTCGAGGTATACTCGACCCAGAAGGACGTGCCGTCCTTGCGCCAGAACACCTCGTCGCCGACGGTGTGGATATGGCCGTCCCGGAAAGCGCCGTAGATCGGGCAGTCATGGCCGGGATAATGCGAGCCGTCGGCATGGCTGTGATGCACCATCGAATGGATATCCTGGCCGACCAGTTCTTCCGCCGCGTAGCCCAGCATGCGCTCGGCCGCCGGATTTACGAAGGTGGTCTTGCCTTCCGCATTCACGCCGTAGATGCCTTCGCCGGCTGCCGACAGGATCAGTTGGTTCTCGCGTTCGATGTCGCGGAAGAACCGCTCGACGCGCTGCCATTCGGCCAAGCCGCCGCGCACGTAATAGTCAGCTTCCGAGTCGACATTGCGCCGGCGCAGTTCTTCCAGATCGGTGGCCGTGAGCAGCAGGCGGCCTTCACTGCCAAACGGCGCGCCGACATATTCCACTTTCAGCTCGCGGCCGGTGGCATGGCGCGGACTTAAGGAGCGTGTCCACCAGCGGCCTTTCTGCAGCACGGCCTGGCTGAACACGATCAGATCCGGCCGTTGCTGCGGATGCAGGTCCGTCACCGACGTGGCGCAGAGGGTTTCGCGGTCATAGCCGAACAGGCGGCAGGCGGCGGGGTTGGCATCCAGCACGCGGTCGCTGGCCGGGTCGATCACCAGCATGGCCTGCGGCGCGCCCTCGAAAACCGGGTCGGTCGTCTCGGCGGGATGAGGAAGGGTGGTGACGGTGCTCATGACGAACTATCGTAATTCAGACTACGAACTCTCGTATACTACGAATTTTCGTAATCTGTGTTCCCGCTCCATCCACGGCCGTTAATGCTGGTTTTATGCGGGCCTGGCGGTGAAACAGTGCAGTGCAGCAGGGCTGGCATGGTCCTTGCTCCTTTCTGAGGCAGGCAAGCCAATCTCAGGGGGATACCGACCATGTCGCTGTTCAAGAATCCGTTCGATACGAAGACCGACCTGTCGGCCTGCCCCTGCGGCGCGCACCGGACCCTGGGCGAACACAATGCCGAACTGGCTCTGCTGCAGCGTGATCAGCAATTGGCAGTCGCAGCGGATGAAGAAAAGCGTCTGACCAATGCGGTCGACCAGGCCGTCGTCCGCGCCCTGATCCCCGACGATATGACCCGCCGCCGCGTGCTGCACACCATCGGCGCCGGCACGCTGCTGGCTGCCATTGAGCAGTTCTTCCCGCTCGCCACCGCGCGCGAGGTTTTCGCCCAAGACAAGGGCCCGCTGGAAAAGAAGGATCTCAAGGTCGGCTTCATCGCCATCACCTGCGCCACGCCGATCATCATGGCGCATCCGATGGGCTTCTATAGCAAGCACGGCCTGAATGTCGACGTGATCAAGACCGCCGGCTGGGCGGTGATCCGCGACAAGACGATCAACAAGGAATACGACGCCGCGCATATGCTGTCACCGATGCCGCTGGCGATCACCACCGGCAGCGGGTCGAATCCGATCCCCTACACCATGCCGGCGGTGGAAAACATCAACGGCCAGGCGATCACGCTGGCGATGAAGCACAAGGACAAGCGCGACCCGAAGTCGTGGAAGGGCTTCAAGCTCGCGGTGCCGTTCGATTACTCCATGCACAACTACCTGCTGCGCTATTACCTGGCCGAACATGGCATCGACCCGGATACCGATGTGCAGATCCGCGCCGTGCCGCCGCCGGAAATGGTGGCGAATCTCCGCGCCGACAATATCGACGGCTTCCTGGCGCCCGATCCGGTCAACCAGCGCGCGGTCTATGACGGCGTCGGCTTCATCCACCTGCTGACCAAGGAAATCTGGGACGGCCATCCCTGCTGCGCCTTCGCCGCCAGCCAGGAATTCGTCACCACCAATCCCAATACCTACCGCGCCCTGCTGCGCGCCATCATCGAAGCCACGGCCTATGCCACCAAGGCGGAGAACCGCAAGCAGATCGCCGAGGCCATCGCGCCGGCAGCCTATCTGAACCAGCCGGTGACGGTTGTTGAACAGGTTTTGACCGGGACCTACGCAGATGGCCTGGGCAACATCAAGCGCGTGCCGGATCGTATCGATTTCGCGCCCTTCCCCTGGCAGAGCTTCGGCATCTGGATCCTCACGCAGATGAAGCGCTGGGGTCAGCTCAAGGGCGATGTCGATTACCAGAAGGTCGCCGAGCAGGTCTTCCTCGCCACCGATACGGCGAAGCTGATGCAGGATGTCGGACTGACGCCGCCATCGAGCCCGTACAAGACCTTCTCGGTGATGGGCAAGCAGTTCGATCCCTCCAAGCCGACCGACTACATCAACTCGTTCAAGATCAAGCGGGTCTAAGACCGGTCCTTTCGGAGTTCAGTCGATGAAGATGTCGTTCCGCCTGCGCGCCGCCGTCGTGTCGGTGGCGCTCCTGATCACCATGCTTGCGGCCTGGCACATCGCCACCGCAGGCGTGGGTCAGACCCAGGCCATGGATCCGGAATATGCCAAGCTGATGGGCCTGACGGCGACGCAGGGCAAGTCGGCCATGCCGGGGCCGCTCGATGTGGCGAAAATCCTCGGCGGCCATCTGGCCGATCCCTTCTATGTGAAGGGGCCCAATGATCAGGGCATCGGCATCCAGCTCGGCTACTCCATCGGTCGCGTCGCGCTCGGTTTCGGGCTTGCCGTGCTGGTCGCCGTCCCGCTCGGCTTCCTGATCGGTCTGTCGCCGCTGTTCCGTCAGGCGCTCGATCCTTTCATTCAGGTGATGCGTCCGGTTTCTCCCCTGGCGTGGATGCCGCTGGCGCTCTACACGATCAAGGACAGCGCGATCTCGTCGATCTTCGTCATCTTCATCTGTTCGGTCTGGCCGATGCTGACCAACACGGCCTTTGCCGTGGCCAATGTGCGGAAAGAGTGGCTCAACGTCTCCCGGACGCTGGAGGTCGGCACCTTCCGCACCATTTTCCGCGTCATCCTGCCGGCGGCGGCGCCGACGATTCTCACCGGCATGCGCATCTCGATCTCGATTGCCTGGCTGGTCATCGTGGCGGCCGAGATGCTCGTCGGCGGCACCGGCATCGGCTACTTCGTCTGGAACGAATGGAACAACCTGTCGATCGCCAATGTGATCAACGCGATCCTGTTCATCGGTGTGATCGGCATGCTGCTTGACCAGCTGCTCGGCTTCCTCACCCGCCTCGTCACCTTCACCGAGTAAGCGTCATGAGCCAGCATTTCATCTCGGTCGAAGCGCTCAAGCGCCAGTTTCCCGGCACCGACCAGGCGGTGTTCGAGGACCTGTGGTTCGGCATCGACAAGGGCGAATTCGTCTGCGTCATCGGCCATTCCGGCTGCGGCAAGACCACCGTGCTGAACGTCATGGCCGGCCTGGATCACGCCACCGAAGGCGGGATTATCTTCGACGGCAAGGCCATCGAAGGTCCCAGCCTGGACCGCGCCGTGGTGTTCCAGGGCCATGCCCTGATGCCCTGGATGTCAGTGCTGGAAAACGTGATGTTCGCGGTGCAGTCGCGCTGGCCGCAATGGAGCAGGTCCGAGGCCGCCGAACATGCGCGCAAATATATCGCCATGGTCAATCTCACCGGCGCCGAAGACAAGAAGCCGTCCCAGTTATCGGGCGGCATGAAGCAGCGCGTCGGCATTGCCCGCGCGCTCAGCATCGAACCCAAGACCCTGCTGATGGACGAGCCCTTCTCGGCGCTGGATGCGCTGACGCGCGGCACGTTGCAGGACGAGGTGCTGCGCATCCGCGCCACCACCAGTCTGACCGTCTTCATGATCACGCATGATGTCGATGAAGCGATTCTGCTGGCCGACCGTATCGTGCTGATGACCAACGGTCCCGGCGCGCGCATTGCCGAGATTCTGGTCAACACGCTGCCGAAAACCCGCACGCGCGAAACGCTGCACCAGCTCGCCGACTACTACCCGATGCGCAACCACCTGCTCGATTTCCTGGTAAGGCGCTCGAAGAATTTCGTCCCGCCGCCGGGCTGGGATGCCAAACGCCCGCCACAGATCAGAGCTACTGCCACCGGCGTGGCCGCTGAATAACCCTCGTCACAAGAAAGCATAGGAGAGAGACCCGTGAAGCGCGAAGCCGTTACCGAAAAAATCTGCGATGCCAAACGCATGAAGGGCCTGACCTGGAAGGCGATCGCCAAGAAGATCGACCCGAAAGAGTCGCATATCCTGATTACCGCCGCGTTGCTCGGCCAGATGAAGCTGGAACCGGCCCAAGCCGCCAAGGCCGCCAAGCTGCTGGGCCTGGGCAAGATGGAAGAAAAGCTGCTCTGCGAGATTCCCTATCGCGGTTCGCTGCCGCAGGTGCCGCCGACCGATCCGACCATCTATCGCTTCTATGAGCTGGTGCAGGTTTATGGCACCACCTGGAAGGAACTGATCCACGAAGAATTCGGCGACGGCATCATGTCGGCGATCGACTTCAACATGACGATGGAGCGCCTGCCCGATCCGAAGGGCGACCGCGTCAAGATCGTGATGACCGGCAAATATCTCGAATACAAGCGCTACTGATCCGCGCGCCGCTGAAGGCATCACCCTTCAGGAGGCCGGCAATGAATGAAAAGCGGGATGCCTCACAGGCATGCCGCTTTTTTCATGCCGGCTTCTGCACGCAGGTGGTGCGCATAGTGTCGTGCGCGCCTCCAAAACGTGCTCTTGGCACGGATCATGCTTCGATTCTCAACAGAAATGTCAGCATCGCAAAAGGCGATAGGGGTGGCGTATGTCGGGTGAAGGCAGCAGGTCGCGCAGTATCTCCACACTCGGTTTCGTCGGCTATGCCGCCAGCCAGATGTTCGAAGCCCGCCAGTTGTCGGCGGAAGCACCGGATGCTGCGAAAGCCATCGCCTATGCCACCGCGGCCGGTGCGCTGTGCCACGATCTGCAGCGCGAGCGTGGCTCCAGCGCGCTGTATCTCGGCAGCGGCGGTCGGGAATTCCGCGAGCAGCTGAAAGCGGCGCGCGGCAGCGTTGATGAAAAGCTGCTGGCGCTGCGGGCCGCGCTGGAGGATTGCCGCACCGCGGGTTTACTCAGGGATCTGGTGACGGCCGGGACGGCGCTGAGCAACCAGATCGATGCTGCGCGCAGCGCACGCGATGCCATCGACCGGCTGGAGTTCACCACACAGCAGTCCTTTGCCAACTGGACAGCACCGATCCGCCAAGCGCTGGAGAGCGTGCGCAGCCTGGGCTACCTGCTGCAGAACATGGCGCTCGCACGCGGGCTGGATGCCTATCTCGCGCTGCTGGAAGGACTGGAGAAAGCGGCGCAGGAACGCGCCACCGGCTCGGCCGCGCTGGCCTCGGGCAAATTCGAACTCGCGGTGTTCCAGCGCTTCATGAGTCTGGGTTTCCTGCAGGAGGCCGACTTCACCGTGTTCAGGTCGCATGCCGGCAGGGAACAGGTCGCCTTCTTCGAGGAGGTCAGCGCGGGCCCGGTTTTCGCGGAAGTCGCCAAGCTGCGCGCCGCGATCTACGACGGCTATGCCCACGGAGACTCGACCGGCGGCATCGCGGCGCCGCACTGGTTCCAGATCACCACAGGGCGCATTGACCAGATCGTGCGCGTGCGTGATCGCGTCGCCGAGGACCTGCGCGCCGCCTGTGCCGCGCTGCTGGCGCAGAAACCCGATCGCATGGCGGGCGTGTTCGGTGTCTGTCTGCTGCTCGGCCTGCCGGTGATCGCCACCGTCGGCGTGCTGGCCGGCGGC
The DNA here is from genome assembly GCF_007197755.1 of Ferrovibrio terrae. Lineage (NCBI taxonomy): Bacteria > Pseudomonadati > Pseudomonadota > Alphaproteobacteria > Rhodospirillales > Rhodospirillaceae > Ferrovibrio > Ferrovibrio terrae. The sequence continues at coordinate 1,634,240 of NZ_CP041636.1, forward strand.
GGCGGGCGCCTCGCCCAGCTGCGACAGTCCTGGCGCGAGTGGCAGCATGGCATGCAGGCGCGGCGCAAATCCTCGCGCGACCGCCAGGTGCTGCGCGATGGCGAACAGCTCAAACGCGCCGAGGCCGAAGCACGCGAGCGCGTCTCGGCCGCCGAAGTGACCGATCTGGTCAACCGGCTTCTCGCGGGCGATCTCGGCAGCCGGCTGTCGCAGGAAGGCAAGGGCGGCTTCTTCCTCGAGATCAGCCAGCAGCTCAATCGCTTTGCCGCGATGCTGCAGACCATGATGGACGAGATGGCGCTGGTGACGGCAGCACTCGGCGCCGGCGATCTCAGCCGGCAGGTGCGCGGCGACTATGCCGGCTTGTTTGGCCAGCTGAAAGACAGCACCAATGCCATGGCCGGGCTGATCGGCGATTTCTCAGGCCGGCTGGCGGAAAGCGCCGTGGCGGTGAAAACCGCCTCGGCCGAGATTTCCGCCGGCAGTCTCGATCTGTCCCAGCGCAGCGAAAGCCAGGCCGCGGCATTGGAGGAAACCGCCGCGACGATGCAGCAGATCACCGCCACCGTGAAGCAGAATGCCGACAATGCCACGCGCGCGGACCAGCTCAGTCACAATGTCCGCAACAAGGCGGCAGCGAGCGGCGAGGTGGTGCAGGGCGTGATCGCCGCCATGCGCCAGATCGAGCAGAGCGCGGCCAGGATCGGCGACATCATCGCGGTGATGAACGAGATCGCCTTCCAGACCAACCTGCTGGCGCTGAATGCCAGTGTGGAGGCCGCGCGCGCCGGCGATGCCGGCAAGGGTTTTGCGGTGGTGGCGCATGAGGTGCGGGCGCTGGCCCAGCGCTCGGCCAATGCCGCCAAGGAGATCAAGGGGCTGATCGAGGCTTCGAACGGCCATGTGCGCAGCGGCGCGGGCCTGGTCGAGCAGGCCGGCACATCGCTCACCGAGGTGAATTCCGCAATCCAGGGCGTATCGGACATCATCGCTGAAATCGCCGCCGCCAGCCGCGAACAGGCCACCGGCCTTGAACAGGTCAGCATGGCGGTGACGCAGATGGATGAAGCGACACAGCGCAATGCCGCGCTGGTCGAGGAAACCACGGCCTCGGCGCAGTCGCTGGCGCACCAGTCGACCGAACTGGCCGACCTGGTCGGCTTCTTCCGGCGCTAGTGCAGGCTTCGCCTAGTATAAAATCCCGGGCAGGATATCGAGCACTTCGCCGCTGGCGGTGCTCACCATCAGGATGTTCTTGCCGACCAGGACCCGGTCGGTCTCCGGCCGGGCCGGCGGCAGCTCGCGCAGCAGCGGGCCGGGCAGGCGGTCGAGCGCGGACAGCACCGTCATCGGCAGCCGGTCGCCCTTGGCCGGGTCGGCCGTGAGGCCGGCGGGCAGCACGCGATCGTATTTCTTGTTGCGAGCGGCGCGCTTCTGCTTGTCGCGCACACGCTCGTAGAAGGTCGGGATGAGCCAGCGCTCGCTGCTGTTGAAGGCTATGCGGTCGTCGACCGTCTCCGGCGCCGCGGTGATCAGCGCGGTCTGCTGCGGGGCATCGGCCGGCAAGGTCGGCGGCGGCGCCAGATTGGGACCGGGCATCTGCGCCTGCACGGCCGATATGCCGGCCAGCAGTGCAAGGACAAGACCGGCGTGAGGCAGTCCGCGCATGGCGTCAGGCCGCCGGAGCGGCAGCGGCGGCCGCGTCCTTGGCCGCCTGTTCACGCAGGATGTCGGCCTTGCTGCGCTTCACGCTGTCGGATTTCAGCTGGCCGCAGGCCGCCATGATGTCGCGACCGCGCGGCGTGCGCACCGGCGAGGAATAGCCGGCATTGAACACGATATCGCTGAACTTGCGGATCGCCTCGTCGCTTGAGCATTCGTAGGGCGCACCCGGCCAGGCGTTGAACGGGATCAGATTCACCTTGGCCGGCACGCCCTTCAGCAGCCGCACCAGTTCCTTCGCATCGGCCGGCGTGTCGTTCACGCCCTTCAGCATCACGTATTCGAAGGTGATGCGGCGCGCGTTGCTCAGGCCCGGATAACTGGCGCAGGCCTGCATCAGGTCCTTGATCGGATACTTCTTGTTGATCGGCACGATCACGTCGCGGATATCGTCGCGCACGGCATGCAGGCTGATCGCGAGGTTGACGCCCAGTTCGGCGCCGCAGCGCTCGATCATCGGCACCACGCCGGCGGTGCTGAGCGTGATGCGGCGCTTCGAGATGGCGATGCCCTCGTTGTCCAGCACGATTTTCAGCGCCTTCGCCACCTGGTCGAAATTGTACAGCGGCTCGCCCATGCCCATCATCACGATGTTGGACAGCATGCGGCCGTCCGGCGGCGAAGGCCATTCATTCAGGTGGTCGCGAGCCAGCATCACCTGGCCGACGATCTCGGCCGCATTCAGGTTGCGCACCAGCTTCATCGTGCCGGTATGGCAGAATTTGCAGGTCAGCGTGCAGCCGACCTGGCTGGAGACGCAGAGCGCGCCGCGGTCTTCTTCCGGGATATGCACGCATTCGGCTTCTTCGCCATCGGCGAATTTCAGCAGCCATTTGCGGGTGCCGTCGGTGCTTTTCAGGTCGCGGCTTGCCACCGGGCGGCCGACGCTGAAATGCCGCGCCAGACGTTCGCGCAGGTCCTTCGACAGCGTGGTCATCTCGGCGAAATCGCGGCTGCCGCGATAATAGATCCAGTGCCAGAGCTGGTTGGCCCGCATCTTCGCCGATTTCTCGGCCTCGCCGGCAGTCACCAGCGCGGCGGCGATTTCCGCGCGCGTCAGGCCAAGCAGCTCGACAGCCGCGCCGTCAACCGGGACTTGGGGGGCGCGGTCGCCCACGCGCACGTCGTCAACCAGTGCGGCAGAACGGGGGGCGGCAGACGACGGGGTCACGAGTTGGCTCCCACCCCGCAGGCCTTGTCGATGGCCTGCAAGGCCTGGCCGAAACCGTCGAGGTCATAGGTGTCGGTGGTCTTGGTGCCGCGGCTCGACTCGCCGCGCACGACCAGCGTTTTGCCCTTGCGCAGCGCATCGACCAGCTTCTGGTCGGTCGTGGCATCCGAGGCCCAGGCGGCTTCCTGGTGGGTGAACATGTCGATGGTGGTCGGGCCGATCACGGCCTGTGCCGGGGTGGCGTCCTTCAGCGGATAGCCGAAATAGATGCTGACCTCGTTGCGGATCTTTTCCTTCGGCTTATGCGTCACCAGGATGTAGATCTCGCCACGCTTGGCGCTGGACGGTTCCTTCTTCTGCGGCTGCGCATGCAGGTAGCAGAGCTTGGACCCCTTGTCGGTATGCTCGTAGGCATCCCAACCGGTGAACTTGCCGATCCGCCTGGTTTCAGTAGCGGCGGCCTTCGGGTCGGCCTTGCGGGCCTGCGCGGTCGCATCGGGCATGCCCAAGGCAAACCCGAGCAGCAGCCCGAGAGAGAGGACAGGCAACAGAAGGTGCGAGGCGGGCAGCGAGACTGCCGGTCGATGGGCCTTTTTGTCGGTCATGGCGGCGAACATAGCTGTGGAGGTGCCTGATTTCCACCCGATTTCATGGCGACATCATGGCGTTTGCCGCGCCGACTGTGTCGTACGTTACGATTTGATACGTAAACCGTTGGTAATCTTGCTTTATCCCGCGACTTTCAGCACCATTGCGGGATGGACAGGGGGCAACAGGCCGTCTTGATGCGCGCCGTGGCCGAGGCTGGTGATCGCGCCGCTTTTGCCGCGCTTTACGAGCATTTTGCTCCCCGGCTGAAAGCCTATCTGCTGCGGCTCCGCGTGCCCGAGGATGTCGCCGAGGAACTGGCGCAGGAAAGCCTGATCGTCGCCTGGCACCGCGCCGCCAGTTTCGATCCGGCGCAGGCCTCGGTCTCCACCTGGTTGTTCACCATTCTGCGCAACAAGCGCATCGACCGTCTGCGCCGCGAAAAACGGCCAGAACTCGACCCCGACGATCCTGCGCTGGTGCCCGAGCCTGAACCTGCCGCCGATGTGCGGATGGTGACCATGCAGGATGAAGCGCAGCTTCGGGCGGCCCTGCAGAACCTGCCGGATGAACAGCTGCATCTGCTGCGGCTGGCGTTTTTCTCTGATCTGTCGCATCGCGACATCGCCGAACGCGAAAACCTGCCGCTTGGCACGGTGAAGTCGCGCATCCGCCTGGCGCTCGGGCGCCTGAAGCTGCTGCTGGAAAAATCCTGACGCCGCCTCGTCCTGGGCGCATTGCCTGTCACGGAACGATATTTGTGCCGCGCTGATACGCGGACTAGTTGTAACCCATTGAATAGGAATGAAAAATATCTGACTGTCGGATCATGTTACCGTTGTCCGATTCGCTTCGTCGGCTGTGAGAATTCGAGTTCCGTGTCTGGTCTTCCCCTGCCGTTCGCCGACGACCGTATCCTGCTCAACCTGGCCGCCTACTGGTCTGCCAAGCGGGGCGGCCATCCTTTGCCGCCACGCTCCGCGATCGATCCGCTCGACATGCCGCGCCGGCTGCTGCCGCATCTCATGCTGGTCGAGCCGACCGGCCGCGATATCGAAGTGCGCTTCCGCCTGGTCGGCACCGAGCTGGTGCAGCGATTCCGGCGCGATGCCACCGGCAAGACCAGCCGCGATCTCTATCCGCCGGACAGCGACTATCGCAGTTATATCGAGCAGATTTATTCCAGCGTGATCCAGCGCGGGCAGCCGCTCTATGTCGACAACACGCGCCGCTTTCCCGAGGAAGGCAGCAGCCGTGTGCGCCATCTGCTGTTGCCGATCGCGGCCGAAGCCGGCAGTGCCCGTGCGGCGCTGGTGCTCAGCTCGATCAGCTGGAGCACGGGGAGTGACGAAGGCCATCAGCCGCCGCCCTCGCGCGAACGCCAGATTTCCGTCGAGGCACTGGAAAAAGGCGTGCTGCAGGCGACGCTGCGCGGCCTGCTCGATTCCATCTGACTGACCAAAGTCGAACTGGTCCAGCCGCGCCATAGAAGTGCGGCGGCGTCCCCCGGTATAGTCGTCACGCAACGGGAGGAAGATTATGACGGAGATCGACGCTTACACGGCAGGTATGGGTGGCGGCATGCTCGTGCTGTCGGTCATTGCCGGCTGGTCGACCACCCGCTACGAACTCGACATGACCCAGCAGTGGCGCATCACGAAATATGCCAGCGCCGTGCTGGCGCTGGTGCTCGGCTTCGGCTTCTGCCAGCTGCTGGCTGGCCAGCTTGCCGCCGCGCGCGGCATGTCGCCCGACGGCATTCTCGTGGTGCTGGCCGGCGCCTTTGTCGGCAGTCTCCTGGTGATGTGGATCGCGCAGGCGGTGGAATATGCCACGCGCCGCGCCTATGGCCTGGAGCCGATGCCCTACCGTCTGGTGCGCTTCGACCTGTTCCGCTGGTAAATCACTTCAATACGGCCGGATCGAAGGAGAACAGCAGCGGGAAGAACGTCGCCCAGCTGTTCCAGCGCTGCGATCCCGCTTCGCTTACCCCCCAGAGCAGGCCGTCTTCGCCGCGCGCCAGGTCTTCAAGCCCCGCCATCGCCTCATGCTGCGCCAGCACCGCACCGGTCTGCGTGTCGATGCGATAGAGCCGGCCCATGCGGCCGTTGCTGGCGCTGATCCACAGGTTGCCCTTCGCATCGAAGGTCGCGCCCTGCGCATGGAAGGGCAGCGGCAGGCTGCGCACCGCTTCCGCCGCGCGGAAGGGCTGCGTGCTGCCGCTGAACAGCGTGGCGGGATCGGCGGCGATCAGCCGCGCCGAACCGTCGTCGCGGCTGTAGCGGCCGAACCACAGCAGCTTGCCGTCGAAGCTCAGGAAGTTGCTGCCCAGCGCCGGGTCCTTGTCCAGTTTGCGCGCCTCGCCCACGGCAATGGCGGTGCCGGCCTGCAACGATCTGGGAAGATCGAAGGCATAGAGCGCGCGACCGTTGTCGGCCACAAACAGCAGGCCGCCGTCGGGCGTGGCGGCAAGGCCATCGGCATGGCCGATGCCGGCGGGCAGGTCGAAGCCGCCGATTACCGCGCCGTTTTTCGGATCGACCGCGAAGATTTTCGCCGGGCCGCGATTGGTCTGCGGCTCGGTGCTGAGATACATGCCGACGAACAGCGTGCCGCGCGCCGTGGTCAGGCCCTGCGGCACATAGCCCTGATTGAGGCCCGGCGCCCAGTGGCGCTGGCGGATGGCGTGATCCAGCGGCGTGACCGACAGCGCCCGCTCGGTATAGACCGGTGCCTCGCCGCCCATCGGTCGATTCGAGGGCTGGGCGCCGGCGGGCGCGGCCAGCAGCAGTATAAGAAGGAGAGGCGGAAGCCGAAGCATGGCGGAACCATAGCGCCGTCCGGCCGCTTCTGTCCCGCCATCTGAGCCAGCCCCTTGGCAAAAACCCTATCGCTACTTAAGTTTAGCCCATGTCCTCAGATACTGACGCCTGGCTTGAACGCCGCACCCTTGCCCGCCGCGCCACCCGCTGGCGGATCGTCGCCGTGCTGGCCCTGCTGGTCCTCGCCCTGATCGGGCTCTGGCGCCTCGACCCCGGCAATCTGCTGGCCCATCGCCAGGTCCATGTCGCCCGGCTCGAGATCAGCGGCGTGATTGCCGAAAACGACTGGTGGCTGGAAAAGCTGGAAGAGGCCGGCGAGGACGACCGCGTCCGTGCGGTGATCCTGCATATCAACAGCCCCGGCGGCAGCACCTATGGCGGCGAGGCCCTGTTCCAGGCGATCCGTCGGCTCTCTGAAAAGAAGCCCGTTGTCTCTGTCATCGGCACGCTGGGCGCCTCTGCGGGCTATATGGTGGCCATCGCCGGCGACTATGTGCTGGCCCGCGAAACTTCGCTGACCGGCTCGATCGGCGTGCTGTTCCAGACCGCCGAATTCTCCAAGCTGATGGAAAAGGTGGGCGTCAGCTCCGAAACCATCACCTCCGGGGCGCTGAAGGCGGAGCCCAACCCGACCCGGCCGATGAGCCCGGCCGGCCGGGCCCAGATCCAGTCCATGGTCAACGAGACCCATGTCTGGTTCGTCGACCTGGTCGCCAGCCGGCGCGACCTGCCCCGGGACGAGGTCGCAAGGCTGGCCGATGGCCGGGTCTATTCCGGCCGGGCCGCCCTGCAGAACCGCCTGATCGACGGCCTGGGCGGGTTGGCCGAGGCCCGTGACTGGCTGGCCCGGACCCGCCAGATTCCGGCCGACCTGCCGCTGCGGGACATCCCGCCGGACCCGCCGGTCGGCATGCTGGACGGGCTGGGCAGCCGGACCTTCAACGCCATCCTAGGAAAAAGCCTTATCTCCGAACGGCTTAGGCTTGACGGACTGGTCTCCCTTTGGCACCCTGACTAAAGAACGAGGGGCCCGCAGCCGCTGCGCAGGGAAAACCGATGATCAAGTCTGAACTCATCAATCGTCTTGCAGAACGTAATCAGCATCTGACGCAACGCGATATCGAGCGCATCGTCGGTACGATCTTCGATGAGATCGCCAACGCGCTCTCACGCGGCGATCGTGTTGAATTGCGCGGTTTCGGAGCGTTTTCGGTCAAGCGTCGTCCGGCACGCACCGGTCGCAATCCGCGCACCGGCACTGCAGTGGAAGTGCAGGAGAAATTCGTGCCCTTCTTCAAGACTGGCAAAGAGTTGCGCCAGAAGCTCAATCTGTCGGGCAAGCAATCCGACGACTCTGAATAGTATTTTTCCTGGAGGTGCCGCATGCGCTTTCTGCGCGTTTTCATCGGCGCCCTGCTTCTCCTCATCCTGATCGTCTTTGCGGTCGCCAATAAGAACGCAGTGACGGTCAGTGTCGATCCACTGCCGTTCGAGATCGAGCTGCCGCTCTATCTGCTCGTCTTCGCAGTGTTTTTCACCGGACTGGTGGTCGGCGTGCTGGTCGGTCGGCTCAATGCATGGTCGGCCTCGCGCCGCAAGGCCGAAGCCGAGAAGCAGCGCCAGGCGCGTCAGGCGCTGCAAGGCGCCAAACCGGCCCCGGCCGCCACGAGTGGCACGGATAGCGCTCAGTTGCCGCCGCCGTCCCCTCTCGTCTGAATACAGGCTGGTCATATGCGTTCGATCGATGCTGCCGCCGTTCATGCAGCCCTGCCGTATGACAAGCTGATCCCGCATCTGCGCGATGCGTTTCGCGTCGGCGGCGAGGTGCCGCTGCGCAGCCGCTTTCATATCGATGCGGTTGACGGCGGCGCCGGCGGCACATTGCTGCTGATGCCGGCCTGGCAGCCGGGCCGCCATATCGGCATCAAGACGGTCAGCGTCTTTCCCGACAATGCGAAACTCGGCCACGGTTCGGTGGCTGCCACCTATCTGCTGCTCGATGCGCGCACTGGCTTGCCCAAGGCGGTGATCGACGGCGAGGCGATCACGCTGCGCCGTACCGGTTGCGCCTCGGCGCTCGCCGCCAGCTATCTGGCGCGCCAGGATGCGCAGCATCTTCTCATGGTCGGCGCTGGCTCGCTGGCGCCGCATCTGATCCGCGCGCACTGTGCTGTACGAAATTATACCCGCATCGAGATCTGGAATCGCAATCGCGCGCGTGCCGAACAGGCGGCCGCGACCTTGCGCGATCTCGGTGGGACGGTTGCGGTGGTCGATGATCTTGAATCTTCCGTTCGCGTCGCCGATACGATTTCCTGCGCCACGCTGTCGCGCGACCCGCTGGTTCGCGGCGACTGGCTGAAAGCCGGCGCGCATCTCGATCTCGTTGGCGCCTTCACGCCGGAGATGCATGAGACCGATGCCGCCGCACTGACGCGCAGCTCGGTTTATGTCGACAATCGCGCCGGTGCGCTGAAAGAGCCGGGCGATCTGGTGACGCCGATCAATGCCGGGCAGTTCAAACCGGAAGACGTGCGTGGTGATCTGTTCGATTTATGCCGTGCCGATGTGATGGCGCGTCGCAGCGACACCGAGATCACACTGTTCAAGTCGGTCGGCCTGGCGCTGGAAGATCTCGCCGCCGCCGAACTGGTCGTTGAGGGACAGCAGACATGAAGAGCATCATTGTCGGCGGCGGCATCATGGGGCTGTCTGCCGCGCACGCGCTCAAGAAAGCCGGCCATGACGTGGTGCTGATCGAGCAGGGCACGCTGCCCAATCCGCTCGGCTCTTCGGTCGACCAGCATCGCCTGATCCGGTATCCGTATGGCGCGCAACGCGGCTATACCCGCATGGTGCGTCATGCCTATCATGCCTGGAAGCGCCTCTGGCACGACCTGAAGATGACGCTCTATGCCGAGACCGGCACGCTGGTGCTGAGCGGCGCGGGCGATGGCTGGGCCAAGGCCTGCGTTGAAGCTTTGACCGCCGAAAATGTCGAGCAGCTCGCCTTTGACGCCGAGAGCGTCGTTGGCCGCTGGCCCATGCTGAACGGCGACGGCATCGAGGAAGCATTCTTCTGTCCCTCCGGCGGCGTGCTGTTTGCCGAAGCCATCGTCGCCGCGCTGAGTTCTCACTTGCGCGAACGTGGCGTCACGCTGCTGACCAACACCTCAGTTGTCGCGGTGGATGCGGACAAGGGCAGCGTCACGCTGGCGGATAAAACCGTGCTGCAGGCCGATCATGTACTGGTAACAGCAGGTCCCTGGACATCGAAGCTGCTGCCCGATCTCGGCAACGTGTCGCGGCCGTCGCGCCAGGTCGTGGTCTATCTGCAGCCGCCGGGCGATCTCACTGCTACCTGGTATCAGGCACCGATGATTCTCGAGATCGGCCTCAGTCAGGGCTTCTATCTGGTACCGCCGCGCATCACCCGCGACGGCATGCGCACGGGCCTGAAGATCGGCGATCACACTTTCGGGCCGACTGCCGATCCCGGCACGAACCGCGATGCATTGCCGGACGAGATCGACGCCATCGTCGCCAAGGCGAAGACGCGGATCGCCGATCTCGACCAGTATCGCGTGGCGCAGGCCAAGACCTGTTTCTATGACGTGGAAGCCGACGAGAAATTCCAGTTCCGCCAGCTGGGCGCACGCGGCTATGCCTTCTGCGGCACGTCCGGGCACGGCTTCAAGTTCGGACCCGTCGTCGGCGAACTGATCGCCGATGCGCTGGCCGGCAAGGCGTCTTACGAGGAAACCGCGCGCTGGCTCGCCGGAGACATCATCGAAGAGCCGGCGGCCACATCCGACAGCAGCGGATAACGGCGCGGCTGGAACAGCTGGTAGTGCCACCATTCATTGCGATAGAAGTCCCAGCCCGCCGCCGTCATGATGCCGAGCAGCAGCGCCCGGTTGGCCTGTTGCTCCGGCGTGATCTCAAGGCAGCCATGGAAGGCCAGCGGCGTGAAGGCGTCGAAGCCGGTACCCATGTCGAGTTCCTCACCGTCCTGATCCACCAGTGTCACGTCCACCGCAGCACCGCGCGAATGCGGCGAACCCTTTCGCGGGTCGGCCAGGAAATCCGGATTGGGGTCGTGATTCCACAGCGCCCAGGCCGCCTCGGTCGGACGGAAGGCGTCGAACACCTTCAGCTGCAGGTCCATCTGGCCGGACAGGGCGATGGCCTTGCGCAGCAGGTCGGCGGCTTCGGTATTGAGAAAACAGGCGGGCCGGCTGTATATGGGCGCGCCGGTCAGGTTGTCGGCCGTGGCATAGCGCAGGTCGAGCAGCACCGGAAACGCGGGCGGCTTGATTTCAACGAGCGGCATGCGGCGGACTCCGGAATGGCATCCCGTTTCTCCTATCACCGGAGCATCGCTTCGTGAAGCTGCTCGGCATCGATACCGCACTCAATGCCTGCTCCGTCGCCATTGTGGATGGCAACGCGGTATTGGCCTGCGTGGTATCGGCCGGCGGCAAAGGCAATGCCGAACGGCTGCTACCGCTGCTGGAACAGGCGCGGCTGCAGGCTGGCATCGAACTCGCCCAACTGGATGGTATCGCCGCCACCATCGGGCCGGGCTCGTTCACCGGCATCCGCACCGCACTCGCCACGGCGCGTGCGCTCGGCCTTGCGCTGAAGATTCCGGTCTGGGGGATTACCACCACTGAGACCCTCGCCCATGCTGCGATCCTGGCCACCGCGCAGCCGGGCCTGGCGACGGTTGCCGTGATCGATGCGAAGCGCGACGAACTCTACATCCAGTGTTATTCGGCTGATGGCGCGGCGCTGGCCGAACCGCAGCTTCTCAACATCGCCGATGCTGCAGGTATCCTGCCACCAGGTCCGGCCGTGCTGGTCGGCAGCGGCAGCGAATTGCTGATGCATGCCGCCAGGACTCTTTCCGGGCGCGACGACCTGCGGCTCTCGTCCGTGTCGCCTGATCCCGATCCCGTGCTGGTGGCGCGGATCGCCGCCGGCCGGCCGCGACCGACCGTATCGCCGTCGCCGCTTTATATCCGTCCGCCAGACGCAAAGCTGCCGTCTGCCATCGGCGCGACCGCAACATCCAGGCCGCCGCTGAACATCCAGCCCTGCGGCAGCGAAGCCGCCGGTGTGCTTGCCGCGCTGCATGCAGAGGCCTTTACCGGCCAGTCGGAAGAACTCTGGACCGAGAAAAGCCTGCGCGAGCTGCTGGCGATGCCGGGCGCGCTGGCATTGCTGGCCACGCAGGGTGGCGGGCAGCCGATCGGATTCATCCTGCTGCGCCAGGCTGCCGACGAAGCAGAGATCATCACGCTTGCCGTGCAGCCCCAGCTGCGGCGTCTCGGCGTGGCACGCCGCCTGCTGACCGTTGGCCTGGCCAAGATGACCGGGCGCGGCGCGCAGCAGTGTTTCCTCGAAGTGGCCGACACCAATGTCGCGGCGCGCGGCCTCTATGCCGCGGCGGGATTTGTCGAAGTCGGCCGCAGGCCGGGCTATTACCGCGATGCAACCGGCGGCCAGCGCGACGCCATTCTGATGCGCAGGTGAGACAGCGGCGCAATTAAATGGTTTCATGCGCAACTGAATCTGCTGCGATTATCATGCGCCCATAAAGTATAGGTTGCAGCCAAGTCGCGCTGACACGCCAAAAGGCAGTAGCGCTTCACTGGCTTTACTGAATTCGCTCCTTGTATAATTGGCCTTCCCCGCAGTTTTACTTGGCGTATTCAGGAGCGAGAGAATGGCCAGTCCCGCCGACCGATCGGAATTGCTCGCACTGACGGCCGAGATCGTCGCCGCGCATGTCTCGAACAACAAGCTCGAGGCCGGCGACCTGCCGGCGCTGATCCGCCAGGTCTACGGCACGCTGGCGGGCATCGGCGCGGAGCCGGCCGAGCTGGTCGCCGGTGGCGCCGCCGACCGTCCGGCGCCGGCCGTGCCGGTCAAGAAATCGGTGACGCCGGATTACATCGTCTGTCTCGAGGACGGCAAGAAGCTGAAGATGCTGAAGCGGCATCTGATGAGCCACTACAAGCTGACGCCGGAACAGTATCGCGAGCGCTGGAGCCTGCCGCCGGAGTATCCGATGGTGGCGCCGAACTATGCGATCCGCCGGCAGGTGCTGGCCAAGAAGATCGGCCTGGGCAAGGGGCGACGCGGCGGTTAGCGGGCCGGATCCCGGGCCCTGTCGTATGGGATGCAGACCCCAAGGCAGTTTTTACTGCTAACCCCTTGTCCAAGCAGGTCGCCTGTACGTTTCATCGGGCGGCGGGTCATGCTATAAACTCCCCGTCAGTCTGACAGGGATTCTCATCTAATCAGAAGAAGGCGTTCGGCGCATGGGCAGCCGCCTCGAACAACTCTGCGAACAGCTCGGAATGCGAATGACGGACCAGCGGCGTGTGATCGCCCGGGTCCTCAGTTCCAGTAGCGACCATCCCGATGTGGAAGAACTGCACCGTCGCTCGGTGGCGGTCGATCCGCGCATCTCGATTGCCACCGTGTATCGCACGGTGCGCATGTTCGAGGAGAACGGCATTCTCAGCCGCCTCGATCTCGGCGACGGTCGCGCCCGCTACGAAGAAATGCCGGAGTCGCATCACGACCATCTGATCGATACCCGCAGCGGCAAGATCATCGAGTTCAACGACCCCGAGCTTGAAGCGCTGCAGGAACGCATCGCCGCCCGGCTGGGCTACAAGCTGGTCGATCACCGGCTCGAACTGTTCGGCGTCCCGCTCGACGACAAGGACGGCAAGAAGGGCAAGGCCTGAGGCCTTGCTCCTCACGCCGGCACCATGACGTCCCTTTTTGCATGACGGCAGTATTCTGATGACGGCACGCGCCGTGTTTACGCTCAGCCTCTTCCTGATCTGGACGGTGCTGTTGATCCCAGTGCAGATGCTGCTGATCCGGCTTAACTCGCCGCTGCGGCGCAGCCTGCCGTATGTCTATCACCGCACCGTGGCCTGGCTGCTGCGCGTGCAGGTGCGCAAGGTGGGCGAGCCCTCGGCCGCCGCGCCGACGCTGTTCGTCAGCAATCACATCTCCTGGCTCGACATCGTCGTGCTGTCGGCTGCGATGCCCAATGTCAGTTTCATCGCCAAGCAGGAAGTGGGCACCTGGCCCTTCTTCGGCACGCTGGCGCGGCTGCAGCGCACCGTGTTCGTCGAACGCGAAAAGCGCCATCGCACCGCCGAGCATCGCGACGAGATGGTCGAGCGTCTGGCCAGCGGCGACAGCCTGATCCTGTTTCCTGAAGGCACCTCGTCGGATGGTCTGCGCATCCACAATTTCAAATCGGCGTTCTTCGCCGCCGCCGAGCGCCCGGTGGGCGACAAGCAGCTGACGGTACAACCGGTGTCGCTTGGCTATGCGCGGCTCAATTACATGCCGGTCGGCCGGCGCTGGATGCAGCTGTTCGCCTGGGTCGGCGACGAGGATCTGGTGCCGCATCTGTGGCGCTTCCTCAAGGCCGGCCCAAGTGAGGCGGTGGTCGAGTTTCATCAGCCGGCCACGATCGACCAGTTCAACTCCCGCAAGGGCCTGGCCGCCTGGTGCCATCAGCGGGTGCTGGAAGGCCTCAGCGATATCAATGCCGGGCGCGATCCCGGTCGGCGCACCCCGCCGCAAAAGGCTGCGCAGAAGTCCGAGTAAGTCGGCCGCCGCCCTTGACTGGCGGGCCATGTTTCCATATTGTTCTCTTTGTAAGTCACTGTTTCCACGGCCAGATCAGCAAATAAGAAAAAATAGGCACCGAATAAGCCGGGATTGGGCGGGTTAACGCCACATGGCGCCGGCCCGGAGGGACATAGGCGCGGCACAAACGCGAACAGCTCCGCGCGGAAATGTCTGACGCCAAAGCGGGCATCTCGTTAACTCTTTGATTTTACTGTGAAGAATCTGTGACGCTGCAGCGCAATCGATGCGGTTGTGCTTTCCTTGCGGCGATTCGGATGATACCCTCGGATTCGGTCGTCAATCGTTAACAAGGAGCGTCTGGGGCGCCGCCCACTTCCACCCGGCAGGCCGCCCCGCTGAAACCCGGATTTGGCCAAAAAGCTGTTCATCAAGACCCATGGCTGCCAGATGAACGTCTACGACTCCGCCCGCATGGCGGACGTGCTGGCCCCGCTGGGATACGCCAAGACCGAGACGCCCGATGACGCCGACATGGTGATCATCAACACCTGTCACATCCGCGAAAAAGCCGCCGAGAAAGTCTTCTCCGAACTCGGCCACTGGCGCATCCGCAAGCATGCCGCGCAGGCCAGGGGCGCGGACGTCACCATCGCGGTGGCCGGCTGCGTCGCGCAGGCCGAAGGCAAGGAACTGATCAACCGCGCGCCCTTCGTCGATCTCGTGATCGGCAGCCAGGCGTATCACCAGCTGCCCGAACTGCTGGCGCGCGCCGAACGCGCGCGGGTGAAAGGCACCGGCGGGCGCGGCATTCTCGCCACCGACTTTCCGCCCGATTCCAAATTCGATCATCTTCCAGATGAGATCAGCGCTGCACCCGGACCGGTCGGCTATCTCGCCGTGCAGGAAGGCTGCGACAAGTTCTGCACCTTCTGCGTCGTGCCTTACACCCGCGGCGCCGAATATTCGCGCCCGGCCGAAGCCATCCTGCGCGAGGCTGATCGCCTGGTCGCCACCGGCGTGCAGGAAATCGCCCTGCTCGGCCAGAATGTGAATGCCTGGCATGGCGAAGGGCCGGACGGTAAAAGCTGGTCGCTCGGCCGACTCTTACGCGTGCTGAATGACCGTTTCGCCAAGACCCATCCTCACCTGCGCTGGCGCTACACGACGTCTCATCCGCGCGAGATGGGCGACGACCTGATCGCGGCGCATGGCGACGTGGCCGGGCTGATGCCGTTCCTGCATCTGCCGATCCAGGCCGGCTCGGACGCCGTGCTGAAGGCGATGAACCGCGGCCATCGCGCCGGGGATTACCTGCGCGTGGTCGAGAAGCTGCGTGCCGCTCGGCCCGACATCGCACTGAGCGGCGATTTCATCACCGGCTTCCCCGGCGAGACCGATGCCGATTTTGAAGCAACGCTGCGCGTCGTGCGCGAAGCGCGCTTTGCCGCCGGCTATTCCTTCAAATATTCCAATCGCCCCGGCACGCCGGGCAGCCTGCTGGGTAAACAGGTGCCTGACGCGGTCAGCAGCGAACGGCTCCAGGCGCTGCAGGCCCTGCTGCAGGAGCTGTCGGGCGACTTCAACCGTGCCTGCGAGGGCCGCGAACTGGATGTGCTGTTCCAGAAGCCGGGCCGCCAGAACGGCCAACTGATCGGCTATTCGCAATACATGCAGGCCATCTATGTCACCGATGCTGCGCTGAAGATCGGCGACCGCCTGCCGGTGACGATCGCCGGCGGCTATGCCAATTCACTTGCCGGCGAGATCGTCCGGCGAGAGGCCGCGTGACGCGGGCGCGGCACGGGAATCTTTTGGAAGCAACGAGGCTGAAGCCTGTGAGCGATGCACGCGGTCCGGACACATCCGGTCAACCGATCATTCTCGACTTCGATGACAACCGCGTGCTGGCGCTGCTGTTCGGCGAACACGATCGCCATCTGGCGCGCATAGAAGAGCGCATCGGCGTGGCGGTCGCCTCGCGCGGCAACCGGCTGATGATCACCGGCCCTGCCGAAGCGCAGGCGCAGGCGAAAAAGGTTCTGACCGATCTCTATCGCCGCCTTGAGGGCGGGGCGGAGATCGAGATGGGTGATGTCGATGGTGCAATCCGTATGACCCAGGGAGGTCCGATGAACGCTCCGGTGAGTGCGAAGCTGCGTGACAAGGCGGAACTGATCCGCGACGACCGGCCGATTCCGGAAGGTGCGGTGCGCACCAAGAAGCGCGTCATCCTGCCGCGATCGCATACCCAGAAAGTCTATTTCGACGCCCTGCAGAACAACGAGCTGGTCTTCGGCCTCGGCCCGGCCGGCACCGGCAAGACCTATCTCGCGGTCGCCATGGCGGTGAACTTCCTGCTGGAAGGCCGCGTCGATCGCATCATCCTGTCGCGTCCTGCGGTGGAAGCCGGCGAACGTCTCGGCTTCCTGCCCGGTGATATGCGCGACAAGATCGACCCCTACCTGCGTCCGCTCTACGATGCGCTCTACGACATGCTGCCGGCCGAACGCGTCGCCAAGGGCCTGGAGAGCGGTGAGGTGGAAGTCGCGCCGCTTGCCTTCATGCGCGGCCGCACGC
This sequence comes from Ferrovibrio terrae, assembly GCF_007197755.1. Taxonomy (NCBI): domain Bacteria; kingdom Pseudomonadati; phylum Pseudomonadota; class Alphaproteobacteria; order Rhodospirillales; family Rhodospirillaceae; genus Ferrovibrio; species Ferrovibrio terrae. Next base: position 1,650,752 of record NZ_CP041636.1, read on the forward strand.
TGGCCAATGCGTTTGTCATTCTCGATGAAGCGCAGAACACTTCGCCGGTGCAGATGAAGATGCTGCTGACGCGCCTGGGCGAGAATTCCCGCCTGGTGGTCACCGGTGACCTGTCGCAGATCGATCTGCCGATCGGCGTGCCCTCGGGTCTGCGTCATGCGCTCGACATCCTCGAAGGCGTCGATGGCATTGCCTTCGTGCGTTTCGGCGAAGCCGACGTGGTGCGCCACCCGCTGGTCACCAAGATCGTGCGGGCCTATTCGGCGCATGAACAGGAACTGGGCCTGTCGCGGCCCGATGCGGCCGGGCGTCCCCGTCGTGGATAAGTCCAACAGGTTGAATTGAGCCGCCGAATTTGCCAAAAAGCCCTGCACCATGCCCGACGGTTCCAGTATTGAGATCGATATCCGCATTGCCAGCAGCGCCTGGCGTGCGGCGCTGCCCAATCCGGCAGCCGCAGTGCGTCGCGCGGTCATTGCCGCGCTGAAGGCCGAACTGCCCGCCCAGAAGAGGGGCGCGCCGAAGACCAGTCTGAGCATCCTGCTCACCGACGATGCCGAGATGCGCAAGCTGAATGCCGGCTGGCGCGCCAAGGACAAGCCGACCAACGTGCTGTCCTTTCCGTCTGAAAATGCCATCGACCCGGCAAAGCCGCCGGCCTATCTCGGCGACGTGGCGCTGGGCCTCGCCACCTGCAAACGCGAAGCGCGCGAGCAGAAAAAGACGCTGGCCGATCATGTCGCGCATCTGATTGTGCATGGCGTGCTGCATCTGCTCGGCTACGATCATATGGATGACGACCAGGCCGAGGCGATGGAGCCGCTGGAAACCGTGATCCTGGCCGGTATGGGGATCGCCGATCCGTACAGGCTGGCGGCGCCGGCAAAGAAGAAGCCGGCCGCGAAGAAAAAACCCGCCAAAAAGAAAGCCGCGAAAAAAGCGGTGAAGAAGATCGTGAAGAAGAAGACCGCCAGAAGGCGGAAGGCCGCATGAGCGAGACGCGCGAAAACGGCGCCACACTCTGGAAGCGGCTGCTGACGCTGCTGCGCGGCCGTGGCGATGAATCTCTGCGCGACAGCATCGAAGAACTGCTGGAAGAGCATGCTGACGACAGCGCCACGCCGGAGGAAACCGCCGAGCGTGCGCTGCTGCGCAATGTGCTCGAAGTGGGCGAGCTGCGCGTTGGCGAGATTCGTGTGCCGCGCACCGATATCATCGCCGTACCGCTCGAGATCGACTTCGAGAAGCTGGTGAAGACGCTGGTCGATGCCGAGCATTCGCGCCTGCCGATTTATCGCGGCAATCTCGATGACGTGATCGGCATGATCCACGTCAAGGATGTGCTGCCTTATCTCTCCGGAGCGCGCAGCAACTTCTCGCTCGAAAAAGTGCTGCGCAAGCTGCTGGTGGTACCGCCGTCGAAATCGGTGCTCGAACTGCTGCGAGAGATGCGCGACACCCGAGTGCACATGGCCATCGTGGTGGACGAATACGGCGGCCTCGACGGCCTGGTCACCATCGAGGACCTGGTCGAGCAGATTGTCGGCGAGATCGATGACGAGCACGATGTCGCCGCCGGCGGCATGCTGATCCAGCGCGCCGACGGCGTGCTGGAAGCGCTTGGCCGCTGCCCGATCGACGACCTTGAGGAAAAACTCGGCCGCAGCCTGCTTGATCCCGAAGACGACGATGATGTCGATACCGTCGGCGGCCTGATCGTGTCGCATCTCGGCCGTGTGCCACTGCGTGGCGAGGTGATCGAACATCCCGCCGGGCTGTCCTTCGAGGTGCTTGAGGCCGATCCGCGCCGCGTCAAGCGCGTGCGCATCCGCCAGCTGGCGCCGCAACCCAGCGCCGATGTGGTCTGATCTCTAGATGACCCTGTCTTCAAGATGACGCTGCACGGCGCTCTGGCGGCCTGGCAGGCTTTGCGCGGCTGGCGCCGCTATGCTGCGGCGTTGCTGCTCGGTGTGCTGCTGGCCGCGGCACAGGCACCGCTGTCGCTCTGGCCGCTGGCCTTCCTCGCATTCATCCTGCTGTTGCATCTCGACGATGGCGGCCGCGACATGGCGGCGCGCCGCCGCAGCTTCTTCACGCTGTTCACCTTCTGCTACGGCTATTTTGTCGCCGGTCATTACTGGATCGGCATCTCCTTCTTTGTCGATGCGGCGAAATACGCGCTGCTGCTGCCGCTGCCGATGCTCGGCCTGCCCATCGTGCTGGCGGTGTTTCCCGCCACCGGCGCATGGCTTGCCTGGCTGATCGCGCGGGGCCATCGTCTGGCCTACATGCTGCTGATGCCGTTCGGCTGGCTGGTCGGCGAATGGCTGCGCGGCCATGTCGGCACCGGCTTTTCGTGGAATCTGATCGGTTATGTCTGGGGCGACTGGCCGGCGGCGATGCAGCTTGCGGGTTATATGGGCGCGCAGGGTCTCGGCCTGCTGACCATGCTGGCGGCCAGCGGCCTTGCTATAGCGCTGGTCCCCGGTCGTCGCATCGCACTCATGTTGCCCGCCCTGTTAGCTCTTGCGATGGGCCTGGCGTCGCTTCGCATGCCGGCAGACATCGCCATGCTGCCGGATGTCCATCTGCGGCTGGTGCAGCCCAGCATCGAACAGACTCTGAAATGGCAGGACGATCTGCGCCAGCAGCATCTGCAGCAGCATGTCGCGCTCAGCCTGCAGTCCCCAAAAACCAATCCCGAAAAGCCGCTCACGCATGTGATCTGGCCCGAGACTGCGATCCCCTATCTGCTGGATGAAGAACCCGGCCTGCGCGACGCGCTGGCGCAACGGCTGGCACCGGGAACGGTGCTGATCACCGGCGCGCCGAGACGAGAACAGCTTTCCGCCAATCCGCGCGACATCGCAGTCTACAACAGCGTCTTCGCGCTCGGCAGCGATGCGCAGATCGCCGCGCGGTATGACAAGGTGCATCTGGTGCCGTTCGGCGAATACCTGCCGTTCCGCAGCCTGCTCAAACCGCTCGGCCTCGATGCCGTGGCGGCCGGTGCGGTGGATTTCTCAGCAGGCCGTGACGCGACGCCCATCGCGATTCCGGGTTTGCCGTTTGCGCGTGTGCTGATCTGCTATGAAGCAATCTTCCCCGATGAATCGATGCAGCAGTTCGATGACGGAAAACCGGCGGCGGGTCTCCTGCTGAATCTCACCAACGACGCCTGGTTCGGTCGCTCGTCCGGTCCGTACCAGCATTTTGCTGCGGCGCGCTTCCGTGCTGTCGAACAGGGATTGCCGTTGGTGCGCGCCGCCAACAACGGCATCAGCGCCATTGTCGATCCATATGGTCGTGTCACGGTGCGGCTTGGCCTCGATGAAGTCGGCGTCGTCGATGGCGGTTTACCGGCCGCAACGGCAGAGCGTCCGCCTTACGCGCGTATCGGCGACGCACCTCTGCTCGCTTTTGCAATAGTCATTCTTGTCGCCGCTTTTGTCGCATTGCTCCGGACCGCAAAGCATTGACCACGTCGGCCCTGGAGGGTTTATTCGGGGGCGAGTTATTCCATTGTGTGATTGTGATTACCGTACAGAGTAGAGGGCAGTTCAGTGCCGAAGAATTCGGTTGATGTGCATGTTGGCAATCGTTTGAAGTTGCGCCGCACCATGGTCGGCATGAGTCAGGATCGCCTCGGCCAGATGGTCGGCCTGACTTTCCAGCAAATCCAGAAATACGAGAAAGGCGCCAATCGCATCGGTGCCAGCCGGCTCTATCAGTTCGCCACGTTGCTCGATGTGCCGCCGGCCTATTTCTTCGAGGGGCTGGAAGGCCAGCCGGTCACCGCCCGGGATGGCCGCACGCTGAGCGTTGCCGTGCCGGCCGGCAGCCCCGCCGCGTCAATCACGCGGGAAGATGTGGAATTGCTGCGGGCCTTCCGCGGCCTGCAGCAGCAGGGCCTGCGTCGCCGCATCATTGATCTTGTCTGGGCCATGAATGGCGACAGCGAGGCCGCAGAGCCCGCCGCCAGCCCCGAAACTCTGCCGGCAGCCTGATCAATCCGGCCGTTCGGGCCCCATACGGTCACGCCGAACAGGGTCATGCCCCAAGAGGGTCACGCCATTGTGCTTGACCATCGCGGCAACCTCTGCGAAATAACCGGACTTTCGCGTTTTCCCAATTCCGGCGTGCGCCAAGCGACCGGTGCGGGGGAACGTCAGCTTCGGGCCGGTTGGCGCGGCCGCTTGAGGAGATATAAACGTGGCGCGTTCCTCTTATCTGTTTACCAGCGAATCGGTTTCCGAAGGCCATCCGGACAAGGTCTGCGACCAGATTTCCGACGGCGTGCTGGATCTCTTCCTGAAGGAAGACCCGTATTCGCGCGTGGCCTGCGAAACCCTGACCACCACCAACCGCGTCGTGATTGCCGGCGAAGTGCGTGGCCCGAAGAGCCTGGTGTCGAAGTCGGGCGCGGTGAACAAGAAGAAGATCGAAGAGGTGGCGCGCGCCACCATCAAGAAGATCGGCTACGAACAGAAGGGCTTCCACTGGAAGACCGCCAAGGTCGACGTGCTGCTGCATGGCCAGTCGGCCGATATCGCTGTCGGCGTCGACTCCGCCGGCAACAAGGATGAAGGCGCGGGCGACCAGGGCATCATGTTCGGTTACGCCACCAACGAGACGCCGGAGCTGATGCCGGCGCCGCTGCAGCTGTCGCACAACATCCTGTCGGCGCTCGCCGCCGTCCGTCACAGCGGCAAGGAGCCGCTGCTGGGCCCGGACGCCAAGAGCCAGGTCACGCTACTGTACAAGAACGGCAAGCCGACCGGCGCCACCGCCATCGTGGTATCGACCCAGCATGCCGCCAAGGACAAGAAGGGCCGCGAGCTCGAGTCCGGCGACATCAAGCGCATCGTGAAGCCCTACGTGCAGAAGGTGATGCCGAAGGGCTGGATGTGCGATGACGAGCATTTCTACGTCAACCCGACTGGCCGTTTCGTCATCGGCGGTCCGGACGGCGATTGCGGCCTGACCGGCCGCAAGATTATCGTCGACACTTACGGCGGCGCGGCCCCGCATGGCGGCGGCGCCTTCTCGGGCAAGGATCCGACCAAGGTTGACCGCTCAGCTGCCTATGTCGCGCGCTATCTGGCGAAAAACGTGGTCGCCGCCGGCCTGTCTGACAAGTGCCTGATCCAGCTGTCCTACGCCATCGGCGTGGCCTATCCGCTGTCGGTTTATGTCGACACCTACGGCACCGGCAAGGTCGACGAGAACAAGATCTCGAAGGTTCTGCAGGAGCTGGTGAAGCTCAGCCCGCGCGGCATCCGCGAGCATCTGAAGCTGAACCGTGCGATCTATGCCCGCACCGCTGCTTATGGCCATTTCGGCCGCAAGCCGGAAAAGGACGGCGGTTTCTCGTGGGAGAAGACCGACCTGGTCAAGGACCTGAAGTCGGCCTTCAACGTCCGCTAAGGGCGTTGAAGCACCACCGTGTCTGACGAAGAGTCCGCGGCCGCGTCCAGACGCCTGATTTTCGGGCGTCGGCGCGGCCGCAAATTTTCTCCCGCCCGCGAAACGACATTCGCTGACTGGCTGCCGCGCCTGCGCATTGTGCTGCCGCCAGAAGGACGCGTGCTGACTCCGGCGGCGCTGTTCGCACAGCCGATGCGCGAATACTGGGTCGAGGTCGGTTTCGGCGACGGCCAGCACCTGTTTGCGCTGGCGGAAGCCAATCCTGATGTGGGGTTCCTCGGCGTCGAGCCTTATGAGCCCGGTGTGGCCAAGCTGGTGTCGCGCATTGCCGCGCGCGTGAATGCTGGCGGTGCCGACAATATCCGGATTCTCACCGACGATGCGCGCCTGTTGCTGAAGTCGCTGCCCGATGGCAGCATCGCGCGCGGCTTCACGCTGTTCCCGGATCCCTGGCCGAAGAAACGCCATCAGTGGCGTCGCATCGTCAACACGGAGACGCTGGAGCAATGGGCGCGGCTGATTCCGCCGGGCGGCGCGTTGCGGCTGGCCACCGATGTGCCGGATTACCAGCGCTGGATGCTGCGCCATATCCTGGCCGCGCCGCGTTTCGACTGGCTGGCCGAGACCAGCGCCGACTGGCTGCGCCGCCCGGCCGACTGGCCGGCCAGCAAATACGAGCAGAAGGCGATATCCGCCGGTCGCACCCCGCATTACTATCGTCTGCACCGGGTCTGAGGTCTTTTCCAAGAGGGCGCCGATGCCGTTTCGCCTGCTGGTGGCCGCCTTTGCCGCGGCGCTGCTGGCCACCCTGGGCCTGATGTTCGCCCGGGTGGCGACCACGCCGGCCGGCCTGCTGGACCCCCGCGAAGGCGATTTTCTGCTGCTGCACCATCTGGCGCTTGGCCTGTTCGGCGGGTTTGCCCTGCAGGTTTTCCTGCTTTACCGCCCTTTGACCGGGCTTTACCGCGCCCTGGCCTGGGGGATGGCGGGGTTTCTGGCCCTGACCCTGATGCCCTGGCTGGTCCTGCCCGAGACGGTACCCGGACAGATGACCGCCCGGCATCCGTTGCGCTGGCTGATCGTGGTGGCCTGCACGGCTGGCGGCTTTTGGCTGCTCTGGTCGCCGGGTATGGGCGAAAAGTCGCGCCGCAATCGCCGGCTGGCCGGCCTGGGCCTGATCCTGCTGCCGCTGCTGGCCGGGGCGGCGGGTGGCGACAATCCCGGCCTGCCGGATCCGGGGGCGGGGGTGCTGGGCGACGCCGCTGCCGATGCCGCGCCAGAGTTTGCGGTCTTGCGGGGACTCGGCCTCAACCTGCTGTTCTGGCTGCTGCTGGGGCTGTTTTCGGTGCTGACCGCCCGCCGGATCGTGCAACGGCCCCAGGGCGGTATGGGAGGCGGCACGGGGGGCGGCAGCGGGGATGGAGACGGCCGCGAAAACCGGCCCGGAAAGGGCCCGGAAAATGGCCCCGGAATCGGCCCCGGCATGCCCTGACCGGGTGGGTTAAAATGGGCGCAAAAGCCTTGCATTGGCTGAATTTGCCGCTATAACAGCGTCCGACATTGCTGGCCTGGTCCATGGCTGGATCGGGAAGAGGACATGGGCCGGACGGCCCATTTTTTATTTCTGCCAGTTTCACTATCCGCGCAGCGGAATGTGTACCCGGCGGACGTCCCGGGCCGGCACCAGATCGATGACAGGTTAGAACAGGAACCCACGCACGCATGGATGCGGCGACTCGGATTGCGAATTTGATTGCACCCACGCTGGAAGGCATGGGCTTCCAGCTTGTGCGCGTCAAGCTGATGGGCACCGAACGGCCGGTGCTGCAGATCATGTTCGAACGCGACACCGGCGGTGCCCCGCATGACGGCGGCATCACGGTGGACGATTGCGCCGATGTCAGCCGCGCGGTCAGCGCCGTGCTCGACGTGGAAGATCCGATCAGCGAGGCCTACCGGCTGGAGGTTTCCTCGCCGGGCCTGGACCGTCCGCTGATCAAGCCGTCCGATTTCGCCCGCTTCAAGGGCTTTGCCGCCAAGGTCGAACTTGGCCGTCCGCTCGATGGCCGCAAGCGCTTCCAGGGCCGCATCGGCGGTCTGGAGGGCAACGAACTGCTGCTGCGCGATGAGGAGAAGGGCAGCGAAGCGCGCTTGCCTGTCACCGACATCGCCACTGCCAAACTGATTGTTACCGACGACCTGATTACCGCGAGTCTCGCGGGACGCAGTGCGGCGGCGAATTGAGTTTCTACCGGTAAACGAGTTTCAAGGAACAGGAACCATGGAAACGGTAACCAGCTTCAACCGGCTCGAGCTGCTGCAGGTGGCTGATGCGGTCGCCCGCGAGAAGGCGATCGAGCGCGATGTCGTGCTGATGGCGATGGAAGATGCGATCCAGAAGGCGGCGCGCTCGCGCTATGGCCTGGAGAACGACATCCATGCCGAGATCGATCGCAAGAGCGGCGAAATCCGCCTGGAGCGTCATCTGCAGGTCGTCGAGAAGATCGAGAACGATGCCATCGAAATCGGCATCGGCGAGGCGCAGCGCCGCAATCCGGATGCCCAGGTGGGCGACGTGATCGCCGAGCCGCTGCCGCCGATCGATTTCGGCCGCATCGCCGCGCAGACCGCCAAACAGGTGATCGTGCAGAAGGTGCGCGAGGCCGAACGCGAGCGTCAGTATGCCGAATACAAGGACCGCATCGGCGAGGTCGTGAACGGCCTGGTCAAGCGCGTGGAATACGGCAACGTGACCATCGACATGGGCCGGGCCGAAGCGATCCTGCGTCGCGACGAGCTGCTGCCGCGCGAGACCTTCCGCCAGGGCGATCGCGTGCGTGCCTATATCTACGACGTGCGCCGCGAACCGCGTGGTCCGCAGATTTTCCTGTCGCGCTCGCATCCGCAGTTCATGGCCAAGCTGTTTGCCCAGGAAGTGCCGGAAGTCTACGACAGCATCATCGAGATCCGCGCTGTCGCCCGTGATCCGGGCAGCCGCGCCAAGATCGCCGTGCTGTCGAACGACAACTCGATCGATCCGGTCGGCGCCTGCGTCGGTATGCGCGGCAGCCGCGTGCAGGCCGTGGTGAACGAACTGCAGGGCGAAAAGATCGACATCATCAAGTGGTCGCCCGATCCGGCCACCTTCATCGTCAATGCGCTGGCCCCGGCTGAAGTGGCCAAGGTGGTGCTGGACGAGGAAGCCAATGCGGTTGAAGTCGTGGTGCCGACCGACCAGCTGTCGCTGGCGATTGGCCGTCGCGGCCAGAATGTGCGTCTGGCCTCGCAGCTCACCGGCTACGACATCGACATCCTGACCGAGGAAGAAGAGTCCGAGCGCCGCCAGAAGGAATTCCGCGAGCGCAGCCAGCTCTTCATCGACGCGCTGGATGTCGACGAGACGCTGGCCCAGCTGCTGGTCACCGAAGGCTTCACCAAGATCGAGGAACTCGCCTATCTGCCGGTGGAAGAGCTGGCCGAGATCGAGGGCTTCGACGGCGATGTGGCCAACGAGCTGCATGAGCGCGCGATGGAATACATCGACAAGCGCAACTCCGAGATGGAAGACAAGCGCAAGACGCTGGGCGTCAGCGACGAGGTGGCCGGTATCGAAGGCCTCACCCCGCCGATGCTGGTGGCGCTGGGCGAGAAGGGCGTGAAGACGCTCGACGATCTGGGCGATCTGGCCGGCGATGAGCTGCAGGAGATCGTCGGCGAAGGTCTTTCCAATGACGATGCGAACGCCATCATCATGGCGGCGCGTCAGCATTGGTTCGAAGGCGAGGAAAGCGGCCAGGCGTAAGCCCGGTCGCCGACGGGATCGCGCGATGCCGCAGCGGCGCTGTCTGCTGACCGGCCAGCGCGCGGACGCTGAAACCCTGTTGCGGTTCGCTGTAACAGGAGATTCGGTGGTGGTGCCGGATCCGGCGCATCGGCTTCCCGGCCGCGGGCTCTGGCTCGCGCCGGCACCGGATGCGGTGGGGCTGGCCGCGGCCAAGGGCATGTTCGCCCGGGCCGCGAAACGCAAGCTGCAGGTGCCGGCTGATCTGCCGGCCCGCAGCCAGGACGCCTGGACGGCCCATGTGGCCGGGCAGGTGAAGAAAGCCCGGCAAGCCGGGCTGGTACTGGCCGATGCGGCCGCAGATGCAGACACGGTGTCTGCCGATGCGAACGTGCTCGGGCTGGGGCGGCTGGCGCTGAAACGCTCGCCGCTGACACGGCGTGCGGTAGCCGATCTGGCGCTGCTCGCCCGGCTGGTCCCGCCCGCCTGACGGCGCGGGACATTGACGGGCCGGGTGGGGGGTGCCAAGAGGCTGGGCCCGCCATAGATAACCACTGGAGCCATCCGGCATCAGTGGAATGAGTTTGAGCGGTAGGCGGAAGCGGACTGTATGAGCGACGTGAACGAGCAGGACAAGGACAAGACTGCAGCCAAGCCCAAGCGGCTCGAGCTGAAGAAGACCGTTGAGACCGGACAGGTGCGCCAGAGCTTCAGCCATGGCCGTACCAAGGCGGTAACGGTCGAGGTGCGCAAGAAGCGCACCATTGTCCCGCCGGGTTCGAAGGCTGCCGAAGCTGCACCGGCTGCCGCATCTGCGGCGCCCGCCTCGGGTGCTGCTGCGCCGCGCGCCGTGACGCCCAGCGTGCATGTGCCCTCGCATGCCGAAAAGATTGCCGAATACGATGCCGCCAAGGCGGCCAAGGCCGCTGAAGAGGCTGTCGCCTCGCAGGCCCGCGTCGCTGAAATCGCCAAGGCGCCGGACACGGCACCTGCGAGCGCTGCGCCTGCCCCGGCGCCAGCTCCGACCGCGTCGCGCGGTGAAACCCTGCGCAGCAGCGGCCCGCGCATGACCGCGCAGCCGACCAGCGATGTCCGCCCCACCAGCGCCGCCGCCGCCCGTGATCGCGACCGCGCCCCGGCCCGGCCGGCTCGGACCAGTGGCATGGTGCTCAAGCCGATGTCGGAGGAGGAGCGGCAGGCCCGCACTCGTACGAACGAGGATGAGCGCCGCAAATACGCCGAGATGCGCCGCGTTGCCGAAGAAGGCATGCGCCGCCGTATGGACGACCAGTCCAAGATCCACGCCGAGCGAGAGGCGGCCCTGCGCCGCCAGGCCGATGAGGATTCGCGCAAGAAGGCCGAAGACGAAGCGCGCAAGAAGGCCGAGGCCGAAGCGGCCCGTCGTCTGGCCAATCCTGAACAGGCTGCCACCACCGGCACTGCCGCTGCGCCTGGCGCTCCGGCGCCGACCGGCGTGCGCCCGCCGATGGATGAAGAGGATGACAGCGGCGCCAAGCGTCGTAGTGGTCCTGGCGGCACCAAGATTGTGCCGGCCAAGCCGACCACGCTGCGTCCCAAGGATGGCGGCGAACGCCGCACCGGCAAGCTGAGCGTCTCTGCGGCGCTGAACGAGAACGAGCGCGTGCGCTCGGTCGCCTCGTTCCGTCGCCGAATCGAGCGCGAGAAGCGTTCACATGGCCAGGCGGCCGCGGAGCAGCAGAAGATTTTGCGTGACGTCGTCGTCCCCGAGACCATCACCGTGCAGGAACTGGCCAATCGTATGGCCGAACGTGGCGTGGATGTGGTCAAGGCGCTGATGAAGATGGGCGTGATGGCGACCATCAATCAGACCATCGATGCCGACACCGCCGAACTGATCGTCGGCGAATTCGGCCATCGCGTGCAGCGCGTGGCGGAGTCCGACATCGAACTCGGCCTCGGCGGCGAGAAGGACGAAGATGCGGTCATGGTGCCGCGCTCGCCGGTCGTCACCGTCATGGGCCACGTCGATCACGGCAAGACCTCGCTGCTCGATGCACTGCGGTCTACCGATGTGGTCAGCGGCGAAGCCGGCGGCATCACCCAGCATATCGGCGCCTACCAGGTGCATATGAAGTCGGGCAAGGCGATCACCTTCCTCGATACGCCAGGCCACGAAGCCTTCACGCAGATGCGCGCCCGCGGCGCCAAGGTCACCGACATCGTCGTGCTGGTGGTCGCGGCCGACGACAGCGTGATGCCGCAGACGGTGGAGGCCATCCATCATGCCAAGGCGGCCGGCGTGCCGATCGTGATTGCGATCAACAAATGCGACAAGCCGGCTGCCAATCCGCAGAAGGTGCGGCAGGAGCTGCTGCAGCACGAGATCGTCGTCGAGCAGATGGGCGGCGAAGTGCAGTCCATCGAAGTGTCGGCCAAGACCAAGATGGGCCTCGACACGCTGGAAGAAGCCATCCTGCTGCAGGCTGAAATCCTCGACCTCAAGGCCAATCCCGACCGCAAGGCGGAAGGCGTGGTGGTGGAAGCCAAGCTGGAGCGCGGCCGTGGCTCGGTCGCCACCGTGCTGGTGGCCCGCGGCACGCTGCATGTCGGCGATGTGTTTGTCGCCGGCAGCGCCTGGGGCCGCGTGCGTGCCCTGATCGACGATCATGGCAAGAATGTCGTCTCGGCCGGTCCGGCCGTGCCGGTCGAAGTGCTCGGCCTGCAGGGCAATCCGGAAGCCGGCGACGAGTTCGTCGTGGTCGAGAACGAAGCCCGTGCCCGTGAAGTGGCCGAGTTCCGCGAGCGCAAGCAGCGCGAAGCCCGCTCCGCCATCTCGGCGCGCGGTTCGCTCGAGCAGATGTTCTCCAAGATCCAGGCCGGCGAAGCCAAGGAACTGCCGATCGTCATCAAGACCGACGTGCAGGGTTCGCTGGAAGCGATCCAGGCCGCCGTCAACAAGCTGGGCACCGAGGAAGTGGTTGTCCGCTTCCTGCACGGCGCCATCGGCGGCATCAACGAGTCCGACATCTCGCTGGCCGGCGCCTCGAAGGGCGCCGTCATCGGCTTCAACGTGCGTGCCTCCAAGCAGGCACGCGAACTGGCCGAGCGCGAAGGCGTCGACATCCGCTACTATTCGATCATCTACAACCTGATCGACGACCTGAAGGCGCTGCTCTCGGGCATGCTGGCACCGACCATTCGCGAAAACTTCCTCGGCTATGCCGAGATTCGCGAGGTGTTCAACATCACCAAGATCGGCAAGGTCGCCGGTTGCATGGTCACCGAAGGCATCGTCAAGCGTGGCGCCAAGGTGCGCCTGCTGCGCGACAACGTGGTGATTCACGAAGGCGCGCTCTCGACCCTCAAGCGCTTCAAGGACGATGCACGCGAGGTCAAGCAGGGCATGGACTGCGGTATGTCGTTCGAGAATTACAACGACATCCAGGTCGGTGACATGATCGAGTGTTTCGAACTCGAGAGCGTGGCGCGCGAACTGTAATCGCGCGTCAGCCTTACCTTCGGAGCAGCAGATGGCGCAGAGCAAGCGCAGTGGTGGCGGCAAGCCTGCCAAGGGCGGGGGCAAATCCGCCCGCGGCGGCGCCAAAGGCAGTGGTCGCGACGAACTGCCCGGCGGACGCAGCCAGCGCCAGCTGCGCGTCGGCGAGGAGTTGCGCCACATCCTGTCCGATGTGCTGCGCAACGGCCATTTCCGCGACCCCGATCTGGTCGATCTTGTCGTCACCGTCACCGAAGTGCGCGTCAGCCCCGATCTGAAGGCGGCGACCGCTTTCGTCATGCCGCTGGGCGGCAGCGATGCGCCCAAGATCATCGCCGGGCTCAACCGCGCCACCTCCTATATCCGCATGGAAGCCGTGAAGCAGATCGACCTGCGCGTGGCGCCGCAATTCTCCTTCAAGCTCGACCACAGCTTCGACGAGGCCGCCCGTGTCACCAGGCTGCTGCAGCAGCCGGCGGTGAAGGCCGATCTCGACAAGCCGTCGGACGAGGAATGAAAAAGCCCAACCTATGAAAAGGAAGGGCCGCCCGGTCCATGGCTGGGTGATCGTCGACAAGCCGCTCGGGCTCACCTCGACGCAATGCCTGGCGAAAGTCCGCCGCCTCACCGATGCCGCCAAGGCCGGCCATGGCGGCACGCTGGACCCGCTGGCGACCGGCATCCTGCCGATCGCTTTGGGCGAAGCCACCAAAACCGTGAACTGGGTGATGACGGCGGGCAAGACCTACCGCTTCACCGTGCGCTGGGGCGAAGCCACCGAAACCGACGATACCGAGGGCGCGATCACGCAGCGCTCGGATGTGCGTCCCGATCGCGCCGCCATCGAGGCGATGCTGCCGAGCTTTGTGGGCGAGATCATGCAGCGGCCACCGGCTTATTCCGCCATCAAGGTGGACGGCCAGCGCAGCTATGACCTGGCCCGGAAAGGCGAAATGCTGGAGCTGGCGGCGCGGCCGATCCGCATCGATGCGCTGCGTCTGATCGACTGTCCCGATCCGGATCATGCCGTGTTTGAAGTCGATTGCGGCAAAGGCGCGTATGTCCGCGCGTTGGGCCGGGATTTTGCTTTATCCTTAGGCACTTACGGACATATCACGGTGCTCCGGCGGACCCGGGTCGGGCGCTACGATGAAAAGGCGGCCTTTTCGCTGGATTCACTGGAGGAACTGTGCCAAAAGGACGCCGCGCACGCGTATCTGCTGCCGATTGAAACCGCGCTGGACGACATCCCGGCCCTGGTTCTGACCGGCCCGCAGGCTGACCGCCTCAAACACGGCCAACCTATAAAGATCGCGCTGACGGCCCCCGGACTCCCGCCGGAAGGCGAACTTCTGGTGATGGCAGACGGCAAGCCCGTCGGCCTCGCAGAGCGTTCCGCCGACGAGGTCCGCCCGCTGCGTTTGTTCAACCTTTGATGTCGCGGAGTTAAGTCATGACGATCACTGCCGAGCGCAAGACCGCGCTGGTTGCCGAATATGCCACCAAGAAGGGCGACACTGGTTCGCCGGAAGTCCAGGTGGCCGTGCTCACCGAGCGCATCAACAACCTCACCGACCATTTCAAGTCCCACAAGAAAGACGTGCATTCGCGTCGTGGCCTTCTGATGATGGTGAGCAAGCGTCGCAGCCTGCTCGACTACCTGAAGAATATCGACACCGCGCGGTATGACTCGCTGGTCAAGCGACTGGGTCTCCGCAAGTAACGACTATGGCAGCTGCAGCGAATGCAATCGCCAGCAGCCGTATTCCGGATACGATGACACACGCCCGCTCCCGGACCGCCGGGGCGGGCGTCTGCATTTCATCGTAGTCCGGACATTGGCCGGCGGCATCGGGATGGACTCGATGCGCCGGTTTGCCGCGCGCGACTGATGTCGTCGTGCCGGCCGGGCGGGAGGCGATGGGCGCCGTCCCGCCGGGTGCCTGGGTCAGGGTCAGTCCGAAGGACCAGGGCGCCGAGGAAGGAAGAAAACAGATGTTCAATATCCACAAGACCGAAGTGATGTGGGGCGGCCGCAAGCTCACCATCGAGACCGGCAAGATTGCCCGTCAGGCCGATGGCGCCGTGATGGTGACCTATGGCGACACCATCGTGCTCTGCACGGCGGTCGCCGCGAAGAACCCGAAGCCGGGCGTGGACTTTTTCCCGCTCACCGTGAATTACCAGGAGAAGACCTTCGCTGCGGGCAAGATCCCCGGCGGCTTCTTCAAGCGTGAAGGCCGTCCGACCGAGAAGGAGACGCTGACCTCGCGTCTGATCGATCGTCCGATCCGCCCGCTGTTCGCCGACGGTTTCCGCAATGAGACCCAGGTCGTTGCCACCGTGCTGTCGCACGATCTGGAAAACGATCCCGATATCGTCGCCCTGGTCGGCGCCTCTGCCGCGCTCACCATCTCGGGCATTCCCTTCATGGGCCCGATCGGTGCCGCCCGTGTCGCCTACATCAACGGCGAATATGTGCTGAACCCGACCAAGACCCAGCTGACCGAAGCGGGCAACAAGCTCGACCTCGTCGTCGCCGGCACCGCCGACGCCGTGCTGATGGTTGAGTCGGAAGCCCAGCAGCTGCCGGAAGACGTGATGCTCGGCGCCGTGATGTTCGGTCACAAGGGCTTCCAGCCGGTGATCGAAGCCATCATCGGCCTGGCGGAACGCGCCGCCAAGGATGCGATGCCGCTGCAGGCCCGCACCGGTTACGAGACTGCCTTCAAGAAGCTGCAGGATTCGGGCATCGAAGCCGAGCTGCGCGTCGCTTACGAAGAGAAGGTCAAGCAGGCCCGCTATGCCAAGGTCGGCGAAGTGAAGGCCAAGGCCAAGGCGCTGTTCGCCGATGGCGAAGCCAACCCGGTCGACGTTTCCGATGCCTTCAAGCATCTGGAAGCCCAGGTCGTGCGCTTCAACATCCTCGACACCGGCCTGCGCATCGACGGCCGCGACACCAAGACCGTGCGTCCGATCGTATCGGAAGTCGGCGTGCTGCCGCGCGCCCACGGTGCCGCGCTGTTCACCCGTGGCGAGACCCAGGCGCTGGTTGTCACCACGCTGGGCACCGGCACCGATGAACAGATCATCGACGCGCTGGACGGCGAATACCGCGAAGCCTTCATGCTGCACTACAACTTCCCTCCCTACTCGGTCGGCGAAGCCGGCCGCATGGGTTCGCCGGGCCGCCGCGAAATCGGCCATGGCAAGCTGGCCTGGCGTGCGGTTCGCCCGCTGCTGCCGGCGAAGGAAGCCTTCCCCTACACGATCCGCGTCGTCTCGGAGATCACCGAGTCGAACGGTTCCTCCTCGATGGCCACCGTCTGCGGCACCTCGCTGGCGCTGATGGATGCCGGCGTGCCGCTGACCGCTCCGGTCGCCGGCATCGCCATGGGCCTGATCCTGGAAGACAAGCGCTTCGCCGTGCTGTCCGACATCCTGGGCGACGAGGATCACCTCGGCGACATGGACTTCAAGGTTGCGGGCACCAACGAGGGCGTCACCGCCCTGCAGATGGACATCAAGATCGCCGGCATCACCGAAGAGATCATGAAGGTGGCGCTGGAGCAGGCCAAGCATGGCCGCGTCCATATCCTGGCTGAGATGGCCAAGGCGATGTCGCAGAACCGCGCTGGCGTGAAGGAAAACGCCCCGCGCATCACCACGATGAGCGTGCCGAAGGACAAGATCCGTGAAGTGATCGGGTCGGGCGGCAAGGTGATCCGCGAGATCGTCGAGAAGACCGGCACCAAGATCGACATCGAGGATGATGGCACGATCAAGATCGCGTCGAGCGATCCGGCCGCTGCCGACGCTGCCGTGCAGTGGATCAAGTCGATCGTCTCGGAACCCGAGGTCGGCATGATCTACAAGGGCAAGATCGTCAAGCTGGTCGATTTCGGCGCCTTCGTGAACTTCTTCGGCAGCCGCGACGGCCTCGTGCACGTTTCGGAAATGGCGCCCAAGCGCATCAACAAGCCGAGCGACGTGGTGTCGGAAGGCCAGGAAGTGCGCGTCAAGGTGCTGGGCATCGACGAGCGCGGCAAGGTCCGCCTGTCCATGAAGGTGGTCGATCAGGCCACCGGCGAGGACCTGTCGAACAAGCCGAAGACCGACGAGGCCGAGCAGGCTGAATAAGCCTTCGGCAGACAAAACGGAAAAGGCCGGGAGCGATCCCGGCCTTTTTTATTGCCTGGTTCGGTCAGCGCGGCGCGAGGCAATCCCGACCGCCCGCATGGTTTAGGGAATCTTAAGTTCCAGGCGCGATGTTGGCCGAAACCAGAGGTGTGCTTTGCAATTCAGCGGTAAGACGGATCTGCCTTTCGAGCCTTATTTCGTGGTCGGTGCGCCGCGCACCGGCACCACGATCCTGCATGCCCTGATCTGCACCGATGACTCGGTGAACGATTACATCGCCGAATGCAGTTACTTCACTGCACTGCTGCCGCCCTTCACAGTGGGCTGGAACACTTTCGAATCCCATACCTATGCCTATTTCTCTGGCGGCCGTCCGGAATTCGGGCGTTATCACAGCCAGCTGCTGCGCGCGGTGCTGCATGATACTTGGGAGCATGCCGGCCGGCCGAAGAAACTGGCGCTGAAGGACCCGGTGCTGAGCCGCCAGATCGGCAACCTGGCGCAGCTGGTGCCAGAAGCGAAATTTGTGCTGTCGATCCGCGATGTGCGCGATGTGGCCGCCTCGCGCGTCACCGTGATGCGAAAGGGCAATGCGCAAGCCGTGATTTCCGAACAGGATATCCTGCGCATCTGCCAGGAGTTCAACGCTTCCTATGCACCGCTGCTCAACGCGCCGGATGTGTTCAGCAAGCGCGCCCTGATCGTGACCTATGAAGGCCTGAGCCGCAGCGGCAATCTCAAGCCGGTCGACAGCTTCATGGGCATTACCTGCCAGCCGGACCGGGTGTGGAAGTCAGACCTCACCGATATCAACCGTCCGGCCAGCAAGACCGAATGGCATACCGAGCAGTATGGCCGGCCGCTGAATGCCGACTCGATCGGCAACTACGCCAGCATCCTGACGCCGCCGCAGGTACAGATCGTGCTGGACCAGTGCGGCCCGCTGATGCAGCAGCTCGGCATGCCGCTCATTTGAGCGGCATTACTGCGGATTTTCCAGCGCCAGCAGCGGCGCGATGATGCGGCGATAGCGACCATCGACACGTGCGGCGCGGTAGGCCGCGCGCAGGGTCGCAACGGTCTGCTCGGGCAGGTCTGCCGAACCCGCAATCCAGAAGGGCACGGTGGCAAAAGCCTCGCTGGTCCGCAGTTCGGCCGGATCGAACTGCAGCTGTGCCCAGGTCGCGCGTCCCACCGCACGCAACGTAAACCAGCCGTCGATCCGTCCGGCATGCAGCAGGCGGGCATTATCGATTTCGCTGTTGCTGGTTTCGAAATTTTCCAGTCCGAAGGACTGCAGCATGCCCTGCAGTTCGGAGCCGCGCATCACGCTGACGCGCGGCAATTCGCGCGCTGCGGCCAGGCTGCCGACCGGCGTCCTGTCCCGGCGGGTGAAGAAGACGGCGCGGTCGGCGTAAACCTCACCGATCCAGATGAAACGGTTCTCGCGCTGCGGGGTGCGCAGCAGTGCGGGATACAGTGTGCTGCCCTGTTCGAGCGCCAGCAGGGCGCGCTGGAACGGCAGGATGCGCACGGCCTGATCGACGCCGACGCTGCGGGCGAGAATCTGCAGCAACTCGATCGCGGGGCCGGTGCCGACGCCGTTGGTCTCGATGATATAGGGCGGCCGGGCCGCGCCGATCACCTGTAACGGCTGCGGCGGGGCAGCGGGCGCCGCCGGCTGGGCGAGGGCTGCGGACGGTGCCAGAGCCAGCGCAACCACAGCCAGGGCGAGGGCAACAGCCCAACGCCTCCGCCGCGCGCAGCCGGCGAGTCGTGGCAACGAATAAACCCTGTCCTCCCCCATAAAGCCCAGATTAATCCCGCCTGTGGTAAGAAAGCGCTTATTTTCCGTCCTTAATATATGCCGGCAAACCGGGCCGGATGGGCGACAGCGGCATCGTGATCTCGCTCCCGTCCCTTTCCGGCCAGATTGTTGCCGTTTTTCTGCGTTTGGATTGTGATGCCGAGTCTGTCTGGAGCCATGAAATGCCGATGCCACAGCCGCGCCCTGATGCAACCCGCCTTGCCGGCCTGTTGACGATCAGGCTGGCGGCCAGGGCGGCAGCTTGCGGCCTTGCGCTTGCCGGCGCCCTGCTGGTCGCTGCGCCGCCGCTGCAGGCGCAGACCACCTCCCCGGCACCCGCCGCCGACTCCGTCCCGGCCGATACCGAGGATGTGATGGACGGCGCCACCATCGTGCGCGGCAAATACAATACCGGCGAAACCAGTGCCGACTGGGAAGCCGCGCTGCGCAACGGCAAGCCGGAACGCATCGCCGAATGGCGCGAATACGGCGGCAACGGCAATGCCAATGTGGTGTTCAGCTTTCACAACGGCGACCTGATGCACTATGCCGAGCATGGCCGCCGTCGCGGCGGTCAGGCCGGGTCGATGGACGGGCTGCGTCGCGTCGATCTCAATCTCTCCTTCTCCAACGGCCGTTACACCGGCGGCCGCAAGACGATCGACGGGATCGAAACGGAACCCACCGATGCCGAAATCCGCGGTGCCAATGTGCAGGCGCTGGCGGCGCTCGAGCGCCTTGCGGTGGCCAAGCCGGCCTGGCAGGACAGCCGCCAGAGCACCGGTTTCTCGATCGCTTCGATCCCGCAGGCGGCGGCGCCCAGCGCCGAGGCCCGCAAACTGGCCGGCGCCGGCGGCGAGATCGTGTTCCGCTGCACCGAGCAGGTGGTTGCCGTGATGGGGGCTGCGCAGGACCGGCTGGTGGTGGAAACCCAGGGCCGCGATCCGGTGACCCTGCAGCGCCAGCCGCCCGGCCATCGCTACGATTATTTCGGCGCCGGCTGGGGCGCCCAGCGCAATGGCGAGGATCTGCGGCTGGAAGAAGCCAGCGGCCGCGCCATGCTCTGCCGCATCGTCTCGGCGGCGGCGCCGCCCGGCTCGCTGCCGCCAGCTTCAGCGCAGCCCGCCGCGCCGCGCTAACCCGCCGCGTCAATTCAAGGCGCGCGCCGCCCGGCGATCTTGAAGCTGGCGCTGGCGCGATTGGTTACCAGCGATCCCATCCGCAATTCGCATTGCACAGTCAGGATGTCGCCATCGACCTGCAGGTCGATCAGGTGGCATTCCAGCCAGGCGCCGATCGGCGCCGGCCGGCGATACTCCACGGTGAGCTTCGTGGTCCACATTCTGGTGACGTCAGGGCGCTGGTGGTGGATGAACGACGCCATGAAGGTATCGGCCAGGGTGGCGAGGAAACCGCCATGCCCGGTGCCATTGCGGTTGCCATGCTTGGGTCGCACATGCAGGCCGTAGACCGGCGACGCATCGTTTTCATGATGGCGAACGTAAACCTTGCCCAGTGCGGCAAAGAATTTCGACACCGGTGGCAGGACGGTGAAACCCGGCGGCACCGGTTTCGACCTGTAGCCCGGCCTGGAGGATTGCTTTGTCATGCCCCGCTGAATGGCCTATGCGGACGCGGAAGGCAAGTCATGCATAAGATGCAAAAACGCAGGACAAAAAAATGAGGGCGACCGGGGGGAAGGTCGCCCTCAAGGGGGATTCATAGGGGAGGAAATCCGAAACGAAGCGACTCTGCAAAATCTCTCCGTTCCATGATTCCTATATAGGACGTCCTTGCCCATCTTGCAGTGACGGGCGTCACTTTTCATGAAATCGCCTCATTCCCCGCCGAGTCAGGCTTTACCCGACTTTGCGGGAGCGCAGGCGGAGCAGCAGCGGCACAACTACCAGCAGGGTTGCGATGATCAGCAAGGTCAGACTGAGTGGGCGGGTTACAAAGGTAGTCATATCGCCGGCCGAGATGGTCATGGCGCGACGGAATTCCTGTTCGGCAAACGGCCCGAGGATCATGCCGATCACGGCGGGCGCAGTCGGGAAATCGAAGCGGCGCATCAGATAGCCGACGCCACCGATCAGGTACAGCAGCACCAGATCGATCCACGACTGGCTGATGCCATAGGTGCCGATCGTGGCAAAGACCAGGATGCCGCCGTAGAGCCACGGCGCCGGGATGGTGAGAATCTTCGCCCATAATCCGGCGAGAGGAAGATTCAGCACCAGCAGCATCACGTTGCCGACATACAGCGACGCGATCAGGCCCCAGACCAGTTCGGGCTGGTTCTGCAGCAGCAGCGGCCCGGGATTGATGCCGTAGGACTGGAAGGCCGACAGCATGATCGCCGCTGTCGCCGAGGTCGGCAGACCCAGCGCCAGCATCGGCACCAGCACGCCGGCGGCCGAGGCATTGTTGGCGGCTTCCGGTCCGGCCACGCCTTCGATGGCGCCATGGCCGAATTCCTCCGGCTTTTTCGACAGCTTCTTCTCCAGGAAATAGCTGACGAAGGTGGGGACTTCGGCGCCGCCGGCCGGCAGTGCGCCGAAGGGGAAGCCGAGGAATGAACCGCGCAGCCAGGGTTTCCATGAGCGCTGCCAGTCTTCCTTCGTCATCCAGGCGCGGCCTTCCAGCTTGATCACACTGGCATCGGTCTTGGGGCGTGCCGCGAGATAGAGCGTCTCGCCGACCGCGAATAAACCAACGGCCACGACGATGACGTTGATTCCGTCCAGCAGCTCAGGCAGTCCAAACGTGAAGCGCGCTTGCCCGGTCTGCAGGTCGATGCCGACCAGGCCAAGCAGAATGCCGAAGGTCAGCGCCGTCAGGCCGCGCAGCATCGATGAGCCCAGCACGGCCGAGACGGCGACGAAGGCCACCACCATCAGCGAGAAGTAATCGGCCGGACCGAAACGCAGGGCGAACTCCACCAGTGGCGGCGCCACGAATGTCAGACCGAGCGTGCCGATGGTGCCGGCGACAAAGCTGCCGATGGCCGCAGTGGCAAGGGCAGACGCCGCGCGGCCCTTCTTGGCCATCTTGTTGCCTTCGAGCGCCGTGACAATGGTGGCGCTTTCGCCTGGTGTGTTCAGCAGGATCGAGGTCGTGCTGCCGCCGTACATCGCGCCGTAATAAATGCCGGCGAACAGGATGAAGGCGGCGGTGGCTGGTACGCTGAAAGTGATCGGCAGCAGCAGCGCAATCGTCAGGGCGGGGCCCAGACCCGGCAGCACCCCGATCGCGGTGCCCAGCGTGACGCCGACCAGCGCCCAGAGCAGGTTCATCGGCTGCAGCGCGACGGCGAACCCGTTGCCGAGGAGATCGAGGGTTTCCATCAGTCCAGTGCCCCGAGGAAGCCGGCACCGATGTTGATGCCGAGCAGTTCAGCAAAGCCGAAATAGGTGACGGCCGAGAGCACAAAACCGATCAGCGCATCGCGTAGCGGCCGGCGGCTGCCGAAGGCGCGCGCCGTGCAGGCAAACAGCAGCACGGAGGCGGGAATGAAGCCGAGCGGATCAATCAACCCGACATTCAGCACCAGCCCGAGCAGAAGCCAGCCGATCCCGCGCAGATCGAGTACCGCGTCGCTTTCTTCCGCGTCGCTGACCCAGCGGCCGCTCACCGCCTGCACCAGCAGCGCGCCGCCCAGTGCGATCAGCAGCGCGCTGGCCAGATAGGCGACCGCCGTGGGCCCGACCTTGGCATACATCGGCGAGACCGGAATCTGCGTGGTCTCATACAGCGCCAGCAGGCCGAGGGCGATCACGCCTAGCGCCAGCAATGCCTCGGGCTTACGGAGCCGGTCCATGGGTGCGGGACTCAGGCCAAGCCGAGATCCTTCAGGATCGCCTCGATGCGCGTGATCTCGGCATCGAGATATTTGCCATAGGCATCGCCAGCCAGGAACACGTCGGTCCACTCGCGCGTCTTCAGCTGCTCCTGCCATGGGGCAGAGTCGCGCATCTTGGTCACCAGCTCGATCAGCGCCTTCTTGTCGGCATCCTTGATGCCCGGCGGCGCAAACACGCCGCGCCAGTTGTAGAGTTCGACATCGAAGCCGGCTTCCCTGATCGTCGGCACGTCGATGCCGGACTGGCGCTTGTCGGCCGAGATGGCGAGTGCCCGCAGCTTGCCGGCCTTGACCTGCTCGCTGAATTCACCCCAGCCCGAAACGCCGCAGGTCACCTGGTTGCCGAGCAGGGCAGCGAGAGCCGGTCCGCCGCCGGAATAGGCGACGTAGGATACCTTCTTGGCTTCGCCGCCCGATGCCTTGGCCAGCATGCCGGCCAGGATATGGTCGGTGCCGCCGGCCGAACCGCCAGCCCACGACACCTTGGCCGGATCGGCCTTGAAGGCTGTCATCAGGTCCTTCAGCGTCTTGTGCGGCGACTCGTTCGGCACGACGATCACTTCGAATTCGCCGGTCAGGCGCGCGATCGGCACGGTCTGCGTCACTTTTACCGGCGACTTGTTGGTGATCAGTGCGCCCACCATCACCATGCCGGCCACCATCAGCGCATTGCCGCGGCCCTTCCACTGGTTCACGAATTGCGGCAGGCCGACAGCCCCACCGGCGCCGCCCACATTGGTCACCTGCGCGCCCTTGATCAGGTTGGCGCTCTTCAGCGCCTGCTCCATGCTGCGCGCGGTCTGGTCCCAGCCGCCGCCGGGATTGGCCGGCACGAAGAACTGCACCTGGTCGATGGCGGCGCGCGCGTCACCGGCGAAGCCGGGTAGCAGGGCGGAAACGGCGGTGGCACAGGCCGTGGTTTGCAGGAAGCTGCGGCGATTCAGCATGTTTCTCTCCCGTACGGATTTGTTCGTTGCCTGCAGTAGAGGACAGACAGGCATCGGAAAACAAGGAAATACGGTGTAAAAACCGCGCGATTACGGGCCGGTTCCCGGTCTGACGCGAATCAGGCTGCTGCGAAATCGGGCGGCTGCAGATCAGCCCGGCAGCAGCACGTCCACGGTGGTGCCTTTGCCGGGCTGGCTCAGGATTTCCAGCCGGCCGCCATGCAATTCCACCAGGCTGCGGCAGATCGACAGACCGAGGCCGGCGCCACTATTGGCGCGTGTGCGGTAGACATCAATACGATGCAGATGCAGCGGCTGGCTCATCGCGCGGCTTTCGGATTCGCTCATGCCGATGCCGGTGTCGCGCACGCGGATACGGATGATGCCGTTGTCCTTGCTGGCTTCCAGGCTGACGCTGCCCTGCGGCCGGCTGAACTTTACGGCGTTGCCCAGCAGGTTGACCAGGATCTGCGTCAGCGCGCGGGGATCGGCATGCAGTGTGAGGTCGGTCGGCGCACAGGACAGTGTGATCTCGGCCTGGCGCGCCTGCGGCTGCACCATCGCCAGGGCACTCTGCGCGATCTGGTCGAAACTGCAGCTCTCGATGCGGATATCCAGGCGGCCGCTTTCCAGCCGCGAGAGGTCGAGAATGTCGTTCACAAGCCGCAGCAGATGCTCGCCCGATTCCTGCACATTGGCGGCATAGCCGAGCTGGCGTTCACTCAGAGGCCCGGCATAGCCGCCGGACAGCATCTGCGCAAAACCGATGATGGCATTCAGCGGCGTGCGCAACTCGTGGCTCATGTTGGACAGGAAGGCGCTTTTCGCGCGACTGGCGCCTTCGGCGGCTTCGCGCTGTTCGATCAGCTGAGCTTCGGTTTCCTTCAGCCGCGAGATGTCGATGCCGCAGGTGATGATGCCCATGACGCGGCCTTCGGTATCGCGCAACGGCACTTTCAGGGCGAACAGAACGATGGGCCGGCCGTCCGGCCCGGTCCAGGCCTGCTCCATATGCGTCGGCTCGCCGGTTTCCAGCAGGCGGCGGTCGATATCCTCGATCACCGCGGCCGCGCTGGGTCCGACGATCTCGCTCCAGGTGCGCCCCATATATTCGACATTGTTGGCCTGCCGCAGTTCGCGCATGCGGCGGTTCATCATGCGATAGCGCAGATCGCGGTCCTTGTAGCTCATCGTCGCCGGCATGGCGTTCAGCAGCGCCTCGAGGAACTGCGCCGTCTCATGCTCGGCGTCACGCGCACGGCGTTCGCTGCGGCGCGCATTGTCGAACTCGATCATCATCAGGCCGAGGCCGGTCAGCATGATCAGCAGGATGGAGAGCGCCAGCGCTGAATCCATGCTGGTGCTGCGATCGACCAGCCGCATCGTGTAGATCAGCGACAGGCCGCCGCGCGCCAGCAGGATAATGCCGGTGACGGTATAGAAGATCGAGCGCTGCTTGAGCAGCAGCAGGGTGCCGCCATAGAAGAAGCAGAGCAGGCTGACGAAAGGCGCCGAGGTGTAGATCGCGTAATGGCCGAGCCGCTGCGCCGCCACCACCGCCACCGTGACCGCAACGCCGGCCAGCAACGCGTAGATCAGGCGGTCGCCATAGCCGACCAGGACGCGGATGCCGGAGGCGAGCACGATGGCCGAGCTGACGGTGCAGAGCGTCGCCACCATGGTCAGGCCGGAGCCGAGGCCGAGCGGCGTGACCGCCAGCAGCAGGAACGCCAGCGCCAGCAGTGCATGACCCAGCGCCCAGAACAGAAGGTGCCGGCCGCCATCCAGATAGCGCCAGGCCATCAGGCAGGCCAGGGCGACCAGCAGAGGGGCGAGGGCCGCGGAAATCTGAATCGTCGAAAGGATCATGCCAAGCCTGTGAACACACCCTAACCTTTGATTGCGGGCAGTTCCGTTTCAATCAAAAACTGCAGGCACTGTCACCTATTTCGCCGGACTTCCGCCCCCGCTAAGCCCTTGGCCGGGCCTTGAAAGCCGGAATCAGAGCCGCCACAGTGCCGGCCATGACGATGCAATGGTCGCGGCTGCTGTCTGCCCAGAGACTCGGGCACCACGGCGCCGAGCCGGTCACGCCGGCACGTAATCCGTTCCAGAAAGACTGGGACCGTGTGGTCTTCTGCTCGGCCTTCCGGCGCCTGCAGGATAAAACACAGGTGCACTCGCTCCCGGAGAGCGACTATGTGCGCAACCGGCTGACCCATTCACTGGAAGTGTCATCGGTCGGGCGCTCGCTGGGGGCGCAGGTCGGGCAGGTTGTGCTCGAGCGCCATGGCGCAGCATTGACGGGCATCAGCGCGGCCGAGTTCGGCCATATCGTTGCCGCGGCGTGCCTGGGGCATGACATCGGCAATCCGCCATTCGGCCATTTCGGCGAAGCGACCATCCAGCACTGGTTCCAGTCCGGCCCGGGCGCCAGCCTGATGGAGGGCCTGAGCGAGGCCGAGCGTCTCGACTTCCTCTGCTTCGAGGGCAATGCGCAGGGCTTCCGCGTGATGACACGGCTGCAGAACTGGCGCGATGCCGGCGGTCTGCGGCTCACCTGCGCCACGCTGGCCACCTTCATGAAATACCCCTTCGGCAGCCAGGCGGCCGACCCGAAGAAAAAGAAATTCGGGCATTTCGCTGCCGAGGCCGGCCTGTTCGAGGAAATGGCCGGCAATGTCGGGCTGGTGTCGCTGGGCAAGGATCGCTATGCGCGACATCCGCTGACCTATCTGGTCGAAGCGGCCGACGACATCTGTTACTCGGTGGTCGATGTCGAGGACGGCTTCAAGCTCGGCCGCATCACATTCGCTGAAGCCGAAGAGCGGCTGAAGAGCCTGCTGCGCCGCCTGCCGCCGCGCTATGCCGAGATCACCGACGAAACCTGGAAGATCGCTTATCTGCGCGCCAAGGTGATCGGTGACCTGATCGATCTCGCCGTCGAGGTTTTTCTCGCGCATGAAGCCGAGATCCTGCGGGGCAAATTCACCGGTGACCTGCTGGGTAAGACTGATGTGACGCCGCAGCTGGACGAGATCGCCAGTTTCACACGCGCCCGCATTTTCGAGACGCGCGAGCGTTTCCAGACCGAGGTGATGGGCGGCGAAATCCTTACCAGCCTGCTGGCGGCCTTCTGCGAGGCGCATCATGCGCTGGAACTGGCGGGTGGCAGCAGCGTTTCGCTTGCGCCGCGGCAGCGCGCCCTGCTGCGTCTCATGCCTTCGTTGCCGCGCGGTGAGGCCTCGCGCTACGACTGGCTGCTGACCGTGACCGATTTCATCAGCGGCATGACGGATTCTTACGCACTGACGCAGTTCCAGCGGCTGCGCGGTCTGCAGTAACGATAAAACGGCGACGAGGAAACATGGCGGTCAAGATTGACTATTACGTCTTCATCAGTTCCCCCTGGGCCTATCTCGGCTCGGAGCGTTTTGCCACCCTGGCCAGAAAATACGCCGCACAGGTGACGATCATTCCGATGGCGCCGCTCACGCTGTTCGATGCGACCGGCGGCCTGCCGCTGCTCAAGCGCGCGCAGCAGCGCCAGGATTATCGCTTTGTCGAGCTGGAACGCTGGCGCAGCCATCTCGGCGTCAAGCTGAACCTGCGCCCAAAGGGTTTCCCTACCAATGAAACGATGGCGGGCAAGCTGGTGACGGCGGCGCGAGACAGTGCGGGCAATGATAAAGCGATCACGCTGGCGCATGCGATGATGCGCGGCCTCTGGGCCGAGGAGCGCGATATCGCCAACCCCGACGACCTGAAGCAGGTTATCACCGAAAACGGCCTCGATGCCGGCAAACTGTTCGCCGCCATCGAGACGCCGGAACTGCTGGCGGAATACGGACGCGGCACGCAGCAGGCGATTGCCGCCGGCGCTTTCGGCGCGCCCTTCTACGTGATCGAAGGCGAGCCTTTCTGGGGCCAGGACCGGCTCGACTTCGTCGAACGTAAGCTGGCCGGTCTGACATGAGTCTGCGCCGGCTCATTCTGCTGCTGCTTCTGTCCGGCCTTGTCGCGCCGGATGTGGCAGCCCAGGAGAAGCCGGCGCCGGAGACACCGGCAGAGGTGCCCGTGGCATCCACCGCGACGGTGCCGGCCGCCACAATGGATGCCGAGACCAGATGCCTGGCGCTGTCGGTCTACTGGGAAGGCAAGACCGAGACGCGCGAAGGCCAGCTGGCGGTGGCGCATACCGTGCTGAACCGCACGAAGAATCCGAAATTCCCGAATACGATCTGCGGTGTCGTGGCGCAGAAGCCGGAAGGCAGGAAAAAGGGCTGCCAGTTCTCCTGGTGGTGCGACGGCAAGCGCGACGAACCCAAGGACGACAAGGACTGGCACGAAGCCGTCGATGTCGCCAAGGCGACGATGAAAGCGGAAGCCGGCGATCCGACCGGCGGTGCACTGTATTTCCACAGCAGCAAGATCAAGCCGCCGGTCTGGGCGACCAAGCGCAAACGGCTCGCCCGTATCGGCGACCACATATTCTACCGATAGAGAAAAAGGGGAGGACACTATGGCGAAGGAAGATGAGACCAGGGCGCTGTTTGAAGCTGGCTTGAAAGTGCGCCGCGAGGTGCTGGGTGCCGACTATGTCGATAAGTCGATCGCCAATGCCAACGACTTCATGATGGCCTTCCAGCATATCACCACCGAATGGTGCTGGGGCTATGGCTGGGACCGCCCCGGCCTGGACCGCAAGACACGCAGCATGCTCAATCTCGCCATGCTCACCGCGCTCAATCGCGCGCCCGAGATCAAGCTGCATGTGAAGGGCGCGCTGAACAACGGCGTCACCGTCGACGAGATCAAGGAAGTGCTGCTGCATGCCACGATCTACTGCGGCATTCCGGCCGGCCTGGACGCTTTCAAGGCGGCCAATGAAGTGCTGGTCGAGGCGGGTGCAGTGCCGAAGAAGGGATGATAACCGGCCAAGCCAAGCTGTGCCGCAGCGCTATGGCTTGAGCTTGGCGGCATTTACTGGAATCCTGTCGGCATACTGAGCAATCGAGTATGCCGCACATGGCCATGTCGACCCAGATTACCATCGTAATGATCGAGGATGACGAGGGGCACGCGCGCCTGATCGAGCGCCATCTGCGTCGCGCCGGCATTGACGACGAGATCGTGCCCTTCACCACCGGCGCTCCGGCGCTGGAATACCTGCTCGGGCCAGATGGCACCGGTGCGGCCAATCACGATCGCCCCTTCGTGCTGCTGCTGGATCTGAGTCTGCCCGACATGCATGGCGCCCATATCCTGCAGACGGTGAAGAAGAATCAGAACCTGCAGCATTCGCCCGTCGTCGTGCTCACCACCACCGACGACAAATACGAGGTCGATCGCTGCTACAGCCTCGGCTGCAATTCCTATGTGGTGAAGCCGATCAATTATGAAGCCTTCGGCCAGGCTATCCAGAATCTAGGCGCGCTGCTGAAGACCATGAAGCCGGTCTGACGATTTTCTGCACAGCTGTACCCGCGGCGGCGGTTTATCACCAATATTTAAGTGTTGACTTATTTAAGTGAAAATCATAAATAAAGGTCATGGAGATATTCACAGCCTTGGCCGATCCCACCCGTCGCCGCATCGTCGAACTGCTGAGTCGCGGCGAATGTGCCGCCGGCGAGATCGTCGAGGCCTTCGATGTCAGCGGACCGGCGATTTCCCAGCATCTGAAAGTATTGCGCGAAGCGGCCCTGGTGCAGGTGCGCATCGAGGGTCAGCGCCGCATCTACCAGCTCAACCCGCAGGGCCTGAGCGAAATGGATGCCTGGCTGAACGATGTGCGCCGCTTCTGGGCGCCGCGGCTGGATGCGCTGGAGCGCGAATTGCTGAAGCCGGAACGGAAGCCGAAAGCAAAAAGGAGCAGGCGATGAACAGTGTCTCGATGAAGCAGGTGATCGACAACGACGCCTACGGGAAAATCCTGGAATCCGGTGCAGTGCGTTTCGAGCGCATCCTGCCGGGACCGATCGAGCGCGTCTGGGACTACATCACCGTGCCGGAAAAGCGCGCGACCTGGCTGGCGGGCGGCGAGATGGAACTGCGTGTCGGCGGCCGGGTGACGCTGGAATTCCATAACGCCACACTGGCGCCGAAGGGTGAGCCCGTGCCTGACTGGCTCAAACCCTATGCCGGGCCGCTGACCAATCCCGGGCGCATCACGCAACTGGCACCGCCCTATCTGCTGGGCTTTACCTGGGGTGATGCCGGCGACGGCAGTCCGGCCTCGGAAGTCGTCTTTGAGCTAAAGGCGCAGGGCAAGAGCGTGATGCTGGCGCTGACGCATCGTCGCCTGACCAGCAATACCGAAGGGTTGATGGTCTCCTGCGGCTGGCATGTGCATACCGGCGTGCTGGTGGCGGTGCTGAACGGTGAACCAAAGCCGCCCTACTGGAGCAAGTTCGACCAGGTGCAGGCGCATTACAAAGCGCAGTTCGCGGTCTGACATCACGTCAATCGGCCTGCCGCCAGGGCCGACATCGAAACCGGGAGCCGGCTGTGGCCGGCGCCAACGGCACCCCTATGCCAACTGCAGCAAACAGACGGAGATCGAGTTATGGAGAAGCGCGATTACACGATCGGATTTTTGGTCGATCAGTCACCGGAAGAGGTTTTCGCCGCCATCTGCAACGTGCGGAAATGGTGGTCTGAAGGGATAGAAGGATCGGCCGACAAAGTCGGCGACCGTTTTATCCATAGCGTGCTCGATCTGCACCGCTGCGACATCGCGGTGAAAGAGATGGTCCCGGCCCGGAAGGTCGTGTGGCGTGTGGTCGACAATTACTTCAGCTTCACCAAAGACAAGACCGAATGGACGGGAACCGAAATCGTGTTCGATATCGCCAGGGCCGGCGACCGCACCGAGCTTCGCTTCACGCATCTGGGACTGGTGCCGGAGTATGAATGCTACGATGTGTGCCGGGATGGCTGGAGCACCTATATCAGCAGCCTGCGCGAGCTGATCGCGACCGGTAAAGGTCAGCCCAATATCGGTGAAGCCAGGACAGGCAGCGAGCAGAGGCTGATCCGGGCGAAGGGTGCCTGAAACGGTCATGCATCTGGTGCGACTGAAAGTTCCGGGCGGCCTTGAGAATCTCGATCTGGTCGAAGAGGACTGTCCCGCGCCGGGGCCGGGCGAAATGATCGTCAGAATCCGCGCAGCCGCGTTGAACTTCCATGACAGCATGGTGGTGAACGGGAAGATTCCCTGCGCCGATGGCTGCATCCCGCTGAGCGACGGCGCCGGTGACGTGGTCGCGCTTGGCGCCGGCGTGGACGCGTTCCGGCCGGGTGAGACCGTCGTCAGCGCATTTTATCCCGATTGGGCAGGGGGGAATCTGACGCCGGCGATCCAGCAGGTCGTCCCTGGCGAAAGTGTCGACGGTTTCGCCAGTCAGTATGTCTGCAGGCCGTCGCGCGCATTCACCAAGGCACCTGCGGGGTATACTCCGGCAGAGGCCGCCACGCTGACCTGCGCTGGCGTCACTGCCTGGCGCGGCCTTGTGGTGGATGGCGGCGTGAAACCCGGCGATACCGTTCTGGTTCTGGGGACTGGCGGTGTATCCTTGTTCGCACTGCAATTCGCAAAAGTGGCTGGTGCCAGAGTCATTGCCACCTCTTCCTCGGATGAGAAGCTGGAAAAACTCAAGCGGCTCGGCGCCGATGCCGTCATCAACTACAGGGCGGAGCCGGATTGGGGCCGGAAAGCGAAAGACCTGACGGACGGACGCGGCGTCGATCATGTGATCGAAGTTGGC
Source organism: Ferrovibrio terrae (assembly GCF_007197755.1). Classification (NCBI taxonomy): domain Bacteria; kingdom Pseudomonadati; phylum Pseudomonadota; class Alphaproteobacteria; order Rhodospirillales; family Rhodospirillaceae; genus Ferrovibrio; species Ferrovibrio terrae. The sequence continues at coordinate 1,681,963 of NZ_CP041636.1, forward strand.
GGGGCAACGACGCTGATGCAGTCGGTCGCAGCCTGCAGGACGGGCGGGCATATCGCGCTCGTGGGTCTTTTGACCGGTTTTACGGCGGACGTGTCGATCCCGGCGCTGTTCTCAAACCGGATCCGCGTGACCGGTGTTTCGGTGGGCAGCCGGACCGACCAGGAAGACATGATCCGGGCGATTATGGTGAATCGCCTGAAACCTGTGATCGACCGCAGTTTTGCGTTGCAGGACATTGCCGCCGCCTTCAGGCATTACGAATCGCGGATGCATTTCGGCAAGGTCTGCCTGGAACTCTGACGCGAAAAAGCCCGGCCTCCTTTCGCGGGAGACCGGGCTTCTCCATGGAAGCGGGAACTGGCTGCGAAATCAGTTCACGCTCTGGATCGCGTCCTTCAGGATGCCGAAGATATCGTCGATGTGTTTCCTGGTCAGGATCAGCGGCGGCGACAGCGCGATGGTGTCGCCGGTGAGCCGTGCCATCAGACCCTTCTCATAGGCCTTCACGAACACCTCGTAGCCGCGCTTGCCCGCGCCGTCTTCGCGCGGCGCCATTTCAATGCCGGCCATGATGCCGATGTTGCGCAGGTCGATAACGTTCTTCACGCCCTTCAGGCTGTGCACGGCGTCTTCCCAGTAGGGCGCCAGCGCCTTGGCATTCTCGAAGATGCCTTCGTCGCGATAGAGGTCGAGCGTGGCGATGCCGGCGGCGCAGGCCAGGGCATGCGCCGAATAGGTATAGCCGTGGAACAACTCGATCATGTTCTCTGGCCCGCTCATGAAAGCATCATGCACATGCTTGCGGGTGAAGACGGCGGCAGCAGGCACGGCGGCATTGGTCAGGCCCTTGGCGGTGGTCATCATGTCGGGGATCACGCCGAAGGTCTCGGCGCCGAAGGCGGCACCGGTGCGTCCGAAGCCGGTGATCACTTCGTCGAAGATCAGCAGGATGCCGTGCTTGTCGCAGATCTGGCGCAGCTTCTGCAGATAACCCTTCGGCGGGATCAGCACGCCGGTCGAGCCGGCGACCGGCTCGACGATCACGGCGGCAATCGTGCTGGCGTCGTGTAGCGTGACGATACGCTCCAGGTCGTCGGCCAGATGGGTGCCCCAGTCGGGCTGGCCCTTGCTGAAGGCCATGTCCTTCAGGCTGTGGGTGTGCGGCAGGTGATCGACGCCGGCCAGCAGCGGACCGAACACCTTGCGGTTCGACACGATGCCGCCCACGGATATGCCGCCGAAGCCGACGCCATGATAGCCGCGTTCGCGGCCGATCAGGCGGGTACGTGCACCTTCGCCACGGGCGCGGTGATAGGCGATGGCGATCTTGAGTGCGGTATCGACGGCTTCGGAGCCCGAATTGGCAAAGAAGACATGGTTCAGATCGCCCGGCGCCAGATGGGCGAGCCGCGAGGCGAACTCAAAGGCTTTCGGATGGCCCATCTGGAAGGTGGGCGCGAAATCCATTTCGGCTGCCTGTTTCTGGATCGCCTCGACGATCGGCTTGCGGCAATGGCCGGCATTGACGCACCACAGGCCGGCCGAACCGTCGATCACCTGGCGGCCGTCATGCGTCGTGTAGTGCATGTCCTTGGCGCCCACCAGCAGTCGCGGATTGGCCTTGAACTGGCGGTTGGCCGTGAAGGGCATCCACCAGGATTCGAGGTCGTTCGGGACGGCGGTATTTTCGTTGGAAACGCGCGCGGGATTGGCGGACATGACGAGCTCCGATGATGCCGGGAAATAGGGGGCAGAGCCGCATCATCGGGGGTTTCAGGGTGGCGAAACAGTGCTTTTCTGACCCGGATAAACCCTTGATATTTATAAGATCATGAGCAGAATGTTCAGGATCGTGAACAGTAAAACAGGGCGCCAGAGACGGAGCGGGCCATGGATCAGACCCCGGGTATCGACATCGGCAGCCGGCTGAAAGCGGTGCGGCTGGCGGCCAAGCTGTCGCAGCGCGAACTGGCCCGCCGCGCCGGGGTCACCAACGCCACCATTTCGCTGATCGAGGCCAACCAGATGAACCCCTCGGTCGGCGCGCTGAAACGCGTGCTCGACGGCCTGCCGATGTCGCTGGCGCAGTTCTTTGCCCTTGAAGACGCGCCCGCCGCAGCCAAGCCGTTCTATGCGGCCGATGAACTGGTGGAAGTGGGCAAGGGCAAGATCAGTTATCGCCAGGTCGGCGCCGACCTGCGCAGCCGCGCGCTGCAGATCCTGGTCGAACGCTATGCCTCCGGCGCGGATACCGGCCGGGTGATGCTGCGGCATAAAGGCGAGGAGGGCGGCGTGGTGATCCGCGGCCGGCTGGAAGTAACGGTGGCCGAGCAGGTGCGGGTGCTTGGTCCGGGCGATGCCTATTATTTCGAAAGCGACCAGCCGCATCGCTTCCGCAATATCGGTCCCGAACCCTGCGAGCTGATCAGCGCCTGCACGCCCCCCACTTTTTGAGGGCCGACGTTTTAAGGGCCGTCAGGCCTTCGTCGCCGCGACGCAGACAATCTCGACCATATGCGGATGCTCCAGCGTGGCACCGATGCAGGCGCGCTGGGGTGCATTGTCCATATCCACCCAGGCATCCCAGGCTTCGTTCATCAGGGGCTTGAGCGCCATGTCGCAGATGTAGACCGTGCAGGACAGCAGCCGCGATTTGTCGCTGCCGGCCTCCTTGAGGAAGTGCTCGATTTTGGCGAGCGTCTCCGTGGTCTGCCGGCGCATATCCTGCTCGGCGGTGTCGGCGACAGCAACCGTGTAGATCAGGTTGCCGCGGACGACAGCGCGGCTGCGGGTCGGTGTCATGCCTGAGAGGCGTGTGATCGGCTGCATGGCGCCTACTCCTTTGTACTGGCGACGGCGACGATCTCGATCAGATCGCCGTCTTCAAGCGCTGCGCCGATGCAGGCGCGCTGCGGCGGATTGGCCATATCGACCCACTGATCCCACACCTCGTTCATCTGCGGTTTCAGCGCCATGTCGGTGATGTAGACCGTGCAGGACAAGAGCCGTGACTTGTCGGTGCCGGCCAGGGCCAGCTGCGTGTCCAGATTGGCCAGCGCCTCGGCTGCCTGCTTGCGCATGTCGAGTTCGTAGGTATCGGCGGTCGCCACCGTGAAGACCAGGCCATCATAGGCGACGGCGCTGCTGCGCCCGGCGACGCTGCCGGGGAAACGTTTGATCGAAGTCATGCTGTCTCCGTCAGCCGGCGGCATTGCCGATCATCTGGTTCGGCAACCAGGTGACCAGGCCGGGGAAGTAATAGATCAGCGCCACGGCGACGCACATCAGCAGGAACAGCGGGAAGGCCGTCCTGGCGATGTAGGTGATCTGGTGTCCCGTCATGCCCTGCAGCACGAACAGGTTGAAGCCGACCGGCGGCGTGATCTGCGCCATCTCGACCACAAGCACGAGGAAGATACCGAACCAGACCAGATCGATGCCAAGCTTCTCGATCATCGGCAGCACGATCGCCATGGTCAGTACGATCATCGAGATGCCGTCGAGGAAGCAGCCGAGAATGATGTAGAAGACCATGAGCACGACGATGAGCGCGCCGGCGGAAAGGCCCATCTGGCCGATCCAGTCGGCCAGATGACGCGGCAGGCCGGTGAAGCCCATCGCCAGCGTCAGGAAGGCTGCTCCTGCAAGGATCAAAGCAATCATGCAGCTGAGCCGCGTGGCGCCGAGCAGGCTTTCCTTGAAGGTCTGCCAGGTCAGCGAGCCCTGCAGCTTGGCCACCAGCAGCGCGCCGACCACGCCCAGGCCGGCGGCCTCGGTGGCAGTGGCGATACCGGTATAGATCGAGCCGAGCACGGCCACGATCAAGGCGACAGTGGGCAGCAGGTGCCGCGAGGCGAAGATCTTTTCCTTGAGGGTGTAACGCTCGGTCGGTTGCGGAATCTTGCCGGGATTGAGCAGCGACCACACCACGATATAGCCCATGAACAGCGCACCCAGCATGATGCCGGGAATGACGCCGCCGATGAACAGCTTGGAGATCGAGACATCGGTGGCGACGCCATAGACGATCATGATCAGCGACGGCGGGATCAGCAGGCCCAGCGTGCCGGCGCCGGCCAGCGTGCCGATCACCAGGTCTTCCGGATATTTGCGCGCGCGCAACTCGGGAATGGTCATCTTGCCGATGGTGGCGCAGGTGGCGGCGGACGAGCCGGAGACGGCGGCAAAGATGGTGCAGCCGATCACGTTGGTGTGCAGCAGGCGGCCGGGAATGCGCGTCATCCAAGGGGCCAGACCGCGGAACATGTCTTCCGACAGCTTGGTGCGGAACAGGATCTCGCCCATCCAGATGAACATCGGCAGCGCGGTCAGCGTCCAGCTCGAGCTGGAGCCCCAGATGGTGGTGACCATGGCGTCGCCGACAGGGCGCGAGGTGAAGACCGCCATGGCGATCCAGCCGCAGGCGAGCAGGCCGAGGCCGATCCACAGGCCGGCAGCGAAGAGAACGAACAGCGCGGCAATCAGGAAGCCGGCGATAAAAACCTGGTCCATGCTTCGGTTCCCGTTATTCCGTGCGCGCCAGCTCGTCGGCCGGCTTTTCCAGCGATTTGCCCATCAGCACCATGAACAGCTCCTCGACGAAGGAGATGAAGAACACGGCAATGCCGAGCGCCATGGGGATCTGCGGAATCCACAACGGCGTGGCGTCATGGCTGCTGCTGATATCGTTAAACTTGTAGGACCACCAGGCCATTTTCACGCTGTAGGCAGCGAAGACGCCGGAAATGGCCACGGCCATGATCAGGCAGAAAATCTCGAAGCCGCGGCGCGATTTGCCGGTGAAACGGCTGATCACCAGGGTGACCCGGATATGGTCGCCCTTGGTGAGCGTGCCGGCCAGTGCCAGGAAGGACGCGGCGGCCATGAAGTAACCCGCATATGCGTCGAGGCCGCGGATATAGAAATCGAACTGGCGGCCCAGGATGCTGAGGATGATCGCGACCAGCAGGGCGATCATGAACAGTCCGGCCAGCCATAGGGCGGCCTGGTAGAGCGGTGCGAGCGGAGAGCGCATGGAGTGAAACTCGAAAGTAGAAACCGGGGCGCAGAAAAGCGTCGGGCGGGTTTTTGAGGCCCGCCCGACTGCGTTTTACATTTTCTTGTAGTTGTCGACGATGGCCTGGCCATCGGCGCCGGCCTTCTTGATCCACTCTTCGGTCAGCGTCACGCCAATCTTTTCCAGACCGGCCTTCAGTGCCGGCGAGGGCGGCAGAACCTTCATGCCGTTCTTCGCCAGATCGGCCTTCGACTCTTCGGTTTCCACCTTCGACATGGCGAGGCCACGCGTTTCGGCAGCGGCAGCGGCATCCATCACGGCCTTCTGGGTCGCCGCATCCAGCTTCTTGAAGGCGTCGTTGTTGACGAAGATCAGGTTCTTCGGCAGCCAGGCCTGGGTGTCATAGAAATGCGTCAGGCCTTCCCAGACCTTCATGTCGCGGCCGGTCGAACCCGAAGTCATCATCGAGTTGAGCACGCCGGTGGCAAGCGCCTGGGCCAGTTCGGCGACCTGGATGGTCACCGGCTGGGCGCCGACCAGTTCGGCAATACGGGCGGTCGCCGGGCTGTAGGAGCGCCACTTGGTGCCCTTCAGGTCTTCAACCGTGTTGATGTCCTTCTTGGCATAGACGCCCTGCGGCGGCCACGGCACCACATAGAGGCCGGTCATGCCCTGTTCGGCCAGCTTCTTGTCGATCACCGGCTTCTGCGCCTTCCACAGTTTCACCGAGGCATCGTAGCTGGTGGCGAGGAAGGGCACGGCATCGGCGCCGAACACGGTGATTTCGTTTTCGATGTTGCTCATCAGCACTTCGCCGATCTGCACCTGACCGGTCTGCACCGCGCGCTTGATTTCCGGCGCCTTGAACAGCGACGCGCCCGGATGGACGGTAATCTCCAGCTTGCCGCCCGACATCTTCTTCACGTCTTCGGCAAACAGGACCAGATTCTTGGTATGGAAGCTGTTTGCTCCATAGGCACCAGGCAGGTCCCACTTGGTCTGCGCGAAGGCACTCGAGGTACCAGCCAGCGCAACGCCGAACACGGCGGCGGAAAGCCACATCTTGCGAGTCATATCGATTATCTCCCCGTTGGACGATGCGCCCAGGACTTCGCGTGGCGCGCATGTAAAATAGTTTGTCATCGTATGACCAGTTTTGGCAAGGCCAAGGCGCGCAGAAAACAGGCTGGCGCTGAAACAGGCAAGATGATCGTGAACCGGTCATTCTTCCTGATGCGAACCAATGGCCCAATCGTCACTCAGACTGCCTTTTCCCTCGCAACCGCAAAAACCCATGCCATCCGTCAGGCATGACGGCAATTGGCGCACTGGCCTGGAACCGGCTATGGTGCCGCACAGGCAGGGAACGGCAGAAAAACGGGCAGCCATGAGCATCGCAGACGATCGGGTCTCCGCCGCGCCGCAGATTTCCGGTGAACCGCCTGTGCAGCAGCCGGCCTCATGGCGCGCGCGGTTGTCCTGGGCGATGTTCGACTGGGCCAACCAGCCGTATTTCACCGTCATCACCACTTTCATTTTCGCGCCGTATTTCACCTCGAAGGTCATCGGCAATCCGGTGGACGGGCAGTCGCTCTGGGGCTTCACGCAGGCTTTTTCGGCCGTCATCGTGGCACTCGGCGCGCCTTTCCTCGGCGCTATCGCCGATGCTGGCGGCCAGCGCAAACCGTGGCTCTTCGCCTTCCAGTTCCAGCTCGCCTTCGGCTGTGCGCTGCTCTGGCTCGCCCAGCCCGGCCAGCCGCAGCTGATCCCGCTGGTCATTCTCGGGTTGGTGCTGGCCAATATCGCTGCCGAATATTCGATCATGTTCAACAATGCGCTGCTGCCATCGCTGGAAACACCGCGCCATGTCGGGCGGCTCAGCGGTCTCGGCTGGGGCATGGGCTATGTCGGCGGGCTGATCGCGCTGTTTGGCGTGCTGATCGTGTCGCAACCCGAATTGATCGGCATGATGCCGCCGCCGGGCGAGGCGTTGCTCGGCCTGAAGCGCGATGCCTTCGAGGCCGAACGCATCATCGGACCTGCGGCGGCGATCTGGCTCAGCATCTTCGTGATGCCGATGTTCCTGTTCACGCCCGACCGTCCCGGATCGGGCAAGCCGTTCCGCACCGTGGTGCGCGACGGTATCCGCCGCGTGATCGACACGATCCGCCATATGCGGCGCTACAAAAACCTGTTGCGCTTCCTGCTGTCCTACATGGTCTACTACGACGGCCTGGTGGCAGTGATCGGCTTCGGCGGCATTTATGCTGCCGGCGTGTTCGGCTGGGGCACGACGGAGCTTGGCCTGTTCGGCATCGCGCTCAACGTGATCGCCATTCCCGCCGTGATCTTCGGCGGATGGCTCGAAGACCGCTGGGGCTCCAAACGCGCCGTACAGCTGGCAATCTGCCTGGTGGGCGTGGGCACGCTCGGCATCATGTCGATCGGACACAGCAGTGTGCTGTTCGTCATCGAGGCCGCGCCGAAGCTCGCCGGTGCCGGGCTGTTCTCCTCCGCGGGCGAACAGGTCTTCTTCCTCTGCGCGGCCTTCCTCGGGCTTGGCATGGGTACGATGCAGGCGGCCAGTCGTACTTTAGTGGCTCGCCTGTCGCCGCCCGACATGGTGGGCGAATTCTTCGGCATCTTCGCACTGTCCGGTCGCGCCACCACATTCCTGGCGCCGCTGCTGATCGGGATCACAACAGCGGTCTTCGCCACCCAGCGCATCGCGCCGGTGGTGATCCTGGTCTTTCTGGCACTCGGCTTCGCGCTGCTGTGGAAGGTTCAGGAACCGGCGCGTCAGTAACGCGCCGGGGCCTTTTCGGTTTTACCCGGTCTTGGCAAAACGCTGCGGCTTCTCGCGGTTGGCGAGATCCAGTTCGGCATCATGCATGTAGTCGCGCGTGATCGGCAGGGTGTCGACCTTCTTGGCCAGTTGCACCTGGAACACCATATGGCCCCAGTGCCGGAAGGTGATTTCCGATGCCGCCAGGTAGAATTCCCACATGCGGCAGAAGCGCTCATCGTAAAGCGCCTTGGCCTTGTCCCACTGCGCCATGAAGCGCATGCGCCAGTGTTTCAGGGTCTCGGCATAATGCAGGCGCAGGATCTCCATGTCGGTGACCCAGAGCTGGCTCTGCTCGATCACCGGCATCACTTCCGACAGCGCCGGGATATAGCCGCCGGGGAAGATGTATTTGCGGATGAAGGCCGGCGTGGTGCCGGGCCCTTCCGAGCGGCCGATCGAATGCACCAGCGCCACGCCGTCATCGGTCAGCAGGTTGTGGATGCCTGCGAAATATTCGCGGTAATGCGGCACGCCGACATGCTCGAACATACCGACGGAGACGATACGGTCGAATTTGCGGCCCAGCATCCGGCGGTAGTCGACGATCTCGAATTTCACCCGGTCGCTCAGGCCGCGTTCCTGCGCGCGGCTGCTGGCGATGGCATGCTGCTCATGGCTCAGCGTGATGCCGACCACCTCCACGCCGCAGGTCTCCGCCAGATACAGCGCCAGCCCGCCCCAGCCGCAGCCGATCTCCAGCACGCGCATGCCCGGCTTCAGGTTCAGCTTCGCTGCGATGTGGCGCTTCTTGGCCAGTTGCGCCTGTTCCAGCGTGGTGTCCGGCGTCGGGAAATAGGCGCAGGAATACTGCTTGTCGGTATCAAGGAAGAGGTCGTAGAGCCGGCCGTCCAGATCGTAGTGATGCTGCACGTTCCTGCTGGCGGCGGCTTCAGGGTTGAACTGGTACCACAGCCGCATCGCGCGTTCCCAGCCGCGCTGGATGCCGGTGAAGGGAATATTGCCGTGGACGCCGAGATTGCGCACCACCAGGGTGAGGAAGTCGAAGATGCCGCCCTGTTCGAGGACCAGCTCGCCGTTCATGTAGCATTCGCCGACGGCAAGTTTCGGATTCAGCGCGATGCGCCATTCGGCGCTCAGGCTGGTGATGCGGATCGCCACCGTCTCCGGGCCGGCCGGTTCACCATAATGCCGCCGCTCGCCGCGATGATCGATCACCGTCAGCGATCCGGTCCTGATGAGTCTCTTGAACACGGCACCAAGAAGCATGCGGAATCTCCTTGTAAGTCAGAGATAACGCCCCATCCCGTGTTTTATATTGGCGCGGCAGACGAGCCTCGACAAGAGGGCTTGTGGCTGCCCGCTGCGATTGCCCAGATAGCTATCCGGGCGATATATCCAGTGAGTTGGTTACCGGCCCGCGCTATACGCGGGACAGTTATTTCGTATCGTGTCGCCAGTTTGCGGTCTACTTACCCCAGTTCTCGGCCCAGGCAATGCCTTGCTTCTGCAGCATGCGCTGGAAGGCCGGGCGGGTATAGGTCGCGCCGACGACGCGTTCGATATTCGCCCAGCGCCACATCGGCCGTTCGAGGAAGCGGCTCCAGCGCGCCATCATCGCAAGATAGATGTCGCAGAGGCTGAAGGCCGATCCCAACATGCAGTTGCCGCTGCCGATGCCATCATCCAGAACCTGGAAAGTGCGATAGAGTTTCGGCTCAGTCGCCAGTTTCAGCGCCGCCTGCTGCGCCGGATCGGCAAATGTCCAGTCAGGATGGAACCAGTCGGTGAACTCCACCTGCACGGTGTTGGTCATGTAGGTCAGCCACTGGTAATGCCGCCCGCGCAACGGGTGTTCGGTCGGGACCAGCTTCGCGTCCGCGTGCTTGTCAGCCAGATACTGGCAGATCGCGGCGGTCTCGAAGATGACGAAATCGCCATCCACCAGCGTCGGAATGCGGCCATTGGGGTTGAGCCGCCTATAGTCGGCCTGCTCGTGTTCCCTGGCGGTCAGGTCGAGGCGAACCGGCTCGTAGGCTGCGCCGATCTCTTCCAGAACCGCCTGCGGCGCCATCGCCGCCGAGCCGGGAGCCCAATAAAGCTTGTACATTTTAATGGCGGAAGTGGCGCATGCCGGTGAAGACCATGGCCAGCCCGGCCTTGTCGGCGGCGTCGATCACTTCCTGGTCGCGGATCGACCCCCCGGGCTGGATCACCGCGGTCGCGCCGGCTTCCACCAGCACTTCCAGGCCGTCGGCAAACGGGAAGAAGGCGTCCGATGCCGCCGCCGAGCCCCTGGTCAGGGTTTCGCTCAGGCCAGCGGCCTTGGCGGCATCCTGGGCCTTGCGATAGGCGATGCGCGCGCTGTCGACGCGGCTCATCTGGCCGGCACCGATACCCACCGTCGCGCCGTTCTTGGCGTACACAATCGTATTCGACTTCACATGCTTGCCGACGCGGAAGGCGAACAGCATGTCGGCCAGTTCCTGCTGCGTGGGCGCGCGTTTGGTCACCACCTTGAGATCAGACTCTACAATGCGTCCGGCATCGCGGGTCTGCACCAGATAGCCGCCCGCCACCGATTTGACGAACCAGCCGCTCGCCACCGGATCGGCCATGCCGCCGGTGACGAGCAGACGCAGGTTTTTCTTCGCCGCCAGGAAGGCCCTGGCGTCTTCATCGACTTCGGGGGCCACGATCACTTCGGTGAAGATCGCGCCGATCTTCTCGGCGGTGGCCTTGTCCAGCTTGCGGTTCATCGCGACGATGCCGCCAAACGCCGAGGTACTGTCGCAACGCAAAGCCGCATCCCAGGCCGCGGACAGGCTGTCGGCCATGGCGACGCCGCAGGGATTCGCGTGCTTGATGATGGCGATGGTCGGCTTGTCGCTGAATTCCGACACCAGCTCGAAGGCGGCGTCGGTGTCGTTCAGGTTGTTGTAGCTGAGTTCCTTGCCCTGCAGCTGCTGCGCCGTGGCCACACCCGGGCGCTTGTCGCCCGTCACATAGAATGCCGCCTGCTGATGCGGGTTCTCGCCATAGCGCAGTGTCTGCTTGCGCTCGGCCGAGACCAGCAGCGTCGGCGGGAAGCTCTCGCCGTTCTGGCGCGCGAACCAGGTGGCGATCATCGAGTCATAGGCGCCGGTATGGGCATAGGCCTTGGCGGCCAGTTCGCGGCGCAAACCGAGCGGCGTGGCGCCATTGTTGGCCTTCAGCGCCTCGACGATCTTTGCGTAGTCAGCGACATCGACCACCACGTTGACGAAGCCGTGGTTCTTGGCTGCCGAGCGGATCATGGCCGGGCCGCCGATATCGATATTCTCAATGCAGGTCGGGAAATCCGCGCCCTTGGCGACGGTGGCGGCGAAGGGATAGAGGTTCACCACCACCAGGTCGATCGGCGGGATGTTGTGCTTTTCCATCGCCGCCTTGTGTTCGGCTTCGTCGCGCAAGGCCAGGATGCCGCCATGGATGGTGGGGTGCAGGGTCTTGACCCGGCCGTCCATCATCTCGGGGAAGCCCGTATGTTCGGCCACTTCCTTCACCGCCACGCCAGCATCTTTCAGGGCCTTGTAGGTGCCGCCGGTGGACAGGATCTCGATCCCGAAGCCGCTGAGCGCCTTGCCGAACTCGATCAGGCTGGTCTTGTCGGAGACAGAGAGGAGCGCGCGGCGGACGGGAACGAGATCGGTGGACATGGGGCAAAGGCCTCAAAGGGCAGGAGGGACGGTCGGGCAGGGCTATAGCACGGCGGCTCCACGCGCAAAAGCGGTGTAAAATCGTCCGAAAACAATGGCTTGCAGGGTTTGTCTGGGGGGCCGATCCGTGCTAAACGATGGCCCCCATGCGCTCATATCTCGAATTCGAAAAGCCGATTGCCGAGCTGGAGGCGAAAATCGCCGAGCTCAAGCAGCTCGCCAATCAGGGCAACAGCGACATCAGCGACGACCTGGAGCGGCTGGAGGCCAAGGCCACCCAGCAGCTGCAGGCGACCTATGCCAAGCTCGGCGCCTGGCAGAAAACCCAGGTGGCGCGCCACCAGGACCGCCCGCATTTCGCCGACTATATCGCAGGCCTGGTGACGGATTACGTGCCGCTCTGCGGTGACCGCGCGTTCGGCGAGGACGGCGCCATCAGCGGCGGCCTGGCGCGATTCCGCGGCCGCGCCGTGATGGTGATGGGCCATGAAAAGGGCCGCACCACCGAAAGCCGCCTCAAGCACAATTTCGGCATGGCCAAGCCGGAAGGCTATCGCAAGGCGATCCGCCTGATGCGCATGGCCGACCGGTTCCGCCTGCCGGTCATCACCCTGGTCGATACCGCCGGCGCCTATCCGGGCGTGCAGGCCGAGGAGCGCGGCCAGGCCGAAGCGATCGCACGCGCCATCGACTGCTGCCTCGACATCCGCGTGCCGCTGGTGGCTGCCATCGTCGGCGAGGGTGGCTCGGGCGGCGCGGTGGCGCTGGCCGCGGCCAATCGCGTGCTGATGTTCGAACATGCGATCTATTCGGTGATCTCGCCCGAAGGCTGCGCCGCCATCCTGTGGAATGATGGCAGCAAGGCGCCGGATGCCGCCGAGGCTTTGCGCGTCACCGCGGAAGACCTGCTCAAGCTCAAGGTGATCGACGAGATCGTGAAGGAACCGCTGGGCGGCGCCCATCGCAATCCGGGTCAGGCGATGACGTCGCTGGGCGATGCGCTGGAGGCCAGTTTGCGCAATCTGGTCGGGCAGGAGCCCGGCGCGCTGCGCGAAGCCCGCCGCCGCAAATTCCTCGAGATGGGCAGCAACGGGCTGTAACGCCGGCGCAAACTCCTGATGTCACAAAGCCCGCGGCATCCACCGCGGGCTTTTTTGCGTCCTGTTCCGTCCCAATCGAAGCCTGTTCGAAGCCTGTTTCGTCCCGTTTGAGCCTGTTCCGTCCCGTTTCGTCCTGTTTGAGCCAGTTTCGTCCCATTCGATCCGGGGTGGGACAGTCTGGTTCACGCTGGGCAACAGCGGCAGCGCGGAGGAGGTGGGGCGGGCTGCGGTGACATTCAAGGGCCCTCACCCCACCCCTCTCCCGCAAGCGGGAGAGGGAGGGACCCGCAGCGAAGCGCGGGAGGGCGAGGGTCCGGGGTGAGATCTATTTTTCGATGAACTCACGCACCAGCGGCGCGATCTCGCCCGCCCGCTCCTGCGCGAAACCATGTGTGCCGTCGGCGACCACCTGCAGGCGGCTGTTCTTCAGCAGCCCGTGCAGATGCCGTCCCACCGCCACCGGGCTGATCGTGTCGGCATCGCCCCACAGCAGCAAAGCCGGCTGCGCGATGCTGGCGATCTCGGCGGTATGATCGGCGCGCGCCTGCGTGATCCAGGGCGCGGCATTCGGATATTCGGCGCGATAGGCCGGCCGCCAGTCGCCGGCGCCAAAGCGCATCACGTCGATGCCGCCGGAGGCTGCCGTCAGCACCAGCCGGATCACCGTCTGTGGATAGAGCAACGCCAGTCGCAGCGCGAAGATGCCGCCCATCGACTGCGCCACGACCACCGTATCGCTTTTCAGATGCGCGGCGGCATGCGCGGTGAGGGCATCCAGGCTGTCGAGGCCGGGCTTGTGCGCCTGATGGCCCAGTCCCGGCCAGTTCAGGTAGGTCTTGTCGTATTGCCCCGGCAGCAGCGCGCCGAGCGGGTGCCAGAATTCCGCTGCGCCGCCCGCGCCGGGCAGGAAGAGAAGATGCGTCATGGAGGCAGCATGGCGCAGGGAAGGGAAACCGTCACGCGCCGAGTTGTATCGCTACAATAGACCGTCACCCCGGCCTTGAGCCGGGTCGCATTTCATTGCGGCGAAAAATGGGATTCCCGCTTTCGCGGGAATGACAAAAAAAGAAGCGTCACTTCCAGTGCGGCGGCCAGGTCTTCTGCATGATCGGCAGCGCCTTCATGCGCTCCATCCAGGCGTCGATCTTCGGGCTGAAGATATCGGCCGGAATGGCGTCCGGCTTGCGCAACTGAAAGCGCCCGATGATGGCGAGATGCGGATACAGCGTGTAGTCCACCGCTGAGATGGTTTCGCCGTTGATGTAGCTGCCGGCGATCTGCGGTTCCCACTGGGCGATCTCGGCCTTCACGGCGGCCACGGCCTCCGCCAGCTTCGCGGCATCGGCTTTCTCCGGTGGCGCGAACACCGCCTCGAACAACTCGCCGACCTTGGTGCCGACATCGTCATCGGCTTCGCGGATCATGCGGCGCTGCGTGGCGCGCAGATGCAGCTCCTTGGCAAACAGCGGCTGCTCGGGCCAGCGCTCCTCGACATATTCCATGACGGCGGCGGATTCGCGGATGACGAACTCGCCGTCGACCAGGGTCGGTACACGCTGGCGCGGGTTGAGCCGGGTGTATTCCGGCGTCTTCAGGTCGCCGGCGGAAAACGACAGCACCTTCACCTCATGCGGCACGGACTTGTGTTCCAGCGCCAGCCAGACGCGCCAGGCATAGGCTGAGCCGGAACCGTAATAGAGCGTGACGGACATGTGGATTTACCCCCGAGGGAATTGGTCTCTGACAGAAAAAGGGCAGAGATAGCCTCCGGTCAAGCCGGCGAGCCGAAATTTACACGCTGCCTCACACGGTCGCTTCCATGGCCATCACCTACACCCTCGGCCAGCCGCCCGGCAGTTGCGCCCGATTCGGCAGGAGAGACCATGATCGATGATGTGATGCCGGCCGGCTTTTCGATTGGCTGCGCTGATGATGGCTCCGGCCGGCCGCTGGTGCTGGTGCATTGTTCCGGCGCCGACCGCCATCTCTGGACCAAAACGATGGAGACCTGGGCGGCGATGGACAACATGCCGTCGCGCCGGATCCTGCGGCCGGAACTGTTTGGCTGCGGCAAGACCGCGGCCTGGCCGGCGGGACGCATCTTCACGCTGGATCATGCCGTCGAACTGGTGTCGCGCGCGGTTGGCGACCTGGACGAGCCCTTCGATCTGGTCGGACATTCCTTCGGCGGCGCGGTGGCGCTGCATTTCGCACAGCGCATGCCTGACCGCCTGCGCAGCCTGACCGTGATCGAGCCGACCTATTTCTCGCTGCTGCGGGACGCCGGCATCGTCGAGGCGGTACTGTTCGACCAGATCGCCAGTGTGGCCCAGATCATCCTGCAGGGCGCGGCATCCGACAGCGACTCCACGCGGCGCCATGCCATGGGCGTTTTCGTCGACTATTGGAACGGTGCCGGCAAATGGGCGGCGATTCCGCCTGAGACACAGAAAACCATGGCCGCGATGGTCCATGTGGTGACCCAGGATTTTACCGCGCTGTTCTCCGAACCGACGCGCCTGGCTGATTTATGCGATCTGCACGTCCCGACCCTGATCATCAACGGGCTGCGCTCGCCCGAACCGGCGCAGCAGATTGCGGCCCTGCTGGAAAAAACCTTGCCTCAGGCCGAGCGCTGCACGATGCCCGATGCGGGGCATATGATTCCGATCAGCCATGCGAAGCAGCTGGCCGGCCTGATCGCCACCTGGCAGCGGCGCCACAATGCGTCCGGTGCGCCGGCGCCCACTGCCCGTCGTCGCGTAGCAGCCGGAGCCTGACATCATGACCGCTACCACTGCGAGCGGCGTTCGCCCGTCGACCATCGTCTATGCCTGCATCGTTGCGGCCTCGCTGGTCGCCTTCCTGTCGTTTGGCACCCGGACCAGCTTAGGGATTTTTCTCGAACCGGTGCTGCAGGCGCGTGGCTGGGATCGCGAAACCTTTGGCCTGGCGCTGGCGATCCAGAATCTGGTCTGGGGTCTGTCGCAGCCGTTCTTCAGCGCCTGGGCCGACAGCAAGGGTAGTGTGCGTGTGCTGTGCAGCGGCGCGCTGTTCTATGTGATCGGCCTGACCGGCATGGCCTTTGCCGATACGCCGCTGGCCTTCTATATTTTTGGTGGCGTGTTTAACGGCCTCGGCGTGGCCGGCGCGTCCTGGACGATCTGCGTCGGTGCCGTCACGCGGATTGTGCCGCCGGCGATGCAGAGCTGGATTGCCGGTCTGGCGATCACGGCGTCGTCGCTCGGCCAGATCGTGCTGACCACGCTCAGCCAGGGTTTCATCATGGTGCTCGACTGGCAGACCTCGTTGCTGATCCTGGCCGGCTGCACGGCCTGCATCGCGCCGGCGGCCATGGTGCTGCTGCTGGCGCGTAAGGATGCCATTCCTGCGCCGCGCAGCAGCGTGTCGGAAACATTGAAGCTGGCGGCAGGCAGCCGCAGCTTCTGGCTGATCGTCTTCGGTTTCACCATCTGCGGCCTGCATGCCGGTTTCGGCTTCACGCATATCCCCGGCTATATCGTCAGTATCGGCCTGCCGCCCGAGGCGGGCGCGATGGCCATGGGCGCGCTCGGCATCACCAACCTGTTCGCCTCCTATACCTCGGGCGCGCTCGGCCAGACCCGCAGCAAGCGCAAGCTGCTGATCTGGATTTACGGCCTGCGCGCCGCCACCATGCTGGCCTTCGTGCTGCTGACGCTCGACCAGCCGCTGATGCTGGCGCTGATGGCGGTGCTGGGGATTTTCTGGATGTCGTCGATCCCGCCGACCGCCGGCCTGCTGGGGCAGATTTTCGGGCCCTACTATATAGGCACGCTGCTCGGCGTGGTGTCCTGCGGCCACCAGTTCGGCTCTTTCGTCGGCGCCTGGCTCGGCGGCTTCATTTACGACCGTACCGGCTCGTATGACCTGATGTGGTGGATCTGTGCGGCGCTGGGCTTCGTGGCGATGGTCGCCAACCTGCCGGTGAAGGAAAAGCCGATCGAACAGGCCGTGAAGCCGGCGGTAAGTTAAGCCGTCGGTTTCTTCAGCACCATCTGGGTACCAAAGAAGCTCATCACCGTCTCGCCCTTCTGGTTCTCGATCCAGTATTTCATCTTCACGATGCCGCGGTCGGGTTTCGACGCGCTCTCGCGCTTGTCCTCGATGCTGGCGCGACCGAACAGCGTGTCGCCCGGCCGTACCGGCATGGCCCAGCGGATTTCATCCAGGCCGGGCGAGCCCATGCTGCCTTTGCCCAGCAGTCCGGCCTGCAGCAGCATGCGGAAGCCCAGCAAGCCTGTCTGCCAGCCCGAGGCGATCAGGCCTTTATACGGCGACTGCTCGGCGGCCAGCTTGTCGAGGTGAAAGGGCTGCGGATCGTAGGTGAAGGCAAAGGACAGGATCTCGGCCTCCGAGATCGTCACGCCATCGGCGCGAATCACTTCACCCACCGTGTAATCCTCAAACCAGCGCTCGCTCCGGCTCATCTTTTTCACACCATCAAGTTTCTGAAAAACGCCTGCACATCGGCCACGAAGATTTCCGGCTGCTCCATCGCCACGAAATGGCCGCCGCGTTCAAGATCATGGCGATGCGTCACGTTGTAGCCGCGTTCCAGCCAGCCCTTGGGCGATGGTGGCACGAGGTCCCAGGGCGGCAGCAGGAAGCCGGTCGGGCTGCGCAAGAATTCGCCCGGCTGCATCGCCAGCTCGCCATTCTGCCGCGCCGCCCAGTAGAGCCAGGTCGAGGTCACGCCCGTCTCGGTCAGCCAGTAGAAGGCGACATTGGCGATCATATGGTCGAGATCGAACACCGGTTTGTGGTCGGCGGGTGCACGCGGGAAACCCTGCAGTTTCTCAACGATCCAGCCGGCCAGTCCCGCCGGACTGTCAGCCAGGCCATAACCTAAAGTGGTCGGCTTGGTGCTCTGGATGGCGTAATAGCCGCCCTCGGCGTCGTGACGCTTGCGGGTGCGCAGCATCCATTCCTTCTCGGCGTTGCTCAGCGGCGGCTGCATGTCGCGCGTCAGCGGTGGGCGCAGCGGCACCATGTTGAGATGCAGGGCCACGGCATGGTCGGGGAAATCGATGCCGAGCCAGCTCGACACAATCGAGCCCCAGTCGCCAGCCTGCACCAGGAAGCGCTCGAAGCCCAGCACCTCCACCATCAGGTCGCGCCAGAGTTTCGCAATCGCACGCGGGCCAATGGGCCGCTCCAGCGGCATCGAGAAGCCGTAACCGGGCAATGACGGGCAGATCACGGTGAAGGCATCTTCCACCCGACCACCGAAACGCTCGGGATGCGCCAGGCGATCGATCACATCGACGAATTCCAGCACCGAGCCGGGCCAGCCATGCGTCAGCAGCAGCGGCCGTGGCGTGTCGCCCGAGCCGGGTTCGATCAGGAAATGCACCGTCTGCAAGCCAGCTGTATCGGGCCGCTTCAGCTTGACGCGATACTGCAGCCAGCCATTCAGCCGCGTTTCCCACTGTCGCCAGTCGAAGCCGTCGCGCCAGCGCTGCAGGAAGCCGCGCATGTAGCCGACATTGCTGCCGTATTGCCAGGCGGCATCTGTTGGCTCCGGCGGCAGCCGCGTGGCGGCCAGCCGCGCCTTCAGGTCGGCCAGCGCCGCCCCGGGAATCGCAATGCTGAACTTTTCCGCCGCGGGGGCGAGGCGCAGCATGTCAGCCCCGTTTCAGGGTCGCGGTCAGCATGCCGGCACCGACCAGCATTGCGCCGCCCGCACGATTCATGTTTTTCAGCATGCGCGGACTGGCGATGCGGTTGCGCGCCTGGCCCATCATGACGATCCAGCAGCCCTGGATGCCGGCCGCCAGCACATTCATCGTCACCGTCAGCATGGCGACCTGCGGCCAGAGCGGTCGGGTGGGATCGATGAACTGCGGCAGGAAGGCGGCAAAAAACAGGATGCCCTTGGGATTGAGCAGCGTGACCAGAAAGGTCTGCAGGATGGCGTCGCGCGCCGAGGACTTGCCGGTATTCGCCGGCGTCAAGTCCATCGGCGGTGCGCGCCACAGCCTGATGCCGAGATACACCAGATACACCGCGCCGATCCATTTCATCGCGGTGAAGGCTTCGGCCGAGGCCGCCAGAAGCGCGCTGAAGCCGAGCATGGAGAGCGCGATGGCGCAGACATCGCCCAGGGTCACGCCGATCAGGCTGAGTGCGCCGGTGCGCGGCCCGCCCGCCATGGTATGGCCCAGCACCATCATGGTGGTGGGGCCGGGGATCAGGATCATGATGCTGGCCGCGGCAATGAAGGCGAGCCAGAGTTCGAGGCTGACGGGCATGGTGATTTCCTCCTGTTGCCGCCAGCCAGCCACAGGATGCGCCCGCTTGGCAAGCGCTAGTCGGCGAGCCCTTCCACAGACAGAGCCGCGAAAGTGGCGAGCCAGTGTTCACCGCCGTAGTCGCCGCTTTCCAGATGCGGCAGGCTGGCCTGTTCATGCGCTGCCGCCGATTGCAGCAGGCCCGACTGGTCGCCGGGCAGTCGGGCGGCGATGCCGCGCATGCACCAGGCGCGGCTCAGGTTCAGCCCGTCGAGATGCACGGTCTTGGCATCGCTGCGATCCGACACGACGGCCGGCAGGAACAGGGTGGTGGCAGCGGGCAGGAAACGGTTCCACCAGGCGGCAAACTCGGTCACCGGCAGCAGTTCCGCCATCAGCAGCGCCTCGGTCAATGCGCCGGACAGGAAGTCGTCGCCATTGGGTTCGTAATGCGCGGGGTAGGCGGTATCCGGCAGATAGACCTTGCGGGCGTAAGCCATGATCGCCGGCTCCAGCGTCGGCTCGGCCGTGACGCGGGCGTAATGCAGCGCCAGCAGCAGGCCAAACGCGGTGTTGAAATGCGTGCCGACGCGGATCGGATAGGTCAGCTTCTCCATATAGATGGGGAAGCGCGCCACGATGCGCTGCTCCAGCGGCAGCAAGACCGCGCGCCAGTGTTGCGCCTGCGGCTGGTCCCACAGCGAGAGTTCTGCGCTGAGCGCCAGCAGCCAGCCCCAGCCGTAAGGCCGTTGCCAGGTGCCGCGTCCGGGTGCATCCAGATAGGCCGCTTCGCCTGCGCCGGCAGTTTTGGTGAAGAAGCGCGCATAGAGATCGTGTGCGCGCGGCGCGTCGTTCAGCTGCGGATGGCGGCGCAGGCAGCGCGTCAGCAGCCACCAGCCATGCACACAGCTATGCCAGTCGTAACTGCCCCAGAAGATCGGGTGCAGCTCATGCGGCTCGCGCACGTCGGCGGCGCTGTTATTGAAATGCGTCAGGTTGTTGGGGTATTCGCGATCGAGATTGCGCAGCGGCAATGCGGCGAAACGTTCGGCCTGGGCGAGGGTGAGCTGTGTCATGCCCGCAGCATTGCACAACACGTCAGATCAACAAAGATCGCCATTCCCGCCCCGGCGGCCTTGCCGCCTTAAATATACTGTCGCGCAAAGCGCGACGGGCGGGAATCCCATTTGTTTCTATGACAAGAGGGAATGGGATCCCGGGTCAAAAGCCCGGGATGACGGCCCCTTTGGGGACCGTCACTTGCCGTGGCAGTATTTGAACTTCTTGCCCGAGCCGCAGGGGCAGGGCGAGTTGCGCGGCGTGGCTTTCCAGGTCGATTCATCGTTGGGATCGACCGCAACTGCCGCGCGCGACTGCGACACCGGACGCGATGGCAGGCCGTCATCCTCGCCACCTTCCAGGGCCTCGCCACGGCTTTCGCGCATCGGCTGGCTCGGCCGGGCGAACAGCTCGGCTGGCGGCTCCTCGGCGCGCACTTCGACGCGCGAGAGGATCGAGGTCACCTGCTCGCGCACGCGGACCAGCATCTGCTCGAACAGCGAGAAAGCCTCGCGCTTGTATTCGTTAAGCGGATCCTTCTGCGCGTAAGCCCGCAGGCCGATGGCCTGGCGCAGGTAATCCAGATGATGCAGGTGTTCTTTCCAGGTCTGGTCGAGCACCTGCAGCAGCAGGCTGCGCTCCACCATGCGCATCACCTCGGGGCCGAAATTGGCAGCCTTCTCGGCCATGCGGCGCTCGATGGCATCGGCCAGGCGTTCGCGGATCTGCTGGTCGGCGATGCCTTCTTCCTTGGCCCATTCCACGATCGGCAGGTCGAGCGCGAACAGGCGGTGCACCTCGGCCTGCAGGCCTTCGGAATTCCACTGTTCGGCATAGGCGCGTTCGGGGATATGGCGGTCGACCAGTTCGCTGGCGATTTCCTCGCGCATGTCGCGCACGGTATCGGCCACGTTGTCGGCGCCCATGATCTCGATGCGCTGCTCGTAGACCACCTTGCGCTGGTCGTTCATCACATCGTCGTATTTCAGCAGGTTCTTGCGGATTTCGTAGTTCCGCGCTTCCACCTTCTGCTGCGCCTTTTCCAGCGCCTTGTTGATCCAGGGGTGGATGATCGCCTCGCCTTCCTTCAGGCCGAGCCGCTGCAGCATGCTGTCCATGCGTTCGGAGCCGAAGATGCGCAGCAGGTCGTCTTCCAGGCTGAGGAAGAATTTCGACGCGCCGGGATCGCCCTGGCGGCCGGAGCGGCCGCGCAGCTGGTTGTCGATGCGGCGGCTTTCATGGCGCTCGGTGCCGATGACATAAAGACCGCCGGCGGCGCGCACCTTGTCCTTTTCGACCAGCACTTCGGCGCGGATCTGCGCTTCCATCTTGGCCTTCAGCTCGCCTTCCATGCCCTGCGTTTCCTGCAGGATACGCATGTCGGCGTTGCCGCCGAGCTGAATGTCGGTGCCGCGACCGGCCATGTTGGTGGCGATGGTCACGGCGCCGAGCCGGCCGGCCTGCGCCACGATGAAGGCTTCCTGGTCGTGGTGGCGTGCATTCAGCACGTGATGCGGGATGTTGCGCTGCTTGAGGAAGTCGGACAGCAGTTCCGACTTCTCGATCGACACGGTGCCGACCAGCAGCGGCTGGCCCTTCTCGCGGCATTCGGCGATCAGGGTGACGATGGCTTCATACTTTTCGCGCGCGCTGCGATAGACCTCGTCGTCGCCGTCGATGCGTGCAACGCCTACGTTGGTCGGAATCTCGACGACTTCCAGGCGATAGATGTCGGCGAATTCAGCGGCTTCCGTCGAGGCCGTGCCGGTCATGCCAGACAGCTTGGGATACATGCGGAAGTAATTCTGGAAGGTGATCGAGGCCAGCGTCTGGTTCTCGGTCTGGACACTGACGCCTTCCTTGGCTTCCAGCGCCTGGTGCAGGCCGTCCGAGTAACGACGGCCTTCCATCATGCGGCCGGTGAACTCGTCGATGATGATGACCTTGTCGTCCTTCACGATGTAATCGACATCGCGGGTGAACAGCACATGGGCGCGCAAAGCCTGGTTGGCATGGTGCACGACGGCGATATTCTCGATGTCGTACAGCGAGTCGGATTTCAGCAGGTCGGCGGCGCGCAGGATCTCTTCGATATGCCCGGTGCCGTCTTCGGTGAAGTGCACCGTGCGCTGCTTCTCGTCCTTCTCGTAGTCTGCCGCCACCAGCTGCGGCACCAGCGCATTGACCCGCACATAGAGGTCGGTGGTGTCTTCCGACGGGCCGGAGATGATCAGCGGCGTGCGCGCTTCGTCGATCAGGATCGAGTCGACTTCGTCGACGATGGCAAAGCTGAACGGGCGCTGCACCATGTCCTCGCGACGGAACTTCATGTTGTCGCGCAGATAGTCGAAACCGTATTCGTTGTTGGTGCCGTAAGTGACGTCGCAGGCATAGGCCGCGCGGCGTTCCTCGTCGTCCAGGCCGTGCACGATCACGCCGGTGCTCAGGCCCAGGAAATTGTAGACGCGGCCCATCCATTCGGAGTCGCGGCGGGCCAGGTAGTCGTTCACGGTGACGACATGCACGCCGGTGCCGGGCAGGGCATTGAGATAGACGGCGAGCGTGGCGACCAGGGTCTTGCCTTCGCCGGTCTTCATTTCGGCGATGCGGCCGTCATGCAGCACCATGCCGCCGATCAGCTGCACATCGTAATGGCGCTGGCCCAGCACGCGCTTGGCGGCCTCGCGCACCACGGCAAAGGCTTCGGGCAGCAGGTCGTCGAGGTCGACACCGGGCTTGCCGTCCTGACCGGCCAGCTTCTGGCGGAATTCAGCGGTCTTGGCCTGCAGCTCGGCATCGCTCAGGGCGGCGGTCTGGGCCTCCAGGGCATTAATCGCCTGGACGGTCTTGAGGTAGCTTTTGACGGTGCGGTCGTTGGCCGAACCGAACAGCTTTTTGGCGATCGCGCCGAACATCTATGCCGTACCCCTGGGAATGCGCTAAATCCACGTCGCGCAACGAGAACCGGCGCAACGGAAACCGGGGCATTAGATATGCATTGCCCCCCTCCATGTCAACGAAGGGGCCCTGCGGCATAACCCCGCCAGAGACCCAGCGGGAGGCCAGGCCAGACGCCTGTCCCGGCCGCATTGACCCGCAGCAATTCAAGGGGTTACATCGCCCCTTCACAGAAAGGCCCTGTCGTGTCCGCTGCCCCCGCCTCGCCCCAGTCCGCCCCCGATGCCGTGACCCTGGCCCAGGACCTGATCCGCTGCCCGAGCGTGACCCCGGCCGACCAGGGCGCCCTGGGGGTTCTGGAGGCGGTTCTGGCCCCGCTGGGCTTCCGTTGCGAGCGGCTGAAATTCACCGCTCCCAACACCCCGGACGTGGAAAACCTCTATGCCCGCTGGGGCGAGGGGCCGTTTGGAGAGAACAAGGGGCCGAATTTCTGCTTCGCTGGCCATACCGACGTGGTGCCGGTGGGCGATGCCGCCGCCTGGAGCGTCGATCCTTTTGCCGCCGAGATCCGTGACGGCCAGCTCTATGGCCGCGGCGCCACCGACATGAAATCGGCCATCGCCGCCTTCGTGGCCGCCGCCGGCCGCTTCATCGCCGCGCGGGATGGTAAAATCCCCGGCGGTATCAGTCTCCTGATCACCGGCGACGAGGAAGGCCCCGCCATCAATGGCACCACCCGCGTGCTCGACTGGCTGAAGGACAAGGGCGAGACCTTAAGCGTCTGCGTGGTCGGCGAGCCGACCAATCCGCTGCGGCTCGGCGAGATGATGAAAATCGGCCGGCGCGGCTCGCTGACCGCGCGGCTGACCGTGCATGGCGTGCAGGGCCATGTCGGCTATCCGCATCTGGCCGATAATCCGATCCCCAAGCTGCTCGATATCCTGTCGGCGCTGAAGTCGCGCCGCCTCGATACCGGCAATGCGCATTTCGAGGCCTCCAACCTGGAGATCACCACTATCGATGTCGGCAATCCGGCCAACAACGTGATTCCGGCCAATGCGAAAGCGGTGCTCAACATCCGGTACAACACCGAGCAGAGTTCGGCCGGGCTGAAGAACTGGATCATCCGCACCTGTGAAGCCGTGTGCGGTGGGCAGGGCGAGAACCGCGCGCTGCTCGGCACGCGCTTCGATCTCATGCTGGAAGATGGCGCGATGCCTTTCCTCACGAAACCCGGACCTTTCGTGGCCGCGATGGCAGAAGCCGTGAAGGAAGGCACCGGCCGCGAACCCGAGCTCAGCACCACCGGCGGCACCTCGGATGCGCGGTTCATCCAGGCCTATTGCCCGGTGGTGGAATTCGGCCTCGTCGGCCAGACCATGCACAAGGTCGATGAACGCGCCGGCGTCGATGACATCCGCGCGCTCTCCAAGGTTTATGAAGGCATGCTGCAGCGGTTCTTCGATGGCCTTGCCGTCCAGCGCTGAGATCCGTTCCGCCGTCAAAGGCCTCGGCCTGCTGCTGCGCGGCGACGAGCGCGCGCTGCTCTGCCACGACCTGTCGCTGGACGGCTTCTGGCGCAGCTTCTGGCTGCCGCTGGCGCTGCTGGTGGTCTATGCGGTGGTGATGCGGCCGACGGCGGACGAGCTTGCGGCCTTCGACGGTGAGCACACCGTCTACACGCTGGTGCAGGCGCTGAAATTCCTGCTCGGCTGGGCGGCCTATTTCGCGCTGATCGCCGGGATCAGCCGCATTTTCGGCCTGGGCGAACGCTTCGGCATTTTCATCATTCTCTACAACTGGGCGCAGGCGATCACGACAGCGGCGACATTGCCGATCCTCGCCGGCGTCAGCTGGGGGCTGCTGCCGCCCAGCGTGCTGGCCGGCTGGAGCACGGCCTTGCTGCTGGCCTGGCTCTATATCGTGGTGCGGGTGGCGCGCCATGGTCTTGGCGCCACCTGGTCGCTCGCGTTGGCGATCTCGGCGCTCGACCTGCTCACAAGTCTGGCGATGCACCGGCTGGTCGATCTTCTGCTGTAGCCGGCTGCTGCTCTAGCTGGCCTTCAGTAATCCACTTTCATCAGGCACAGGCCTTCCGGCGGCGCGGTAGGACCTGCCGCGCGGCGGTCGGCCTTTTCGAGCGCGGCGCTGACGTCATCGGCATTCCATCTGCCTTCGCCGACCAGTTTCAGCGTGCCGGTCATGATGCGCACCTGGTTGTGCAGGAAGCTGCGCGACGAGGTCGTGACATGGATTTCATCACCGACGCGCCGCACATCCAGCGCATCCAGCGTGCGCAACGACGACTTCGCCTGGCATTCGGTGGAGCGGAAGCTGTTGAAGTCGTGATGTCCGACCAGGCGCTGGGCGGCGACCTGCATGGCATCGGCATCCAGCAGCACCGGCACATGCCACACACTGCCTGCTTCTATCGCCGGCGGCGGGCGGCGGTTCAGGATGCGATACAGATAATGCCGCGCGGTGGCGGACAGCCGCGCGCTGAACTCGCCATCGACAATGGCGGCGTCCAGCACGGCGATGCGGTTCTCGCGCAGGTAAAAGTTCAGCCCGTCGCGCAGGCGGTCGGGCGTGAAGTCGCGGTCGAGGTCGAAATGCACCACCTGGCCGCGCGCATGCACGCCGGCATCGGTGCGGCCGGCCACCACGGTATCGATGGTCAATTCGCCGCCGCAGATCGCCTGCACGGCTTCCTCGAAAGTCTGCTGCACTGAGGCGACGTCGCGCTGCTTCTGCCAGCCGGCAAAGCGGCTGCCGTCATATTCCAGTGTCAGGCGATAGCGCGGCATGGCGTTTTAAAAGGAAGGCGTGGATGGCCGGGTCAAGCCCGGCCATGACAAGGAAAATATATGTGTGTCATGCCCGGACTTGTTCCGGGCATCCACGTCTTGGGTTCGCATCGGACTAACCAACCCGCGTTCCCTTCGGCAGCGGCAGGCCGCGCAGGAAATCGCCGATGGCAACCGGGGTCTTGCCCGGGCGCTGCAGCTTCAGCAGGTTCAGCGCGCCGTCTCCGCAGGCAATCTTGCCGGTATCATCCAGTGCGGTGCCGGCTGCGCCACTGCCGGCAACAGGCTCGGCGGCCAGCAGCTTGATGCGTTCGCCGTTGATCTCGAAATGCGTGCCGATGCCGGGGTTGAGCGCGCGCACGGCACGGTCGATCTCGATGGCTGATTTCGTCCAGTCGATGCGGCCTTCGTCCTTCAGCAGCTTGGCGGCGTAAGTGACGCCCTCAGCGGACTGCGCCTGCGGCTGAATCTGGCCTTTGGCATACCCATGCACGGCACGCACCATCAGCGGTGCGCCGACGCGCACCAGTTCGTCATGCAGTTCGCTGACCGTCATGCGCGGTGTGATCGCAACGATCTCGCGCAGCAGCACCGGGCCGGTATCCAGCCCGACATCCATCTGCATCGCGCAGACGCCGGTCTCGAGATCGCCCGCCATGATGGCGCGCTGGATCGGTGCGGCGCCGCGCCAGCGCGGCAGCAGCGAGGCATGCAGATTGAAGCAGCCATGCTTCGGCGCATCGAGGATCGGCTTTGGCAGCAGCAGGCCATAGGCCACCACGATGGCGGCATCGGCCTTGAGGGCTGCGAATTCGGCCTGCGCGTCGGCGCTCTTCAGGCTGACCGGATGGCGCACCGGCAGGCCGTGCTGCTCGGCGAAAGCCTGCACCGGTGAGGGCGTCAGCTTCTGGCCGCGGCCGGCGGGACGCGGCGGCTGGCTGTAGACAGCCGCGATCTCGTCGCCGGCCTTGAGAAACGCGTCCAGCACCGGCACGGCGAAATCCGGCGTGCCCATGAAGACCAGACGCAATGTCATGGGGAGGTGATCAGCTGGCGGTGGCGAGGCGCTTCTGCTTCAGCAGCTTGCGCAGGATCATGTTGCGCTTCAGCGCGGAGATATGGTCGACGAACAGGATGCCTTCGAGATGGTCCATCTCATGCTGCAGGCAGACCGCGAGGAGTCCCTCGGCATGCAGTTCCTGCTTCTCGCCGTTGCGGTCGAGATAGCTGACCTTCACTTCGGCCGGGCGCTCGACCTCGGCATAATGTTCCGGCAGCGACAGGCAGCCTTCTTCATAGAGCTGGTCGTCGTCCGAGACCCAGGTGATTTCCGGGTTGATGATATAGAGCGGCTGCTTGTCTTCGCCGTCGCGGGCGACGTCGATCACCAGCATGCGCTTGGGGATGCCGACCTGGATGGCGGCGAGGCCAATGCCCGGCGCGGCATACATGGTCTCCAGCATGTCATCGAGCTGCTGACGCACCTCGTCCGTCACCGTGTCGACGGGGGTCGAGACGGTTTCCAGGACCGGGTCCGGGGCAATCAGGATGGGCAGCAGGGCCATGGTTCAAAATCCGCGATACAGCGCCTTAATTCTGGGCCGTCACATAGGCTGTGGGCTGGCAGTCCGTCAAGCCCGCATGATATGAACGGCCATGTCCATGGATATAGTGCCGATTCTCGCAATCGCCAGTCTCGCCGGCCTGGCGATCATCCTGATTCTGCTGGTTTTTCTGCTCCGCCGCGGTGGCAACCCCAGCGGCGAGGCTGCGCTGCTGGCCGAGCTGCGCGACCAGGTGGATGCCGCGCGCGACGAAGCCGCCGCTGCCCAGGCCGCCCGGCTGGAGGCCGAACGCCAGGCGGCGGGCCTGCGCAGCGAACTGGCGGTGAAGAGCCAGGCTTTCGAGAAGCTGGCCGAGACGGCCACGATGGCCGCCCGTGCGGCGGCGCTGGAAAGCGCCGCCCAGATGTCGAACAAGCTGCTGGCCGACCACAAGCGCGAGGCCGAAGCGCAGAAGGAAGACTCGCAGAAAAAGGTCCAGCAGGTCACCGAAGGCGTGGTCAAGCAGATGACCGAGGTGGCGCAGGTGGTTGCCGCCACCGTGGCGCAGCAGCAGAAGGACAACAATCGCGTCGATGCGATTCACCGCATGCTGTCGCATCCGGGCGGGGCCGGTCGGCTGGCCGAGATCGGGCTGGAAAACACGCTGAAGACCTTTGGCCTGCAGCCCGGCGTCGATTTCATCATGCAGTATCATGTCGCCGGCGACGGCGAACGCGGCAGCCTGCGGCCCGATGCGATCATTTTCCTGCCGGGCGATGCCGTGCTGGTGGTGGATTCCAAGGCCTCCAAGCTGCTGCTCGATCTGGCCGAGGCCGAAGGCGAGGTGGCGGAGGCGACAGCGCAGCAGCAGCTGGCCCAGCGCATGACCACGCATCTGCGCCAGCTCACCGCGAAAGACTACGGCAATGCCGTTCTCAGCGCCTACAAGGAGTCGCAACGCGGCGGCAGTATCAAGCGCAGCATTGTGGCGATGACGCTGCCGAACGATGCCGCTGTCGAAAAGCTGCGGCTGGCCGCACCCGATTTCGAGCAGCGCGCCATTGCATCTGACGTGATGCTGGCCGGGCCGTCCTCGCTGTTCGCCCTGATCGCCTATTCGCGGATGCAGATCGATACCGGCCGGCAGGCCGAGAATCTCGACAAGATCGTCGAGCTGGTGACCAAGCTCACCAACAATCTGGCGGTCTCGCTCGGCCATGTGGTGACGCTGAACAAAAGCGTCAAGACCGCAGCCGACGCGCTGTCGAATTTCAGCGGTTCGATCAATCGCAACGTTCTGCCTCAAATTCGCCAACTTGCGAAGTACGGTATACGCCCGTCCAAGGCGGCGCCGGATCAGCTGGCGCGGCTGAATGTGAGCGAACCGATGGATGATGTGATCGAAGCCGACGTCGAGGATGTCACGCCGCAGTTACCCGGCCTGACCGAGAAATGAGCGACCAGTCAGACGCGCCTCAGGCTGGCCCCGAAAAGGTCAGCGAGATCGTCGCCGCCATCTGCGATGGCTGGGAGGATGACCGCATCAGCCTGGACGAATTGCTGCGCGCCTTTGGCCTGCGCAGCTTCGGTTTCCTGGTGCTGGTCTTTGCGCTGCCCAACGGCATTCCGGCGCCGATCGCGCCCGGCCTGTCGGCCATTCTCGGCGCGCCGCTGCTGCTGCTTTCAGTTCAGATGCTGCTGGGATTCAAAACGCCGTGGTTTCCGGCCAGCTGGCGCGCGCGCAGTTTCGCCCGCAAGGACGTGGCGAAACTGCTGCGTCCGGCGCTGCCTTATATCGTGAAACTCGAACGCTTCATCCGGCCGCGCTTCACGCATCTGGCCGCCGGGCCGCTGGCCAGCCGCCTGATCGGCGGGCTCATTCTGTGGAACGCCATCCTGCTGTCGCTGCCGATCCCGTTCGGCAACCTGATCCCGGCCTGGGCGATCATTCTCGCGGCGCTCGGCCAGGTCGAACGCGACGGCGCGCTGGTGGTGGCTGCGGCGGCGTCCAGCATTGTCGCAACCGGCTGGGTCTGGTTCCTGCTCGATGTGGGCCTGGCCATTCTCGACCGGATTTTCGGATGACCCCGAGATGACAGCTGAAGAAGTGATCAAACTGCTCGGCCTGCAGCCGCATCCCGAAGGCGGGCATTACGTCGAGACGTTTCGCGATCCGGCCGCGGATGCACAGGGCCGCAGCCACTCGACCGCGATCTACTTCCTGCTTCGGCAAGGCGAGACATCGCACTGGCATCGCGTCGATGCGGTGGAGATCTGGCACTGGCATGCCGGCGCGCCGCTGCGGCTGAGTATTGCCGAAAAGGCCGGCGCTGCCGTGCAGACAATCACGCTGGGCAATGCTCTGGCCAGCGGCGAACGGCCGCAGGGCATCGTGCCGACGCACTGGTGGCAGGCGGCGGAAACGCTCGGCGCCTGGACGCTGGTCGGCTGCACGGTCGCGCCGGGGTTTGATTTTGCAGGCTTTGAACTCGCGCCGCCGGGCTGGGCGCCGTAGTCAGCGTGAGCTGAAATACTTCCCCGGCGTGGTGCCGAGGCTTCTCCTGAACATCGCCGTAAACGCCGCCGGGCTGGCATAGCCCAGATCGCTCGCCACCAGCGCCACCGGCCTGCCCGTGCTGAGCTGCGCCAGCGCCTCGGCCAGGCGCGCCTGCTGACGCCAGGCGAGAAAGCCCATGCCGGTCTCGCGCTGGAACAGGCGGGCGAGGCTGCGGCTGCTCATCGCGGCCTCGCGCGCCAGAGTTTCGATATCGATATCGTCGCTTAAACTTTCCTGCACGCGGCGGCAGACAGTCTGTAGTTTGGCGTCACGTGGCATGGGCAAATGCAGCGGCACAACGGCCACGCCACGCAGTTCGTGTAAAAGAAGCTGTGCGATCGCTTCGCCGCGCGACCCACTGTCATAGTCCACCGGTTCTTCCATGGCGGCGAGGATCAGCGCGCGCAGCAGCTCCGAGACCTCGATCACCAGGCAGTCGGCCGGCAGGTTGCCTGCCGTGTCCGGCGCGATGTAGAGCGTGCGCATCGCCACCGCGCCGCTCATGCGGATTTCATGCTCCACCCCGGGGGGAATCCACAGCGCCCGCTGCGGCGGCACCACCCAGGTGCCCTGGTCCGTCCCCACCCGCATCACGCCGCGCGTGGCATAGACCAGCTGGCCGCGCGGATGGCTGTGGCGGGCGATATGGTGGCCGGAGGGAAAATCCTTGGGCATCGCCGCCACCGGACGGGCGACGCGCTGGTAGTCCTCGGCATTGGTGCTGCGGGCCATGGGTGTCCGATTTGCGATAGATTGCGGCAGGACGATGCCTATCAGACAGGGTTATGCTGCCGGCTGCAATAGAGGAATCCGTCCATGCCCGTCTCCGTGCCGCTGGCCCGTCGCGTCATCAATTACGTCAATATCGCGCATCTGTTCGACCATATGTTCATGCTGATCTTCCCCACTGCCGTGCTGGCGATGGGGGCGGATTTCGGCAACAGCTATGGCGAGCTGCTGGCGTTGTCGATCGGTGGCTTCATCGCCTTTGGCGCCGGCTCGATCCCGTCGGGCTGGCTCGGCGACACATGGAGCCGGCGCAACATGCTTGGCGTCTTCTTCCTCGGCATCGGCGCTGCGGCGATTTTCACCGGCCTGACCTCGTCGATGATCACGCTCGCGATCGGCCTGACGCTGATGGGGCTGTTCGCCTCGATCTATCATCCGGTCGGCACCGCGATGCTGACCGCCCATGCCGATTCGCTCGGCTCCGAAACGCTTGGCCGCGAGCTTGGCCTGAACGGCGTGTGGGGCAATGTCGGCGTCGCCTGCGCGGCATTGGTCACCGGCGCCATCGCGCAGTTCCTCGGCTGGCGCTTCGCCTTCATTCTGCCCGGCGCGCTCTCGATCCTGTTCGGCATCGCCTATCTCGCCATGGTGCCCGAACATGCCAGCCCGCCGCGCAAGGGCAAGCCGCAGGTGAAGGTGCCGCGCGCCATCGCCATCCGTGCCTTCGCCGTGCTGGCGGTGGTCGGCGTCAGCGGCGGCGTGGTATTCAATGCCGCCACCATCGTTTTCCCCAAGCTGTTCAGCGAACGCATGCACGACCTGATCGGCACGCCGGTCGGTATCAGCATGCTGGTCTTCGTGGTCTATCTCGCCGGCGCCATGGCGCAGCTGATCATCGGCCGTCTGGTCGACCGCTACACTCTGAAACAGATTTTTGTCATCGTCTCTTTCCTGCAGGCGCCGTGCCTGCTGCTGGCCGGCATCACGGAAAGCTGGTGGCTGATCCTGCCCTGCCTCGGCGTGATGTTCGCCGTCTTCGGCCAGGTGACGATCAACGACACCATGGTGGCGCGCTACACCTCTGACGAATGGCGCGCGCGCGCGTTTTCGCTGCGCTACCTGCTGTCGTTTGGCGCCAGCGCCACGGCGGTGCCGCTGATAGCGCTGGTCTATGAGCGCGGCGGCGGCTTCGACACGCTGTTCGGCGTGCTGGCTGCGCTGGGCCTCAGCATCTTCCTCTCGGCGCTGGTCTTTCCCGGTGGATCACCCACCGAGGAAGCCGAGACAGTGTCTTCAGCGGCTGCGCCGCAGGTCAGCCGTGCCTAGCACGGCGCCGCCGATGATCAGCGCGCAGGCGAGGATCACCGGCAGCGTCAGGGCGCCCTGACCGAAGACAATCAGCAGCAGGGTGGACAGCAGCGGCGCGGCATAGGCCATGGTGCCGAGCGCGCGCACATCGCCGCGCTTCATGCCGTGGTCCCAGCAAAAGAAGGCCAGCCCGACCGGGCCAAGACCCAAGGCGACAACGGCGGCCCATTCCTGAATGTCCGCCGGCCATGACGTGGTCTCGAACATGAAATGCCCGATCCACGACAGCAAAGCCGTAGCGGCGCAGAAAGCGCCGACCGCATCGGTCGGCACGGCGGCAAAGCGCCGGCTCAGCACGGAATAGATCGACCAGGTGAAGGCGCAGGCGAAAGCGGCGGTGTAGCCCGCCGTGTAACGCCAGTCGAAACCGAGTTCGCCCTTGCCGGCGATCAGGATGACGGTTCCCGCGAGGCCCAGACCGGCGCCGGCAAGATGGAACCAGCGCAGGCGCTCGCCCGGCAGCAATGCCGAGAACAGCACGATCAGCAGCGGCCAGAGGTAGTTGATCAGGCTGGCTTCTAGCGGTGGCGCCAGTTTCAGCGCGAGGAAATACAGCGCGTGATAGCCGAACAGGCCGCCGACGCCGAGCGCCCAGGCCGCGGGCGCAAGGCGGAAGTGTTTCAGCACACCCTCGCCACGGATTGTCCACATGATCACGGCGGCCAGCGCCGACAGGCTGAAGGTCATGGCGGTGAGCTGCAGCGCCGGCACGCTCGGCGTCAGCGTGGTGAAAAGGGCGAGGGCGGCCCAGAGCCAGATGGCGATGGTGCCGATGAGAGTCGCGCGGAGGCGTGCGGAAGACGCGGACACGGTCATTGTTTTCTGAATCCAGCGAAACGGACTAAGAGACGCGGCAATGCCCCATGCGTTTTTGGGCGCATTGCGCAGGTGTAACAAATATGGAGGCCGCCGCCGGGACCCCGGTTTTAGGAAAAACCGCCGTTCAGATCAAGTCAGGCCTCTGTTGCGGCCTCGAGCCGGTAGAACAGGGGCGAGGCCTCATCCTCCAGCAGGCGCAGGCGGCCGCGAATCACCAGTGGGCCATCTGCATCGGCAACCGGTTCGGCGGCCTTCACCGCCATCATCCGGTTCAGCTCGCCCATCATGCAGCCGGGGCAATGGAACTGCAGGGCGCCGAACATGAACTCGCTGTGCCGGTCGGCATCGGTGAAGGGCATCATGTAGCCGGCCAGTGCCACCTCCTGGCCATCCAGGGCGTGCAGGTCGGCGGGGAAGCGGCTGATCCTGCCGTCGCGGAACATGCTGGCGCCGGCACGGGCCAGCTGGCTCCAGTCCAGCGTTCCATCCACCACCGGCGGACCGAGCCGCAGATGAGCAGGCGCCTCCTGCAGCGACAGCGCCCGCGCGGGGCTGGTGGCAGCCGTGCAGGCAAAGCCGGCGGCGGTAGCGGCGAGGAACTGGCGGCGGCGCATGGCAGGCCTCATGGCTGAATTGGTGATGTTACATTATATCATTTAGGCTGCGTTTCAAGGAACTGCCGGCGGAGGCCCTCCCGCGCAGAGGTCTATCCATCTTTTCCGCCGTATAAGAAAAACTCATGCCGGGCCAAACGGCTGCGAGCTATAACGCAGGCAATGAGTTTCGCATCCTTTCCCGGCGGAGATTGGCGCCGCGACGGCTGGCCGCTGGTCGCCATGCTGTCGGTCGCCCAGTTGGTCTCCTGGGGCACCATCTTCTACGGCTTCCCGCTCTTCATCGCCTCGATGGAAGCGGAGCTGGGCTGGAGCCGCAGCCTGCTGAACGGGGCGCTGTCGCTGGGCCTGCTCACCGCCGGTTTCGCCGCCTACCCCGTCGGTCGCATCATCGACGTCTATGGCGGCCGGCTGGTCATGAGCCTTGGCTCGGCGCTGGCGGTGCTGCTGTTCGTCGCCTGGGCTTATGTGCGCGACCCGGTGCTGTTCTATGCGATCTGGTTCGGACTGGGACTGGCGCAGGCCTGCACGCTCTATACGCCGGTCTTTGCCGTGCTGACGCGGCTGTTCCCCGACAGCGCCAAAATACGCATCACCATGCTGACACTCACCGGCGGCTTCGCCAGCACGGTGTTCACGCCGTTGATCGCCTGGTGGATCGAAAGCCTTGGCTGGCAGACCGCATTGCTGCTGATGGCCGCGTGCAATCTGGTCTTCTGCCTGCCGGTACATACGCTGCTGCTGCGCGACCGGGCCAGGCCGCCGGCGAACGACGCCGCTGCACAGGTAAGCGACAAGACTCCCATGCAGCGCGCTCTGCGCAATCCGGTCTTCTGGGGCCTCGCGGTCTGTTTCACCTTCTATCTGCTGGCGCATGCCATGCTGATCTTCCACTTTCTGCCGATGCTGGCGGAATATGGCGTGGCGCTGGCCACCGCCGTGGCGATCATCACCGTGATCGGCCCGGCGCAGGTCGGCGGCCGTATCCTGCTGCTGTTCGGCCGCAGAATCGAAACCGTCGCGACCGGCTACATCGTCATGGCTTTATTCGTGCTGGCGATGCTGCTGCTGGTGTTCTTCCCGTCAGCCGTGCCGGCACTGTTTGCGATGGCAGCGGTCTATGGCGCGGCGAATGGCATGATGACCATCCTGCGCGGGACTTCGGTACCGGACCTGCTCGGACGCGAAGGCTTCGGCGCGATCAGCGGCGCGCTCACGCTGCCGGCCAGCATCGCCGCCGCCGTTGCGCCATCGCTCGCCGCCCTGATCTGGCAGGCCACCGGCGGTTATGCTGCGGTGATGCTGACCATGCTGGTCGCCATGATAATCTCCGCCGCCGGCTTCATTTTTGCCGTAAAAGCGCGAAATAACGCCCCGTAGCCGCATTGCGGCTATGCGTTTTCTGCAGCTTGACGAAAATCGCGAACAGGCAGAGCATCCGCGCCGCATTCGCACAGTGAATGCCTTGCGACAGGCAACCGCCTCTCCCTCTCCCCGTTGTGACATCATGACCATGCATTGGCTGAGCCTGGAAAGGCTCAAGCGCCTGTTTCTGGGCGCACCTCTCGATCCGCTTTCCCCCAAAGTGCGTCAGCATATCGCGCTGGCTGCCTTCGTTGCCTGGGTCGGCCTCGGCGCCGACGGATTGTCTTCGGCCAACTACGGCCCCGAGGAAGCCTTCCTCGCGCTCGGCGAACATACGCATCTCGCGCTGTATCTCGCGGTGGCCACCGCGCTCACCGTCTTCATCATCGCGTTTTCCTACAACCAGGTGATCGCGCTGTTTCCCAATGGCGGCGGCGGCTACAAGGTCGCCACCGAACTGATCGGCAGCCATACCGGCCTGCTGTCGGGCTCGGCGCTGATCATCGACTATGTGCTCACCATCGCCATCTCGGTGGCCAGCGGCGTCGATGCACTGTTCAGCCTGGTGCCGCCGCAATACCACATGTGGAAACTGCCGGTGGAATCGCTGGTCGTGCTGTTGCTGGCAGGCCTGAACCTGCGTGGCATGAAGGAGCCGATCGCGCTGCTGGTGCCGCTGTTCCTCGGCTTCATCCTCACCCATGCGGCGCTGATCGTGGTTGGCATCGGCCTGCATGCCGGCAACCTGCCGGCCCTGATTCCCGACACCATTGCCGAAACCCGCAACTTCTCGGCCGAGATCGGCATGGTTGGCGTGATCGCGCTGCTGCTCAAGGCTTTTGCCATGGGTGGCGGCACGTATACGGGCATTGAGGCGGTCTCGAACAATGTGAACATGCTGCGTGAGCCGCGCGTGCGCACCGGCAAATGGACCATGCTCTACATGGCGCTGTCGCTCGCCTTCATGGCGGCCGGCCTGATCGTGCTCTATCTGCTCTGGGGTGTGGGCAAGGAGCATGGCCGCACGCTGAATGCCACAGTGTTTGAATCCGTGCTGACCGAGCTGACCGGCGGCGGCCATATCGTGGCGATCGCACTGGCGATCACGCTGACCTTTGCCGCCGCCCTGCTGTTCGTGGCCGCCAATACCGGCTTCCTCGGCGGCCCGGCCGTGCTGGCCAATATGGCAGTTGATCGCTGGATGCCGCACCAGTTCAGCCAGTTGTCCGACCGGCTGGTGACGCAGGATGGCATCGTCGTGATGGCGGTGGCGGCCATCGGTGCACTGTGGATCACCGGCGGGCAGGTGCATTTCCTGGTCGTGCTCTATTCGATCAACGTATTCCTGACCTTCTCGCTCTGCCTGGCCGGCCTGTGCCGTTACTGGCTCACCCATCGCAGCGAGAAACGCTGGCCCTTCGGCCTGGCGCAGTCGCTGCTCGGCTTCATCGTCACCTTCGGCATTCTGATGGTGACGCTGGTGGAGAAGTTCGCCGATGGCGCCTGGTTCACCGTGCTGGCCACCGGCTTCGTCTTCCTGGTCGGCCTGGCGATCAAGCGCCATTACGACAGCGTCAACCGCCAGCTGGCCGAAGCAGACGCGCTGTTCGGTAATAGCCATGGCGCCGTGCCCAAGCGCGATCTGGTGCCCGATCCGAAGGCGCGCACCGCGGCGCTGTTCCTGGGCTCGCGCGACGGCGTGGCGATGCACACGCTGCTGGCGGCGCTGACCCTGTTCCCCAACCAGTTCAAAAACGTGATCTTCCTGACTGTTGGCGAGATCGATACCGAGCAGTTCCACGGGCAGGACAAGGTCGCCCGCATGCAGGCCGAGATCGACACGCGGCTGCAGCGCTTTGCCAGCTGGTGCGAACGGCATGGCATCGCCACCGACGCTTACGTGGCCTTTGGCACCGAAACCGTCGAACTGCTCGACAAACTGGCTGGCGAGGCGCTGCAGACATACCCCAACACGGTGTTCTTCGCCTCGAAGCTGCTGTTCCGCAGCGACAACGTTTTCACCCGCCTGCTGCACAACAGCACGGCCCTGTCGCTGCAGCGCCTGCTGCATCTGCGCGGCATGCCGATGGTGATACTGCCCATGAAAGTATGAGCGGGAAGGTGTGAGTGCTGAAATAAAAAAAGCCCGCCGAGAACCGGCGGGCTTTTGTGAGTTAAAGCTAGCTTCGCTTTTTTAACTCTGGAATTCGTCAGCGCTTCTTAGCAGCTTTCCGCTTCGGCGCGGCTGCCTTCTTTAACTTGGCGGGTGCCTTCGCGGCCTTTTTCTTCACCGGCGACTTTTTTGCCACAGGCTTGCGGCTGGTCTTTTTCGCGGTTTTCTTCGGTGCAGCCTTCGGGGCGGGGATCAGCCCGGCGACGAAGTTCGGCAATGCGAAAGCGGCGAAATGGATTTCCGGATTGTAGTAGCGCAGCGCCGGCAGCTTCGCCTTGTCGAACCGGGCAAACACCTGGCGCGGATCGACATCGGTGATGTCGCGGTCGCAGGCCCAGGTCATCGACATGAAGCCGCAGACATAGGTCGGCACCACGGCCAGATAGCTGCCCGACTCCGCCCAGATCTTCTGAAACAGCTTGATGGCTTCGGTCAGCTCCGGGCCCTGCATGTGCGGCACGCCGTTCTGCGCCACCAGGATCGCATTCGGCTTCATCACGCGACGGCAGTTGCGATAGAAGCCCTCGCTGAACAGCACAGTCGCAGGCCCGACCGGATCCGGGCGGTCCACGATCACCAGGTCGTAGCGGTTCTTGGTCTCGGCCACATAGGCCGCGCCGTCGCCGACGATCAGGTTGGTGCGCTTGTCAGAGAAGGCCTTGCCGCAGATTTTAGGCAGGTACTTCTTGGCGACCTCGATCACCTCGCCATCGATCTCGACCATGGTGGCGCGCTTGACCGACGTGTGCTTCAGCACTTCTTCCAGGATGCCGCCGTCGCCGCCGCCGATGATCAGCACGGACTCGACCTTGCCATGCGCCAGGATCGGCAGATGGGTCAGCATCTCGTGGTAGACGAACTCGTCTCCCTCGGTGCACTGGACCACGCCGTCGAGCGCGAGGATGCGGCCGAAACGCCCGCTCTCGAACACGCCGACATTCTGGTATTTCGAGCGGCCCTCGAAGAGAACCTTCTTCACCTCGTGACTCTGGCGGAAACCCTTGTACAGGGTTTCGTTGAACCAGGTGGTCACAGGACGAGGCCCCGTTTCAGCTCAGTGCACTGGATGTTGTCGGGCAGGAAGGCGCGCCGCAGCACCGGAATCGCCTTCTGCGGCTGGCAATCGCCGCAGACGAAGACGTCCAGCGCCGCATAGCCCTTCTCGGGCCAGGTGTGGATCGACATATGGCTCTCGGCCAGCACGGCCACGCCGGAGATGCCGCCATTGGGCTCGAAATGATGCAGGTCAATGTTCAGCAGGGTCGCGCCGATTTCCGAGACAGCTTCGGTCAGCGCCTGCTTCACCAGTGCCAGATTGTCGAGATGCTTGCCGCCCCACAGATCGATGATCAGGTGCATGCCGGCATAGCGCATCCCATCCTTGCAGATGAAATGCTCGTCGGCCGCCGCCTGCTCGGTCTGAACGGCATGGAGGGCGGGCTTCAGGTTATTCTTGCTCATGGAACTGGTCTCCACCACGGGGATTGCTTTTCCACAATCCTGAAAAAAAGGTGCACCCCCGGTGACAGTAAGGGGGTATCCGATTGGCAGAGAGACTGTTGGGAAAGCCCCGTGGTTCCGGTCGGCGCCAGGTAGAATACCGACGGCCAGTTCGCAACTTTCCAAACAGTCTCAAGGAGGGGGGTATGGGGCCATTTCCCCCCCGATGCAAGCGGAATCGACCCCCCGGTCGGCCCCCCGGGGGATTTTTTTTAAGTTATGGACGGGATGTCACAATTTCCGGCTTTTCAGCGGGTTTTAATGTGACGTTCCGCCGCGGTTTTGCGACTTCAGAGATAGCTGCCGGCGAGTGTGAAAACCGAGCCGTTCAGCCCCAGCTTGAAGCGTGCCACGCCGGCGCCGCGCTGGGTGTCCACGCCGCCCAGATCGAAATCGGTCACACCCAGACCGCGCAGACTCAGCATGGCCTGCCACAGCAGGCGGTAATGCGCCTTCACCAGTCGGCCGGCTTCGTTGCTCCAGCCCATCGCGTAAGTCGCGGCCTGGCCATGGCGCAGCACCAGAATGCCAGCGAGCGGCCGCACGCGGCCCTGATGGGTGCCGGCATGGGCCCAGAACAGCAGCGCGTCCTCGCCGTCCGGGCGCGCTGCCTTCGCCGCGTCAGCATAGGCGGCGTAAAAGCGCGCATCGGGGCCGCCGAAGCCTTCTTCCAGGCGATGCTGCGCATGTTCGCCCAGCAGGGCTGCGAAAGCCTCATCGTTCCAGCTGCCGGCCGCGATGCTGGCGGTTTCCATCAGCAAAGCGGATTTCTCGGCGGCTTTGAGCGTATTGCGCCATTTGCCATCCAGTTCGCTGCGCAGCTTTTCCGGCGGCGGACGCAGATCGCAGCGGATCGAGGAATAGCCGGTCATCATCGGCCGCAGGCCGAGCTGCGCCATCACGGCGTCCGATTCCGCGCCGCCATTCAGTTCGGGCAGCCACCACAGCAGGCATCGCTCGCGCCAGGGATAGATCTGCCGGACCAGCGCCAGCGCGGCCTCACGGTCGGCGCGCGGCAGGCCCGGCACGAACAGCGGCCCGCGCACGATGCGCACGAAACGGCCCAGTGGAGGGACGCGGCGCACGAAAGCCTGCACGAGGCCGGCAACGCTGCCGTCATGGCGTCGCAGCAGCCAGCGTTCGGGCTGCACCCTGTCGCGCGTCACGGCCGCCGTGGCGGCGCCGTAGCACCAGCTCTGTTCCAGCACGCTGAAACGCAATGCAGTCTGTGCCGCGGCCCAGTCGGCCGGAGTGGTGCAGGGGTGTAACTGCATTGTCAGATGCCTGGTTTCCCAACGACAGGCAGGCCGACATGACTGGACGGCGTTCGGGCGAAGATCTGGCAGGCCATCAGCATGTCGGCGTTTTCATGATCGCTGGCCAGCGGCAGCCAGATCGCTTCGTAATCATACCAGCGCTCGTCGTAGAACTGCTTGTTGTGGACCAGCACCGGCGCCGGGTCGCGCGCCAGCATTTCCAGCCGGCCGAGCAGCAGCGCGCGGTATTGCAGCAGCGGCAGTTCATCCAGAAAACGGCCGGTCATATCGAAGCCGTCGCGCGCCACGATGGCCGAGCCGATCAGGCGGTAGCGGAATCGAAAGCCCCCGTCTGCCTTGGGGTGGATCTCGAAAATCGTGATGCCGCCCAGTGCCGGCTTCATGTCGATCGGATCGAGCTCGTTGCGGGCCGGAAAGCGATGCATGCCGCGCTGACGCTGCCAGTAATCATGCAGATGCCGGATCGCCGGCTCGCGGCAGTCCGCGGCCGTGAAGTCACGCCGCAATGTGCTGGCGGTCGAGAATGTCGAACGGCCGGGGGCCGGATCTCGCGAAGGGGTGTCCGTCATGCCGCCAGCTTTGACGCCTTGCCGGGGCCTGTAAAGCCTGTCGGCCCTGTCGCGAAGTCTATCGAGTCGATCCGGCATTGGTTACAAAGACGGAATGCCCCGTCTCGAGCGAATCCATGGCCTGGCAATTCCGGCGCCGCGTTTCACACGCTGGGCGCTGGTCTATTTCCTGAAATTCGTGGCTCTGCCCGGCCTGCTGCTGCTGCTGCTGGCGGATGTGGCGCTGTATTTCGTGTTCCGCCACTGGCTGGACGCCTGTTACGGCGTGCTCTGTTTCTTCCAGTAAAGCTGCCGGAAACGAAAAACGCCCGGCCTTGAGAGGCGCGGGCGTTTTTAGAGGATTTGGTGGAGCCAAGCGGGATCGAACCGCTGACCTCCTGCATGCCATGCAGGCGCTCTCCCAGCTGAGCTATGGCCCCATAAAATCACGGACTTAAGGGCAACCTGGCGGTTGACTTGGGGTCCGTCGGCGGGGGCGGACCATAAGCCGCCCCCGGTAGGTTTGCAAGGGCTTCGTGGGCCTGAAAAACCGCCCACGAAACCGGTGTCCTTAGCGTTCTTCAGTATCGTCCGTCGGTGCGTCGACGTCGATTTCCTCGGCGACGTCGTCTTCCTCGAACTCGTCGGCATCCTCCAGGATGTCGTCGCCCAGGCCGGTATCCTCGACTTCATCCTCGGCATCCGGCACCGCCACCTTGGGCACCACCTTCTTCGGTTCTTCCACCTTGGCCGGGCGGCGCGAGGACTTCACCGGCACTTCCGGATTGAAGAGGGCATCGCATTTCGGGCAGTTGATCGGCGACTTGTTCAGATCGTAGAAAGCAGCGCCGCAACTCAGGCAGCGGCGCTTGGCGCCCCATTCGGCTTTAGCCATCGAGCAAATCTCCATGTATCGGCGACCGGGAAAAACAGGGCCCGGAGGCGGCAGCCGGCCGGCTGGCCGGAGCGGCGCGATTGTGTTAAAGAAGCGCGCCCTGTCAACCCGTTACAGCCGGCTTTTTTCGCAGCCGTCTGCCGTCGCCCGGACCATTTCCCGCCATGACCGCCAGTTCCGACCAGACCGCCCGCCCGTTCCGGTCCCGCCCCGCTGCAAAAGCCCTTGCCGGCACGGCTAAAGTGCCGGGCGACAAGTCGATTTCCCACCGTTCCCTGATTTTCGGCGCGCTCAGCGTCGGCGAGACCCGGGTCAGCGGGCTTCTTGAGGGTGAAGATGTGCTTCGGACAGCGACCGCCATGCGCGCCATGGGCGCCGAGGTGGAACGGCTGGGAGACGGCAACTGGAAGGTCTGGGGCGTCGGTGTGGGGGGCTTAAGCGAGCCGGCCGACGTGCTCGACATGGGCAATGCCGGCACCGGCGCGCGCCTCGTGATGGGTCTGGTCGCCAGCCATGATTTCTCCGCGACGTTCACGGGCGATGCCTCGCTGCGCCGCCGGCCGATGGGCCGCGTGGTCGAACCGCTCACCCGCATCGGTGCGCGTTTCGTCGGCCGCAGCGGCGGGCGTCTTCCTCTGACAGTGGTGGGGACTGCACACCCGCTCCCCATCGAATACGAACTGCCGGTGGCCTCGGCGCAGGTGAAGACTGCCGTGCTTCTTGCTGGTTTGAACGCACCCGGGATCACCACGGTGATCGAGCCCGAGCCGACCCGCGACCACACCGAAAACATGCTGCGCCATTTCGGTGCCAGCGTGGAGGTCGAGAAAACCAAAACCGGCGGCCGCATCATCCGTCTGGCCGGCCAGCCCGAATTCAGGCCGACCACCATTGCGGTGCCGGGCGATCCGTCCTCGGCGGCATTCCCGATGGTGGCGGCGCTCATTGTGCAAGGTTCCGAGATCACGTTGCAGAATGTCGGCCTCAATCCGCTGCGCACCGGGCTGTTCACCACGCTGCAGGATATGGGCGCCGATTTCAGCTTCGCGAATACGCGCAGCGAAGGCGGCGAGCCGGTGGCCGATATCACCATCCGTCAGTCGGCCCTGAAGGGCATCACCGTGCCGGAAGAGCGTGCGCCCAGCATGATCGACGAATATCCGATCCTGTTCGTGGCGGCCGCCTGCGCCGAAGGTGACACCATCGTGCGCGGGGCAAAGGAGCTGCGCGTGAAGGAAAGCGACCGTCTGGCCGTGATGGCGCGCGGGCTTAAAAGTTGCGGCGTCGATCTGGAAGAATTCGAGGATGGCATCATCATTCGCGGCAAGGGCAAGCCGCCGCAGGGCCTGGCTGCCGGCGAGGTGATCGCCACCGAACTCGATCACCGTATCGCAATGTCGTTCCTGGTGCTCGGCATGGCGGCGAAAGACGGCGTCACCATCGATGATGCACGCGTGATGGATACCAGCTTCCCGGGCTTTGCCGATCTGATGCGCCGGCTCGGCGGCGATCTGCAGCTGGCGAACTGACGGTTTCTAGACTTTCGTCGGCTTCAGGATCAGCCCCAGCGCGGTGGCGACCAGCAGCAGCGCGGCAAATTCCGGCCAGCGCGGCTCCTCGCCCAGCATCAGCATGCTGGAGAACACCCCCACCACCGGGATCATCAGCGTCGACAATCCGCTGATGCCGGCTGGCAGCACGCGCACCAGCACGTTCCAGGCCCAGTAGCAGAAGACAAAGCAGACCGTGGCGTTGTAGAAGGCCGACATCCACGGCCAGAGCGAATAGACATACCAGCGGTCGAATTCCAGCAGTGGCGCCATGAAGAAAATCGGGATGCCGCCCAGCACCATCTGCCAGCCGACAAACGGCACCGGCGTCATCGGCACCTGCCAAAGCTTGGTCAGCACCGTGCCGATCGCCCAGCAGATCGCCGCTGTTAGCACCAACAGCACGCCCAAGGGTGCGGCCATCATCGCCTCCCACTCGCCGCCGACCAGCACGACAAGGCCGGCCATGCCGAGGCCGAGGCCGGCCAGCTTCCAGCCGGTCAGCCGCTCATGCAGCAGCAGCGCACTCATCGGCACCAGCCACAGCGGCATGGTGAAGGCGAGAATGGTGGTGCGTCCCGCTGGCAGCATCGACAGGCCATAGAGCACGAAGACATTCCAGCCGGTGATGTTGAACAGGCTGATCCAGGTCATGTGCAGCAGGTGGCCGCGCGGAATGCGCAGCGGCATGCGCTTGAGCAGCGCGATGGCGAACAGGCCGATGGCGCCGCCGCCGAGGCAGAGCGCGCGGAAGGTGAAGACCGGCATCTCGTTCAGCGCGATCTTCATGATCGGCCAGTTGATGCCCCAGAAGAAGGTGAGCAAAGCCAGCAGGCCGAGCGAATAGGCGGTAATGCCTTGCGGGGGCGCAGCCGTTGCAACGGGCGCATCAGTGTCTTGACTGGTCATGACGGGGCGGTTGGCTTTCGTTTGTGCGCTGACAAACTAGTGTCCGGGACCCTGTATGACTAGGGCCCGCAGGGCTAGAGGATCTCCAGCACCTTTTCCGGCGGGCGGCCGATCAC
The DNA here is from genome assembly GCF_007197755.1 of Ferrovibrio terrae. Classification (NCBI taxonomy): domain Bacteria; kingdom Pseudomonadati; phylum Pseudomonadota; class Alphaproteobacteria; order Rhodospirillales; family Rhodospirillaceae; genus Ferrovibrio; species Ferrovibrio terrae. The sequence goes on from NZ_CP041636.1 coordinate 1,725,584, forward strand.
GGCCTTGCCCTTGTGCACGAAGATCGGCCGTTCCAGCGCGATGGGATGCTCTGCCAGCGCCTTGATCAGGGCGGCCTCGCCGGCTTCCGTGTCGATGCCGGCCTCAGTGGCTTCCTTTTTGCGCAGCACGTCCTTCGCGCCCAAGCCAAGCTGGCCGAGCAGTTTTTTAAGCGTGGCCGCATCCGGCGGTGTCTTCAGATATTCCACCACCTGCGGCGACAGGCCCTCGGCCCGCAGCAGTTCCAGTGCCTGGCGCGATTTCGAGCAGCGCGGATTGTGATAGAGGATACCATCGGCCATTTGCTGTCCTGTCGCCGCAATTTCGCCAAGAATGATGTATTAACGGGTACTTAGGGCATCGCCGCAAGAGTTGCAATTTGATGACCGTTGGCTAAATAGAGGGTCATGGCCGGACACTGGACACTGGACGATATCGCTTGGGATGCCTTCGATCCTGCCCGGGTCGATCCCGAGCTGCTGCGCGCCGTCAAGGCTGCGGCGCTGGTCGAGCATAACGCCGACGATTACGTCACGTATCTGTGCAATGTCTTTGCCGACGACCCGCTGTTCTGCGACGCCGCGCGGCAGTGGGGCATCGAGGAGCGCCAGCATGGCACCGCCCTGGCGCGCTGGGCCCAGCTGGCCGATCCCGCCTTCGACCCCGACCTGGCGATGCAGCGTTTCACCGATGGCTACCGCCTGCCGCTTGAGGCCACGGCTTCAGTGCGCGGCAGCCGCAACGGCGAGCTGGTGGCGCGCTGTGTGGTGGAATGCGGCACGTCCAGCTTCTACAGCGCGATCCGCGACGCCACCGATGAGCCGGTGCTGAAGATGGTGGCGGGCAAGATCGCCGCCGACGAGTTTCGCCATTTCAAATTGTTCTACGATCACCTGCAGCGCTATCAGCAGGCGCAGCCGATGGGCCGCCTGCGCCGTCTCGCCATCGCGCTCGGCCGCATGCAGGAAGCCAGTGACGATGAACTTGCCATGGCCTACTGGTGCGGCAACGGCTGCGAAGGTAGCTACAACCGCGAAAGCCAGAGCGCGGCTTACGAAGTCCGCGCCAGCAAGGTCTATCGCTTCGGCCATATCCAGCGCGGCCTCAGCATGGCGCTCAAGGCCTGCGGCCTGGATCCGCAGGGCGCCTTCAGCCGCGGCTTCGCCGCGCTGGTCTGGCGCGTGATGCAATGGCGACAGCGGCGACTCGCCACCGTCGCTGTCTAGCCCGATTCGGGGATTTTCCCTGCAACTACAACTTTGCCTGTCCGGCCTGTCGGCTTAGACTGAGCCGGCATGATTGATACGGCTGCTCCGTCCACGCCGCCACCGCAGGGTCCGATCCCGGAATCGGAGCTCGATCCGCGCCTGAAGGCCCTGCTGGATTACTGGCGCGGCAAATGCAGCCCGGGACATCTGCCGGCGCGCGCCGATATCGACCCGCTGGAACTCCGCGCCCTGCTCGGCAACATCAATCTGATCGAGGTCGTGCCACAAGCCGACGGAACGCGGCGCTTCCGCTATCGCCTGTTCGGCACGGAATTCGTCTTCTATCACGGCGGCGATCTGACCGGACAATGGGTCGACGAGATCGGCAATGCGGTCTATCGCCAGCAGCTGGTCGGATTATACGAGCATGTCGTCGCCACCGGCGCCACGCCGATGCTGTCCTACGACTATATCCTCGATAGCCGGCGGCACCGGTTCCAGGCCGTGATCCTGCCGCTGGCCAGCAACGGCCGTGAAATCGACATGATCCTCAGCAGCGGCCTGCCCGTAGGTGTCTACTAGGCGCCCCAGAACTGCGCGCCGCACTGCAATAAAAACATAGGTTACCAAATGCTTCGCTTGTCGGGTCCCGTCGGCCGGCTAGGCTGCCGGACATGGTGCGACATATCACATCCGTCGCTGAATCGGATCTGGACGAGAGGCTGAGTGGCCTGATCGGCTACTGGGCGGGCAAGCGCCAGGGCCGCCGCTTTCCCGCGCGCGCCGATTTCGACCCGCTAGAACTCAAGCCACTGCTCGGCCATCTGCTGATGGTGGATGTGGTGCGTGGGCCGGAAGACGATCTGCGTTTCCGCTATCGCCTGTTCGGCAGCGAATTCGTGTTCTATCACGGTGCCGACATGACCGGCCGCTGGCTCGAAGACATCGCCAATCCCGGCTTCCGCGACGAACTGCTGGCGATCTATCGCAGTGTCGTGACTGAGGGCGAGTTGCGCACGCTGTCTTATGATTATTTGCGCGATGACCGCCGGCATCGCTTCCAGGCCGTGTTGCTGCCACTGGCATCCGATGGCAAGACGGTGAATATCGTGCTGGGCTGCGGCGTGCCCATTGAGAGTTTGCCTCTGGAGAACACGCCGATCTGATCAGTTCAGAGCGCGTGCTCGTCGAGCCAGTCGGCCACCATGGCAATCACGGCCTCTTCCTGCGGTTCGCCGAAGGTGAAGTGGCTCAGGTCCGGGATCTCGCGAAACACCGCGCGGCCGGGATAGCGCCGCGCCACCGCACGGCAGGTGGCCGGCGGCGTCACCTTGTCATCGCTGCCGCACAGCACCAGCATCGGCACCTGCAGGCGCCGCGCCGAGACATAACTCTCCGCTTGCCAGTCCATCCACCAAAGCAGGGTCTCATACAGCACGCGGCCTGACTCCGGGACCAGGCGCGCAAAGATGTCGCGCTGCAGGGCGGCAGGAATGCGGTCCATCGAGTATTTCGCCGCCAGCTGGAAATCCGGCACGACAGGCTTGTCCATGACATGGGCCTTCATCAGGCCGAAGATGGTGTCCACCTCCCAGCGTGTTTTTGGCAGGATGCCCCAGGGCGCCACCGGCGCCAGCAGCACGGCCGCACGGGCCAGGTTCTGTGCCGCCAGCTGCTGCGCCAGCAGGCCGCCCAGTGAATGCCCGATCAGCACCGGCGCGGGATGACCCGGCGGCGTCAGGCGATGGATCTCTTCAGTCAGCGCGGCGCGATATTCCGTCAGGCGCTGGCGTCTCAGATCGGGATGCGGATCAGCGCCGGCAAATTCGCTGCCATGGAACGGCAGGTCGGGTGCATGCGTCTTCCAGCCGCGCCGGTTCAGCTCGCCGCGCATCTTCTCGAAGACCCAGCCGCCGACGAAGGCTCCATGCAGCAGCAGGATATCGCCCTTCGTCATGCTACAGGCTCCTTGGCTGTCAGGTGCGAACCTTATCGGCGAATTCGGCAACGATCAGTTCATAGATCGGCCGCTTGAACGGCACGATCATGTCAGGCAGCTGGCGAAACGGCAGCCAGCGCCACAGGTTGAATTCGGGATGCGCTGTTTGCAGATTGATATCGGTGTCCTGCCCTTTGAAGCGCGCCAGATACCATTTCTGCCGCTGGCCGCGATACCGGCCCTTCCATACCTTGTCGGCCAGATCGGGCGGCAGGTCGTAGGTCAGCCAGTCGCGGCTTTCGGCGATGATCTCGGCCAGCTTTGCCGGCACGCCGATCTCTTCTTCCATCTCGCGCAACGCTGCCGTCAGCGGATCCTCGCCGGGATCAATACCGCCCTGCGGCATCTGCCAGGCCTCGGCGGTCTGGTCAATGCGCTGGCCGACAAAGACCAGGTCCGCATCATTCAGCAGCGCGATGCCCACGCCATCGCGGTAGGGCCGCGCATCGCGTCCGGCTGCTGTGCTCATACTGGCTCCTGACTGTAGTCGGGTTGGTTATTCAGGCGTCTGGCGATTGGCGATGGCTGATACCGGCGCCAGCGCGATGCCCTTCGCCTCCAGCCCGCGTGTCCAGGCCAGCAGGCGGTCGAGCGTGACGGGATAGGGCAGGGCACTGCCGATGGCGACGCCGTTGCTGCGCGCGGTGCGCTCCAGTTCTTCCAGTCGCGCATCGATGGTCTGTCCGGTCGGCTGTGTGTCGACCTGGCGATTGACGAAGGCATAGACGCCGCCGCCCTCGCGCACCACGCGGGCCGCCACGCTGCGCGGCGCGGTGCGCGCATCGACGAACATCAGGCCGCGTTCCTTCAACTTGCCGGCGATGGTGCGCATATGTTCGGGCGAGGATGTGTATTTGCCGCCCATCAGGTTGCTGAAGCCGATATAGCCCGGCACGCGCGACAGCACCCATTCAAAGCGCCGTGCATTCTCCTGTTCGCTCAAACTCGTCAGCAGCGTGTAGGGACCGGGATCGCTGGCCGGATAATCGAACGGCTCCATCGGCAGGCCGAGCAGCACTTCATGGCCCAGCGTGCGCGCCATCTCTACCTGCCTGGCGAGGTCGGGTGCATAAGGATTGAAGGCGAAGGTGATGGCCGGCGGCAGGCGTTCGGCGGCCAGCAGGGTCAACTGCGTGTTCAGGCCCATCTCGTGCAGCACGATGGCAAGCCGCGGCCGCGTCGCCGGTTCGTCGAAGGGGCGCGCATAGGCATTCCACGGCTGCCGGCCATCGCTGCCGATTTTCGGGATCAGGCCGCGTGGCGTGGTTTCGGCCAGCAGCGGATCGGGCGCAATCAGCAATCCACTGGGCAGCCGGCCGACCGCGGGCGGTGGTGCAGCGGCAGCGCTTTTCTGATCCGGCGCCAGTCGCGCTTCCGGCGGCAGGGCCAGACGGCCGACGCCGATCACGACTTCGGAGCCGGGCAGGAACGCCAGCTTCTCGCCGGTAGTGACCAGCCAGCCGCCGCCAGCCGCCAGCACCAGCAGCACGATGGTCCATGCCGCCATCAGCAGGCGGCGGTTCACCGTGCGCAGGTCTCCGCGCAGGAAGGGCGGCCACAGGATCAGGCCGATGATGCGGAAGAAAGTGGTGATCTTGTGCTTGAAGCCACGCTTGCGCGGCGGCTCGGCCGGCGGCGGTGCGTCTTCATCGCCATTGATACTCTGGATCAGGTCGGCGTCGGCGTGATGCTCATCCAGGATATGGCCATCACCGCCATTCATCTCAACGGCGACGGCTTTCTTGCGCCGGCCGCCGAACAGACGCTTCAGCAGACCCGGTTTCGGGTCTGCTGTCGGCCGGTCATCGGGATCGACATGAAGCGCCATTGCGGTGGGTCAGCCTTCTGCTGAGCCGCGCCGGATCATTTACGTGCAGTCGGCTTGGGCGGCGCGCGCAGCACTTCGATGGCGGCCTGCAGCACCAGGTCGGGGCCGTCCTGGCCAGGCGTCGGCACCTGATGCGGCGGCGTCACCTGGGCCGGCTCCTGCTTGTCCTTGTCCGACTTGTTTTCTTCGGTCTGGCGCGTGTCGGTCATCTGGCGGCGTTCTTTCAGCGCCGCGGCGATCTGGCGATCGCGCTCGTTCCATGCTTCGACATCGGCCGAGATGCCGACCTTGTCGATCGAGCGGCCCGACGGCGTGAAGTAACCGGCGGTGGTAAGCTTCATGCCGCCGAATTCACCGAGCGGAATCATTGTCTGCACCAGGCCCTTGCCGAAGGTGGTGTTACCCACCAGCACGGCGCGGTGATGATCCTGCAGCGCGCCGGCTACGATCTCGGAGGCCGAGGCCGAACCGCCGTTGATCAGCACCGCCATCGGCTTGCCGTCGGCGGCATCGCCGCGCTTGGCGTTGTAACGCTGGCCTTCATCGGCGGTGCCGCGCAGTGCACGGGTCGACACGATCTCGCCCTGGTTCAGGAAGCTGTCCGACACCGAGATGGCCTGGTCGAGCAGGCCGCCCGGATTGTCGCGCAGGTCGATGATGTAGCCCTTCAGCTCCGGACCCATCTCGGCCTTCAGCTTGTCGATCGCGGCCACCATGTCCTGCGTGGTGTGCTCGTTGAACGACGAGATGCGCAGGTAGCCGAACTCGCCTTCACGGCGAGACCGCACCACGCGGGTCTTGATCACGGCGCGGGTGATCTTCACGTCGAAGGTCTTGGCGGAATCGGCAGCGCCGCGGCGTACGGTCAGCACGATGTTGGTGTTGGGCGCGCCGCGCATCTTCTCGATCGACTCGTTCAGCGTCTTGCCCATCACCGGATCGCCGTCCAGATGCGTGACCAGATCGCCCGGCAGGATGCCGGCCTTCTGCGCCGGCGTGTCGTCGATCGGCGACACCACCTTGATCAGGCCGTTCTCCTGCGTCACCTCGATGCCGAGGCCGCCGAATTCACCGCGCGTCTGCACGCGCGCTTCCTGGAAGCTGCGCGGCGGCATGTAGACCGAGTAGGGATCGAGCGAGGTCAGCATGCCGTTGATGGCAGCCTCCATCAGTTCGTCATCCTTGGTCTCTTTGTAATAGTCGTTGCGGACGCGCTCGAAGATTTCACCGAACAGGTTGAGCTGCCGGTAGGTTTCGCTGGCCTGCAGCCCGCCGACCTTGCTGGGCGCCGCAAACAGGGCGACCGAGCCCATCAACACGAAGGCACAGACACCACCAAGGAGGAAATTGCGCATCAGCCGCTCACCTTTCTGTCGCCCGAGGCCAGCCAGGGTAACGGATTGACCGTTTCGCCTTTGCGCCTCAGTTCGAGATATAGGACGGGTTTTTCGCCTGGGGAGTTGGTCAACAGGCCGACCGGTTCGCCGGCAAGCACCCATTGACCGACAGAGCGGTCGATCCGTCCAAATCCCGCCAATAAGCTATGGTATCCGCCGCCATGGGCGATAATCAAGAGTTGCCCGTAGCCGCGGAAGGGGCCGGCAAACATCACTTTGCCGTCAGCGGGCGCGATCACCTGGGCGCCGGCGCGGGCCTCGATGCGGATTCCGCGCAACGGAACGCCGTTTTCGTCCGACTGGCCGAACCTCCCGGTGATGCGCCCGCGCGCCGGCAGGGCGGCCGAGCCTTCCAGCGCGGCATAGGCTTCCGGCGGATCAGGGGCGGTGCTGCCGCGCGGCGCAGCGGTGCCGGGCTGGCGGGTCCGCCGTTCGGCCTCGCGCCGCTCAGTTTCGCGACGCTCCTGTTCCAGCAGGCGATCAACCAGGGCGCGCAGGTCCTTGGCCTGGGCGGCCAGCTGGCTGCTGGTTTCTCGCGCAGAACCGCGCTCTTCCGCGGTTTGAGCCACGGCCGCCGTGGTTTCGGCCTGCAGGAATTCCAGCTCGCGCCGTTCATGGTCAAGCTGGGTGATCGCCTTGCCCAGCCGTTCCTGCTCGGTGGCCACGCCCTGGCGCAGCTTGGCCAGACGGTTCAGTTCATCGCGTAAGGACGCTGCCCGGTTTTCGATTTCCGGCACCAGTGCTGCCATCAGCTGGCTGGCGCGCACCATATCCAGTGCCGAACCCGGCGCCAGCACCATGGCTTCCGGCGGCTGACGGCTCAGATGCGCCAGGCTGGCCAGAGTCTGCGCCAGTTCGGCGCGGCGGGCGTCCAGCGCCTCGCGTGCGGTGCCTTCGTCGGTCAGCAGGCCGGCCAGCTTGTCTTCGCTCTGCGACACCAGGTCTTCCTGGATCTGCAGTTTTCTGGCGGCTGACACAAGTTTGCGCTGCAGCTCGCGCTGCTTCTGCGCCAGCTTGGCCGCTTCCTGGCCCAGTTCACGTTCGCGTTCACGGCTTTCCTGCAGACGCTTCTGCACATCCTGCAACTGCTGCTGCGGGGCGTTGGATTGCGCAAAGCTCGCCGTCGATCCGATCAGGATCAAGGCGGCGAGCGGCAGGATCAGCTTATGCAAGGCGGCGAGCGGCAGGATCAGCTTATGCAAGGCGGCGGGCAGTCGTCTGGGTGGAAGTACCGGCGACGGCAAGTATGTTGCCGGTCATCTCGGCCGGCTGGGCCAGACCGAGGAAATGCAACAGGGTCGGCGCGATGTCGCACAGGCGGCCATCCCTGGCCCGATACGCATCGGTGCGCGGGCCGACCAGCAGCAGCGGCACCGGATTGGTGGTGTGTTGCGTATGCGCCTGGCCGCTGGAGCGATCCAGCATCTCTTCCAGGTTGCCGTGGTCGGCGGTGATCAGCATCACGCCATCCATCTCGGTCACGGCTTTCTCAAGCTTGGCGATGCAGGCATCGATCGTCTCCGCCGCCTTGATCGCCGCCGGCATCGAGCCGGTATGGCCCACCATGTCGGGGTTGGCGTAGTTGACGATGACGAGATCGTATTTGCCCGACGTAATGGCTGCCGTCAGCTTGTCGGTCAGTTCCGGCGCCGACATTTCCGGCTGCAGGTCATAGGTCTTCACTTTTGGCGAAGGAACCAGAATCCTGTCCTCGCCAGAGAACGGCTGCTCCTCGCCGCCATTCATGAAGAAGGTGACATGCGCGTATTTCTCGGTCTCGGCAATGCGCAGCTGGGTCTTGCCGGCATTGGCCAGCACTTCGCCCAGCACATTGGGATAGCGCACCGGCGCATAGGCGGTCGCGAGGAAGGGGTTCAGTGCGGTGGAATATTCGGTCAGGCCGACAGCGCCGGCAAACTTGACGACACGCGCGCGATTGAAGCCATCGAAATGCGGATCGAGCAGGGCCGTGAGAATTTCGCGTGCACGGTCGGCGCGGAAATTCGCCATCAGCACGGCGTCGTTGTCCTGCATGCCCGTGAAGCCATCCAGCGCGGTGGGCGAGATGAACTCGTCGGTCTCGTCTGCTGCATAGCCCTGTTCGACGGCGGCTTCCGCCGTTGCGGCCGTTTTGCCTTTGGCATTGACCAGCGCGTCATAGGCCTGGCCGACACGCTCCCAGCGCTTGTCGCGATCCATGGCGAAGAAGCGGCCGGAGACGGTGGCGAAGGACACGTTCTTCGCATCGCCGATCTGCCGGCGGAAAATTTTCAGGAAATTCAGCGCGCTTTTCGGCGGCGTATCGCGGCCATCGGCGAACATGTGGATGTTCACCGCGAGGCCGGCGGCCGAGAAGATTTTCGCCACGGCGGCCATATGGTCCTGGTGCGAATGCACGCCGCCATCCGACAGCAGGCCGAGCAGATGCAGCCTGCCGCCGCTCGCCTTCAGCTTTTCGATCAGCCCGGTGATGGCGGCGTTGTCCTTCAGCGTGCCGTCGGCCACCGCATTGTCGATGCGGCCGAGATCAGGCACGGCAATACGCCCGGCGCCGATATTCATATGACCGACTTCCGAATTACCCATCTGGCCGTCGGGCAGGCCGACATCGCGGCCGGACGTGCCGACTTTGGCGAACGGGCGGGTGTCCAGCAGGCGGCGATAGTTCGGCAGCCGCGCCTGGGCCAGCGCGTTGTCGGTCGGGTCATCGCGCAGGCCCCAGCCGTCCAGGATGCACAGAACGACGGGTTTGCGGGCGATATCGGTCTTGGTCATGGCAATCAATGAAAAGGCTGAGGTTTCTAGGATTCTACATAGCGCAGATGGCCGGAAAGGTCGATCCGTCCCGGTAAATCAGTCCCGGTGATAGGGATGCCCGGTCTGCAGGCTCCAGGCCCGGTAAAGCTGCTCCAGCAGCATCACTCTGGCCAGCAAATGCGGCCAAGTCATGGCCGAGAGCGACAGCGTCAGCCTCGCCTTGGCCGCCAGTGCGGGGTCCAGCCCGTCGGCCCCGCCGATCAGGAAAGCCACCTCCTGCTCGCCATGGTCGCGCCATTGCGCCAGCTGATCGGCGAACTGCCGGCTCGACAGGCTCTTGCCGCGCTCGTCCATCGCCACGATCACGGCGCCTTTGGGCAAGGCGGCCAGCAGCAGTGCGGCTTCGCGACTTTTGCGCTCCGCCGGGGTGCCGCCCTGCTTCTTGTCCTCCACCTCGCGGATGGTGACCGGCCAGGGCAGGCGGGCGCTGTAGCCCTCGATCAGGCTCTGGGCCGCATCATGCTTGGCGCGGCCGGCCTTGCCGACGCAGGCGATGGTGATCTTCATGGGATGATGTTCATGCCGCCAGCCGTACAGACCGGCGGCATGCGTTCGGTCTCAGGCCGCAGCCGGCTCAGGGATGGCCGCGCCGCCCCACATCTTTTCAAGATTGTAGAAGTTGCGCACATCGGGCCGGAAGATATGGACCACGATGTCGCCGGTATCGATCAGAACCCAGTCGCCGACCGCCTTGCCTTCGGCGCGTACTTTGCGGCCGGTTTCCTTGGTGATCCGGTCGACCAGATGTTCGGCGATGGCGGCGACCTGGCGCGACGAGCGGCCAGAGGCAATCACCAGGAAATCCGCAATCGAGGACTTGCCGGCCAGCTCGATCGATACGATCTCCTCGGCCTTGTCGTCGTCGAGCGACTTCAGGATCAGCTGATGCAGCTTGAGCACGGCCGGCGGCAGGACGTGCTTCTTCGCGGCGGGTTTTGCGGCTGCGGCTTTCGGGGTCTTGCTCGCCGCCTTGGGCTTGGCAGCGGATGTCCTTGCTGTCTGGGCAGCGGCCTTGGTCACCCTGGTTGTACTCTTCTTCGGGGTCGTGACCGTCTTGGCTTTACCCGCAGCAGCCGGTTTCTTGGCGGCGGCGGTGGATTTCGACTTGGTGGCGGCCTTGGCCTTGCTGGCGGGGGCCGTCGATGCGCGCTTGCGCGACGTGGTGTTTGCTATGGCCGATACTCCTCTGCAAACTCCGGAAATCAGGGGATCCGACATGCGTCGAATCGGGCTCAGTCTATCGCGACTCGGGTTTATCGACAATGAAAGTCCGGTGACGAAGGTTAGTTCCTACAGAAACCACAGCCAGGTGATCAGGGCGAAGGGCAGCAGCAGCAACGGGAAGGACCACAGCATGTAGCCGAAGAAGCTCGGCATGCGGACGCCGCTTTGTTCGGCGATCGCCTTGACCATGAAATTCGGCGCATTGCCGATATAGGTCAGCGCGCCCATGTAGACCGCGCCCATGGAAATGGCGAGCAGGGTGGAGGCCATCGGCCCCATCAGCGCCTGCGCATCGCCGCCCGCCATATGGAAAAACACCAGGTAGGTCGGCGCATTGTCGAGGAAGGCGGACAATAGCCCGGTCAGCCAGAAATACATCTCGTCGCGTGGCGCGCCGTCCGGCCCGGTGGCGATCGCGATCAGGTCGCGCAGGGCGCCGCTTTCGCCGGCGCGCAGGATGGCGATCACCGGCACGATGGTCAGGAAGATGCCGGCAAACAGCTTGGCGACTTCCAGGATCGGCTCCCAGTTGAAGCCGTTGCCGTCGCGTGTTGCCTTGCTGGTGATCAGCAGCGACAGCCCGGCCAGGCCGAGCAGGATGACGTCGCGCGCCAGATTCTGCGGCTTCAGCTCCACGCCGGCGATATCGAAACTCCAGGCCGGCTGCCAGGTGCCTGACATCAGCACGGCGCCGATCACGCCGCCCAGCAGGAAAATGTTGGCGCCGCCCTCGACGCCGATCGTGGTATCCGGCGTCGGATCGCGGGTGATGCCTTCCTTCACATAAAGATAGCGGTCAACCAGATAGAAAACCCCGAGCAGGATGCCGCCGAGCAGCAGCGTCGGCGTGAACAAGGCTTCCATGGTCCAGAAGAATCGCACGCCGTTGAGGAAGCCGAGGAACAGCGGCGGATCGCCCAGCGGCGTCAGCGCACCGCCCACATTGGCGACCAGGAAGATAAAGAAGATCACCACATGCACATTGTGCCGGCGGTTGTCGTTGGCGCGGATCAGCGGCCGGATCAGCAGCATGGCGGCGCCGGTGGTGCCCATCCAGCTTGCCAGCACGGTGCCGGCGGCCAGCAGCCCGGTATTCAGGCTCGGGCTGCCCTGCAGGTTGCCGGTGATGCGCACGCCACCGGCGATAGTGAACAGCGACAGCAGCAGCACGGTGAACGGAATATATTCGTGCAGCGCCACTTCCAGCACGACATGCACGGCGCTGCCGGTGCCGCTGTGCAGTGCGAAGGGCAGAAGGAAGGCCAGCGCCCAGAAGCCCGCGATCTTGCCGTAATGATGATGCCAGAAGGCCGGTGCGACCAGCGGACAGAGCGCGATTGAGAGCAGGATGCCGGCAAACGGCAGGCCCCAGAGCAGCGTGAGCTGCGAACCGTCGATAGCCGCGGCCTGCGCCGGGGCCGCGAAGCCGAAAACAGATGCGGCGACGAGGCCGATGCGAAGGACGGGCGCGCGCATCGGCCACCTCTTGATGGTTAAGAATATTTACGCGATGTTTATATCGGTTAACGCCGCGGCCGACAACCCGTCCAGCAGTCCTGGGCCGGTTACCACAGGAAGAACAGCAGCGTCACCAGCACGAAACAGGGCAGCAGGATGCCGCAACTCCACACCATATAGCCGAAGAAGCTCGGCATCTTGACGTTCATCTCTTCGGCAATCGCCTTGACCATGAAGTTGGGTGCATTGCCGATGTAGCTGTTGGCGCCCATGAACACCGCGCCGGCCGAAATCGCCAGCAGCGTGGAGGCCAGCGGACCCATCAGGGTCTGCGCATCGCCGCTCGCCATGTTGAAGAAGACGAGATAGGTCGGCGCATTGTCGAGGAAGCTCGACAGGATGCCGGTCAGCCAGAAATACATCGCATTGTTCGGCGAACCGTCAGCATTGGAGGCCAGGCTGACCAGACCGCCCAGCGCGCCATCGGTGCCGGCGCGCAGGATGGCGATGGCCGGGATGATGGTGACGAAAATGCCGGCGAACAGCTTGGCGACTTCGACAATCGGCCCCCAGGTGAAGCCGTTATCGCTGCGGGTCTGTTGCGCGGTCAGCTTCAGCGAGGCGAAGGCGATGGCGAGCAGCAACAGGTCGCGCGCCGCGTTTTGCAGTTCAACGCCGACGCCGAAGATGCTCAGTTCCACGCCGGGTTTCCAGGTGCCTGACATCAGCACGGCCAGGATCACGCCGCCGAGCAGGATCAGATTGACGCCGCCTTCCATGCCGATAGCGCTGTCGGGCGTCGGGTCGGGTGCCACGATGCCCTCCTTTTTATAGTAGTGGCTGTCGACGGCATAGAACACGCCGAGCAGCACCACGGTGACCAGGAAGGTCGGCATGAACAGCGCCTTGGTGGTCCAGAAGAAGTCGACACCTTTGAGGAAGCCGAGGAACAGTGGCGGATCGCCCAGTGGCGTCAGCGCACCGCCGATGTTCGACACCAGGAAGATAAAGAAAATCACCACATGCACATTATGCTTGCGGTCGTCATTGGCGCGGATCAGCGGCCGGATCAGCAGCATCGAGGCGCCGGTGGTGCCCATCCAGCTTGCCAGCACGGTACCGACCAGCAGCAAGGCGGTGTTCAGGCTTGGGCTGCCATGCAGGTTGCCGGTGATACGCACACCGCCGGCGACAGTGAACAGTGCGAACAGCAGGATGATGAAGGGGATGTATTCGTGCAGCGCCACTTCCAGCAGCACATGCGCGGTGGGGATGGCGCCAATCTGCAGCGCGAACGGCACGGCAATGCACAGGCCCCAGAAGCCCGCCACCTTGCCATAGTGGTGATGCCAGAATTGCGGCGTGAACAGCGGCATCAGCGCGATGGAGAGCAGGATGCCGGCAAAGGGCAGCACCCACAGGATGCTCAGCGTCTTGCCCTCGATGGCGGCAGCAGCCTGCGCCGGGGCGGAAATGGTCAGGGCAGCGATCAGGCCTGGACCAACGGCAGACGCGACAAGGCGCAGGATGCGTGAAAACGACATGACTCCCCCAACGGCAAAGCAGAGCCGCTAACTTAGCGGGGGCGGCAACCGGGGATCAACCCGTCCCGGTCGGCTTGCCCGACGGACTGACGAATTCAGAAACCGGATCGTCATAGCCTGCCGGATCCTGGTGGATCAGCACGCCGGCGCCGGGGAACATCCGGCGCAACTCGGTCTCGATCTCATCGGTGATGCGATGCGCCGCGCGTAAACTGATCTCCGGGTCGAGTTCGAGATGGAACTGAATGAAGACCTGCAACCCGGCGCGGCGCGTGCGCAGGTCGTGCAGGGCGCGCGCCTGCGAATGCTGCCGCACCACGGTCAGGATGCGCTCGCGGTCCACCTCAGCCATCTCGCGATCCATCAGGTTGTCGAGCGCACCGCGTACGATGTCGATGGCGCTTTTCACGATGATGGCGGCGACGATCAGCGCCGCGACGGCATCGACCCAGACATAGTCGGGCTGGCTGGCCAGCAGCAGTGCCGCAATGACGGTGAGGTTGGTGGCCAGATCGGCAACGTAATGCAGCCGGTCGGCGGCGATGGCGAGAGAGCCCGTCTGCCGCACGATGTGGCGCTGGTACAGGATCAGGCCGCCGGTCAGCAGGATCGACAGCACCATCACGGCGATGCCGGCCGGGCTGCTGCCGATCGGTTGCGGCGTGATCAGATGCTGGATGCCGGTAATGAAAAGATACAGCGCCGAGCCGGTGACCAGGGCACCCTGGCCCAGACCGGCGAGCGCTTCGGCCTTGCCATGGCCGAAGCGGTGTTCGTCATCGGCTGGCGTCAGCGCGTGGCGCACCGCCAACAGATTGATGGCGGAGGCCACGCCATCGAGCAGGCTGTCGACCAGCGATGCCAGCAGGGCGACGGATTCGGTCTGCAGCCAGGCTGCCATCTTTGCCGCCACCAGCACCAGGACCACCAGCACCGAGGCATAGGTGGCACGGCGCATCAGCCGCGCCTTTTCGCTGGCGGCTGGCGCGCTCTTGCTCACGGATACAGGAATTCCGTTGTCCACGGCACGGATGCGTCGCTGCGCCGGTAGACCAGCCGTTCATGCAGGCGGAATGGCTTGTCGGTCCAGAATTCGATGTAGCTCGGCGCGATGCGGAAGCCCGACCAGTAGGGCGGCCGCGGGACATCGCCGATGGCATGCCTGGCGGCGTATTTCGCCACCGCGGCTTCCAGTGCGAAGCGGCCCTCCAGCGGACGCGACTGCTGCGAGGCCCAGGCGCCGATGCGGCTGTCGCGCGGGCGCGAGGCGAAATAGGCATCGGCCTCGGCCTCGGTCACCACGCTGACCGGACCGCGCAGGCGCACCTGCCGGCGCAGGCTCTTCCAGTGGAACATTGCGGCGGCCTGCCGGTTGGCCAGCAGTTCGCGGCCCTTGGCGCTTTCGAAATTGGTGTAGAAGACAAAGCCGCGCTCATCGAAGCCCTTCAGCAGCACCATGCGCACATTCGGCAGGCCATCCGCGTCGCTGGTCGCCACCGCCATGGCGGTGGGATCGTTGGGTTCGCCGGCTTCGGCATCCTTCAGCCATGCGGCAAACTGGGCAAGCGGGTCAGCGGCGGTCATTGCGGTTCTCTGAGCTTCCGGGGTGCCCCATGTTACATCCTGCCGCCAAGTTACCCAACCCTTGCCGCAATCCCGCCTCAATCCGCCCGCAGATTTTTCCCGTGTCCAACCTGGGCATGTATATAGGATTCACACGGCCATGAACGTCCTCGCCCCCCGCCCTCCGTACCATCCCCGTCCGGCCCGCGCCCTTGCGCGTCGCGCCGTTTCGGTGGTTGCCGCGCTCGGCATCGTCGGCATGCTGGCCGCCTGCGCCAATGACAGCGGCCCGAAGCAGAATGTCGGCACCGTGCTCGGTGGCGTCGGCGGCGCGGTCGCCGGCGCGCAGTTCGGCAAGGGCTCTGGCCAGCTGGTCGGCGTCGCCGCCGGTACGCTGATCGGCGCGTTGCTTGGCTCGGAAGTCGGCAAGTCGCTCGACAAGGCCGACCGCGGCTACATGGACCGCGCAAACCAGCGCGCGCTGGAAACCACGCCTTCGGGCACGCAGGTGTCGTGGCGCAACCCCGATAGCGGCAATGCCGGCACCATCGTGCCGCAGCCGGCCTATCAGGCCGCCAGCGGCGAATACTGCCGTGAATTCCAACAGACCATCCAGGTCGGCGGCGAAAGCAAGCAGGGCTACGGTACGGCCTGCCGCCAGCCCGACGGAAGCTGGAAGATCATGCACTGATTGCGTCCGGGAGCCATTAGTGCTTCCGGGACGCCGAGTACCGCGTTTTTTCTTTTCCCTTCCCCCCAGACTTACGGCGTGTTCTTCGAGCACGCCGTCTTTTTTTGTGCTGCGTGAGATTGAGAAGAGACGGGAGCTATGCGTGGCCGGCCAGCGGCAGACGAAGATGCAGCGCGGTGCCGTCGCCGCGTGTCTCGCTACGCAGATCGCCGTGATGGCGCCGGACCAGTTCCTTCATCAGCGCCAGATGCAGTCCCAGGTCGCTGGCATGATAGGCGACGCGCGCCTCGAAACCGTGCAACAGCGCAGTGTCGGCGGCGATATCGGGCAGTGGCGCCTCGCTGGTCAGGGTCAGGCGCAGCATCGTCTGCTCATCCGCGCTTGCCAGACTCAGCCGGTTGCCCGGCGGCGACAGCCGTATGGTTTCAGCCAGCAGGGTTGCCAGGATCTGCCGCACGCGCTGCGCGTCGCCGCGGATATCGCCGCCGCCGCCTGAAACCTCCAGCCGGCAATCCGCCTTTTCCAGCGCCGGCTGCGCCTGTGCGGCAGTTTCGGCGATCAATGCCGCCATGGCGATGGTTTCGGATTTCAGTTCCATCTGACCGGTTTCGATCTGCGCGATATCCAGCAGGTCGTCGATCAGCACCAGCAGCTCGCGGCTGCTGGTCAGGATCAGGCTGGCATATTCCGCCGTGCGCGGCGTTCCGGCTGCGCCAGTCCGAGGCAGGGTCAGCATTTCAGCGAAACCGATCACGGCATTCAGTGGTGTGCGCAGTTCGTGGCTCAGATTGCCAAGAAAATTGGTCTTGGCCCTGCTGGCCCGCTCAGCGACCGCTTTCGCGGCGATCAGCGCATTCTCGTAGTCGCGCTGTTGTGTCACGTCGCGCAGCGTGCCGGCAATGCGCACGATTTTTCCGGTCTCGTCCTGCATCGCTTCCGTGACAGCGAACAGGATGCGCGTCTCGCCATCGATCGGCTTGAGACGGAATTCCGCCGTGACCCGTGTACCGCTGCGGGTCACTTCTTTGAGGCGCTCCGTCACCCGGTCGCGGTCTTCGGCATCGACCAGGGCCAGGAATGCCTCGCCATCGGGTGTCATGCTGCCGGGTGCTTTGCCGATCAGGCGATAAAGCTGGTCTGACCAGAACAGCTTATCTGTTGCGGCATACCAGTCCCAGTTGCCGACATTGCCGATGCGCTGGGCATTCTGCAGCGAGTCGAGCGTGCGATGGTAATTGTCTTCTGCCAGGTCGCGCGCGGTTTCCGCCATGGCGCGCGCCTGCTCCACCTCGTGGATCAGTTCGGCGTTGCGCAGGCGCAAGGCGGCCGAGCGCAGTTCGCGGTCGTGCGCATTGTGACTCCAGATCGAGGTGAAGATCACGAAGACCACGCCGCAGAAGGCAATCGTCAGGGCTCCGGGTGTTCCTTCTATCAGGCAGCGCAGCAGCGGTGGTGTCAGGGTTGCGGCCATGAAGGTGTAATAGGACGGCAGGTGCACGCTGCGGGTCAGCACGCTCAGGGTGATCAACCCGCACATCGCGAAGCCGAGCGTGAGCTGCGATTCGAAATTGTCGGGTGCGAAAGCGAACCAGCCGAGCAGGCCCCAGCCAGTGCCCGTGACGGCTGAAGCCAGTGCGAAGCGGGTGGTCCAGACGTCGGCCGCCGCGAAAGGGTCTGGCCGGCTGGCGAAACGGCGGCGCAGATGGTCGAACCACAGCGTGCCGCCCAGATTGAAGGCAAAGCACAGGGCCATCTGCCAGCCCTGCAGAGTGTGCCAGAAGGCGGCAAACAGCCCCGCCATGAACAGGAAGGCCATGTATCGCGTCGGACGACTGGCGCGATACAGCCGTTCGGCGATCACCGCGTCGGTCAGCGGTCGGTCGGCGGGTTCCGGGGTGGCATCGGTCTCATCGATCAGCCGTTTCAGCCGGTCTGCAGACATCCCCTCAATTCTGTTCATGCATCCCTGGTCCGGCGTCGGAAGACCAGAGCAACTTAACCAGCCGGGGACAAAATGCCACGGCTAGTTTCGGCTACCACCCGTTGGTGGCGGCGGCTACAGCGGGAGGTAGAGGGCGCCGCCGTTTCTTAGCGACCGAAGATCAATGCCGCATTGACGCCGCCGAAGCCAAAGGCGTTCGACATCGCATAGTCCACGGTTTTCTCTTTCGCCACATGAGGCACCAGGTCGATGCCGTCGCAGGCCGGATCGACCTGATCGAGGTTGCGCGTCGGCGGCAGCAGGCCGCTGCGCACAGCCAGCAGGCTGTAGATCGCCTCCACCGCACCGGCTGCGCCCAGCAGGTGGCCGATGGCGGATTTGGTGGACGACATGGCCAGCTGCGCGATGACGTTGCCGAACAGGCTTTTCACCGCCGAGATCTCAGCGGCATCGCCCACCGGCGTGGCGGTGGCATGTGCGTTGATGTAGCCGATCTGGCCCGGTTCCAGTCCGGCCTGGGTCAGCGCGATCTGCATGGCGCGGCGCGCGCCGTTACCGTCGTCCGGCGGTGCGGTGATGTGATGGGCATCGGCCGTGGTGCCATAGCCCAACACGCGGCCGACGATTTCCGCGCCACGCGCCCGCGCATGTTCCTCTGATTCCAGCACCAGGATGCCGGCGCCTTCGCCCATCACGAAGCCATCGCGCGCCGCTTCGAAGGGCCGCGAGGCTTTCTCCGGTTCGTCGTTATGCGCGGTGGCCAGCGCGCGCGCCGCGCCGAATCCGGCCAGGCTGACGCGGTCGATGCAGGCCTCCGCGCCGCCGGCCAGCATCACATCGGCTTCACCGCTGCGGATCAGGCGCGCGGCGTCGCCGATGGCCTGCGCGCCGGCGGCGCAGGCCGTCACCGGGCAGCCGAGCGGGCCCTGCAGGCCGTGGCGGATCGAGACATGGCCGGCCGCCAGATTGCCGAGGAAAGAGGGGATCACGAAAGGCGACAGCCGGCGCGGTCCGGCGCGCTCCACCGTGCGGGTCGCTTCGGCAATCGCCGGAAAGCCGCCGATGCCGGTGGCGATCATGCAGCCGGCGCGCACTTTCGCAGTCGTTGCCGCATCGGTCAGGTTCAGCCCGGCCTGCTTCAGCGCCTCACCCGCCGCCACCAGCGCGAACTGGATGAAGCGGTCCATCTTGCGGCGGTCTTTCAGTGGTGCGGCCGCATCCGGATCGAAGCCCTGCGGGTCGTCGGCGATATCCGGCACGATGCCGGCGACTTTCGCGGACAGATCCGAGGTGTCGAAGCCGCTGATGCGGCGCAGGCCGGAAAGTCCGGCCGTCAGCCGCTGCCAGTTGATCGCGGTTCCGACGCCGAGCGGCGTGACAAGGCCCAGTCCGGTGACGACGACGTTGCGCATGGCGGCAGGCCCTTTCCAAAAAAGATGTATATACATATATTGTAGCTACAGATAGGCTGCGTCAGAGCGGTTTGCAAGGCCGGCTGAAACCGCTATTGAAAAGGGATGACCCGCAAGCGCGAGGCCAGACGCAGCGACCTGCCCGACACAGCTGCCTTCCGCCAGTTGATGGAGGAGGGCTGCACGGTGCTGCGCCTGCATGCTGCAACGCGACTGGGCATGCAGGCCTATAATGCCTTCATGGCCGAGGTCGATCTCACCATGCCGCAATTCGCCACGCTGGCCTCGCTCTGCCAGGCAGATGGTCTCTCGGTGACGGCGCTGGCCCAGCTGATCGGCGTCGATTCCACCACACTGACCCGTAATCTGCGCCTGCTCGAACAGCGCGACCTGATTATCCAGGGCGCTGCGGTCGATGATCGGCGGCGCCGTATCGTGCGGCTGACGGCGGATGGCCGGCGGCTGTTTGCGCGTGCGCTGCCGCTCTGGCAGAAGGCGCAGGCGGCATTGACGCGCAAGCTCGGTGCGGCGCAGACCGCGACCCTGCATCAACAGCTCAGCCAGACGATTGAGAAGCTGAGGACCTGAGGACCTGAGGGAGACTGCCATGCTGACACCGGTTTTCGAACTTGCCGTCGAAGTGGGCGTGCCGCAAAGCGTGGGCCGCGATGCCGCCGGCGAACGCCGCTGCGTGCCGATCACCGGCGGTGCGGTGACCGGCAAACTCAGCGGCGTGGTGCTGGCGGGCGGCGCGGACTGGCAGGTGCTGCGTCCTGACGGGCTGGCGGATCTTGATGCGCGCTACATGCTGAAGCTGGACGCCGATTCTCCAGGTGGGGCAGCACAGGTCGAGGTCTGGAGCCGCGGCCTGCGGATCGGCCCGGCCGAGGTGATGGCGAAACTGGCGCGTGGCGAGCGCGTCGATCCCTCCAGCTATTACATGCGCACCGCGATGCGGTTCGAGACGGCGGCACCCGATCTGCAATGGCTGGTGCAGCGCCTGCATGTCGGCTTCGGCGAACGCACGCCCGACCAGGTGCGGCTCAAGGTCTACAGCGTGGATTGATCTGCAGGCCAGTCAATCTGCAGGCTCGGCGCGCAGCAGACCGCGGATCCAGGTCACACTGCCATCCGGGCCGCGTTCGCTTTCGGCAATCGACTGCAGCCATACCGCCGGCGAAGCATCGCCCGCCAGCCGGAAGCTGACCGAGTCGCGTGTCGCGCCGCTGCGCAGGCGCTGGTAATGGCTGCGCAGGATTTCGCGATCATCCGGGTGCACGCGGTCGAGCCACGCCGCCGGCGCGGCCGGGCAGGATTGCGGCACCAGGCCGAGCAGGCGATAGAACTGGTCGCTCCACACGATGTTGCCGTCCGGCCCCTGCCAGTGCCACGAACCGGTCTGGCTCAGCCGCTGCAGGCTGGTGAAATCTGCCGCCATGGCGTGGTGCGCGCGTGACAGTTCCACGCGACTGGTTTCGGCGGCGACGCGCGCGCGGTCCATCTGGCCGATCAGTTCGGCATTGCGCAGGCGCAAAGCTGCTGACAGGCGTTCGCGTCGATTGTTGACCTGGGCGCAGAAGCATTGTGCCGCCAGCAGGATGGTGCCGAAGAAGGCCATGCCCACCGTGCTGGCTTCGCCGAACAGGAAGCCGCGCGCAAAGAACGGCACCGAAATGCCGATGATGAAGGCATAGAAGGAGGGCAGATGTACCGCGCGGGTGTTCAGGCTGCTGGTGGTCAACCCGGCCCAGGCGACGCAGAGCATCGCCTGCAGGGCGAAGTCGCCCGGCGGATAGCCGAACCAGCCGAGCAGGCCCCAGGCGAGGCCGGTGCCGCCGCAGCCGATGGCGAAAAGCAACCCCCAGTTCCTGCCGATTTCCAGTCCGCCGCTTAGGGTATAGGCATCGCGCAGGCGATCGAGATGCAGCGTGGAGACGCAGTAAAGCAGGCCGATCAGGCCGATCTGCCACCAGTTCAGGTGATCCTGGTAGATGACGAAAGCGCCGAACAGCATCGGGATCGGCACATAGCGGGTAGCGAAGCTGCTCTGGTAGAGCCGCTCGATCAGCATGGCGTCGATGCGCGTGTCGTTGCGGTCGAGCAGCGACTCATCGTCTTCGGCCAACCGCTGCAGTAATGCGGCTGATGCTGTCTGCCGATTTTCCGACACCCCGGATCCCCTTGAACGCCGCCCTAGAATCGACCTGTTGAGTCTCTTGGGGCGAATCACCCCGGCAGCGCATGTCGCAAGGTAACACCGGCCTGACGAATCAGGCCAGTTATTCCAGAGTCCGGGATCCTGAATTAATTGCGGAAAATGAAACTTTCCGGCGTCAGATCATTTCGGCGCGCAGTTTCTGGCGCAGGATATCGATCGGCTTCAGCTGGCCCTCGACATCATAGAACCAGAAGGTCCAGCCGTTACAGGCCGTAGCACCCATCACATGGGCGCCCATCTTGTGGATCGAACCGCTGGCATCACGCGTGGCCAGGCTGCCATCGGCGCGCACCTTGGCGGAGTGCCGGCGCGACTGGTCGAACAGCACGGTGCCGGGCTGCAGCAGGCCGCGTTCGACCACCCAGCCGAACGGAATGCGCGGTTCTTCCTTCTTAGAGCGCATGGTCTCGACATCGTCATGCGCGGCCGGCTGTACGGTAGAAATGCGGCGTTCTGCCGCTTTTGCGTAGCGTGTTTCACGCTCGATACCGATGAAGCGGCGGCCGAGCCGCTTGGCCACCGCGCCGGTGGTGCCGGAGCCGAAGAAGGGGTCGAGGATCACGTCGCCCGGCTTGGTGGAGGAGATCAGTACGCGATGCAGCAGGGCTTCGGGCTTCTGCGTCGGATGCGCCTTGGCGCCATCGTCGCCGCGCAGGCGTTCGCCGCCCGAGCAGATCGGGATCAGCCAGTCGGAGCGCATCTGCAGATCGTCGTTCAGCACCTTCATGGCGTCGTAGTTGAAGGTATAACCGCGCGCATCCTGGCTCTTGGAGCACCAGATCAGCGTTTCATGTGCATTGGTGAAGCGCTTGCCGCGGAAATTCGGCATCGGATTGGTCTTGCGCCAGACCACGTCGTTCAGCATCCAGAAGCCAAGGTCCTGCAGCTGCGCGCCAAGGCGGAAGATGTTGTGGTAGCTGCCGATCACCCAGATGGTGCCATTCGGCTTCAGCAGGCGCTGCGCGGCCTTCAGCCAGGCCTTGGAGAATGCGTCGTAATCCGAGAAGGAATCGAACTTGTCCCAGTCGTCATCGACCGCGTCGACCATGCTGTCGTTCGGGCGGCGCAGTTCGCCGCTGAGCTGCAGGTTGTACGGCGGGTCGGCAAAGATGCAGTCGATCGATTCCGCCGGCAGGGCGTTCATCTGCGCGATGCATTCGCCGATCAGGATCTTGTCCAGCGGCAGGTCGGGATGCGGCAGGCTCTGCGCCAGTTCGGCGCGGACCGGCTTGGCCAACAGCGGCTTGGCGCGGGTTGCGGTCGCGGTGCGCTTGGTGTCGGGGCTGGTGCCGACGAGCCGGAGATGACCCTTGCGCAGCCCGGCCTTGTTGCGGGATTTGCTGGTCGGATCGATAAACGTCGGCGCCATGTGCGGATCATCCCCCAAAAACAATCCGCAAGTTATTAGATTCTCTAGGTTTTTAATTGGTTAACACTAAATCTAGAGTCAGCTGACTCCTCACAGGCGCAAAACCTAGTCGGTGGTGCTTGGAGACTCCAGCGAGGCGTAGCCCGGCCTGGTGTTCCGGGGTGCCGTAGCCCTTGTTGTTGGCCCAGCCATATTGCGGGTAACGGGCATGCAGTTTGGCCATCGCGCGGTCGCGCACCACCTTGGCCACGATCGAGGCCGCCGAGATCGAAACGCTGAGCGCATCGCCATCGACCACGGGAGTGCAGGGGCAGCCGAGCTGTTTCGGCGCATGGTTGCCGTCGATCAGGGCATGCGCCGGCTGCACGCGCAGCGCCGTCACGGCGCGGCACATCGCCAGCATGGTGGCGTGAAAGATGTTGAGCCGGCCGATTTCAGCCACGGATGCCGCGCCCACGCCGATATGCGCATGGCCCTCGCGGGCATAGTCGAACAGGCGCGCGAAC
Organism: Ferrovibrio terrae; assembly: GCF_007197755.1. Classification (NCBI taxonomy): domain Bacteria; kingdom Pseudomonadati; phylum Pseudomonadota; class Alphaproteobacteria; order Rhodospirillales; family Rhodospirillaceae; genus Ferrovibrio; species Ferrovibrio terrae. The sequence goes on from NZ_CP041636.1 coordinate 1,748,758, forward strand.
AGCAATTCGCGCTGTTCGGCCGTCAGCTTCTTGGAATCGTCCAGTCCGCGCGGGCGTCTCCGGCGGTCCAGGATCACGGCGGCGGCCACGACAGGGCCGGCCAGCGGGCCGCGGCCGGCCTCGTCCACGCCGCAGATCAGTCCGCCGGGGAACTGGCCCCCGGGCCCCATCAGTTTCAGTTCGAGTGCGAAATCAGGCACCCAGCCCCCATTCCCCACAATGCCAAGCTTCTGCCATGAATCAGCTTCTATACTGGGGCGTATTATATACTGGCCTGCCTTGCCTGTATCCGGCGCGGTATGGAAAAGTCGACGCATATCCCAGCCCCAGGGCCAACAAGGAAAACGGCGGATGTCTGCCCAAATGAAGACGGTCGATGCGGACGGCGAAATCCTTAGCCGGCGCGAGGGTGCGGTTTTCCTGATCGGCCTCAACCGCCCGGCCAAGCTGAACGGCTTCACGCCGAAGATGCTGAAGGAACTCGCCGCCGCCTATACGGCTTTCGAGCATGACCCGGCCGCGCGCGTCGCCGTGCTTTATGCCGAGGGTTCGCATTTCACCGCCGGGCTGGATCTGCCGAAGGTCGCCCCGCTGATGGGACAGAAAAACCTGCTGCGCGCGCCCGACCAGATCGATCCCTGCAACAACCTGCCGCCGTTCCGCACCAAGCCGGTGGTGGCGGCCGTGCAGGGGATTACATATACGATCGGCATCGAACTGATGCTGGCCGCCGACGTTGTCATCGCGGCCAGCGACTGCCGCTTCAGCCAGCTGGAAGTGAAGCGCGGCATCATGGCCACCGGTGGCGCCACCATCCGCATGGTTGAGCGCGCCGGCTGGGGCAATGCGATGCGCTACCTGCTCACCGGCGATGAATTCGATGTCGCCACGGCCCTGCGCCTGGGCTTCGTGCAGGAGGTGACGGCGCCGGGCGATCAGCTGAACGAGGCGATGAAAATGGCCGAACGTATCGCGGCCCAGGCGCCGCTGGCGGTGTCAGCCACGTTGCGTAACGCGCGACAGGCGGTGGAGAACGGCCCGGCCGCCGCGGTGACGGAATTCGAGCCGACACAGGCGGTGCTGATGGGCAGCGAAGATGTCAGGGAGGGTGTCGCCAGTTTCGTCGAGAAGCGCGCCGCCAATTTTAAAGGACGCTAATGATGCGCCGTATTGCTTTCGTCTTCGCTTTCACTTGCTCCCTCGTCGCCGCCGCCATGCCGGCCACGGCACAGATTTTCATGTCGCCCGAGGATGCCAAGAAAGTCGGCAAGGAAGAGCATCCGAAAATCCTCAAGGAGTTCGGCGGCGTGTATGACGATCCCGAGATCGGCGCCTATGTCGCCGGCATCGCCGGGCGCATCGCCGGGCAATCCGGACAAGCTGCCAGCAGCTTCACCTTCACGGTGCTGAACTCGCCGATCGTCAACGCATTTGCGCTGCCCGGCGGCTATGTCTACATCACGCGCGGCACTCTGGCGCTGGCGAACAACGAAGCCGAGACGGCTGGCGTGCTGGGCCATGAAATCGGCCATGTGATCGCGCAGCATTCGGAAAAGCGTTACGACAAGTCGATCATGACCAATCTCGGCGTCGCCGGGGCGTCGATCCTCGGCTCGATCTTCGGCGGCTCCGGTGTCGGCGACCTGATCGGCCAGGGCGGCCAGGTGCTGGGTGGCGCCTATCTGGCCGGGCACAGCCGCAGCAATGAATTCGAGGCGGATACCATCGGTGTGAAGCTGCTGTCGCGTGTCGGCTATGCGCCGGATGCGCAGGCCGGCTTCCTGCAGGGCCTGAGCGATTACAGCGACCTAGCCAGCAAGATGGCGGGCCAGGCCGGCAAGGATCGCATGAACGACCTGTTCGCCACGCACCCGGGCGGTCCCGAGCGTGTGAAGGAGGCGATGGCAGCGGCGAAGGAATATCCGAATTCGCCGGTCTACAACCGCGATGAATATCTCAAGCGCATCGACGGCATGATCTACGGCGACGACCCGAAGGAAGGCGTGGTACGCGGCAATACGTTTACGCATCCCGACCTTCGCCTCAGCTTCTCGGTGCCGGACGGCTGGCGCATTTCCAACACCAGCGATGCGGTTCTGGCCACGGGGCCGGGCGGCCGGCTGCAGTTTGACATCGAACTCGACAAGAAGAAGCTCCAGTCCTCGCGCGGCGCGAAGGATTATCTGACCCGCATCTGGCTGCCGAACCTGCGGCTGAACAATGCCGAAGACATCAAGGTCAATGGCATGCCGGCGGCCACGGCATCCGGGCGCGTACAGATGAAAAGCGGCAATGCCGATGTGCGCTTCGTCGCGGTCGGTTTCCCCACCGATGCGATCCTGCGCTTCGTGATCATCGCGCCGCCCGGCGGGTTGTCGAAGATCGAGCAGCCGGTGATCCGCGCGGTCAACACGCTGAAGCATCTGTCTGATGCCGAGGTGAAGGCCGTGCGGCCGGTGCGGCTCAAAGTCGTGCAGGTCGGCAGCGGCGACACGGTGGAGAAATACGCCGCCGCCACGCCGCTGGGCAATTATGCCGCCGAGCAGCTGCGCGTGCTGAACGCCCTCAAGGCCGGCGAACAGCCCAGGGCCGGTGAGAAGTTCAAGACGGTGGAGTGACGCCTCAGGTCTGCGCCGCGACTTCGCGCTGCAGGTCGGGGATGTCGCCCAACCGCCGGCGCAGCCGTGTCAGCGCCTGCGCTTCCAGCTGGCGCACGCGCTCCTTGGAAATGCCCATATGCGCGCCGATGCGGTCCAGCGTGATCACCTGATCGGCAAAGAAGCGCGCTTGCAGCACGCGACGTTCGCGTTCCGGCAGGTCGGCCAGCGCGCGGCCGAGCCAGCGGCGCTTCAGCCGACCGTCTCGCTGCTGCATGATGATGGCCTCCGGGTCGGGGCCGTCATCCACCAGCAGGTCCTGCCACTCGCTGTCGCTGTCCTCGCTCAGGGTTACGTTCAGTGAGCGGTCGCCGGCCCCAAGCCGGCCTTCCATATGCAGCACATCGGCTTCGCTCACCTTCAGTTGCCGCGCCAGTTCGCGGCGGCCCTGTGGCGTCAGCCGGTCTTGTCCGCCAGCTTCAATGCGCGCGCGCAGACGGCGCAGATTGAAGAACAGCGATTTATGCGCCGCCGTGGTGCCGGTGCGCACGATCGACCAGTTGCGCAGCACGAAATCCTGGATGGCGGCGCGAATCCACCAGGCGGCATAGGTGGCAAAGCGCACCTCGCGCGCCGGCTCGAAACGTGCTGCCGCCTGCATCAGGCCGAGATTGCCCTCCTGGATCAGGTCGCTGACGGCCAGGCCGTAATGACGGAAGCGGATCGCCGTCGAGATCACCAGCCGCAGATGCGGCGTGACCAGCTTGTGCAGCGCGGCCTGGTCCTGCGCCTCGCGCCAGCGTCGGGCGAGCTGCACTTCCTCATCGGGCGTCAGCAGCGGCAGGCGCATGGCATGGCGCACAAATGCTCTGTCGGCGTCTGGGGCGCGGTCAGCATCCTGAGTGGGAGGGGCGGTCGGATGGGGCGCAGTCGGCAGTGGCGTCATGGCAGCCTCGCGGATCTGCCATTTTTACGCAGGCCACCGCGCCCCGGATCACTTGGGGATCACCTGATGTCGGCGGTTTCCGGCCGGGCTGTCCTGCTCTTCCAGGCCGGCGGGCGCCAGGGGCCGGCGATGTTGCAGGCCAGGAAACGGCTGACCTGTCCGTCCGGGCCGGCCAGCGGCAGGGCCAGGCGCTGCCAGGATTCCACCGCCACATGGGCGGGCGGGAAATGGTGCGAGTAATAGGGCGCCCTGCGCAGCCAGGCGGCACGATACAGGGCGCGGAAGAAGACCGAGACATAGTTGCCGCCGTCGATCTCCGAGATCAGGCGGCCGGTCATGTCGCGCCCGTAGGTTTCGGCCACCTTGGTGCCATAGAGGCGGAAGCGGCCGTCCCAGCCTTCGTCCAGCACGTCGATCAGCACGATATGGCCCAGTGCCGGTTTCAGCTCGAAGGGCGAAACATCGCAGGCCTGCGGAATCGCCGCGTCGCCACGCAACTGATGCCAGTATTCGATCAGAAAGCGCATGACGTCCTGACCCGTATCCGTGCTGGTTGGATTCCAGATCAGGCTGTCAAGCCGCGCGCTACGCGCGGTGAAATAGTCTCTGAGGACCGTCTGTCGGTCGTCGAGCATGTCGACGACCAGTTGCTCCATTTCGGGAGTCTGCATGGCGGGCATGCTATCGACGCCACGCCATCTTGCAACCGTCAGGCGGTGTTTGGCCGGCTAGATCGCGAAACTTTCAACCAATGCGCCATCCAGCCCGAAGCAGGCGACATTGAGCGGGCCACCGAAACCGGCGCCGCCATCGAGGCAGCAGGTGAAGGCATCGAGATGCGCACCCTCGCCACGCGGGTTGCCGCCGCTGACCACGCGGCGGAAGCCGGCATAGGGCTGGGTCAGGCCGCGGAAGGCCGGCGAACCCCACCAGAGATGATCAGACTGTGCGGTTAGTGCCACGGCGGGGTCGATGCCGGCATGCACGAACAGCAGTTCGTTGCCCGATGTATAGGCAGCGCGGCGGAAGCAGCCGAACAGATCGTCATGGCCCGGATGCTTGCGGATCGCAGCGCGGAGCGAGTTGGTCCAGCGGCTGATGCCCTGCGCGCCTTCACGCAGGACGCCGCGCGCCTGCTGCGGATCGACGCCATAGCCTTGCAGCATCGGCGTCAGGCCATGCTTCAGCATCCAGTCGAACACTTCGGCCGGGCCGGGCGCGAACTGGATCTGCAACAGCTTGCGCCACATTTCTTCCTGCGCGCCGCGCAGGTAGACGATGTCTTCCGGAATGGCGCCGGGCAGGCAGAGAAAGTCGCGGCGAAACGCCAGCAGTTCATTCAGCGTGGCAATGGTGTCGCTGCCATGGCCGATCATGTTGCCAAGATAGATCAGCCGGTCGCCAGGCAGCAGCCGGGCGGCAAGCTCATTATGCGCCTCGTGCAGTTTCCCGGTTTCGGAATGCGCGGCGGCAACAGCCCAGACGCGGCGCGCATGGCGCAGCACGGCAAAGGCTTCGGACGATGAGGGAGGGGTGGCGGGCGCAGCCCGGGCAGGAGCCCCGGAAGCAGACACGGGTGGTTTCGCTGCCGGGATCGGCGGCGGTACGAGGGTAGTGGCTGTGCTCAGAGGCGCGGACAAATCAATAACGAATCGGCCATATGAAAGCGGGTCCGGCAACCGATGCTACCGGACCCGCTGGATAATGCGAGCGAAAAGCCCTGTGATTTTTTCGCGTCTCGCGTGATTGCGAGAACAAATCAGAATCAAACGCCGAGAAGATCTCCTGCAAGTCTCCGGTCAGGGGACCTTGAGAATCTTCTCCAGTTTCTTGCCGGCGGAATCCTCGTCGATGCGTTCCACGGCGGCGAGTTCGCGCACCAGACGATCGAGCGCGGATTCATAGATCTGGCGCTCGGAATAGCTCTGGTCCGGCTGGCCGGCATTGCGATGCAGGTCGCGCACCACTTCGGCAATCGACACCGGATCGCCGGAGTTGATCTTTGCCTCGTATTCCTGGGCGCGGCGGCTCCACATGGCGCGCTTGACGCGAGCGCGGCCCTTCAGGGTTTCCAGCGCCGACTTCATCTTCTGCGGCGTGCTGAGCTTGCGGATGCCGACCGAGTTCACCTTGGTCAGCGGCACGCGCACGGTCATCTTGTCGCGCTCGAACTCCACCACCATCAGTTCCAGTTCGAAACCGGCGATCATCTGGCGCTCGATGCGCAGGATCTTGCCCACGCCATGGGTCGGGTAGACGACATGGTCGCCGGCGGCGAAATCGATCTTCACCTTGGCCGGCACGGGCTTGAGCTGGATCGGCTTGGTCGCCTGCGACTGCTTCGGCTCGGGCGCCGGTGGCTTCACCGGCTGCGGCAGCGGACGGGTCGGTGGCGCGGACACGGCGAGCGGACGGCCCGAGAAGGCCGGCTTCACCGGCGCGGCAGCCACCTTGGCGGCGATGCCCTTGCCGGCCGACTTGGCGGCAGGCTTCGTGGCAGCGGCAGCTTTGGCGGCCGGCGCGGCAGCAGGCTTGGCGGCGGGCTTCGCCGCAGCAGCGGGTTTCGCGGCAGCCACCGGCTTCGCCGCCGGCTTGACGGCGGGCTTTGCCACCGGCTTCGGGGTCGGCTTGGCAGCAGCTTTCGCGACCGGCTTGGCGGCAGCCGATTTCGCGGCCGGCTTCGCAGCGGCCTTCGGGGCCGGCTTCTTGGCCACGGTCGCGGGCTTCTTGCTCGCCGCCGCCTTGGCAGCCGGCTTCGACTTGGCCGGCGTCTTGGATTTTTTCACTGGGGCTTTCGTCACGGAACCACCCTCGCTTGGCATTTACGCATCAGAACGGCGGTCCGATCGGTCCGCCTTGTGAAATTGACCTGAACCAGGCCCGACCGAATAACCGCCTGCCCAGGTTCGCTAAGAACCTGCCGCAAAGGCGCTATAGTCGAAACCTGCGACGCGAACGCAACCGGGAGCTGCACATTGCCTCCCCTGCAGTCCAGCTGGCGTTCGACCGACCGCAAAGGATTGCAGGCCGGGGTTATTCAATCGTTATAAATCTACCACAAAAACCCGCCTGATGACAGACGGGAACGGCCCTTCTGGCGGCTCGGAAAGCGCGTGAAAGTAGAATCTTGTCGGATATCTGACGGATTTGGAGAAATCCGGCACGGATCGGGTGGCTTACTTGTTACCGTCGCCGGGGTTCGGGCTGAAATGCGTCTCGAACTTGCCCTCGACGCCCTTCCAGGCATCGGCATCGGCCGGCTGCTCGCCCTTGCGAGTGATATTGGGCCACTTGGCGGCATATTCCCGGTTCATCTCGACCCATTTCTCAGCTCGATTGTCTGTATCGGGCAGGATCGCCTCGGCCGGGCATTCCGGCTCGCAGACGCCGCAGTCGATGCATTCATCCGGATTGATGACCAGCATGTTCTCGCCGACATAGAAGCAGTCGACGGGACAGACCTCGACGCAATCCATGTATTTGCACTTGATGCACTGCTCGTTCACGACATAGGTCATGGCGGGAGTCCCGGGGTCGAAATGCTGGTCGATACTGAAACCGCCGTTGATATGGGGCGGCGGCGGGCGTTCGGGTAGCACAGGGCCTGATTACGGTCAATTATTCGTACACATATGATGACTGGTCAAACCCTATTTGATGTGGGGTGTGCGAAACGGCTGCGACACTGCGCCGCGAATCCACAGGCGCGGGCGGGAAATCATCAGGCGCGTGATCAGGGGATCACCTCGTAGCTCGCCTGCGCCTCAGAGGCGGGCCCGCGGCGTTCGGGCAGGTGCAGCACCTTCAGCACTTTCACGCCAGCCGGCAGCGGCAGGGTGATCACGTCACTGGCGCGCACCAGCGCATGCGGCTTGTCGACCACGCGGCCGTTGATGCGGATGCGGCCCTTGTTGGCCAGCTTCTGCGCGATCGCCCGCGTCTTGCAGAAGCGCGTCATCCACAACCATTTGTCGAGCCGCAGCGCCCCGGGAATATCATCATCGTCGTCACGCATGACGCAACTATATCGCCTTGCGCAAAGCTGGCTAGGCCGCCGTCGTCTCCGCCAGCCAGGTCATCACCTGCTGCAGCGCTTCGGGCCGCGCCGCGCCGTCTTCATCACGCGCCTTGCGATAGATCGCCACCTGCTGCGCCGCCGAGGTGCCGCGTGCGATGATGGTGCGGGCATGCAGAACTTCCGCGGTGCACCCCAGCGCCTCGGCATCCTCGGCCACCAGCTTCAGGATGTTTTCAATCACGTCGGCAAACGGGATGATGCGCTTCTCGTTGAAATCGATCATGCCTTCGGTGGTGCCGTAGCGCTGCGCACGCCAGCGGTTTTCCTCGATCAGCAGCCGGGTATGATTGCGCCAGATGCCGTTGATGTCCGGCTGGCGGATCAGTGCGCGGATCAGGCAGCGATACAGCGCGGCGATGCACAGCGTGTCTTCCAGATGGGTGCAGGAATCGCCGATGCGCAGTTCCAGCGTGGGATAACGCAAACTCGGCCGGATCGCCCACCAGACATGGCTGGAGTCTTCGATGGCGCCAGCCGAGACCAGCGTGTCGACGAAACTGTTGTAGTCGGCCAGGTTCATGAAGAAATCGGGAATGCCGGTGCGCGGCAGCTCGTCATAGGCGGCGAGGCGATAGCCCATCAGACCGGTCGGATATTTGCGCCAGAACGGCGACGACGTGCTGAGCGCCAGCAGCACCGGCAGGAAGGCGAGCATGCGATTCATGACGTCGATGCGCACATGCGGATTGGCGATCTCGACATGGATATGCATGCCGCACATCATATTGCGCCTGGCAAGGAATTTGAGGTCGTTGGCCAGCTTCTCGTAGCGCGGCTTTTCGGTTGGCGTTTGCTCGGACCATTCCGCCATCGGATGCGTGCCGGCGGCAAACACCTCGATGCCGAATTCGGCACCGGCGTCTTTCAATGCGCGACGATAGCGCCGCAGATGCTGGCGTGCTTCATCCAGCGAATGGCAGACCGGCGTCACCACCTCGATCTGCGACTGCAGCAGTTCGGGCGTCACCTGCGCGCCCAGCACGCCGGATGCACGGCGGGTGAAGCCCTCCGGTACTTTCGAGACGGCATTCTTGCCGTCGACCTCGGCCAGGAAATACTCTTCTTCGATGCCAAGCGTGTAATCCGATGTCATGCACTCTCCATTCAGGGCCGCATGACCAGCTGTGGCTGCGGCGGCAATGGAAAACGATGTGGCGGCGAAAAAACTCCCGCTGCACTGCGGCAATTACGGCAGGATTGTGGTGTTTTCGCTGGCGTGCGGCGGCCGCCCAGCCTTAAGGTTCCTGCCGATTACAGGGTGGGAACCAGAAACATGCCGCAGGTCAGTACAGCAGCGTCCGCGCGTCCCGTTGCTTTCCTGGCGCTCTGCGCCGCCTTCTTCCTCTCCGGTTTCGCCGCGCTGATCGATCAGATCGTCTGGCAGCGCATGCTCGGCCTGTTCGCCGGCTCCGATGCGGTGACGGCCGCGCTGGTGGTGGGCGCGTTCCTGCTCGGCCTCGGTCTCGGCAGCCTGGTTGCTGGCCTGGTTACCGACCGGCTCGGCATGCGCGCCGCCCTCATCGGCTTCGTGCTCTGCGAAATCGGCATCGGTGTGTTTGCGCTGTGCAGCCGCGTCTTCCTCTATGATTTCGTCGTGCAGGTGATCGGCCCGCTGGTGCCCAGTCGCTGGGGCATCTTCGCCGTCTGCTTCGCCGGCGTTCTGATTCCCACCGTACTGATGGGCGCATCGCTGCCGCTGCTGACCAAAGCCGCGATCAACTCGCTGGCCGATGCCGCCCCCCGCATCGGCTGGCTATACGGTCTCAACACGCTGGGTGCGGGGTTGGGTGCGCTGCTTGGTGGCTGGTGGCTGATCGGCACGCTGGGCTATGAGCACAGTTTGCAGGTCGCTGCGCTCTTCAATCTGATCGCTGCAGGTATCGGCCTGGTGCTGTGGCGCCGGGATGCCGCGCCGGCACTACAGCCCGCTGCAGCTGATGAAAAATATGCGCAGCCGGCCGGCAACTTCGGTTTCCCCACCTGGGCCATACTGGTCTTTGTCTCGGGCTTCGCCATCGTCGCGCTCGAAATCCTGTGGGTGCGCGTCGCCGGCGTGATCGCGCAATACACCGCCTACAGCTTCGCCACCATCCTCGGCACTTTCCTGCTGGCCGATGGCCTCGGCATGGTGCTCGGCGCGGTCTGGCTCAAGCGTCTGAAAGATACGCGCGCCGCCTTCTTCGCCGTGCAGGCGCTCGCCACGCTCTATGCGCTGGCCTCGATCTGGCTCGTCTATGCGCTGGCCGGCTCCGACTGGTGGGAAACGCTGCTCGCCACCGAAGTCACACGGCATTACGGCCTGTCGCTGGCGGCGGCCTTGCTGGTCACCGTGCTGCTGGTCGCGCCGCCCTCGCTGCTGCTCGGTATCTCTTTCCCGCTGGCACAGCAGGCGGTGCAGACCGATCTCAGCACCATCGGCTGGCGCGTGGCGGCCGTGCAGGTGGCGAATATCCTCGGCAACGCGGCCGGCAGCCTCGCCACCGGGCTGGTCGCGCTGCACTGGCTCGGCACGGCTGGCACGCTGAAACTGATCGCATTGCTGGCGGTGGCGCTGCTGCTGTTCTGGAGTCTGTCGGCCTGGCGCGAACGTCTGCCGTCGGCTGCCGGTATGGCGGGCGCGCTGGCGGGTGTGCTGGCCATCGTCGTGATCGCCTTTCCCGGCAACGCACAATTCTGGGCGCGCCTGCATCAGGCCGCCGAAGAGCACGAAATCCTGGTGGCCGAAGATCGCTCGGGGTTGGCGCTGTTCCGCCTCAACGAAGCCGGCGGTGCCAGTCCCTTCTTCATCCAGGGCTTCACGCAGTCGAAGTGGCCTTTCCTGATCGAACACGCCTTCCTCGGCGCCGTCGGTCCGCTGCTGCATGATGATCCGAAGGACGTGCTGGTGATCGGCTCGGGCAGTGGCGGCACGCCATTCGGCGCCGGTGTCAATCCCGCCACCGAACGCGTGCGCGTGGTCGAACTGGTCGGGCCGGTGTTCGATGTACTGCGAAAATTCGCCGCGCGTGAGCCGGACTCCGCCATCGCGGGCATTCTGCGCGACCCGCGCTATGAATTCGTGGTCGGCGACGGTCGCCGCGCGATCTTCGCCGCCGCGCGGAAATACGACGTGATCCAGGCCGATGCGATCCTGCCGGAATCGTCGCACAGCGGCCTGCTGTATTCACAGGAATTCATGCAGCTGGTGCTGGCCGCACTGGATGATGACGGCATCTATGTGCAATGGGGGCCGACGGCGCGCAGCGTGGCGACGTTTACGGCGGTCTTCCCGCATGTCGCGATGCTGCAGCCTTTCCCGGTGCTGATCGGTTCACGCCAGCCGGTGCAGCTCGATCATGCGCGTCTTGCCAAAGTATTCGGTTCGCCGGACACCCAGACGCATTTCGCCACCGCCGGCATCGACACGGCCTCGGCCAGCCGCCTGTTCCAGGATGCCATCCTGCGCGACCCGGTTTCATCGGGCGCAAGTGTGAAAGGGGCGGGGCTGATCAACATCGATCTGTTCCCGCGTGATGAATATTACATCAACAACCGCCTGCGCGCGGCGACGGTGACTCCGCAGGGTACTGGGGCGAAACCTGGTACCTGAGGGTATTTCGCGGGGGGTGGCTGGTTTCCGCGCCCTTGCCGCGATAGATTTGCATCTATGCCAGATCGACAGCGCACACTCATCCTCACCGGCGCCAGCCGTGGTATCGGTCATGCCACCGTGAAACGCTTCTCCGCCGCGGGCTGGAGGGTCTTCACCGTGTCGCGGCAGCCCTTCTCGGAACATTGCCCCTGGGAGGGCGGCGCCGAGAGCCATGTGCAGATGGATCTCAACGATATTTCCACCCTGCCGGCGACGATTGCCGATCTGAAAAAGCGCCTGCCCGACGGCAAGCTGGACGCCCTGGTCAACAATGCGGCGATCTCGCCCAAAGGCGCGGGCGGCTCGCGCATGGGCGTGCTGGACACCGATCTCGCGGCGCTGATGCATGTCTATAACGTCAACCTGTTCTCGGTGGCCCTGCTGGCCAAGGGCCTGTTCGACGAGCTGAAGGCGGCGCAGGGTTCGATCGTCAATGTCACCTCGATTGCCGGCAGTCGCGTGCATCCCTTCGCCGGCATGGCCTATGCCACCTCGAAGGCGGCGCTGGCCGCGCTGACCCGTGAAATGGCCTGGGAATTCGGGCCGCATGACGTGCGGGTGAATGCGATTGCCCCGGGCGAGATCGATACCTCCATCCTGTCGCCCGGCACCGACGAGATCGTGCGCCGCGATATCCCGATGCACCGTCTGGGCAAGCCGGAGGAGGTCGCTTCTACGATCTATTTCCTCTGTACACAGACTTCTTCCTATGTGAATGGCGCCGAAATCCACATCAACGGCGGCCAACACGTCTGAAATTACCCCCGAAGCCTTGTAGTTTCTGCTCAGGTGGATTAACTTGAAGCACATTCAGCTTGCGTGGTATTCCGCCCGCAGCTGAGGTGAGGGTGGAGACGATGCTCAAGGGCAAGCGAATCCTGCTGGTGGTGTCTGGCGGTATTGCCGCCTTCAAGGTGCCGGACCTGATCCGGCGCCTGGCCGAGCGCGGCGTGAGCGTGCGCTGTGCCATGACCAGGGCGGCCGAGCAGTTCGTCACCCCGCTGACGCTCGCCTCGCTGTCGGGCGAAAAGGTCTCCACCGATATCTTCTCGCTGACCGACGAAGCCGAGATGGGCCATATCGAGCTGTCGCGCGATGCCGATCTGGTCGTGGTCGCGCCGGCCACCGCCAATATCCTCGCCCGCATGGCGAACGGCCATGCCGATGATCTGGCGACGACCCTGCTGCTGGCCACCGACAAGCCGGTGCTGGTCGCGCCGGCGATGAATGTCCGCATGTGGTATCACCCGGCCACGCAACGCAATGTCGAACGGCTCAAGGCTGACGGCGTCGACTTCATCGGGCCGAACGAAGGCGAGATGGCCTGCGGCGAATACGGCCCCGGCCGCATGTCCGAACCGCTGGAGATCGTCGCCGCCATCGAGGCGCAGTTCGGCAAGCCGCTGCCGAAGCATCTGACGCTGGTGCAGTCGCGCCCCGCCCAAAAGGAGAGCGGCGCGGCCATCACGCCGCTCAAGCAGGATCTCAAAGGCCGCCGCGCCATCGTGACCTCCGGTCCGACGCATGAGCCGATAGATCCGGTGCGCTATATCGCCAATCGTTCGTCGGGCAAGCAGGGCCATGCGATTGCCGCAGCCTTGGCGGCGCGCGGCGCGGAGGTGACGCTGGTGACCGGGCCTGTCACGCTGCCCGATCCGCCGGGCGTCAGGACCGTGCATGTCGAAGCGGCGCGCGACATGTTCTCGGCCTGCTTCCTCGATCTTCCCGTCGATATTTTCGTGGCAGCCGCCGCCGTCGCCGACTGGCGTGTGGCGGTCGAGGCGCCGCAGAAGCTGAAAAAGTCCGGCGACCTGCCGCCGGTGCTGAAGCTGGCGGAGAACCCCGATATCCTGCGTGCGATCAGCACCACCGATGCCAAGCGACGGCCTGCTCTCGTCGTGGGATTTGCCGCCGAGACCGAAAATGTGGTCGCGCATGCGCAGAAGAAGCTCAGCAGCAAGGGCTGCGACTGGATTCTCGCCAATGACGTGTCGGAAGGCACACAGACCTTTGGCGGCGACAGCAATGCCGTGCATCTGGTGACGGCCAATGCGGTGGAAGACTGGCCGCGCATGAGCAAGACCGAAGTGGCCGCGCGGCTGGCCGAACGCATCGCCGCCGCCTTCAACGAAGACACAACGAAGAAAAATCTCAAGAAAGGTTCGTGATGACCCGTCCGGTTCCCCTGCATGTGCCGATCAAGCAGCTGCCGCATGGCGCCGACCTGCCGTTGCCGGCCTATGCCACGCAGGACGCCGCCGGTTTCGACCTGCTCGCCGCCGTCGCCGAACCGGTGACGCTGAAGCCCGGTGAACGCAAGCTGGTCCCGACCGGCCTGAGCATTGCCGTGCCGCCCGGTTTCGAGGCGCAAGTGCGCCCGCGCTCGGGCCTCGCACTGAAACAGGGCATTACCGTGCTCAATTCGCCCGGCACCATCGATGCCGATTATCGCGGCGAGGTAGGCGTGATCCTGATCAATCACGGCGATGCGCCCTTCACCATCAATCGTGGCGAACGCATCGCGCAGATGATTGTCGCCGCCTACAGCCGCGTGGAATGGGTGCCGGTCGCCGACCTGCCCGAGACCGCGCGCGGCACCGGCGGCTTTGGTTCTACCGGCGTTGCGACGCCCAAGACTGCAGCAGGAGACTGAGCCATGTTGAAGTGTACGCGGCGCACCATGCATGCGCTGGAGGCGGTGGTGGATATTGCGTTCCATGCGCGGCCTGAACCGGTCCAGTCAAAGGATATCGCCGAGCGGCAGAATGTGCCGCAGCGCTATCTCGAACAGGTGATGCAGCATCTGGTGCGCAATGGCGTGCTGAAGGGCGTGCGCGGCCCGCGCGGCGGCTACACGCTGGCGCGTGAACGTCGCCGCATCACGGTGGGCGAGGTGGTGCGCATCGTGTCGGAACTGGATGCCGATGGCGAGGAGGATTTCTCCGCCGGCTCCGAACTCGGCAAGCGCACGGTGCAGCCGATCTGGGAAGAATGCCAGGCCGCCATCCTGGCGCGTATCGACAAGATCACGCTCGACGACCTGTGCGCCCGTGCCGAGACCAGCGGTTTCGCGGCCCAGCTCGAAGGCGCCGACAATTTCGCCATCTGAATTTTTTATACCTCGTCATTCCCGCCCAGGAACGGTTCGTTGGCGGGCATCCCATTTTTAGAAAACGAAAGAATGGGATGCCGGATCAAGTCCGGTATGACGTAAGAAAGAGATCGGAGACGCCATGACCGAAGCCAAGAATCCGCATTTCAACCCGCCGCGCGGCAAAGTGTATGACTCGATCGTCGACACCATCGGGGCCACGCCGCTGGTGCGCATCAATCGTCTGGCGAAAGAGTCCGGCGCGCGCGCCGAGCTGCTGGCCAAGCTGGAATTCTTCAATCCGCTGAATTCGGTGAAGGATCGTATCGGCATTGCCATGATCGAGGCGATGGAGCAGGCCGGCAAGCTGAAGGCCGGCGCCACCATCGTCGAACCGACCTCGGGCAATACCGGCATCGCGCTCGCCTTCGTCGCCGCCGCCAAGGGCTATCGCCTGATCCTGGTGATGCCGGAAAGCATGTCGATGGAACGCCGCAAGATGCTGCGCTTCCTCGGCGCCGAACTTGAGCTGACGCCGCCGGGCTTGGGGATGAAGGGCGCGCTGGCGCGTGCCGATGAACTGCTGAAGGAAATTCCCGGCAGCGTGATGCCGCAGCAGTTCGAGAATCCGGCCAATCCGGACATTCATCGCAAAAGCACGGCGGAAGAAATCTGGGTCGATACGGCGGGCAAGGTCGATGTGGTCATCTCCGGCGTCGGCACCGGCGGCACGCTGACCGGCGTGGGCAGCGTGCTGAAATCGCGAAAACCGTCCGTGCGCATGATCGCGGTCGAGCCGGAAGACAGCCCGGTGATTTCCGGCGGCAAGGCCGGCCCGCACAAGATCCAGGGCATTGGCGCCGGCTTCATCCCGGGCAACCTGGATACCAGCCTGATCGACGAGATCGTCACCATCGGCAACGAAACCGCTTTCGAGACCTCGCGCCGCCTCGCGCGGCTGGAGGGCATTCCCGCCGGCATCTCGTCGGGCGCTGCGATCGCCGCCGGCCTTGAAGTCGCGGCGCGGCCGGGCATGGAAGGCAAGACGGTGGTGGTGATCATTCCGTCGTTTGCCGAACGCTATCTCTCCACGGCGCTGTTCGACGGTCTGTAATATCCGTGTTTGGCCCGGACGAACTGGAGCGCTATTCCCGGCATATCATTCTGCCGGAAATCGGCGGCGCGGGTCAGCAGACGCTGAAAAAAGCGCGCGTGCTGGTGATTGGCGCCGGCGGGCTGGGCTCGCCGCTGCTGCTCTATCTGGCGGCGGCCGGCATCGGCACCATCGGCATCGTCGATGACGACACGGTGTCGCTGTCGAATCTGCAACGCCAGGTGTTGCATGGCACCGAGGATATCGGCCGCAGGAAAACCGAAAGCGCCGCCGTCAGCATCGCTGGCCTCAACCCGCATGTACGCGTGGTCGAGCATACCGAGCGGCTGACGCCGGAGAATGCCGATGCACTGATCGGCGCCTATGACATCATCGCCGACGGCAGCGACAATTTCGACACGCGCTTCCTGGTCAATGACACCTGCCACAAGCTGAAGAAAACCCTGGTGACGGCGGCGATCCTGCGCTTTGACGGCCAGCTCTCCACCTTCAAGGCGTATCGGGGCGAACCGCATCCCTGCTATCGCTGCGTCTTCCCCGAACCGCCGCCGCCCGGCAGCGTGCCGGCCTGTTCCGAAGCCGGCGTGCTCGGCGCGCTCGGCGGCGTGATGGGCAGCCTGCAGGCGCTGGAGGTCGTGAAGGAACTGCTGGAGCTGGGCGACAGTCTGTCGGGTCGTCTGCTGCTGTATGATGCCTTGCGCGGCGATGTCCGCACCGTGCGATTGCGCCGCGACCCCCAGTGCCGCACCTGCGGCACAAAGTAGAGATCCAGTGCCGCACCTGCGGCAGTATCACGATCTAATCCTGCAGGGCTAAATCACCCGTCGTCGTTGTGGCGTATCCTCCCGGCCAAAGATCAGACTGCGATCAGCAGTCATGGGGGAACATGCAGGATTATCTGGTGAAGGCGGGCGTCGCAGACGCCGTCGCCCGCGAAGCAACCCTGTCGCCGCCGGGCCGTTGGCCCGATCTGAATGACCCGCGCTTCATACGCGTGCTGCGGCACTGGGCCGAGTGCCGCCAGGGCGCGATGACACCGCGCAGCGCCATCGACCCCGGTGCAATCCGCGACTGCCTGCCCAATGTCTGGATCTACCAGTATCTGCCCGAGGAGGACGATTTCATCTGCAGGCTGTCGGGCGAAGCGGTCAACCAGGCCTGGGGCCAGAGCCTGATTGGCAAGCGCGTCAGCGCGATCATGCCGGAAGCCATCATCGACCGTGTGCAGCTGCTCTATCGCAGCACGCTGCTGATGCCGGCAGTGCAGTTCAGCCGCCGCCGCATCCTGCCCAACGATGGCGTGGCGCAGAGCGCCGACCGCCTGATCGTGCCGCTGTCGCGCGACGACGGCAGCCCCTACGGGATATTCGGCCTCACGCTCTATTACCTCGGCAAGCAGAGCACGTTCGACGATCCGCGCGACATCCAGGGCCACGTCACCCTGTACGACTGCAACACCCTGCCGCCCACCTTCCCCTGAAGGCGCCGGCCAGAGGGGGTGTCTGTTTTTCAACCCTCAGATGCGTCGACGGCCCCCCTGACCCTCGCTTAGCATTGCCAGCATGGTGGGACAGGCTGGCAATGCGGGGGCGGCGGAGGGCGCGGTGGCGGAGCCAGGCGTCTGGCCGGTCTTTCGCGATCCGCGTTTCCTCACCCTGCTGCGTCACTGGGCGTCAAATCGCGTCGGACTGATGATGCCGCGTGCAGTCCTCGATCCCGTCGACATCAAGGCCTGTCTCGCCCATATCTGGCTGGCGCAATACCTGCCGGGCGAGGACAGCTTCGTCTTCCGCCTGGCCGGCGAGCGGGTCAATGAGGCCTGGGGCGCCAATATCACCGGCAAACGGTCGGAAGAGTTCATGCCCGCGGCCAGCGCCGTTACCGCCACGCAGATTTACCGCCGCATCCTGCTCACCCCCGCCGTTCATGTCGGCTATCGCCGCATCGAGCCGGCCGAGCGGCAGGAGAAGGGCGCCGAGCGGCTGGTGGTCCCGCTGAGTGACGCTGATGGCGGCCCCTGGGGCATCGTCGGCATGTCGCTGTATCACTTTAACCCGGTCACCGAGGCCGACCTGCCGCCCTATGTCGGGCCCGATGTCACCTATTATCCCTGTGCCGGGCTCCCGTCCGGCAGCCCTTAAGCCACATCCGAGTCGACCAGTGCGGCGGATTGTCGCAGCGCAGGGGTGCTCGGCCAGCCCCCCGCCGGAGCGTATATCGGGGGATCGCGGCTTTCAGGAATAGGTCAGAAAAACCCTAGTCTTGCTAGGGGGTTGATTTGGCACATGCGATCAATTCTTAACTAAAACCCACCCGGCTGCCGGCTTGACGCTGACTCACCCTGTTTCTATGGTGCCCGCGCTTTCTGGGGGCGGTCGCCTCTGGCGCCGGGGGTATTTGTCCATGGCCGAACAGGAACGACCGACACCAGCAGGCAGCGATGCCGACGATCCGGCGCTCGCCCGGCTCGACCGCGATCTAGAAGCGGTCCGGGTCAGGAAGGCAGCCGAGGCGGCCTCGCGGCGTCCGGATGCCGATCCCGCGCAGGTGCGGAATCTCGGCAAGGCCTGGTCGCTGGCGATCGAGATGGTCGCGGCGGTCGGTGTCTGTGTCTTCATCGGCTGGTGGGTAGACCGCTGGTTCGGGACGGCACCCTGGGGGCTGGTCGGATTTATCCTGCTCGGCATTGCCACGGCCATGTGGTCGGCGATCCGGACGGGCATGGCGATGCAGCGCGCGCAGCTCGAAGAGAGTGAGCGCGGCGCAAGGAAAGAAGGGGACTAACGTGGCAACCAGCCCGCTCGATCAATTCAAGGTCAAGTGCATCGCCTTTTGCGGCGAGGGCGGCCAGCTTCAGGCCTTCTCCTTCACCAACGCTTCCCTCTTCATGGTGCTGAGCGCCGCGGCCGCCGTGCTGCTGATGGTCTACGGCATGCGCCAGCGCAGCCTGGTGCCGGGCCGGCTGCAGTCGGTGGCGGAACTCTCCTACGAATTCGTCGCCAACATGGTGCGCGAAAACGTCGGCCCGAACGGCCGCGAATATTTCCCCTTCATCTTCTCGCTGTTCATCTTCGTGCTGATGGCGAACATGCTCGGCATGATCCCGTACAGCTTCACGGTGACCAGCCACATCATCGTCACCTTCGCGCTGGCGATGACCGTGTTCCTCGGCATCACGCTGATCGCGATCGTGCGCAACGGCATCCACTTCTTCACCCACTTCATGCCGTCGGGCGTGCCGATGTGGCTGGCGCCGATCATCGTGCCGATCGAGATCATCTCCTATCTCTCGCGCCCGATTTCGCTCAGCCTGCGTCTTTGCGCCAACATGCTGGCGGGTCACACCACGCTGAAGGTCTTCGCCGGCTTCGTCGTGTCGATGATCGGCATGGGCGGCGTGCTGTCGGCTTCGGGCTTGCTGCCGATGATCATGCTGATCGCGCTCACCGCGCTGGAATTCCTGATCGCCTTCCTGCAGGCCTACGTCTTCGCCATCCTCACCTGCCTCTATCTGGCTGAGGCCGTGAACATGGAACACCACTAAACTTTATCACCAGTTCAACCAAACCAGTTCAAACCTAGAAAGAAGGATGAGTATTATGGATCTTGCTTCAGCCAAGATGATCGGTGCCGGCATTGCTGCTATCGGCATGGGCGGCGCCGCGATCGGCGTGGGTCTGATCTTCGCGAACTTCCTCAACGGCGCGCTGCGCAATCCGGGCGCTGCCCCGAAGCTGTTCGGCAACCTGATGCTCGGCTTCGCGGTGACCGAAGCGCTCGGCATCTTCGCGCTGCTGATCGCGCTGCTGATCCTGTTCGTCTGAGTTAAATGCCTCAGCTCGATACAGCCACTTTTCTGCCGCAGCTCGTCTGGCTGCTGATCTCCTTCGTCGTCCTCTATGTGTTGATGGCGAAGGTAGCTCTGCCGCGCGTAGCTGAGGTGGTGGACGGGCGTCGCAAGCGCCTCGAACACGACCTCGAGGAAGCGGCACGGCTGAAGCGCGAGACTGAGAAGGCGATCGCCGACTACGAGCAGGCGCTGGCACAGGCCCGGGCGAAAGCCCAGGCCATTGCCGGTGAGACCCGGGCCCGCATCTCTGCTGAACAGGCGGCGGTGAAGGCCAAGCTCGAAGCCGAGATCACCGAGCGGACCAAGGCGGCGGAAGCCAGCATCCTCGCGGCCAAGCAGCAGGCGTTGAGCCAGCTGAAGGCGGTCGCGGCCGGTGCTGCCTCTGATGTCGTGGCCCGTATCAGCGGCACGGCGCCGAGCAACGATGCGGTTTCCACCGCCGTTGACCAGGCGCTCGCCAAACGCGGCGCATAGGGAACACAGATATGTTGCAGGACTCGACATTCTGGGTTCTCGTCGCCTTCGTCCTGTTCTTCGCCGGCATCTTCTATCTGAAGGTTCCGGGCAAGGTGCTGGGGCAGCTCGATGAGCGCGCCGCCCGCATCAAGAAGGACCTGGACGAGGCCGAGAAGCTGCACCAGGACGCGCAGCATCTTTTCGCCGAGTATCAGCGCAAGCAGCGCAACGCTCTGAAGGAAGCCGAGGAGATCGTCGCTGCGGCCGAGGCCGAGGCGAAGGCCCTGTTCAAGGAGACCGAGGCCGATCTGAAGATCAGCCTGGAGCGTCGCCGCAAGCAGGCCGAGGACAAGATCGCCCAGGCCGAGAAGCAGGCCGTGCAGGAAGTGCGCGATACTGCCGTTGAAATCGCCGTTGCCGCCGCCGGTGCGGTTCTGAGCCAGTCGCTGCAGGGACCTGCCGCCGCCGCCCAGATCGACCGCGCCATCGGCGACGTCAAGGCCAAGCTGCACTAAGCTCTCGCTGAAGCACACGGATACGAAAAGGGCCGCAGCGATGCGGCCCTTTTTCTTTGTGCTAGGCTGCCCTCAGCAAATACGGGGGACCCGCCATGCATATGCTGATGATGACGTCGCTGGGGCTGGCGCTGCTCGCCGCCTTCTGGTTCGTCGGCCGCATGCTGAATGTTCGCGCCGGCCGCGCGGTGATCAACGGTCCGCGCGTCTTCCTGCTCGTCTGGGCGGCGGTCAGTTTCTACAACGGCTATGTCGGCGTGACCAAGGCCGGCTACTCAGTGCAGGCCGAGCTGCTGGTGCATGTCGTGGTGTTCGGATTGCCGGCCGCGATCGCGGTCTGGCTGATGCTGCGGAAAGCTTAGTCGACCGTGCGGCAGAACACGCGGTAGAGCCGGATCACGTTGGCGTCCATGGCGCTGAGGCGGATCGCCCAGTGCTCGCCCTCGGTGATCGCCCATTCGCGCTCGTTCTCGTCGACCGCCTTGCCGAGCAGCTTCACTTCCTCGGCGTATCTGCCAAAGGACTCGATCACCGCGGCTTTGAGCTCGTGGGTGACGTCTTCCATGTAGCAGATGATGAAGTTCAGGCTTTCCAGTTCGGCCTGCAGGCCCTCGGGCGTCAGCAGATGCGGCTTCACCGGCTCGCGGTCCCACCACACTTCATAGACGCGGCTCTCGGTCGAACCGGTCAGCAGGAAATCGGTGAACATCAGCTGCCCGCCCGGCTTCATGGCGGCGCGCAGCTTGGCGAGCAGCAGGCGCTTGTCCTGCACGCTCATCAGCCCGTCCTTGGACAGGAAGACGTCGACGCTCTTGCGCTTGAAGCTGATATCGTCAAGCGCCGTCGATTTGATATTGGTGCGCTGTTTTACGCCCTGGCCTTTCGCCAGTTCGATCGAGACGGCGGCCAGGTCCGGATCGGGCTCATAGGCATCGATCCACAGATTCTCGCGCGCCATCATGCGCGACATGCCACCCATGCCGCTGCCCAGTTCGGTGATCGACATATTGGGATTGAGGCCGAGCGGCGCGGTCAGCGGCTTCATCAGCTCTTCGCCGCCGGGCGTGTTGAAGCCTTCGCCGAACAGCTTCTGCGCCACCTGCAGACGGCGCGGCGACCAGCTATCGATGCTGGGCACTTCCCTGGGCGCGTCCTCGGCCGGAAGATCGGTCGTGGACGGCTGTGTCGAGTAGTCCTTGACCATGTGTTGCATCACATAGTCATCGCCATGCCACCAGGCGCGCAGCTTGTCGCGCCAGGTCATGTCGTCGGACTGCTCAGAATTCTCCTTCGCCACCAAAGCCGTATCCAAATCAGAATCAGCCAAATTTAGAATCAGACTGTCTGCTGTAGCGCCGGGATGGTTGATTTTTGGTTGCCAAGCCCGCAGCGCGACGATGTCCGTGTCAAAAACACTGGCGCAGGGGGTGCCCATAAGCAAGCGCCCGCTGTTTAGGCGGGCGCTCTCATATACTTTAGATTTGGTTACCGTTCCTTCGGCCCAGTTCTTTTGGCTAAGAACGGCAGGCCGAAATCGTCAGGCTGCGGCGCTTTTAGCGACGCCAGTCTTCAGCGACGGCTGGCCATACGTTCGGGCAGCAGGTCGCGCACGCGACGACGGGCTTCGGTGTCGCGGATGCGGGCCGACTGGGCCGTGGTGATCAGGCGCGGCGCCGGCGGATTGGCCAGCACGGTGACCGGATCGGTCAGCAGGTTGTCGGCCAGTTGCTTGATCTCGGCCGGCAGGGTGGTGGCAAACACGATGGTCTGGCGCTCGGTCGGCGCGGCCTCGAAAATGGCGCGCAGTTCGTTGGTCACGCCCAGTTCGAGCATGCGGTCGGTCTCGTCCAGCACCATGATCTCGAGCTTGTTCAGCTCCAGCTGGCCGGCATTGATCAGTTCGACCACGCGACCGGGCGTGCCGATCAGGATGTCGATGCCGCGCGACAGGGCCTGCGCCTGCGCAGCCTTGCCCGGGCCTTCATAAACGGTGACCTGTGACAGCCGCACGAAGCGGCCGTAGGCGCGGAAGCTTTCCTGGATGTGCTGCACGCGCTCGCGCGACGTGGTCAGGATCAGGGCACGCACCTTGCGCGGACCGGCCGGATGACGGTCGATCGACAGGTGCTGCAGGATCGGCAGGGTGAAAGCCACGGTTTTGCCGGCGCCGGCTTCGGCCTGGCCCAGCAGATCGCGGCCCTGGAGCAGGTGCGGAATGGCCTTGGCCTGAATCGGCGTTGGCGCAACGTGCTTCTCAGCCGTCAGGGCGCGCTGAATGGGTTCAACAAGATCGAGGGAAGAGAATTGGCTGTTGCTCAAAATTGGCCTGCAAAGGTTAGTTACGCGGCAGGGATACCACTTGAGACCGTAACACCTGGAACCGGGCTTGAGTGACAAATTTTCCCTGTCCGGCAGCGTACGAAGCGCGGCGGCGAACGAAGGTTTTTGTCATGGAGGCCAGGATCTAGAGGCTACGGCTACGTCCGGCGGGGTACCGCGAACCCGCGTGATACTAGCGGTCGTTCCCTGTTTTGCAAGCGCGAAACAACGTGGTGCGACAATCGGGTAAAATCCACCAAAAACGCCGTTTTTCCGAGCCTGCCTTACAAAAAGCAAATGGGGACAAGAGTCTGGCTTTTCAAGCATATGCCAAAGATTTCCACAGCCGTTCTGCGGCGCTCCCGCGCCAGGCGCATGGCAGCCTTGCCCGCGCGGCAGACGGGCGAAACAGCCCCGGCCGGTGACGACTCGGGGCCGCTGTGCCAGGGGACTCGGTCTGGGCGGGAAATTGGTTAACGGGGCGGTTTTCAGGCGACTTTCCCTTACGGAAGCCGGGTGCCCGGCCAGAGTCATTTCAGGAGCCACGCCCGGGGCTGCGGCCGGGGCGTGGAAAACCGGTCCCGGCCCACCGTCTTTCTGGCCCCAATCCGCCTTGCATTCCCCGGGATTGGCCGCTAAAACCGCGCGCTCTACGTATCGGGCGTTCCGGCTAAAGGGCTGCCGAGTTCGTCTTGAAGATCACTCCATACCTCGGAGGTATATGAAATGCCCAAGTTGAAGACCAAGAGCTCGGCCAAGAAGCGCTTCAAGCTCACGGCTACGGGTAAGGTGAAGCGGGCCCATGCGGGCAAGCGTCACGGCATGATCAAGCGCACGAACAAGCAGATCCGGAATCATCGCGGCACCGCCGTGGTGTTCGAAGGCGATGCGCGCAAGATCATCAAGAACTACCTGCCCAACGCCTGAGTTAAGGAGACACCCACATGGCACGTGTTAAGCGGGGCGTTACCGCCCATGCCCGCCACAAGAAGGTCCTGAAGCTCGCCAAGGGCTATCGTGGCCGCAATTCCACTGTATTCCGCGTCGCGATCGAGAAGGTCGAAAAGGGCCTTCAGTATGCGTTCCGCGACCGTCGCGCCAAGAAGCGCAACTTCCGTTCGCTCTGGATCCAGCGCATCAACGCTGCGGCCCGCGAACAGGGGCTGACCTACGGCCGATTTATCAACGGCCTTGAGCTCGCCGGCATCGAGATCGACCGCAAGGTCCTGGCCGATCTCGCCGTGCATGAGCCCGAGGCTTTCAACGCCCTGGTGGCGCAGGCCAAAGCGGCCCTGCCTGCCGCGGCGGCCTGATCGGCCCGCACTCGCCAGTTCAATATTAGCGACCGTTTGCGAAGGGGGCCGTCACCACGGCCCCCTTTGTTTTTGTCTGCACTGAAAAAGAAGAGTCCCAATGACCGAGATCGCCAGGCTGGCTGCTGAAACCGAAAGCGCAGTCGCCACTGCCCAGACTCTGGATGCCCTGGAAGAGGCCCGCCTTGCCGTGCTCGGCAAGAAGGGCTGGCTCTCGGCGGCGATGAAGGAACTCGGCGCGCTGTCACCTGAGGACCGCAAGACGCGCGCTACGCAGCTCAATGAAGTGAAGGATCGTGTCACGGCATCGCTCGAGGCGCGCAAGACCGTGCTGGCCGATGCCGCCATCGAGGCAAGGCTGAAGGCCGAAACGCTCGACATGACGCTGCCGCTGGCCGAGAGCGCCGAACAGGCCGGCCGCATCCATCCGGTCAGCCAGGTGATCGACGAGATCACCGAGATTTTCGCGGCGATGGGGTTCAGCATCGCCGAGGGTCCGGATATCGAGGACGACTTCCACAATTTCACCGCGCTGAACATCCCGCCCGAACATCCGGCGCGGCAGATGCAGGATACCTTCTATCTGCCCAAGCGCGGCGCAGATGGCGAGCAGATCGTGCTGCGCACGCATACCTCGCCGGTGCAGGTGCGCACCATGCGCGGCGGTCCGCCGCCCTATCGCATCATCGTGCCGGGCCGCACATACCGCAGCGACTACGACATGACGCACACGCCGATGTTCCATCAGGTGGAGGGTCTGGTGATCGACCGCGCCATCCATATGGGTCACCTCAAGGGCGTGCTGACCGAATTCTGCAAGGCCTTCTTCGAGACCGACAAGGTGAAGATGCGCTTCCGCCCGAGCTATTTCCCCTTCACCGAACCCTCGGCCGAAGTGGACATCAACTGCTCGCGCGACGGCGGCGTGCTGCGCGTGGGCGAGGGCAATGACTGGCTCGAAATCCTCGGCTCCGGCATGGTCAACCCCAAGGTGCTGGAGTATTGCGGCCTCGATCCGAATGAATGGCAGGGCTTTGCCTTCGGCATGGGCATCGACCGCATCGCCATGCTGAAATACGGCATCCCGGATCTGCGCAGCTTCTTCGATGCCGATCTGCGCTGGCTCAAGCATTACGGTTTCGTGCCGCTCGACATTCCCACGCTGGGTCAGGGAGTCGCGCGATGAAATTCACGCTCGCCTGGCTCAAGAGCCATCTCGACACCTCTGCGTCGCTGGATGAAATCGCCGCGAAGCTGACCGCCATCGGCCTGGAAGTGGAAGGCATCGAGGATCGCGCCGCGATCTTCGCGCCTTTCATCGTGGCCGAGGTGAAAAAGGCCGAGCAGCATCCCAATGCCGACAAGCTGCGGGTCTGCGAAGTCTTCACCGGCACCGAAACCATCCAGGTCGTCTGCGGCGCGCCGAATGCGCGCGCCGGCATGAAGGGGATTTTCGCGCCGGCCGGCTCGACCGTGCCGGGCACGCAACTGCTGCTGAAAGCGACCACCATTCGCGGCGTGGCCTCGAACGGCATGCTCTGCTCCGAACGCGAGATGGGCCTGACCGACGAGCATACCGGCATCATCGACCTGCCGCTCGACACGCCGCTGGGCGCTCCGATGGCCAAGGTCTTCGGCCTCGATGATCCCGTGATCGAGATCAAGCTGACGCCGAACCGCGGCGACTGTCTGGGTGTGCGCGGCATTGCGCGCGATCTGGCCGCGGCCGGTCTCGGCACGCTCAAGCCTTACGCGGTGCCGTCGATCAAGGGCAGCTTCAAGAGTCCGATCGGCGTGTCGCTCGATTTCCCGGCCGGCGTGGAAAATGCCTGCCCGGTTTTCGCCGGGCGTTACATTCGTGGCGTGAAGAACGGTCCGTCGCCGGCCTGGCTGCAGCAGCGCCTCAAGGCCATTGGTCTGCGTCCGATTTCGGCTCTGGTCGATATCACCAACTTCTTCACCTACGATCTCGGCCGCCCGCTGCATGTCTTCGATGCCGCCAAGGTGAAGGGCAACATCACCGCCCGTCTGGCCAAGACCGGCGAAAAGCTGCTGGCGCTGGACGGCAAGGAATACACGCTCGACGACAGCATCACTGTCATCGCCGACGAGAACGGCCCGGAAGGCCTTGGCGGTGTGATGGGTGGCGAACATACCGGCTGTTCCTTCGACACCACCGAGGTCTTCCTCGAATCCGCCTGGTTCGATCCGGTGCGCACGGCCACCACCGGCCGCAAGCTCGGCATTCATTCCGATGCGCGCCATCGCTTCGAGCGCATCGTCGATCCCGCCTTCATCCAGGGCGGCGTCGAGGTCGGCACGCAGATGATCCTCGATCTCTGCGGCGGCGAGGCCTCCGAGGTCGTGCTGGCCGGCAAGGCGCCCGACTGGAAAAAGACCGTCAGCTTGAGGCCCTCGCGCCTCCTCGGCCTGGTCGGTTTCGATCTGCCGGTCGCGGAGCAGACCCGCATCCTGGAATCGCTTGGCTTCACGATTGCCAAAAGCGGCGATGTCCTGTCGGTCGATGTGCCGTCCTGGCGTCCCGATATCGACGGCGAAGCCGATCTGGTCGAGGAAATCGCGCGCCAGCATGGTTTCGACGCCATTCCGGCCGAACCATTGCCGCCTTTGCGCGCCGTGCCAGCGCCGGCCGTGAGCGCCGGGCAGCGTCGCGTGCGTGTCGCCCGTCGTGCGCTCGCCGCGCGTGGCCTCACCGAAGCCGTCACTTACTCCTTCATCCGCGGCACGGAAGCCGAAGTCTTCGGCGGCGGGCAGGAGGAATTGCGTCTGGTCAATCCGATCAGCGCCGATATGGACACGATGCGGCCCTCGATCCTGCCCGGCCTGATTGCGACGGCGAAACGCAACATGGATCGTGGCCAGATGGATGTCGCGCTGTTCGAGATCGGACCGCAATATGCCTCTGTTGCCATGGATGGCCAGTCCATCGTGGCGACCGGCCTGCGTCGCGGCGCCACTGGCGCACGCCACTGGCGCGACCGCCCGCGTAACGTCGATGGCTACGATGCCAAGGCCGATGCGCTCGCCGCGCTGTCTGCGGCCGGCGTCGACACCGCGCCGCTGATGGTGATGGATGGCGCACCCGGCTGGTATCATCCGGGCCGCTCGGGCACCTTGCGCCTTGGCCCGAAAACCGTGCTGGCCACCTTTGGCGAATTGCATCCGCGCGTGCTGCAGACTCTCGACATCAAGGGACCGGTCGTGGCCTTTGAAGTCTGGCTCGAACGTATCCCGGCCAGCCGTGGCAAGGCGGGTGTCCGCACCAAGCCGGCGCTGAAGCTGGCCGAACTGCAGGCGGTGGAGCGCGATTTCGCCTTCATTGTCGATGCGGATGTGCAGGCGGAAAATCTGCTGAAAGCCGTGCGCGGGTCAGACAAGGCGCTGATCGCACGCGCCTCCGTGTTCGACGTCTTCTCCGGCGCGGGCATCCCCGAGGGCAAGAAGTCGCTGGCGATCACCGTGCGGCTTGAGCCGCAACAGCAGACGCTGACCGATGCCGAGATCGAGGCGGTGGCGAAGAAGATCGTGGCAGCGGCCGAGAAGGCCTGCGGCGC
The DNA here is from genome assembly GCF_007197755.1 of Ferrovibrio terrae. Lineage (NCBI taxonomy): Bacteria > Pseudomonadati > Pseudomonadota > Alphaproteobacteria > Rhodospirillales > Rhodospirillaceae > Ferrovibrio > Ferrovibrio terrae. The sequence goes on from NZ_CP041636.1 coordinate 1,776,243, forward strand.
CACGCTCCGTGCGTAACGGCTGATCATGCTGGTGCTCGGCGTCCATTCCGGTTGGCAGGACGCCGGCGCCGCTGTCTTTGATGGCAGCCGTCTGCTGGCTGCCGTGCCGCTGGCGCGGCTGAGCGGCGTGATGCGCGATGGCGGGCGTCTTCCCAATGAGGCGATCGGAGAGTGCCTCGACATCGCGAATCTGCGCGCCGGTGATATTGCCGGGCTGGCGTTGAGCCAGGGTCTGTTCCCGGGCCGGCATTTCCGCGCACTGTCCTTGCCCCGGCGTGTCGGCCGTGGCTTGCGCAGCCTGCTCGGCCGCGACACGCCAATCAGCCTGCCGGACGAGGCGCGCAAGCATAACCGCAGCTCACCCGACAGCCTGCTCGACCTCGGGCTGCTCGCCGGCGATCTCGGCCTCAACCGCCATGTGCAGACGCGGCTGTATGGCCGGCATGAGGCTTACGCGCTGCTGGCGCTGGCCGATGCGCCCTGGGCCGACGACACGCTGGTCTTCACGGCGGACCAGACCGGCTGCGCCGCGCGCGTGCTGAAATACGGTCGCCTTGCCGTGCTGTACGAAGACAGCGAAGGCAGTGCCGCAGATTCACCCAGTCGAGACTCTCTGGGTCGCCTTGTGGGTCTTGCCATCGACGGTCTTGGCCTGCCCGATATGGCCGCACTGTTCGCGCTCGGATTGCAGGCGGAGCCGATCTTCGGCGAAGCCTTCCGTGCCCATGTCACTGTCGATGCACAGGGACATATCAATACCGATTTCTCCGACGAAGGCGGCGCGGCGCGGTGGCTGCGCCGGCTCGCCGAGGATCAGGCGCCGGAGCTGCTTGCCGCCTCGCTCAACCTGCTGCTGGCCGACCGTTTCGCCGAAGCGATCAGGGCGCTGCTCGACCGTCACAGCCTGCGCCGCGTGGCTCTGGCCGGGCCGCTGCTGGCCGATCCGGTTCTGCTGCTGCAGTTGCAGACGCGGCTGGGCGAGGGTGTCGCCATCTCGGCGCAGCTGATGGAGGAAAGCGCCTTGCCGATGGGCGGTGCGCTCACCCTTCTGTTGCAGCAGGACGGTCTCGACGCATTTTTGCGCCAGCGCCGGCCATTGCGTGACGCCGCCTGGGGCCGTGACTACACCGGCGATCTCGATCCGGTGCTGGGCAATGCCGGCTGCCGCATGGTCAGCCGGGATCCGCTGCGCGCCGCCGCCGCCTTGCTGAATGCCGGCAAGGTGATCGCTATCGGCGACGGCCGCGGCATCGGCAGCAGCGGCGGCATCAATCGCCTGATCCTGTTCGCCGGCAGCGATGCCGCATTGCCGGCCCAGGTGAATGCGCGGCTCGATCGCCCGGCCTTCGTGCCGCCCACGCTCTATGCGCCGCGTGCGGCGCTGATCGAGCTGCTGCCGGATTGGCGCGATCCGGCGGTGGCCGCAGTGCTCGCCCCGCGCTGGGTGCCGCAGCTGCCGGCCGCGGCACAGCAGCCGCTGCGCGCCGATGAGGTGGACGAATTGCGGCATCCGCTGCTGCATGGCCTGATCGAGACCTACAAGTCGCTGTGCTGGCTGCCCGGCCTGCTGGGTCTGCCGATGCAGATCGGCAACGAACCCGCGCTGGATGCCCCGTCCGACATGCTGCGCCTGCTGCGCGAGGGACGTGTGGATTACATCGTCACCGACCAGGCAGTGTGGGAGCGGGGCGTATAAGGCTGGCCGCTATGCCGCCCCGGCATCGAGTGAGGCAACAGCGGCATTGGCCGCCGCCTGCGCCTGCGCGCTAAACTCTTCCGTACAAATATAAAACCGGAGGAAACCCCCAATGCGTCATCTGATGATTGCGGCAGCCTTGCTGCCCGTTCTGGCCGCCGCGCCCGCTCTTGCGCAGGCCTGGCCGTCCAAGCCGATCACCGTCGTGGTGCCCTATGCCGCCGGCGGCCCGACCGATACGGTCGCGCGCCTGACCGCGCTGGGCCTGTCGCGCCAGCTCAACAACCATACCGTGGTGGTCGAAAACGCCACCGGTGCCGGCGGCACCATCGGCGCCAACCGCGTCGCCACCGCCGAACCCGATGGCCATACTTTGCTGGTGCATCATGTCGGCATCTCCACGGCGGCGACGCTGTATCGCAAACTGCCGTATGATACCAGGACCTCGTTCGCGCCGATCGCGCTGCTGACCGATTCGGCAATGACCATCATCGCGCGCGATGATTTTCCGCCCAACACGCTGCCCGAACTGGTCGCCCATCTGAAGAAAGAGGGTAACAAGGTCTCCTATGGCAATGCCGGTATCGGCGCCGCCTCGCATCTCTGCGGCATGCTGATGATGTCGGCCATGGATGTGCAGCTCAACACGGTCGGTTATCGCGGCAATGCGCCGGTGATGCAGGACCTGCTGGGCAAGACGCTCGACATGACCTGCGACCAGGCCACCAACACCACCGGCCAGATCAAGGCCAAGAAGGTGAAGGCCTATGCCATCACCACCAAGCAGCGCCTGGCCGACCTGCCCGACCTGCCGACCGCCGACGAGGCCGGCCTGAAGGGCTTCGAGGTCAATGTCTGGCACGCGCTTTATGCGCCGAAGGGCACGCCGGAGGCGACCGTGCAGAAGCTGGCCGGTGCTGTGCGGGGCCTGCTGAAGGATGCCGAAATCGTCAAACGCTTCGCCGATATCAACACCACGGTGGCCTCGGATGCGCGGGCGACCCCGGCGGCGCTGAAGGCGCATCTGGACGCCGAAATCGAGAAATGGGCCCCGCTGATCAAGGCGGCCGGCCAATATGCTGACTAAGACTGGATGCTGACTGAAACTGAGTAAACTGCTTAAGTCTCCCCAGATTTGAAAATCAAAAAAGGACGCGTGAACTCATGGCCAAGAAACACAGGATCGCGGTGATCCCCGGCGACGGCATCGGCAAGGAAGTGGTGCCGGAAGGCGTGCAGGTGCTGGATGCGGTGGCGCGCCGCTTCGGCATCGATTTCGCCTACGACCATTTCGACTGGAGCGTCGATCACTATATGAAGCATGGCGCGATGATGCCGGCCGACTGGAAAGACAAGATCGGCGGCCATGACGCCATCTTCTTCGGTGCGGTCGGCTGGCCGGAGAAAGTGCCGGACCATATCTCGCTCTGGGGCTCGCTGATCCAGTGGCGCCGCGAATTCGACCAGTATGTCAATCTGCGTCCGGTGCGCCTGATGCCGGGCATCCCGTCGCCGCTGGCCAATCGCAAGGTCGGCGATATCGACTTCTACGTCGTGCGCGAGAATACCGAGGGCGAATATTCCTCGATCGGCGGCCGCATGTTCCATGGCACCGAGCGTGAATTCGTCGTGCAGGAAACCATCCTCAGCCGCATCGGCACGGATCGGATTCTCAAGTTCGCCTTCGAGCTGGCGCAGAGCCGGCCGAAGAAGCATCTCACCTCGGCCACCAAGTCGAACGGCATCTCGATCACCATGCCCTACTGGGACGAGCGCGTGGCCGAGATGAAGAAGAGCTATCCGGGCGTCAAGGTCGACCAGTATCACATCGACATTCTCACTGCGCATTTCGTGCAGCATCCCGACTGGTTCGATGTCGTGGTCGGTTCCAACCTGTTCGGCGACATCCTGTCCGATTTGGGCCCGGCCTGCACCGGCACCATCGGCATCGCGCCTTCGGCCAACCTCAACCCGGAACGTAAATTCCCCTCGCTGTTCGAGCCCGTGCATGGCTCGGCGCCGGACATTGCCGGCAAGGGGATTGCCAATCCCGTGGGCCAGATCTGGTGCGGCGCGATGATGCTCGAGCATCTCGGCCACAAGGACGCGTCCGACGCGGTGATGAAGGCGATCGAGGAGGTGCTCGAAGCCGGGCCTCGTACCCCCGACATGGGCGGTCAGGCCAATACGAAGGATGTCGGCAAGGCGATCGCCGAAGCGGTGGCGAAGGGCTGAGACTTCAGGTCATCCGGAGAAAGCGAAACGGCCGGGGCTTCACCTCCGGCCGTTTTCATTTTTCGCCTGCATTCACATGCCGGCTTCAACGGGCATTCCCACGTCAGTCTGCGACGTCACGCTCCGGTTTTAACGGACAGGGACACAACGCGATGACACCCTCCGATCTCGAAGCGGTCAAGACGCGGCAGCAGGCCGCCTGGTCGTCGGGTGATTATGCAATTGTGGGGACGACATTGCAGATCGTCGGCGAGCAGCTGTGCGAAAGCCTCGATCTGCGGCCCGGCGCCAGGGTGCTGGATGTCGCGGCCGGCAACGGCAATGCCAGCCTGGCGGCGGCACGGCGCTGGGCCAGCGTCACCTCCACCGATTATGTGCCCGAGCTGCTGGAGCGCGGTCGCGAACGCGCCGGCGCCGAACGGCTGGATATCAGCTTCCGCACCGCCGATGCCGAGGCGCTGCCGTTCACCGACCACAGCTTCGATGTCGTGGTTTCCACTTTCGGCGTGATGTTCACCGCCAACCATGACCGCGCCGCCGGCGAACTGCTGCGCGTCTGCCGGCCGGGCGGCAAGATCGGGCTGGCCAACTGGACGCCGGACGGCTTCATCGGCGAGATGTTCAGAATCCTCGGCCGCTATATCGCGCCGCCGCCGGGCACCCGGCCGCCGCCGCAATGGGGCTCGCTCGCGCGGATCGAGGAGATGTTTGCAGCAAATGCCGATATTCAGGCCGAACGGCGGGTGTTCAATTTCCGCTATCGCTCGGCCGAACACTGGCTGCATATCTTCCGCAGCTATTACGGCCCGACGCTGAAGGCCTTTGCCGCCCTGCCCGCCGCCGCGCAGGCGGCGCTGGAGGAAGATCTGCTGGCCAACGTGCGGCAGTTCAACCATGCCGGCGATGGCACGATGGTGGTGCCGTCGGAATATCTGGAGGCAATAATCGTGACGCGCTAAGCGCCAGCGGCACGCATCGTATTTCAGGCATCGACGCGGCGCGCCACGTTGCGCACCATCGCAGCCCCTTCGGGCGCCAGCCGCATGGCCGAGAGATAAGTCTCGACATTATAGGACGGCCAGTGCTTTCGGATGCGCGCCATGCCGGCTTTGGCATCCGACAGGCGGTCGGCCAGGCCGAGCGCATAGGCGCTCAGGGCCTGCACATGCAGATGCGCATTGGGACGGGCTGCCGCGCGCAGGGCCCAGTCGGAGGCCTCGTCGAAGCGCTTGAGCCGCAGCAGCGCGACGGCGCGGCTCGCCAGCATGGCGAACATCAGCGGATCGAAGGGGCTGATCTCGCGCGAATGATCCGATGCCGTGATCGCGGCCTGCGGATCGCCGGCCAGGCAGTGGAAGAACGAGAATGTATAGTGTCCCGGCACGAAATTCGGGCTCAGGTCAATGGCGGTTTCCAGCTCGGTCAGTGCGCCATCCAGCTGGTCGCGCAGCCACAGCGCGCGGCCCATCACCTCATGCACCGCCGGATCGCGGTCATCGGCCATCAGGCCCTGGCTGGCGGTGGCATAGGCGCGTTCAGCCTCCTGCGCGCGGTCGGCGGCCCAGCCCTGGAAGGCATTCTGGTAATGCGTGAACGACAGCCCGGCATGGGCGCGCGAAAAGGTCGGATCGAGCTGCAGGGCCATCTCGAAACACTGCTGCGCCTTGCGGTTTTCCTCGCGATCGAACCGGTAGAAATGCCACATGCCGCGGTGATAGGCCTCCCAGGCGGTCAGCGACGCCGGCGGTTTCAGGATGGCGTGCCGGCGCTCAGCGGCATCCACCTCGTTGGTGATGCGATCCGCCACGCTGCTGCCGATCTCGTCGAAGGCCAGCAGCGCGTCCTCTGCCTTGCGATCGAAGGCCTCGGTCCACAGGATGCGGCCCGTGCGCGTCTCGGCCAGTTCGACGGTGATGCCGAGGCGGCCATTCTGGCGGCTGAAACTGCCGTTCACCAGATAATCGACATTGAGCAGCCGCGCAGCATCCTCGGGCGAAACCCAGCGGTCGCGCAGCGCCAGCGTCGTGCCCTGTGAGATCACCAGCAGGCTGCGCAGCCGTGCCAGCCGCACGATCACGTCGGTGGTCAGCCAGTCGGCGATGCTGGAAGGGGCGTTGCTGTCGCGGAACGGCATCACGGCAATCGAGGCGCGCCGCATCGACTCAAGGATCGGCAGGCCGGCCGCTGGAGTGGCCGCGGCCGGTTCGATGCGCGGCAACACAGGATGGCTGCGCTGACGCGCCGTCTGCCAGGCGGTGCGCAGCGGCCGGTGTTCCAGCTCTTCGGACTCGAACAGCCGCACCGTCGCCTGCAGATGCGCCTCACCCTCGGCGAAGCGGCCCTGCCTGGCCAATGTCTGCAGCAGCTTTTCATGCACCCGCAGATCGAAGGGCATCAGCTGCTGCCACTGTTCCAGCCAGGGCAGGGTGGCAGAGGCGTCGCCGTGTGCCACGATCTGCTCCAGCAGCGCAACGCGCAGGCCGCGCAGGTGGCGGCGCTGCGCCATCAGCCAGGTGTTGAAGGCCGGCATGCGGTCGGCATCCAGGCCTTCCAGAAACTCGCCGGCGAATAATCCGGCCAGCCTGTGCAGCTCGTCCTGCGGCAGGTGCTCGAGCCCGCCCTGCACGGCAGCGGTCACCTCGGCGGCATCCAGACAGGTATTGTCCAGCCGCAGGCCTACGCTGTCATCCTGCGTCTCGACGCGGCTGGAACAGGGAGGTGCATCGATCACGGCACGGATGCGGCTCAGGCACCAGCGCAACTCGCCGCGCGGATCGTTCGGACCGTCCCACAGCAGGTCGCAGAGCTGGCTGCGTGGCACCGGCTGCGCCGTCATGGCAAGGTAGCCGAGCAGCGCGCGCACCTTGCGCGAGGCCGGCAGTGCAATGGCAGTGGCGTCACGGGTCACGCGCAGGGGGCCGAGCAGGCGCAGCTGCAGCGGCGCGGCTCCCGCGCGGGTTCCGGCGCTGGTCCCGTCCTGCATTGCCCGGCTCTGTGTCGTCATGGGTGCCATCGCTCCATCCCGTCCAGGATAACGTGTCTGCCCCGCCGCAGGCTGTGACATAGCCCGCAGCGCTGCCTCAATAGTCCTTGGGGGCTATCCGGTTTTCACCGCTCCATAGATAGACCGGTTCCGCGGGCTTTTATTCCGTGACGTTTCCATTGCCGCTTCCATGCCGGCTCCCACGCGCAAGGATTAGACCTCTGGCCCTCTGCGGGCGGCCGCGGGACCGGTAAGAGGAAAAAATGGGCGGATTTCTTGCACTTGTGTATGGCCTGGGCTGTTACCTGATCTTCTTTGTCACCTTCAGCTATGCCATCGGATTCGTCGGCAACATCCTGGTGCCCAAGAGCATCGATGGTCCGGTCCAGTCTTCACTCACCTCGGCCTCCATGGCCGAAGCGCTGGTGATCAACACGCTGCTGCTCGGCGCCTTTGCCATCCAGCACAGCGTGATGGCGCGGCCAGGCTTCAAGCGGCTGTGGACCAGGATCGTGCCCAAATCGGTCGAGCGCAGCACCTATGTGCTGTTCGCCAGCCTGATCCTCGCGCTGCTGTGCTGGCAGTGGCGGCCGATGCCCGCGCCGGTCTGGGTGGTGGAGCATCCCGTCGGTGTGCTGGTGCTGCAGGCCACCTTCTGGCTCGGCTTCGGCCTGGTGCTGCTCAGCACCTTCCTGATCGACCATTTCGAACTCTTCGGTCTGCGCCAGGTGGTCGGCCGCCTGCTGAAGCGCGAACTGCCGGGTCCGGTCTTCCATCTGCCCTGGGTGTATCGCCAGGTGCGGCATCCGCTCTATCTCGGCTTCATCATCGCCTTCTGGTCGGCGCCGGTGATGAGCCAGGGCCATTTGTTCTTCGCGATCGCGTGCACGGCCTACATCTTCATCGGCATCTTCTTCGAGGAGCGCGACCTGATCGACACCTTCGGCGATACCTATCGCAACTATCGCAAGCAGGTCGGCATGCTGATCCCGCGCCTCGGCGGCGGCGCGACGCCGGAGAAATAGATCCCACCTGCGGGCCGCGGCTCCCTCAGTAAAACATCCGCGGCCGGCAGTGAGCGGCCGGAGACAAACGTCTCCGGCCGTTTCTTTTTTGGGTCGGGTGCGGGAGATCAAAGGCCAAGCTGCGCTGGCTTTTGGCTCTGCGTTAATCAACGGCTGCCTGCGACATCGCGTCCACCGCAGTGATTCCAACGACATAAAAAATGTCCCGCCGGTGTCACCTCGCCAGCCACTTTTCCTGCCCTAAATAGGGGCTGCCCAGCCGTCTCCCCAACCCCGGCCGGCCCCTTGAAAAACATGCTGAACGAACTCTCCTGGGACACCTATGTCCTGCCGGCTGAAGCCCTGCTTTGGCGCGCGGATGTCGAACGCGCCAGCGGGCTTACGGTACACCTGATGCGTGACGACGAGATGAGCGGCGCCGAGGGCGAGGCCTGGTCGGAGCCCGGCCTGCGCGCGGTGGTGCTGGCAGGGGCGGCCCCGGCACCTGGCGATACCATGACCATCGTGCACGAACTGGGACATCTCAAGCTCGAAACGCAGGGCTGGCCGCATTGCTATCTCTGCCATGAAGACGCGCGCTGGATCGACTGGCATTACGGCCTGATCAGCGATCTGGTCTCGCTGATCGAGCATCAGTCTTTCTTCCCTGCGATGCTGCGCATGGGGCTCGATCCCTACGCGGCGTCGGAAGCCGATCTCGCCGATGCCGATGTGCTGGACGAGTTGCGTAACCTCGCGCCGTCGCTGCCGCTGCCCGGCCTCAAACCCGACTGGGCGATCACCATGCAACTGCTGCGCGCGTTGCTGGAATGCGGGCCGCAGACGGCCGAGGCGATCCTGCGCGATGCCGCGCAACTCGGCCCGGAAGTGCGCATGGCGCGCGAGCTCAGCAGCATCATCCGCACCGCACCGCAAACGCCGCAGGGTTTTACGACGGCGATGCGCGACTGCTGGCGTGCCATGGGGTTTGCCGAGGATACGCTGTGTGTGGGTGAGGAGGAGGCGGAAACGCCGTCTCTCAATATACTGGCCGCCGGCGCCTGACAGACTCAGTTGCTTATGATCGTGTGATGTCTGGGTTCAGGCCGTGGCCTCGGGCGCAGCATTATGGTCGTCGCGCGATGCGCCACAAAAATGGCCGGACAGATCGCTCTGTCCGGCCGTCTGTCAGTCACCGTTTGCGAGACGGGCGGGAAAACCTTATTGCAGGCCGGCGGCGGCCAGGCGGCGCTGCAGGGTGATCAGCTGGCGGCTGGCGACACGCCATTCATCCGAGATGCGCTCGCGCTTGCGCAGGATCGTGTCGTAATCGTCCATATCCTGCGGACGGATGCTGATGCGGCCCAGATGCGCATTCATGGCGCGGAATTCCATGTCGCAGACATCGCGCTCTTCGCGCAGGTCATGCTCCTGCTGCTGGGCGGCGTGGATCTGGGACTGCAGATTGACGAGCGCGATGTGGGTCTGGGTCATTTTTCTCTCCGCTTTTGCGTCTTGTCTGGTGTGTCGTCGTTGCAGAAACCATAGGCCGGATTTTGCCGCCCGTGGTGTGATGGCTTCGCTATCAGCCGGTGACGCGGCCGTGACTGTCGGCCCCCTGGCTGTGACCGGAAGGGGACAGGCGGCCTCCACCGGGCACCGGCGAGGTCACAAGCTGGACAATCCGCTCATTTGTTCCTATAATGTTCTCATAATCCCGAGCCCGGGTCAAGCCCGGATGCTGTATTCGCAAACCATTGGAAAAACGCATGAATCAGGAATTAGTGAGAAATAAGCATCAAATAAGCCGAGATAAGCGTGCTTTCAGCCGGCATACCCTCCGGCAAGCCACGACCAAGGCGAAACCGGGGTCGGTTGCCGCGCCCCGCCGCAATCGTCGCGCGGCTGCGGCGGCGCCTGCCGCTTACATTGCCGCTCTGGTCCCCGGATGCTACAACCCCCGCCCATGAGCTCCCCCCAAACAATGGAAAATCCGGCGACTGTTCCGGCCGGCATGAAAAAGCTGCAGCTGCTCGCCGGTTTCCTCGAAACCAACGGGCCGCTTTGGGGTCGGCTGCATGAAGACGACGGACTGCCGGTGATGGGGTTCCGCGTCGAGCTGCGGCACTGCAATCCGATGCAGATCTGCCATGGCGGCATGCTGATGACCTTTGCCGACATGCTGCTGAGCTTCACCTGCGGCATCGGCGCCGGCGGCAGGAAGTTCATGCCGACGATTCAGTTGTCGGGCGACTATGTCGGCCCGGCGCCGCTGGGCAGCTGGGTCGAAGGCCATGGCCGCCTGCTGCGCACCACGCGTAACCTCGCCTTTGCCGAGGCAATGATCACCGCCGATGGCGCGCCCTGTCTGCGCACCTCCGGCATCATGAAGATTCCGAGCCAGGAAACCCGCGAAGGCAACATCCTCGCGCTGTTCAACTGAGCCCATTTCCGTAGAGCAAGAGCAATCGTGGCGACCGATCCTTCCCTGATCCGCAACTTCTCGATCATCGCGCATATCGACCATGGCAAGTCGACGCTGGCCGATCGTCTGATCGAGGCGTGCGGCGGCCTCGAAAAGCGCGAGATGAGCGAACAGATTCTCGACAGCATGGATATCGAGAAGGAGCGCGGCATCACCATCAAGGCGCAGACCGTGCGCCTGAACTATCATGCGAAGGACGGCAAGGATTACGTCCTCAACCTGATGGACACGCCAGGCCATGTCGACTTCGCCTATGAAGTCAGCCGTTCGCTGGCCGCCTGCGAGGGCTCGCTACTGGTGGTCGATGCGTCGCAGGGTGTCGAGGCGCAGACGCTGGCCAATGTGTATCACGCGCTGGATGCCAAGCACGAAATCGTGCCGGTGCTGAACAAGATCGACCTGCCGGCCGCCGAGCCCGACCGCGTCAAGCAGCAGATCGAGGATGTGATCGGTCTCGATGCCTCGGATGCCGTGCCGATCTCGGCCAAGACCGGCATCGGCATCGATCTGGTGCTGGAAGCGCTGGTCAATCGCCTGCCGGCGCCCAAGGGCGATCGGAACGCGCCGCTCAAGGCATTGCTGGTGGATAGCTGGTACGATGCCTATCTGGGCGTCGTCGTGCTGTTCCGCGTCGTCGATGGCGTGCTGAAGAAGGGCATGAAGATCAAGTTCATGTCGTCCGGCGCCGTGCATCCGGTCGAACGTGTCGGCATCACCACGCCGAAAAAGGTCATGGTCGATGAACTCGGCCCCGGCGAGATGGGCTTCTTCACCGCCGCGATCAAGGAAGTGGCCGACACCTCCGTCGGCGACACCATCACCGAAGACAAGCGCCAGGCGGCCGAAGCCCTGCCGGGCTTTAAACCCTCCGTGCCGGTGGTGTTCTGCGGACTGTATCCGATTGATGCCGGCGCCTTCCCGGAACTGCGCGAAAGCCTGGGCAAGCTGCGGCTCAACGATGCCAGCTTCCATTTCGAGATGGAGAGTTCGGCAGCACTGGGCTTCGGCTTCCGCTGCGGCTTCCTGGGGCTCCTGCATCTGGAAATTATCCAGGAGCGGCTGGAACGCGAATTTAATCTCGACCTGATCACCACCGCGCCGAGCGTGATCTATCACGTCTACAAGACCGACGGTTCGATGGAAGAAGTGCACAATCCGGCCGACATGCCGGATGTCATGCAGATCGACCATATCGACGAGCCGTGGATCAAGGCCACCGTGATGGTGCCCGACGAATATCTCGGTGCGATTCTCAAGCTGTGCGAAGACAAGCGCAGTCGCCAGATCGAACTCACCTATGCCGGCAATCGCGCCATGGTGGTCTATCGCCTGCCGCTCAATGAAGTGGTGTTCGATTTCTACGACCGCCTCAAGTCGGTCAGCCGCGGCTATGCCAGCTTTGATTACCAGATGGATGGCTACGAGGCCGGCAACCTGGTGAAGATGACCATCCTGGTGAACAACGAGAATGTCGACGCGCTGGCCAGCATCGTCTATGCCGGCCGCGCCGAGACGCGCGGTCGTCAGCTCTGCGAGCGCCTCAAGGAACTGATCCCGCGCCAGATGTTCAAGATCGCCATCCAAGCCGCCATCGGCGGCCGTATCGTGGCCAGAGAAGACATCTCGGCCTTGCGCAAGGACGTGCTCGCCAAATGCTACGGCGGCGACATCAGCCGCAAGCGCAAGCTGCTGGAGAAGCAGAAAGAGGGCAAGAAGCGCATGCGTAATGTCGGCAATGTCGAGATTCCGCAGGAAGCCTTCATCGCCGCGCTCAAGATCTCGGACAATTAAGTCCGTTTCGCTGAGCGTCCTAGGAGAGGGCGCCGAACCGCTGGCGTCGCTTCGTGGCGCGCCGGCGGAAGATCAGCAGCAGCACCAGCCCGAAGACGCCAGACACCGCGACGGCCGGCCAGCGCAGGATGGTGGCCAGGCCCGGGTCCCACAGGACCGGCGGCAGGTAGTCGTGGCCGATCGTCCGCAGCAGGTTCCAGGTCGGCGGGTCGAGCCGGGCCCAGAAATCGCCCAGCGAGATGAAATTCATCATGCCGGTTTCAAGCCAGCGCAGTCCGTCGCCGCCCAGCGCCAGCAGCGCCACGGCCATCAGCAGCCAGCCCAGAATGCGTCCCAGCAACACAGCCTTCCCCCTCGGCCAGTGGCGGCTTCGCTTGGTGAATCCGCCTGTCCCGACAGCATGTTAAGCCCAAGGCCCGGCCGATTGCAAATTCGCTGCCGGCGGGTATAGTGCCGGCCCGCGCTGGAGAGATGGCCGAGCGGTCGAAGGCGCACGCCTGGAAAGTGTGTATACCTCAAAAGGGTATCGTGGGTTCGAATCCCACTCTCTCCGCCACCCGATCAGTCCCTGGAGATCCGCTCTCCACGGGATCGCCCGCACACACATCCTTCCACATCAGGATCAGTGGCTGACGACCTTCAAGGCGGCAAGCCGCCTGACGATGTCGGATGTAGAGAGAGTCGCGGCCGGGATTCTCGGCGGCAATGTCCATGCCGCCCGTCAGGACGGAAGCATCACGAACGCGCGGCCGATATCCGGACCTGGAGATCATCCGGGGCCGGTACTCATGGCCATCCGGAGACCAGGCACTTCCCGAAGAGGGCACGCCCTTCCCGCGCCCAAATTGCATACAATAACGAAATAATGATCGACATTTAATCAGTTCTCTTGGCGATCCGGACCTCGGCGCTTCCTTGAAATCAATCTAAGGCATTATAAAATAAACATATTATGACCACCTGCCCTGACGGCACGACTTTTGCTCTCTCCAGAAGACGAGACATGTCAGCCACGGGGAACAGGGGGATATCATGACATCCGCATTCAAGCTCAGCCGTCGCGCACTCTTGCAGGGGACTGCTGGCCTCGGCGCCGCCGCTCTCACCGCCGGCCTGCCGTTCGGCCAGGCCCAGGCCAAGGACGTCGCTATCGGCTTCATCTATGTCGGGCCGCGCGATGACTTCGGCTACAACCAGGCTCATGCCCAGGGCGCGGCTGCGCTGAAGAAGCTCGGCGGCTTCAAGGTGCTGGAAGAAGAGAACGTGCCGGAGACCGTCGCGGTCGAGAAGACCATGGAGTCGATGATCAACCTCGACGGCGCGGCTTTGGTCTTCCCCACCTCGTTCGGCTACTACAACCCGCATATGATCAAGCTGGCCAAGAAGTACGACAAGGTCCGCTTCCTGCATTGCGGCGGCCTGTGGTCGGACAAGGACCCGGCCAATGCCGGCAGCTATTTCGGCTATATCGACGAGGCGCAGTATCTCAACGGCATCGTCGCCGGCTATACCAGCAAGACCGGCAAGCTCGGCTTCATTGCCGCCAAGCCGATCCCGCAGGTGCTGCGCAACATCAACGCCTTTACGCTCGGCGCCAGGCTGGCCAATCCGAATGTTACCACGCAGGTGATCTTCACCGGCGACTGGTCGATGCCGGTGAAAGAAGCCGAAGCCACCAACGGCCTGATCAACCAGGGTGTCGATGTCGTCACCTGCCATGTCGACAGCCCCAAGGTGATCGCCGAGACCGCCGAGAAGCGCGGCATCATGGTCTGCGGCTATCACGTCGACCAGTCCAAGCTGGCGCCGAAGGGCTATCTCACCGGCGCCGAGTGGAACTGGGAAGCGCTGTATCCCAAGCTCGCCAAGTCGATGCAGGGCGGCGAGAAGATTCCCAATCTGGTGCGCGGCGGCCTCAAGGAGGGCGTAGTCAAGACTTCGGCCTACGGTCCGCTGGTGGAAGAAAAGGCGCGCAAGCATGCCGACGATATCAAGACCAAGCTGACCGCCGGCTCCTATGTGATCTTCAAGGGTCCGATCAAGGACAACAAGGGTGCCACGGTGATCGGTGCCGGCACCGAACGTGGCCAGACCGATATCGAACTGGAGAAGATGAATTACCTGGTCGAAGGCGTCCTCGGCGCCATCGCCTAAATACGTGGAAGCCAGCCCGCTTAAAGTCGACGACGCCTCGGCCCATTGGCAGGATATCCTGCGCAGCGGTGCCGAGGCTGTCGCCGTGCCGCTGCTGGCCATCCTGGCCGCCCTCGTGGTGTTCGGTATTTTCGTCACACTCGCCGGCGTCAATCCCTTCGACACCTACCAGCTGATGTATGCCGGCGCCTTCGGCTCGTGGTTCTCCTGGCAGAACACGCTGACCCGCGCAGCCCCACTGATCCTGACCGCCTTGTGCTGCGCCCTGCCGGCGCAGCTCGGCATGGTGGTGATCGGTGGCGAAGGCGCCCTGGTGCTGGGTGGCCTTGCGGCGGCCGCGATCGCGGCGACCATGCCCGATGCCGCGCCGCTGGTGGTGCAAATCGCGATGATCATTGCCGCCATGATCGCCGGTGCGGCCTGGATCGCACTGGCCGGCGGATTGCGGCACTGGCGCGGCGTGAATGAAACCATTTCCAGCCTGCTGCTGGTCTATATCGCCATCGCCGTGTTCAACCATCTGGTCGAAGGCGCGCTGCGCGATCCGGCCAGCCTGAACAAACCTTCCACGCCGCATATCGGCGATGCCAACATGCTGACGGCGATTCCGGGCACCGACATCCATTGGGGCCTGGCCTACGGCGTCATCGCCTGTGTGCTGGCCTATATCCTGATCTATCGCACCACCTTCGGCTTTGGCATGCGCGTCGCCGGCGGCAATGTGAAGGCCGCGCGCATGGTCGGATTGCCGGTCGGAAAACTCGTGCTGGTGGCCTGCGGCCTCGCCGGTGCCTGCGCCGGCCTCGCCGGTATGGTGGAAGTGGCGGCCGTGCATGGCAAGGCCAATGCCTCTCTGGTCGTCGGCTACGGCTATACCGGCATCCTTGTCGCGTTTCTCGCGCGCCATAACCCGCTTGCCATTATTCCGGTCGCGATCCTGCTTGGCGGCATCGGCGCGAGCGGCGGACTGCTGCAACGTCGCCTTGGTCTGCCCGATGCCACCGTGCTGGTGCTGCAGGGCATGATCTTCATCGCGATCCTGACCAGCGAAGTGCTGTATGGGCGTATTCCCTGGCTGAAACGGAGACCGGCATGACGGGCGACCTGCTCGGCTGGTGGGGCGTGCCGCTGGCGGTGCTGGCGGGGGCCATCCGCGTCAGCACGCCGTTCCTGTTCGTCAGCCTCGGCGAATGTATCACCGAGAAAAGCGGCCGCATCAATCTCGGTCTCGAAGGCACGCTGGTAATGGGTGCCATGAGCGGCTACGCCATCTCCTACCTCACCGGTTCGCCATGGCTTGGCGTGCTGGCGGCCGGCTGCGCCGGTGCCGTCTTCGGCATCCTGCACGCGGCGATCTGCAGCTTGCCGCGCGTCAACGACATCGCTGTCGGCATCGCGTTGATGCTGTTCGGTATCGGCCTTGCGTTCTTCCTCGGCAAACCGTTCATCCAGCCGCAGGCGCCGAACCTGCCCTCCATTCCCTTCGGCAACTGGAGCGACAATGCGCAGGTGCGGGATTCGCTGCGCATCAACGCGCTGTTCCTGATCGGCGTGGTGTTGGCGCCGCTGCTGCTCTGGGCTTTCCGCAACACACGCTGGGGTCTGATCGTGCGCACAGTGGGCGACAGCGCCGATGCAGCGCTTGCGCTCGGCTATGCCATCAACCGCGTGCGCATGTTCTCCACGGCCGCCGGCGGCTTCCTCGCCGGGATCGGCGGCTCCTTCCTGTCACTGTCCTATCCTGGCAGCTGGAGCGAAGGACTATCATCGGGCCAAGGCATTACGGCGGTCGCGCTCGTGATTTTCGCACGCTGGAATCCGATGCTGTGCTTCTGGGCCTCGCTGCTGTTCGGTGGCGCGGCCGCATTGGGCCCGGCGCTCCAGTCCGTCGGCATCACGTCGGGCTACTACCTGTTCAATGCCGCGCCCTATGCGTTGACCCTGCTGATCATGATCCTGACCTGCTCGCGTGACCGCACACTGGCCGGTGCACCGGGTGAACTGGGGGTGACCCGATGACCGACCAGACCGCGATCACCGCCAAATTGACAGGGCGTCACGTCGTCGCCGATCCTTATCCCTGGCCATGGAACGGCGATCTGCGGCCCGCGAACACCGCGCTCGTCATCATCGATATGCAGACCGACTTCTGCGGTAAGGGCGGCTATGTCGACACGATGGGCTACGACCTGTCGCTGACCCGTGCGCCGATCGAACCGATCAGGACGCTGCTCGCCGCCATGCGGGCCAAGGGCTACCACATCATCCATACCCGCGAAGGCCATCGCCCCGACCTGGCCGACCTGCCGGCCAACAAGCGCTGGCGTTCGCAGCGCATCGGTGCAGGGATTGGCGATCCCGGCCCCTGCGGCCGCATCCTGGTGCGCGGCGAACCGGGCTGGGACATCATTCCCGAACTGGCACCGCAGGATGGCGAGGTCATCATCGACAAACCCGGGAAGGGTTCGTTCTGCGCCACCGATCTGGAACTGATCCTCAACCTGCGCGGCATCCGCAATATCGTCCTGACCGGCATCACCACCGATGTCTGCGTCCACACCACGATGCGCGAAGGCAACGATCGCGGTTTTGAATGTATCCTGCTGGAGGATTGCTGCGGCGCCACCGATCGCGGCAACCACGATGCCGCGCTGAAGATGATCAAGATGCAGGGCGGCGTCTTCGGCGCGGTCGCCACCTCGGCTGATTTCCTGAAGGCCATCTGATGGTGATGTTCGTCCCGGATCCTGCCGCTCCGCCCAGCACCGGCGCCGTGTCGCTGGAAGCGCTGGGCATGAGCAAGCAGTTCGGCGCGCTGAAGGCGCTGGACAATGTGACCATGAAGGTCGAGGCCGGCAGCTTCCATGCCCTGCTCGGCGAGAACGGCGCGGGCAAGAGCACGCTGGTCAAATGCATCATGGGCTATTACACGGCCGACCACGGCCAAGTGATGGTCGGCAACCACGAGCAACCGATCTCCAGCCCGCGCATGGCGCATACCCTGGGACTGGGCATGGTCTACCAGCATTTCACGCTGGTGCCGGATATGACGGTGGCGGAAAACCTGGTGCTGGCCCGCACCGATCTGCCGGCCGTGATCGACTGGAAAGCCGAACATGCGGCGCTCGAGGCTTTCTTTGCCACCATGCCCTTCCGGGTGCCGCTCGACCGCAAGGTGGCGGCGCTGGCGGCTGGCGAGAAGCAGAAAACCGAAATCCTCAAGCAGCTCTATCTGCAGCGCCGCTTCCTGATCCTGGATGAGCCGACTTCAGTGCTGACGCCCGCCGAGGCTGACGAAGTGCTCGGCCTGCTGCGTGACATGACGCGTGCGAAGCAGCTGACGGTGCTGACAATCACGCATAAATTCCGTGAGGTCTTTGCCTTCGCTGATACCGTCACCGTGCTGCGGCGCGGTAAATTCGCCGGCAGCGGCAAGGTCGCCGATCTCACCGCCGACGATATGGCGAAGATGATGATGGGTGAGCAGAAGCTACCCGATCCCGCGCCCCGAACTGGTGCACCTCGCGATGAAACCCGGCTTGCGATCACAATGCTGAACGTGGCCGACGACGCCGGAAACCCGGCCGTGAAGGAGATGTCCCTGCAGGTGCGCGCTGGCGAAATCCTCGGCATCGCCGGTGTCTCTGGTAATGGCCAGCGCGAACTGGTGGAAGCCATCGCCGGACAGCGCGATATCCGGGATGGCACGATCATCCTGCATGGCGAAGCCTTCGACCGCAGCCGCGCGGCGATGAAACGTCACAAACTGTCCTGCCTGCCGGAAGAGCCGTTGCGCAATGCCTGCGTGGCGAAGATGAGCGTGGCCGAGAATCTCGCCTTCCGCCGTTTCGACGAGGAGCCATTCGCGGCCGGCGGCTGGTGGCTGAAACCCGGCGCCTTCCGCACTGCGGCGCAGCAGATCATCGCGCGCTATCGCGTGAAAACGCCAGGGCCAGATGCCGCCATCGGGCAGCTCTCGGGCGGCAATGTGCAGCGCGCCGTGCTGGGCCGTGAGATCGGCGGCGAGGTGAATGTTCTGGTGGCGGCCAATCCCTGCTTCGGCCTCGATTTTGCCGCCGTCGCCGATATCCACGGCCAGATCATGGCGGCGCGGAACCGTGGTGCCGCCGTGCTGCTGGTCAGCGAAGACCTCGATGAACTGTTCGAGCTGTCCGATCGGATTGCCGTGATGTTTTCCGGCCGTATCGTCTACGAGGATGCCATCGGCAATGCCGACCTCACCGTGATCGGCCGCCATATGGCAGGACATTGATGCCAACGATCTCAGCCGCCAGACCCTATCCCTACAATTTCCCGCTGGAGCGCACCGCGCTGGTGATGATCGACATGCAGCGCGATTTCATCGAACCCGGCGGCTTCGGCGCTGCACTGGGCAATGATGTCAGCCGGCTCACCGCGATCATCCCCACGGTGGCGCGGCTGCTGGCGGTGTGGCGCAAGGCGGGATTGCCGCTGATCCACACGCGCGAAAACCACCGGCCCGATCTGTCCGACTGCCCTCCGGCGAAGCTGACGCGCGGCAATTCAAGCCTGCGTATTGGCGATCCCGGCCCGATGGGTCGTATTCTGGTGCAGGGCGAACCGGGCAACGATTTCGTGCCGGAACTGGCGGCCCTGCCCGGCGAACTGGTGATCGACAAGCCCGGCAAGGGCGCCTTCTATGCCACGACGCTGCAGGATGAGCTGAAGGCGCGCGGCATCACGCATCTGCTGTTCGGCGGCGTCACCACCGAAGTCTGCGTGCAGACCTCGATGCGCGAGGCGAATGACCGCGGTTATGAATGCCTGCTGGTGGAAGATGCCACCGAAAGCTATTTCCCGGAATTCAAGGCCGCGGCGGTCGAGATGATCCGCGCCCAGGGCGCCATCGTCGGCTGGACCGCCACCACCGATCAGGTGACCGCCGCATTGGCGTCTTGAAATTGATGTGCGGAATATTCTAAGACCATTCCATGAGTGAAAAGCGCACGCTGGCGGAGCAATTGCGAGACACGCTCGCCGAGCAGATCGTGACCGGGGAACGCCTGCCCGGGGCACGGCTGGACGAAGCGGATCTTGCGGAAACCTTCGGCATGTCACGCACGCCGGTGCGCGAGGCCCTCAAGGCGCTGGCCGGGATCGGTATGGTGGAATACCGCCCCCATCGCGGCGCCCTCGTTGCTCTGCCGACCACGCGCCGCATCGAGGAAATGTTCGAAGTCATGGCCGAGATCGAGGCGACCTGTGCCCGCCTGGCCACGTTGCGCATGACGGCATCTGAGCGGCGGGAGCTGGCGGCGATTCACGGGGCGGCCCTCACCCTGGTGAAGGCTGGCGATCTGAAGGAATACGCGTCCTTCAACAACGAGTTCCACGACCTGATCTATCGCGGCAGCAAGAACGACTTCCTGGCGGAAACGGCCTGGGCCACCCGAAGACGCGTCCTGCCCTTTCGCCGGTCACAGTTCCGCGTGCTCGGCCGGTTGCAGGATTCGCATGCCGAGCACGACCGCGTGGTACAGGCCATTCTCTCTGGCGATGCGCCAGGCGCCGAGGCCGCCATGCGCGGCCATGTCGGCAAGGTGACGACTGTTTCGCTCGGCCAGGTTACCGAAGCGCGGCCGGAACAGTCTCCGGCTGATGCACCTACGGCCGGGCTCGCCATCCGCCCGGCGAAGTGATGTCCGGCGTATCGCTTCGGCATGCCACGCCGCAGGGACTGGCTCAGTAGATCAGGACGGGCCTGTCTCGCTGGCGAGGCAGGCGTAGATCAGCCGGTCGATCCATTCGCCCTTGATCCATTCCGATTGCCGGAACTGCGCCTCGCGCCGCATCCCGAGTTTTTCCATCAGGCCGGCAGAAGCCAGGTTACGCGCATCGCAGCGGCCGATGATGCGACGCAGGCCGGCATCGCGGAAGCCGATATCCAGCATCGCCCGGGCTGCCTCCAGGGCATAGCCGCGGCCTTGATGGTCGGGATGCAGGATGAAGCCGATCTCGCCCTGCAGTAGCGCGCGGTCATTGAGGATCAGCGCCACTTCGCCCAGCAGCCCGCCGTTTTGCTTTCCGGTCACCGCCAGCACCAGCTTGTCACCGTCCTTTATTAGTCCTGGCACCGCCCTGCGGGTGTCGAGCAGCAGGCGGGACTCATCGAGGCCGGCATGGGCTGGCCATGAGACGTAGCGCACCACTTCGGCGCGGCGATGGATGTCGTGCAGCGCCGCGAGATCGTCGGGCTGGTAGGGCCGGATCAGCAGCCGCGCCGTTTCGACCGGTTCGGGTCGCCAGAGGCAGTCAGGCAGGATGGGATCGGGCATCGCGGTTCACTTTTACTAAAATTATTTTACTCCTGTCAAAATCCTTGTAATACTTCTGCCATGGAGCGTGATTCCCTTTCCACCGATGTGGCGGGCGATACCGAGGATGCCGCATTGGCGGCCCGCGAGGCGCTGGTCTCCAACCTTGGTGTGCTGATCCGTCAGGAGCGCCAGAAGCGCAAGCTGACGCTGGTGCAGGTGAGTGAGAAGGCGAGGCTGTCGCCGGCCTTCCTGTCGCTGGTCGAGCGCGGCATGGCGACGCCTTCGCTCGGCAGCCTGGCCGGCATTGCCTTCGCGCTCGAACTGCCGGTCTCCACCTTCGTGCATGTCAGTTCCACCGCCGGCGCGATCACGCGCGCCAGCCAGCGGCACCAGTTCGGCATCGAGGCGTCTGACCTGCGGTACGAGCGCCTGTCCACCGTGTTTCCCGGCCAGCAGATGGATGCCGTGATCATTCATGTCCCGCCGGGCTATGGCGCCGAGACGATCGCGCATGTCGGCGAGGAATGGCTCTACGTGCTGAACGGGCAGCTGGAACTGGTGATTGACGGCGAAGCGGCCACGCTGGGGCCTGGCGATACCTGCCATTTCCGCGGCGACACGCCGCATTCCTACAGCAATCGCGGCAAAAAGCCCGTCGCCGTCATCTGGGTCGGCACCGTGCCGGTGTTTCGCAGTAACGAGTCGCAGGGATTCCATCCATGAGTTCAATCAACACTCTGGTTTTCGATATCCAAGGCAGCTGGGCCGCGCCGGATCAGCCGCGCAGCCTGCTGGAAGCCGTGGGCAAGGCCTTCGCCGCCACCGTGGGCTTCAAGCTCTATACCGTGACGCAGATTCTGAAGGGCGGCCGCGAGGTGGAGCGGATTCACTCGACCAATCCGGCCGTCTATCCCGTCGGCGGCCGCAAGGCGGTGCTGCCCAATGCCTATAACGAGCGGGTGCGCACCCAGATGCAGCCCTTCCTGGGCCGCACGGTGGAGGATTTCAAATCCTATTTTCCCGATCACGAGACGATCGCCGGTTTAGGTCTGGGCTCGGTGATGAATCTGCCGATCGTCTATGGCGGCGCAGTGCTGGGGACGGCCAATCTGCTCGACAGCCCGCTTGTTTACGACACACAGCATCTGGAACCGGCCATGACCATCGCGCGGCAACTGCTGCCGGCGCTGCTCACCGCCGAAAGCTGAACTGCATCGATTGCATCATCTGACCAAAGGGGGACCGACCATGAACCGAGTAAGTCTGACATTGGCCGCGACGCTCATCGCCGCCGCCGCCGCCGTGCCTTTCGCGGATGCCAAGACGCCGCCGAACCTGCTGGTGGTGGCGAAAAATATCGACGATATCGTCAGCCTCGATCCGGCGCAGGCTTACGAGTTTACCAGCGGCGAGGTGGTCGCCAACATCTACAACAAGCTGGTCGAATACAATCCGGCGCAGATCGAGACGGTCGTGCCGGGCCTGGCCGAGAGCTGGAAGATTTCCGATGACGGCAAGACCATCACCTTCAAGCTGAAGAGCGGCGTGAAATTCGCATCTGGCAATGCCGTGCGGCCGGAAGACGTGGTCTTCTCGCTGCGCCGCGTGATCGTGCTGAAGAAGGCGCCCGCCTTCATCCTGGCGCAGTTTGGCTGGACCGCCGACAATATCGACCAGATGGTGAACAAAGTGTCGGACAGCGAGGTCTCGGTCTCCATCGCCGAGAATTTCGCGCCCTCCTTCGTGCTGAACGCGCTCGCCGCGCGTCCCGGCTCCATCGTCGACGAAAAGGAAGCGATGAAGAACGCCAAGGACAACGACCTGGGCAATGCCTGGCTGTCGCGCAACTCGGCCGGCTCCGGCCCGTTCGCGCTGCGCGTCTGGCGCCCGGGTGAGTCGCTGGTGCTGGATGCCAACAAGAATCACGCCGGTGGCGCGCCGAAGATGAACCAGATCGTCTTCAACCATGTCGCCGAGGCTTCGACCCAGCGCCTGATGGTGGAATCCGGCGATGCCGATATCGCCCGCAATCTCGGTCCCGACCAGATCGCCGCCGTGAAGGACAAGGCCGGTATCAAGGTCGAGACCTATCCGCAGGCCGCACTGCATTTCTTCAGCTTCAACCTGAAGCACGACAAGCTGAAGAACCCGGCGCTGTGGGAGGCGATGCGTTACCTGATCGACTATGACGGCATCGCCAACACGCTGCTGCGCGGCCAGATGAAGGTGCATCAGACCTTCTGGCCCTCGGGCTTCCCCGGCGCGGTAGAGGACAAGCCCTACAAGCTGGATGTCGCCAAGGCGAAGGACATTCTGGCCAAGGCCAACATCCAGAGCCTGTCGGTCGACATGGACATGATCTCGTCGGCGCCGTTTACCGACATCGCCCAGTCGATGCAGGCGACCATGGCGCAGGCCGGCATCAAGGTGAATCTGCTGCCTGGCACGTCGGCGCAGGTGATCACCAAGTATCGCGCCCGCCAGCATGAAATGATGCTGCTCTACTGGGGTCCGGACTTCATGGACCCGCATTCCAACGCGAAGGCCTTCGCCTACAACGTCGACAATGCCGATGGCAGCCCGCAGAGCACCACCACCTGGCGCAATTCCTGGGCCCCTGCGGATCTTTCGGCCCGCACCCGCGCCGCGCTGGTCGAGCGCGACGCTGCCAAGCGCCTGGACATGTATCGCGACCTGCAGCGCGACGTGCTGAAATCGTCGCCCTGGGTGATGACCTTCCAGGCCCAGGCCCAGGTTGCCTTGCGCAACGAGGTGAAGGGCTTCATCCATGGCCCGACCAATGACCTGGTGCTGTACCGCAACGTGACCAAGTAAAGTCGGCGGAGTGGTATCCAGTCCATGAAGGGGAGTGCGGCCGGCTTTCTGGTCTTCCTGCGCGGCGTGGCGACTTTGCTCGTCACGCTCGCAGGCCTCCTCTTTGCCACCTTCATCATTGGCCGGGTCATGCCGATCGACCCGGTGATCGCGGTGGTGGGCGACAAGGCCTCGGCCGAGACCTATGCCCAGGCCCGCGAGGAAATGGGCCTCGACCGCCCGCTCTGGGTGCAGTTCGGCCGTTACATCGAAGGCATCGTCCAGGGCGATCTCGGGCAATCGTCGTCCAGCGGACAGCCGGTGATCGAAGACATCGCCCGCGCTTTCCCGGCCACGCTGGAGCTTTCGGTTCTGGCCATCATCATCGGCATCTGCGTGGGGCTTCCGTTAGGCGTCTATGCCGCGCATCGCCGCAACACCTGGTTCGACCATACGGCGCGGGTGCTGTCGCTGTTCGGCTATTCCACGCCGGTCTTCTGGCTCGGGCTGATCGCCTTGCTGATCTTCTATGCCCAGCTCGGCTGGACCGGCGGTCCCGGCCGCATCGGCACGGCCTATCGCTACACGGTGCAGGAGTGGAGCGGCCTGATGCTGGTCGACACGCTGCGCAGCGGCGACTGGCATGCCTTCCGCAGCGCGTTTTCGCATATCATCCTGCCGGCGCTGCTGCTCGGCTATTTCTCGCTCGCCTATATCGCGCGCATGACGCGCAACTTCATGATCGAGGAACTGAACAAGGAATATGTCACGATGGCGCGCATCAAGGGCGCCTCGGAAACCCGCGTGCTGTGGCACCACGCCTTTCCCAATGCGCTGGTGCCGGTGGTGACCGTGATCGCGCTGTCGTTCGGCCATCTGCTGGAAGGCGCGGTACTGACCGAGACGGTGTTCGCCTGGCCCGGCCTTGGCCTCTATATCACCAAGAGCCTGTTCTCGGCCGATATGCCGGCCGTGCTGGGCGGCACGCTGGTGGTCGGTATCTGTTTCGTGCTGCTGAACAAGCTGACCGATGTGATCTACCCGCTGCTCGATCCGCGGACCCGCAACCGATGAGCAGCGCGCCCGCTTCATCACTGCAGTCGCCAACCTCGCGGCGCGAAGCCCGGCTGATCCAGTTCAAAATCGGTCTGCGCCGCGTGGTGCGCAATCCGTCCACGCTGGTGGGCGGCCTGCTGGTGCTGACCCTGCTGGTCATGGCGCTGATCGCGCCGCTGATCGCCACGCATGATCCGATGGCGCAGGTGCTGGCCGACCGGTTGCAGCCGCCGGGCGCCGCGCACTGGCTCGGCACGGATCAGCTCGGGCGCGACATCTACAGCCGTCTGGTCTATGGCGCGCAGCCCACTTTGCTGATCGTCATTCTGGTCATCGTCTTCTCGGCGCCGTTCGGCCTGATCATCGGCATGGTGGCCGGCTATATGGGCGGCTGGGTGGAAACGCTCCTGATGCGGCTCACCGACATCTTCATGGCGTTTCCGCGCCTGATCCTGGCACTCGCCCTGGTCTCCGTGCTCAAGCCCGGCCTGACCAATGCCGTGATCGCCATCGCCATTACTGCATGGCCGTCCTATGCGCGACTGGCGCGTGCCGAGACATTGGCCTTGCGCCATGCCGATTTCGTCGAGGCCGCGCGCGGGCTCGGCCAGTCCGGTCGCCGCATCGTGATGGGCCAGATTCTGCCGCTGTGTCTCTCGTCGGCCGCCATCCGCGCCACGCTCGATATGGCCGGTATTATTCTGACCGCCGCCGGCCTCGGCTTCCTCGGCCTGGGCGCCCAGCCGCCGATGGCCGAATGGGGCGCCATGATCGGCACCGGCCGCGACCATGTCTTCGATGCCTGGTGGGTCGCCGCCGCGCCCGGTGTGGCGATCCTGCTGGTCAGCCTCGGCTTCAACCTGCTGGGTGACGGCCTGCGCGACGTGCTGGACCCCAAGCATCATGACTGAAGCCTCGCTGCTCAGCATCGACGGCCTGACCGTCACTTTCCCGAGCCCGGATGGCCCGGTGTCGGTGGTGCGCGATTTCAAGCTCGAGATCGGCCGCGAGAAGGTCGGTATCGTCGGCGAGAGCGGGTCCGGCAAGTCGATGACGGCGCGCGCCATCCTCGGCCTGATCCCGAAGCCGGGCGTGACGACGGCGAACAGCATGCGCCTGCACGGCCGCGACATGCTGTCGCTCGACAAGGTCGGCTGGCGCCGCCTGCGCGGCAAGCAGATCGGCATGATCCTGCAGGACCCGAAATTCTCGCTCAATCCGGTGATGCGGATCGGCGACCAGATCACCGAAACGCTGCGCCTGCATGAAAAGATCAGCCGCGCCGAGCAGCGCGAGCGTGCGCTGGCCATCCTCACTGCCGTCGGGATCGATGATCCGCAGCGCGTCTATGCCGCCTATCCGCATGAACTGTCGGGCGGCATGGGGCAGCGCGCCATGATCGCCGCCATGCTGGTGTCCAGTCCCGACCTGATCATCGCCGACGAGCCGACCAGCGCGCTGGATGTGCTGGTACGCGAACAGGTGCTCAAACTGCTGGACGATCTGGTGACGCGGCGCGGTATCGGTTTGATCCTGATCAGCCACGATCTGCCGATGGTGGCGCGGTTCTGCGACCGAATTCTCGTGATGTATCGCGGCCGCGTGGTGGAAAGCCTGGATGCAAAACATCTCGACCGTGCCACGCATCCCTATACGCGCGGCCTGATCGCCTGCCTGCCATCGCCCGCGCTGCGCGGGCAGACGCTGCCGAGCCTGAGCCGCGATCCGGCCTGGGAAACCGCATGAGCATTGCTGCAGCCATCATCGTCAGCGGCGTCGACATCTATCATGGCGCTGGCCACCAGCGGTTCCATGCCGTGCGCCAGGCCGACCTGACGGTAGCGCCGCGCGAAACCTTCGGCCTGGTTGGCGGCTCCGGTTCGGGCAAATCGACATTGCTGCGTGTGCTGGCCGGGTTGTCGTCGAACTGGACTGGCACAATCACACTGGCCGGACAGAGCCTGCCGCCCGGCAAACGACCGCCGCGCAGCTATCACCGCCATGCGCAGATGGTGTTCCAGGATCCCTATGCGTCGCTGAATCCGCGTCACACCGTCGACCGCATCCTCGCCGAAGGGCTGGTGCTGCACGGTTTTGCGGATGTCGAACCGCGCATCCGCAATCTGCTGGACCAGGTTGGTCTGGGTCCGCGTTTCCGCTTCCGCTATCCGCATGAACTGTCGGGCGGCCAGCGCCAGCGTGTCGCGATTGCCCGCGCCATTGCGCTGGAGCCCGACGTGCTGCTGCTGGACGAACCAACCAGCGCGCTGGATGCCTCGGTGCAGGCGGAAATCCTCAATTTGCTGATGGCGATCCGTCGCGAACGCCCCGTCACCTGTGTCTTCGTCAGCCACGACCTCGCCGTGATCGCGCATCTATGCGACCGCGTCGCCGTCATGCAGCAGGGTGCCATCGTTGAGCGTCTGAGCGGCGACGACCTGGTGGCCCGCCGCGTGCAGCATCCCTATACCCGCCAGCTGCTGGCCGCCTCCGAAGGCCTGTCCGGATAACGCGTCTGGCGAGACGCGAATTGTTCATCGTGACAATTGCGCAGATCGGATACTGTCCGGGCAGGAGTCACTCATCTGTCGCGCGTCGCATGATATCCCGCCCAGTCCGTTGTTTCGCTACCGCTCTGCTGGTCGGCATGGCCCTCGCGGGCTGCGCCGCTGCGCCGCGGTTTGAACTGCCCGACAGTCCGGTGCAGGGCATGTATCGCTCGGGCGTGCCGCATACCGACCGCGAGGGGCGCAGGATGATGGCCTTCGAGGCGGGTCGGTCGTTCCTGCCGATCGGCATCTACCATGGCCTGCAGGGCGATCATTTCGGGCGGCGGTACGATCCGGCCGATCTGGCTGCTGCCGGGTTCAACACCGCGCATCTGTGGCAGGTGCAGGACATACCGGCGGCTGTGTCGGCCGCGCAGCGCAGTGGCCTGCAGGTCATCTTGCCGGCGGCAACAGAGGTCGAACTGGATACTGTGGCGGGCAATCCTGCGATCCTGGCCTGGCTGGGCGAGGATGAGCCGTCGCAATATGTGCCGGCGGCAAAGACCGCGGCACGGATTGCGGCTTTTCAGGAGTTGCGCGCGCGCCTGCAGCGGCGCGACATGGCCGAGCGTCCGGTCTTTGTCATGGAGCCCGCCGGACTTTCGCCGCGGCAGGCCAGCACCTGGCGGCAATGGATCGCGCAGGGCGATGTTGCCGTCCACTTCAATTATCCTTTCGCCCGCCAGTTTGCGCCGGTGCGGACTATTGAACGCGTCGCGGTTTCGGTCCGCCGCGCGGTGCAACTGAACGACGCGTGCAAGCCGGTCTGGTTCGTCTATCAGGCGTTCGCCGGTCAGGCCGGCTGGACCATGCCCGAACCGATACAGATGCGGAGCATGGTGTATGCCGCGCTGATCCATGGCGCCACCGGCGTCATGGCCTTCGGACTGGACAGCTACGCCATGCGGGATGGCCATGTGGTCGGGATCGCGCCGCAACCCGCGGCCTCTTACGGCCCGACGCCGGACTACGACAATAGCGGCCGCCCGCCGCTGGAGGTCGACGCGGCGCAACTGGCGAAAAGCCGCCGGCTCTGGCAGGCCGTCGCAAAGCTCAATGGCGAGCTGAATGCGCTGACGCCGGTCATCCTGTCGCCGACCGCCGCGATGACGGTTGAGGTTGAGCCTCACGGACAAGCCGTCACGCCGATGCCGGTCCGTATCCTGCTCAAGCGCCTGCCGGATGGCAGTCACGTGATGCTCGCCGTCAATCTGGATGATGCGCCGCTTGACGTGAGCTTCCGGTTCCCGGCAGACATCATTGCGGTCGCGCGACGTTTCGATGAGGGCAGCGAGCCCATGCGGCAAGGCCGGCATCTGCAAGACAGGTTCCGGGCCTTCGATGTGCGGGTCTATGACTTGCGGTTTGCTGGCGCGTCATGACGCAGAGACTCCTGCCATGGGCGATCTATATGACTGCGGCCATCCTGGTGGTCATCTACGTCAACCTGTTTCCGGTCTGGCAGGGCCTGTCGCAGCTGGCAGCTGGCAGGGGACTGACGGTGGCGCCGATTGTTGCGGCGCTGGCAGTTCCCCTGTTGCTGATGATCCGGCGTCGTCGGCGCTGGCTGCCGGTTTTGCTTGCACTGGCCTTTGCCGCAGGTGGCCTGCTGCTGGCCGATCCGCTATTTCCGGCCAAGCGCATTCATGTGGCTGAATACATGCTGCTCGCGGCCCTGCTGCGTCTGGCCGCGCCCCGGTCACTGGGCGCCTGGCAACGCACGATGGTCGCGGCCATGGCGGGTGCGCTGTTCGGGATGCATGACGAGATGATCCAGGGCCTGCTGCCGGAACGGACATTCGGGCTTGCCGATCTTGCGGTGAATGCCTGCGGTGCCGCGGCCGGTGCATTGCTGGTGCAGGGAGGCTCGGGTGACGATGTGAAGCCTGAAGAACGTCTCACGGATTTGCCATGGCCGTTCTGGGCTGTGCTGTTCGGCGTCGTCCTGGAGGCGGTCGCATTGCCGGCCTTCCGCGATCGTGCGCTGCCGCTATGGAGCACGGCGCCCGTCCTGGCGGCAGCCGCCGCCTGTTTTCTGCTGCCGCCGCCGCGCAGTGCGGCTTTGCGGCATGTGCAGGTTCTTGTCGTGGTGCTGGGCGTTGCGCTCGCGCTCTATCCGGTTGTGACCCATGTGGCTCCGCTCAGTTTTCGCTAGCCTGCTGGCGCTGGCCGCGCTGGCGTCGCTCGTGCCGCTGCTGGCCGGGCGTGCCGCGCCGCCACGATATAATGTCATCCTGCTGACGGTAGAGAGCCTGCGCATCGAGATGATGAGCGACGCCAATGCGCCGCAGCTGCGCGCCGCAGCCGGGCAGGGATTGAGCTTCACGCAGCATCGCGCCATCTCGGCCTGGACTGCGCCGAATATCGTCGCGTTGCTGACTGGCCTGGATGGTTTCCGCCAGGGGATGCATTCCTCGGCCGACATGCTGCCACGCGGCCTGCCGCGGCCCCTGCAAGATCTCTCGCGCGAGGGCTGGCGGGTGTCAGGCCTACAGCCATTCATGCTGCTCAACCAGTTCCAGTCGCTCGGTCTGCTAATCGAAGCCGGCGAAAGCCTGTTGCCCTGGCTGGCGGCGCGCCGGCTGGAGCAACGGCCTTTCTTTCTCTGGCATCATTATCTCGACACGCATCTGCCCTATGCCCCGGCGCCGGCCTTCATGCCCGACTGGGAGAGTCTGCTGCCCGCCGGTGACGCCAGGGCGCAAGCGCGGATGCAGATAGTGATGACGCAGTCGTCCATCCCGGCCGGCAGTGTCGCATGGCAACCCTCGGATCGCCCTGCTATCGCTGCCCTGCATGCGGGAACCTTACGCCAGTTCGATGCCTGGTTCGGCGACTTCTGGCGCTTCTTCAATGACAGCGGCCTGCGCGACACGACGATCCTGGTGGTGACGGCAGATCACGGCGACGAGCATCTGGAGCGCGGCCAGGTCGGCCATGCCTCCACCACACGCGCGGGGCATCTGCATGAGGAACTGCTGCGCGTCCCGCTCTTCGTCTGGCTGCCGCCGGACCTGAAGGTCGCGCCGCAGCACCTGGATCGTCCCACCGATCATACCCAGGTGATGCCCAGCCTGCTGAGCTGGCTCGGGCGTCAACCCTCCGCGCCGCCGCTGCTCAGTTCGTCGCAGCGGTCCTGGTCGGGCCTGACCAGCCATGCCGGATTCGGTGAGCCGGACCCGTATCGGGTGACAGTCTTTCACGCCGCGCGGATCGAAGGTGACTGGAAACTGCATCATGAATACCGCGATGGCCGCCTGACGGAGGCGCGGCTGTATAATCTGTCAGACGATCCGGGCGAGACGCTCAACCGGATCGCGCAAGCGCCGGAGATCGCGACGCGACTGGGGACAAAGCTGGAGTCTGACTTTGCCGCGCGCCAGCAGTCGGTATCCCTTGCGGCCCCGGCGGCTGATGTTGGGGCGCCGGCGCCGCACTGGCTGGAGCCGGCCGGCAGCCGCGCGTTACGCTTTGTCGATGTGAAGGATCGCTTCCGGCTGGCCTGGAGCGGCGCGCCGGAAACCGCTTATCGCATCGAATACGAAGCCGGCGAGGGACGCATGACGCTGAACGGTACGCTCGAAACCCTCGGGCCGGAACGGATCTTCAGCGGCATCGATGAACATTACTGGCGAACCTATATCCTGCCCTACCAGCGCGTCAGGCTGCGGGTCGGTCCGGTCGGTCGTGACGATGCCTGGAGCGACTGGCTGGAGTTGAGGGCGCTGCCATGAGCCATCTCCTGCGGCACAGCATCGCGATCCTGATTTTTGTTCTCGCCTGCGGCGGCTGGCTGCTTGGGGCGATGGACACGCCACTGTTGAACCGGCAGCTGGCGGCGCAACATGCATTGGCGACCTCTGTCGCCAAGACCGGCGGCCTCGACCTGATGGCGGAACAGCGGCTCGCAGAGGCCTATTGGCAGCGCAATCCGGATGTCGCCGCCAGCAGCCATTACGGCCGCCAGGGCAGAACAGGCATTTTTGGTGCCCGCGAGCATTGGCTCAGTCATGGCAGGGGCGAGGGACGGCACTGGGGCGAGTGAGCGAAGCCAGGCTTGCCTCATGCGCCGGTGACGATCTGTATACGCCACAATTAGGCAAGTGCATCGCGGTATCGCACCTGCGAAGTGTTGCAGTTGCGAAGTTTAGTAAACTCCACGCAGTCTCTGCGGTCGCAGTTGCGCAATATGGCAGCTGATACTCTGCGAGTTTAGTAAACCCTGCCGCAGCTGCGGCATGCGACACAGGTCGAAAGCCGCCGCGTCTTGTCATGCTTGCGGCTGCCGCAAGGCCAGCTATATGCTGCCCGCAAGTCTGAACATATATATCAGATATAAAGGGAGGCATAATGGCGGGAGTATTCTGCCGCGACGTCCGCAAGGCGTTCGGCTCGACACAGATTCTGCACGGCGTCTCGATCGATATTCAGGATGGCGAGTTCGTCGTGCTGGTCGGGCCTTCAGGCTGCGGCAAATCCACCCTGCTCCGGATGATCGCCGGCCTGGAAAACATCACGGGCGGCGAAATCGCCATTGGTGATCGTGTGGTCAACAACGTTCCGCCGAAAGAGCGCGACGTCGCCATGGTGTTCCAGAATTATGCGCTCTATCCGCATATGACGGTGGAGGCCAACATGGCCTTCTCGCTGATGTTGCGCGGCGCCGAGAAGTCCGAGATCGACCAGCGTGTGCAGCAGGCTGCCGGCATCCTCGGCCTGAAGCCGCTGCTGGAGCGTTTCCCGCGCCAGCTGTCCGGCGGCCAGCGCCAGCGCGTCGCCATGGGCCGCGCCATCGTGCGCGATCCGCAGGTCTTCCTGTTCGACGAGCCGCTGTCGAATCTCGATGCCAAGCTGCGCGTGGCGATGCGCACCGAGATCAAGGAACTGCACCAGCGACTCAGAACCACCACCATCTATGTGACGCATGACCAGATCGAAGCCATGACCATGGCTGACAAGATCGTGGTGATGCATGACGGCCGCGTCGAGCAGATCGGCACGCCGCTCGAACTCTACGACCGGCCCGACAACATATTCGTCGCCGGCTTCATCGGCTCGCCGGCGATGAATTTCGTGCGTGGCAAGACCAATGGCGGCAGCTTCGCGGCCGACAGCGGCATTCATCTGCCGTTGCCCACGCGCGGCGGCGGCGCATCCGGCCAGCCCACTGTCTATGGCGTCCGGCCCGAGCATTTCGCGCTTGCAGATGACGGTGCCGAAGCCGAGGTGCGCGTGGTCGAGCCGACCGGCTCCGAAATCATGGTCGCCGCCAAACTCGGCGATGCTGATGTGATTGCAGTGTTTCGTGAACGTCACAAATTCAAGCCGGGCGACAAGATCCGGCTGAAGCCCAATCCCGAGCTTGCCCATCTGTTTGACGCGTCGACTGGAAAAAGGCTGAACGCCTGAATAATCAACGGAGGAAAAGACCGATGAAAGATTTATCACGTCGTACATTCGTCCAGGCCAGTACTGCTGCTGCCATTCTGAGCAGCTCCTCGTTTTTCGATTGGGCCAAGGCCTGGGCGCAGACCGCGCCCTGGAAGCCTGAAGCCGGAGCCAAGATCAACCTGATGCGCTGGCGCCGCTTCGTGGAAGCCGAAGATGCCGCCTTCATGAAGATGGTCGCCGCCTTCAAGGCCGCCACCGGCGTGGACGTGAATGTCGTCAACGAATCGTTCGACGACATCCAGCCCAAGGCTTCCGTGGTTGCCAATACCGGCCAGGGCCTCGACATGGTCTGGGGCCTGTACTCGCTTCCGCATCTGTTCCCGCAGAAGTGCCTCGACCAGACCGACGTCGCCGACTATCTCGGCAAGAAATACGGCGGCTGGGCTCCGGCGGCCGAGATGTACGGCAAGTCGGGCGGCAAGTGGATCGGCATTCCGGTGGCCACCACCGGCGGCCTGATGAACTACCGCATTTCTTCGATGCAGAAGGCAGGCTTTAAGGAGTTCCCGAAGGACACGGCGAGCTTCCTTGAGCTGGTCAAGGCGCTGAAGAAGAACAACACGCCGGCCGGTTTCGCGCTTGGCCATGCCTCGGGTGACGCCAATACCTGGCTGCACTGGGCCTTGTGGTCGCATGGCGGCCAGCTGGTCGACAAGGACGACAAGGTCATCATCAACTCGCCTGAGACCGCCAAGTCGCTCGAATTCGTCAAGGCGCTGTACGAGAACTTCATTCCCGGCACCGCGTCGTGGAATGATTCGTCCAACAACAAGATCTTCGTGTCGGGCGATCTCCACCTCACCTCGAACGGCATCTCGGTCTATGTGGCGGCCCAGAAGGATAACAAGGCCGTTGCCGACGACATGGACCATGCCTATATGCCGATCGGCCCGGTGGGCAAGCCGACCGAACTGCATCTGGCCTTCCCGATCCTGACCTTCAACTTCACGAAGGCGCCGAATGCCTGCAAGGCCTTCACGGCCTTCATGCTGGAAGCGGAAAACTTCAATCCGTGGGTCGAGGCGGCGCAGGGCTACCTGTCGCACTTCCTGAATGCCTACGACAAGAATCCGGTCTGGACGTCAGATCCGAAGCGCACGCCGTATCGCGACGTGTCGAAGCGGACCCTGACGCCTGGCGGTCTTGGTTCGCTCGGCGAAAAGGCGGCGGCTGCGGTTGCCGACTTCATCGTCGTCGACATGTTCGCCAACTACGCGACGGGCCGTGAAGACGTCAAGGGAGCGATTGCCGTGGCTGAGCGGCAGGCCAAGCGCATCTATCGCTGATCGAGAAACGGATCGCGGGCGGGCAACTGCCCGCGATCCTCTCTTCTCCCGATATTTTGAATATGAGCGGCACTGGACGGAAACAGAATGGTTGATGTGGCCGAGAAACCGACGACGAGGCGCGCTCCGCAGGCGATGGAAGTCAGCGCCTGGAGCCAGCTCAAGGCGAACCGCAACTGGCTCGGCTGGTGGTTCATGCTGCCAGCGCTTGGTATCCTGGTGCTGTTCCTGGCCTATCCACTCGGCCTTGGTGTCTGGCTGTCCTTTACCGATACCAAGATCGGCCGCAGCGGCGTTTTCATCGGCCTGGAGAATTACGAATGGCTGCAGGGCGATACAGTCTTCTGGCTGTCGGTGCTCAACACGCTGCTCTACACCATCGTCGCCAGTATCGTGAAATTCGCCGCAGGCCTCTATCTCGCGCTGCTGCTCGACAAGCATATTCCCTTCAAGGCGCTGATCCGCGCCGCCATCCTGATCCCCTTCATCGTGCCCACCGTGCTGTCGGCCATCGCCTTCTGGTGGATCTACGATTCGCAGTTCTCGATCTTGTCCTGGTCGCTGAAAAAGATGGGGCTGATCACGCAGAATATCGATTTCCTCGGCGACCCGTGGAATGCGCGCTGGTCCACCATCTTCGCCAATATCTGGCGCGGCGTGCCCTTCGTGGCGATCACGCTGCTGGCCGGCCTGCAGACAGTGTCGCCATCGCTCTATGAGGCCGCGACGCTGGATGGCGCCACGCCCTGGCAGCGCTTCCGCCATATCACCTATCCGCTGCTGACGCCGATCATCGCGGTGGTGATGACCTTCTCGGTGCTGTTCACCTTTACCGACTTCCAGTTGATCTGGGCGATGACCCGCGGTGGCCCGGTGAACGCCACCCATCTGATGGCCACGCTGTCGTATCAGCGCGGCATCCTGGGCGGACAGCTCGGCGAGGGCGCGGCCATCGCCACGGCTATGATTCCGTTCCTGCTCGGCGCGATCATGATTTCCTGGTTCGGCCTGCAGCGCCGCAAATGGCAGCAGGGTTCAGATAATGACTGACAGGGCAATGACTGATACGGCAATGACTGGAGTGCGAATCTGATGGCGATTGCAGAAACGAAGTCCGATCACTCCGAGGGCATGAGCTATCTCGAGACCGTGCCGAAACGGCTGGTCACGCTGTATCTGCCGCTGCTGATCTTCCTGGTCGTTCTGCTGTTCCCGTTCTACTGGATGGCGCTGACGGCGATCAAACCGAACGAGCAGCTGCTCGACATGGAGCGCGTCAGCCCGTTCTGGACCTGGGATCCGACGCTGCAGCATATCAAGAAGCTGCTGTTTGAATCGAATTATCCGAAATGGCTGTGGAACACGATGTATGTCGCCGCCGGCGCCACGGCACTGTCGATCATCGCCAGCGTGCTGGCCGCCTATGCCATCGTGCGCCTGCGTTTCAAGGGTGCGCAGACGGTGGGGGGCCTGATCTTCCTCGCCTATCTGGTGCCGCCGTCGATCCTGTTCATCCCGCTGGCCACCGTGGTATTCCAGTATGGCCTGTTCGACAGCCCGCTGGCGCTGATCCTGGTCTACCCCACCATCCTGATCCCGTTCTCCACCTGGCTGCTGATGGGCTATTTCAAGACCATCCCGTTCGAGCTGGAGGAATGCGCGCTGATCGACGGAGCCTCGCGCTGGCAGATCCTGACCCGCATCGTGCTGCCGCTCTCGATCCCCGGCCTGATCTCGGCCTTCATCTTCTGCTTCACGCTGTGCTGGAACGAGTTCATCTATGCGCTGACCTTCCTGCAGTCGGTGACCAACAAGACTGTGCCGGTCGCCATCGTGAACGAGTTCGTCGACGGCGATATCTATCGCTGGGGCTCGCTGATGGCTGGCGCGCTGGTCGGCTCGCTGCCGCTGGTGGTCCTCTATGCCTTCTTCGTCGAGCACTACGTCTCGGCGATGACCGGCGCCGTGAAGGAGTAGCCGCGAAGGAATAGCAGGAGTCTTCTCCGCGAATAAAAAAGCGGGCCTGCATTGCAGGCCCGCTCCCGTTTAAGCTTCCGACTGGCGTGAAATTACTTCTTCACCAGCGGGCATTTCGACTGCGACAGCGGCTGGAAGGCTTTGTCGGCCGGGATGGTCGCCAGCAGCTTGTAGTAATCCCAGGCAGCCTTCGACTCAGACGGCTTCTTCACCTCGAACAGATACATGTCGTGGACCATGCGGCCGTCCTCACGGATCTTGCCGTTCTTGTAGAAAACGTCGTTGATGGTGATCTCGCGCATCTTCGCCATCACCTCTTCGGTGCTGTCGGTGCCGGCCGCCTGCACCGCCTTCAGGTAATGCAGGACCGACGAGTATGTGCCGGTCTGCAGCATGTTCGGCATGGCGCCCACGGTGGCGAAGAACTTCTGCGACCATTTCCGCGTGTCGTCATTCATGTCCCAGTAGGAGGCTTCGGTGATGGTCAGGCCCTGGGCTTCCTTAAGGCCAAGCCCATGCACGTCGTTGATGAAGCCGGCGAGCGCTGCGAGCTTGTAGCCGCTCTGGGTCAGGCCGAATTCCGAGGCCTGCTTGATCGAATTGATGGTGTCGCCGCCGGCATTGGCCAGCGCGATTACCTTCGGCTTGGCGTTTTGCGCCGTCAGCAGGGCGGACGAGAAATCCGACGTGCTGACCGGATGCCGGGTGTTGCCGAGCACCTTGCCGCCGAGGCTGGTGACGACGGCGCTCAGGTCGTTTTCCAGGCTGTGGCCGAAAGCGTAATCGGCCGTGACAAAATACCAGGTGTCGAAGCCCTGCTCGACCAGCGCGCGCCCGGTGCTTTGGGCAATGGCATAAGTGTCATAGGCCCAGTGAACGGCATAAGGCCCGCAGGCATCGTTGGTGATGCGGATCGAGCCCGGCGAGCTCAGCGTCAGGATCTTTTTCTTTTCCTTGGCGATCTCAAGCACCGCGAGTGCCGGCGAGGAGGAGGCGACATCGAGGATGGCGTCGACCTTTTCGGTATCGAACCATTTGCGCGCCACGGCGGCGCCGATATCGGGCTTGTTCTGGTGGTCGGCATAGACAAGTTCGACTGGCATGCCGTTGACCTTGCCGCCGAATTCATCGATCGCCATCTGCGCGGCGGTCACCGCGCCCTTGCCGGTGATGTCGGCATAGACGCCGGACATGTCTTCGATGACGCCGACCTTGATCACGCCGTCGGAAATCTTGGCACTCTGCGCGAGTGCGGTGTGCGAACAGAAAGCCGCTGTGGTGGCGATCAGGGCTGCGGCGGTGCGATATGGCATTTTCATTTGAGTCCTCCCCAGGACGTTGATACTCAGTTTCGGATATCGGCCTACTTTTTGGTCCCTTTGTCGGCAAAGGCGGCGAGGCCGCGTCTGGCGTCCTCGCTGGTAAAGGTGCGCTGGCCCAGCGCGGCCTCCTGACGGAAGGCCTCGGCGAGCGGAAGATCCTGCAGCGTGAGTGCGGCTTCCTTGATTGTCTGCACGGCGCCGGGGCTCAGGGTCGCGATCTTCTCCGCGATCTTGAAGGCAAGAGGTTCGACCTGCTCAGAAGGACAGACCCGGTTTACGACGCCTTTGGCCAGCATGTCCTGCGCCGAAAAACGTTCGGCGGTCAGCATGATCTCCATGGCATGGGCATAACCGATCTGCCGCACCAACCGCACCAGCGTACCGCCTGCCGGTACGAAACCGTGCTTGGGCTCCGGTAGCTGGAAGATGGCTGTGCCTGCGGCGATACGGATGTCAGTCGCCAGCATGATCTCGAAGCCACCGCCCATGCACAGGCCGCGAATGGCGCTGATCATCGGCTTATGGAAGCCGGTGAATTTGAGATGCGCCGGGTCCCAGGCCGAGATATCCATCTTGTCCGACGCCAGCGCGGGAATGGATTCGGTGAGATCGGCGCCGACGCAGAAGGCGCGCTCGCCCGCACCGGTCAGCACCACGACGCGGACATCAGCATCGTCCTTGATGTCGAGGAAGGCGCTGCCGAGATCGTCATACATGGCCAGCGTCAGCGCATTCAGCTTGTCGGGCCGGTTGATGCGAACCGTGGCGATATGACCGTTTCTGATCAGATCGATCGACATCAGATCGCCCCCGATGACTTGAGGCGTGCGAATTCCTCCGGCGTCACGCCAGCCAGGCGTGCCAGCACCAGTTCGTTATGCTCGCCGGGCGCCGGGGCTTTCTCGAAGGCGATGTCGGCCAGGCCGGACAGTTTGATCGGCTGGCCGAACATGCCGAGCAGCCGGCCCGCGATGGGCACGTTGACGATCATGTTGCGGGCCGCGATATGCGGGTCTTCCACCACTTCAGCGATATTCTTGATGGCGCTGAGCGGCACCTTGTCGCCGGCCATCTCCTCCAGTTCGGCCTTGGTGTATTTGCCGAACCAGCCTTCCAGCAGCGGCTTGACGATGGTTTCCGCCACCTTGTGGTCGAAGCGCTTTTCCATCGTATCGATGGCCGGGTCCTTGGCCTTGTCCGGTTCGCCGAACAGGGCGCAGGTAATCGCCCAGAATTTGTCCGTATAGCCGCCGAAGAAAACGTAGCCGTCCTTGCAGCGGAACTGCCCGTAGGGCCGCACGAAAGGATGATCGTTACCGAGTGGCGAGGCGATCTCCTGCTTGCTGGTGTAGCGCACGACGGCATGTTCAGTGAGTGTCAGCACCGAATCCTGCTGCGAGACATCGACCACCTGGCCGCGGCCGGTCTTTTCGGCTTCGCGCAGGGCCGCCAGCGTACCGATGGCGGCATAAAGCGAGGCAGCCAGATCGCCGATAATGGTGCCGACGCGCACCGGCGGCATATCGGGATAGCCGTTCATCGACCACAGCCCGCCGGCGGCCTGCCCGGTATTGTCATAGGCCGGCTTCGACGAGTTGGGCCCGGTGCGGCCGAAGCCGCTGATCGCGGTGTAGATCAGGCGCGGATTGATCTGCTGCAGCACCTCGTAGCCCAGTCCGAGCTTGTCCATCGTGCCAGGGCGGAAATTCTCGACCAGGATATCGGTGTTGCGCACCAGCTTCTTCAGCAGCTCCTTGCCCTCGGCCGATTTGAAATTGAGGGTGATGCCGAGCTTGTTGCGGTTGTACTGCGTGAAGAAGGCGCTGAGCTGCGCATCGTCCGGGCCGACGAAAGGCGGGAAGCTGCGCGCATAATCCGGATCGCCGGGATGCTCGACCTTGATCACGGTGGCGCCCAGATCGGCCAGCAGCATCGAACAGAAGGGTCCTGCCACGACGCGCGTGATGTCCAGCACCGTCAGGCCTTTCAAAGGGCCGGCGCGTTCCTCGAGTCCTTCACTCTGCGTCTTTGCGGTCACGTCAGTCTCCGATGCTGCAATGGATCTGCGGCATCAACTATTTCCGGGATTTATGACCGCGCAAGGCGTCCAGCAGCTCCTTGGCGCGATCGGTGCGCACGTCATGGCTGGCGGCCAGTTCGGCCGCCACCTTGTCGATCTCCTCGCCCGAGGCACCGGCGACGATGGCGATGTTGCGGGCATGCAGCGCCATATGGCCGCGCTGGATGCCTTCGGTGGCCAGCGCGCGCAAAGCCGCCATGTTCTGCGCCAGGCCGACGGTGACGGTGATTTCGGCCAGTTCCTGTGCGCTGCTCACGCCCAGGATACGCAGCGCCAGCTGGGCCAGCGGATGCGTCTTGGTCGCGCCGCCGACCAGGCCAAGCGCCATCGGCATTTCCAGCGTGCCGACCAAGCGGCCGTCCTTGCTGAGTTCCCAGGTGGTCAGCGAGGTGTAATGCCCGCTGCGCGCGGCAAAGGCATGCGCGCCGGCTTCGATGGCGCGCCAGTCATTGCCGGTGGCGACCACGACCGGGTCGATGCCGTTCATGATGCCTTTGTTATGCGTGGTGGCGCGGTAGGGATCGACGGCCGCAAAGGTATAGGCATCCAGGATGCCTTCGATCACGCGCTTGCCGGAGAATTCCTTCGTGGTCAGCGATTCTTCGGTCAGGCTGACGCGGGCGCGTGCAATGCGGCGATCGGCCAGATTCGACAGGATACGCAGGCGCACCTGGCCGCCGGTGACACGCTCGATGATCGGCGCGACCGTCTCGGCCATGGTGTTCACCGTGTTGGCGCCCATGGCGTCGCGCACATCGACCAGCAGATGCGTCACCACGATGGGGCCGCGCGGCGTCTGCGGGAAGACATGCACCTCGATGTCGCGGCAGCCGCCGCCCAGCCCGATCAGCACCTTGTCGCGCGCATTGGCTGCGGTCACGATCTCGTCGCGCGCTGCCAGGATCTGCAGTCGTGCGCCATGCGGATCGCTCACGCCGATCAGTTGCACCTGGGCGCGCATGATCGGCAGCGTGCTGGAGGTTTCGAAGCCGCCGCAGTCGCGCGCCAGCCGCGCCATGTAGGAGGCGGCGGCGACAACGGAAGGCTCTTCCACCGCCATCGGGATCAGATAGTCGCGGCCGTTGATCTGGAAGTTGGTGGCAATGCCCAGCGGCAGCTCGAAGGTGCCGACCACATTCTCGATCATGCCGTTGGCGCGCTCGACCGGCAGGGCGCCAGGTTGCGCCAGCAGGGCACGGTCGGCATCCGACAGGCCGGCGGCGGCGGCGAGCGCCGCCAGACGCTGCGCCGGCGTCATGTTGCGGTAATTCTCGATACGCGAATTGATCATCTGTCCTGCCGTACCGGCAGAGACCGCCTTGCTCATCGTGTTTCCTCCACTTGGCCGCCGCCTTGCCGGCGCGGTCCTGATCACGGTTTCAAAATCACGGTGCATGCCGGTTTAAACAAGGGACAATTTCCGCTATTGTCCGAGGAACTGTACTGATTGAATAACTGGTACAGTCTGGAGGAAACATGCGGATTTCCCGCGCCGAACAGATCGCGCGCAACATCGCGCAGCAGGTCGAGCAGGGT
The DNA here is from genome assembly GCF_007197755.1 of Ferrovibrio terrae. Taxonomy (NCBI): domain Bacteria; kingdom Pseudomonadati; phylum Pseudomonadota; class Alphaproteobacteria; order Rhodospirillales; family Rhodospirillaceae; genus Ferrovibrio; species Ferrovibrio terrae. Next base: position 1,816,961 of record NZ_CP041636.1, read on the forward strand.
CATCTGACGCCCGGCGCGCGGCTGGGCTCGGTGCGCCAGGCCGCCGCTGAATTCGGCGTGTCCAAAAACACTATGGTCGAGGCCTACGACCGCCTGGTGGCGCAAGGCTATCTCGAACCCAAGCGCGGCTCGGGCTTCTATGTCGCGCGGCCGCGACCCAGGACATCGAGCGCGATCCGCCCCGCGCATGTCAGCGAGGCAATCGACCTGGTCTCGCTGCTGCGCGAGCAGCTCAACCAGCATTATGCCGTGCGCGTCGGCGACGGGCGGCCGCCAGCGACCTGGATGGAGGCGTCTGAACTCGGCCGTCATCTGCGCCTCAGCACGCGCGGCGGCGAACGTGTCGAACATGGCTATGGCGCGCCGCAGGGTTATGAACCCCTGCGCGAAATGATCGCGGGCCGGCTGATCGAACGCTCGATCCATGTCACGGCTGAACAGATACTGCTCACCTTCGGCGCCAATCACGCGCTCGATCTGATCGTGCGGCATTTCATCGAACCGGGCGAGGCCGTGCTGGTCGACAGTCCCGGCTATTACCCGCTGTTCGGCAAGCTGAGGCTGGCGCGCGCCAATGTGATTGGCGTGCGCCGCACTGCGGATGGCCCCGATCCCGAAGACCTTGAGGCCAAGGCGGCGCAGTATCGGCCCCGCCTGTTCTTCACGCAGACGCTGGCGCATAACCCGACTGGCACCTCGATGACGCCGGCTGCGATGCACCGCCTGCTGCAACAGGCCGAACGGCTTGGCATGATCCTGGTGGAAGACGATCCCTTCGCCGACCTGCTGCCGCCGATCACGCCGCGTCTTGCCACGCTTGATCGTCTGGAGCGCGTGATCTATGTCGGCACGTTTTCCAAGACGCTGTCGGCCTCTTTACGCACCGGCTATATCGCCGCGTCGCCGGCGCTGATCCGTTCGCTCACCGATGTGAAGATGCTCACCGTGGTGAACAGTTCAGGCTATGTCGAACGCCTGATCCACGAGCTGATGGCCGATGGGCATTACCGCCATCACCTGAGCCGGCTGCGCGACCGCGTGGCGCGCGCCTCCAGCCGCGCCATGGCCGAGCTCTCCGCCATTGGCATCGACGGATTCAATCCGCCGGCCGGCGGCTATTACATGTGGTGCCCGCTGCCCGCCAGCTGCGACGATGTGGAACTGGCGCGGCTGGCGGCCGAGCGCGGCATCTTCCTGGCGCCCAGCTCGATCTTCACGCTGGACCGCGCCACGCATGTCTCGGCTCTGCGCGTCAACATCGCCTATGCGGATGATCCGGCATTTCTGGGGTTCATGGCCGAACACTGCCGCCCAGTTTAGCCTAAGCTGGCGTGCGGCGTTTAAGGCAGCCATTGAGAAACAGTTCGACCGCGTGGTCGATGGCGGCATCAAGCGCAGCCTTTGATTTCGCCGCCGGTTTGCCGGCCAGCAGCAGGCCGAGCTGGTTCTGCGCCAGCACCATGCCGAGGAACTGCTGCGCCGCCAGGTCCGGGTTGGCGATCCGCAGGCTCGGCTGCGCCTTCAGATATTCCGCCAGGGTGGCGGCGATGGCGACCGGGCCATGGCGGTGGATGAGCCGGCCGAGCTGCGGCTGGCGGGCGGCCTCGGCCACCACCAGACGGTGCAGCGCCAATGAGCGCGGGGCGAGTGCGAGGTCGAGATAGGCGCGCGCCATCTGCCGCAGTGCCTTTTCAGGGGGCAGTCCGGCCAGGGTCATGCGCTGGAAAGCGCCGGTCAGCCGGCCGGCCAGTTCGGCGATGATGGCGCTGAACAGCGCCTGCTTGCTGGAAAAATGCGCATAAACCGTGATTTTCGAGACTTTGGCGCGGGCTGCGATCGCATCCATGCTGGCGGCGTGGTACCCGCCCTCGAGGAAGACGTCCATCGCCACCGCCAGGATATCGGCATGCTTGCGGGCATCGGCCGGGCGTCCGCGCCGCCGTGGCGGCGGGGTGGGGGAATTGGTACGTTTGGTCCGTGCTGTCATGCGGTAATAATTGCCTTATATTTTCTACACTCTACAGTACAGATATATGGCGCGCATCCGGATCCGCATGAGGATCCGGCGAAAACCCGGGGAGGGGTGGCGCCGTAGATTTCCGAATTGGCAGGCGGGTGATGAAGAAGAGCTTCGGTATCAGCATTGTTGCGCTGGCGGTGGTCGGCGGCGTGATCTGGGTTTACGGCCCGGAGATCCGCGAGAAGGTCACGCCCAGCGCATCGGGCACGACGGCGACCGCGCCGCGGCAGGGCAGCGCGCAGGCGCCGATCCCGGTGGATATCCGCCAGGTCGGCACCGGCGCGGTGCGTCAGCAGATCGAAGCCATCGGCAGCCTGCGCTCGGATGAGTCTGTCGTGGTGCGGCCGGAAATCGCCGGACGTGTCAGCGAAATCCTATTCGAGGAAGGCCAGCCGGTGAAGCGCGGTGCGCCGCTGCTGCGGCTCGACGCCGCCATCGCACGCGCGCAGGTCAACCAGGCGCGCGCCAGCATCACGCTCAGCCGCGCCAATTTCAGCCGCGCCAAGGAACTGGCCGACCGTGGCGCCGGCACCCAGCGCACGCTGGACGAAGCGCAGGCCAAGATGTCGACTGACGAAGCGGCTCTGGCGCTCGCCCAGGCCACACTCGACAAGAGCACGCTCAGCGCGCCCTTCGACGGCATCCTCGGCCTGCGCCAGGTCAGCGTCGGCGACTATGTCAATCCTGGCCAGACCATCGCCAATATCGAAAGCGTCGAACAGCTGAAGGTCGATTTCCGCATTCCGGAAATCTATGCCCAGGTCATCGCCAGCGGCCAGGCGATCCGCGTGCGCCTCGATGGCTTCCCCGGCGCGACCTTTGACGGCCGCGTCTATGCCATCGATCCGGCGATCGACCCGAACGGCCGCGCCGTGATCCTGCGCGCCCGCCTGCCCAATGCCGACAAGAAGCTGCGGCCGGGCATGTTCGCCCGCGTCACGCTGATCGTGGAAGAGCGCCCGAATGCGGTGCTGATCCCCGAAACCGCGCTGATGCCGATGGGGCGCGATGTCTTCGCCTTCCGCGTCATCGATGGCAAGGCCGTGCAGACCAGGCTGCGCACCGGCCTGCGCCGCGGCGGCGAGGTCGAGGTGCTGGAGGGCCTGCAGGCCGGTGACACCATCGTGTCGGAAGGCGCGCAGAAGCTGCGCGACGGCCAGTTCGTACGCGCGTCGAAGCTGGCGGGTTCGTAAGCCATGAAAATCTCCGACCTCTGCATCCGACGGCCCGTTTTCGCCACCGTGCTCAGCCTGGTGGTGATCCTGGTCGGCCTTGTCGCCTTCACGCGGCTGACGGTGCGCGAATATCCCAATATCGATCCGCCGGTGGTGCTGGTGGAAACCGTCTATCGCGGCGCCAGCGCGGAAGTGATCGAAAGCCAGGTTACGCGCGTGCTGGAAGAGTCGATCGCCGGCATCGAGGGGATCGACTTCGTGCGCTCGATCACGCGGCCGGAGCGCAGTCTGGTGGTGGTGCGCTTCAAGCTGTCGCGTGACGCAGAGTCCACCGCCAATGACGTGCGCGACCGCGTCAGCCGCGTGCGCGGTAAGCTGCCCGATGAAATCGACGAGCCGATCGTGTCGAAGGTCGAGGCCGATGCCCAGCCGGTGCTCTATATCGCCTTCTCGTCGGATCGCCATTCCGCACTTGAATTGACCGATTTTGCCGACCGCTATGTGAAAGACCGCCTGCAGTCGATCGCCGGCGTGTCCGAGGCGCGTATTTTCGGCGAGCGCCGCTACGCCATGCGCATCTGGCTCGATGCCGGGCGTCTGGCCGCCTACAACCTGACGCCGCAGGATGTGGAAGGCGCGCTGCGCCGCCAGAATGTCGATCTTCCGGCCGGCCGCATCGAAAGCCGCAACATGGAATTCACCGTGCTGTCGGAAACCGACCTGCGCACGGCCGAACAGTTCGGCGCCATTATTGTCCGTGAAGTGAACAGTTACCCGGTGCGGCTCAGCGATGTCGGCCATGTCGAGGTCGGCCCGGCCGATGAGCGCGTCAGCGTGCGTTTCAACGGCAAGCCCGCCGTCTCGCTTGGCGTCGTCAAGCAGGCGGTTGCCAATCCGCTGGATATTTCCGCAGGCGTGCGCGAGGCGCTGCCGTCGATCCTGGAAAACCTGCCCGAAGGCATGCAGGCGCAGATCGCCTACGACACCTCCGTCTTCATCCGCGCCTCCATCGACTCGGTGTATCGCACCATTGGCGAGGCGGTTCTGCTGGTGGTGGCGGTGGTGTTCCTGTTCCTGCGCAACTGGCGCGCCACGCTGATTCCGGTTGTCACCATCCCGGCCTCGCTGATGGGCGCGTTCGCCATCATGTATGCGATGGGTTTCACCATCAACACGCTGACCCTGCTCGCCATGGTGCTGGCCATCGGCCTGGTGGTCGACGACGCCATCGTGGTGCTGGAAAACATCTATCGCCATATCGAAGACGGCATGGCGCCGCTGGACGCCGCCTTCAAGGGCGCCAAGGAAATCGGTTTCGCCGTGGTGGCGATGACGCTGACGCTGGCCGCCGTCTATGCGCCGATCGGCTTCATGAGCGGCACGACCGGCCGCCTGTTCACCGAATTCGCCTGGGCGCTGGCCGGTGCCGTGCTGGTCTCCGGCTTCGTCGCGCTGACGCTCAGCCCGATGATGTGCGGCCGCCTGCTCAAGCATGAAGTGAGCCATGGCCGGCTGTTCAACCTGGTGGAAAAAGCGCTCAACGGCATGACCGACGGCTACAGCCGTTTTCTGCGGCAGGCGCTGAAGGCGCGGCCGCTGGTGATCCTGATCGGCGTCGTCTTTGCCGGCGGCAGCTATTTCCTGTTCGCCATGCTGAAGCCCGAACTGTCGCCCATTGAAGACCGCGGCACCATCATCGGCAGCTTCAACGGCCCCGAAGGTGCCACGCTGAACTACATGGAGAAATACGCCCGCCAGGTCGAGAGGATCATGGAAGAAGTGCCCGAGGCGGTGTCGCGCTTCGTGGTGTCGGGCAATCCGATCCTGTCGCAGGGTGTGTCATTCACCCGCCTGGAACACTGGAACGACCGCGACCGCAAGCAGCAGCAGATCGTCACCCAGCTGACGCCCAGGTTCAACGAGCTGGCCGGCGTGCAGGGCTTCGTCAACAATCCGCCGTCGCTGGGCCAGAATCTGCGCTCGCCGCCGGTCTGGATCGTACTGCAGGGCAGCATGGACTACAGCGAACTCAACCGCCTGGTCGGCCTGGTGACGGCCGAGGCGGCGAAGTATCCGGCGCTGACCAACATCGACACCCGGCTGAAAATGAACAAGCCGGAGATCAAGGTTGCGGTCAATCGCGAGAAGGCGTCCGATCTCGGCATCGATGTCGACACCATCGGCCGCACGCTGGAAACCATGCTGGGCGGCCGCCAGGTCACGCGCTTCAAGCAGAACGGCAAGCAGTACGACGTCATTGTGCAGGTGGCCAATATCGAGCGCGCCAACCCGGAAGACCTGTCGAAGATCTATGTACGCGGCCGCAGCGGCCAGATGGTGCAGCTGTCGAACCTGGTCGATGTGCGCGAGTCGCTCACCGCGCGCGAACTCACCCGCATGAGCCAGCTGCGCGCCGCCGACGTGACCGCCAACGTGGCGCCGGGCTATTCGGAAGGCGAGGCGCTGGCCCAGCTGGAAGCCGCCGCCCGCGCGGTGCTGCCAGCCACGGTGCAGATCGACTACAACGGCCAGTCGCGCGAATTCAAGCAGGCCTCGGGCGATATCCTGTTCACTTTCATCCTTGCGCTGTTGTTCATCTACCTGGTGCTGGCGGCGCAGTTCGAAAGCTTCATCGACCCCTTCATCATCATGCTGACGGTGCCGCTCTCGATGACCGGCGCGCTGCTGGCACTGAAACTGGGCGGCGGCACGATGAACATCTACAGCCAGGTGGGATTGGTCACACTGGTCGGCCTGATCACCAAGAACGGCATCCTGATCGTGGAATTCGCCAACCAGCTGCAGGAAGAAGGCCGCAGCCGGCTGGAGGCCGTGATCGAGGCCGCGTCGCTGCGCCTGCGCCCGATCCTGATGACCACGGCGGCGATGGTGCTGGGCGCGCTGCCGCTCGCCATGGCGCTGGGCGCCGGCGCCGAAAGCCGCAACCAGATCGGCCTCGTCATCGTCGGCGGCCTGCTGCTTGGCACGCTGCTGACGCTGTTCGTGGTGCCGACCGCCTATACGCTGCTGGCACGCGACCGCAGCAAGGTGAAGGCCGCCGCTCCTGCGGCGGTGCACCATCCGGCCGAGTGACTGCTGTCTGCTGGCGGGGCCTTGATCAGCCCCGCCTCTTGATCGAGCACGGAGGTCGGGCATTATCGCCGCATGACCGCAGCCGCAACCCTGCCGCCCGAAATCAACGATGCCTCCGCCTGGTATGGCCCGGCCATGCTGCAGGACCAGAGCTGGCTCACGCATTTCACACCTGACGAAGTCGCCGAGGTCGAGGCCGCGATGCGGCGTATCGCCAGCGGCCCGGATGCGGTAGCCGCGCAGCTGACGCCGGCGGATTTCCCGTTGCCGATACTGGGCCCGCGGCTGGCCGGCATCAGGGCCGAGGTGCTGGACGGTCGCGGCTTTGCGCTGCTGCGCGGACTGCCGGTCAAGCACTGGTCCTTGCGTGAATCCGCGATTGCCTTTCTCGGGATCGGCAGCCATCTGGGCAGCGCGCGGTCACAGAATGCGCGCGGACATATCCTTGGCCATGTCAGGGATATGGGGCTCAGCAGCAACGATCCGAATGTGCGTATCTACCAGACGCATGAACGCCAGACGTTTCACACCGATTCCGCCGATATCGTCGGGCTGCTGTGCCTGCAGGTGGCAAAATCCGGGGGCCATTCGGCTCTGGTCAGTTCGGTCACCGTGTTCAACGAAATGCGCCGGCGCCGGCCGGACCTGCTGGCGCATCTGCTGGCACCCATCGAGACCGACCGGCGCGGCGAAGTGCCGGTGGGCGAGAAGCCGTATTTCACCATCCCGACCTACAACTGGCATGACGGCCATCTCTCGGCGATCTATCAGCGCCAGTATATCGAGAGCGCACGCCGCTTCGACGACGTCGCGCCGCTGACGCCCGAACAGGTCGAGGCCTATGACCTGTTCGACGCGCTGTGCAACGATCCGGCGCTGAATTTCCACATGGTGCTGGAGCCGGGCGATGTGCAGCTGGTGCACAATCACACCCTGCTGCATGATCGCACGGCCTTTGAGGACTGGGATGATCCGGCGCAGCGGCGGCACCTGCTGCGGCTCTGGCTGGCGCCGAAACAGGCACGATCGCTGCCGCCGGTCTTCGCCCAGCGCTATGGCAGCGTCACGCCCGGCGAGCGCGGCGGGATTATTGTCCCTGGCACGCAGCTGACCGTGCCTTTCGAAGCGGTATGAGCATGATGGATATAAAAACGGTTGCCATTGTTGGCGGCGGACTGATCGGCGCCAGCTGGGCGGCGTTGTTCACGGCAAACGATATCGACGTTATCGCCTGGGACCCCGATGCCACGGCGCGTGCGCTGTTCCGCGAGCGTATGAAAGCGGCGCGCAAGCAGCTGGCCCAGCTCGGCCGGCGTGGCAAAGGCAAGGTGAAGGTTGTGGCGCGGCTCAAGGCGGCCGTTGCCGATGCCGACCTGATCCAGGAAAACGCACCCGAGAAACTGGAACTGAAGCACAAGCTGTTTGCCGAGATTCTCGCCGCCGCCAAACCGCAGGCCACCATTGCCAGCAGCACATCCTCCTTTGCCTGGTCGCAGCTGACCGAGGGCATGAAAGACGCGGCGTCGCGACTGATCGTGTCGCATCCTTTCAATCCGCCGCATCTGGTTCCGCTGGTCGAACTCTATGGCACCGATGCCGACCGCGTGGCGCAGGCCGGCGCCTTCTATGAGGCGATGGGCAAGGTGACGATCCGCATGAAGCGCGAGGCGCCCGGCCATGTCGCCAACCGGCTGGCCTCGGCGCTGTATCGCGAGGCCGTGCATATCGTCGCCGAGGGCATCGCCGGTGTTGCTGATGTCGACAAGGCGCTGGTCGAAGGTCCGGGTCTGCGCTGGTCGATCCAGGGCGCGCATATGACCTATCACCTCGGCGGCGGTGATGGCGGCTACCGTCACTATCTCGACCATCTCGGCCCCAGTCAGGAAAAGCGCTGGGCCGCCCTCGGCCAGCCGTCATTGACCTCCGAGGTAAAGGACAGGCTGGTGCGCGGCGTCGATGAGGAAGCCGCCGGCCGCAGCATCGCGGAGCTGTCGGCCGAACGCGACACCATGCTGATCGAGACGCTGAAACTGCGGGCGAAGCAGCGCCGGCAGCGCTGAACCGCGAAATGTAGCCAGACAATATTCGGCCCATAATTCGGTCCTGGCCGAAACATCCTGCCTTGTTCCGGCACGATCCGGCCTTACTCTGGTGCAAACAAACCAGAGGAAACCGCCATGCCTGTCTCCGCCACCGACAAACGCACCGCCTTCCGCAAGCTGCATGAGAGCGGCTGCTTCGTCATTCCCAATCCCTGGGATGCCGGCTCAGCCGTGCTGCTGCAGAGTCTGGGTTTCAAGGCGCTCGCCTCCAGCAGCGCCGGCATGGCCTGGTCGATGGCGAAGCCCGACAACAAGGTTGAGCGTGACGACGTGCTGGCGCATCTGCGCGCGCTGACCGCTGCCACCGACATTCCCGTCAATGCCGATTACGAGAACGGTTTCGCCGACGACCCGGACGGTGTCGCCGCCAATGTGGTCAGGGCGGTCGAGGCTGGTGTCGCCGGGCTGTCGATCGAGGATTCGACCGGCAACAAGGCGGCGCCGCTGTATGATTTCGACCTCGCCGTGAAGCGCATCGCGGCGGCGCGGGCTGCCATCGACAAGACCAACAGCGGTGTGCTGCTGACCGCGCGCACCGAAGGTTTCTTTGTCGGTCGTCCGGACCTGGACGAGACGGTGAAGCGGCTGAAGGCCTTCGCGGCCGCCGGCGCCGATGTGCTCTATGCGCCCGGCATCAAAGAAGACGCGCAGATCCAGGCGGTGGTCCAGGCTGCCGGGAGCAAGCCGGTCAATATGCTGACCATGGGGCAGAGCGTGGCCGACCTGGCCAGGCTCGGCGTGCGCCGCATCAGCGTCGGCGGTTCGCTGGCGCGCGTTGCCTGGGGTGAATTCATCCGCACCGCCAAGGAGATTGCCGCCGAAGGCACCTTTGAGCATTTCAAGCAAGGCGCACCGGGTGCGGAACTGAACCGGCTGTTCACCCAGCGCCTGAACAGCTGACGGAATTGGCGGCAGCTTAGTTGCCGCCGGCTTGGTTGCCGATGGGGGCGGGGCAGGGCAGACTGTCGCTCCGCCATGCGCCATATCCTGCCATATCTGCTTACCAGCCTGGCCCTGATTGCGGCCGGGGTGGCGGCGCATATCGTCACCAGTGTGACGCCGGTGGTGGCGGTGTCGCTGTTCTTCGTGCCGGTGGTGCTGGTCTCGGCGCTCGCCTTTGGCGTGTTCCTGGCGCTGTATGCCGCGATCTGCACGCTGGTCATTGCGGCCTATTTCTTCTATCCGCCCATCTTCTCGCTCGCCGTGCTCGACCCGGTGCAGATGGTCGATCTGGCGATCTTCACTGTGGTCGCGGCGGTGGTCGGGCCGCTGGCGGCCTGGGCGCGCAGTTCGGCACAGCGCATGCAGCAGCTTTACGACGTCGGCCGACATCTCGCCGCCGTGGCAGAAACCCCCGAGATTCCGCAAGCCATCGCGTATCAGACCCAGCGGGTTGCCGGCGTTCCTTGCGCCGTGTTGCTGCACCAGGATGATGCCTGGACGGTCGCGGCGGTTTCGGGAATGGCCAATCCGCCCGAAGCCGATCTGATCGATGCGGCCTCGAGCTGGGTCATGGACAGGGACGGCGTACAGCGCAAAGTGGTGGAGGGCCCATGGGTTCTTTATGCGGTGCGCCACGGCAAACGACTGCTGGGCGGCCTGGCGCTGCATGGCAGCAGTACGGCGATGGAACCGGTCTTCCTGGCCGCGCTGATCGAACTGGTGGCCACTGCGCTGGAGCGCAAGCGCCTGGCCGAACGCAGCGAGATTGCCCGTATCGATGCCAAGGCGGACCAGTTGCGCGATGCAATCATCAGTTCGATGTCACATGACCTGCGCACGCCGCTGGCCGCCATCCTCGGCTCTTCCTCAACGCTGGAGCGCTACGGCAACCTGTGCAGCGAAGAAGAGCGCACGGAACTGGTGGTCGCGATCCGCGAAGAGGCCGAACGGCTCGAGCATTTCATCGGCCGCCTGTTCGACCTCACTCGCATCCGGGCCGGCCGCCTGCATCCGGTGCTCGAGCCGACCGACCTGATCGATATCGTCGAGGCGGCGCTCCGACACTGCCACGGTCATCTTGAGGGCTATCACCTGCGCGTCGAACTGCCAGCCCACCTGCCCATGGTGACGGCGGATGCGGTGCTGCTGCAGCAGGCGCTGGTCAACGTGCTGGAAAACGCCGCCAAATACGCCTCGCCTGGCAGCCCGATCCTGATCGGCGCCTTTGCGGCTGCGCGTTATGTCGAACTTTTCGTGCGCGACAACGGCCGCGGCATGACCCCGGAACAGAGTCTGCAGGTCTTCGACCAGTTTTATCGTGCCATCAGTCAGGTCGAGGAGCCGCATGGCACCGGCCTTGGCCTGACGATCAGCCGAGCCTTCATCGAAGCCAGCGGCGGGAGTATCATGGCGGAAAGCGCCGGCCTGGGACAGGGCACCACGATGCGGATACGCCTGCCGATCATGGAATCCAGCGGCGCGGCCCAGGGCGAATATCGCGGAGTCGCGGAATGAACAGTGCGCGTACCATCCTGGTCGTCGATGACGAGAAACAGATCAGACGTTTCCTGCGCACCGGCCTGTCGGTGCATGGCTATGAGGTGATTGAAGCCGAATCAGGCGCCGAAGCCCTTCGCGAGGCCTCCACGAAATCGCCCGACCTGGTGGTGCTCGACCTGCAGCTGGGCGACATGGACGGGCTGGATGTGCTGCAGCGGATTCGCGAATGGTCGTCGTTGCCGGTGCTGATCCTGTCGGTGCGCAACCGCGAGGTCGAGAAGGTGAAAGCGCTGGAGCTGGGCGCCGACGATTACATCACCAAGCCCTTCGGCATCGCCGAATTCATTGCCCGGGTGAATGCGCTGCTGCGCCGCATCCCCGAAGTCGTCGCCCAGCCGGTCTTCGCCGTCGGTGACCTGAACATCGATATGGCGCGTCGCCAGGTGCTGCTTGCCGGCGCCGAGATCAGGCTGTCGCCTAAGGAATATGCCCTGCTGCAATACCTGACCCGCCACGCCGGCAAGGTGGTGACGCATGAGCAGATGCTGAAGGAAATCTGGGGCGACGGCCATGCCGAGGATGCGCATTACCTGCGCATTTTCATGCGCAAGCTGCGCCAGAAGGTGGAACGCGACCCGACCCAGCCGCGCTATATCGTCACCGAGGTCGGCGTCGGCTATCGCCTGCGCGTGCAGGACCAGCTCGAAGCCTCATCCTGAACGGATTGCCCGATAAAAAAGGCGCCGGGTTGCCCCGGCGCCTTCTTCGTGTCCTGGCGACGACGATTACTTGTCGTCGGCGAAGATGTCCTTGTTCCGGTTCTCCGGAACGAAGATCGCGCCGATGATCAGCGTGCCGACCGCGATCACGATCGGGTACCACAGGCCGGTGTAGATGTTGCCGGCTTCGGCGCTCATCGCGAAGGCAGTGGCCGGCAGCAGACCACCGAACCAGCCGTTACCGATATGGTAGGGCAGCGACATGCCAGTGTAGCGGATGCGGGTCGGGAAGAGTTCGACCAGCGCCGCGGCGATCGGGCCGTACACCATCGTGACCAGGATGATCAGGAAGGTGAGGAGCACGATCAGCTTGAGCGGCTGCGCCCGGAAGATGTCGAAGAAGCCCGAGGTCTTGACGATCTCGGTATTGGCGACACCCGGAACCGGATACCCGGCGGCGCCCAGCGCGTCGTTCACCGACTTGGTGAAGGCGGCCGGAACGGTCTTGGCTTCGTCGCCAGTCAGCTTGCTGGCGTCGTAGGAGTGGATCTCCTTGCCGGCGATCTTCACCACCGTTTCGGTCGCACCCGCCTTGCTCTCGGTGGTGTACTGCACCGAGCTGCGCGCGAGCGTCGCCTTGGCGATGTCGCAGGCCGTGGTGAACTTCGAGGTGCCCGTCGGGTTGAACTGGAACGAGCAGTTCTTCGCGTCGGCGATCACCACCACCTCAACCGACTGATGCGCCTTGTGCAGCTGCGGGTTGGCGGTTGCGGTGATGTAGTTGAACACCGGGAAGTAAGTGATGGCTGCGATCAGGCAGCCGGCCAGGATGATTACCTTGCGGCCGACACGGTCGGACAGCGAGCCAAAGAACACGAAGCCGCCGGTACCGATGATCAGCGCCCATGCGATCAGCACGTTCGTGGTCAGCAGGTCGACGCGCAGCACGTTCTGCAGGAAGAACAGGGCGTAGAACTGGCCAGTATACCACACCACGGCCTGACCGGCGGTGAGGCCGAGCAGGGCGATCAGGGCGAACTTGGCGTTCTTCCACTGGCCGAAGGCTTCCGACAGCGGCGCCTTCGAGGTGCGACCCTCTTCCTTCATCTTGGTGAAGGCCGGGCTCTCTTCCATCTGCATGCGGATGTAGACCGAGATGATCAGCAGGAAGATCGAGAGCAGGAACGGCACGCGCCAGCCCCAGTCGGCGAAGTCCTTCTCACCGAGGTAGCTGCGGCAGGCCAGGATGACCAGCAGCGACATCAGCAGGCCGAGCGTGGCCGTGGTCTGGATCCAGCTGGTGAAGTAACCGCGACGGTCCTGCGGGGCGTGTTCCGCCACGTAGACCACGGCGCCGCCGTATTCACCGCCGAGCGCCAGACCCTGCAGCATGCGCAACGCGATCAGGATGATCGGCGCGGCCCAGCCGATGCTGGCATAGCCGGGCAGCAGGCCGACCAGGAAGGTCGAGGTGCCCATGATCAGGATGGTCATGAGGAAGGTATATTTGCGGCCGACAATATCGCCGAGGCGACCGAAGACCAGCGCACCGAACGGGCGGACCAGGAAGCCGGCGGCGAAGGCGAGCAGCGCGAAGACGTTGCGCGTCGCTTCCGGGAATGCCGAGAAGAACTGCGCGCCGATCATCGCGGCCAGCGAACCGTAGAGATAAAAATCGTACCATTCGAAGATGGTGCCGGCGGACGAGGCGAGAATGACTCGCTTCTCATCCTTGGTCATCGGCCGACGGCGCCCGCCGTCGGCAGCAATATTGGCGCTCATGAGCGTTCCCTTCCCTTGTGAAGCGGTCGCGGCTTTTCAAGCGCGCGATCCGATGGGGAATCATAAATTGTTGAGGTATCGGAGTGGGATAGACCAAGGTCAAAAGCACCCCCCGACCTTGGTGGAGGCGCATGCGGCGTTTCGTATACGCGTTGTTTACAGGGTGACTCGCGTTTGTTTATACGCATGAAGAAAGAGCGCAAGAATACGGTCTTTTCTGATCGTCACCGCATAGCCGGTCGGCCGCGCCGCGCCGCGCTTCGCTATCTGGCCTTCAGACGATTCAAACCGGCTTGCTGCGGGTGAGCGGTGCGGCGGTGAAGGGAGAAGCGCCGCCGCCCAGCAGCACGCCGCCTTTGCTCTTGCGCGCGAATGGCAATTCGACCAGCGGCGGGATCGGGCACTGATACGGCGCACCGGCGGTGCGCTTCTCCCATTCGCTGCGCGCCTGCTTCAGCAGGTCTTCATCGGTCAGTGCATCGATGGCAGTGGCTGCCATCGCCTTGGCCGCCTGCGCCATGGCCTTATGCGCGGCTGGCTGCTTGCCCTGTGCCACCAGCTGCCAGGAATGGCCCGGCGTGCCGACGGCAAAACACGGACCCCAGCACTGAACAGTGGGCGTCAGCCAGCTGACATCACCTACATCGGTGGAGCCATAGAGCTGTCGCGGCGTGCCGTTGAACGGCAGGATGCCGTCATGCAGCGGCTTGTCGTAGGTGGTCGGCTCGCCGACGCTGCGCAAACTGGAGAACACATCTTCCGGCGTCAGCGCCTCGCGCCGCATCCTGTCGGCGAAGGCGCGGTCGGCGTCGTCAAAGGCCACCGGGCCCAGCGCCTCGATATTGCGATGCATGGCCCATTCCAGCGCCGTGTTGGGCAGCACTTCGGAACAGGCCTTGTCGAAATCGACAAAGGCCTGCGTCTCGGTCATCAGCGCGGCGCCCTCGGCGATCTTCTTCACCCGCTCGAACAACTGGGTGGCCGCGGCGACGGTGGGCGCGCGCACCAGATACAACACCTCGGCAGTGGCCTGCACCACATTGGGCGAAATGCCGCCGGTATCGGTGACGGCGTAATGTACGCGCGCATTGGCCGGCATGTGCTCGCGCATGTAGTTGACGCCGACATTCATCAGTTCCACGGCATCCAGCGCACTGCGGCCCAGATGCGGGGCGCTGGCGGCATGTGCCGCGCGACCCTGGAAACGGAAATAGGCCTGGATATTGGCCAGGGTGTTTACCGACATCACGCCCCAGAAGTTGCCGGGGTGCCAGCAGATCGCGGCATCCAGATCCTTGAACAGTCCGGCGCGGGCCATGAAGGTCTTGCCCGAACCGCCTTCTTCCGCCGGGCAGCCGTAGTAGCGCACGCGGCCGGGAATCTTATGGGCGGCCAGATGATCCTTCACGGCAATCGCCGCCAGCACCGCACCGGCGCCCAGCAGGTTGTGGCCGCAGCCCTGGCCATTCGCCTGCGCCGTCGGCCGGCGTTCGGTCACGCCCGCCGTCTGGCCCAAGCCGGACAGGGCATCGTATTCGCCGAGCAAACCAATCAGCGGACCATTGCCGCCGCCGCTGTCATGGCCGGCTTCCGCCATGAAGGCGGTGGGAATGCCGGCAATATCGCGCGTCACGCGAAAGCCCTCTTTTTCCAGCAGCGCGATCTGTGCCGCCACGGCGCCATGCTCCTGGTAGCGCAACTCGGCCAGGTCCCAGACCGCGTCGCTCATGGCGATGCAGGTATCGGCTTTGGCGTCGCACATTGCTGCAATGTCGGTAATGGTCTGCATGTGGTTCACGTCTTTTTGCGCTTTCAGGGAGGCCTAACTCCTTCTACTCTGAACTCCTGACTGCGGTAAGGGCAACAGACCCGAGGCCGCAAAATAGCGGGGACATAACGATGACGCAGCCTGAACATTTCCATCGCCGGATGGCGCTCGTGCTGACCAGCGCAGTCGCGCTCGGTCTGGCATTGCCGGCCGCAGCGCAGGAGCTCAAGATCGGTCTGAAGACCGAGCCCAGCTCGCTCGATCCACAGTATCACGCGCTGACACCGAACCTGCAGATCGCCTTCCATATCCATGATGCCGTCACCATGGCCGACAAGGATGGCAAGATCTATCCGGGCCTGGCCGTATCGTGGAAACCGCTCGACGACACCACCTGGGAATTCAAGCTGCGGCCGAATGTGAAATTCTCCGACGGCTCGCCCTTCACCGCGGAAGACGTGGTCTACACCTACCAGCGCGCCGCCAAGGTGCCGAACAGCCCGTCGCCCTACACGGTCTACACGCGGCAGATCGCGGGTTACGAGATCGTCGATCCACTCACGCTGCGCATCAAGACCGATGGTCCGGCACCGGCGCTGCCGCTCGATATGTCCAACATGCCGATCATGCCGAAGAAAATCGCCAAGGCGGAAATCGCCGAAGGCGTGACGTCTGAATCGCTCAACCAGGGCCAGGGCCTGATCGGCACCGGCCCTTACAAGTTCGTCGAATGGAAGCGCGGCACCCAGCTGGTGCTGGAACGCAACGATGCCTACTGGGGCAACAAGGGACACTGGAAGACGGTGACGTTCCGCCCGATGAGCAATTCGGCAGCACGCACCGCTTCGATGCTGGCCGGCGACGTCGACCTGATCGAGGATCCGCCGACCGACGATATCGAGAAGCTCAAGAAAGATCCGAAGCTGAATGTCAGCCAGGCGGTGTCGAACCGCATCATCTACATTCACCTCGATCATGTTGGCGAACCCAGCGTCGGCATCGAGGGCACGACCAAGAATCCGCTGAAGGACAAGCGGGTGCGCCAGGCGCTCTCGCTCGCCATCGATCGCGATGCGATTTCCTCCCGCATCATGGAGAATCTCGCCATTCCGGCCGCAGACTTCCTGCCCTTCCCGATGTTCGGCACGCGCAAGGATGCCAAGCCGGACAAGTATGACCTGAACAAGGCCAAGGCGCTGCTGGCCGAAGCCGGCTATCCCGATGGCTTTGGCATTTCGCTCGGCACGCCGAACGGCCGCTACATCAACGACATCAAGGTGGCGCAGGCCATTGCGGCGATGTGGACGCGCGCCGGCGTGAAGACCAAGGTCGATTCGGCCGTGCCGCCGGTCTTCTTCAAGAACCGCGACGAGTTGAAATACAGTGCCTATATGGCCGGCTGGTCGTCGCAGGAAATGAGCAACGCCCTGCGCTCGCTGGTCGCCACGCCGAACCGCGAAAAGGGCATGGGCACCACCAACAAGGGGCGGTATTCCAACCCGGCCATGGATGCCAAGTTGCTGCAGGCCATGGGTACGGTGGACGACGAGAAGCGCTCGGCCCTGCTGCAGGAAGCCAGCAAGATGGTGGTCGAGGATTACGGCCTGCTGCCGCTGCATTTCGAGCAGTCGGCCTGGGCGATGAAAAAGACCATCAACTATCCCGGCCGCAACGACCAGATGGTGCGTGCCGACTACATCATGCCCGCCAAGTAAGCGACGGGCTCCGGACGTGGAAAGGGCCGCAGCGATGCGGCCTTTTTTTTTATGGATGGCGAAGACGGTCAGTCGGCATGCTTGCCCTTCTGCCAGCCGGTGTGTTCCAGATTGCGGCTGCCGGCTTCGATGCCGATATCTTCCAGTGTCGTGGCCATTGAATCGTTCCAGCGATTGAGGAAGCCGAACAGCGCCACCACGCCGACGATTTCCACGATCTCGTCTTCGTTCCAGTGCTGACGCAGGGCCTGCTGGATATCCGGTGTGACTGCATTCGGCACGCAGGCGGCGGCCAGTGCGAAATCGAAGGCTGCCCGTTCCGCCGAAGTGAAATGTGGGCTCTTCTGGTATTCCCAGATATCGCGCAGCCGTTCCGGGCTGGCACCGAAGCGTTCGGCGGCCAGAATCGTATGAGCCTCGCAGTAGTGGCAGCCGGCGGCATGCGAGGCGACATAGCCGATCAGGCGCTTCTGCTCGGCGGTCACGCGGCCGCCAGTCTCCATCACGGCCTTGTTCAGGTCGGTGAAGGCGCGGGCGATGGCTGGCCGACGCTGCATGGTCAGCACGCTGTTCGGCACCACACCCAGAGGGCCGCGGAAAAACTGGACCAGGTCGACAAGATCGGGATTGTGGTCTTCAGGCAGCGGCGTAACCAGGGGCATGAACGGCCTTTCAAAAAAACTCAGTCTGCGGCGTCAGGTTTCGCGGCAGCGCGCTCCTCGTCCTGCAATACGCGCCACAGAATCTTTCCTGTGGCGGATTTCGGCAGGCTTTCCGCGAAGGTGATCACGCGCGGCACCTTGTAGGCCGCCATGCGCTCGCGACACCAGGCCTGCACATCGTCTGGCGTCAGCGTCGCACCCTCATTCGGAATGATCACGGCTTTCACCGTTTCGCCGCGATGCGCATCGGCGGTGGCGATCACGCAGACTTCGCGGATGCCGGGATGGGCATACATCATCGCCTCGATCTCGCTGGGCCAGACCTTGAAGCCGGAGGCATTGATCATGCGCTTCAGCCGGTCGACCAGGTAGAAGTAGCCCTCGTCGTCGTAATAGCCGAGATCGCCGGAGCGGAAGAAGCGCTTGCCGTCGCGCTCGAAGACCACCTGCGCTGTTTCCTCCGGCCGGTTCCAGTAGCCGAGGAAAATCTGCGGCCCGGCCATCACGATCTCACCGGTCTCGTTCGGGCCGAGTTCCTCCAGGGTGTCGGGATTGACGATGCGGGAATCGACGTCGAAGACCGGAATGCCCAGGCATTGCGGCTTCGGATTGCTCACCGGGTTGATATGCGTGGCGGCGATGGTCTCCGACAAGCCATAGCCTTCGATATACTCCAGTCCGGTGAATTCCTTCAGTTTCGCAGCCACCGCTTTCGGCATCGGTGCGCCGCCGCCGCCGATGCCGATCAGCGACGACAGGTCCCAGTTGGCCGAGTCGGGGTCGGACAGGAAATCGACGCACATGGTGGTGATGTTGCGCCAGTGCGTGACGCGATGGCGGCGGATCAGGTCGGCGGCCACCTTGCGGTCCCAGCGCGTCATCAGCACCAGCGTGGCGCCGTTGAACAGCGGCGCATTCATCGAATTCTGCATGCCGGTGACATGGAACAGCGGCAGTGTGACCAGTTGCACGGATTCGGGCGTTGCCGGATTCCAGGCAATCGAACCGAACAGGGTGGCCGTCACGCCGCGGATGCTGTGCAGGCAGCCCTTCGGCGCCCCAGTGGTGCCCGAGGAATACGGCAACACGCACCAGTCGTCATGCGTGGCCTTGTGCGGACCGGCGGCATGGTTGGCTGCCAGCGTGTCGTTCCACGCGATGGCCGGGGCGGGCACCGGCATACGCGGCGCGGCGACGACATCGGGCTGCACGATGTCGTTCGGCCTCAGATGATAGGGTGTGACGTAATCGGCATAGGCCGCGACGATGGCGTGCTGCAGCTCATGGCCGAGCAGCGGCTGTGCGAAGGCGAAGACATCCTGGCCGCAGAGAATGGTGCTGGCGCCGGTGTCGCGCGCGATATGGCGCAGCTCCTCAGTCTTGCTCATCGGATTGACCGGCACGACCACGGCGGTCAGGCGCTGGATGGCGTAATAGGCGATCACGAATTGCGGGCTGTTCTGCATATACAGCAGCACGCGATCCTGCCGCCGCACGCCGCAGACGTGTTCCAGCCAGCCGGCGAGACGGTCGACATGATCCTTCAGTGCGGCATAGCTCAGCGCCGAGCCGTAATAGATCAGCGCCGGCTTGGTGGGGTAACGCCGGACGGACAGTTCCAGATTCTCGTACAGGCTGGTGGCCGGCAGGGTCAGGTGCTTGGGCACGCCCTTGGGCCAGACCGCATAGTGACGGTCGAACATTCGTTTCCTCCGGTTCTGCCCGGCATGGTCCGGCGTTTTGCGTCGCGATTCAATTATGACCTAGCGGAAAGCACGCGCAGTTGACGCGGAGCCGGATTGGACGGATAATATTTGCAAATGCAAATATTATCCGTATCGGGAGTATCGGATGAATTTCGCGCCCCCCCAGACTGCATCCTCGCCTGAAACCCTGCCCCCCAGCGGCTTGCCTGAATGGGAGGGCGAAGGCTCCAGCCGGATACCCTTCTGGGCCTATACCGATCCGGCCGTATACCGCCGCGAACTGGACCGCATGTTCTACGGCAACGGCCACTGGTGCTATGTCGCACTGGAGGCCGAGCTGCCGAAATTCGGCGACTACAAGATATCTTACGTTGGCGAACGCCAGGTGATCGTGGTGCGCGAGCGCGATGGCAGCCTGAATGTAGTGGAGAACCGTTGCGCCCATCGCGGCGTGCGTTTCTGCCAGAAGCCACGCGGCAATGCGCGCAGCTTCGTCTGTCCCTATCACCAGTGGACCTACAAGCTGAACGGCGACCTTGCCGGCCTGCCGTTCCGCCAGGGCGTGAAGAAGGACGATGGCGAAGTGCAGGGCGGCATGCCCGCCGATTTTGACCTCAAGCAGCATGGCCTGACCAAACTGAAAGTCGCGACCTATAACGGCCTGGTCTTTGCCACCTTCGATCATGACGCGCCCAGCTTCGAGGACTATATCGGCCCGGATGTCCTGCCCTGGCTCAACCGCATCTTCGACGGCCGCAAGCTGACCATCCTCGGTACCAACCGCCAGCGCATTCCGGGCAACTGGAAGCTGATGATGGAAAATATCAAAGACCCGTATCACCCGGGTCTGTTGCACACCTGGTTCGTCACCTTCGGCCTGTGGCGCGCCGACCAGCAGTCGCGCATGGTGATGGACAGCGAGGGCCGCCACGCGGTGATGATCTCGCAACGTAATGCCGGCGGCGAAGCCAGGGCCGTCACCGAAGGCGTTACCAGCTTCAAGAAGGATATGGCGCTTAACGATGCACGCTTGCTCGATGTGGTGCCGGAATACTGGTGGAAGGGGCCGACCGTCACGATGATTACGCTGTTCCCCAGTGTGATCATCCAGCAGCAGGTCAATTCGCTGTCCACGCGGCATATCGTGCCGTCGGGGCCGGACTGTTTCGATTTCGTCTGGACGCATTTCGGCTTCGAGGAAGACGACGAGGCGATGACGCGGCGCCGTCTACGGCAGGCCAATCTGTTCGGCCCGGCCGGCTTTGTCTCGGCCGACGACGGTGAGGTGATTGAATTCTCTCAAGCCGGCTTCCGCCAGAAAGGTGCTGAAGGTTCGACGATCTGCGAACTCGATGGCCGTGGCGTGGCGCCGACCCCGCATATGGTGACCGAGACGCTGATCCGCGGCATGTACGGCTACTGGCGCAAGGTGATGGAGCTCTGATCATGCAGATGCGTCCACAGGCATTGCCGCTGTCCGTGCTGGAAGCTCAGTATCGCGTCGACCAGTTCAATGCCGCCTATGGCGATATCCTCGACCGCGGCGACTATGCCGCCTGGGTCGAGCTGTTCATCGAGGAGTGCCTCTACAAGGTGATCCCGCGCGAAAACCACGATGCGGGCCTGCCGCTGGCGACCATGGCGCTGGAAAGCCAGGGCATGCTGAAGGATCGCGCCTATGGCATCGTCAATACGCTGTTCCATGCGCCCTATTACCAGCGCCATGTGATCGGCGTGGCGCAGATCCTGAACGACAACGGCATCGAAATCCGCGCGACGGCGAATTATTCGGTCTTTCGCACCAAGCCGGGCTCGGTGTCGGAGATCTACAATGTCGGGCGCTATCTCGATATCTTCATACGGGAAGGCGAAGGCCTGAAACTGAAGGAGCGCGTCTGCGTCTTCGACAGCGAGATGATCCTCAACTCGATGATCTATCCGATCTAGACGACCCGGTCCTTTAGTTCCTCCGCCGCGCGCAGCAGATGAGGCAGGAACTCGCTACGCATCTGTGCCGCGCCAGCACGTTCGACGCGCACGCCGATGTTCAGCGCAGCTACAATGCGCCCATCAAATCGCCGCACCGGCACGGCGATCGAGCGGAACCCCAGTTCCGTCTCCTGGTCGGCCAGCGCATAGCCGTCACTTACGACCTTGGCCAACAGCCTCTGCAGCTCGCTGGCATCCGTCACGGTCTGCGGCGTCAGCTTGCGCATCTGGAGCGTTGCGGCATCGATGCCGGTCTCCGACAGCAGCACGCGGCCTAATGCCGAGCAGAAGGCCGGTACGCGGAATCCCAGGCCAGGCGCCGAGGACATGAAGCGCGGTGGCGAGGCATGCGCCACCATGACGGCTTCCTGGCCATGCAGCACGGCGGCCGAACAGGCCTCATCCAGTTTGCGACAGAGCGCATCGCAGGCAATCTGTAAGGCCATCGCATTTCCCGCGGATCCAAGATACGCACCGGCGAGCCCCACCACCCGCGGGGTGAGGCGGAACAGCTTGCCGTCGCTCTCCAGGTAGCTGAGTTCGGTCAGCGTATAGAGCGCACGGCGCACCGTGGCGCGCGGCAGGTCGACGGCGCGGGCGACGTCGCTCAGCGTCATCTGCGGTCGGCTGCCGTCAAAAGCGGTCAGCACGCTCAGGCCCCTGGCCAGTGCCTCGAGGAAATCGGGGCTGCGGCCGGACTGGGCGCGCGTCTTGGCATCGGTATCGCGCAGGCGGGTCATGTTCGGCGTTGCCCTCGGACAAGAAGGGGTTTAAAATCGCACAAATGTTCGCTAGTCGGACATAATCGGACCTGTGGGAGGGTCCGTCAAGGCCAGGATTTGAGGGAGCGGCCCCATGACCACGCACGAGCAGAATATGCGCATGACCCGGGTCGGCCCGGGCCAGCCGGCCGGCCGGCTACTGCGTCGCTACTGGCAGCCGGTCGCCCTGATCGAGGAACTTGACGATCTGCGTCCGGTGCGTCCGGTCAAACTGATGGGCCAGGATTTCGTGCTGTTCCGCGATGAAGCCGGCCACTTCGGCCTGCTGGATCGCGACTGCCCCCACAGAGGGGCCGACCTGGCGTTTGGCCGGCCGGAAGACGGCGGCTTGCGCTGTCCCTTCCATGGCTGGCTGTTCGATGTGAAGGGCAACTGCCTGCAGACGCCGGCCGAGCCGGAAAACAGCAAGCTCTGCCAGCGCATCAAGCAGAAGAGCTATCCGGTGGTGCTGCGCAGCGGGATTCTCTTTGCCTATCTCGGTGAAGGCGAGCCGCCGGCTTTCCCTGATCTCGACTGTTTCATCGCGCCTGACAGCCATGTCTTCGCCTTCAAGGGGCATATCGCCTGCAACTGGCTGCAGGCGCTGGAAGTCGGCATCGATCCGGCGCATGCCTCCTTCCTGCATCGCTTCTTCGAGGATGAAGACCCGAATGCCAATTATGGCCGGCAGTTCCGCGCCAATTCGGCTGATTCCGACATGCCGATGACGCAGGTGCTGCGCGAATTCGAACGCCCCACCATCGAGATCGAGCGCACCGACTACGGCATGCGGCTGATTGCACTGCGCGAGCTGAACGAGAAGAGCACGCATGTGCGCGTGACCAACCTGCTGTTCCCGCAGGCCTTCAACATTCCGCTCTCGGCCGAGATGACCATCACGCAATGGCATGTGCCGGTCGATGACGTGAACTGCTACTGGTTTGCCATCTTCACCAGCTTCACCGGCCCGGTCGACAAGCAGCAGATGCGCGCGCAGCGGCTCGAGCTTTACGAGCTGCCGGACTATATCCCGCGCAAGAACAAGTCGAACAGCTACGGCTTCGACCCCTATGAGCAGAAGACGCGGACGTTTACCGGCATGGGCGACGACATCAACGTGCATGACCAGTGGGCGGTGGAAAGCCAGGGCGCGATCCAGGACCGCACCCGCGAGCATCTCGGCAGCACCGACAAGGGCATCATCAACTACCGCTCGATGCTGATGAAGGCGATCGACCAGGCCGAAACCGGCAACGAGCCGCCGCTGATGGTGCTGGATGCCGAAGCCGCCAAGGCCATTCGCGGTCCGGTCACCATCGACGGCATTGCTCCGACCGGCGCATGGCAGGCATACTGGCGCGAGGCCGATGCGCGCAAACGCGCGGCCGCGCCGTGGCGGGCTCCGGCAGTCCTCGCGGCCGAATAACGCGCTTCGTTTCGGGGGATTTTTCGTGGAGTCATTTGTCGACCGGCACGGCCTGTGGACGGCCGAGCAGCAGAAGGCGGCCAAGGCTGTCGAAAAAGAGGTCGCCGAACGCGGCCTCTCGGTGATCCGCTTCTCCTTCGCCGACCAGCACGGCATCCTGCGCGGCAAAACAGTCGTCGCCGAGGAACTCGCCGGCGCCATGCGCAGCGGTGTCGGCTTCACCACGACCCTGCTGGCGAAAGACACCTCGCATCGCACGGTGTTTCCGGTCTTCACCAAGGGCGGCGGTTTCGGCCTGGAGGAGATGCAGGGCGCTGCCGATGTGCTGATGGTGGCGGACCCCACCACGTTCAAGGTGCTGCCGTGGGCGCCGCAGACCGGCTGGCTGCTCTGCGACCTTTACTTTGCCGATGGCCGCCCGGTGCCGTTCTCGACGCGCCAGCTTTATCGCGATGCGTTGAAACAGGTGAACGATGCGGGCTACGACTATGTCGCCGGCCTGGAAGTCGAGTTCCATGTCTTCAAGCTGGAAGACCCGAAACTGAAGCCGGAAGATGCCGGCCAGCCCGGCACTCCGCCCGAGGTCAGTCTGCTGACGCAGGGCTACAACTATCTCACCGAGCTGCGCTACGACCAGTATGACGCGGTCTATGAAATCCTGCGCAAGGACATCCAGGCGCTCGGCCTGCCGTTGCGCTCGATGGAAGTGGAATTCGGCCCGAGCCAGGCCGAATTCACCTTCCGCCCCGGCACCAATATGGACTCGGCCGATACCATGATCCTGTTCCGCTCGGCGGCGAAACAGATCGCGCGCCGGCATGGCTATCACGTCACCTTCATGTGCCGGCCGAAGCTGCCCAATATTTTCTCGTCGGGCTGGCACCTGCATCAGTCGCTCAATGATCGCAAGACCGGCAAGAATGCCTTCATGCCCACGGAGGACGGCCAGCCGCTATCAATACTCGGCCGGCATTTCCTCGCCGGGTTGCTCGAGCATGCGCCGGCAAGTGCAGCCTTCGCTGCGCCGACCATTAATGCCTATCGACGGTATCGGCCGTATTCGCTGGCGCCCGACCGCGCCATCTGGGGCCGCGACAATCGCGGCGTGATGTGCCGCGTGCTGGGCGCGAAGGACGATCCGTCCAGCCGCATCGAGAACCGGCTGGGCGAACCGGCGGCCAATCCCTATCTCTATATGGGCTCGCAACTGCTCGCAGGCCTGGACGGCATGGCGAAGGGCAAGGAGCCGCCACCGTCGGCTGATACACCTTACGAGACACCGGCACCGGCGCTCCCTCGTTCTTTAGAGGGCGCGCTCGCTGCCTTGAAGGACAGTGCCTGCTACCGCGCCGGTTTTGGCGACCGTTTCGTCGATTACTTCCTGCATATCAAGCAGGCCGAGATCGCCCGCTTCCAGCTCGAAGTGAGCGAGTGGGAACATCGCGAATATTTCGAGCTGTTCTGATGCCGCTGCTCAGCCTGTTTCCCACCCGCATAGAAGTCGCGCCCCTGAAAAAGCGCGGCATGGACGCGTTCAACCAGGACATCATCAATGTCTGCGAGTCCCTGCGTCTGGCCGACAGGACCGGACAGCGCTGGAGTGCCAGGCATTATCCCGGCGGCTATACGTCCTACGGCAGCCACGACCAGATGCATCGCATTTCGTCAGTCTTCGCCACGCTGGAAAAGGCGCTCAATCCGCAGGTGAAAGCCTATGCCCTGGCGCTGGGCTACGATCTGCGCGGACGCAGGCTCAGCATGACCGACTGCTGGGTCAACATGATGGCCGGCGCGGTGACTCATAACCTGCATCTGCACCCGCTCAGCTTCATCAGCGGCACATACTATGTGCAGGTGCCGCGTGGCGCGGCGCCGATCAAGTTCGAGGATCCGCGGCTCGACCGCCTCATGGCGGTGCCGCCGAAACGCGACGACCTCAGCCCGCGCGAACGCCTGCATTTCAGCGTGAAGCCGAAAGCAGGCCAGGTGGTGCTGTTCGAAAGCTGGCTGCGCCATGAAGTGCCGCCCAGTTTCACGGTGCGGGAGCGTATTTCGGTCAGCTTCAATTACGCCTGGTCGCCGGCGTAACAGGCGGCTGAACCACCCGCACCAATCTGGCAGGACTTGACCGCAGGCGTCGCTGCGTCATCCTTCCGGGCAGTCGTTTCCTAAAGCCCGGGATGCCCGCCCCATGTCCGCCCTGTTCGAACCTCTGCAACTGCGTTCCGTCACCCTGCCGAACCGCATCGTGCTGTCGCCGATGTGCCAGTACAGTGCCGTGGATGGCGTACCGAACAACTGGCATCGCATTCATCTCGGCCGCTACGCCACTGCCGGCCTTGGCCTGATCATTGCGGAAGCCACGCATGTGAATGCGAAGGCACGCATCACGCCGGGCTGCCTCGGCCTCTACAATGCCGTGCAGGAAGCCGCCTTCGCGGAGATTGCCGCCGATGTGAAGCAGTTCGGCCCGACGCCGTTCGGCATCCAGCTGGCGCATGCCGGGCGCAAGGCGTCGGCCGACCTGCCCTGGCGCGGCGGCCAGTCGCTGCAGGGCCCGCTGGCCTGGCCCACGGTCGCGCCCAGCCCGATTCCGCATGACACCGGCTGGCACACGCCGGCCGAACTTGATGACGAGGGCCTGAACGAAATCAAACGCGATTTCGTCTCGGCTGCCGGGCGTGCCGACCGCGCCGGCGTCGATCTGATCGAGTTGCATGGCGCGCATGGCTACCTGATGCACCAGTTCCTCTCGCCGATTTCCAACAAACGCCAGGATGGCTATGGCGGCAGTCTCGACAACCGCATGCGTTTTCCGTTGGAAGTGTTTGAGGCTGTGCGCTCCACATGGCCGGCGCATAAACCGCTCGGCATGCGCATGACCGGCAGCGACTGGATGGGCAGCGAAGGCTTAAACATCGAGGATGCGATCATATTCGCCGCGAAGCTGAAAGAACGCGGCGCCGACTTCGTCGATGTCAGTTCCGGCGGCGTGTCGATGCAGCAGAAGATCACCACCGGTCCGGGGTATCAGGTTCATTTCGCCGAAGCGGTGAAGAAGGCCACCGGCATTGTGACGATGGCGGTCGGCATGATCACCGAGCCCGTGCAGGCCGAGGCCATCGTGAAAGAGGGCAAGGCCGATCTGGTGGCGATGGCGCGCGGCCTGCTCAACGATCCCTACTGGGCCTGGCGCGCCGCCGATGCGCTGCACGGCGAGGTGCATGTCGCGCCGCAGTATCTGCGCGGTCGCCAGCGTGGCGTCGATACGCCGCGCGAGGTGGTGCTGAAACCTGCCCGCTGACGTAACGGCCATCACGCAGAATTTGTATCGCTGCAATCGCGGACTTGCCGGCTGTGCGACTTCGTCCTATTCCTGAACACAGGTCGCCGGATGGTCCGGCGGCCACGTTCTCAGGGCGGGGTGAAAGTCCCCACCGGCGGTAAGTGTCGCAAGGCACGAGCCCGCGAGCGCCTCACGGCTTTCATTCGGCCATGAGGGTCCAGCAGATCCGGTTTAATGCCGGAGCCGACGGTCATAGTCCGGATGGAAGAGAGCGGTTAACCGACCATGCTGATGGCGTGCGACCTGTCGCGCGTCTGCGGCAATGTCGGCGCCGTGCGCCCTGATTCAATGGCTGAAAGGATATGCCAGATGAATCAGCGCCTAGAACCCAGTTTTCCCGAAATCCGTCTCGACACGACAGGCAAGGATGCAAAGCGCGTCGCTTTCATCCAGGCCTGCTGGCATCGCGATATCGTCGATGAGTCCTGGGAAGCGTTCCTTCCCGAAATGGCCAAGGCCGGGCTGCGCCAGGGCAGCATCGAGCGTTTCGAACTGCCCGGCGTGTTTGAAATCCCGCTGCAGGCCAAGCTGCTGGCCAAGACTGGCCGCTATCATGCCATCGTCGCCGCCGGCTTCGTGGTCAATGGCGGCATCTACCGCCATGACTTCGTGTCGTCGGCGGTGATCGACGGCCTGATGCAGGTGCAGCTCGAAACCGAAGTGCCGGTGCTGAGCTGCGTGCTGACGCCGCATCACTTCCATGAGCATGACGAGCATCGCCAGTTCTTCCGCGACCATTTCAAGGTCAAGGGCCGGGAGGTAGCGGTGGCCTGCGCCGCGACGCTGAAGAATATTGGCGCGCTGCAGAAGGCGGCGTAACTCTGCAGCCTAAGCCACTGTGTCATGGCCGGGTCAAGTCCGGCCATGACAATCGGGGTGGCTTCTTAAACCGCCAGCCGCTTGACCAGCGCGGGCACTGCATCCATCGCCAGCGCGACCAGGCGGATCAGCAGCAGGATCAGTATCACGCGGAAGACCAGGATCACCCAGATGTCGGCGCCGACGGCCAGCATCAGCCCTGTGTCTTCGATCAGCGAATGGCCGAGCGAGATCCAGCACAGCGCCAGCACGCGCATCTTCGGCTCGAAATTCTTTTCCTGCGCTTCCTTGATGATCAGGCCGCCGCCATAGGTCAGGCCGAGCAGCACGCCCACGGTGGTGACCGGCGCGAGATCCCGGCTCAGTCCGGAGAGGCGCAGCAGCGGCATGATGGCGGCGGTGAACCGGCGCGTGGTGCCGCTGCGCTCGAACAGGTCGAGCAGCAGGATCAGCGCCACGATGATGACAAATGTCGCTGCCAGCGAGATCAGCGACGACACCAGCCAGTCGCTCCAGCCCGCGGTCGGCGAAGCCATGCGATGCAGCAGTCCGGCATCGGCGGGTTCGGACAGCCAGCCGGTGGCCCGGCAGATCGCCGCGATCAGCGCCGCATAGAGCAGGGCGGCGACCAGGCGCAGGCCAGCGGTGAACCAGAAGCTGGCGCCGGCCTTGCGCACGATGGCCTGCTCCATCGGCAGGGCGTGGCAGAACAGCATCATTGAGCAGACGATGGAGAGCTGGGCGACGGTGACACCGGCATCGGCCAGCAGCGGCAGCGCGCCCAGCCCGCCATAGATGCCGATGGTGAAGGCGGCGACCAGTACGAGGCCGGCTTCGGCCGGCAGGCCGAGCAGCGCCATCATCGGCGCCAGCAGCGGGCCTAATGCTGCGATCAGCCCGAGTTCAGCGGCGATCTTCACCGCCAGCATCACCGGCACCATGATCTTGATCAGCTGCCAGAACACCCTCAGGCTGGTCTGCAGCCTGGAATTCAAGTAAGCGCGCATTCTGTGGCGGTCAGCCGCGCTTGATATGGGCGGCGATGCGTTCGATCGCGCCGTCCAGCTTGTCGTAGGTCTTGGCGAAGCAGAAGCGGATCACGGTCTTCACCTGGTCTTCCGAATAGAAGGCGCTGACCGGAATTGCCGCCACCTTGGCCTGTTCCACCATATTCTGGCAGAAGGCGGCGTCATCGACGTCATTCGAAATGGGCGAGAGATCGACATTGAGGAAATAGGTCGCCTGGCTCGGCAGCACGGTCAGCCCGGCTTCGGTCAGGCCTTTGGCGAAACGGTCGCGCGCGGTCTGCAGGGTCTGGCGCATGCCGGTGAAATACGCGTCGTCCTTGTCGAGGCCATAGGCGACGGCGGCCTGCAGGTTCGGCGGCGTGGTGAAGGTGACATATTGATGTGCCTTGGCCAGCACCTTCATGATCGCAGGTGCCGCGCAGACAAAGCCGACCTTCCAGCCGGTCAGCGAGAAGATCTTGCCGGCCGAGCCGATCTTGATGCAGCGTTCGCGCAAACCGGGCAACGAAATCAGCGGCGTGTGCGACAGCCCGTCGAACAGCACATGTTCCCAGACCTCGTCGCAGATCGCGATGGCGTCGTATTTCACCAGATAACGGCCCAGCAGTTCGAGGTCTTCGCGCGGAAATACGCTGGCGGTGGGATTGAGCGGGTTGTTGAAGATGACGGCCTTGGTCTTGGGCGAGAAGGCGGCCTGCAGGGCGGCCTCGTCGATGCGCCAGTGCGGCGGGCGGAGCGTGACGAATTTCGGCACGCCGCCGGCGCGTTTCACCAGTGGCAGATAGGCATCATACATCGGCTGGAACAGCACGACCTCGTCGCCCGGCTGCAGGATGGCGAGCAGGCTGTCGGCCAGCGCTTCGGTGGCGCCCGAGGTGATCATCACTTCGCTCTGCCAGTCGAGGTCGAGCTTGTGGAAGCGCTTGTAATGTGTCGCCACCGCCTGGCGCAGGTCTGGAATCCCCATCATCGGCGGATACTGGTTCCAGCCCGACAGCAGGGCGGCGGCGGCCTTGGCGCGTACATCCTCGGGGCCGGGATCGTCGGGGAAGCCCTGGCCCAGGTTGATCGCGTCATGCTGCATGGCCAGCCGCGACATGGTTTCAAAGATAGTGGTCGGCGCGTCGGCGAAGATCGGGTTCATAGCCAGAAAGTCCAATGAAATCGCGTGAATTGCGCAGTCCTGTGCGCGTCGCTCATGTAGCATGATGGCCGCGAAGGCAACAGGGCCGGATTGTTAACGGGCCGCGCTCCGCAGGTGGCGGCGGCGCAGGACACCCAGCGCCACCGCGATGCCGAGCGAACCGACCACGCCCAGGGTGAAAGCCGGCCAGGTCCCGAGCTTGGGGCCGAGCAGGGCGATGGCCGTGAAGAAGGGGATGTGGCTCGCCATGCCGATCTGGGCCGCGCGGAGCGCTGCGCGGATGCCCGCGCTTTCCAACCGGCGTGGCAGGAACCAGCAGACCGTCATCAGCGCCACCGGGAAGGAGGCAAAGATGCCGGCCACCGTCGGCCCCAGCAGATGCGCCAGGCCACTCACGACCGCAACCAGTATACCGGCGGCGCAGCCGCGCAGCGCAATCTCGTAAAGCGGCGAACGTCCGCTTGCCGCAGGTGCCGTCATCGGCACGCGCCGGCCGCTCCACCACGCGATCAGGCCGGCGACGGCGATCACGCCGAAGGAGACCGGCAGCGCGGCGGGCAGGGCGCGGATGATCAAGCCTGTCGCGAGCCAGGCGCCGAGTGCGCCCGCCAGCACGACCGCCATCGGCAGGCGGCCGACCAGCGCGATGGCGGTGACCAGGAAGAGCAGCACCGACCCGACGGTGGCAAGGCTGCCGAGAGCGGCCTGCGCCACGAAGCCGGCATCCTGGTGCAGGATGATGAAGACGTAAGCCGGCGCGGTGACGATCGGCAAGGCCAGCACGATCCCGCCGATGAAGGGCGAGGCGCGTTCCATCAGCGCCACCACGCCGCCGACGAAGCCGGCAGCGGCGATGCCGCGCGCCGCCACGGCGAGAATTGCGAAGGCGGTTGCATCCATGGTCAGCGGGGCCCGGTGTCGCCCGGGCGCGGCGGTGTGCCCTGGCTCAGGCGCTGGGTCGGCGCCACCAGGCGATGGCCGCTGACTTCGGCACCGGCATCTTTCGGCAGTCGCAGGAAAACGAAGACCGACAGGGTCGCGATGGCACCGACGGTGAAGAAGGCCGGCATGAAACTGTCGGCGCGGATCTGGTCGACGCCGCCGCCATAGCTGACGGTGGCATGCAGCACCATGGCGCCGACCGCCACGCCGGCCGACAGCGACAGTTGCTGCATCATCGAGGTGAAGCTGGTGGCGCGGCTCATCTGGTTATTCGGGATATCCGAGATGGTCAGCGTGTTGGTACTGGTGAACTGCAGTGAGCGGAAGAACCCGCCCATCAGCAGGAGGCCCATGATCAGGGCATGCGACAGATCGGGCCGGAACAGGCCGCAGACCGCGATGAAGCCGCCGCTGATCAGCGCATTGGCGATCAGCACGCGTCGGAAGCCGAGATGGCGCAGGATCGGGCCGGCGGTCACTTTCATGGTCATCGCGCCGGCCGCCGAGACGAAGGTGATCATGCCGGACTCGAATGCCGAGAGGCCGAAGCCGAGTTGCAGCATCAGCGGCAGCAGGAAGGGCATGGCGCCGACGCCGATGCGGAACAGGAAGGCGCCAGCCATGCCGGCGCGGAAGGTCGGCACTTTCAGGAGCGACAGATCGATCAGCGGATGCGGATGCCGTCTGGCATGGCGCAGGTAAAGTCCGATGCCGATGGCGCCGACCACCAGCAGGCCGGCGACGGCAGCATCTGGAAGCAGCCCGCGGCCGATAGTCTCGAAGCCGAAGACCAGGCCGCAGAGGCCGAAGGCCGACATCAGGAATCCACGCCAGTCGAGCGGTGGTGCCTTCTCTTCGCGGATATTCGGGATATAGAGCGACACCAGCACAATGCCGAGCAGGCCGATCGGCAGGTTGATCCAGAAGATCCAGCGCCACGACAGGTAGGTGGTCAGGAAACCGCCCAGCGGCGGACCTATCACGGGGCCGATCATCGCAGGCACGGTGAGCCAGGTCATCGCGCGCAGCAATTCGGATTTGGGGGTCGAACGCAGAATCACCATGCGGCCCACCGGTACCATCAGCGCGCCGCCGAAGCCCTGCAGTACGCGCGCGCCGACCAGGGTCCAGAAACTGTCGGCCAGACCGCAGAGCAATGAGCCGATAGTGAAGATGATGATGGCGGTGCGGAACACGGTGCGCGCGCCGAAACGGTCGGCGACCCATCCGCTGACCGGGATGAACACCGCCAGGCTGAACAGATAGGAGGTGATCGCGAGGTTGAGCTTGAGCGGGCTCTCGCCCAAGGAGGCGGCAATGCTGGGCAGCGCGGTGGCCAGCACGCTGGAGTCGATATTCTCCATGAACAGCGCGCAGGCAACGATCAGGGGAATCAGCATGGCGGTGGGCGGAACTGGAAAACCGGAGGGGCGGGGCGGCGGCAGCTTGGGCGGCACTATAGTGCCTTGCCGGCGGTTATAGCCTTGCGAAGGCTGCAAGTCTCGCATGACGGGGCGGCAGACGCCCTGCGGCGC
Source organism: Ferrovibrio terrae (assembly GCF_007197755.1). Classification (NCBI taxonomy): domain Bacteria; kingdom Pseudomonadati; phylum Pseudomonadota; class Alphaproteobacteria; order Rhodospirillales; family Rhodospirillaceae; genus Ferrovibrio; species Ferrovibrio terrae. The sequence goes on from NZ_CP041636.1 coordinate 1,849,135, forward strand.
TTTGCCTCAATGTGGCAATTCGCGCCTGCAGCATCGCGTTGACCCCAGCGCAGCGGTGCGGTTTTCTTTGGGCGCGACCGGCAAACGGTTTACCATGCCGGCACGGAGGTCCGCCGATGCAAGCGCTGCTCGATCCCGTCTTTCTGGCCAGGCTGCAGTTCGCCTTCACGGTCTCGTTCCATATCGTTTTCCCGGCCTTCACCATCGGACTCGCCAGCTATCTGGCGGTGCTTGAGGCGCTGTGGCTGTGGACCAAACGCGAGGTCTACATCCAGGTCTTTCGCTACTGGATCAAGATCTTCGCCGTCACCTTCGGCATGGGCGTCGTGTCGGGGCTGGTGATGAGCTACCAGTTCGGCACCAACTGGGCGGTGTTTTCCGACAGGGCCGGGCCCGTGATTGGTCCGCTCATGGGTTACGAAGTGCTGTCGGCCTTCTTCCTCGAAGCCGGCTTCCTCGGCGTGATGCTGTTCGGCATGCAGCGTGTGGGCAAGGGTCTGCATTTCTTCGCCACCGCCATGGTCGCTTTCGGCACGTTCATCTCCGCCTTCTGGATTCTCGCGGTGAACAGCTGGATGCAGACGCCAGCCGGCTATGCCATCGCGCCGAACGGCCAGTTCGTGCCGGAAGACTGGTTCGCCGTGATCTTCAATCCGTCCTTCCCCTATCGCCTGGTGCATATGGTGCTGGCGGCCTATCTCACCACCGCCTTCGTGGTTGGCGCAGTCGGCGCGTGGCATCTTTTGCGCGACAAGACCAATGCCGGCGCGCGCGTGATGTTCTCGATGGCGATGTGGATGGCGGCCATCGTGGCGCCGATCCAGATCTTTGCCGGCGACCTGCACGGCCTGAACACGCTGCAGCACCAGCCGGCCAAGATCGCCGCGATGGAAGGCCATTACGAGGAAAGCATCAAGGGCGCGCCGCTCTACCTGTTCGGCCTGCCCGACAACGAGGCCGGCGAAACGAAATACGCCATCGGCATCCCCAAGCTGGGCAGCCTGATCCTGACGCATGACTGGGATGGCGAAATGAAGGGGCTGAAGGCCTTCCCGCGCGAAGACTGGCCGCCGACCCCGGTGGTGTTCTGGAGCTTCCGCATCATGGTGGGGCTGGGCATGCTGATGGCGCTGGTCGGACTGGTCAGCCTGGTCATGCGCCTCGGCGGCCGCATCTACAGCAACAGCCTGCTGCATCGCGCCGCACTCGTGATGGGGCCGAGCGGCTTCGTTGCCGTGCTGGCCGGCTGGGTCACTACCGAGGTCGGCCGCCAGCCTTATACAATCTATGGCCTGCTGCGCACGGCCGACTCCGTCTCGCCGATCGGCCTGCCCGGTGTGGCGACCTCGCTGATCGCCTTCATCATCGTCTACTTCATCGTGTTTGGCGCCGGCATCTTCTACCTGCTGCGCCTGATGGCCAAGACGCCCGGCGCCATCGGCAAGGCCGAACCTGAAACGCCGATGCGGGCCGCCGGCATCATGCCTGGTCCGGCTCAGCAAATCGCGAAAGGGGAGTAGGGCCATGACACTCGATCTTCCGCTGATCTGGGCCGGCCTGATCGCCTTTGCGGTGCTGGCCTATGTGGTGCTGGACGGTTTCGATCTCGGCATTGGCATCCTGTTCCCGCTGTTCAAGAAAGAACGCGAGCGCGACGTGCTGATGAATTCGGTAGCCCCCGTCTGGGACGGCAACGAGACCTGGCTGGTGCTGGGCGGCGGCGGATTGCTCGCCGCCTTCCCGCTCGCCTACGCCACCATCCTGCCGGCGCTCTATGCCCCGCTGACCGTGATGCTGCTTGGGCTGGTCTTCCGCGGCGTCGCCTTTGAATTCCGCTGGCGCACCGTGCGCTGGAAACGGGTGTGGGACTGGAGCTTCACGCTCGGCTCGCTGCTTGCCACGTTTATGCAGGGGATCGCGCTTGGCGGCCTGATCCAGGGCATCAAGGTGGCGAACCGGGCCTATGCTGGCGGCTGGTGGGACTGGCTGACACCGTTCAGCCTCCTCACGGGGCTCTCGCTGGTGGTGGGTTACGCACTGCTCGGCGCCTGCTGGCTGGTGATCAAGACCGAGGGCGAGATCCAGAATCGCTGCTACGATCTTGGCCGCAAGCTCAGCGTCGGCCTCGTGCTGCTGATTGGCCTGGTCAGCCTGTGGACGCCATTCCTGGGTGAGCAGTTCCTGCAGCGCTGGTTCACCTGGCCGAATATCCTGCTGACCGCGCCGATGCCGCTGCTGGTACTGCTGGCGGCCGGATCGCTGTGGCGCGGGCTGCATGATTACAAGCGGCCGCTGCAGCCTTTCCTCTCGGCGCTGGCGCTGTTCGTGCTGTCGTATATCGGTCTGGGGATCAGCTTCTGGCCGTTGATGGTGCCGCCTTCGCTCACCTTCTACGACGCGGCGGCACCAGATGTCTCGCTCGGCTTCCTGCTGGTCGGTGCGGTGATCCTGCTGCCGATCATCCTCGCCTATACCGCCTATTCCTATTACGTGTTCCGCGGCAAGGTCGATCCCGATGCCCATTATCACTGACAGCGAAGCGCAGAAGCCGATCTGGCAGCGACTTTTATGGTTTGTCGCGCTGTGGGCCGGCAGCGTCGCGGCGCTCGGCGTGGTCGGCTATGCGATCAAGCTGGTGCTGAAACCGTAGCCGCCTTGACCCAGCCGCAGGCGGTCAGTGCCACCTGCATATGCGGCGGCGGCTCGGCGCTCACTGTAATTGGCTCGCGTGAGGGATAGAGCGGCAGCGTGATCGCATGACTCTGCAGATGCAGGGTCAGCGGCTTTTCCAGCGCGGCATCGCCGTATTGCGCATCGCCCAGCAAGGGCGCGCCCAGGGATGCCAGATGCACACGGATCTGGTGCGTGCGGCCGGTGCGCGGATGGCATTCGATCCAGCAGAGTCCGTCAGGAGATGTGCCCAGCACACGCCAGTCGGTGACGGCATGCTGGCCGTCCTCGGCAATCGCCATATGCCAGCCGCCGCTTTTGGTGCTCAGCTTTTTCAGCGGCGCATCGACGCGGCCTTGTGCCTCGGCCGGCGCATGACGCGTCACCGCCCAGTAGGTCTTGTCGACCTTGCCGTCCTGGAACAGCTTGCCCAGCTTGCGCAACGCTTTCGGATGCCGGCCCAGTACCAGGCAACCCGACGTGTCGCGATCCAGCCGGTGCGCCAGCGATGGCGGCTTGGGCAGGCCGAAGCGCAGCCAGTTCAGGTGGCGTTCCAGATTGTCGCCGCCGCCGGGGCCGGCATGCACCGGCAGGCCGGGCGGCTTGTCGACCACCAGCATCAGCCCGTCGCGATACAGCAGGCGTTTTTCCAGTTCGGCGGCATTCATGCCGCAGGGGTGACGCAGATGTGGGCGCCGGTCAAGGCTTGCTTACGGAATGGCGGCGGTCTTCTCGGCGCAGCCACGATAGGTGCGGCCCTCAAAGCGCAGTTCCGCCGTATAGGGATAGCTGCGCCTCATACTGTCGCCGCAGGCGGCTTCGGTGATGCTGACCTGCAGCTGCGAGCCGTCGTTGTTGAGCGACCAGGTCTGGCGGTTACCCTCGCTGACCGGCCGCTTCGCGCTGTAATTCTGCGGCAGTTCGCCCAGCCGGTCGAACACCACGTCATTGCCGCTGATCCGCAGGCTCCAGTAGGGTTCATTGCCAAAACCGCGCCAGCCGCTTTCGGCGGCCACGCTGCGCGGCGGGCAATCGGGATTGAAATAGGTGAGCCAGCCGAGCAACCGGCCGGTGCCGCTCAGCACCGGCTCGGGCGTGCCGCAGCGCATATAGGGCTCTGGCATGCTGGCCGGCGTGAAAGCTGGGCCAGCCACGCGCTGACGTTCCGTGACCGCAATCTGCGGCGCCGGGCTGCCGGTCGTACCGGTGCTGCATTCATACAGGCTGCGGTCGGCGCCGCGCAGGCGCACCTGCATCATGCCGTGATTCTGCAAGGTCACATGGGTGGCATAGGCCGGCTGGACCGGATGCGCCGCGAGACAGGCCTGCAGCCCGCCCCAGACATCCGGCAGGTGGCGGCCCCAGTCAGGCGCTTCCTTGCTCTGTTTGGTCAGCACGATGCCGTCATGCGGACGGCTGTCCGTCCCGCCCGAACAGGCGGCGAGCGTGGTGAGGGCGGCGAAGATCAAGATTACACGTTTCATACAGGCATCCAGACAAAGCATCGCGGTGTCACGTCTGTGACACCAATGGCGGGCTATAGGGAAAAACGCAGTTTTCCATGCCCGGTTCCCGAAAGAGTCCCGAACGACCATGGCCATATCTTTACCCGATGCCGTCAGCCTGCAGGCCTATACCTCCGCTGACCTGCCCGCGGTGCGGGCGTTGCATGCCCTGGCCTTCCGCCAGCTGGCCGCCAGCCATCACGATGCAGCGCAGATCGCGGCGCATGAGGCGCTGATCGCAGCCGACGACTATGCGGTGGATGTGGCGCGCTCCAACCTGATCCTCGCCCGCGATCAGGCGGGCAGCCTGATCGCCACCGCCGGCTGGCTGCCGATGCCCGAGCGGCCGAACACGGCCCGCATCCGCAAGGTCTTCGTGCATCCCGGCTGGGCGCGGCGCGGCCTGGCCACCGCGCTGGTGCAGGCGGCCGAACAGGCTGCAGCCGCCGCCGGTTATCCGCAGCTCTATGTGCGGGCCAATATCAATGCCGTGCCGCTGTACCTGAAAATGGGATATCGCGCGGAAGCCGAGGGGCTGATGCCGGCCGGCGGCGCCGAGCTGCCGGTCGTCTATATGACGCGCCCGGCCCGCTGACAGCTTCCACCAAAGGTTTACGCAGATTTTGCACCCGGCGGCGCGGTGCTTCCGCTATCCTGCCCCGATGCGGCGACCATCCGGATAAGGGCGGCGCCGCATTCGGGGGAAACAGTTACGGATTGCCAAAGCCATGAACACGGCTGTGATGGATGGTGGTGTGCGGCGTTCGCAGACGCGCCGCGCCTATGACGAACTGAAGCGCCGCATTCTCGACAATGAATTGCCGCCGGGCACCCAGGCGCTGGAACAGCAGGCTGCCGAGTGGCTCGGCATGAGCCGCACGCCGGTGCGCGAGGCGCTGATCCGGCTGGCGCAGGAGGGTATGGTGGAAGTGCGGCCGCGCCATGGCATGCGCGTGCTCCCCATCGCGATTGCCGACCTGCGCGATATTTACGATCTGCTGGCCGGACTGGAAGCCACCGCCGTCGACATCATCGCGCGGCGCGGGCTGCAGCCGCAGGAGAATGCCGAGCTCGACCGGCTGCTGGCTGACATGACCGAGGCGTTGGCGCTGGATGACCGCACGGTCTGGGCCGAAGGCGATGCGCGTTTCCATCGCCGGCTGGTCGAGATGTCGGGGAACCAGCGGCTGATCGTGATGGTGGAAACCATCCGCGAGCAGTCGCATCGCGCCCGCATGGCCACGCTGCAGCTGCGGCCCAAGCCGACGACCTCGAATGACGACCATGCCGCCGTGGTCGCGGCGTTGCGGCGGCGCGATGCCGAGGCCGCCACCCGGCTGATCCGCACGCATCGCCTGCGCGCGGCCCGGCTGCTGATCGACCTGCTGGAACATCACGGCCTCAATCACCTCTGAATCATCGCGCAGGACGCAGCATTCCGTGCATCTGCCGAGATAAGCAGCAGCGCGCTGCCGGAACCTATTGCGTGCTGTTGCCGGATTGGTCCGTGCGCAGGCTGCGGGCAGGCGTAAAAACAACGGCGTACCAATTTCCGCGCAATGTATACGCGGTGGCATATCGATTGCATACACCAACAGGTCTTTTGCCGCGAAGCGCGCCAGCGTCACGCGGTGTCACTCGGACCTATGGGGGTTGCCATGAAACGTCGTTTCTTCGTCAAGGCTGGTCTGCTCGGCGGCGCTGCCGCTGCCACCTTCGCCAAACCGAATATCGCCACCGCGCAGGCCAAGACCTTCCAGTGGAAGATGACCAATGCCTATGGTCCGGGTTCGCCCTTCTATGTGGCCGGCCCCGGCAGCCCGACCGATTTCTGCGAGATGGTGAAGAAGATGTCGGGCGGTCGCCTGACCATCCAGCATTTCGCCGCCGGCGAGCTGATCCCGGCGCTGGAAGGCTTCGACGCCGTGTCAAAGGGCATCGTCGAGATGAATGCGGCCAACAGTTACTTCTGGGCCGGCAAGATTCCCGCGGCGCAGTATTTCACCACCGTGCCCTTCGGCCTGAATTTCCAGGGCATGACCGCCTGGATTTATCACGGCGGCGGTCAGAAGCTGTGGGATGAGCTGTATGCGCCCTTCGACCTGGTGCCGATGGCGATGGGCAATACCGGCGTGCAGATGACCGGCTGGTACCGCAAGCCGATCACCGGCCTGGACGATTACAAGGGCCTGAAGATGCGTATCCCCGGCCTGGCCGGCAAGGTCTACGCCACGCTCGGCGTCGATGTGAAGCTGCTGCCCGGCGGTGAAATCTTCCCGGCACTGGAACGCGGCGTGATCGATGCGGCCGAATTCGTCGGCCCCTACCAGGACCGTCGCCTCGGTCTGCACAAGGCGGCGAAGTTCTACTACACCACCGGCTGGCACGAGCCCTCCAACGTCACCGAGCTGATCGTCAACAAGAAGGCCTGGGAGTCGCTGCCGCCCGACCTGCAGGAAATCGTTCGTGCCGCGGCCGCCGCCTGCAACACGATCAGCCATACCTGGTGCGAAGCCACCAATGCCGAGGCGCTGGACGATCTGGTCAAGAACCAGGGCGTGACGGCGCAGCCGCTGCCGCCGCAGATCGTCGCCAAGCTGAAGGAAGCCACCGAAGTGGTGCTGAACGACGGCGCCGCCAAGGATCCGGCGATGAAGAAGGTGCATGACGCTTTCCTCGCCTTCAAAGCCAACCACGACAAATGGGCCGGCGTTTCGGAATCGGTCTACCAGAGCCAGATCCGCGGTCAGCTCAGCAAGGCGTAATCACCGTTCATGTTTGCTTTGCGTCTGGAGTCGGCGGCCCGTTTTCTCGATGTCATTGTCGAGCATTCGGGCCGCCTCGCATCCTGGACCGGCTTCGCGCTGGTCTGCGTCATGGCCTTCAATGTGCTGCTGCGCTACCTGTTCCATACCGGATCGGTGGCGATGCAGGAGCTGGAATGGCATCTCATGGCGCCGGTCTCGCTGCTCTGCATTGCCTATGCGATCAAGCATGAGGGCCATGTCCGCGTCGACATCCTCTACGGCCGTTTCCCGCCGTACATCAGGCAGGTGCTGGAAGTCGTCTCCTGCCTGGTTGCGGTCGCCTTTTCCGCCATCATCATCAAGCTCAGCATCGGCTATGTGATGCAGTCCTACCTGATCGGTGAGAAATCACCCGATCCGGGAGGGCTGCCCTATCGCTTTATCCTCAAGGCGATGATACCGGCCGGCTTCCTGCTGTTGCTGGTGCAGAGCCTGGCCGCGACGCTGCGGTCGCTGATTCCCTTTTTCGGTGGCGTGGTTCCGCCTGCCGCCCAACCAGACAAGCCGTTAGAACATGCCGCTGAATGAAATCCTGGCGCTGTCCTGTATCGCGTCCTTCTTCGTCCTGCTCGCGCTCGGCATTCCGGTCGCGCTGACGCTGGCGATCAGCGGTTTCTTCTTCGGCTGGCTCGGCTTCGGCTCGCTGCTGTTCAACCTGCTGCCGGCGCGCATCTATGGCGTCACCGCCAATTATACGCTGATCGCCATTCCGCTATTCGTCTTCATGGGCATGATGCTGGAGAAATCCCGCATCGCCGACGAACTGATGGAAGTGATCGGGCATCTGTCTGGCGGTTTGCGTGGTGGTATGGGGATCGGCATCGTGCTGGTCGGCGTGCTGATGGGCGCCACCACCGGCATCGTCGGCGCCACGATCGTAACTTTGGGCCTGCTCACGCTGCCGACCTTGCTCCGGCGCGGCTACAACAAGAGCATCGCCTGCGGCACCATCTGCGCCTCGGGCACGCTGGGTCAGATCATCCCGCCCAGCACGCTGATCATCCTGCTGGCCGATATCCTCGGTGAATCGGTCGGCACGCTGTTCGCTGCCGCGCTCCTGCCCGGCATGATGCTGGCCGGCATCTTCTGCATATATCTGCTTGCGCTCGGCATCTTCAAACCCGATTTGGTGCCGCCGATCCCGGCCGAGGAACGTTTCGCCATGAGCCGGCAGGAACTGCTGCGCAAGACCTTCAAGGTCGGCCTGCCGCCGATCGCGCTGGTGCTGGCCGTGCTCGGCTCGATCATCGGCGGCATCGCCGCGCCCACCGAGGCCGCCTCGATGGGCGCGCTGGGCAGCATTGTTGTGGCCGCCATCGCAGGGCGCTTCAACTGGAAAATGCTGAAGGAAACCGTTTACGCCACCGGGCGGATCACCGCTTCGATGATGTTCATCCTGATCTGCGCGCAGGTCTTTGCGCTGGCCTTCCGCGGGTTGCAGGGCGAGCAGCTGGTGCACGACTTCTTCAAGCTGGTGCCCGGCGGCATCGAGGGCGTGCTGTGGTTCATGATGTTCCTGATCTTCATCCTCGGCTTCTTCATCGAGTGGATCGAGATCAGCTACATCGTCGTGCCGCTGTTCCTGCCGGTGCTGCAGGCCGCTAATGTCGACATGGTCTGGGTCGCCACGCTGATCGCGCTCAACATGCAAACCTCCTTCCTGACGCCGCCGTTTGGCTGGGCGCTGTTCTACCTGCGCGGCGTGGCGCCGCCGCAGGTGACGACCATGGATATCTATAAGGGCGTGGTGCCGTTCATCGGCCTGCAGGTTTCCGCCGTGGTGATCCTGTTCTACACGCCGTCCATCGCCACCTGGCTGCCGCGGGCCATCGGTTGGTAAGAGATCGGCTGGTAAAGCGCACAGGCCTGTCGTAAGAAACCACCATGCTGAACACACCACGCGCCCGCCGGGGCATGGTCACCGCGCCCCATCATCTGGCTGCCGAAGCCGGCCTTGCCGTTTTGCGCGAGGGCGGCAACGCCATCGAGGCGACGGTGGCGATGGCCGCGGCGCTCACCGTGGTCTATCCGCATATGACCGGCATCGGCGGCGACGGCTTCTGGCTGATCGCGGCACCCGGCAAGGACCCTGTCGCGGTCGAAGCCTGCGGTCGCGCAGCAATCGCCGCCACGCCGGAGCTTTATAAATCCAGAGGTCTCGCTAGCATCCCGTGGCGCGGACCATTGGCGGCCAATACCGTGGCGGCGACCGTCAGCGGCTGGGGCGAGGCGCTGAAAGTCAGCGCCGAACTCGGCGGCCGGCTGCCGCTGTCGCGCCTGGTGCAGGATGCCGTCTGGCATGCCGAGAATGGTTTTGCCGTCACGCAGAGCCAGCACGATCTGACCACCGAGAAAATGCCGGAACTTAGGGACGCGCCGGGTTTCGCCGCGCGCTTCCTGCCCGACGGTGCGCCGCCGGCCGAACGCAGCCTGATGACGCTGCCGGCGCTGGGCGCGACGCTGAAAACCATCGGCGCACATGGCACGGAAGATTTCTATCGCGGCGCGCTGGCCAAACAGATCGCCGCCGATCTGGCCCGCGCCGGCAGTCCGGTGACGGGCGAAGATCTGGCGCGCCATCAGGCCCGCCGCGTCGCACCGCTCTCCGTGGCGCTGAAAGCCGCAAGGCTGTTCAATTTCCCGCCGCCGACCCAAGGGCTGTCGTCGCTGATGATCCTGGCGTTGTTCGAACGGCTGGGTGTGACGCAGGCTGAAGGTTTCGATCACATCCACGGCCTGGTCGAGGCCACCAAGCAGGCCTTCATCATCCGTGACCGCATCGTCGGCGATCCCGAGGCGATGCCCGAACCGCCGGAGAAATATCTCGAAGCCACCATCCTGGATGCGCTGGCCGCGACGATCGACCGCAAGACCGCGCTGCCCTGGCCGCAACCGGCCTCCGGCGGCGACACCACCTGGATGGGCGCGATTGATGCCAATGGCGTGGCGGTCAGCTTCATTCAGTCGATCTACTTTGAGTTTGGTTCGGGCTGCGTGCTGGACGAGACCGGCATCAACTGGCAGAACCGCGGCTCCAGCTTCCTCTTGGAAGGCAGCAGTCCGCGCCTGCTCACGCCCGGCCGCATGCCGTTCCACACCCTCAACCCCGCCATGGCGCGCTTTGCCGATGGCCGCGTGATGGTCTACGGCACCATGGGCGGCGAGGGGCAGCCGCAGACCCAGTCGGCCATCTTCACGCGCTACGGTCTGTACGGCCAGGGGCTGCAGCAGGCCGTCACCGCGCCGCGCTGGCTGCTGGGCAAGACCTGGGGCGAGAACAGCGTGACGCTGAAGCTGGAAAGCCGCTTCGATCCGGGGCTGGTCGCCGCCCTGAAGGCCGCCGGCCATGACGTGGAAATGCTCGGCGCCTTCACCGGCACCATGGGCCATGCCGGCGCCATCGTCCGGCATGCCGATGGCGTGCTGGAAGGCGCCACCGATCCGCGCAGCGACGGTGCGGCGGCGGGATTCTGACATCCCTGCCTAAAATTCGCCCCGACCGCCCCGAGCAAGGCAACTCCCGGCGGCCTTTGTCGTTTTCGCTGGACAGCCGGGCGGCATGTCGATTGCATCGTCTGGAGTAAATCCCGCCGAGAGAGCGCATGAGCATCCAGGTCGCCCTGCACCACCGTACCACCTACCGCTATGACAGGCTGATCAGCCTCGGGCCCCAGGTGGTGCGTTTGCGGCCAGCCCCGCATTGCCGCACGCCGATCGTCAGCTATTCGCTGAAAATCTCGCCCAAGGACCATTTCATCAACTGGCAGCAGGACCCGCAGGGCAACTATCTCGCCCGCCTGGTCTTCCCCGAACGCACAGATCATTTCGAGGTCACGGTCGATCTCGTTGCCGATATGGCGGTGATCAATCCGTTCGATTTCTTCCTCGAGCCGCAGGCCGAGGAGTTTCCCTTCGACTACGACCCCGACCTGAAGGAAGACCTCGCACCTTTCCGGCGCGTCGACGCCCCCGGCGCGCTGCTCAGCCGCTGGCTCGCCGCCGTGCCGCGCGAGAAAAAGCGCACCATCGATTTCCTCGTCGGGCTCAACCAGCGCCTGTCGAACGAGATCAAGTATCTCATCCGCCTGGAGCCCGGCGTGCAGACTGCCGAGCAGACCCTGCAGCTCGGCAGCGGTTCCTGCCGTGATACTTCATGGCTGCTGGTGCAGGCGCTGCGGCACCTGGGGTTCGCCGCGCGTTTCGTCTCAGGATATCTGATCCAGCTGGTCGCCGATGTGAAGGCGCTGGATGGTCCCTCGGGTCCGACGGCGGATTTCACCGATCTGCATGCCTGGGTCGAAGTCTATCTACCGGGTGCGGGCTGGATCGGCTTCGATCCGACATCGGGGCTGATGGCGGGCGAGGGGCATATTCCGCTGGCGGCCACACCGGAACCGCAATCGGCGGCGGCAATCAGCGGCGCCATCGAAAAGGCCGAGGTCGAATTCGACTACGACATGAAGGTGACGCGCTTCGCCGAAACGCCGCGCGTGACCAAGCCGATCCCGGATGAAGACTGGGAGAAAATGCTGCGCCTCGGCGATGCGGTGGATGCCCGGCTCAATGCCGGCGACATGCGTCTCACCATGGGCGGCGAGCCGACCTTCGTGTCGATCGACGACATGGAAGGGACGGAATGGAACACCGCAGCATTGGGCCCTGACAAACGCGAACTGGCCGGCAAGCTGCTGCGCCGGCTGGCGGATCGCTTCGCGCCGTCGCCGCTGCTGCATTACGGCCAGGGTAAATGGTATCCGGGCGAACAGCTGCCGCGCTGGGCGCTGAGCTGCCATTGGCGCAAGGATGGCGAACCGGTCTGGCGCGACCGCGCGCTGCTGGCGGCCGATGAAGATGCCGGAGATGGCTGCACCGTGCATGACGCCGATATCTTCGCGGCTACGCTGGCCGACAGGCTCGGCATCGATCCGGCGCATCGCGTGCCGGGCTTCGAGGATATCTGGTACTACCTGTGGCGCGAGCGCCGCCTGCCGGTGAATGTCGATCCGTTCAAGTCGCATCTGAAAGACGAGCAGGAACGCGCCCGCCTCAGCCGCATCTTCGAGCAGGGGCTCGACAAGGTGGTGGGCTACGCCATCCCGCTGACGCGCGAATGGACAGCGAACGGTGGCGCCAAGCGCTGGCGGTCGGGCGTGTGGTTCCTGCGGCCGCAGGCGATGTATCTGCTGCCCGGCGATTCTCCGATGGGCCTGCGCCTGCCGCTGGATTCACTGCCCTGGGTGGTAGCCAAGGATTATCCCGGCCGTCATCTGCCCGACACGATGGTAGCGCGTCCGCCGCTGCCGCCACTCGACAGGCCCTTGCAAAGCGCGCCGGCCGCAGCGATCGCGACAACGGCGCCGTTGCCGATGGATCGCAGCCTGATGCAGCGCCTGCAGGAGTGGTTCTCCGGTGGCGGTCGGGGCATGGCACCCGCTGCGGCGCCGCTGCAGCCGCTGGGGCCGCAGACACCGGCGCCGGCGATCCGCGAACAGGAGCCGCTGGCCACCCGGCCAGCCAACCAGCAGTCCGATCCCACCGTGGTGCGCACCGCGATGTGCATCGAGCCGCGTGGCGGCCTGCTGCATGTGTTCATGCCACCTTTCGATATGGCGGAAGACTATCTCGATCTGCTTGTCGCCGTGGAGGATACGGCCGCCCGGCTGGGCCGCAAGGTGGTGATCGAAGGCTATCCGCCGCCGCGCGATCCGCGCCTGATGAATTTCAGCGTCACGCCCGATCCCGGTGTCATCGAGGTCAACATCCATCCGTCGTCGAGCTGGCGCGAGCTCGCCGAGAAGACGTCGATCCTTTACGAGGAGGCGCGGCAGACACGGCTCGGCACCGAGAAGTTCATGCTCGATGGCCGCCATGTCGGCACCGGCGGCGGCAACCATGTCGTCATGGGCGCGGCGCAGCCGTTCGACAGTCCCTTCCTGCGCCGGCCCGATCTGCTCAAGAGCCTGGTCGGTTACTGGCAGAACCATCCCTCGCTGTCGTATCTGTTCTCCGGCCAGTTTATCGGCCCGACCTCGCAGCATCCGCGCGCCGATGAGGGCCGCGACGATGCGCTGATCAACCTGCGCATCGCGTTTGACGAAGTGGCGAAACATCCCGATCCGTCGCCCTGGCTGGTCGACCGCATTTTCCGCAACGTGCTGGTCGATATCACCGGCAATACCCATCGCACTGAATTCTGCATCGACAAGCTCTATTCGCCTGATGGCCCGACCGGCCGCCTCGGCCTGGTCGAGCTGCGCGCCTTCGAGATGCCGCCCGATCTGCGCATGAGCCTGGCGCAGCAGTTGCTGCTGCGCGGCCTGCTGGCCTGCTTCTGGGAACAGCCCTACCAGCGCAAGCCGATCTTCTGGAGCACGCGCCTGCATGACGAATTCCTGCTGCCGCATTTCTGCATGCAGGATTTCCATGATGTGCTGGACGACCTGAACCAGCAGGGCCTTGGCTTCGATCCGGCCTGGTTCGCGGCCCATGCCGAATTCCGTTTCCCGCAGATCGGCCAGCTGGCGGTGCGCGGCATGGAACTGGAACTGCGCCATGCGCTGGAGCCCTGGCATGTGCTGGGCGAGGAAGCTACGGCCGGCGGCACCGCGCGCTATGTCGACTCTTCGGTCGAGCGCCTGCAGGTGAAGATCAAGGGCCTGGTCGATGGCCGGCATGTCCTGGCCTGCAACGGCCGCGCCGTGCCGCTGCGCGCCACCGGCGTGGCGGGCGAATATGTGGCCGGCATCCGCTACAAGGCCTGGGGCCCGCCGAGCGCCATGCATCCCAGCATCGGCGTGCATACGCCGCTGGTGTTCGATCTGTTCGACAGCTGGTCGGGCCGCTCGCTGGGCGGGAGCACATATCACGTTGCGCATCCCGGCGGACGCAACTACGACACCTTCCCGGTCAATGCCAACGAGGCCGAGGCGCGCCGTCGTGCCCGCTTTTTCGCCATGGGCCACACGCCGGGCAGCATGCCGCCGCCGCAACCCGCCTCGTCGCGTGAACAGCCGCTTACCCTCGACCTGCGAACGGGTTAAACTTCCGGTCCGATTCGGACCGCGAAGGGTAGCCTTGTGAATTCGCCCCTGAAGGCCCCGGTTTCCCAACTGCCGCCAGCTCCGGGAACTCCGGCTGAGGCCTATGATGAGATGGTGACCGGCCAGGGCTTCATTCGTGGCCACTGGCAGCCGCTGCTCGCGACCTTGAGCGAACTCGGGCCGGCCGGTCTGCTGGAGCGCGCCGAACGCGGCCGCCAGTATCTCGAAGACGAAGGCGTCACCTACAATCTCTACGAACTGCCCGATGGCGCCGGCGGCGTGATCGCCCCGCCGCTGCCGGAACAGCGGCCATGGCAGCTCGATCCGGTGCCGGTGCTGCTCTCGGCCGAGGAATGGGAAACCATCGAGGCCGGCCTGGTGCAGCGCGCCCGGCTGCTCGATGCGGTGCTGCGCGATGTCTATGGTCCGATGGATCTGCTGCGCGATCACCGCATTCCGCCGGCGCTGGTCTATGGCCATCGTGACTTCCTGCGCGCCGGCCGCCGCACCGATGGCCAGACTCATGGCCGCATGCTGCAGCATTACGCCGCCGAACTGGTGCGCGGGCCCGATGGCGTCTGGCGCGTGATCGCCGACCGCACGCAGGCCCCTGCAGGGGCCGGGTACGCTTTACAAAATCGCCGCGTGATGTCGCGCCTGCTGGGCCAGGCGCTGCGGCAATGCCGCGTGCGGCCGCTGAATGCCTATTTCGAATACTGGCAGGCCGACCTCGCCAATCGCGCACCAAAGCTGCCCAGCGGCGCGGCACCTGACAATCCACGCCTCGTGCTGCTCACGCCGGGGCCATATAATGAAGCCTATTTCGAGCATATCTATCTGGCGCGCGAACTCGGCGCCACGCTGGTCGAGGGCGCCGACCTCACCATGCGCGAGGGCCGCATCTTCCTGAAGACGCTGGCGGGTCTTGAACTGGTCGACGTGATCGTGCGCCGGCTGGATGGCGAATGGTGCGATCCGCTCGAACTGCGCGCCGATTCCACGCTGGGTGTCGTCGGCCTGTTGCAGGCGGCGCGCGATGGCCAGGTGGCGGTGTACAACGCCATCGGCAGCGGACTGGCCGGTGCGCCGGCCCTGCATGCGTTTTTGCCGAACCTGTCGCAGCATCTGCTCGGCGAAGAGCTGGCGATGCCGTCGATCGCCACCTGGTGGTGCGGCCAGTCCTATGCGCTGAGCACCGTCGAGCAGAATTTCGAGAAGATGGTGGTGCGCGGCGCCTACGGCCTGAACGACCGGCCGGTCGTGGTGTCGACGTTGCCCGAAGCCGAACGCGCCAGCCTGCTGGCGCAGATCAAGGCGCATCCGGCCGATTATGTGGCGCAGGAATGCATCGTGCCGTCTGTGTCGCCCGGTCTCGGTCCGAACGGGCTGGAGCCGCAGCCGATCCTGCTGCGCGTGCAGCTGGTGGCTGATGGCGACGATTATGTGGTGATGCCGGGCGGGCTTGCCCGCGTGCCGGCGCGCAACGATCCTTTCGGTGCCACCCTGCAGCGCGGCGGCATCAACAAGGATGTCTGGGTCGTCGCCCGCGACCAGTCGCCCACGGTGATCCGCGGCAGCAGCACGCGGCAGCGGCTGACCCTGCGCCGCTCGTCCGGCACGCTGCAGAGCCGCGTGGCTGATGATCTGTTCTGGCTCGGCCGCAGCGTCGAGCGGCTCGATGACGGCGCCCGCCTGCTGCGGGCCGTGCTGTCGCGGCTGGTCGGCGAATTTGCCTCTGCGCGCGACATGGTGGAAATGGCCGTGCTGGCGCGCGCACTGGCGCGCTGCGGCATTCTTGACCAGCGTGCCGCCGGTGCGCCGCCCGATTCCGCGCTGTTTGCCAGTGCGATCACGCGCGCCTGCACCTCCGGGCAGCTTCTGGGCCAGACGCTGGATGGCATCGAGCGGCTGGCCGCCGTGTCGCGCCATCGCTACTCGGCCGATATGTGGCGCATGTTCAACCACCTGCTGGGCGAGCTGCGCCAGAGCCGGCCGGGCGCGGCGGGCGATGCCGATGCCATGCTGGAATTCTGCGACCAGATGATCCGCGCCACGGCGGCGATCGCCGGCATGCTGTCCGAACATATGACGCGCGGTTCGGGCTGGCGCTTCATCGATTTCGGCCGTCGGCTGGAACGCGCCGTCTTCATCACCCGCAGCGTCTCGGCCGCCACCACGGTGCTGGGCGCCAACAGCGACAGTGCCTTCCGCATCGCGCTGGAAGTCAGCGATTCCACGCTGACCTATCGCCGCCGCTATCGCGCCTCTCTGCAGGCCGCGGCCGTATTCGATCTGCTGCTGCTGGATGGCAGCAATCCGCATGCGCTGGCCTTCCAGCTCAATGCGATGGCGCAGCATCTCGATACCCTGCCGAACTCCGAAGCGCCACCGCGTGGCGCCGACTGCCTGGCGCTGACGCGGCCGTTCACCGATCTGGTCGGGCTGTTCGACCGCGACGAGATCAATCGCGAGGAGATGATCCAGCTGGCGGCGCGTCTGCGCGGCAGCCTGGATGCCGCCGGCGATGCGCTGATGGATATTTCCGACCAGCTGTCGCGCACCTATTTCAGCCACGTTCAGGTCGCCCGTGCATTCGGCTTTGGTTCCTGATGAAATACCGTCTGCGCCATACCACCTCGTACAGCTACTCCTGGGCGGTCGATATCTCGCACCACATGCTGCATCTCGCACTGCCGGACCTGCCGCGCCAGCGCGTGAAAAGCAGTGCCGTCAGCACGAGCCCTACCGCGGGCCGCGTGATCGAGCAGCGCGACCATTTCGGCAACCGCGTCACCTGCCTGACACTGGAAGAGTCGCATACGCGCTTCGATGTCGAGCTGCGCGCCGAGATCGAGGTCGATGCCTTCCTGCCGCCCGATCCATCAGCGACGCCGGCCTGGGAAGAGATTCGCGACGCGCTGGCCGGCGACGGCTTTCCCGAAATGGTGCTGGAAAGCGAATTCGTGCATGACTCGCCGCTGGCCCTGCCGAGCGACGACGCGATCCAGTATGCCCTGCAGAGTTTCACCGCCGGCCGGCCGGTGCTGGCTGCGGCACGCGACCTCACGCAACGCATCTTCACGGATTTCCGCTACGATCCGGCGGCCACCGAAATCTTCACGCCGGTCGCCGCCGTGATGCAAAAGCGCGCCGGCGTCTGCCAGGATTTCGCACATCTGCAGATTGCCATGCTGCGCGGCCTCGGCCTCGCCGCGCGCTATGTGTCAGGTTACATCCGCACGCAGAAGACGGGCGACGATCCCGAGACGGGCTTGCGCGGCGCCGATGCCAGCCATGCCTGGCTCAGCGTCTGGTGTGGGCCGGATCATGGCTGGATCGACCTCGATCCGACCAACAACCTGATCTGCTCGGATGAGCATGTGGTGGCCGCCATCGGCCGCGATTACGGCGATATCAGCCCGGTGCGCGGCGTGGTGCTGGGCGGCGGACCGCACCGGATCGGCGTCGCGGTCGAGTTGCTGCCGCTGTCTTAACAACTGAAATCCTCCGGCCCCGGTGCACCACTGGCCTGCCTCGCTGCTGGGCAGCCGCGCCGCCAGACGCCCGCCTCTTGGGCAGTGAACGCGGCTTTGCCGGAGCAAAAGGGCCCAAACCGCCCTGAAAACGCTGGCACGAAATCTGCTTTATGTAGAACGGCATCCGATGCCGAGGCGCATCGGGCTGCGAGTACCCCGGCTGCTGGGCTTTTGTTCGGCCCCGGGTGGCGAGACGGACACTTTACGCCGGCTGCGGGGTCTTCCCGCCAGCCGGCGTTTTTTTGCCGGACGGGCCCTGAATGCACCCGCCGGCCGCCGAAATTCCGGGAATTGTCCGCATGGCTTTGGCGGCGGACGAGAGCTAGGCTGGCCGCGCCGACAGAAAATACTCCGCCACGACACTCATCCCGGGGACGCCTCAACAATGAAACTCTACTACTCGCCGACCTCGCCCTATGTCCGCAAGGTCACCGTGCTTGCACTGGAAACCGGCCTCGACGCCAAGATCGAGCGCCTGGTCTCGCCGACCACGCCGATCGACCAGAATCCCGATGTGGCCAAGGCCAATCCGGTCGCCAAGGTGCCGACGCTGGTCACCGCCGACGGCCTGCATCTCTTCGACAGCCGCGTGATCTGCGAGTATCTCGACACGCTGCACGACAAGCCGAAATTCTTCCCGGCCAGTGGCCCCGAGCGCTGGAACGCATTGCGCCAGCAGGCACTGGGCGATGGCCTGCTCGATGCCGCCCTTCTGGCGCGCTACGAAGGCTTCCTGCGTCCGGAGGACAAGCGCTGGTCCGACTGGTCGGATGGCCAGATGAAAAAGGTGCATGGCGCGCTGGCCGAAATCGACGCCATCGCCAACGGGCTGGGTGATCGCGTCGATATCGGCACGGTCACGCTGGCCTGCGCGCTGGGCTACATGGACTTCCGCTATGCCGGCATTGGCTGGCGCCAGAAATATGCCAAAGCCGCCAGCTTCGCCGACCGCCTGTTCGCGCGGCCGTCCTTCAAGGCTACCATCCCCCCGGCCTGACCGGCCCTGCTTTGAGTCTGACAGCATGAGCGATGCGGCGTCCCCACGGCCCTGGCTGCAGGATCGCCGCGTCGCGCATCTGCTGTCCTTCTGGCGCGCGGCGCGTCCGGCGGTCGACCGGTTGCCGGCGCGCGCGGCGATGGATCCGGTGCGCCTTGGCCCCGATATCCTGCCCTATCTTGCGCTGGTCGAGGTCACGCATGGCGGGACGCGCTTTCGCTTCCGCCTGGTCGGCAGCAAGCTGATCGAGCATGCCGCGCTCGATCTCTCGGGTAGCTATATCGACGACCTCAATCCCAACACGGACTATGCCGAATACATCAACGGCCTGTACCGGCTTGGCCGCGATGCGCGACTGCCGGTGTATTCCGAAACGCGCTATCGCGCCGACAGCGGCCGTGTCGGCCTGACCCGCCGTCTGCTCTGTCCGCTGGCCGATGACGGCCTCGCGGTCGACCGCTTCGTCGCCGTGCAGGTTTTCGAGACCGATGACCGCATCGGCGATGCACCCACCTACACCTATGCCGCACGATTCCTGCCGGGCATCGCCAAGGCGCTGGCCGATGCGGATTAGTCACAAGATCGCATCCGGACGCGCCACCCTGGCTGCCGAAGTCAGCGGCAGCGGCAGCCCCGTTGTCTTCCTGCATGCCGCCGTCTGCGACAGCCGGATGTGGCGCGCGCAGCTGGATGCCGCCGCCGCAAGCCATCTCGCCATCGCTTACGACAGACGCGGCTTTGGCCAGACCGTGGCTGAAACGGAAGATCACTCGGCGGTTGGCGATCTGCTGTCAGTGATCGATACCGTGGCGCCGGGCGCGCCGGCCATCCTGGTGGCCTGCTCCCAGGGCGGGCGTGTCGCGCTCGATGCAGCATTGCTGCATCCGGCGCGTATCCGTCATCTGGTGCTGATTTCGCCCTCGGTATCAGGTGCGCCGGATCCGGTGCTGTCGCCTGAAATCCAGGCGCTGATGGCGGCGCAAAAGACGGCGGAAGATGCCGGCGATCTGGATCGCGTGAATGCCCTGAAGGCGCATCTCTGGCTGGATGGCCCGCTGCAGCCCGAGGGCCGTGTCAGCGGTCCCGCGCGCGAGCTCTTCCTCGATATGAACGGCATTGCGCTACGCGCGTCGCCGGCCGGGGCAAATATTGATACCGTAACGGCCTTCCGGCGACTGGGCGAGATCACGGCGCCGGCGCTGGTGATCTGCGGCGAGGCCGATTTCTCACATATCCACGCACGCAGCCGCGACATGGCCGCGGCAATGCCGAATGCGTCGTTCCACTCGCTGCATGGCGCGGCGCATCTGCCGAGCCTGGAGCGCCCGGCAGACATCGCGCGTCTGCTGATGGCCTATCTCGCCGGAACTTAAGCGGCCGTCAGCATTCGCCTGCGATCTTCCACCACGCGGTCGGCCAGCTTTCCCGCCAGCTCCTGCAGATGGTCGAAGCGCGAACTGAAGCCGCCGACGCCCAGCGTCATCGAGCGCAGTTCGACGGCCAGGTCATGCATCTCGGCTTCGGGCAGATAGCATTCGATCTCGTCCCAGCCCGGCCAGTCGGCGCGGGCGCTGATGCCGAGAATCTGGCCGCGCCGCGACGACACGATGGCATGCACCTTCGCCGTATATTCGGTCGGCACCGTGAAGGTGACGGCCTGGATCGGCTCCAGCAGCACCGGCGCGCATTTGCTCAGGCCCTCGGTCATCGCCAGCCCGCCGCAGGTGCGGAAGGCCTGATCCGATGAATCGACCGAGTGATACTGCCCGTCGGTCAGCGTCACCATCACATCCACCACCGGGAAGCCGAGCGGGCCTTTGACCAGCGAGTCCCGGACGCCTTCATCCACCGCCGGGATGAAATTCTTCGGGATCGCGCCGCCGACCACGCGGTTGACGAAGTGATAGCCGGCGCCGCGTGCTTGAGGCGCGATATCCACCTTGATGTCGGCGAACTGGCCATGGCCGCCGGACTGCCGCTTGAAGCGGGCATGCTGATACGCGCCATGGCGGATCGTCTCGCGGTATTCGGTCTGCGGCGCGCTGCTATGCACGCCGACATTGAAGCGGTGCTGCAGCTTGTCGAGGCTGAGCTTGAGGTGGATTTCACCCTGGCCCTTCAGCCGCAATTCACCGCCGCCCTGTTCCATGACCAGGCTGGGATCTTCCTCGCACAGCTTGTGCAACGCCGCGGTCAGCTTCACGTCGTCCTTGCGGTCGGTCGGATGCAGCGCCATGGCATGCACCGGCTGGGCGGGGCGCGGCCAGTCGGCAATCGCGCGGCCGCTGCCGTCGCTGCCCAGATGCTGGCCGGTGCTGATCTCCTCCAGCCGGCCGAGGCCGACGATATCGCCGGCCCGTGCCTGCGCCATCTTCTCGCTCTGGCCACCCATCATGCGGTACAGACCGCTCAGGCGCCGGCCGCCGAGCTGCGCATTCTCACTGATGCTGCCGCGCCACAGTCGCGCCAGGCTCAGCTTGCCGGTGTGTGACATGTGCAGCGTCTTGAACACGGTGGCGCTGAGGCCGTCGCCCTTGCTGTCGTCGGCATCGACATCCAGCCGCGTCATGGTTTCCTCGTGATGCGGCGCTTCGTGGCGGAGCGCCTTCCACAGCCGCAGAACGCCATTGCCATGTTCGGCAGAGCCGAAGAAGACCGGCACGATCAGGTCCTCGGCCAGATCCTTGCGCAGGCGACTGTAGATGTCCTTCGGCGCCGGCACGCGGTCTTCCAGCAGCTGTTCCAGCAGCGTGTCGTCGAAATCTGCGATGGTTTCCAGCAATTGCTGCCGTGCCTCGGTTTCGCGCGGCCGCACGCTGTCGGGCATCTCGACCAGGTCGGACACCTTGTTCTCGCGCCACAGATACGCGCGTTCCGACACCAGGTCGACATAGCCGGTGATCGCGTCATTCTCGCGGATCGGCACCTCGCGCAGCACCAGCGGCTTGGAGGAGACCTGCTGCAGCGCCGAGAGCAGGTCGCGCATGCGGATGCTGGTCTTGTCCAGCTTGTTGACGAACATCACATGCGGAATGCGGCGCTCATCCAGGAAGCGCAGCAGCGGCGCCAGGGTCACGGCGCGGGCGGGATCGGGTTCGGCTACCACGATGGCGATATCGGCCACCATCAGCGCGCTCATCGCTTCCTGCGCCAGTTCGACTGATCCGGGACAATCGAGAAAAACCCAGGGCTCGTCGAGGAAACGGCAATGCGTGACATTCGGCTCGATGGTCATCTGCCGGCTGCGCGCTTCGGCGCTGGCATCGCCCACCGATGTGCCGGCGGCGACGGCGCCTTTGCGCGCAATCGCGCCGGCCACGAACAGCAGCGCCTCCATCAGGCTGGTCTTGCCTGCCGTGTAAGGCCCCACGATGGCGGCGACGCGGGGACTGCTGAGTACACTGGGCGAGGATTCTTTGGGCGAGGATTGAGCGGTGTTGGGCATGATCGGTCTCCTCTGTGCGGCATGGATATGCGGCAGGCCTGGAAGGCGGTGGGACCGGTCTTGCTGCCGGTCTCAGACGGACGGAACAGCGTTTAACCCTGCCCCAAGGATTCCATAGAACCCGGCGAGGCGATAGCGGATTCGATCCACAGGGGTGTCGCAGCTTGGCCGTGGACGGAGGGATCGCCCCGGCGTCGTATGACCGGGCCGGCTATGCCCGCAAGGAGGAGGGCGATCCCGTAACCGCATGACGAGTCGCAAGGATTCTGTGTTTTACGGTCCGGTTTCATACTAAAGTCGAACGCATGATTCGGCGGGGGCGTGCCGGGGGGCACGCATCGCCACTGCATCGTCAGCAGGGAAAGCGGATGCAGCCAGACGCACTGGGGGACAACATCCATGCTTGATCGCTATTTCAAACTGGCCGAGAACGGCACCACGGTGAAAACCGAGGTGCTGGCCGGTGTCACCACCTTCCTCACCATGGCCTATATCATCTTCGTCAATCCGGCGATCCTGGGTGATGCCGGCATCGACAAGGGCGCGGCCTTCGTCGCCACCTGCCTGGCCGCTGCCATCGGCACCGCAATCATGGGCCTTTATGCGAATTACCCGGTCGCCCTGGCGCCGGGCATGGGCCTGAACGCCTATTTCACCTACGGCGTCGTGCTCGGCATGGGCCATAGCTGGCAGGTCGCGCTCGGCGCGGTCTTCGTCTCCGGCATCCTGTTCCTGATCCTCTCCATCCTGCCGGTGCGCGAGAAGATCATCAATTCGATCCCGATGTCGCAGAAATACGCCATCGGTGCCGGTATCGGCCTGTTCCTCGGCCTGATCGGCCTGAAGAATGCCGGCATCGTGGTGGATCATGCCGCCACGCTGGTCGGCCTGGGCAAGCTGATGAGCCCCGCCGTCGGCATGGCGATCCTCGGCTTCTTCGTGATCGCCATCCTCGACTATCGCAAGGTGCCCGGCGCGATCATGATCTCGATCCTCGGCGTCACCGTGCTCGGCATCGCGCTCGGCCTGTCGAAGTTCGGCGGTCTGGTGTCGGCGCCGCCCAGCCTGGCGCCCACGCTGCTGCAGATGGATGTCAAGGGCGCGCTGTCGCTCGGCCTGCTCACCATCGTCTTCGCCTTCCTGATGGTCGATCTGTTCGACACGGCGGGCACATTGGTTGCTGTCGCGCCGCGCGCCGGCCTGATGAACAAGGACGGCACGCTGAAGCGGCTCGGCCCCGCGCTGGTGGCCGATGCCACCGCCACGGTGGCTGGTGCCGCGCTCGGCACCTCCACCACCACCAGCTACATCGAATCGGCAGCCGGCATCCGTGTCGGCGGCCGCACCGGACTGACCGCGGTTGTGGTGGCGATCCTGTTCCTGCTGGCGCTGTTCTTCGCCCCCCTGGCCGGCTCGATCCCGGTCTATGCCACTGCGCCGGCGCTGATCTTCGTGGCCTGCGTCATGGCCAGCAGCCTGGCCAAGATCGATTGGGAAGACATCACCGAATATCTGCCGGCGGTGGTCACCGCAGTGATGATGCCCTTCACCTTCTCGATCGCCACCGGCATCGGCCTCGGCTTCATCACCTATGTCGTGCTGAAGCTCTTCACCGGCCGTGCCAAGGATATCCATCCGGTAATGGCAGCCGTGTCGCTGGTCTTCCTGATCAAGTTCATCGTCGCGTAATAACGCCACATCTGAAACGACGCGGGCGGCCCGAAAGGGCCGCCCGTTTTCGTTTTGCCTTTATCGTCATGCCGGCTCAAGGCCGGGGTGACGGATATGGAATTACCCCAGAAGATCCGCCGTCTCGGGATGCCGCTTCATCCAGGCCGCCGCGTAGCTGCACAGCGGAACCAGCTTCTCGTTCTTCTGCCGCGCCAGTTCAACAATGCCCTGCATCAGCCGGCCGGCCGCGCCGGTGCCCCGCAATGCAACGGGTGACTCGACATGCAGCAGCGCGACTGTATCCCCGGTCCGGCGATAGCGCGCGAACACGATCTGGCCCTCGACGGGCATCTCATACTGGCTTCTGGCGGTGTTGTCGGTGACGTCGCTCATACCAATAATCTGGTGAGGCGCGCCGCGCTGATCAAGTCCTATTTGCGCACAGCGAGGCCAAGCAGGATGCCGCCCAGCAGCACCACCACGCCGATGATCTCGGTGCGTGAGGGTTTTTCGCGAAACACCAGATACGACATCAGGAAGGTGAAGATCATCTCGCTCATGCCCAGCATGCGCACATAGGCTGCCGTCATCAGCGCCATGGCGGTGAACCAGCCGGCCGAGCCGGCGGCCGAGGCGAAGCCGACCACCAGGCCGGGCCGCCAGGCGGCGATCACGCGGCTGATCTCGCCCGGCTCGCGCCACAGCAGATAGACCAGCATCAGCGCGATCTGCAGCACGATGGCATGCACCAGCGTCGTGGCGGCGGCCAGTGGCAGGAAGTCTTCGCCGAGCGAAAGAGAGGCCGCGCGGAAGCCGATGGCCGAGACGGCGAACAGCGCGCCCGAGCCGATGCCGATCAGTGCGGATTTTTCCATCCAGCCGAACAGGAACGACTTCAGCGCATTGTCGCTGCCCTTCAGCGAGATCAGCAGCACGCCGACGGTGCCGATCACGATGGCCGCTACACCCGCCGTGCTGACCGGTTCGGCCAGGATCAGCATGCCGAAGGCGGCGGCCTGCAGCGCCTCGGTTTTCGAATAGGCGGTCGCGACGACGAAGTTGCGCATCGACAGCGCCAGAATGAGGAGATTGGTGGCGAGGATCTGCGCCACGCCACCCATGGCAACCCAGGCATAGAATTCGGTATGGCCCTCCGGCAGCGAGCGACCGGTGAAATACAGGCAGGCGGCCAGATAGGCAGCCGCCAGCGGCAGGCCATAGGCGAAGCGCACGAAGCTGGCGCCATTGGTGCTCAGCCGGCCCTTCAGCTGTTTCTGCAGGCCGGTGCGCAGCGTCTGGCAGGCCGCCGCCCAGATGGTGATCGGTATCCAAGCCCATTCCATGCTGCAGAATTAGCCTGTCGCCCATGCAATGGGCAAATGAGAAACGCGCTCATGGGCCTTGAGGAATATTCCCGCAGCGCCGGACGTTTGCTGTAGGCTGGCGCGAGTCGGCAGATGTCATTGCCGGCCTGTTCTGGAGCCCTCATGCGCTGGCGCGTCATCATCGCATCCGTGGCTGCCGGCCTGCTGTTTGCCTGCCAGATCATGTCTGGAGGCGCGGCGGCGGCAGAGGTCTGGCGCATCGCCTGCGACGACAATTTCCCGCCCTACAATTTCGTCGATGGCGACAAGGTCGTCGGCCTCGATGCCGAGATCGTCGCCGCCATGGTGAAACAGGCCGGTGCCGAGGTGGATTTCGAGCCGCAGCCCTGGAGCCGCGTGCAGGACATGCTGGAACGTGGCGAGGTGGATGCCGCCTTCCAGTTCGTCGGCCGGCCAGACCGGTTTGAAAAGTATTTCATGATCGGCCCGCATCGCATGGGGCAGACGGTGTTTGCCGCACGCAGCGGCAGCACCATTGCGGTGCGCGATGTCAACGATCTGCGCGGCTATCGCATCGGTGCGATCCGCGGCTACACCTACGGGCCGGCCTTCGATGACGCGACCGGTCTGACCAGGGACACGACGGCGGGCGACAACCTGCAGCTGGTGCGCATGCTGGCGGCCGGTCGTGTCGACCTGATCATCGGCGACCGCGAGGCGCTGAGCCATTTCGCCCGTACCGCCGGGCTGCATGCGCAGTTGCAGATGCTGCAGCCGGTGCTGTCCGAAGTGCCGCGATTTATTGCCGTGCCGCGCAGCAAGCCGGCGATCGCCGCGCGGCTGGACAAGGCGCTGGTCGATCTGCGCCGCAATGGCGGACTGGCGGAGATACTGAAGAGGTGGGAGTAAAAGTCTGGGCTCCCGCCAGGAAGATTTCCCTGGGCGGGAGCGACGAAATTTATCTCGTCATGCCCGCGAAGGCGGGATCCAGTCTTTAAATGTCACCCCTTCGCCTGCAGCCGCGCCACCACCTCGATCAGCTGATCCGCCACCTGGCCCCAGCCTTCGTGGAAGCCCATCTGCTCATGCGCCTGCAGGTCTTCATCCGACCAGTGACGCGCGCGCGCCGTGTAGCGCGTCTTGCCGTTGCCGAGGTCCTCGAATGTGGTGATCGCCACCATGAAGGCCTTCTCGGTCGGCTGCCAGCCCGGCGTGAAGGCATCGGTGGAGACAATGCGTTCGTTCGGCACCACTTCGAGGAACACGCCGTCGCAAGGATATTCCGCGCCGTTGGTCGGGTCCTTCATGGTGAACTTGAAGCGGCCGCCGGCGCGGAAGTCGATCTCGGTGTCGGTGATGCTCAGCGGCTTCGGCGCGAACCATTCGGCCAGATGATGAGTCCAGGCGCGGTAGACCAGCGCCGGGGGCGCATCGATCACGCGGGTCAGCGACAGTTCGCGGGTGGCGGCAGTCTGAAGATTGGTCATGGCGTTCATCTGTTGGGTCCTTTCCGGTGTTGATACCTCAAGGACGGGGTGGGACAGGACAATCCGACACGCGGCCGGATTTTTTTCAGGCAGTTTTCGACAGCTTGTCGAGGTGCTGGCGGATATGGGCGGCCTCGGCCGGGGTGCGGGCCAGCGCAATGGCGCGGTCGAAAGCCACGCGGGCGTCCTCATTGCGACCGAGCTGCTGCAGCAGCGCGCCTTTCACGCCGAAGAAATAGAAGTAATTCGCCAGTGCCGGGCCCAGCGGCTCGATCAGGTCGAGCGCGGCTTCCGGGCTGTCGGCTTTCGAGACCGCGACGGCGCGGTTGAGCGCGATCACCGGCGAGGGCTGCATGCGTTCCAGCGTCGTGTAAAGCTGTACGATCTGTGCCCAGTCGGTGTCTTCCGCTTGCGCCGCACGCGCATGCAGCGCGGCGATGGCGGCCTGCACCTGCATGGGCCCTGGCTTCGCATGCCGCACCGCCTTGTCGAGCAGGGCGAGGCCTTCCTGGATCAGGTCGGCATCCCAGCGCGAACGATCCTGGTCGTCCAGCAGGATGATCTGGCCGTCGGCATCCAGCCGCGCCCCGGCGCGGGCATGCTGCAGCAGCATCAGCGCGGTGAGTCCCATGATCTCGGGTTCGGAGGGGAACAGCCGCAGCAGCAGGCGGGCGAGGCGGATCGCCTCGGCGCAGAGCGGCTGGCGGATCAGCGCATCGCCGCCGCTGGCGGAATAGCCTTCGTTGAACAGCAGGTAGAGCATCGCCGCCACCACGCCGAGCCGCTCGACGCGTTCGGCCGCACCCGGCGTGGCGAAAGCGATCTCGGCTTCGCCGATGCGGCGCTTGGCCCGGGTGATGCGCTGCTCCATCGCGCTTTCGCTGACCAGAAACGCGCTGGCGATCTCGGCCACCGTCAGGCCCGACACGATGCGGAGCGCGAGCGCGATCTGCTGCGTGTTCGGCAGATCGGGATGACAGCAGATGAACAGCAGCCGCAGGATGTCGTCGCGATACTGCGCGCCGTCCAGCCGTTCGGCCATGTCGTCCTGCACATCTCCCCCGTCGGTGAGGCTGTCATCCTCCGGCAACGCGACATGCTTCAGGCTGCGGCGTGCGTCATCGACGCCGGAATTGCGCCCGACAAAAATCAGCCAGGCGGCCGGATCGCGCGGCGGGCCTTTCCCGGGCCAGTTCTGCAGGGCGCGCAGGCAGGCTTCCTGGAAGGCTTCTTCCGCACGATCCAGATCGCCGCGGAAATAGCGCAGCAATGCGGCCACCGCCTGTGGCCGGGCGGATTTCAGTGCGGTGTCGATCCAGGTCAGGTCGGTCACGAAATCATGGTCTCCCGTTTCTCAGTGTCAGGAATGAAGGCGCGCAGCGGACGAATCTCGAAGGCGCCGCTGCCGCCATCGCCGTTTTTGCCGGCCATGCCGCGCGCGATGTCGACGGCCTCGTCCAGCGAGGCGACGTCGATCACATACAGGCCGAGCAGCTGCTCTTTGGTTTCGGCGAACGGCCCGTCGATCACGACGGGTTCGGCGCCATAGCGCACCGTGGTGGCGGCAGTGGTGTTCATCAGGCGCAGGATGGGCCCAAGCTGGCCCTTTGCGGCCAGCTTGTCGGTGACGGTGCGGCGCTTGGCGATTACCGCGTCGTCCTTGGCCTTGGGCCAGGCTTCCACGGCGGCTTCGTCGTTGTAGCAAAGGATGGCGTAAAGCATCGGTGCAGGTTCCTGTTGAATCCAAGGACGTGGAAGTATGGCCCAATCCGACAGGCCGGGCCGACAGGCGGGATGAAAAATCTCTGCATATAATTCAGTCCATTACCTGAAAGGTCATGGTCGGACCCGCGCTGCGCGTCACGGCGGTAAACACGTCGGCCGATAGTAAAATTCAATAATTAAGCCGCAGCGCTTGTATTTTATTGCCGGCCAGACCGGCGATTGCTACAAAACGCGGCCCTTTTCAGCCGGTCTTTCATGTCCTCGCTTCTCGGTTTCTTCAGGCATCAGCTGCCAAATCTCGGCCCGATCACCTATGGCGAAAGCCTGCGGGCCTGCTTCGGTGTGCTGGTTGGCATCCTGATCACCGGTCTGCTCAGCCGCGCAGCGCTAGGGCCCAGCAACCTGCCGGTGCTGATCGCGCCGCTTGGCGCCTCGGCCGTGCTGCTGTTCGCCATGCCGTCGAGCCAGATGGCGCAGCCCTGGTCGATCCTCGGCGGCAATATCGTCTCGGCGCTGATCGGCACGGCTGTGTTGCGCCTGCTGCAGCTCGGCCTGCTGTCGGATCTGCTGCCGGCGGCGGCACTGGCGGCGGCGCTGGCAATCGCAGCGATGTATCTGCTGCGCTGCCTGCATCCGCCGGGTGGCGCGGTGGCGCTCACCGCCGTGCTCGGCGGTCCGGCCATCCAGGAGGCTGGCTTCAGCTTCGCCTTCTGGCCGGTGGGCCTGAGCTCGCTGCTCATGCTGGTGGTGGCCTTTGCCTTCAACAACCTGACCGGCCGCCGCTATCCGCATCTCACGGCTGTCCCGCGCAGCATCCACAACACCAAAGACCCGCTGCCCAGCCGCCGCGTCGGCGTCACGCCGGACGATGTCGCGCAGGTGCTGCAGCAGCAGGACGAAATCTACGATGTCAGTCCCGAGGATCTCGGCCGTCTGGTGCAGCAGGCCGAAATGCAGGCCTGGCATCGCCGCAGCGGCGAGGTGCGCATCGACGACATCATGTCGCGCGACGTGGCGGTGGCGACGCCGGAGATGCCGCTGCGCGCCGCCTGGGCGCGGATGCGCGGCCATCGCATCAAGGCACTGCCGGTGGTGGACGATGCGAACCGCGTGGTCGGGATCGTCACCCAGACCGATTTCATGGTCCATGCCGGCTGGTATGCCGAACCGCGCTCGCTGCGGGGTCTTGGCAGCTTCATCCGCCGCGCCAGCTGGCGCAACTGGCCGCTGGCCAAGACGGTCGACCAGGTCATGACCGCCGATGTGCAATGTGTAAGTCCTGAGCTGCGCGTCACCGAGCTGGTGCCGGTGATGGCTGATCTCGGCCGCCATCATCTGCCGGTGGTGGATGGCGAACGCCGCCTGGTCGGCATCGTCACGCAGTCGGATCTGATCGCCGCGCTGTTCCGCCGCCGCCTGGTGACATCCTCGGCGGCCTGACCGTCCTGAACTTCTGGCCTCCGGAACGGTTCTTGACTGTATCGCCCCGCAGTCAGGAGCTGTCATGACCGCCGACCAGACGCCCCATCACGTTCCGCAGGATATCTCCGACCGCATCGCGCGCGGGCTGGTGAAGGTCATGCGCTTTTTCGCCGATGCCTTCTTTGCCAGACGCTACGGCCATCGCGCCGTGGTGCTGGAAACCGTGGCGGGCGTGCCGGGCATGGTGGGCGGCATGCTGGTGCATCTGAAAAGCCTGCGCCGCATGGCCGATGATCGCGGCTGGATTCACACCCTGCTGGAAGAAGCCGAAAACGAGCGCATGCATCTGATGGTGTTTGCCGACATTGCCAAACCCAATGCCGTTGAGCGTTTGCTGGTGCTGCTGGTGCAGGGCGCATTCTTCAACGCCTATTTCGTGCTCTATCTCGTGGCGCCGAAAACGGCGCATCGCGTGGTTGGCTATCTGGAGGAAGAGGCGGTGGCCAGCTACACCCAGTATCTGGCCGAGATCGACAGCGGCCGGCAGGACAACATCCCGGCGCCGCGCATCGCCATCGACTACTGGAAGCTGGCCGGGGATGCGCGGCTCCGCGAGGTCGTGCTGGCGACGCGGGCCGACGAGGCCAAGCATCGCGACGTCAATCACCGCTTCGCCGATGTGCTGGCGGGCGAACGCCCGGGGGCGAAGCCGGCCGAGAAAGGCGGGCCGGCGGACTAGACCGAATACAAAGTATTCATTGGCCGGTGGGCTTGAAGCCCGAGGAATCGTCTGTCCCCGATTACCCCGCCCCCGATGACGCCCTGCAGCCCTTGAATTGCCGGAAATGTTCCTTATATGTACTTATACGCGGCGATAAGCCCCGCGAAGCTGCACGAACCGCCACGAACCCGTACGAACCGCTGCGAACGCCAGCGAACCGCCACGAACACCAGCGAAGCGCCGCGAACCTGAACGAAGCAAAACGAAGCCATTCCGGTCCCGGCCCCTTGTTCGGGGCGGGGCGGGCGGTTTACCAAGTCGGCATGACAAATTCTGTCGTCATCGCCGTCGATGGCCCCGTGGCGGCCGGCAAGGGCACGCTGGCCCGTCGGCTGGCCGACAAATACGGCTACGCCTATCTCGATACCGGCTCGCTGTACCGCGCTGTGGGCGCCAAGGTGCTGCGCGCCGGCGGCGATCCCGCCGATGCCGGTTTTGCCACCAGGATGGCGGAATCGCTGGAAGATTCCGACCTGACGTCGAAAGACCTGCGCAGCGAGGCGGTCGGCCTGGCGGCCTCCAAGGTCGCGGTCGTCCCCGGCGTGCGCGCGGCTTTGCTGGACTACCAGCAGCGTTTCGCCAGCCAGCCGCCGGGCGGCAAGCCGGGCGCGGTGCTGGATGGCCGCGATATCGGGACTGTTGTCTGCCCGCAGGCCCAGGTGAAGCTGTTTGTCACCGCCCGGGATGAAGTGCGGGCCGGCCGTCGGCATAAGGAGTTGATGGATAAGGGAGAAAACGTGACCTTCGAGCGCGTGCTGGACGATCTGCGCCGCCGCGACGAACAGGACCGCGCCCGGAGCGCCGCGCCGCTCAGGCCGGCGGACGATGCGCACTTGCTGGATACCTCGGATTTGGCTATAGAAGCCGCCGTTGCTGCGGCTGTGGACATCATAGCCCGGAAGCTGAAGCCCTGACGCCGGCTCCAGTCCCATAAACCAACCCACCGGTCGTTTGCGTCGCGCCGGATGCCTGCACTGCCCCGCGGACTTCACATGGTCCGGCAGGCCACCAACCCCCGGGGCTCTCTAGGAGAAAATATGGCCAAGCGTCCTGCCGTTAAGGCTGCCGTGGAAGAATATTCCGCGGACAATGAGAATTTTGCCGCCCTGCTCGAAGAGTCCTTCACCTCGTCTTCCGCCATGGAAGGCTCGGTCGTCAAGGGCATCGTTGTGGCGATCGAGAATGACTTCGCCCTCATCGATGTGGGTCTGAAGTGCGAAGGCCGCGTGCCGGTCAAGGAATTTGCCGGTCCGGGCCGCGCTGCCGAAATCAAGGTCGGTGACGTGGTCGAGGTCTTCCTCGACCGTATCGAAAATGCCATGGGCGAAGCGGTCATCAGCCGCGACAAGGCCCGCCGCGAAGAAGCCTGGGAAAAGCTGGAGCAGAGCTTCAACGCCAACCAGCGCGTCGAAGGCGTGATCTTCGGCAAGGTCAAGGGCGGTTTCACCGTCGACCTGTCGGGTGCCGTCGCCTTCCTGCCGGGCAGCCAGGTCGATGTGCGCCCGGTGCGCGACATCGGCCCGCTCATGGGCCAGCCGACCGCCTTCCAGATCCTCAAGATGGATCGTCGCCGCGGCAACATCGTTGTCTCGCGTCGCGCCGTGCTCGAAGAGAGCCGCGCCGAAGCCCGCAGCGAGCTGGTGTCCAACCTCAAGGAAGGCCAGATCCTCGACGGCGTGGTCAAGAACATCACCGATTACGGTGCGTTCGTTGATCTCGGCGGCGTCGACGGCCTGCTGCACGTCACCGACATCGCCTGGCGTCGCGTGAACCATCCGTCGGAGGTTCTCTCGATCGGCCAGACCGTCAAGGTGCAGGTCATCCGCGTGAACCCGGAAACCCAGCGCATCAGCCTCGGCATGAAGCAGCTGGAAGCCGATCCGTGGGAGGGCGTGAAGTCCAAGTATCCGGTCACCGCCCGCTTCATGGGCCGCGTCACCAACATCACCGACTACGGCGCCTTCGTGGAGCTGGAGCCGGGTGTGGAAGGTCTCGTGCACGTGTCCGAGATGAGCTGGACCAAGAAGAACGTCCATCCGGGCAAGATCGTTTCGACCTCGCAGGAAGTCGAAGTGATGGTGCTGGAAGTCGATCCGGCCAAGCGCCGTATCAGCCTCGGCCTGAAGCAGTGCATGTCGAATCCGTGGGATGCCTTCGCCGAGAAGCATCCGGTCGGCTCGAACATCGAAGGCGAGATCAAGAACATCACCGAATTCGGTCTGTTCATCGGTCTCGATGGCGGCGTCGACGGCATGGTCCATCTGTCGGATCTCGACTGGAACAAGCCGGGCGAGCAGGCCATTGCCGAATACCAGAAGGGCCAGGTGGTGCAGGCTCAGGTTCTCGACATCGACGTCGAGAAGGAGCGCATCTCGCTGGGCATCAAGCAGCTGGGCAACGATCCGTTCCAGTCGCTCGGTGACCTGAAGAAGGGCAGCGTCGTCACCTGCACGGTGACCGCGGTCGATCCGAAGGGCATCACCATCGCCGTCGGCGATGGCGTGCACGGCTATATCCGCCGTACCGAGCTGAGCCGCGATCGCGACGAACAGCGTCCGGACCGTTTCTCGGTCGGCGACAAGCTGGACGCCAAGATCGTCACCATCGACGGCAAGGCGCGCAAGCTGACCCTGTCGGTGAAGGCGCTGGAAATGGAAGAAGATCGCAAGGCGATGGAACAGTTCGGTTCCACCGACTCGGGCGCGTCGCTCGGCGACATCCTGGGCGCTGCCATGCGCAAGAAGAAGGACGACGAAGTCAGCGAATAAGCTGCTGCGTCAGTCGATCGCAAGACAGACCCCGGCGGAGCGATCCGCCGGGGTCTTTTTCTTGTTTTTATTGCCTTGAATCCAAGGCTGTGTCCGAATGCATGGATTGGTGTGCAGGGGCGGTTGGTGCGGTTTTTCCTTCTTGCGGGTCTGTTGATGCTTCCGGCGCCGGCCCATGCAGCCGAGCCGCTGCTGTGCCCGCAGAAGATCGCCTTCATCGGCAATGACGCGGCGTTGCGGCGTCAGGCCGACGACATGAAGGCGCTGTATGCGCGCATCGGCTGTCCCGATGTCGCCTTTGTCGGCCTGCCGGGCCGGCGCGGCGTCGTCGCCTTCAACACCGGCGAGGTGCAGGGTGAGCTGATGCGGTTGCAGGGCGTCGAGCCGGAATACACCCGGCCCTTCCTGCGCGTGGCGCGCCCGATCGTGAAAATGACGGGGCGGCTCTGGGCGCGCAGCGAGGCGCAGGCCGCTTCCGGCCCGCTCGGCTTCATCCTCGGCGTGGTCTGGCAGGAGCGGCAGGTCCAGCAGAGCCTGGGCCGGAGCACTGGCTATCCCAGCCAGGTCGAGATGCTGCAGGCCTTCAGCGCCGGCCTGATCGACCGCTTCCTGGCCGAGGATGCGGTGGTGGTGGCGGCAATGCACGAGGGCCGTCTGGCCGCCCGGCCGGCCCATGCCGGGCAACCGCTGGTTTCGGCCGGCCTGCATCATTACCTCGGCATTGAATTCGCCGCCGTCGCAGCCGCCGTCACAGCCGAACTGGAACGGCTCGGCCAGGATGACAGCGGCACGGAGACGCAATGACAATCCCTGTCGTGGCGGCCATGCTATGCTAGATCGTGCCATGCTAGACTGCCAGCAAGGCAGCCGGGGGGTAGGAATGATTCGGGTTTTCAAGTCCATGATGCTGCTGGCGGCGATTGTGTTCGCAGCGGGCGCCGCACAGGCCCAGGTGCAGGGCAACCAGGCTGCGGTCGTCGAGGATCTGTCGGGCACGGTATCCGGCGTCGAGGTGTTCGATTTCCTCAGTCCCGGCAAGACCGTCACGCTGCCGGCCGGCGCCAAGCTGGTGCTCGGCTACATGAATTCCTGCACGCGCGAGACCATTACCGGTGCCGGCACGGTCACCATCGGCGAGACCGGCTCGAAGGTGTCAGGCGCCAGACTGCAGACCGAACAGCTGAAATGCGCCGCCGCCAACCAGCTGGCGCAGGGCCAGGCCGGCAAGAGCGCTGCCATGGTGTTCCGTGGCCAGCCGGGCAGCGGCCGCAAGCGCGCGGAGGTTCCGCAGCCCAGCGCCGTGCTGATGTATACCGCACCGGCCTTCCAGGTCCTGAAGCCTGGCCAGCTCACCATCGAGCGGCTCGATGTCGCCGAGACGGTGCAGGTCTTCCAGGTCACCGGCAAGCTGTTCGATTACGGCAAGACCGGCAAGAAGCTCGATGCCGGCGGCTATTACCGTGTCGAGCTGAACGGCAAGTCGACGGTGTTCCACATTTCGCTGGATGCCGGCGAAGGCGCCGGACCGTTGCTGCTGCGTCTGGTCCGCTTCTAGGGTAAGACTATGACGCCGGCGAAACTGCGCGATCTCGCGGTCGTCGGCGCCTTTGCGCTTGTTGCTGCGATTGGCTTTACAAGCGGCCCGGCCGCCGAATGGCTGCGCGGCGCCTCGCTCGACCTGCTGGTGCCGCTGCGCCATGCGGTGTTCGCGCAAACAGCATCGGCCGGCCGTGTCGCCGTGGTGGCGATCGACGAGGAAACCTATCGCCGCCCGCCGTTTGCCGAGATGCCGCAGGCCGGCTGGTCGCCGCTGCTCGCCCCGGTGCTGAACGCGGTGGCGGCCGAGGCGGCGGTGGTTGGTTTCGACGTGGTCTATTCCACCTCGCTGGACAATCTGCAGCGCGGCTACGAGCGCGACTTCCTGATCGCGCTGCGCAACACCGCCCGCGCCGGCAAGCTGGTGCTGGGCAAGGTGCAGCATTCGGCGCACCCGATCCTGCCGCATGGGTCGCAACAGGTCGCCGTCGGCGGCGCCGCGAATATCCGGCCGCTCAATGCCTTTGAGGATTCCGATGGCGTGATCCGCCGTCTGCCGCTGTCTTTCGCGACGGCCGATGGAAGGGAAGCCGGTCTGGCAGCGGAACTCGCGCTGCGCGCAGGTGCATCCGCCATGCCGCCGGTGGATGCCGCTGGCAACCTGCTGCTCGATTTCAATACGGCGCCCGGCGCGGTGCCGACCTATTCCCTTGCGGATCTGCATGCCTGCGCCGCCGCAGGCCGCAGCGATTATTTCCGCGATCATTTCGCCGGCCGCGTCGTGATCCTCGCCACCGTGCTCGATGTCGAAGACCGGCGCCTGACGTCGCGGCGCTTCGTGCCGATGACCGATGGCGTGGCCGCTCCGCCGCGCTGTGTCCATCCGGCGATGCAACTGGCCGCTGCGCCGCGCGACAGCATTGCCGGCGTCTACATCCATGCCACGGCAGTGAACAACATCCTCGATGGCCGGCCGCTGCGCGACTGGCCGGCCGCGACCACCGCAACCGTTGCCGTTGCGCTGGCGCTGCTGACGGCGGCGGCGGCGTTTCTGCTGCAGTTGCGGGTCGGCCTGGCCGGCATCGCTGTCGTGCTTGTTCTCCTGCCCTTTGCGACCGTCCTGCTGCTGCAGGGCGGCAGCGTGATGCCCTGGCTCAGTCTGGCCGCGGCGATGGCAGTCACGGCCGCTGTCACCGTGGCCTACCGCTTCGCGGTGTCCGATCGCGACCGTCGGCTGATCGCAAGGCTCTTCTCGCTGTATCTGCCGCCGGTGGTGGTCGAGCGCATGGTGGCTGGTGGCCGCATGCCGGCACTGGGCGGCGAAGAGCGCGAGGTGACGGTGCTGTTCAGCGACATCGCCGGTTTCACGGCGATCTCGGAAGCCTGCGATCCCGCCACGCTGGTGCAGGGGCTGAATATCTATTTCAGCACCATGACCGATATCATCGAGGCGCATGGCGGGTTCGTCGACAAGTATATCGGCGATGCCATCGTCGCCGTTTTCGGCGCGCCGCTGGACGCGCCGCGCCATGCCGAGCAGGCGATGCGCGCGGCGATGCAGATGCGCGATGTGCTGCGTACCGAGCCGGAGCGTTTCTCGCTGGCTGGCCTGCCGCTCAAGACCCGGATCGGGCTCAATACCGGCCGCGTGCTGATCGGCAATATAGGTTCGCCGCGCCGCTTCAATTACACGGCGATGGGCGATGCGGTGAACCTGGCTGCGCGGCTGGAAGGCGCCAACAAAGCCTATGGCACATCGATCCTGGTCAGCGAGGACACGATGAAGGCGGCTGGTGAGGCGGTCGTCGCACGCCGCGTCGATATCGTACGCGTGGTCGGCCGGGCGCAGCCGGTGCGGCTGTATGAACCACTGGCGCCCCGCGAGGCAGCCAGCGCGGAAGACCTGCGCCTTGCCGCCGTGCCGGAAGATCCGGCGCAGGCCATCCGCGATCTGAAAGAAAAGTGAAGGCCTAGCCGCCGTCGCCCATCAGCGTGTAGGGCGCCCAGAAGATAGGGTGGCCGTAGCTGAACAGTGTCTTGCCGTCTTCCTGATAGCCCGGACCATCCAGCAGCGCGACCATGGCCTGGCGCAGGGCTTCGGCGCGACCCAGTTTTGCATCGGCGGCCTGGCGGCGGAACAGGTCGGTGACCAGATCGCGTGCCGAGGCCGAATGCACCGACCAGTTGGTCAGCAGCAGGGCGCGGGTGCCGGCATAGAAGAAGGCGCGGCCCAGGCCCGAGGCGGCTTCGGCGCCCGCACCCGCACCGGTGCCGGTGTTGCAGGCCGACAGCACCACCCAGTCGGCATCCAGCTTCAGGCCAAGGATTTCATCCATGGTCAGCAGGCCGTCGCCATCGACATCGGCGACCAGCGGCGCGGAGAGCGCCAGCGCCGGTTGGGTCAGGCCGTTCAGTTCGCCGGGGATCAGGCCATGCGTGGCGAAAGCCACCACCCTGTAGCCATCCAGCTTGGCCTGCTTGACGGTCTTTTCGTTGGCGGCCTTGCCAAGATACAGCGATTTCGAAAGATCAGCCTGCATGGCGCCGGCGACCGAGCGCAGTTCGTCGGCGGTGTCGGGCAGGCGTGGCAGCATGCCGAGCTCAGCGCTGTTGACGCCCTCGGTCGCCGGCGCGTTGCGGCGCTTCAGCTTGGCGCCACGCACCGCGACCGGATCGCTCGATGCGATGTGCAGGGGGGCTTCACTGGCGGCTTCGGCGGCCTGTTCGGCATTGAAGAAGGGATCGCCGAAGCCGATCAGCGGCGCGCGGCTGGCGCTACCGGCCGGCAGGCCGCGGAGCGTCTTGAGCGCCGCTGACGAAGGCAGCTGCGTCACGGCATGCGTGCGTGCGAGCCATGGCACGGTCTTGTAGCCATCGAATAGCGGCGCGGCTTTCATATCGACCGTCGCGGGTGCCGTGGGCAGCAGCGCCAACGGCAGCAGGCCGAGTGCGCCGTTGCTGACCACGAACAGGCTTTTTGCCGGCTTCCAGCCGGCTTCCACCGGCTGCAGCAGCGTGCGGTACAGTTCATGCGCCAGGGCAAGATCGAAGGCAGGGATATCGCCCAGCGTTTCGGCCTGCGGTTCCAGCGCGCGGCGCAGGCGGTTGACCTTCTGCTCGATGGCAGCTGCGCCGACCGGGCTGGCAGCAAAGCTGACCGGACCGTCTTTCGGCACCACCCAGGTGAAACTGTTGTCCTGCGCCAGATAGAAAGAGACCAGCGCCTCACCCGGGCGCAGCGTTGCGCGCATGTCCTCGATGGAAGGCGGCCGTGGGTCGATCAGGCTGGCATATTCGGGGAACTGCTTCTCGATCTGCTGCCGCGTTTTGGCGCGGGAATCGCGCAGCTTGTCGACCTCCGTGCGCAAGCTGAGGATCGCTTTGTCGTCGCGCTGTCCCGGTGGCAGGGCCAACAGGTTGCTGAGCAGGCCGAACTGGGCCGCGATCTGTTTCAGGACATCCTGTTCTTCGCGGATCAGGTTGGCCAGCGCCGGATCGCGCACTGCAGCACGTGCTGCCGAGGCCGACAGCGCGCGCTGCACGCTGCGGCCGCGCGCCGCATCAGCCAGTCGGAAACTTTCGGTACCGGCATCCAGTCCGGCGGCGAGCGGCGAGCCCTGCACCCTGGCCAGCAGCACGATGTAGCTCTCGACGATGGTCTGGATATAGAAATCGCGCGCCGCCGATGTGGCCTCTTCGGTATCGGCCTGGCGCGAACTGCTCAGGATCACCGGCAGGGCAGCGCGGAAGGCGGCGACGGCCTCGGCATCGTTGCCGGCGGCGGCCAGCGCCACGCCGTGCAGGCCGCGGGTCAGCGCGGCGTCGAAATGGCGCTCGCCGAGGCGAGCCGTCACAGCTTCCAGGATGCGGCCGCCGACCTCGACGGCGCGCGGTCCCTGGCCGGTGCGGGCCAGTGCCAGGATGCGACCATTGCTGATGCGGTTGCCGGCGCGGGCGAGTTCCTGCTGGCTGCCTCCGGCGGTGGTGCTTTCTTCATAGAGTGCGGCCGCGTCCTGCCAACGGCGCTGCAGGATCAGGATATTGGCCAGCGCGCGCTTCTGCTGCATGACCTGCGGAGCTGTCTCGTCAACACCGATGCCGCGCGAAATCTCGACGGCAGTGCGTGACAGCGCCTCGGCATCGGTGTAGCGACCCTGTTCGACCATCACGGTGGACAGGCTGGCGACGGTCTGTGCGGTCGGACCGAAATACTTGCCACCGCGGCGCAGGATGCTGAGTAACGCCTGCCGTACATCCACCTCGGCTTCGACGATGCGGCCTTGCGCCAGCTTGGTTTCGCCCAGCTTGGCCAGGACAATGTCGTTGCCGTTCTCCATGCCGCCGGCTGGCGGTTTGTCGGCCCAGTGTTTCGACTTTTCGATCGCATCGCGGACATTGGCGATGCTGCTGGCTAAATGCTTCTCGGCCTCGGCATAGCGCCCGCGCGTCTGGGCAATCTGCGCCTTGCCCAGATCGATGCTGCCCTGCCAGCTGGTGAAGAACATGAAGGCGCCCGCAGCGCTACGCGGGTTGGTGGCCAGTTCGGTGTAAGTCGTCTGGGCGTAGCCGACATACTTCTCGGCGACATCCAGCTTGCCCATTTCCAGCGCCATCATCGCGGCATTCTGATAGGCATTGATCGCACGGCCGCGCTGGGCCGGTGCCTTGTCCATCGCCTCGCCGTATTTGGCAAGGATGTTGAATGCTTCCTGCACCTGCCCGGTCTGGCGGGTCATGCTGGCAAGCAGCTGTGCGATGCGGAAGCTGTCGGCGCCGACCTGCTCGGCCAGCTGCAGTGCCAGTGTCGCATCCTTGAGCGCAGCTTCGGGCCGGCCGATCAGTGCGGCGGCTTGGGCGCGTTCATAGAGGAAGCGGCTGCGCTGGCGCGCATCCAGACCGGCCGGCTCGGCGGCTTCCGCCTCGGCGATTTGCTTGGCGCGTTTGGCCGGATCGGGCTTTTCCTGGTCGAGGATCGCCAGGATGTCGGCGATGCTGCGTGGCGGTGCCGCCAGTGCCGCGGGAGCGGTCTGCGCTGTCGCCTGCTGCACTGGCAGGGCGGCACACAGCAAAGCGATTGATAAACCAGCAGCGACAACCCGCATAGCCATTCCCCCTAATCCCCTAGGGCGAGCAGCATAGCCCCACTTGGGGTGGCGTCAACGCAGCTTATACGAGCGGGAAGGGCGGAAGGGCCGTTTAGGCGCGGGCGCCGGCCAGCGGATCGAAATACAGCGCCACTTTCTTCGCCGTCTGGGCATCGAGGCAGCGGTATTTCATCGCCACGAGGCCGTCATCGCTGTAGCGCACGACATCACCTTCCGCATCGAAGGTGATCTGCAGTTTCGGGTTCTTGATCTTCACGGTCAGCTTGAGCAGCTCGCCTTCCAGGAAGGTGCCGGTGATCGGGCCGAACAGCAGACCGATCGCGCTCCAGTTCTTCAGCGGGATGCGGTTGCCTTCCAGCACGACATGGTCTTCCGGGCCGCACTGGGTGCGGGTCGCCTTGCGCTGGTCCTGGCCGATGCGCTGGATCAGCGGGTCGAGAATGCCGATGAACTGTTCGCGGCGATGGTCCGACAGCCCCGCGCTGATCAGCTTCTTGCGCAGCTCCTGCGCGATCTCGGTCTTTTCCTCGTTGGAATAGGCCGGATCGACGAATTCCTTTTCCAGATCGCGATGCTCAAACAGATAGGCGATGTATTTCAGCAGAATCTCTTTCGGCCCTTCACCGATGCTTTCCTCGAACAGCTTGAGGCCCTGCATCAGTTTTGGCGCGGAGAAATGTCCCGGGATCAGACGGCTCAGCTTTTCCGCCGTCACCAGGCGTACCATGCGTTTCTCGAACAGGTCGGCGGCGCCGAGCTCGATGGCGAATTCACGGTCCTTGGTCAGCAGCGCATAGACTTCGCGCGTGGCGGGGAATTCCTCGGCCGGCTCTTCCGACAGCAGCGGCACGGATGACAGCAGCAGGCGGCGCACCAGCAGGATCACGGACTCCCGCACCGCCGGCATCGGATGCTTGGCGGCAATCGTGTGCAGCCGGGTGGCGAAATCGGTGGCATAGGCATCGTCGTCGGCGGCGTAACGGCCGTCCAGCAGGGCCATCAGCTGGATGATGCGCAGGCGCGCATCGCGGAACTTGCCGAGCAGTTCCGGCACGGCGGTTTTGGCCTGCAGGATTTCCGACAGCGCTTCGTCCAGCACGGCGACGGCGGCGGGCTCGATGGCGGCATCGAACAGCGCCAGTACCCGGCCGGC
Organism: Ferrovibrio terrae; assembly: GCF_007197755.1. NCBI lineage: Bacteria > Pseudomonadati > Pseudomonadota > Alphaproteobacteria > Rhodospirillales > Rhodospirillaceae > Ferrovibrio > Ferrovibrio terrae. The sequence goes on from NZ_CP041636.1 coordinate 1,890,108, forward strand.
CTTCTCGCTCCACGACTTCGACATATTGAGGTGATGCGCCAGTGCGCAATAGGCGATGCGCGTGCCATACAGCGGATCGGACCCGTTGAGCTGGGTCAGCAGCCGGTGCGTCAGCGGCGTGGAGGGCAGGCGTTTCTCGAAGGCTTCGACCTGCGTGATCGCCGCCGTCGTGATGGCGTAAAGCTTCTTCACCTTGTCGCGCATCGGCGTGTTGGTGGCCTGCGCCTGCGCCACCGCAGCCTTCTGCACCAGGGCGGCGCAGAGGTTCTCGGCGCCGTTGAGCAGCCTGGCATGGCCGCTGTGATGCAGCAGTTCGATGGGGGTGAGGATATTCTCGTCGAGGTAGTCCCGGCAGACCCGGCCGATCATCGACAGCGCGCGACGTTCCGACAGCGAATGCGCGTCCTGGCACAGGACAATACCGCTGCCGACTTCTGTTACGCCCGATGGTGCGCTGCTCACATTCATCTTTGTCACTTCCCCGTCGCGATACTATGGCAGGGGCGTGTGGAAAAGTGAATGAGGTGTTTGATTTCGCTTGGAGATTGTTGCGAATCGGAGGTGCAGTGAAACTCCAGATTGCCCGCACCCAGAGGGGTGATCGGGTGATCTAGAGACTCCGCTTCGGGTGTCGCCCGCCGGGGTTCGCCGGGGCAGTTGCCGCATGGGCGAGCGGCGAGAGCGGACGCTCGGCAAACTTCCCCAGGGTAATGAGGCGGTCGTACATCACGATGGCGCCGGCCACGCCGACATTGACGCAGAAGCTGGTCGGAATCTTGATCACATGATCGCAGCGCGCCAGCAGCGCGGGGCTGAGCGAGCCCATCTCGGGGCCCAGCACATAGGCGGCGCGCAGCGGGTGGCGGAAACTCGGCAGTTCGGTCGCGTCGTCCAGCAGTTCGATGCCGACCAGCTTGCAGCCCTCGGGCAGCGCCAGTTCGGCCGGGGTGTCGTAGAGATACCAGGGCAGACTGTGCGGCGTCTTGCTGGTATCCGAACGCGCCGCCTTCACCGAATAGGTGGCGGCAATGGTGAAGACGAAGCTGCCGCCGAAAGCATGCGCCGTACGGAACAGGTTGCCGGCATTCATCGGCTTGCTCAGGCCTTCAACGCCAATTCCGAAAAAGCCGCGCATGGTCAGTCTCGTTTCTTATCAGTCTGCAGGGTTGCGTGTATAAACGGCCGGATTTCACGGACAGGAGTACAAGCCATGGGTAAGCCCTTCGCCTCCCTGCCTGCGCCCGGCGCGCGGCCCTTTATTGTCGAGGTTCGGCGTGGCGCGCAAGTGGAAAGCCGGCATCCGGTGGTCGCCACCATCGTGGATGGCGATGGCAAGGCGCTGGCATCGTGGGGCGATCCGCAGGCCTGGATCTTCCCGCGCTCCTCCAACAAGGCAATCCAGGCCCTGCCGCTGGTGGAAAGCGGCGCGGCCGACGCCTTTTCCTTAAGCCAGAGCGAACTGTCGATGGCCTGCGCCAGCCATGGCGGCGAAACGCGCCACACCGAAACCGCGGCGGCCTGGCTCGCCCGCATCGGCCGCAAGCCCGAGGACCTGGAATGCGGCGCGCACTGGCCCTACCACGAAGAGACCGCGCGCCAGATCGCGCGCGATGGCAGAGCGCCGACCAGCCTGCACAACAACTGCTCGGGCAAGCATTGCGGCATGGTCTCTGTCGCCACGCATCTGGGCGAGGACGTCCGCGGCTATGTGATGCCGGATCATCCGGTGCAGCGCCGCGTCACCGCCGCCATCGAGGATGTCTGCGGCGTGAAAATCCCGGCTGAGCAGTTCGCCACCGACGGCTGCTCGATGCCGACCATGGCGATCCCGCTGCACAATCTGGCCTGGGGTTTCGCCCGCTTCGTCACCGGCACAGGCCTCGCGCCCGAGCGTACAAAAGCCGCGAAGCGCCTCGCCGCCGCGGTGGCTGCCGAGCCTTTCTTCGTGGCTGGCAGCGGTCGTTTCTGCACGGCCGTGATGCAGGCCGGAAAGGGACGTTTCATCGCCAAGACCGGTGCCGAGGGCATCTACACGGCGGCCTCGGCCGAACTGGGGCTGGGCATTGCGCTCAAGGTGCTGGACGGCACGGCACGCGCGGCACAGACCGCGCTCGGCGGCCTGCTCGAACATCTCAAGCTGCTGGATGAGGATGCCCGCGAACAGATCCGTCCGCTGGTCGAGCAACCGCTGAACAACTGGCGCGGCATTAACGTGGGCAGCATCGGGTTACCAGCGTTCTGATGGTTTCCATCGCCATCGAAAATCCCGATCAGCCGGATATCGTCGCGCTACTGCGGGCCGCCGACGACTGGTATGCCACGCTATATCCGGCCGAGAGCAACCACCTGCTGGATGTCTCGACCCTGCAGCAGCCCGGCATCGCTTTCTTTGTGGCACGCGACGACGGCGAACTGCTGGGGTTTGGTGCCGTGGCTGACCGCGGCGACTATGCCGAGATCAAGCGCATGTATCTGGCACCAGCGGCGCGCGGACGAAAGCTCGGCCGTCGTATCCTGCAGGCACTCGAAAGGCATGCGGCGCAAGGCGGGCAGGATTGCTGCCGTCTTGAAACCGGCATCCATCAGCCCGAGGCCATCGGGCTGTATCGCAGCGCCGGATATCAGGATGTCGGGCCGTTCGGCAGCTATGGCCCGGATCCGCTCAGCCTGTTCATGGAAAAGCGGCTCTAGTCAGTTTTTCAGGGCTGCTGCCAGCGCTGCATCGGCGGCGGCGGCCTGGCGCACATCGCGGCCGGCATGCGGTGCCAGCCAGCGGGCCAGCGCCAGCAGCCAGGCCATGCGCCGGCGCAGGCGACGGATACAGTCCTGTACATCAGGCGTGGCGTTGCCCAGCAGACTGGCCGCCAGCGCCGGCAGGCGTGGATGGGCTGTGTCCCGGTCGTAACGCGTCAGCGAATAGACGAACAGCAGCAGGTCGCGGGCCTGTTTCTCGGCCAGCGTCATGCCCGGCAGATCATGGTCCTCGAAATCCAGCAGGCCCGGTTGATCGCTGCGCCAGCTGAAATTGCGGATCTGCGCGCCGCCATGCCACTGGTTTGCTGCATGCAGTCGGACGAGCAGGATGCCGGCCGCCGCGATCAGCCGCCAACAGTCGTCCGGCGCGCGGTCGCGCAGCGAGTTCAGTCTGCTTTCCAGCGCCTCACCGGCATCGCCCAGCACCAGCCAGTCCGGCGTGCAGGCGATCACCGGGGGCACCGGGAATCCGGCCGCCGTCAGGTCGCGCAGGGCCGCCGCTTCATCCGCCAGGCCACGTGCGCCGCCGCGATTGCGCGCCGGCTGCAGCACCGGCAGGCCGAAGACAAAAGCAATGGTCTTCTGCAGCAGCACCGAAGAGCGCAGGCGCGGTGCCGCGACGGTTTTCACCCACAGCCGCGCGCCATTATAATGCGCGGAGAAAACGCGATCCGGCGCCGTGCGATGCAGGCTGCGGATCAGCGCCTCCAGTTCGGCATCGAGGCCGGCAAGATCTGGACTGGGCAGATTGGTCATATGCGCGGCTTCAACCTGCCATCCCGGCCATACCCGACGGCACCGGTCTGTCGTTGCCGCGCCTGCTGGCGCAGCATGTCCATCATCGCGGCAGCATGCAGCTGCTCGCCGGCGATCAGTTTGGCGTTTTCCTGCAGGGCGGCCTCGCACTCGGCGGCGACTTCCTGCCAGCGCGCGCGGTCCGCGGCATTCGCCTTGGCGCGGTGCAGCTCCAGCGCGGCCAGGCTCTGCTTCAGGCAATCGAAATACTCGCCCTTGCGCGCCGTCAGCGCCTCGAAGCTGCTGCGCTCACCCTTGCGCAGCGCGTCGGTTTCGGCGCGCACCACCGTGGTGAAGACGAGGCCCAGCGCGATCAGCCCGGCGAGATCGGTCGCCGGAGCGGCAGCCGGAAAATCAGGCAAGCCGCTGTTCATATGGGGGGCTCACGGATGGCTCTGTTGTGGCGCCGACGGTTCGGCCTGCAGCAGGGCGGTCAGCGTCTGTTCGATCACCTCGCGGTTGAGGTCGCGGGTGATGAAAACAATGCGGCTCTGCCGGTTGTCATCGGGCCAGGCGGGAATGGTTGCCGGCGGATGGAACAGGTGCTGCACGCCATGGATCACCACCGGGCGGTCGACGCCGGCGACATTCACCAGGCCCTTCACGCGCAGCAGGTTGTCGCCGCGATAGGCCGCCAGCAGGTCGAGCCAGGTGGCGAGCGTGTTCCACTCGAAAGGCTGGTCGAAGGTCAGGCAGAAGGACTGGATCGACGCATCGTGCCGGTTGACGTCGACCTTGCCTTCCGCGGTCTGGAAATGCGCGTGGTCATGGTGTTCATGAGCATGGTCGTGGTGGTCATGACCGTGATCATGATGGTGATCGTCATGATCATGATGATGGTCATGATCGTCGCCATAAGCTTCGGCGCGCAGCCAGTTCTGCACGTTGAAGCTCTTGGTCTTTGGATCGTAAAGCCCGGCATTGAACAGCTGGTTTGGTGCGATGTCGCCACCGATCGCGGTAAAGACCGGTGCGCCAGGATTGAGATGCTGCAGGCGATGGCGCAGATGCTGCACGGATTTTTGCTCGGCCAGGTCCACCTTGGTCAGCACCAGGCGGTCGGCCACCGCGGCCTGCTTCACGGCTTCGGTGTGATGATCCAGCGTGCCGCTGCCGTTCACGGCATCCACCAGCGTCACCACGCTTTCCAGCCGGCAGCGCTCGGCCACCACCGGATCGCTCATCAGCGTGTGCAGCACGGGGGCGGGATCGGCCAGACCGGTGGTCTCGATCACCACGCGCTTGAATGGCTTGATCTCGCCGGCATCGCGCCGGGCAGTCAGGTCTCGGAAGGTGTTCACCAGATCGCCGCGCACGGTACAGCACAGGCAGCCCGAGCTGAGCAGGATGGTGTCCTCTTTGCTGGAGGCGATCAGCGCGTGATCAAGCCCGATCTCGCCAAACTCGTTCACGATCACTGCCGTGTCGCCCATGTCGGGGTGACGCAGCAGGCGATTGAGCAGGGTGCTCTTGCCAGCCCCGAGGAAGCCGGTGATGACGGATACCGGAATGCGGCGGTCGATCTGTTCGGACATCTTGCGCTCCTGTCGAGCAGGATATTTCGGGCGGGACCGGTACGAAGTCCAGTGCGTTCAGGAAATGGCGGCTACAACGTCCAGTATTTCAGGCCGGCCGGCAGCTTGCGGTCACGCCACATGCCCTTCAGGTCGGCCACCAGGCCGCCGGCTTTCACCAGGCGCGCCAGTTCCGTATCGGCGAAATTGCGGTAGGCGGCATGCGGCACGGCGCCCAGCACGGCATCGAAGCCGGCCAGCTGGTCCAGCCGGGGTGCCAGCATCAGGCCATATTCGTGCTGCGCCTCGTTCGGATCGGCCAGCGGGTCGTGGATCGTGACGGCGTGGCCGAGCCGCTTCAGGTGACCGGCGAGGTCGGAGACCTTGGAATTGCGCAGATCGGGCACGTCTTCCTTGAAGGTAAGGCCGAGCAGCAGCACGGCGCCGCCCGGCGCGATGCGCGCCGATACGGCTTCAGCGACATAGGCGCTCATGCCGTCATTGATGGCGCGGCCCGACAGGATGATGCGCGCGTGATGGCCCAGTTCCTCGGCGCGGTGCGCCAGATAATAAGGGTCGACGCCGATACAGTGTCCGCCGACCAGGCCGGGCTGGAATTTCAGGAAATTCCACTTGGTGCCGGCGGCTTCCAGCACGTCGTAGGTCGAGATGCCCAGCTTGCCGAAGATCATCGAGATCTCGTTGATGAAGGCGATGTTGATGTCGCGCTGGGCGTTCTCGATCACCTTGGCGGCTTCGGCAGTCTTGATCGTCGGCGCCAGATGAATGCCGCCCGAGGTGATCTTGCCGTAGAGGTCCGCGAGCGTAGCGGCCACCGCGGGCGTCTGGCCGGCCACCACCTTGGTGATCTTGTCGACGGTGTGGACCTTGTCGCCGGGATTGATGCGCTCAGGCGAATAGCCGAGGAAGAAATCCTTGCCGCAGGTCAGTCCGGAGATCTGTTCCAGCAGCGGGCCGCAGATATCCTCGGTCACACCGGGATAGACGGTGCTTTCGTAGACCACGATCGCACCCGGCGCCGTCTTGATTTTCAGGGCCTGGCCGACGGTGCGCGAGGCCGAGCGCACCGGACCGAGATCGGGGACATTCTTGTCATCCACCGGCGTCGGGACGGTCACGATATAGATGGCATGGCCGGGCAGTTCGGCGGCATCGGCGCTCAGGCGCAGGCTGGAACTGCGCAGGATTTCCGGCTCGATCTCCCGGGTGCGGTCTTCGCCACGGCCAAGCTCTTCCACCCGGCTGCGGTCGATATCGAAGCCCAGAACGGGGAAATGCCGGGCCAGGGCGACGGCCAGCGGCAGGCCGACATAGCCAAGGCCGATGACGGCGATCGAGGGGGAAGGTGCGGAGTCGGGCAAAGGCGGGGACTTTCACTGAAACTGCCCGTAGGGGGTAGCCGCCCGGCCCGCAACTGTCAATAAAGTCAGGACTTCAACCTTACCGGCGTGGGTTGCCGCCAATTGAGGGATTCCAGCATCTTGACCCGCCCTCCGGCAGCCGGTAGAGCGCGGGGATGGCCCGTCGGTTACTGATCGTCGTCCAGGAAGCCCTGTTCTTCACCACCCACCGGCTGCCGGTGGGCCGGGCGATGCGACAGCGTGGCTGGGCGGTGCATGTCGCCGCTCCGGAAGACCCCGCGATTGCCGCCCAGCTGGCGGCCGAGGGTTTCACTTTCCATCCGATCCCGCTGACCCGCAGCCGGCAGAACCCGATTGCCGAGTTGCGGTTGCTGCTGGCGCTGAGCGCCCTGTATCTGAAGCTGCGGCCTGACCTGCTGCATCTGGTCTCGGTCAAGCCGGTGGTCTGGGGCGGGGCGGCCGCGCGGCTGCTCGGCCTGCCGGCCGTGGTGCATGCCATCACCGGGCTGGGCTATGTCTTCATCCGTGCGGGCAATGGCGGGGCGGGCGGCAGGTCCGGCCTGCTGCGTCGCCTGCTCGAGGTGCTGTACCGGCTCGCACTGGCGCATCGCAACAGCGTGACGATTTTCCAGAATCCCGACGACCGCACGGTGTTTGAGACCCTGAACCTGGTGCCGGCCGGCCGTTCGGTGATGATCCGTGGCTGCGGCGTCGACATGCAGGTGTTTGCCGCACAGCCCGAGCCGGTCATCGATGCCGCGCATCCGCCTGTGGTGATGTTTCCGGCCCGCCTGCTGGGCGACAAGGGCGTGCGCGAATTCGTCGTCGCCGCCGAACGGTTGCGCGCGGAAGGCGTCAGCGCGCGCTTCGTCCTCGTGGGCCGGCGCGATCCCGACAACAAGACCGATATCGGCGAGGCGGTGCTGCAGGACTGGATCGAGAGCGGTACAGTCGAATACTGGGGTTTTGCGCAGGAGATGCCCGCCATGCTGGCGCGCGCGCATATCATCGTCCTGCCGTCGTATCGCGAGGGCCTGCCGCGCGGCCTGATCGAGGCAGCGGCGATCGGTCGCGCCATCGTCACCACCGATGCACCGGGCTGCCGCGAAGTGGTGCGGCATGAGGAAAACGGCCTGTTGGTGCCGGTCGGCGACGGTGACGCCGTGGCAGCCGCAATCCGCCGTCTGCTGGAAGACCCAATGCTGCGTCAGCGGCTGGCGACGCGCGGCCGTGCGATTGCCGAGAGCGAATTCTCTGTCGAGTCTTTCATCGAAGCCAGTCTGGCGGCCTACGACCGCGTGCTGCGCATGCAGGGGGCCGGGCTGTGAGCGGCGCGGACGGCAATTGGGCCGATAACTGGATGATTGCCGCAGCCGTGGCTGCCGGCACCGGGCTGTTCGTTTATCTGCTGCTGAAGCCGCTGATCGGCTGGCTGCATCGCCGCGCGATCATGGACATCCCGAACGACCGCTCCAGCCATGTCGAACTGACGCCACGTGGCGGCGGCATCGCAACCACGGCCGGCATGCTGCTGGGGTTGGCAATTTGGATCACCCTGCGCCCGGATGCCACTGCGCCGCTGGTGCTGCTGGGCATGGCAGTGCTGGCAATGGTGTCCTGGCTGGATGATCGCAGTGGCGGACTGCCGGTCGGCGTCCGTCTTGGCGCGCAGGCTGTCAGCGTCGGCGTCGTGCTGGCGATGCTGCCGATGGAGGCGACGGTCACACAGGGACTCGCCCCCGCCTGGCTCGAACGTGTCGTGCTGTTCTTTGCCTGGATGTGGTTCACCAACCTGTTCAATTTCATGGACGGCATCAATGGCATCACCGGCGTTGAGATGGTGACGATCGGCGCCGGCGCCGCATTGGTGGGCGGGATTTCCCAGACGGGGGGGGATGTAGAAGCATCCGGGCTGATCGTGGCGGCCGCGGCGCTGGGCTTCCTGCCGTGGAACTGGGGCAAGGCAAAAGTCTTCCTGGGCGATGTCGGCAGTATTCCGGCGGGCTACCTGCTCGGTGGCCTGCTGCTGGCCCTGGCGCTTTCAGGCCACTGGGCTGCGGCGCTGATACTCCCAATGTATTACTGGGTCGACGCCACCTACACTTTGCTGCGCCGGCTGCTGCGCGGCGAAAAGGTCTGGCAGGCGCATCGCAGCCATTTCTACCAGCAGGGCGCGCGCAAGCTGGGCAGTCATGCGGCCGTGGCAGTACGGATTGCCGCGCTGAACCTGCTGCTGGTCGTCCTTGCCGTGGCCAGCAGCCTGGGCTGGCAAATCGCCGTTGGCGCCATCGTGATTGCCATTGCGGCCACGATCACCCTTTGCAGGCATTTCGCGGAGCCGGTTCAACCGTTAGGATGACCGCCGCCCATGAAAGACAAGCCGCGATTCGCCTTTTCCTTGCGCCTGAACCACCGCGTCCTGCTGGTGGCGGCGCATGACATCGTCATGGCGGCAGTGTCGCTGCCGTTGGCGATCTGGCTGCGATTCTGGATTGTCGATATCGAATGGTCGCCGCTGGAAGCCTGGCTGCCGACCCTGATCTTTGCCGGCGTGGCCGGTGTGGTCTTCCAGTATACTGGACTCTATCGTGGCATCTGGCACTTCGCCTCGCTGCGCGACATGCTGGCGATCCTGCGCGGCAGCCTGCTGTCGCTGCTGATCTTCCTGCCGCTGCTGTTTGTCTTCACCCGCCTCGCCGACTACCCGCGCAGCGCGCTGGTGATGCAGTTCTTCATCCTGATGCTGCTGCTGGCGGGCCCACGCATCCTGTATCGCAGCTGGAAGGACGGCAGCCTGGCCACGGTGCTGTGGCGCGGCGACGACAAGCGGGTGCCGGTGGTGCTGATCGGTTCCAGCCTCGCCGCTGATACTTTCATCCGCGAGATGGAACGCGGTCCGGCCTCCTATCGCGTTGTCGGGATCATCGATGATTCAGCGGGCCGGCATGGTCGCGACATGCGTGGTATCCGCGTGCTCGGACGGCTGGCCGATTTGCCTGCCATCGTAAACAACATGCGCGAGATCGACCGGCCGCGTCGCGCCATCATCGCCGATGACCGGCTGGATGGCCGCGTGATCCGCGAGCTGGTCGAGACCGCCTCGCAGTTCGGCATCAGTGTGGCACGACTGCCGCGCATGACCGAGTTCCGCAAGGAAAGCGAGGCGGGGCAAGTGCAGTCGATCGATGTGGAAGACCTGCTGGGCCGGCCGCAGCGCGTGCTGGATCGCAGCGCGGTGACGCAGCTGATTGCCGGCCGTCGTGTCCTGGTCACCGGCGCTGGCGGCACCATCGGCTCCGAACTGGTGCGCCAGGTGGCAGCGCTGCAGCCAGCTGCCATCGTGCTGTTCGAGCAGAGCGAACACGCGCTCTATCAGATCGACATGGAATTGGCCGAGCGCATGCCGGAGCTGCCGCGCGTGGCCGTGCTGGGCGATGTGCGCGATGCCGATGCGGTGGAAACCGTCTTCGCGGCGCAGCGGCCCGATATCGTGCTGCATGCCGCGGCCTACAAACATGTGCCGCTGGTGGAAGCCAATGCCGGCGAAGGACTGCTGACCAATGTGCGCGGCACCCATGTTGTGGCGCAGGCCTGCCAGCGCCACAACGTCGCCGTGATGGTGATGATCTCCACCGACAAGGCGGTCAATCCGACCAACGTGATGGGCGCCACCAAGCGTATCGCCGAGATGGTCTGCCAGAGCCTCGATCTCGAACGCGTCACCAGCCAGCGCAACTCGACCCAGTATGTGACCGTGCGGTTCGGCAATGTGCTCGGCTCGTCGGGCTCGGTCGTGCCGCTGTTCCAGCGCCAGCTCGCCAGTGGCGGTCCGCTGACGGTGACGCATCCCGATGTCACGCGCTTCTTCATGACCACACGCGAGGCGGTCGAACTGATCCTGCAGGCCGCCGCCATGCCGAACGACGTGGTGCATGCCGAGGGCAAGATTTTCGTGCTCGACATGGGTGAGCCGGTGCGCATCCAGGATCTGGCGCGCCAGATGATCCGGCTGACCGGCCGTCAGCCCGACAAGGATGTGAAGATCGTCTTCACCGGACTGCGGCCGGGCGAGAAGCTGTATGAAGAAGTGCTGCACAGCGCCGAGACCACCATGCCGACGCCGCAGGAAGGCGTGATGCTGGCGGCACCGCGCATCATTGACCGCGCCGAACTCGAGCGTGCGATTGCCACGCTGATCCATCATGCCGAGCGGCGCGACACGGCGGCGGTGGTGGCCGGCATCGCCGCGCTGGTGCCAGAATTCGAACATGCACCGAACGGACAGGGCAGCAGCAGCGAGACTGCCGCGCCCGTGAATCGCCCCGCGGCTTGAAGTTCAAGTCGTCATGCCCGCGGAAGCGGGCATCCAGTGTCGGAACAGCCCGTGTGCTGCAATCAGTATCCCCACCCGTCGCGCTTTGCGCGACAATATATGTAAGGCGGCAATGCCGCCGGGCGCGGGGATGACAAATTAAGGGCCTCACCCCTTCGCGATCAGTTCCGCCTGCTTGACGATGCCTTCGGCCTGACGGATCGAGGCGATGTCGATCAGCTTGCCGTCCAGCGCCACGGCGCCCTGGCCCTTGGCCTGCGCTTCCTTCATCGCTTCGAGAATCCGGCGCGCCTTGGTCACTTCAGCTTCCGGCGGCGTGTAGACCGTGTTGGCCAGCGGAATCTGCGCCGGATGGATCGCCCACTTTCCTTCGCAGCCGAGAATGGCGGCGCGGTTGGCCTGCGCGGTGTAGCCTTCGTTGTCCGAGAAATCGCCGAACGGACCGTCGATGGGACGCAGGCCGTTGGCGCGCGCCGCCACCACCATGCGCGAAATCGCGTAGTGCCACATATCGCCCCAGAAATAGTCGCGCGGCTTGTCACCGTCCTTGTCGGTCAGCACGCCGTAGAGCGCGTTCGGCCCGCCGATCGAGGTCGTGCGCGCCCGCGTCGAGGCGGCGTAATCCGCGACGCCGAAATGCAGGCTTTCCATCCGCGGTGAGGCGGCGGCGATCTCGTGGATATTCTGCATGCCGAGCGCGGTCTCGATGATCGCCTCGATGCCGATGCGCTTCTTGAAGCCCTTGGCGGTCTCGATCTGGGTCAGCAGCATGTCGACGGCGTAGATATCCGCCGCGGTGCCGACCTTGGGCACCATGATCAGGTCGAGCTTGTCGCCGGCGCCTTCGATCACCTCGACGACGTCGCGATACATGTAATGGGTATCGAGGCCGTTGATACGCACCGACATCACCTTGCGGCCCCAGTCGATATCATGGAGCGCCTGCACGATATTCTTGCGCGCCTGCGGCTTGTCGTCGGGCGCCACGGCGTCTTCAAGATCAAGGAAGACCACATCGGCGGCGCTTTTCGCGGCCTTCTCGAACAGCTTCACACTGCTGCCGGGCACCGCCAGTTCGCAGCGATTCAGCCGGGCGGGGGCGGGGGTGATGGTCTTGAAGCTCATGGCGCGCCTGTTCTCCCTGTTTTTCCCTATGCTGCACCTGCTAACTGGCGCGCGAGGATTTGGCAAGCCTGACGTTGGGGTAACCTGGAAATGCCTGTGAAATCTATGCTTTAGAGAGCGGATGGTGCTGGCGCACCAGGGCCTGCTTCCGCGCTTCCAGCACGTGGGTGTAAATCTGGGTCGTGCTGATATCGGCATGCCCCAGCATCTTCTGCACGGCGCGCAGGTCGGCGCCGCGTGCCAGCAGGTGGCTGGCGAAGGCATGGCGCAGCACATGCGGCGAAACCTTGGCCGGATCGATGCCGGCGACAACGGCAAGGTCCTTCAGCAGCTGGCCGAAACGCTGGCGTGTCAGATGGCCGCTCTCGCCGCGCGACGGAAACAGCCAGGGCGAGGTCTTGCCTTCGATGAAGTCGCTGCGCCAGCTGGCATAGTCCTTGATGGCCTGCCGCGCCGGCTCAGACAGGGGCACCAGCCGTTCCTTGTTGCCCTTGCCGCGGATCACCAGAAAGCGCGCATCGTCGCCAAATGGCGGCCAGCGCAGGCCGACCAGTTCGCTGACGCGTAAGCCTGTGGCGTAGAGCACTTCCAGCAAGGCGGTGAGGCGCGCGGATTCTGCCGGATCGTCGCGCAAGTGCCGCGCTTCAGTCAGCAGCCGGTCGACGTCGTCCTCGCTCAGCAGCTTAGGGAGAGGCCGTGCGCGTTTTGGCGCATCCAGCAAAGCGGCCGGATCGTCCTTGCGGATATTCTCCTGCACCAGGAATTTGAAGAACTGCCGCAGTGCCGACAGCCGCCGCGCCGCCGTGGCAGCAGTCATGCCTTCATCCGACAGGCCCTGCATGTAGAGCCGCAGCGCATCGGTGCCGATAGTTTCGGGGTTTTCATTGCGGCCGGCGAGGAAGCCGCTGAAATCGGCGAGATCGGTGCGATAGGCCAGCAGCGAATTCTGCGCCAGCCCGCGCTCGGCGCTCAGCATTTCCAGGAAGCTGTCGAAATGGCGGCTGGCGCGGGCCATCCGCGTTTACAAACCGCGCAGCAGCGCCGCTTCCAGCGCGATCTGCTTGGCTTCCGCCGTCAGGCCCTGATCGCGCAGCGCGCCGAGCGCGCTGGCCAGGCCCTGGCCGTCGATCTCCAGGCTGCCCTTGCCGCCCAGCATGGCGAGCGCCAACGCAACGGTTTCGGCTTTTGCCTTGGCGGCATTCGCGCGTTGCAGGTTGCGCCACACGGCCACAGAGGGCGAGCCGCGGCGGTCGTTGCCGGCGGCCGCGGCCAGCAGGCTGTCCCATTTCTCCGGCGGCACGGCAATGCCGGCGGCTTCGGCCAGCGTCAGCAGCTGCGCGGCGCGGTTGTTGCGTTCGGCGGCCGGCAGTTCGGCCTGCGCGGTCATCCAGGCTTCGTAACGGCTGTCGCGCCAGTCGCCGTCTTCGCCGGCGATCAGCAGCAAAGGCCAGGCCTCGGCGACAATCTCGCCGGCATTGTCGCGCTCCGGCGGCAGGGCCAGCAGGATGTTGCGCCACAGCCGCGCCGTGCCGGTCTCGCCGGCGGCCAGCGCCATGCGGATCACCGCAGGTGCGGCGGCGATGCTGGCTTCGTTCGGCACCAGGTTGTTCAGCAGCGGTTTGTAGACTGCCGCCGTCACCAGCAGCAGGTCGCGCGCTACCGCCAGATCGTAGGCGCGCTTGATCAGGTCGGCCCGCGTCCTGGCGTCGGTCGCGTTTTTGGTCGCCTGGTACAGCAGAGCCGCGGCACGCACGCTCTTGTCCTTGCCGGCCACAATATTGGCCAGCAGCGCGGTGCGCTGTGCCTCGGGGATTTCAGCGGCCGCATAGGCCTCGCCCAGCAGTTCGGGCGTCAGCGCGCCGTATTGCACGGCGCGTTCGGCTGCCATCAGCCGCAATTCGGCATCGGCCTTGTCGTATCCGGCCAGCGCCACCAGCAGGGCCGGCGTGGCGACGTCCAGCACATCCTTGGGCAGCGGCCGTCCGGCGGCGCGCAGCATGGCGAAATGCAGCGGGCTGGCGCCGCCCAATGTCTCGACCTTGGCGCGCGCATCGCCGCGCAAAGCGGCGGCCAGCGTGTTGAAGGAAGGGTCATTCCCGCCGCCATCGCGCCACAGGCTGAGCGCCAGGTCGCCGCCTGCGATGTCCTTGGCGTTGTAGCGGCACAGCACGGCGGCCTTCTGCCAGACGGCCGAGGCGTCTTCGCGCAGGCCATTGGCGGCGATCTCGCAGGCCTTGGGCAGGTCGTTCTTCAGCAGCGCCAGATCGAAGGGCAGTTCGCGGAAGACTGGATCCTTCAGATCGCGCGACGGCAGCGATGCCAGCCGCTCGGCCTCGGCCAGGCGGCCCAGGCGATAAAGCTGCGCCACGCGCAGGCCAAGGATGCTGGGGGTGGCCGCAGTGCCGGGCGGCACTTCGGCGACGCTCAGCAGCAGGCGGCGCTGCAGATCGCGCAGGGCGGTACCTGACACCGGTGCCGGCAGCACGCCGAGCGCCTGCACGGCCTGTGCGCGATTCGAGCTCTGCCACATCGCCGTGCCGAGGCCGCCATTGCCATCATCGAGCAATCCGCCTGACGACGGGTCGGGCGCATTCAGCGGCTGGATGACGAATTCAGCAGCCTTCGGATTGCTGCTGCCGCTTTCCGTGGCCTGAGCGCCAGTCGTCTCGCCGAGCACCGGTTGCGGGGCTGGCAATGTCTGAGCTTGGGGTGCAGGCGGCATCACGGGCGATGGCATGGCCGGAGGCGCCAGAGGCTGGCTGCCAGCGGGCATCGTATTCGTCTGGACGGGTGGCGTGAGTTGCGGTGCCGGTTCCTGCTGGGCAGCCGGTTCCTGGCTGCCGCCCGGGGGTGTCAGGCGGATCGGCTGGGCCTGCGCCGGCAGGATTGCCAGGGCCAGAGGCAGAGCCAGGCTGGCGGCCAGCAGCAGGCTGGCCCTCGAACCGACCTTCCCCCGCGACGACATGGCTATTTCCCGAGCCGGTCGGCCGGGATGACCTTTTCGACCTTGGAACGAGGGGCGGGAATATCCCAGCTGGCCAGGAAGGCGACGCCGCCGCCCACCAGCAGGATAAGGACCAGCCCCATGATCATCGACAAACGGGCCATTCAGATACACTCCCGACTTGCACAAACCGGCTGGCAACCGGTTCGGCTGCGGCGGGCGTGCTGGAAATATGACTCGATTGCTCTATTGTATCGGCGCTGCCGGCCCCAGGCAATTGGCGGGCAGCAAAGGCAAATCCGGCTATTTGGCCTGCCTGATCATCGAAGCGCCCGGTAATTACGGAATTCAGCGTGAGCAGCACCGACACCGTTTCCGCCATGGCCGCTCCGTCCGCTGCCGCGGACGTTGACGGCGATGCCGCGGCCGCGCTGCGCAGCCTGGTTCTGGTCGGCCTGATGGGCGCGGGCAAAAGCTCGGTCGGCCGCCGGCTGGCCACCCGGCTCGGCTTCGATTTCATTGATGCCGATACCGAAATCGAAAAGGCGGCCGGCGCCACCATCCCGGAAATTTTCGCCGAACATGGCGAGGCGGCCTTCCGCGACGGCGAGCGCAAGGTAATCGCCCGCCTGCTGGACCAGCCGCGCATCGTGCTGGCCACCGGCGGCGGCGCCTTCATGAATGGCGAGACGCGCGCGCGCATCCGCGAGCGCAGCCATTCGATCTGGATCAAGGCCTCGCTGGATGTGCTGGTCAAACGCTGTGCGCGCCGCAGCAACCGCCCGCTGCTGGCCAACGGCGATCTGCGCAGCACGCTGGACCGGCTGATGCGCGAACGCTATCCGGTCTACGCCGAGGCCGAATTCACCGTCACCAGCCTGGATGGTCCGCATGAGGCGGTGGTCGAAGAGATTCTCCAGGTGCTGCCCGAAGCCTATCGCCAGGCAGCACATGTCGCAGACGATGGCAGGATTGGTCCGATAGAATGAACACCACGCCGAAAACTGTGCGCGTCGATCTCGGCCAGCGCGCTTATGACATCAAGGTGGGTGGTGGCCTGCTGGAGACTGCGGGCGATCATATCGCGCCGCTGCTGCGCCGGCCTTTTGCGGTGATCGTCACCGACCAGAATGTCGCGGCCACGCATCTCGACACGCTGAAGCGCGCGCTGGCGCAGAAGAATATCGGCTGCGAGGCAATTATTCTGCCGCCGGGCGAGTCGCAGAAATCCTATGCCGGCTTCGAACATCTGTGCGAAGCGCTGGTGGCGCTGAAGATCGAGCGGCGCGACCACCTGATCGCGCTCGGTGGCGGCGTGATCGGCGACCTCGTCGGCTTCGCAGCCTCCGTGCTGCGCCGGGGCATGGATTTCATCCAGGTGCCGACCTCGCTGCTGGCCCAGGTGGACAGTTCCGTGGGCGGCAAGACCGCGATCAACAGCCGCCAGGGCAAGAACCTGATCGGCGCTTTCCATCAGCCGAAACTCGTGCTGGCCGATGTCGCGCTGCTGGATACGCTGTCGCCGCGCGAGTTGCGCGCCGGCTATGCCGAGGTGGTGAAATACGGCCTGCTCGGCGATGCCGACTTCTACGCCTGGCTGGAAAAGAACGGCGCCAAACTGCTGGCCGGCGATATCGCCCTGCGCACCGAAGCCGTGGCGCGCTGCTGTGCCCACAAGGCGCGCATCGTGGCGGCGGACGAGCGCGAGGAAGGCGAGCGCGCGCTGTTGAATCTGGGTCATACCTTTGGTCATGCGCTGGAAGCTGAAACCGGCTATTCGCAGCGCCTGCTGCATGGCGAGGGCGTGGCGGTCGGCATGGCGCTGGCATTCCATCTCTCGGGCCGGCTCGGGCTCTGCGCCGCCGATCTGGCGCCGCGCGTGGAAAGCCATCTGGCCGAGAGCGGCCTGCCGGCGCGACTCGCCGATGTCGATGGTGCGAAGCAGTTCAAGCCGGCCGTGCTGCTCGAGCATATGAAGCAGGACAAGAAGGTGCGCGACGGCAAGCTGGTCTTCATCCTGGCCGAGGCGATCGGCCGCGCGGTGGAGCGCAGCGATGTGACACCGCAAGCGGTTGAAACCCTGCTCGCCGAACAGCTCGTGGCGGCCTGAAGCGTCGCCGCCCGCCATGCCATTCGCCTTGCTTGCGGAAATTTTCTCGGTCATCGCGCCGCTGGTGATGCTGGCCGGATCCGGCTGGGTCTGGGCCAAGCGCGGCAAGCCCTATCAGGTCGATCAGATCAGCCTGCTGGTCACCAACTTCGGCACACCCTGCCTGGTGATCCATTCGCTGCTGGTGGCCGAGATCGATCGCGCGATGATCGGCACCATGGCCTTCGCCACTGTCGTGGCAATGGCGGTGTTCATGGCGATCAATGCCGTCGTGCTGCGTCTGATGAGCCTGTCGGTGCGCGATTATGTGGCGGGACTGACATTTCCCAATGCCGGCAATGCCGGGCTTTCCTTGAGCCTGTTCGCCTATGGCCAGCCCGGCCTTGCGCTCGGCATCATATTCTTCGCAGTCACGTCGCTGAGCAATTTCACCGTCGGCCAGACGATCCTCGCGGGCCGTGGCAATCTCGGCGCCGTGCTGCGCTCGCCGATGATCTATGCGGTGCTAATCGGCATCGCGGGCAACCTGCTGCAGGTGCATCCGCCGGTCTGGATCATGCGCAGTCTGCAGGTGGCCGGCGGCATCGCCATTCCGCTGATGCTGTTCACGCTCGGCGTGTCGCTCGCGACATTGCAGGTCAACGATCTGAAGCGCGGCCTGCTGCTGTCGGCCCTGCGGCTGGCTGTCGGCATCGCTGCAGGCTTCGGCCTGAGCGAACTGCTGGCGCTGGACGGTGTCGCGCGCGGCGTCTTCATCATCCAGTGCGCGATGCCGGTGGCGGTGGTGAATTATATCTTCGCGGTGCGCTACAACCGTGATCCGCAGACCATGGCCAGCCTGGTGGTGATTTCCACCCTGCTCAGTTTCGCGACTCTTCCCGCTCTGCTGGCGTTTGTGCTGCGCTAAGACTGGCTGCCAGCCCGTTGCCGGGCTGCAGCACGATCAGGCCCGACCGCGCCACAAAATAGGAAAGGATGGCGCTGCGCACCCGTGAGGTCAGCGTCTTTTCCCGCCGCTGCGGGTCGCGGTCGACCTGCATGGCGAAATGGTGCCGGTCGACACCCTCGGCATTGCAGATCGCATCCAGCGCCGCCCATTCCAGACGTTCGAGCCGGATACTGGTGCGCCCCCGTCCCAGACGCAGGTTGCGCGTCACCAGGCTGGAGCCATGCAGGGCGGTGTGTTGCGAGCGGCGTGTCGTCGGCATATCGCAACCTATAATGGATATTTTCCGAATGATCAAAGGAAATAGGTTGTACCTTTTGCGGATTATCGGCTGGTGAAGTTGTATTTCCGAATCAACCTCTTGGCGGGGATCGCGGTTTGCCGCCCCATGTCCGGTCCGGGCCGGCTTCTACTCCCCCGGCGCCTTGGCGGTGACGGCCAGGGCGTGCATTCCATCGGCGAATTCCTGCGCCAGCAGGCGATAGATCTCGCGCTGGCGCTGCACCCGGGGCATGTCCCGGAAAGCCTCGGCCACGACGGTGAGGCGGAAATGGGTTTCCTGCGCCGCCAGTCCCTGCATGCCGGCATGGCCGGCGTGATGCGAGGATTCATCCACCAGTTCGAGCCGGGCAGGGTTGAACGCCCCGGTCAGCTTGGTGCGGATGCGCGCGGCGATCGACATGATGAAAACTCCTCGTCCACTCAAGAAAATTGCAGCTTTACGACAGGGTAGGATGTCGCCTCTGGTCTTGCCAGTGCTGTGCGGCGGACCCATACTTTAAGGGTCATGGCACGCGCACGCGCACAGCAGAAATTCTTCCTTGGCCTCGAAGCCGAAGCCGCCTTCGGCCGGCAGGGGCTGCGGCGCTGCGACCATCCGAGTTGCAGTGAGGAAGGCCGTTTTCCGGCACCGAAAAGCCGGGAATCGCGCGACGGACGCTGGCTGTTCTGCCTCGATCACGTGCGGCAATACAATCTGGGCTGGGATTTCTTCCGCGGCATGACCGATGCCGATATCGAGAAATACCAGCGCGAGGATGCGCTGGGCCACCGCCCGACCTGGCGGATCGGCACCAAGCCGCAGACCGAAGATCCGCAGGTCTGGGTCAAGGACGATCTCGGCATCCTGGCCGATGTGGGATTGCGGATGGGCGAGCCGAAGCCCAAAAGCACCGCCGAGCTGCGCCTGCCGCCGCGCGAGCGCGAGGCCATGGTGGCGCTGGGTTTCGATCTGGCCGGACTCGAACTGCCTTTTGGCAAGGGCGTCCTGAAAAAGCAATATAAAACAATGGTGAAGCGCTATCATCCGGACGCCAATGGCGGCGATCGGGAGGCCGAGGAACGGCTGAAAAGCATCACCCAAGCCTATGCCTATCTGCAATCGCGCGGCTATACTTAGGCGAACAATCTCCCCACGGCGTAATAATAAAGCCCAAAAAACCCGAGAGTGACGATGACGGCCCTTCAGACAAAGCCCGTTTCCATGCCGGCGAATGATTTGCCGGACACCACGGTTTCCGTGCGCGATGTGTTCGGGATCGACAGCGACATGAAGGTGCCGGCGTACAGCCAGCCGACCGAGCATGTGCCGGATCTGGATCCGACCTACCGTTTCGACCGCGAGACTACGCTCGCCATCCTCGCCGGCTTTGCCTACAACCGCCGCGTCATGGTGCAGGGCTATCATGGCACCGGCAAATCCACGCATATCGAGCAGGTCGCCGCGCGGCTGAACTGGCCCTGCGTGCGCGTCAACCTCGACAGCCATATCAGCCGTATTGATCTCGTCGGCAAGGACGCCATCGTGCTGCGCGACGGCAAGCAGGTGACGGAATTCCGTGAAGGCATCCTGCCCTGGGCGCTGCAGTCGCCGGTGGCACTGGTGTTCGACGAATACGATGCCGGCCGTCCGGATGTGATGTTCGTGATCCAGCGTATCCTGGAGGTCGAAGGCAAGCTCACGCTGCTCGACCAGAACCGCGTCATTCGCCCGCACAAGGGCTTCCGCCTGTTCTCGACCGCCAACACCGTTGGCCTGGGCGATACGACGGGCCTCTATCATGGCACGCAGCAGATCAACCAGGGTCAGATGGACCGCTGGAGCATCGTCTGCACGCTCAACTACCTGCCGGCCGATGACGAGGTCGCCATCGTGCTGGCCAAGTCGCCGACCTATACCGGCGACAAGGGCAAGAAGACGATCCAGAGCATGGTGGCGGTAGCCGAACTCACCCGCGCCGGTTTCATCAACGGCGACATCTCGACCGTGATGAGCCCGCGGACCGTGATCACCTGGGCCGAGAATGCACGCATCTTCGGCAGCGTCGGCTTCGCCTTCCGCCTCACCTTCCTCAACAAGTGTGACGAACTCGAGCGGCCGCTGGTGGCCGAGTATTACCAGCGCAGCTTCGGCGAGGAACTGCCGGAAACGGCTGCCAAGGCCGACCTCGCCTAAACCGGAGCAAGGCGCCGCATGGCGAACAAGCCGGAAAGCCCGATCGAGCCGTTCAAGCGTGCGCTGACCGCAGCGACGCGCGCGATCTCGCATGACCGCGACCTGCAGGTCAGCTTCGGGCCGGAAACGCCCGGTCTGCGCGGCAAGCGCGCGCGCCTGCCGGTGCCGGGGCGCGATCTGCCGGCCGCCGAAGTGGCGCAGATCCGCGGCCTTGCCGATTCCATGGCCTTGCGCCTGCGCCATCACGACGACAGCCTGCATTCCCGTCTGCTGCCGCAGGGCGGCACCGCACGCGCCGTGTTCGACGCCATCGAACAGGCCCGTGTGGAGGCCATCGGCGCCACGCGGATGGCTGGCGTGGCGCAGAACCTGAACGCGGCGCTGGATGAGCGCTGCCGCTCGAAAGGCTATGCCAAGGTCAAGGATCGCTCCGAGGCGCCGCTGGCCGATGTGGTAGGCCTGATGGCGCGCGAGCGGCTGACCGGCGAGAAGGTGCCGGCGCAGGCACAGAAGATGGTCTCGCTGTGGCGCGACTGGGTCGAGGAAAAGGGCGGTACCGATCTCGATGGCCTGCTCGCCAACCTCAACGACCAGCGCGCCTTCGCGAAAGTCGCGCGCAGGCTGATCAAGGATCTCGAACTCGTCGATGACGAAGACGGCGATCTCGACGACGAGGATGAAGGCGAGGACCAGGACAGCCAGGGCCAGCAGCCGCAGAGCCAGTCGGACGGGTCTGATTCCGAACAGGGCGAAGCCGCCTCGTCGGGCATGGACCAGGCCGATGCCGCCGACGCTTCGGGCGGTGAATCCGTCGAGATGGAAGCCGAAGCCGGCATGGAAGAGCAGGTCGCAGGCTCGGGTGAGGAAGCCGGCAAGGGCCGCCGTCCGCCAGCGTCCGACATGATGGGCCATAACCGCGAAGCGCTGTACAAGCCCTATACCAAGCAGTTCGACGAAGTGGTCGGTGCCGACGATCTGTGTGATGCCGAGGAACTGGCCCGGCTGCGCCATCATCTCGACCAGCAGCTCAACCACCTGCAGTCGGTGGTCGGCAAACTGGCCAACCGCCTGCAGCGCCGCCTGATGGCCAAGCAGTCGCGCTCGTGGCATTTTGATCTCGAGGAAGGCATGCTGGATGCAGCGCGCCTTGCCCGTGTGGTTGCCAACCCCACGCTGCCGCTCAGCTACAAGCAGGAAAGCGACACCGATTTCCGCGACACCGTTGTCAGCCTGCTGATCGACAATTCCGGCTCGATGCGCGGCCGTCCGATCACGGTGGCGGCGATGTGCGCCGATATTCTCGCCCGGACGCTGGAACGCTGCGCGGTGAAGGTGGAAATCCTCGGTTTCACCACGCGCGCCTGGAAGGGCGGGCAGAGCCGCGAACGCTGGCTCTCCGACAACAAGCCGGCCCAGCCCGGCCGCCTGAACGACCTGCGCCATATCGTCTACAAGGGCGCCGACGCGCCCTGGCGCCGTGCCCGGCGCAATCTCGGCCTGATGCTCCGCGAAGGCCTGCTGAAGGAAAACATCGACGGCGAGGCGCTGCTCTGGGCGCATGACCGCCTGCTGGCGCGCACCGAACAGCGCCGCATCCTGATGGTGATCTCCGATGGCGCGCCGGTGGACGATTCCACGCTGTCGGTCAATCCGGGCAACTACCTGGATCGACATCTGCGCGAAACCATCGACTGGATCGAGCGCCGCTCGCCGGTCGAACTCACCGCCATCGGCATCGGCCATGACGTAACGCGTTATTACAAGCGCGCGGTCACCATCGTGGATGCCGAACAGCTCGGTGGCGTGATGATGGAAAAGCTCGCCGAACTGTTCGACGAGACGCCGGAGCAGGGCAAAGGCAAAGGTCTGGGCCGGCTCAAGAAGACCAGCCGCGCCGCCTGACTCCAGTCAGTTTCGCTTTTTCAGTTCAGCTTTTTCAGTTCAGCTTTTTCAGTGAGGCCAGCAGGTTGCCCAGCCCGGCCTTGGCCTTTTCGTCCAGCGGCGCCGGGCCAGCGGCGGCTGCCGCATCATTGCCGGCGGCCTGTTCGCTGGCGCCCATCACGCGGTTCATCGCGGCAATCAGCAACGGCAGCGCAATCGGCTTGGCGACATAGTCGTCCATGCCGGCGCTGATATAGCGCTCGCGGTCGCCTTCCATCGCGTTGGCAGTCAGCGCGATGATCGGAATCTTCGCTGCGGCATGCTGCATCTTGCGGATGGTGGTTGTTGCGGTCATGCCGTCCATTTCCGGCATTTGCATGTCCATCAGCACCAGATCGTAAGGCGCCTTCTGCACCTGTTCGCAGGCCTCGATGCCGTTGGTGACGATATCGGACTGGTGGCCGAGCTGGCGCAGCATCAGGCCGATCACCATCTGGTTCACCTGGTTGTCCTCGGCCACCAGGATGCGCAGGCTGCGCAGGGTGGCGGGGCCATTGGCCGGCACCGGCAACGCCTCGGTCTGCACGGGCTGGCCTTCGGCGAGCGGCAGCTCGAACCAGAAGGTGCTGCCCTTGCCCTCCTCGCTATCCACACCGATGCGGCCACCCATCAGCTCGGCCAGCTGCTTGGAAATGGCCAGGCCGAGGCCGGTGCCGCCGAAGCGGCGTGCGATGGAGCTGTCGGCCTGGTTGAAGCGGCTGAACAGACGGTCGATCTGGTCGGCGGCGATGCCGATACCGGTGTCGCGAACCTTGACCAGCAACATGTAGCGACCGTCATCGAGCTTGCGGGCATCGACCAGGATACGCACCTCGCCCTTGTCGGTGAACTTGATGGCGTTGCCGGCCAGATTGAACAGGATCTGGCGCAGACGACCCGGATCGCCCTTGAGGAAGCGCGGCACGCCGTCGGCGAGTTCGCTCGACATGCGCAGGCCCTTCATCACGGCGCGGGGGTTCATCATCGAGATCGCGCTCTCGACCAGATGGGGGAGATCGAAGTCGATTTCTTCCAGGTCGATACGCCCTGCCTCCAGCTTGGAGAAATCGAGAATGTCGTTGATCAGCGACAGCAGATGTTCGGCCGAATCACGCGCCGTGGTGATCAGTTTGTACTGATGCTTTGACAGGTCGGTATTCTGCAGCAGGCCGATGGTGCCCAGCACGCCATTCATCGGCGTGCGGATTTCGTGGCTCATCATCGCCAGGAATTCCGACTTGGCGCGGCTGGCGTCCTCGGCACGTTCCTTTTCTTCGGCATAGCGGTCGGCCAGTTCGCGCATATGGAAGGACTGCTGCTCCACCTGGCGCTTGGCCGCTTCCAGGTCGGCAATGTTCCGGTGCAGGATTTCCTGCTGTTCCTTCAGGGCGGTGATGTCGGTGCGGATACCGACGACGCCGCCGTCCGAGGTGCGCCGTTCGGTGTTGCGCACCCAGCGTCCGGTGGCGAGCCGGGTTTCCGTGCTGCCGCTGCCGCGGCGGAACAGTTCCAGCCGCTCGTTCAGCCAGTCGTCGAGGAAGGTTGAGTCCATGCCGACCATGTCGCGCTGCAGGCTGGCCTTCAGGATGTCGGAGAAGCGCGCGCCCGGCACCAGAAGGTCCTCGATTTCGCGATAGAATTCGCGATAGCGCGAATTGCACAGGATCAGCCGCTCGTCCTTGTCGTAAAGCACGAAGCCGTCCGAGATGCTTTCGATGGCATCATACATCTGCCGTTCGGCCTGTTTGACGGCGGTGATGTCGGTCCCGGTGCCGACAATGCCGCCATCGGCGGTGCGCTGCTCGCGCACCAGTAGCCAGCGACCGTCGGCAAGGCGGCGTTCGTGCGCGTCTTCGGAGTGGCCATGTTCGTGCACACGGCGCTGAATCCAAGCTTCCGGATCCAAATCGCCGGTCTGGAAGATACCGCGGGTGACGCCGGCGCGGGTGATCTCCTCGAATGTGACGCCGGGCTGGATGATGTCGGCAAGTTCGGGGAAATGGTCGCGTATGCGCTGGTTGAACAGCACCACGCGGTCATCCTTGTCGTAGAGGATGAAGCCTTCATTCACCGAATCGATGGCATCATACAGCCGGCGCTCGGCTTCCTTCACCGCGGTGATATCCGTGCCGATGCCGACGATGCCACCATCGGCGGTGCGCTGCTCATGCACCAGCAGCCAGCGGCCGTCCTGCAGATGGCGCTCGATCGGCTTGCCTGGATTGCGGTGCTGCTCCAGCCGTTGCGCGATCCAGGCTTCGGGCTCGGCGCCGCGCAGGTCGACAATGCCGGCGGAGATAGCCGCGCGCAGCAGGTCTTCGAATTTTATGCCGGGGCGGATCAGTTGCGCCAGGCCCGGATTGTGGTCGGTGAACTGCGCATTATACATCACGACGGCATCATCGGCGTCATAGAGCACGAAGCCGTCGCTGATCGACTGGATGGCGTCATGCAGGCGCTGCTCGGCGCGCTTCAGGTCGCTGATGTCATTGAATACCGTGATGATGCCGCCATCGACAGTGCGGCGGCGCTGCATGCGCAACCAGACGCCGGGGAAGGGCTGGGCATCGACCGGACGACCGGTCGGCTTGCGGAATTCCCGCGTCAGATTCTCGATGTAGTTTTCCAGGTCGAGCTTCGTGTCGTAATCGGCATGGCGCATCGCGGTGATGCGCATGATCTCGCTGAAATGCGTGCCCGGGCGCACGATCTTCGGGTCGTGCCGGGTCATTTCGTAATAACGGCTGTTGGCCATCGCCAGATAGCCTTCCCTGTCGTACAGCACAAAGCCTTCGGTCAGGGTCTCGATGGCGTCGCGCAGGCGGGCTTCCGCCAGTTTCAGGTCGGTGATGTCGCTGGCGACCAGGATCACGCCGCCATCGGCGGTGCGGTGGCGCATGTTGCGCAGCCATTTGCCGGGCAGGAATTCGCCATCCACCGGCTTGCCCGAAGGATTGTGGTAGTCGGCGCGCGCCGCGGTGATGTAGCCCTGATGATCGAAATTCGGCCAAGACTTCTTGCGGCGCGCGGCTGCGACATCGACCACCTCATCGATGGTGGCCCCGGGCAGCAGGCTGTCCGGCGGCAGGTCGAAGGCGTCGTAATAGCGCCGGTTCGCCATGATCATGCGCTGATCCGGCCCGAACAGGATGAAGCCCTCCGACAGCGCCTCGATGGCGTCGCGCAGGCGCTGCTCGGTCTGCTTCAGGTCGGTGATGTCGCTGACCACCGAGATGGTGCTGCCATCGGCAGCGCGATGCCGCACGCTGCGCAGCCACTGGCCGGGCAGGAATTCACGATCGATCGGCCGCCCGCTCGGGTTGGCATGTTCCGCACGCAGCATGGCGGCATAGCCGTCATAGTCGCGTTGTGGCCAGATTTTCTGGCGGCGCTCGATCACGATATCGATAATCTCGTCGTGGCTGATGCCGGGCTTCACCACGGCTGGATCGTGACCGGTGAGTTCGTAGAGTTTGTGGTTGGCCAGCATCATCCGGTTGTCGGGGCCATAGAGCACGAAGCCGTCCGACAGGCTTTCGATGGCATCGCGCAGGCGCTGCTCGGCCTGCTTGAGGTCGGAGATGTTGGAAACGATGGCGATCACGTCGCCATCCAGCGTGCGGTGGCGCACGGTGCGCAGCCAGTAGCCGGGCCGCGCCTGGATGTCGAAGGGCAGACCCGAGGGATTTTCGAAATCCGCCCGCAGTGAAGCGACATAGGCCTCGGCCTCGGCTTCGCGACCCAGCGTGCGGCCGGTCGCCAGGACGTTCTCCATGATGTCGTCGTTATGCGCGCCGGGGCGCACCAGGCTGACATCGTGGCCGGTCAGCTGGTAGTAGCGCTGGTTCACCTTCAGCAGGACGCCGTCGCGACTGAACAGCGCAAAGCCTTCGGCCAGCGCCTCGATGGCGTCGTTCAGGCGTTGCTCGGCCTGCTTCAGTGCGGTGATGTCGGTGATGATGTCGACCGCGCCGCCTTCCTGCGTGGGATTGACCGTGAAGCGCAGCCAGCGGCCGTCAGCGGTGCGGCGCTCGAACTGGTAGCCGCGTTTTTCCTCGAACAGCATCTTGTGGCGATAGGCGACGCGGCCGGCGCGACGCTCGGCCGAAGGCGGCGAACCGAAATCGTCTTCCAGCGCCATCATCACATCGGCGAACGGCGTCGGTCCGCGTCCGGAAAACCGTTCCAGCGCCGGCAGGATGGCGACGGTCTGCTGGTTGAAGCGCACCAGCCGGTCCTGTTCGTCGTAGAGCAGGAAGCCGTCCGACAGGCTGCCGATCGCATCCGACAGCCGTTGCTCGGCGAAGCGGCGGCTCAGCGTCTGGCGATGCAGCACCACCAGGAAGGCGATGCCGGCAACGATTGCCACGATCAGGGCAACGACGCTGAACTGCAGGTTGCCACGCCAGGAGGCCAGGATGTTGTCGCGCGCCAGACCCACACCAACTACCAGCGGATAGCCGCCAATGCGGTTGACGGCGAGATAACGCTCCACACCGTCGAGCCCGCCAGTGGTCAGCAGGTCACTGCGCGCCTGCTGGCTGTAAGGCGGATTGAACAGTGCGAGATTGGCCGCCGAACTGCCGATGCCCGGGCCGGTTTCAGGTACGCGGGCGATGCGCATGCCGGATGCGTGATACAGCGTCAGCGAATTGCCGGCGCCGATGGCGGCATCACGGAAGAAGGCGAGGAAATATTCCGGCTCGACGCTGACCGAGATCACGCCACCGAAGCTGCCATCCGGTTTGTTGATGCGGCGGCTGACGCTGATGCCCCACATGCCATTGATACGGCTTTGTACCGGCTCGC
Organism: Ferrovibrio terrae; assembly: GCF_007197755.1. Lineage (NCBI taxonomy): Bacteria > Pseudomonadati > Pseudomonadota > Alphaproteobacteria > Rhodospirillales > Rhodospirillaceae > Ferrovibrio > Ferrovibrio terrae. The sequence continues at coordinate 1,917,195 of NZ_CP041636.1, forward strand.
CGACAAACACGCCGGCATGCGGGCGCTCGGCATGGATACGAAAATACGCGCGGTCGGCGCCGTTGAAGTGGCGCGGTACCACCGCAGCGCTGTCGATGATCGAATCGCCCTTGTCGTCCAGCACGATATAGGCACGCGCCTGCGGCAGTTCGCTCAGGCGCGAATTCATACGCTGCCGCAGCGCCGACAGGCTGCCGACAGGCGAGGTGCCGGCCATGCCGCTCATGGTTTCGGCGAAATTGAGCAGGAAAATGTCGACGGCGCCAAAGCTGCGGCTGGTATGTTCTTCCAGCAGATTGGCCAGCGAGCGCGCGGTGGCGCGGCCTGCCGCGATTTCGTCATGATACTGGCGATAGAGTTGCAGCCCGAGCATGGCACCGAGCAGGACCAGCATCGCGATGACGAACAGCGCCGGAGCGCGCATCATGCTGCTCGCGCGCCGTTCTGTAATATGGGATGCGCCTGTTACCCTGTCAGCCATGATTGACGTCTGGTCCTCCGCCCGGAAAGCATAGCGAATGATGACTGCCGCGAGCAAAGCTAAACATCGGAATGGCCTGATTCTGTTGGGCTTTGCCGGCCTGCTCTGCCTCCTGGCCGGGCCGTCCGTCCGCGCCGAACCGGTCGTGGTGCGTACCGCTGTACTCGAGCTCAATCCGACCGCCCCCGCCGCGGCGAAGCTGGGCCGGCTGGACTATCTGGGTGGCCTGATCCTGGCCAGTGAAGGTGGCGGCTTCGGCGGCTATTCCGGCATAGCGGTAGATGCAGATGGCGCCGGCCTGTGGGCGATTGCCGATACCGGCCACTGGCTGCGGCTCGATTTTCGGTGCAACGATGCCGGCCTGCCGGTGGAGATCGCGGCAGCCGAGATTCTGCCGCTGCGCGACGCCAATGGCGCCGAGATCACGCGCAAGACACTGAGCGATGCCGAAGCATTGCGGCATCTGGCGGACGGACGCTGGCTCGTCTCGTTCGAGCGCGCGCATCGCCTGTGGTTCTACGACCGGCCGGGCGGCGTCGCGACCGCCACATTATCCACGCCCGCCAGTATCACGCAGCAGCCCGGCAATGGCGGCATCGAGGCGGTCGCCGCCTTTGCCAATGGCGATCTGCTGCTGCTGAGCGAGGATATGACGGCCGCAAACGGCGGCGACGGTAATGCCGCATGGCTATGGCGCAATGGTGCTTGGCGCGATCTGGTCTGGCCGGCGCGCGATGATTTCAAGCCGACCGATGCGGTCGCGCTCGACAACGGCGACGTGATCGTGCTGGAGCGCTATTTCAAACCGGTGATCGGTCCGAAGGCGCGGCTGCAGCGCATTCCAGCCGCGTCGATGCAGGGGACGGAGGCCGTATTGCAGCCGGAACTGCTGGCGGAATGGGCCGCACCTTACTCGGTCGACAACATGGAAGCGCTCGATGTGCGCCGCATGCCCGATGGCAGCCTGTGGCTCTATGTGATGTCGGACGACAACCAGAATATCCTGCAGCGCACGCTGCTCATGGTGTTCCGCTACCAGCCCTGAAAAGACCGGGCTCTGAAAAGCAAAACGCCCGCCGTTTGACCGGCGGGCGTTTGCGAAATTCTGAAAGAAGACTTAGGCGGCCCAATATCAGGCAGCGCGGGCGGCCAGGGCCTTCTTGATCTTGCGCTTGAACGACAGGGCGTCGCTCGACAGGAGCTCGTCCTTGGTCTTGATCAGCCAGTTGTCGATGCCGCCATTGTGCTCGACCGAGCGCAGGCCATGCGAAGACACGCGCAGCGTGATGTCGCGGCCCAGAACTTCGCTGATCAGCGACACGACATGCAGGTTCGGCAGGAACCGGCGACGGGTCTTGTTGTTGGCGTGGCTGACGTTGTTACCGGACTGAACGCCCTTGCCGGTCACTTCGCAACGACGGGCCATGATGAACCTCTAACTTTCCAAGTGTTGGTCGTAAATTCGGTGGCCGGTTATAGGGGTCTGATCCGGGAGCGTCAACCGGCAAAAGCCCTCCAAAAGCCTGTTGTGGCGGGGTAAGAGGGCAGCCCCGGCAAGGCTGCGACAAAATGGCGGAAAAGCCCGCCAAATCACTGCCAAATCCCGCGTTGACTCTACGCAGGCTACCCCGTATACAGCGGGACCGATTTTCCGGGGGCCTTCGCGGGCCCCCGACGTGTTTATGTTGAACCATCTTTTTAGCGGTTTTCCGCGAAAAGCTGGGAAGTCAGACGGAGAGCCGCTGTGTCGAAACGGACTTATCAACCTTCCAAGCTGGTGCGCAAGCGCCGCCATGGCTTCCGCGCCCGCATGGCCACCGTGGGCGGTCGCAACGTGATTGCCTCGCGTCGCGCCCAGGGCCGCAAGAAGCTCTCGGCGTAATTTACCCGCGATGGCGTCGGGCGGTGTCGAGCGACTCCGCCGCCGCGCGGATTATCTCCGGGTGCAGGCGGCCGAGCGGCGCATAGCGCTGCCGGGACTGCTGCTGCAGGCCGCGCCCGGCGAGACCGGCTGTTGCCGGGTTGGCTTCACTGCTTCGCGTAAAGTGGGCAATGCCGTGACCCGCAATCTGGCCCGTCGTCGCCTCAAGGCGCTGGCCGGTGAAATCCTGCCCAAACATGCGACCCCCGGTCACGACTACGTGCTTGTGGCGCGTCAGGCCACGCCGCAGCGAGACTATTCCGCGCTGCGTCGCGACCTCGAAGCCGCGTTGAAAAAACTGCGCCTGTGGTCGGATCCGTCGCCGGCAGGCGCCGCATGACGCCGGCCGCACAGCTGCTCAGCCTGCCGATCAAGGCCTATCGACTCGTGCTGTCGCCCTGGGTCGGGCATAACTGCCGTTATCAGCCGACCTGCTCCTGCTATGCGCTCGAGGCGCTGGCGACTCATGGCGCGGCGCGCGGCGGTTACCTCGCGGTGCGACGATTGGCCAGTTGCAATCCCTTTGGCGGTAGTGGCTACGATCCTGTCCCGCCGGTTCGACCCGTTTCCTCCGTACAACAAGGCTCAGTCTGATGTCCGACCAGAAGAATCTCATCATCGCGATCGCCGTGTCGGTGGCGATCATGCTCGGCTTCCAGTTCTTCGTCGAAGCGCCGAAGCAGGAAAAGCTGCGTCAGCAGCAGGTCGCGCAGCAGCAGGCCCAGACCCCGACTGCCCCGGGTGCGGCGCCCGGTGCAGTTCCGGGTGCGCCCGATGCCAGCGGCCTGCCGGCGCTGCCCAGCCTGGCGCAGCAGGTGGATCAGGCGGCCTCGCGCGACAAGGCGCTGGGCGAAACCCCGCGCGTGAAGATCGAAGGCAAGCGCCTGTTCGGTTCGCTCAGCCTGGTCGGCGGCCGCATCGACGACGTGGTGCTGCCGGAATATCGCGAGACCATCGAGAAGGATTCGAAACCGATCCATCTGTTCTCGCCCACCGGCGGCCCGTCGCCCTATTACGCCGAATTCGGCTGGACCGCGTCAGGCAGCAGCGTTGCATTGCCGACCGGCCAGACGCGCTGGACCGCCGACAAGGATGTGCTGCGCCCCGGCCAGCCGGTGACGCTGACCTGGGAGAACGGCCAGGGCCTGGTGTTCAGCCGCAAGATCGAGATCGACGAGAATTATCTCTTCACCGTCACCCAGTCGGTGGAGAACAAGGGCGGCACTGCCGTCACGCTCTTCCCCTATGCGCTGGTGTCGCGCCATGGCACGCCGCATACCGATGGTCTCTACATTCTGCATGAAGGCCCGGTCGGCGTGTTCCGCGAGAAGGCGTCCGACGGCGGCACGCTGAAGGAGCTGAGCTACAAGGACCTGTCCGACGACAAGGCCCGCGAATACGACTCGGTCGGCGGCTGGGTCGGCTTCACCGACAAATACTGGCAGGCCGTGCTGGTGCCCGGCGCGGAGCAGAGCGTGAAGGCGCGCTTCACCCATGCCAAGCCGGCCAGCGGCGTCGACCGCTATCAGGCCGACTATCTCGGCGGCGGCCAGCAGCTTGAAGCCGGCAAGAGCATCAGCGCCACGTCGCTGCTGTTTGCCGGCGCCAAGGAAGTGAAGCTGATCGATCGCTACGAAGAGACGCATAAGATCGCCAAGTTTGAATTGTCGATCGACTGGGGCTGGTTCCACTTCCTGACCAAGCCGATGTTCTACAGCATCGACTACCTGAAGGGCCTGCTGGGCAATATCGGCCTCGCCATGCTGGCGGTCACCGTGATCGTCAAGCTGATCTTCTTCCCGCTCGCCTACAAATCCTATGTGGCGATGAGCTCGATGAAGAAGCTGCAGCCCGAAATGCAGAAGATGCGCGAGAAATACGGCGAAGACCGCGCCAAGATGCAGCAGGAGCTGATGGCGCTGTACAAGAAGGAAAAGGTCAATCCGGCCGCCGGCTGCTTGCCGATCCTTCTGCAGATCCCGGTCTTCTTCGCGCTCTACAAGGTGCTCTATATCGCCATCGAAATGCGCCATGCCCCCTTCTATGGCTGGATTCGCGACCTTTCGGCGCCCGATCCGACGACCTGGATGAACGGCTTCGGCCTGCTGCCCTGGGATGTGCCGCATCTCGGCCCGCTGCAGATTCTTTCGATCGGCGTCTGGCCGATCATCATGGGCATTTCCATGTTCCTGCAGATGAAGATGAATCCGACGCCGCCCGATCCGGTGCAGCAGAAGATTTTCGCGCTGATGCCGCTGGTCTTCACCTTCATGCTGGGCAGCTTCGCCGCCGGCCTGGTGATCTACTGGAGCTGGAACAACACGCTGTCGATCCTGCAGCAGTATGTGATCATGCGGCGCATGGGCGTGAAAATCGGCGGCGGTGCCGAGACGCCCGATCCTGCGCAGAAGCCCCCTGCGGCCAAGCCGAAGAAGTAACGATCATGGCCGATCTGCCGGCCCCTGACGAAAGCTTCACTCCGGCCGCGCTGGAACGCGGCCGGCTGCTGTTTGCCGCGCAGTGCGATTTCTTTGCCGGCGCGATGACGGTGCCGCAACTGGCGCCGGCGCGCGGGCCGGAGATTGCCTTTGCCGGTCGCTCCAATGTCGGCAAGTCGTCGCTGGTCAATGCACTCACCGGGCGCAAGACGCTGGCGCGCGTCTCCAACACGCCGGGCCGCACCCAGCAGCTCAATTTCTTCGACCTCAACCTTGGCGCGATCAGCCTGGTCGATCTGCCGGGCTACGGCTATTCCTCGGTCGGCAAATCCAAGGCGGCGGCCTGGACCGAAACCACGCGCGCCTATCTCAAGGGTCGGGTGGAGCTGAAGCGGGTCTGCCTGCTGGTCGACAGCCGCCATGGCCTCAAGCCCGGCGATGAAGACATCATGACGCTGCTGGACAAGTCGGCCGTGATCTACCAGGTGGTGCTGACCAAGGCCGACAAGACCGGCCCGACGGCGCTGGCCGAGGTGAAGGCGGCCACGGCAGAGACACTGAAACGTCATGTGGCCGCGCATCCGATCATCCGCGTCACCTCCAGTGAAACCGGCGCCGGTATCCCGGAGCTGCGAGCCGAGCTTGCGGCCCTGGCCGGACGCGATTTATAACTTTCTGAACCACAGAAAACGCCGAGAAGCACAGCCATGAAGACGACCGGGCCGCAACCGCTGGAACAGCATCTGCAGCAGACCGCCAAGGTCCTGTCCGAGGCGCTGCCCTATATGCGCCGCTTCGCCGGCCAGACCATGGTCATCAAATACGGCGGCCATGCCATGGGCGACGAGGCGCTGGCGCATCAGTTCGCCCGCGATGTGGTGCTGATCAAGCAGGTCGGCATCAATCCCATCGTGGTGCATGGTGGCGGTCCACAGATCGGCGCGATGCTGGAGCGGCTGAAGATCAAGAGCGAATTCATCGATGGCCTGCGCGTCACCGATCAGGCCACTGTCGAGATCGTCGAGATGGTGCTGGCCGGCTCGATCAACAAGCAGATCGTCACCGCCATCAACGGCGCCGGCGGCACCGGCATCGGCCTCTCGGGCAAGGATGGTCGCCTGATCGAGGCGCGTAAATTACGTCGCTCGGTGCGCGATCCGGGTTCGAATATCGAGAAGCTGCTCGACCTCGGCTTCGTTGGCGAGCCGACGCGCATCAATCCGGATATCCTGCGCACCATGCAGACTTCCAACCTCATCCCCGTCGTGGCCCCGATCGGCATCGGTGAGAATGGCGAGACCTACAACATCAATGCCGATACCTCGGCTGGCGCGATTGCCGCCGCCATGGGCGCGACGAAGCTGCTGATGCTCACCGATGTGGCCGGCGTGCTGAACAAGGACAAGAAGCTGATCCCCAACCTCACCGCCAAGGAAGCGCTGGTGCTGATGGGTGATGGCACCATCTCGGGCGGCATGATCCCGAAGGTGGAAACCTGCCTGGATGCGGTGCGTGGCGGCGTGAATGCCGTGCATATCCTGGATGGCCGCATCCCGCATGTGCTGCTGCTGGAACTGTTCACCGCGCATGGCGTCGGTACGATGATCGAACGCACGCCGTAACAGGTCTGCATCAACGTTCTGAAAACCGCCGGTGTAAAAACCGGCGGTTTTTTTATATCTTTCTGCGGTTCACCAGCAGGATGCCGGCAATGATCACCACCACCGCCGACCAGACCAGCAGGCCATAGCGTTCGCCGAAGACAAAATGCCCGATGCCCAGGCTGGTGGCTGCCATCACATAGCCGATCTGGCTCAGGTAAACTGGGCCGGCCACGCGCTGCAGTTCGAAATAGGGAATGAAGCTGAGGCATGAGAAGAAGCCGGCTGCCAGCAACACCCAGTCGGCAGGCGCCGTATTCGATGGCAGGTAAAGTCCGCCATTGAGAACAAGACTGCCGAGCAGCAGCCAGAAGGCCGCGCCCAGCAAGGTGCCGGCGGCGAGCGCCAGCGGCGGCGCATCCTTGGGCCAGTAGCGGGTGCGATAGATGTTGCCGGCCGCGAGCGACACCGGCGCCAGCATGGCCAACAGCATCCAGGGCAGGTGGGCGTCGCTGATCGGGCCGGTGCGCGGCAGCAGGATGATCAGGATGCCGACCACGCCTAGGCCGATCCCGGCGGCGCGCGTCCAGATCAGTTTCTCCATCCGCAAGCCCAGCGCGAAGGCATAGGTCAGCATGGCGGGGAAAGCGTAGGCGATGCTGGGCAGCCCGGCGCCGACGCGTGCGACCGCCAGGAAAATCAGCAGGCTGGGCAGCGCCAGCGTGATCAGACCGCTGATCACATAGAAGCGCAGATGCCGCAGCGGCGGTCGTGCGCCGGTCATGACAGCAAGTGCGAGCAGCAGCAGGCCGCCGACCAGATTCTGCCAGAAGGCAAAGGCAATCGGCGAGACACCGCTGCCGATGGCGATTTTGGCGAACGGCGGTGCCAGACCGAGCGTGACGCCGGTGGCGATCAGCAGCAGCAGGGGATAGGAACGCGACTGGCGCAGCGAGGCGAGCATGTTTTGTGTCTTGCGAGGTGGGAGGGAAGGCGATGCCGAGCGATATATGGCAGTGCCGAGGCCTGTCCAGTCTCAGCTGAACAGCCAGTTGCGGAAGCCGCGGATGGCGGGCTCGCGTTCGCGGCCCTTGAGGCAGAGCAGGTAATAGCCGCCCGGCCGCCGCAGGCGGAATTCCGGTAATGGCTCGACCAGTCGTCCGTCACGCAGCTCCTGCACCACGAAGAAATCCGGCACCAGCGCGAGACCAAGCCCGTTCACGGCGGCCTCGATCGACATGAAGAAATGTTCGAACGCCGGGCCTTTGCCGGCGCTGCCTTTCAGCCCGGCTGAGGCGAACCATTCGGCCCAGGCCTCGGGCCGGGTCGAATGCGTCAGCAGCACATGGCGCTTCACATCATCCGGTTTTCGTAGTGCTTTGCTTTTCAGCAGGGCCGGACTCGCCACCAGGGTGACGGTTTCGGGAAACAGGAATTCGGCATGCAGTTCGGCGGACCAGTTTCCGCTGCCGTACTGGATGCCGACATCGACGGGCTCGCTGGCGAAATCCACCGGCCGGTCGGCGCTGGTGACATCCACCGCGATCTCGGGATTCAGCTGGTGGAAGTCGGCCAGCCGCGGCATGAACCAGCGCATGGCAAATGTCGGCAGCATGGTGATCGCCAGACGATTGGCGGGGCGGGTGCTGCGCATGATCAGCTTGGTGGCGGCCAGCATGCGCTCGAAGGCCTCGGTCAGTGGCGGCAGATAGGCGCCGCCGGCCTCGGTCAGTTCCAGGCCGCGCGGGCCGCGGCTGAACAGGCTGACGCCGAGATCTTCCTCCAGCTGCTTTACCAGCCGGCTGACGGCGCCCTGCGTCACATGCAGCTCGTCGGCGGCACGCGTGAAGCTGAGATGCCGGCCGGCCGCAACAAAGGCGCGCAGTGCATTCAGCGAAGGCAGTCCGCCCGGAATCCGGGCAGGATCGATATGAGATAAACTCATCATGGGGCGAGTTTAAATCGGTTGCCGGCTGAGCGCCAGCCGCTAATATCCGGCCCAGTTCAAGCCCCCCAGAACGAGGATAACTCATAATGAATGCCCTTGCTCCGTTGACCGCCCCGGCTCAGAACCAGGCGAAGGCGCTGCGTCCCTTCCATCTCGCGTTTCCGGTCAAGGACATTGCCGCCACGCGCAAGTTCTACGGCGAGCTGCTCGGCTGCGCGGAAGGCCGCTCGGCGGAGCATTGGGTCGATTTCGATTTCTACGGCCACCAGCTGGTGGCGCATCTGGCGCCGGAAGAATGCACCATCAAGGCCTACAGCTCGGTCGACGACCACCAGGTGCCGGCCAAGCATTTCGGCGTGATCCTCTCGATCCCGGACTGGAAGGCGCTGGCGAAGAAGCTGACCGAAGCCGGCATGGACTTCATCATCGAGCCCTATGTGCGGTTCGAGGGCGAAGTGGGCGAGCAGCACACCATGTTCTTCCTCGATCCCTCGGGCAACGCGCTCGAGTTCAAGGCCTTCGCCAACGACTCGGCGATCTTCGCCAAGTAATCAGAACCGGCTGAGCGCCTCGGTCGCGACGCGCTCGCCCCATTCCTGCACGAAATGCCCGGCGTCAGCTAATTCCAGCGGCGCCGGGCAATTTTTTATCTGGCTGCGCAGTGCGTTCATCACCGACGGGCCCAGCACCGGATCGGTCATGCCGATCGCCATGAAGCTGGTGCCGGTCCAATCATTTTTCCAGAAGTCGCGCGCGCGCTGCGATGTCGCGGCGCCCGGCGCATCGGGCGCATCGGGCACCAGGTTGGGGAAGCGCCGCACACCGCCCTTGTAGTCCTTGTCGGGATAGGGCGCTGCATAGGCGGCGGATTCTTCAGCGCTCAGATGCGGGCAGCTGCGTTGCATCAGCTTGGCCACCGCCATGTCCGGGTTCTTGTTGTTCCAGGCGCGCCAGTCGAGGAAGCCCTGCGTGAGCGGCATGTCGCCGGTGCCGAGCGCGGTGTTCATCACCAGCAATCCGCTGAAGCGCTCGGGCATCTTCATCGGGATGGTGAGACCCAGCAGGCCGCCCCAGTCCTGACAGACCAGCACGATGTCATGCAGGTCGAGCGCGCGGATCAGCGCGATCAGGCTGTCGCGGTGGAAATCGAAAGTGTAGGTGGCGTCGTCGCGCGGCTTGTCGGATTTTCCGAAACCGAAGAGGTCCGGCGCCACCACGCGATGGCCGGCGGCCGTGAAGACCGGGATCATCTTGCGGTAGAGGTAGCTCCAGGTCGGCTGGCCATGCAGGCAGAGGAAGGTCTTGCCGGCATGCTTGCCCTCATCGAGGTAATGCATGCGCAGGCCATTGGCCTGGGTCAGGTAATGTGGCCGGAAACTGTAACCGGGAAGATTGTCGAACCGCTCGTCCGGCGTGCGCAGGGCTTCGATCATGGCGTCCCTCTCCCGTTGTTACAGGGAGAGGCTGTCACGATTACCCCAGCCGGATCAATCCTGACGTTTGGGCCGACGTAAGGTCAGCGCTTCTTCGGCTTGCTCTTTTGGGCCGCCTTCTTCTTCGGTGCGGCCTTTTTGGCCTTCTTCGCCTTGGGGATTACCCCCTCCTTGCCGAAGACGCGGACGAAGATGGTGTCGACATGCTTGAGATGGTAGCCGAGGTCGAACAGCGCGGTGAGCTGCTTGGGCTTGATCTTGGCGGTCACTTCCTTTTCAGCCAGGAGCGCCTGCAGGAAATCGCCGCCATGCTGCCAGATCTTCAGCGCATGCTTCTGCACCAGGCGATAGCTGTCCTCGCGGGAGAGGCCCGCCTGGGTCAGCGCCAGCAGGATACGCTGCGAATGCACCAGGCCGCCGAAGCGGTCGAGATTCTTCATCATGTTGTCGGGATAGACCACCAGCTTCTCGACCACGCCGGCCAGGCGATGCAGGGCGAAATCGAGATGGATGGTGGCATCCGGCCCGATGCCGCGCTCGACCGACGAGTGGCTGATGTCGCGCTCATGCCACAGCGCCACGTTTTCCAGCGCCGGCACCACGGCCGAGCGCACGAGGCGGGCCAGGCCGGTCAGGTTTTCGGTCAGCACCGGGTTGCGCTTGTGCGGCATCGCGCTCGACCCCTTCTGGCCGGGCGAGAAGAATTCTTCCGCTTCCATCACCTCAGAACGCTGCAGATGGCGGATCTCGGTGGCCAGACGTTCAATCGAAGACGCCACCACGGCGAGATGCGCGAAATAGGCGGCATGGCGGTCGCGCGGGATCACCTGCGTCGACACCGGCTCAGGCTGCAGGCCGAGCTTCTTCGCCACCCATTCCTCGACGAAGGGGTCGACATTGGCAAAGGTGCCGACGGCGCCGGAAATCGCGCAGGTGGCGACTTCCTCGCGCGCCGCGACCAGGCGCTTGCGCGCGCGCTGGAACTCGGCATGGAAGCCGGCCAGCTTGAGGCCGAAGGTGGTCGGCTCGGCATGGATGCCGTGGCTGCGGCCAATCGTGGGCAGCAGCTTGAATTCAAAGGCGCGGTCTTTCAGCGCGGCCAGCACGCGATCAGTGCCGGCAATCAGCAGATCGGCAGCGCGCACCAGCTGCACGTTGAGGCAGGTGTCCAGCACATCCGACGAGGTCATGCCCTGGTGCACGAAGCGTGCGGCCGGACCGACATATTCGGCCAGGTTGGTCAGGAAGGCGATGACGTCATGCTTGGTCTCGCGTTCGATCTCGTCGATGCGGTCGACCTTCCACTTGCCCTTCTTCCAGACTTCCTTCGCCGCGGCCTTGGGGATCACGCCCAGTTCGGCCTGGGCATCGCAGGCATGCGCCTCGATCTCGAACCAGATGCGGAAGCGCTGCTCCGGCTCCCAGATGGCGGCCATTTCAGGACGGGTATAGCGCGGGATCATCGAAGCCTCAGCGAGAAGAAGAATGGCGGAATCGGAAGGGGCGGTTAGGCCGGCTGGCCGCGGCTGGTTTAGACGCTCGGGCCATGCGGATCAAGCGAAGGTTCGGGGCTCGTTTTGGTTCGTGGCGGTTCGTACGTGTTCGTAGCGCTTCGCCAGCGTTCGTGACGGTTCGTGGGTGTTCGTGGGCGTTCGTAGCGGTTCGCGCGCGTTCGTTTCGCTTTTTCCTTGTCCTGGATGCAGCCCGATACAACCACAAGAACATATATAGAACATGTATCCGGTTTCAAGAGGGCGGAACAGACCTCCACCGCCGGGGTTGGTTTGGCAGGACAACCACGCACAGGAGATCCACATGAAAGCACGACTCATCGCGACCGCCGCTGTGATCAGCCTCGGCCTGGGGGGCGCGGCTTTCGCCCAGACCGACCCGAGCCGGAGCCCCACCAGCACGCCGCCCGGTGCAGGAACGCCTCCGGCGGCCTCGGACCAGACCACACCCTCAACCGGTTCCCCGGGCATGGGCAGCGGCACGACCAACATGCCGGGCAGCAGCACCATGACAACCGCGCCCGCCGGCACCGGTGGCGGGATGGGCGGCGGCGCCATGGCAGGCGTCGATGCCAGGGAGCTGCTCGGCGCCGATCTCAAGAATGCCCAGAATGAAAAGATCGGCGAAGTGCAGGCGGTCCAGCTCGATTCGGCTGGCAAGGTCCGGTCGCTGATCGTCGGGGTCGGCGGTGTCCTTGGCCTGGGCGCCCGCGCGGTTGCCGTGGAGCCCTCCGCGCTGAGCGTGGCGGATGGCGGCGACACGGTTCGCACCACCCTGACCAAGGATCAGCTCAAGGCGATGCCGGAATACGAATATTCCGACAAGAGCTATCGCGGTGAAGTCTTCAGCGACAGCGGTGTCGTGAAGAAGTAACGCACTGGCAGCCGCATGACGAAAGAGCGGGCGGTCCGGTTTCCGGGCCGCCCGTTTTTTTGCCGCCATGCCGTGTCAGCTCACGCCGGCATGTCCCAGCCGCCGATATTCTTGTAGATCGTGTCGCGCAGTTGCCGGACCTCGCGGTTCAGGCTGCCGAGATTTGCCAGCGGCTGTCCCGAGATCGACAGCAGCGCGTCATTGAGGCAACCGGCCCTGGATTGCAGCGCGCGACCCTGATCGGTCAGGGCGACGACAACCTGGCGCTCATTCTCAGGATTGCGCGCGCGCCGCAGGAAACCTGCAGCTTCCAGCCGCTTGAGCAGCGGCGTCAGCGTGCTCGATTCCAGCGCCAGCTTGTCGGCGATGGCGCCCACCGTCAGGTCGTCGTCGCGCCAGAGCACATTCAGCACGAGATATTGCGGATAAGTCAGCCCCAGTTCGTCGAGCAGGGGCTTGTAGACCCGCTGGATGGCCATGCCGGCAGAATAAATCGCGTAGCAGAGCTGATCATCTAAGGGTGCGGGATTGCTGGGCTTTTTCTGGGTCATGGCGGGTCTCCTGCGCCTTCATATGGGGATTATAATCGCAAAAATACATATCGCGATAAAAATTATGCTTGACGGTTGGCGGGGATGGGGTTAGATAATCTTTATCGCGATAACAATTATCGCTATTTAATTAGGAGAGACGCCATGAACATTCTCTATCGCACCGAAGCCACTGCCACCGGCGGCCGCACCGGCCGCGCCGCCACCGCTGACGGCGCCTTCAGTGTCGCGCTGGTCACGCCGAAGGAACTCGGCGGCCCCGGCGGCGCCGGTAATAATCCCGAGCAGCTGTTCGCCTCGGGCTATGCCGCCTGCTTCCTCGGCGCGCTCAAGTTCGTCGCCAGCCAGCGCAAGGTGAAGATCACCGATGACAGCAGCGTCACGGCTGCGGTCGGCATCGGCAAGCGCGTGGACGGCCAGGGCTTCGGCCTTGATGTCGAACTGACCATCGCACTGCCCGGCGTCGACGAAGAGGTTGCGCGCCAGCTGGTCGATCAGGCGCACATCGTCTGCCCGTATTCGCACGCCACCCGCAACGGCCTGGATGTCCGCCTGACGCTGGCGGACTGACGCTGGCCGACTGACCTTCCCAACTTCCTCCCCGAGAAAAAGGACCATTTCCCATGTTGACGAATATCCGCACTGCTTTGGCATCCGCCGTTGTTGCCACCGTCTTCGCTGCCGTTGGCGTCCAGGCCGCCGAGCGCATCCCCGCAACCCAGGCCGTCAAGAATGTCGTGCTGGTGCATGGCGCTTTCGCCGACGGTTCCGGCTGGCGCGGCGTCTACGATAACCTGACGGCGCGCGGCTACCGCGTCACCATCGTGCAGAATCCGCTGACCTCGCTGGCCGACGATGTGGCGGCCACGCAGCGCGCGCTGGCCCGCGTGAACGGTCCGGCCATCCTGGTCGGCCATTCCTGGGGCGGCACGGTGATCACCGAAGCCGGTACCGCGCCAAACGTGGCGGGTCTGGTCTATGTCTCGGCGCTGTCGCCCGATGCCAATGAGACCACGGCGCAGCAGTATGAAGGCTTCACCACGCCGCCCGAATTCGTGCTCGACGTGCACAGCGACGGCTATGGCTATGTGAAGCCGGAGCAGTTCAAGGCCGGCTTCGCCGCCGACACGACGGATGCCGATGCCGCCTTCATGCGCGACTCGCAGGTGCCGATCGCCATGTCGGCCTTCGGCACCAGGCTGACGAATGCCGCCTGGCGCAGCAAGCCCAGCTGGGCGGTGATCGCCACCGACGACAAGGCCTTTGACCAGAAGATGCTGCAGCATATGGCGAAGCGCATCAACGCGAAGGTGACAAATGTCGCCGCCAGCCATGCGGTGTTCATGACGCAGCCCAAGGTGGTGGCGGACGTGATCGACCAGGCGGCGAAAGAGTCCGTGACGGCCGCGCGTTAAGCGGCAATCACGGTACGCGGCGGGCAGGCGGCTGACCTTGGGGGTCCCGCCTGCCCGTTTGTAGAGATCGTCATTCCCGCGAAAGCGGGAATTCAGCGCAAGCGGATCGACTGGGCTCCGCCCGTCGCGCCGTGCGCGACAGCATATGTAAGGCGGCAAAGCCGCCGGGTGCGGGAGCGACGACTAAAGAATGTCTCCCGACAATTCCGCTGCTGAAACGCGTCGATCACCCGGCTAGGATGGGGAAAACTCCAGACAGCGAGTCTCCCCATGCCGACCACCGCAAACCTGCTGGCCTTTGCCCTTGTCGCCCTCGGCATGGTGCTGACGCCGGGTCCGAACATGATCTACCTGATCTCGCGCTCGATCTGTCAGGGGCGCGTGGCGGGCCTGATCTCGCTGGGCGGCGTGGCGCTTGGCTTCGTCTTCTACATGCTGGCCGCTGCCTTCGGCATCACGGCCCTGCTGCTGGTGGTGCCTTACGCTTACGAGGCTTTGTGCTACGGCGGCGCGGCCTATCTGTTGTTCCTGGCCTGGCAGGCGATCAAGCCCGGCGGCCGCTCACCGTTCCAGGTGAAGGAACTGCCGCAGGACAGCCCGCGCAAGCTGTTCACCATGGGGCTGATCACCAACCTGCTCAATCCCAAGATCGCCATGCTGTACCTCTCGCTGCTGCCGCAGTTCATCAATCCCGAGCAGGGCAACGTGCTGGGCCAGTCGATCACGCTGGGCTTCGTGCAGATCCTGATCAGCGTCAGCGTCAATGCGGTGATCGCCATTACGGCGGGCAGCATCGCCGGCTTCCTGGCCGGTCGCCCCGTCTGGCTGCTGGTGCAACGCTGGCTGATGGGCACGGTGCTCGCCGGCCTCGCCGTGCGCATGGCGCTTGAAGCCAAGCGCTAAGCCCGTGTCGGTCACGCTTTTCGGCGCGGCCTACAGCGTCTATACGCGCAGCGCCCGGCTGGCGCTGATCGAGAAGGGCGTGCCGTATCGCTTCGACGAGGTGCATGTCTTTGGTCCCGGCGGCGCACCCACTGAGCATCTGGCGCGGCAGCCGTTCGGCAAGGTGCCGGCCTTCGAGCATGACGGCTTCGCGCTGTTCGAGACGGCCGCCATCCTGCGCTATGTCGATGAGGCCTTTTCAGGCCCGGCGCTGCAGCCGGTGGATACGCGCTCACGCGCCCGGATGACGCAGGCGATGTCGGTCTGCGACAGCTATCTCTACGGCCACGGCGTCTGGGGCATTTTTGTCGAACGCGTCGCGAAGGCCAAACGCGGCGAAGCGGCGGATGAGCAGAAGGTCGCGGCGAGCCTGCCAAAGGTGGCGGCGTGCCATGCGGTGCTGGCGGATATTCTCGGCGATCAGGACCATCTCTGCGGTGATGCGCTCACACTCGCCGATCTGCACGCTGCGCCGATGCTGGCCTGTCTGGCGATGACGGACGAGGGCCGCGCCATGATGGCGGCGCATCCGCGGCTGGAGAAGTGGTGGCAGCGCATGGGCGCGTGGCCTGCGATGGTGCAGACTCGCGCCGGCACAGATGTCTGAGGATTATTATCTAAATACTTTGAGCCACAGTTTGAAAGTAAAGCTATGCTTTCTTTCTCACTGGCTGATCAGTATGAGGCGAGCTATCGCGAAGCTTTCCAGAACTTCCAACCTCTATGGATCGAGCTTGATCTTTCATCCATTGAGGCCAGCTATCAAGCTCTTTTGAAACCTGGTCAAGTTGAGCTTTTAGCCACTCACTTCCAATCTTTGGCTTTTCGCTCATCAGAGTTCTCCTCCAGCAGTCGCATGGCCGAAGCCTTTAGCTTCAAGCGTATTTCTGAGTGCCAACTTAGCCATCTGCTCAATGAAGATGTAGGAGGGGACTAACCGCTTTAACCGAGGAAGTGCGGCTGCGGGTTGCCATTCAACTGCATCTCCATTGTCTATTTTGCGTTTGGTTTTCTCAAACAAATCCATAAAACGGCCTGGAGCTATGCCAATAAAAGGATCAAACGTCACATGATCGGATTCTATTCCACTGTCAACGCGAATAGAATCCCTATAAAGGCCTTTTGCCATGCTTTTTGGGTAAGGCTCAATGTAGATCACCCTTTTAATTCCCGCCGCGACGATATGTCGTGCGCACATGTGACACGGGAAGGTTGTGCAGTAAAGCTTCGCTTCTTTTAAAGGGGTGCCTCTTCTGGCGGCATCGGTAATCGCCGCCATTTCGGCATGGACAATTCGGCCAAACTCCAAAAGTTCGGAAATTCGTGTTCCTCGTAAAGGCCGAGCAGTTCCTCGAAGTGCTTGCTCAGCTAATTCAGCCGCATCTAGTTCGACTTTTTCATCCGTTAGCCATTTAGATTCTTTCAAGCGCTGCAAGAGTTCTTGCAACAATATTTGTTTATTCTTGGCGCTAGAGTCGTAGCCAACTTTAAAGTCGCGAGCATCGTTATTGTCTCCATCCCAATACAGGCCACCGCCAAATTTTGGCACCTCATTGCAGCCTACGGATAGAAGGTCGCCATCTGTTGTGGTTATTGCCGCACCTACCTGCCTTGATAGATCAGCAGATCGCAGCGCGGTTGCTCGCGCATAAAACATCGCCAATTCATCTTTTGTCGGTGTGTGGAATGGATGGCCAAAAATGAGTTCGACGAAGCGGCGCAAAGATTTTTCAACAGTGGCCTTCTCTGTCGCAACGATAAAAAGATCTGCAAGCGGGAAGGTATCTCTGACTCGTTGTCCATACTCAACATTGGCCTCTTCTTCATCCCAAACGATCAGTTCCTCTGCTTTCGGTAAATACTCGTCGGACCCTGGAGGTTTGTGTCTGGACTTTGCAATTTTCTCCGCCAGAGCGGATTTGCGGGAGTCTCTTGGGGCAGTCGCAGCGACAAGATAAAATGCGCGGCCATATATATTCCGTAAGACCTCAACTTCCTCAGGGTGTTTTAACGACCGAATGATATAGGCTTGTCTTTTTGCAGGGCTGTTTGGATCTTGAGTCAGATTGGCGCGTTCAGCAGAAATCTTTGCCGAAGACAGTAATGCAAACAGGTCTTCGCCCAACTCTCCGCGCAGCCTCGTCCCAGCTTGCATATGTGTTGAATAGCGCTCGTCTTCCGGACCGGAAGTGGGGAGGTCGGAATCTAAGATGTGCATTAATTGGCTAATCTGCACTAAGCAGGTCTTGTAATTTACCCGGCCTAATTCTTCCTCAAGAACATGTGAGACCATATTTAGATCGGTCCCAATTGGTCCGACTAAGCCAAATACCAGTTCGGGACCGGTTAACGGCTCGAGGCTTTTATGAGCAGTTTTCTGTTGTGGGGTGCGGGCAGCTTTATCTCGTGCCCGCTTTTCCGCGTGCTTAGTCTTTTTCGGAATTACTTTTGAGCGATTCGCCATCCCCACCCAGCCCGATTCGCGAGGTGGAGATTAGCAGGAATTTTACACCTGACGTTAATTGAAGTGCGACATAATATGGTACTCGGGTAACCATCAGCCCTTGCCCTCGCCGCCGATGCGGCCGTAGCGGTCTTCCTTCGGCTTGGCGGTCGGGCGCAGCGGACCACCCTGCGGATCGCACAGGCCTTCGGGCAGCTCGCGGTCATTTACGAAATCGTCGTGATGCTCGGCGGCGAACTGGTCGTTGCCATAGGTGCCGGGTCCGACGCGTTCCTGCTGCGGCGAATGCTTCACCAGCGGTTCGGTATGCAGCGGCCCGCTGCCGCGGCCGTGATCGCCGGGCTCCAGCGTGAACTGCTGCTGCGGCTGCACGGTCTGCGGCTTTTCCCTGCTGGGCGGATCGCCGATGGGCTTTTTGTAATCGGGCGTGTCGCCGGGCACCTTGTCCTTTGGTGCCTTGTCGTCGGGCGGGGTCTGCGGTTTCGGCTCTGACATGGCGGGTTCCTCCTGAAAGGTTAACCCGCTGCCACCGCCGAGGTTCCGCTCAAGATGGCTGTTCAGCCTTGGCGCTTCCACCGCGTCAGCGCCAGGATCGCGCCGCCGGCGACCAGGCCCCAGAAAGCGCCGCCGATGCCGAACAGCGTCAGGCCGCTGGCCGCGACGATAAAGGTAATCGCGGCGGCCTCGCGGCTTTCGATGTCGCTCAGCGCCGTGACCAGCGAATTGGCGAAGGCGCCTAGTAGAGCGAGACCCGCGACAGCTTGAATCAAAACAGGGGGCGCGGCGCTGAACACCGCCGTCGCCGCCGTGGCCAGCAGGCCGAAGACGATATAGCCGACACCGGCGACGACGGCGGCGATCCAGCGCTTGCCCGGATCGGGATGTGCCTCGGGCCCGGCACAGATGGCGGCGGTGATGGCGGCGAGATTGACGGCATGGCCGCCGAAGGGCGCGCCGAGCACGGAGAAGATGCCGGTCTCGCGGAACAGCGGCGCCGGATCGGGCTTGTAGCCGTTGGCCTGCAGCACGGCGATGCCGGGAATGTTCTGCGACGCCATGGTGACGATGAACAGCGGCAGTGCGATGCCGAGCAGCGCCTCGAACGAAAACTGCGGCGCTACCCACACCGGCTGCGGCCACAGCGTGGCGACATCGAGCGCGCCGAGTTCGCCGCCGGCAACGATGAAGCCGAGCGTGACCAGCACGGCGGCCGGCATCGCCCAGAGGCGCTTGAGTTTGGCCACCAGTGCCCAGACGATCACGATGCTCAAGCCAGCCACGGGAAGTGCTGCGACGGCTTTGACCGGCGCAAGACAAAGCCCGAGCAGGATGCCGGCCAGCATGGCGTTGGCGAGTGCGGAGGGAATCGCAGCGACGGCGCGGCCGAGCGGTTTCCACAGGCCAGCCAACGTCAGCAGCGCGCCGCAGATCAGAAACGCGCCGACCGCGCCGGCAAAGCCGCCGGCGATCTCATGGCCGGCGCTGGCGGCGAGCAGCGCGCCGCCCGGCGTCGACCAGGCGATGCTGACCGGCATGCGCGTGCGTAAAGACAGCCAGATCGCGCAAACGCCCATCGCGAGGCTGAGCGCCATCAGGCCGCTGGCGGCCTGCGCCTGTGTCGCACCGACTGCGATCAGGCCCTGCAGGATGACGGCAAAGGACGAGGCAAAGCCGACGAAAGCCGAGAGCAGGCCGGCGGCAATGGCGGGGGCAAGGGAGGGGGAGGGGGCGGTGGGTGACATGGGCGAATACTAAGCGAGATATCGCCACCAAAACCACCATCATCCCCCACCTGCTCGGGGATGAGGCCGGGTCAGAAAATCGTGCCGATGATCCGGCCGATGACGCCGCCGCTGTGGATGCCGACCTTGGCAAACAACGGCGGCAGGCTGGCCCGGTCGCTCGCATCCTCGAACTCGATGCGCAGCAGCTGGTTGCGCGCCACCGGCTTGAAGGCAGTCTGGAATTCCTTCGGCAGCGCCATCGCCACCGGTTCGATCGCGGCGATGCGTCCATATGCGCTGCGCACGCCCCATTCCACCACCACGCGATCCCCGGCCTTCACGCTGTAGAGCGTGCCGGTCGGAACATAGGCCAGCACATAGCTTTCATTGCCGTAAATCTCGACAAGCACATCGCCCGGCGTGATCACCGTGCCGGTCTCGACATTGCGGCGGCCGATAATGCCGTCGATGGGCGCGATGACATCGCCGCTGCCGTAGAGGCGATCCATGTTGTCCAGCGCGGCCTCGGCCTTGTCGATGACCGAGGCCAGACGCGGCAGCTGCTGCTCGATCGCATCCGTCTCGGCCTTCAGTGCGCCGGAATCCAGCAGGCTGCGGTATTCGCTGTCCATCGCCGCCATGCGCTTGTCCATCGGCAGGATGCCGCGGCGCTGCAGCGTCTCATATCGTTCGCGGGTTTCACTGGCGAGCTGGCTGCGTTGCGAGGCGAGGCCGAGCAGCGAGCCGTTGCGTTCGCCCTGGATGCGCAGCTGGGCTTCCTGGGTGCGCAGCCGCGCCAGCTCACTGGTCAGCCGGGCCACGCTTTCCGACACCTGCTGCGACGACACTCCGGCAATGCGCTGGCCGGCGGTGACGTGGTCGCCTTCGCGCACGCTGACATCGCGCACGGTGGCGGGATATTCGGTCGAGATCGTCGCGCTCGGCGCAATCACCATGCCCTCGCTCTTGAGATAGAGATACGAGCCGAACAGGAAATCGCCGAACCACAGGCCGAGCAGCAGCAGGACGCCGAAATAGACCAGTCGGGTCCAGGCCACGGTGCTGCGGCGGATGTCGTTGTTGAGGGTGTCGGCGCGGGGACGGAGACGCAGGCGTCGCATGAGGCAGCCTTTTTATCGTTTCTGATTAGTAGTCTTCGACCTGACGCATCACACGCCGGGGCACATAGGAATCCTGATAGGAATTGCGGAACACCCATTCATCCACCGCGGCGTAGAAGCGCACGGCGCGCATCACGAAACAGGCAAACACCACGTAATAGGGCAGATAGAGAAACCGCCGCAGCACGTCGCGGTCGTTGTCGGCCAGGCCGGCGATCAGCAGCATCATGGCGGCCATCACCGTGTAGACGGCGAGCGTGGCGAACAGCAGTACGAAGCCGAACCAGCCAAAGGTGACGATCAGCCAGCCGAGATAGACGAAGAAGAATCCGGCGACCACCACCTGCATGAAAAACACATCCCAGATCACCAGCGCGTTGGTGATGCGGAAATTCTCGTGGAAGGGATTGAGCAGCTGCTTGTATTTGCGCAGCCAGATGGTGATCACCGAGCGGTCCCAGCGCAGGCGCTGGCGGATCAGCGCAATCGGCGTTTCGGGCACGTCGGTGCCGGCACGCGCGCGCGGCTCGAAGACCAGCTTCCAGCCGGCTGAACGCAGCTTCATGGTCAGGTCGGCATCCTCGCCGATCTCGACATCGAAGCCGCCGACGGAATCAAGCGCGCTGCGACGAAAGGCGCCGAAGGCGCCCGAGACGATACCGAGGATATCCAGCATCTCGCTGACGCGGCGGCCGAGCGAGATCGAGATGCGGTATTCGATATCCTGGAACATGGTGGTCAGGCTGTGGCCGGCATTGCGCACGAACAGGTTGCCGCCCACCGCGCCGACCCTGGGGTCGTCGAAAGGTGCGATCAGGCGTTCGAAGGCGTCGCGGTCGAAGGTGGTGTCGGCATCCACGACGATCACCACATCATGGTGACAATGCGCCAGCGCGAGATTGGTGGCGGCCGATTTGCCTCCCCGCAGTTTCAGCGACAGCGCGATATCCACCAGGCCCTGACGCTGCAGGTCGGCGATCGCATCCGCCGTATTGTCGCTGGAGCCATCGTCCACCACCACGATCTGGCCGCGCCGGAAGCCCTGCACCGTGTCATGCATGACGGATTGTTCGAGGATCGAGCGGATGCAGGAAGGCAGCGCCAGTGCTTCATTATGGCCGGCGATAATGACGCTGAAGCTCCGGCGTTCCAGTGCCGGCTGGCCGGGGTCTTCGGCCGAGGCATCGTAGAAATGCAGCAGGCCGATGCGGCGCAGGCTGAAACCAAAGAAGACCAGCGCGCCGATCAGGTAGCGCGGCAGTTCCAGCACGATCATGAACCAGAACAGCCGGATCAGGTCGCGCGCATCCAGCGCGAAGACGAGCTGAACGCCGGAAACAACGGTGGCGATGATGTCCTGCATCGGTCCGCCGCCTTATGCCGTCGCGGCCAGTTCGTCCAGCATCAGGCCGGCGCGTTCGGCCGGCACGGCTTCAAACTCGAGCTGTACCGGCAGCGCCAGATGGCGGTCGGCCGCCGCGCCGATGCGGGTGAATACGCCTTCGGCCTGCTGCGGGCTGGTTTCCGGCATGGCGACCAGCAGCAGGTCGTCGCGCGGACTGCTGACGAAATCGGTATCACGCAGGGACTCGACCAGGATCTGCGAGAACAGCCGGATGGTGGCGCCGCCGGCGGCAATACCGGCCTGCTGGCGGAGCGCAGCCAGGTTGCCGATGCCGATGCGGCCCAGGGTGAGCGGCCGGCGATAGCGCTGCGCCACCAGCAGCTGGCCGCGCAGCAGCAGTACGAAATCCTTCAATGCGAAAGTGCGCGGGAAGATGCCTGTGACCTCAACGCCCTCGGCCGGCAGTTCGCCGCTGCGCAGCGCCGCGATGCCGCGTTCGGTCAGGCTGTAGTCGAACCAGTCCAGCGGCCGCGCCTGTTCGCCGCGTGACACGGTGTGGCAATCGAGGCAGTGGAAACGCGGCTGCGGCTCGCTCATCACCTGCATGCAGCTGAGGCAGCGCTGCATCACGCCGGGCCGGCCGTAGTCGACGCCGAAATGGCGGAGTTCCTGGTTGCATTTCGGGCAGATCAGGTCATTGCCCTGCAGGAAGCGGCTTTCGCCATCCTGAAAGCCGCAGCGATAGTGATGCACGATGGCTTCTTCGGTCAGGTTACCGCTGCCACAGGCGGTGCAGGCCTCAAACGCCGCGAGGCGACCGTTGCGACAGGCCGGGCAGCACAGCACGCGCGCGGCGAAACGACGTTCCAGCAGGTTCTGGCCGGCCAGGCTTTCCAGTGCCGTGCGCTGCGCCATGATGTCGAGCGCGGCGCGGCCCCGCAGCAGCGGATAGTTGAGCGTGGCGGGCGAGGCCGGATCGCGCGCGGCGCGGATCGGCTGCGCGCGGCTGTGGCTGAGGCACAGGATGTCGAGCCCGCTGCCCGGCGCATGCAACCCGCCACTGGAACAGTCGCCCAGCCGCTCGCTGATCGGCGCCAGTGCTGCCAGCATGGCGTCGAGCTGTTCGGGACTGGACAGCACCGGGGCGGCAAAGTCGGCGGCGAGGCTGGAGGTTTCGCCACTGAACTCGATCACCGGCAAAGCTGGTGGCAGACCGGGTGGCAAAGCTGCGCCATCGAACAGGGCGACGGCATCGGCTGGCTGTTGCGGATCGTCCAGCCAGTGAATCTCGTCATGCGCCGGCAGCGTGCTCTTGATGCGGCCGATTGCCAGAATATGCCAGGGCATCGTGTCTCTCTTTGGTTCGTCGGCACACTCGTAAATCGCGCATGGCATCGGCGAGACTTGCGTTTGTATGCAGCATCCGAACGGTCGAGCTGAGAGATAATTGCAGAAGAATGCGGAAAAAATTTATTGAACTTGTCTGCACATCTCTCGGAACCGCCCGTTCTGCTTGTGTTACTCGTCTCAGCGTGGCGTGGCAGTAGGCAGGCGCGGCGAGAGTTGCCCCCGAGAGCGCGCAGCGACACATCCAGCCGAAATGGGCTGGCGCGCAGTGGTGTGGGGATATGTGCAGTTACTGGGAGAGCAGGCGGCTCGACCAGTGGACGCCAAACGGCGTGACTGGATCGAGACCCGGGATATCCGTCGGTGTGGGGGGCTGCAGGCGGCTCAGCGTCTGGCGCAGGCCGTCTTCCAGCGCGGTGGTGGCGGCGATGCGCAGATGGCGGATCGCTGCCGACGGATCGCCGAGCGAGCGGCGAATGTCGCCAGTGCGGGCCGGCGTGGATTGCAGTTGCAGCGGACGACCGCTCAGCCGCGCGATCACGGCGGCCAGTTCGCGGATGCGCGTGGGTTGGCCGGTGCAGACATTGAAAACGGCGCTGGCGGCGGCCTTGCCGTCGCGCTGGCGCTCGAGCAGACGGTCCATGGCCGCCACCAGATGCGCGGCGACATCGGCCACGAAGATGAAATCGCGCGTCTGTTCGCCATCGCCATGCATCGTCATGGCTTCGCCCTCCAGGGCGCGGGCGGCAAAGATGCTGATCACGCCGGCATAGGACGAGGCGGGGTCCTGGCGCGGACCATAGACATTGAAGAAGCGCAGGCCGGCGGTGGGCACGCCATGCAGGCTGGCGGCGATGCGGCCATGCAGTTCGCAGCCCAGCTTGTCGGCGCCATAGGCGCTGAGTGGCCTGGTCGGCGCCATTTCCGACAGGCGCTGGTCTGCGCTGTCGCCGTAGACGGCGGCTGACGAGGCGTAGACCACCGGCACGGCACGGCTGCGCGCGGCCTCAAACACGGTGATGGTGCCGGTGAGGTTGGTGCGATGGGCGCCGAGCCAGTCTTCCGTCGAGGCCTGCACGCTGGCATTGGCGGCGAGATGGAAGCAGCCGGTGACGCCCTTCATCGCCAGCGTGACGATGGCGACATCGGCGACATCGCCGATCATCAGTTCGGCTTCGGGCGCGAGGTTGTGGGTGCGGCCACTGGAAAGATCGTCCAGCACGCGCACGCGATGGCCCTGGCGCACCAGAAGATCCACCAGATGGGACCCGATAAAGCCGCAGCCGCCGGTGACAAGGTAAGTGGGCATGTCGCGCGTCCCAGTTCAAACGGACTGAACTGAAAAACGCTTGCAGGAACAATCGGTTCCTTACGGCGGAGGCGGTGGCCGATATGGCCGGAAAACCGGCAATTGCGGAGCGCCGGGGAACAGGCATGGCCGACGGCGCGCGTGGCGGCGCCGTCGGCCGCACTGATTCTTAAGCGTTGGTGCCGCCATCGACGGCGATCTGCGCGCCGGTGATGTAGCTGGCGGCCTCGCTGGCCAGGAAGACCACCGTATCGGCGATCTCTCGGGTATGGCCGTAGCGGCCGAGCGCGGTATTGGCGACCTGCGACGCGGCATATTCGCTGTCGGCCGGGTTCATGTCGGTGTCGATCGGGCCGGGTTGCACCACGTTGACGGTGATGCCACGAGGTCCAAGATCGCGGGCCAGGCCGCGGGTCATGCCGGTCATCGCCGCCTTGCTCATCGAATAGAGCGTGATGCCGGCCTGGCGCACGTTTTCACCGAGGCAGGAGCCGATGGTGATGATGCGGCCACCCTGTTTCATCACCTCTGCGGCGGCCAGTGCCGCCACATAGGGTGCGCGCGTGTTCACCGCCAGCACCTTGTCGATGTTTTCCAGCGTGTCCTCATAGGTCACGATACCGGCATTGTTCACCAGGATGTCGAAGCGGCCAAAGGCCCTGGCGGTCTGCGTCACGGCCTCCTGCACGGCTTTGGCATCGGCGCTGTCGGCCCGGATGGCGATTGCCTTGCCGCCAAGCTCCTTGACGACGGCCGCCGCCTTGTCGGGCGAGCTGGAATAGGTGATGGCGACATCGGCGCCGGCGGCGGCGAGTGCTTTGGCGATGGCGGCGCCGATGCCGCGGCTGGCGCCGGTCACCAGGGCGGCTTTGCCCTTCAGGTTCAGGTTGGTCCCGAAATTTGTCATGGGGGAGGTTTCCTTTGTTTATGTAGTGATCGATACAGAATGAGAAGCGGAGGATAGGGCCTTGCCGGGAGGGGTCAAGCGCTTTATTTATCGATTGCTACAGAATTGGAATGAGACAGCAGGAAACGGTCATGGCCGTGCGCAAGGTCACAAAGTCGAAAGCCGCGAAAAAGGGCCGCCCGCGCAGCTTCGACCGCGCGGCAGCTCTCACGGCCGCCATGCAGGTTTTCTGGCAGCGCGGCTATGAAGCGACGTCTCTAAGCGATCTGACAGGGGCGATGGGTATCAACGCGCCCAGCCTTTACGCGGCCTTTGACTGCAAGGAAGCGCTGTTCGAGGAAGCGCTCGCGCTCTATCAGGCAAGTGAAGGCGCCGCGCCGCAGCGGCTGCTGCAGGAAGCGCCGACCGCGAAGCAGGGTTTCGCCGCCATGCTGCGCTTTCATGCGATGGACTATGTCAATCCGCAGAAGCCGCCGGGCTGCATGGCGGTGCTGGCCGCCATCACCGGCACACCGGAGAACAAAAGCGTGCGTGCCCTGATGACCAGAACCCGGCGTTCGGCGGTGGATGGCCTGGCGGCACGGATCAGGCGAGGCATCGCGGCTGGCGATGTGCCGAAAGCCGCCGATCCGGTGGCGATGGCGATGTTTTACACGACGCTGATGCAGGGCATGTCGATCCAGGCCCGCGATGGCGCGACCAAGAAGCAGCTGCTGGCGACCGTGGAGGGCGCGATGGCGGCCTGGGATGGGATGGCGGGAAAGATTTAGCCAACCCCGTCACGGTCGGGTCCAGGGAGATCTTATTGGCCGACCATCCCCGGCCGACCGGAGAAAGGTCTTCAGGTCGAGCCCGAGAACGACGATCAGGCGGCCTTGAACGGATGCACTGTCTTCCAGTGCTGCGCGATGTCGATGCGGCGCGCGATCCACACCTTATCGTGTTTCTGGATGTAATCCATCAGCCGCGCCAATGCGGCGGCGCGACCCGGTCGGCCGATCAGGCGGCAATGCAGCGCAATGGTCATCATCTTGGGTGCGCCCTCGCTGCCTTCGCGATAGAGCACATCGAAGGCATCCTTCACATGGCTCTCGAACTCTGCGCCGGTGGCGAAGCCGTGCAGCTGGCCGAATTTCATGTCGTTGTTGTCAAACGTATAGGGCAGCATCAGCAGCGGCTTCTTGCCGATGCTGGTCCAGTAGGGCAGGTCGTCGTCGTAGGAGTCCGAGGCGTAGACCAGGCTCTTTTCCTCAGTCACCAGTTTCAGCGTGTTTGACGACAGCCGCCCGGTATACCAGCCCTGCGGCGCCACGCCGGTCGCCTGTTTGATGGCCTCGATGGCCAGCTTCATATGCGCGCGCTCGGTGGCGAGCGGTATGCGTGAATAGTCGAACCAGCGCCAGCCATGGCTGGCGACTTCGTGACCCTGCTCCTGCATCGCGGCTGCCGCTTCGGGATAACGCGCCACCGCCATGCCGACGGCCCAGGAGGTGAAGGGAATACCGCGCTCCCTGAACAGGCGCAGGATGCGCCACAATCCGGCACGGCTGCCGTAGTCGTAGACGGATTCCACCTGCTCATCGCGCATCTTTTCGCGCGGCGTGCCGCCCGGCACTTCGGTCAGGAAGACTTCCGAGGTCTTGTCGCCATGCAGGATACTGCGTTCGCCGCCCTCTTCGTAGTTGAGCACGAAACTGACCGCGACCTTCGCGCCGCCGGGCCATTTCGGATCGGGCGTATTCGGGCCGTAGCCTTTCAGGTCGCGCGGATAGGGTGTCTTGCCCAATGCGGCCGCAACAATGTCGACTTTCTTCGCAGTCTTCTTCGGGTTTTTCTTTTTGGCGGCCATGATGTTCAGCTCAGCAGTTCGTACAGCGTGCGGGCCACCACTTCGGTGGCCTTGTAGAGGTCGCTCAACACCAGCTTCTCGTCGGCGCGATGGCCGTTGGCTTCCAGCAGGTTGCGCGGCCCGGCGCCATACAGCACGGTCTTCACGCCGGCCGCCGAATAATGCCGCGCATCCGTATACAGGGGGATGCCCTCGGTGCCGACCGGCTTGCCCATCACCTCGGTCGCATGGCGCGTCAGCATATCGATCAGTTTTTCCACGCCGGGCACGTCGCCAAACGGCCGCGCCAGCAGCACGCGGTTGATCTGCACGCTGATGCCCGGCAGACCCTGCACGGTCTTTGCGATCAGGTCGCGCAGACCGGCTTCGACCTGCTCGGGATTTTCCTCCGGGATCATGCGGCGGTCGAGACGCAAGGACACGCGATCCGGCACCACATTGGTGTTGATGCCGCCCTTGATCAGCCCCACGACCAGCGACGGCGTGGTGATGCCTTCCACCTTCGAGCGCGTGCCACTCAGCGTATCGCGATAGGCGTAGAGTGCGGTCAGCACCTTGTTCGCGGCTTCCAGTGCGTCATGGCCGGTATCGGGCCGCGCGGCATGGGCGGACAGCCCGTTGACGATCACTTCCAGATGCAGGCAGCCGTTATGCGCGGTCGTCACGGCGTAAGAAAAGCCGGCCGAGAAGGCATAGTCGGGTTTCGACAGGCCGGTTTTCAGAATCCACTCCGGGCCAATGCCGCCGCCGACCTCTTCGTCGTAGGTCAGGTGCAGTTCGATCGTGCCCCTGATCGGCTTGCCAAGTTTCTGCAGCGCCAGCAGAGCATAGGCATAGGTGACGAAATCGGATTTCGACACCGCCACGCCGCGACCATACATCACGCCGTCTTTCACGGCGGCGGCAAAGGGATCGACGCTCCAGCCCTCGCCGGGCGGCACCACGTCGCCATGCGCGTTCATGGCGACGACGGGGCCTTCGCCAAATTTTTTCCGCACGATCAGGTTGGTGCAGGTGATCATGCCGTTGGCCTGCACCAGATCGGCCGGCACCGGGTGCTGCTCGACGGTGAAGCCGAGCTGCTCGAGCAACGCCGTGGCTCTTTTTGCGTGGGGCGCGCAGTCGCCCGGCGGATTGTCGGACGGCACCTTCACCAGCTCGGCCAGCATGCCGGCCATGTTGCGCTGCTCGGCAGTGACGAAATCGTGGATCGCCGTGGCAACGGCCTTGTCGATGGTCATGGGAAAAGCCTGATCACTGGACGGGTTTGAAATTCTCGATGAAATGCATCAATGCGGCGGTGGCGACTTCCACATCCTCGGGCAGCACGGCTTCCAGCGGATTGTGGCTGATGCCGCGGGTGCAGCGCATGAAGATCATGCCGATGGGGCAGAGCGGCGCCAGCGTGGCGGCGTCATGGCCGGCGCCGGATGGAAGCCGCATGGTCGGCAGCCCCTGCGCCTTGATAGCAGTCTCGGCGGCATCCATCAGGGCGGGATGGCAGGGAGTCGAGGTGCTGGCATACAACTCGGTGATCTTCACTTCGAGCGTGCGGCGGGCGCAGATCGCCTTGATCTCTTTCAGCACGTCTGCGATCGCGGCATCACGCACGGTGTCCTCGGCGGCGCGGATGTCGATGGAGAAATTCACCTTGCCCGGGATCACGTTCATCGCGCCGGGCAGGCATTCCAGCACACCCACGGTGCCGACGAGTGTCGGCGTGCCGGTGCAGCGCGTCTCGATATACTGCACGGCTTCGGCGGCGGCGAGCAGCGCATCCTGGCGCTGGCCCATCGGCACGGTGCCGGCATGGCCGGCGAGGCCGGTGACCTCGACGCGCAGCCGCTTGGCGCCGGAAATCGCGGTGACGACGCCGAGCGCCAGGCCTTCATTCTCCAGCACCGGGCCCTGTTCGATATGCAGTTCCATGAAGGCGGCGATGCTGCCCGGTTTGCGGGCGCAGCTGCCGACCCTGGCCGGGTCGAGGCCGTAAGCCTGGTAGGCCTCGCCCATGCTGATGCCCTGCTTGTCGGTCTGCTTCAGCATGGAATTGTCGAACACGCCGGCGACCGCGCGGCTGCCGGCCATGGAGGCGCCGAAGCGGGTGCCCTCCTCATTGGCGAAGCCGACCAGTTCGATGGCGAATGGCAGCCGCTTGCCGCGCCTGTGCAGGTCGGCGATGCAGGCCAGCGGCGCGATCACGCCCAGCATGCCGTCGTACTTGCCGGCATTGCGCACGGTATCCAGATGCGATCCGGTCATCAGGGCGGGCGCCGATGCGTCGGTGCCGGCATAGCGGCCGACCACGTTGCCGGCGGAATCATGTTCCACCTCCATGCCGGCCTCGCGCATCCACTCGGCGACGCGCAGATGGGCGGTCTGGTGCTCGGGCGTCAGGAAGGTGCGCTGCAGGACGTCGGGGCTTTCGCTGATGCGGCCGAGTTCGTCGAGCTGCGCGAGCATGCGGTCGGCGAAGCGGGTGGCGGCCATGGCTGTAGTCCTGTCGTGACGCGGGGAGATTGTATACAGTTTCCGAAACATAGCATCGGGCCACAGCCGAGGCCAAGCGGGGTTGCCGCAGGTCCGGAAAAGGTTCGGGATAAATTTGTCGGGAGAAGGCCTCAGTGTCCGGGAATGGCTCGAATTCTGCCGCCGGACGTGGCAATGAAAGCGCCGTGACCAAATCCTCGCCTGTCATGCCCTTTACCGAACCGCAGCGTGCCGCCGCGCAGCGCTTCATCACCCATGCTTTTACCGACACGGCCAGGCTCTGGCTTGAGCATGGCTGGGATGCCGCCGGCGGGCATAGTATCGAACGCCTGCAGGCTGCCAATCTGACGCCCGTGCTGGTGGGCTATCGCCGCAGCATGGCGGTGGCGCGGCAGCTCTTCTTCTTTTCGCAGGCCTGGCGCATCACCGGCGACGAGCGCTGTGCCGCGCGGGCGCACGCGCTCTACGCCGATCTCACCGGTCGTTTCTGGGACCATCAGCATGATGGCTGGTTCTTCAGCCTGAGGACCGGCGCGGATGCACATGCTCCGGCCGATCCGCGCAAGGATACCTATGGCCACGCCTTCGCGATCTTCGCGCTGGCCGAGTATGGCGCGGTGTTCGGCAAACCTGCCGCCATCGACTGGGCGCGGCGCACGCTGGAGATCGTGAAACGGCGCCTGCTGCTGCCGCAGGGCTGGCTCGCCCAGAGCGCCAGCCGCGACTGGCGCGCGCTGGACATGGTGCTGGAACAGAATCCGCACATGCACATGCTGGAGGGCCTGCTGGCGCTGCATGGCGCCACCCGCGACGCAGCCGTGCTGCAGGAGGCCGGCATGCCGGTCATGCTGTTCATGCAGCGCCTGCGCTCCGATGACGGTACCAAGGTGCTGGAGCATTTCGATGCCGCCGGCCGGCCGAACGGTGAAAGCGGACGCATCGTCGAGCCCGGGCATTCCTACGAATGGGTTGGCCTGCTGCGTGATTACGCGATGGCCCGCGGCGAGGCGGAGTATCGCGCGATCACCGCGCCAATGGTGGCCTGGGCCGATGCGCATGGTTTCGACCCGCAGCATGGCGGCATCCATGACCAGCTCGACACCGAAGGCCGGGTGATCAGCGACCGCAAGCGCATCTGGCCGCTGACCGAATGCATCAAGGTGCAGGCGATGCGCGCGACCGACACGGCGGAACCGGCGGCCTATGCCGCGCTAGACCGCCGCATCGCCTTCCTCACCCGGCATTATCTGACACCGGGCGGCGGCTGGCGCGAGTTCCTGCGCCGCGATCTCACGCCCGACAGCGACTACCTGCCGGCCACCACGCCCTATCACATTGCCACCGCGGCGCTGAAAGTGGCGGAGGCCTATGGCCTGGCCGGGCGGGCCCATGCGAAGGTGACGGTATGACGGGCGATCCGGCAACCCTGCTGCAGGCGATGTTCACGGCGGCGCGCGACGCGGCCGATCCGGCGCATTGCGTCGCGCCGCATCTGCCGAAGGCTCCGAAAGGCCGGACAGTTGTGGTCGGCGCCGGCAAGGCTGCCGCCAGCATGGCGCGCGCGGTCGAGCTGGCCTGGCCGGCCGAGGCTCCGCTGGAGGGCCTGGTGGTGACGCGCTATGGCCATGACCTGCCCTGCGACCGCATCCAGGTGGTGGAGGCCTCGCATCCGGTGCCGGATTCCGCCGGCGAGAAAGCCGCCGCGCTGATCCTGCAGAAGGTGAAGGGGCTGGGGCCCGACGATCTGGTGCTCTGCCTGATCTCGGGCGGTGGCTCGGCCTTGCTGTCGCTGCCGGCGGAGGGGCTGACGCTCGCCGACAAGCAGGCGGTGAACCGCGCGCTGCTGTCCTGCGGCGCGAATATCGCGGAGATGAACTGCCTGCGCAAACATCTCTCCGCCATCAAGGGCGGTCGGCTGGCGGCGGCGGCCGCGCCGGCGCCGCTGGTGTCGCTGCTGATCTCGGATGTGCCGGGCGACGATCCCGCGGTGATCGCTTCGGGGCCGACCGTGCCCGATCCGACGACTTACGCCGATGCGATGGCGGTGATCGAGAAATACGGCATCGACCTGCCGGCCAATGTGAAAAAGCATCTGGCCGCCGCGAGAGATGAGTCACCCAAGTCCGGCGACAAGGTTTTTGCCAATACCAGCATGAAAATGATCGCCACGCCGCAGATGGCGCTGGAAGCTGCCGCGAAAGTGGCGGCTGCGGCCGGGATCACGCCGCTGATCCTGGGCGATGCCATCGAGGGCGAGGCGCGCGATGTCGCCATGGTGATGGCGGGGATCGCGCGGCAGGTGCGCCGCCATGGCCAGCCGGTGAAAGCACCCTGCGTGCTGCTGTCGGGCGGTGAGACGACGGTGACGCTGCGCGGCAAGGGCCGCGGCGGGCGCAATGTCGAATTCCTCACGGCACTGGCGGTCGCGCTGGCCGATTCTTCATCTGGTATGGGGGCCGAGGGTATCTATGCGCTGGCCGCCGATACCGATGGCATCGACGGCAGCGAGGACAATGCCGGCGCCTGGCTTGCGCCCGACAGCATCGCGCGGGCCGCGAGGAAGGGCATCGACGTGAAGGCCTGTCTCGCCAACAACGACGGCTACAGCTTCTTCCAGGCCGCCGGCAGCCTGGTCGTCACCGGTCCGACGCTGACCAACGTCAATGACTTCCGCGCCATCCTGGTGTTGTGATGCGCTCTGCCGCTCTGCTGGTGGTCCTGGCTCTGCCTCTGGCCGCCTGCACCACCAGCGGCAGGGCGCCGACAGCGCAACCGGCCTCCGCGCCCTCTGCAACCGGCATCCGCGTCAATCCCGGCGGCCCGGATCTCGAACGTTACACCAATAATGCCGGCGAATATCCGCGTGCCACAGCGGCCAACTGGCGGTCGCCGGCCTACAGCGTGGACGGCTTCTCCCGGCTTGAGGACATTCTCAATACGCGCAGGGTACCTCGGGCCGAAACGCCAAGTCCGTGGCGGCGCGCGGCAGCCGAGCCGGCGGTACAGTATCTGATCCCGCCGGTGCGCGGCGGCGGGCGCGCCACCATCGACGGTTATCTCGCGCGCAATCCCGCCACCGGCCTGCTGGTGGCGGTGGACGACACGATCCAGATCGAACGCTACCAGTATGCCCGCAGCGAAACGCATCGCTTCGTGTCGTTCTCGATGGCCAAGACGATCTGCGCCATCCTGGTCGGACTGGCCGTCGCCGACGGCGCGATTACGTCCATCGAGGACACGGCCGAAAAATATGTGCCGGCGCTGACCGGCAGCGAATATGGCCGCACGCCGATCCGGCATCTGCTCACCATGTCGTCGGGCGTGCAGTTCCGCGAGGATTACGATGGCGCCGATGACGCGGCGAGACTTTCACGCGCGCTGCTTCTCGGGCCTGGCGGTGCCGGCGCAGTGCGGCAGTTCAACACGCGAGACGCCGAGCCCGGTGCGCGCTGGTATTACGCCTCGTCCGAGACCTTCGTGCTGGGCCTGGTGCTGACCGGCGCACTCAAACGACCAGTGGCCGAGTATCTGTCGGAGCGCCTGTGGCAGCCGATCGGCGCCGAGGCCGATGCCAATTGGGTCATCGACCGTACCGGACAGGAAACCACCCACGGCACTTTCAGCGCCGTGCTGCGGGACTATGCGCGGCTCGGCCGACTGCTGGCCAATGGCGGCAAAGCGGGCGACAGACAGGTGATCCCGGCCGACTGGCTGCGCGAGATGACGCGACCGCATTTCAACAGCAACCAGACCGGCCGCTGGCTCGGCTACGGTTTTCAGACCTGGATATTCCCCGAGAATGACGGCAGCTTCGCCCTGCTCGGCGTGCGTGGCCAGACCCTGTTTGTCGATCCGGCGCGCAAGCTGATCATGGTGCATACCGCCGTGCGGCCCGATGCGCGTGATGCCGGCGGCGCCGAAGCCACGGCGCTATGGCGCGGCCTGCGCTTGCATTTCCCGCGCCAGTAACACGGCTGCGCTGGCCTGATGCGGCCCTGATGGGGTATACAGGATGCTGCAGCCCGGAGGCTTCATGCAGCATGTCACGCTGAGTCTTGTCGATCTGAACCGCATGAGCGACAGCGATTTCGTCGCGGCGTTAGGCGGCATTTTCGAGCATTCGCCCTGGGTGCCCGAACGCGCCGCGGCGAAGCGGCCGTTCGGCAGCCTCGACAGCCTGCATGGCGCCATGGTGCTGGCGATGTGGGCAGCGAACGAGTCCGAGAAGCTGGCTTTGCTGCGCGCGCATCCGCAGCTGGCCGGCAAAGAGGCAGACACCGGCACGCTGACGGCGCATTCCACCTCTGAACAGGACAGCGTGGGCCTGACGCGGCTGAGCGCCGACGAAAAGGCGAAGATCGTCGCGCTCAATGCCGCGTATCTGAAGGCGCACGGTTTCCCTTTCATCATCGCGGTGAAACTGCGTACCAGGCGCGAGATCTTTGCCGAATTTGAGCGGCGGGTGAACAATCCGCGCGAGATTGAATTCACCACGGCGCTGAGTGAGGTGGGCAAGATCGCCCGCATCCGCCTCGAAGCCCTGCTGGCTGCTTAAGGAAGATATGAATGGCCCGCCTCAGCACCCATGTCCTCGACACCATGAACGGCAGGCCGGCCGCCGGCGTGAAGATCGCGCTCTATCGCCTGGAGGGCGAGGCGCGCAGCCTGGTGAAAGAGGTTGTCACCAACGCAGACGGCCGCACCGATGCGCCGCTGCTGACCGGCGATGACTACAAGACCGGCCAGTATGAACTGGTCTTCCGCATCGGCGATTATTTCCGCGGGCTCGGCGCCAACCTGCCGCAGCCGGCGTTTCTCGATATCGTGCCGCTGCGGTTCGGCATTGCCGAGGCGGACGGGCATTACCATGTGCCGCTGCTGGCCTCACCCTGGAGTTATTCGACGTATCGCGGTTCGTAATCGTCACGGGAGGATATCCCATGAGTGATCATGAGACTTTCATGCGGCAGGCGATTGCGCTCAGCCGCATTCATATGAGCGCCAATGCCGGCGGACCCTTCGGCGCGGTGATCGTGGCCGAGGGCAAGGTGGTGGGCGAAGGCTGGAACAAGGTCACCTCGACCAACGATCCCACGGCGCATGCGGAAGTCGTGGCGATCCGCGATGCCTGCACCCGGCTGGCCCGCTTCGACCTCAGGGGTTGCGTGCTCTATACCAGCTGCGAACCCTGCCCGATGTGCCTGTCGGCCACCTACTGGGCGCGGATCGACAAGGTGTATTACGCCAACGAACAGGCCGACGCGGCGGCGATCAACTTCGACGATGCCTTCCTGTATCGCCAGCTCGCCCTGCCGCGCGAACGCCGCTCGCTGGTCTGCGAGCAGATCCTGCGCGACGAGGCGCTGGAGGTGTTCCGCGAGTGGAATGTGAAGCCCGACAAGACGCCATATTGAATGGGGCATAGGATGCGTGCCGCCCTGGTATTTGCCGCCGCTGCAGCTTTTGCCGCGCCGGCCGTGGCGCTGGAAGTGGTGGTCGATATCCCGGCGCGTGGCGGCGTTATGCATGTGCTGGTCGATGCGCCCGACAATGCGAAGGCGGCAGTGATCCTGCTGGCCGGCGGTGCCGGACGGCTCGATATCGGTGCCTCCGGGCGGATCGGCAGTCTGGGCGGCAACCAGCTGGTGCGAACCCGCGCGGCCTATGCGAAAGCAGGGTTCATTGCCGCGACGCCGGATATCGCCGAAGACCTGAAAGAAGGCGCCAGCGGCGTGCGCAACAGCTATCGCTGGAATGCGGAGCAGGCGGCCGATCTCGGCGCACTGGTGGAGTATCTGCGGCGGCAGGCACCCAAAGTCTATCTGATCGGCACCAGCCGCGCGGCGCTCAGCGTCGCCAATGCCGCCGCGCGCCTGACCGGCATGCAAAAGCCCGATGCCATCGTCATCACCTCCGGGATGCTGATGCAGACCGATGCGCGGCAGCCGTCCGTGCATCGCATGGTGAAGCCGCTGGAGGCCATCGTCATGCCGGTGTTGCTGCTGGCGCATGAGAATGACGCGTGCCCTTATACTCCGGCCAGCGCCACTGCGGCGTTCAGGTCTTTACTGACGGCCGCGCCGAAAGTCGACCTGATGATGCTGAAGGGCGGGACGCCGGACCGCAAGGGCGAGGAATGCGAGGCTGCCGGCCATCACGGTTTTGCCGGTCTCGACAGCGAGGTTGTGCAGACGATCACCGGCTGGCTGAAAGCGTTGCCTTAATTCACCTTCGCCCGGAATTGCATGTAAGGCGCATCGCTTATTTGAGCGATGCGCCGGCGGCGATCCAGGCGCCCAGCACCTGGCGTTCTTCCGTCGTGATCTCGGTGACGTTGCCGGGTGGCATGGTTTCGGTGCGCACGGCCTGCTGGCTGATCAGTGAGGCGAAGCGGCGGATCTGCGCCGGGCTTTCCAGCATCACGCCCTTGGGCGCCTCGGTGATACCGTCAAAGGTCGGCCGGGCGGCATGACAGGTCGTGCAGCGCGCGGCGATCACGGCCTGCGCCTGCGCAAATGTCGCGCCTTCCGACAGCGTCACGCGGCGCGGATCCCAGTGCGTGAAGAACACCAGCCCGACGGTGAGCAGGAAGGCAACGACGAGGAATTCGTAGCGGATGCCGCGGCCCTGGTTCTTCAGGTTGAAGAAATGCCGCACCAGCCCGCCGATCACCATGACGACAGCAAGGATCACCCAGCCATAAGGATGGCCGTAAGTGACCGGGTAATGATTGCTGATCATGGCGAACAGCACCGGCAGGGTCAGGTAGTTGTTATGCAGCGAACGCTGCTTGGCCATCTTGCCGAAGCTGGGATCGGGCGCCTGGCCGGCGATCATCTGGGCCACGGCGATCTTCTGGTTCGGGATGATGTTCATCGCCACATTGGCGGCCATGATCGTGCCGATCAGCGCACCGACATGCAGGTAGGCCGCGCGGGCCGAGAAAATCTGCGTGTAGCCCCAGGTGGCCAGCACCAGCAGGGCGAAACCGACGATAGCGAGTGCCGTATCGCTTTTGCCAAGCGGCGAGCGGCAGAGCAGGTCGTAGACCACCCAGCCCAGCACGAGCGAGATCAGGCTGAAGCTGATGGCCTCGCCCTGGCTGAGCGCCAGCACCTTGTCGTCAATGAGATAAAGGTCGGCGCTGACGTAATACAGCGCGCCCATCAGGAAGAAGCCGCTGATCCAGGTGAAATAGGCCTCGTATTTGAACCAGTGCAGTTCGGCTGGCAGCTGCGGCGGTGCCACCGAATACTTCTCGGTGAAATAGAAGCCGCCGCCATGGATCAGCCAGGCCTGGCCCAGCACGCCGGCCTGCTGGTCGGGCGCTTTACGCAGCGAGTTGTCGAGCCAGACGAAGAAGAAGGACGAGCCGATCCAGGCAATGCCGAAAATCAGGTGCATCCAGCGCAGCACCAGATTGAGCCATTCCATTGCCAGATCGAACATGCCGGATCACCCCCGCGCTGGCACAACTGCAGCGCTTGCCCCAAGCCCTACCCAGACCGGCGGGGATCGTCAATCCGGATTGTGTGCAATTTTACCCACCAAGGTTCCGTCAGCGGCCCTCGCCGGAACGCAGCGGCACGCTATATCCGACATGCGACAGGGAGGCCGGCATGATGTTTCGAACGGTGTGGTTTGCAGTCATCCTGTGCTGCGGTGCTGTCGGCGCGGAGGTGGCCCGCGCCAGCCCGCGGCTGTGGGAGGCTTTACGCAGCGGCGAGGCCGTGGCGCTGGTCCGCCATGCCGAAGCGCCGGGCACCGGCGACCCGGCCGGCTTCCGGCTCGATGACTGTGCGACCCAGCGCAATCTTTCGCCCGATGGCCGCGCCCAGGCGGCCCGATTGGGAGAGGCCTTCCGGCGGCAGGGGATCGCGGCGGCCGAAATTCGCAGCAGCGCCTGGTGCCGCTGTCGCGACACGGCAAGCGGCCTCGCGCTGGGCCCGGTGCAGGTGGCAGCGCCGCTCAACTCCTTCTTTGGGGCGTCGGGCGCCGCCGCCGACAGCACCACCGCGTTGCGCCAACTGATCGCCGCGCTGCCAGCGGCCAAGCCGGCCGTGCTGGTGACACATCAGGTCAATATCACGGCGCTGACCGGCATCTTTCCGCGCAGTGGCGAAGTCATCGTGGTGCGGCGCGACGGCCTGGCGACTCTCGGCCGCCTCGATGCGGGCGGCTGAATTATTCCAGGTGCTCGATGCTGAGTGTGACGTGATCCGCCGCGAAGCGCGCGCGGACATACTCCACCGGACGTCCGCGTTCATCGACATTCACGGTTTCGCTGATCAGCACCGGCCGCGTGCGCGGCAGATCCAGCAAGCGCGCGTCATTGGCGGCGATCAGTCTGGCCGCGATCTTCGTGGTGCGGCGGTGATAGTCGGCAACGCCGGCCAGTTTCAGCGCGCCGGTGATGGAGTTGGCGCGGCGGAACAGCTCGGGCATGTCGGGGAAGCGATCGGCACTGAAGAAATGGCTGCTCATGCTGACGGCGCGATCATCGGCGTGGTTGCGCGTCTCGATCTGCCACAGCGGCGCGCCGGTCGGGATGCCGAGCGCACGCGCGATATCGGCGGGGGCGGGGACCTGATCGGCCGAAATCAGTTCACGCAGCGGCTTCTTCTGCCGGGTCAGCAGGTTTTCGGTGAAACGCGTGCGTGCGCCGATGCGGTAATCCAGTGAACCTTCCGCGACGAACATGCCGCGGCCTTGCTCGATGCTGACCAGGCCGGTTTCGGCCAGGCGGTTCATGGCCTGGCGCACGGTATGG
Organism: Ferrovibrio terrae; assembly: GCF_007197755.1. NCBI lineage: Bacteria > Pseudomonadati > Pseudomonadota > Alphaproteobacteria > Rhodospirillales > Rhodospirillaceae > Ferrovibrio > Ferrovibrio terrae. The sequence continues at coordinate 1,955,636 of NZ_CP041636.1, forward strand.
CGATTGACGCCGAAGCGGTCGGCCAGCTGTTTTTCGGTCGGCAGCTGGATGCCCGGCTTGTAGTCGCCGCGACGGATCGCCTGCTCCATGGCGAAGGCGATCTGTCGCCAGACCGCCGTGCCGACGCCGCGTTCGATATGTCCCGCGACCGCTGCTCGTTCAGACATCGCTGCACTCCGCCTTCAAAGATTGGCCGTCATAAAAACTTCGCCAAGTCGTGGCTTGCTGAAGCCAGCCCGGCGGGGTATTGAATATATAGATGTCTAGACAAATTTAGACCATTGCGCAAGAGGTCGAGTATGACAGCTCAAGCCACCCAGACGGACCCGGAGATCGGCGCGCGCCAGCGCCGCCTGCGCATCCTGGCCCGCACCGACCGCGCCACGCTGGAAGCCGCATTGGCCGCACTGCCGGCGCCGCCGGCCTGGCGCCGGCTGAAGCAGCCCGAGACGGGCCTCGCCATGGTGCGGGGGCGCGCCGGCGGGGTGGGGCAGCGGTTCAATCTCGGTGAGATGACGGTGTCGCGTTGCGTGGTGACGCTGGAGAGCGACGGCAAGATGGGCGTGGGCTACGTGCAGGGCCGCGATCGCCGCCGGGCCGAACTGGTCGCCGTCTTCGATGCGCTGAGTCAGGACGCGGACGGCGCCGAGAAGATCGAACAGCTGCTGATCGCGCCGGTCGAACAGAAACTGGCAACAGAGCGTGCGACCCGCGCGGCGAAAGTGGCCGCCACCAAGGTCGATTTCTTCACCCTGGTGCGCGGGGAGGACTGAGCATGACTGAAATCCTTGAGACACCCGCGACCGGCTTCGATGATCCGGTGCAGCAGAGCCAGCAGGCCTTCCGCGCCCTGCTCGATGCCATGGCGCGGCCCGGCCGCGTGGTGACTGTGGAAACCGAAACTGGCCATCCCGACGGTTTGTCGCCGGCGCTGGCCGCCGCCTTGCTGACGCTGGCCGATCTCGACACGCCGGTCTGGCTCGGCCCGGGTTTCGATACAGATGCCGTACGCACCTGGCTGCGTTTCCACAGCGGCGCGCCGCTGGCGGCGAAACCCGATCAGGCCGCGTTTGCAGTGCTTGATGCCGCGCAGATGCCCGCGCTCGAGACTTTCTCCTTCGGCACCGATGAATCGCCCGAACGCGGCGCGACGCTCCTCGTGCAGGTACAGAGCCTCGGCGGCCCATCTTTGATGACCTGGCGCGGGCCGGGCATCAAGGACAGCATCAGTATGTCCTTCTGCGGCCTGGATCAGAGCCTGTGGCGGCAACGCGCGGCGCTCTCTATCGAATTCCCGCGCGGTGTCGATCTTTATCTGGGCTGCGGCCGTGATCTGGTCGCCCTGCCGCGCAGCACAGCGATCAGCTTCGAGGGAGCCTGACATGTATGTGGCAGTGAAAGGCGGCGAGACCGCCATCGGCAATGCCCATCAGCTGCTGGCGGAAGATCGCCGCGGCAATCCGGACGTGCCCGAACTGAGCGTGGCACAAATTCGCGAACAGATGAGCGGCGGCGTCGACCGCGTGATGACCGAAGGCTCGGTCTACGATCCCGATCTGGCCGCACTGGCGCTGAAGCAGTCGCGCGGTGACCAGGTCGAGGCGATCTTCCTGCTGCGCGCCTATCGCACCACCTTGCCGCGCCTGGCGGTGTCGCTGCCGATCGATACCGGCAAGATGAAAGTATCGCGCCGCATTTCCTCCTGCTTCAAGGATATGCCGGGCGGCCAGCTGCTGGGGCCCACCTTCGACTACACGCATCGCCTGATCGATTTCGCGCTGGAAGCCGGGTCTGCTCCGCAGGCGGAAGGCAAGGGCGAGCTCGCCGATCACCTGCCGCAGGTGGTCGATCTGCTGAATGCCGAAGGCCTGATCGAACGCGAACTGCCCGATGCCGAGGATGCCGCGGTGGGCGACCTGACGCGCGAGCCGCTGACTTTCCCGGCCGGGCGCGACATCCGGCTGCAGAATCTGGCGCGCGCCGACGAGGGCTACCTGCTGGCGCTGGGCTACTCCACCCAGCGCGGTTATGCCCGCTCGCATCCCTTCGTCGGTGAAATCCGCACCGGCGAAGTGGCCGTGGAAATCGATATTCCGGAACTCGGCTTCGCGGTCGATGTTGGCGACATCACCGTCACCGAATGCCAGATGGTCAACCAGTTCGTGGGCTCGAAATCCGAGCCGCCGAAATTCACCCGCGGCTACGGCCTCGCCTTCGGTTATGCCGAGCGCAAGGCGATGGCGATGTCGCTGGTGGATCGCGCGCTGCGCGCCGAGGAACTGGGCGAGGATATCACCGCGCCGGCGCAGGATGCCGAATTCGTGCTCTACCATGCCGACAATGTGGAGGCTTCGGGCTTCGTGCAGCATCTCAAGCTACCGCATCACGTCGATTTCCAGGCCGAGCTGACACTGGTGCGCACCATGCGGGCCGAGATTGCTGCTGCCAATGAACAGGCCGAGATGGCGGAGGCCGCACAATGAACACGCAGGGCTATGAAGCCAGCGCCACGCTCGCGGGCTACAACTTCGCTTTCCTGGACGAACAGACCAAGCGCATGCTGCGTCGCGCGATCCTGAAGGCGGTGGCGATCCCGGGCTACCAGGTGCCGTTCGGCAGCCGTGAAATGCCGCTGCCCTATGGCTGGGGTACTGGCGGCATGCAGGTGACGGCGGCGGTGATCGGCGCGAAAGACGTGCTGAAGGTGATCGACCAGGGTGCCGATGACACGACCAATGCCGTGTCGATCCGGCGCTTCTTCGTGCGCATGACCAATGTCGCCACCACCGAGAAGACGCGCGAGGCCACGCTGATCCAGACGCGCCACCGCGTGCCGGAGACGCCGCTGTCGGAAGGCCAGATCCTGGTCTACCAGGTGCCGATCCCGGAGCCGCTACGCTGGCTCGAGCCGCGCGAGACCGAGACCCGCAAGATGCATGCGCTGTCGGAATATGGCGTGATGCATGTGAAGCTGTATGAGGATATCGCCCAGCACGGCCATATCTCCACGGCCTACGATTATCCGGTGCTGGTGAACGGCCGCTACCTGATGCGCTGCTCGCCGATCCCGAAATTCGATACGCCGAAGCTGCATATGAATGCAGCACTCCAGCTGTTCGGCGCCGGCCGCGAAAAGCGCATTTACGCGGTGCCACCCTACACCGAGGTCAGGCCGCTGGATTTCGAGGATCATCCCTTCGAAATCGAGCGCTGGCCGGAAGACTGCGCGCTGTGCGGCGCACATGACAGCTTCCTCGATGAGGTGATCCTGGATGACAAGGGCAGCCGCATGTTCGTCTGCTCGGACACCGATTACTGCGGCGAGCGCCGCGAGGCCGGCCATACCGGCCGCATGAGTGCACCCTACACGAAGGCGGAGGCCGCCGAATGACCCCCGATCTTGACCAGACCCCGCTGCTCAGCGTGGAAGCACTGAATAAGAGCTTCGGCCGCCATGCGGCCTGCTGCGATGTCTCCTTCGACCTGTGGCCGGGCGAAGTGCTCGGCATCGTCGGCGAATCCGGCTCGGGCAAATCGACCTTGCTGAATGCCATCGCCGGGCGGCTTGCCGTGGACAGCGGCCGGGTGCTGTATCGCACCGGCGCGAACAGCATTGTCGATCTGGCGTCCGCGTCGGATGCACAGCGCCGCCACCTGATGCGCACCGAATGGGGCTTCGTGCAGCAGCATGCCCGCGACGGCCTGCGCATGGGTTTTTCCGCCGGCGCCAATATCGGCGAGCGGCTGATGGCGCTGGGCGACAAGCATTACGGCAAGCTGCGCGACACCGCGCTGGACTGGCTGCAGGCGGTGGAGATCGCGCCGGAACGCATCGACGACCTGCCGCGGACTTTCTCCGGCGGCATGCAGCAGCGCCTGCAGATCGCCCGCAACCTGGTGACGCGACCGCGCATCGTGCTGATGGACGAGCCGACCGGCGGCCTGGATGTTTCGGTGCAGGCGCGCCTGCTCGACCTGATCCGCCGGCTGGTGCAGGAGCACAACGTCGCCTGCATCGTGGTGACGCATGATCTGGGTGTCGCCCGCCTGCTGGCGCATCGCCTGATGGTGATGCGGCGCGGCCAGGTGGTGGAAGCCGGTCTGACCGACCAGTTGCTCGACGATCCGCAGCATGCCTATACGCAGCTGCTGGTCTCCTCCGTGCTGAGCGTGTGAGCCAATCATGACCGAGATGATCAAGGTCGAGAGCCTCGACAAGACCTTCACCCTGCACTTACGCGGCGGCATCGCCCTGCCGGTGCTGCGCAACACCGGCTTCAGCGTCAATGCCGGCGAATGCGTCACCCTGCATGGGCCATCAGGTGCCGGCAAATCCACCTTGCTGCGCTCGATCTACGGCAACTACCGGCCGCAGGCGGGCCGCATCCTGATCCGCCATGACGGCGCACCCGTCGATATCGTGCCGGCCGAACCGCGCGTGGTGCTGGAAATCCGCCGCCGCACGCTGGGCTATGTCACCCAGTTCCTCCGCGTGATCCCGCGCGTCGCGACCCTGGATATCGTGGCGGAGCCGATGCTGGCGCGCGGCGCCGGCGAACAGGCGGCAAGGGCACGCGCCGCTGAACTGCTGGCCCGGCTGCAGATCGCGGAAAAGATGTGGAGCCTGCCGCCGGCGACCTTCTCGGGCGGCGAGCAGCAGCGCATCAATATCGCGCGCGGCTTCTGTGCCGATTACCCGATCCTGCTGCTGGATGAACCGACCGCCTCGCTGGACGAAACGAACCGCAAAATTGTCATAAATCTCATCGATGATGCGCGGCAGCGTGGGACAGCCATTGTCGCCATCGTGCATGATGCCGACACCCGCGCGGCGATCACCACGCGTCTGTTGCCGTTGGAAAGTCAGGGAGTTGCGGCATGAGTGCCGATCTGGTCATTACCAATGCCCGCATCATCGGGCGCAAGGATGAAATCGCCGGCGGCAGCCTGGCGGTGCGCGACGGCGTGATCGCCGATATCGGCGCCGGGCCGTCCGCCGTCGGCTCGGCCGAGGATTTCGGCGGCGACTATCTGCTGCCCGGCCTGGTCGAGCTGCACACCGACAATCTGGAAAAGCATTTCGCGCCGCGTCCCGGCGTGCGCTGGCCGGCGAAACTGGCCGTGATCAACCACGACGCCCAGGTGGCGGCGGCCGGCATCACCACGGTGATGGATGCCGTGGCGGTGGGCGATGTGCGCGAAGGTTCGGTGCGGCTGGCGATCCTGCGCGACATGATCGCGGCCATCGAGGAGGCCCAGAAGGGCGGCATGCTGCGCGCCGAACATCTGCTGCATCTGCGCTGCGAAATCTCGTTCAGGGATTTGATGCAGCTGATCGAGCCGATGTCGGATCTGAGCTGGCTCAAGCTGGTCTCGATCATGGATCACACGCCGGGCCAGCGGCAGTTCGTCAATCCGGAGAAGTATCGCCAGTATTACCAGGGCAAGTTCGGCCTCACCGACGAGGAAATGGACAGGTTCATGGCCGAGCAGATCGCCAATGCGCAGGCCTGGGGCGCCGAGAACCGCCGCAAGGTGGTGGCACTGTGCCATGCCAAGGGACTGCCGCTGGCCAGCCATGACGATGCGACTGCCGAGCATGTGGCTGAGGCCGCCGCCGACCGCATGGTGGTGGCGGAATTCCCCACCACGCACGAAGCGGCCAAACTGTCGCGCCAGCATGGCATGAAGGTGATGATGGGCGGGCCCAACGTGGTGCGCGGCGGGTCGCATTCCGGCAACATTTCCGCCAAATCGCTCGCGGAAAAGGGCGAGCTCGACATCATCTCGTCGGATTATGTGCCCAGCAGCATGCTGCAGTCGGTGTTCCTGCTGCCCGAACAGCTGCCCGGGATCAGCCTGCCGCAGGCCGTGGCGATGGCCTCCAGCAATCCGGCCGATGCCGTGGGTCTGACCGATCGCGGCGCCATCGAAACCGGCAAGCGCGCCGACCTGCTGCGCATCAGCCTGATCGACGATACGCCGGTGGTGCGCGCCGTGTGGCGCAGCGGCAAGCGTGTGATGTAGGGAGAGACATCATGACTGTTCTCGACCAGATCATCACCGTGCTGGAAAAAGCCGGCGCCGAGCGCTACGGCATGGAAGCGGTCAGCCAGCTGGAGCATGCGCTGCAATGCGCCATGCATGCCGAGCGCACCGGCTCCTCGCCCGAACTGATCACCGCCTGCCTGCTGCATGACATCGGCCATCTGGTCGGCGAGGGCGACGAAGGCCAGGCCGAGCAGGGCGTCGATGCCGGGCATGAACATCTCGCCGCCGACTGGCTGGAGCACTATTTCCCGCAGGCCGTCACCGAGCCGGTACGCTTGCATGTCGAGGCCAAACGCTATCTCTGCCAGGCCGAGCCGCATTACTGGGCCGGGTTGTCGCAGGCGTCGAAAACCAGCCTGGAAGTCCAGGGCGGCATCTACACTGCGGACGAGGCCGCGGGCTTCATCGCGCAGCCCTATGCGCGCGATGCCGTGCTGCTGCGCCGCTGGGACGACGCGGCCAAGACGCCGGAGCTGAAGACACCTGATCTGGCGCATTATCGCCCGATCATCGCGACGGCAATGAAGGCTGCCAGCTGAGATGACCATGCCAAAAGGCCGCCTCGTCCTGGTGACGGGGCCGAGCGGGGTGGGCAAGGACAGCCTGCTGGATGGCGCGCGCGTGGCGCTGGCCGGCCGCAGCGATATCGTCTTCCCGCGCCGTGTGATCACCCGCGCGGCCGGGCTGGGCGGCGAGGAGTATCAGGCCGTCAGCGAGGCGGAGTTCGCCGCTATGGTGGCGCGCGGTGCCTTCGCACTGTTCTGGACGGCGCATGGCCTGCACTACGGTATTCCGGCAAGTATAGAGTCCGATCTCGCTGCCGGCCGGCAGGTGGTGGTGAATGTCTCGCGCGGCGTGATCGAGGAAGCGCGGGCGAAGTATCCCGGCCTTCTGGTGCTCGCGATCAATGCTTCGCCGGATATGCTGCGCCGCCGGCTGCAGGCGCGCGGGCGTGAATCGGCCGTCGAGATCGAAGAACGGTTACAGCGCGCCGCGGCTTTCCGGCTGGACGGCGACGATGTCGCGGCGCTGAACAATGACGGCCCGCTGGCCGAGGGTGTGGCGGCACTCTCGCTGCTGCTGCAAAAACGCGGCTGATCGGCCATACTGCGCTCCTGGCTTAAGGGAGTCGTCGCCATGGAACATCTGCTTCCGCTCTTCAGCATCGTCGTCGCCATCGCGCTGGGCGCGATCAGCCCCGGCCCGAGTTTCGTGCTGGTGGCGCGCACCGCCATTGCCGGGTCGCGCGGCGCAGGGCTTGGCACTGCGCTTGGCATGGGGCTGGGCGGACTCACCTTCGCGACGCTGGCCCTGCTCGGGCTGATTGCCTTGCTGGCGCAGGTGGCCTGGCTTTATCTCGGGCTCAAGATTCTGGGTGGGCTGTATCTGCTGTATCTTGGCTGGCGGCTGTGGCGCGGCGCGCGCGAACCGTTGGCGGTGGATACCTCCGGCCAGGCTGGCCAAGGGGCGGGGCAGGGTTTCTGGCGTGCGGCGCTGCTCGGGCTGGTCACGCAGCTCAGCAATCCGAAAACCGCCGTGGTCTATGCCGGCATCTTCGCGGCCCTGCTGCCGGCGCAGCCGCTGCCGCTCTGGCTGGCGGTCACGCTGCCGGCGGCGATCTTCACGGTCGAATTCGTCTGGTATGCGCTGGTCGCCACGGCCTTCTCGGCCGGCGGTCCGCGTCGCCTGTATCTCGGTGGCAAGACCTGGATCGACCGGCTGGCTGGCGGCGTGATGGCGGCGCTCGGCCTGCGTCTGGTTTTCGAGGGCGCGCGGGGCTAGCCGCCCAGCCTGTAGCGCCCGGCGATGCGGAAATTCGCCGACGGTTCCCCCTGCACGAACAGGCAGACCTCATCCAGCATGAAATCCTTGCGCAGGGCTGGCGCGGTCAGTTCGGTCAGGTGATCCAGCAGCAGGCCGCGCTCGGTCGCATCCTTGATTCTGCCGGTCAGGGTGAAATGCATGCGGAATTCTTCGAAGATGTAAGGATAGCCCCAGTCGCGCAGGTACTGCTCCTGCCGCGCGCTTAAACCGGCGGCGCGGCGGCGCGCCAGTTCCTGCTCCGATGGCGGCGCGCGGAACCGGTCGAAGGTGCGGATGCAATCGGCGGCCAGCGCATCCAGTTCTGCCGAAGGCACGGCCGGCCGCAGGGCGAGGAAGCTGCCCAGTGCGGCGGGCGTCAGCGTCAGGCGCAGGGGCCGGCGCGTGGCGGCGAATGTCTCCAGCGCCATGATCAGCTGGCCCTCGTCGCAGCCTTCGGCCAGATGGAACGGCGGCTTCAGCGTGCCGTGGAAACCGTATCTGCGTGGATCGGCGGTCAGGCTGGCGATCCGGCCAGCGTCAAGGCCTGCTGCCGGCACGGCCAGATACTGCGCGCCGGTCTCGGGATCCCAGCCGAGCCAGCGGGCTGCAATATCATGCAGCGGGTGGTCGGTGGCCGGAGCGACATAAAGGGCAAAACGCGGCGCCATGGTCTAGACCTGTGTGCAGATGGTCTTGTGGGTAACCCTGACGGCCCGGAGTCGGTCGGGGATTTCACCCTGCCGTCGCCGAACCGCAATCGAACTGTCACACCGCATTGCTATCAGCGTCCCCTACACGGAAACAGCGGGGAATCGCATGCGCGCGGCCATCGAGATCGCCCATCTATCGAAAACTTTCAAGACGGGCAAGCGCGCGCTCGACAATGTCAGCCTTGCGATCCAGCCCGGCGAGATGGTCGCGCTGATCGGGGCCTCGGGGTCGGGCAAATCCACCCTGCTGCGCCATGTCGCCGGCCTGATGCCGGGCGATCGCGACGCCGCGTCGCAGATTTCGGTCGATGGCCGCATGGTGCAGGCGGGTGGCCGCATCGGCAAGGGCATCCGTGAAACCCGCGCCGGCATCGGCTTCATCTTCCAGCAGTTCAACCTGGTCGGCCGCATGCAGGTGCTGACCAACGTGCTCGCCGGCAATCTCGGCCGCATGCCGCTGTGGCGCACGATGTTCAAGCTGTTCACCGACGACCAGCGGCGCATCGCCGTGGCAGCCCTCGACCGCGTCGGTATCGCGTCCTGCGCCTTCCAGCGCGCCTCGACTCTCTCGGGTGGCCAGCAGCAGCGCGCCGCCATTGCCCGCGCCTTGGTGCAGCAGGCCCGCGTCATTCTCGCCGACGAGCCGATTGCCTCGCTCGATCCGGAATCCTCGCGCCGCGTGATGGCGGCGCTGGCCGATATCAACCGCTCGGATCGCGTCACCGTCGTGGTGTCGCTGCATCAGGTGGATTTCGCGCTGAAATACTGCCGCCGCGTCGTGGCATTGCGCGACGGCCGCGTGATGTATGACGGGCCGTCGGCGGCCGTCACCGCTGCCTTGCTGCGCGGCATCTACGGCGAGCAGACCGATCTCGATTTCGGATCTCTGGGCGAACCGGCCGATGTCGATCACGAGGTCGACCAGCCGGTCGACAGCGCGCGCCTCGTGCCGCGCATGCAGGCGCTGCCGGCCTGAATTTCACGCTTACCTCAAGACCACGTCCTTCAGTCAAACCACCGGGAGAAAACCATGCTTCGTCGCACATTCCTCACCACCGCTGCCGTGCTGCTCGCCGGCACTGTCCTGTCGGGCACTGCCCATGCGCAGCTGAAGGAAATCAACTTCGGCATCATCTCGACCGAGTCGAGCTCCAACCTGAAGACCATCTGGGAGCCATTCCTGGCCGATATGGAGAAGCAGACCGGCAAGAAGATCAACGCCTTCTTCGCCCCTGATTATGCCGGCGTGATCGAAGGCATGCGCTTCAACAAGGTGCAGATCGCCTGGTACGGCAACGCTTCGGCCATCCAGGCCGTCGACCGTGCCGAGGGCGAGGTCTTCGTGCAGACCACCGCCAAGGACGGTTCGCCGGGCTACTGGTCGCTGCTGCTGGTCCATAAGGACAGCCCGATCAATTCACTGCAGGACGTGCTGGCCGCTCCGGGCAAGTACACCTTCGGCAATGGCGATCCGAATTCCACTTCGGGCTTCCTGGTGCCGAGCTTCTACGTCTTCGGCCAGAACAATATCGACCCGCGCAAGCATTTCAGCCGCATGGTGACGGGCAGCCATGAAGTGAATGCGCTGGCCGTCGCCAACAAGCAGGTTGATGTCGCCACCAACAATACCGAGAACCTGGAGCGCTTGCAGAAGACCCAGCCGGCCAAGGCCGCCGAGCTCAAGTCGATCTGGAAGTCACCGCTGATCCCGTCGGACCCGATTGTCTGGCGCAAGGACCTGTCGGATGCCGACAAGAAGACGCTCAAGACCTTCTTCATGACCTACGGCACCCAGACGTCGGGCAAGAGCGCCGACCAGCTGGGCAAGGAAACCAAGGTGCTGACCGACCTGCAGTGGGGCGCTTTCAAGGAGTCGAGCAACAGGCAGCTGATCCCGATCCGCCAGCTCGCGCTGTTCCGCGACAAGATCAAGCTGGAAGGCGACGCCAACATGGCCGCCGACGAGAAGGCGAAGAAGATCGCCGAGATCGACGCCAAGCTGGCCGATCTCAACAAGCAGATGGGGTCGTAATCAACCACGCACGGGGCGGCTCCGGCAGAGAAAGCTGGGCCGTCCCGTCTCTGTTTCTTCTGCCTTGAGGTCTGTCATGTCCGCCACTGCCGCCACCGCCATTCGCGAACTGCCGATCCATCCGCCCCGGCCCGGCGCGAAACATTCGCTGGGCAAGCTGGTGCTCTACGGCCTGCTCGCCGCCATCCTGGTCTGGTCGTGGCAGGGCGCGGAAGTCGCGCCGCTCAAGCTGATCGCCGATGCCGGCAATATGGCGACTTTCCTCAGCGATTTTTTCCCGCCGGATTTCAACGACTGGCGTTCCTATCTCTCCGAGCTGATCATCACGCTGCACATCGCCATCTGGGGCACCGTGCTGGCGGTGGTCTGCGCCGTGCCGCTCAGCCTGCTGGCGGCCGCGAATATTGCACCGGCCTGGGTCTACCAGCCGGTGCGCCGCGTGCTCGATGCCATGCGCTCGATCAACGAGATGGTCTTTGCCATGCTGTTCGTCGTCGCGGTCGGCCTCGGGCCTTTCGCCGGCGCGCTGGCGCTCTGGCTGCATACCACGGGCGTACTGGCCAAGCTGTTTTCCGAGGCGGTCGAGGCGATCGATCCGCAGCCGGTCGAAGGCATCCGTGCCACCGGCGCCACTGCGCTGGAAGAAATCGTCTATGGCGTGATCCCGCAGGTGATGCCGCTCTGGGTGTCGTATTCGCTCTACCGCTTCGAATCCAACGTCCGCTCGGCCTCGGTGGTCGGCATGGTTGGCGCCGGCGGCATCGGCGTGGTGCTGTGGGAGGTGATCCGCAGCTTCCGTTTCGATCAGACCTGCGCCGTGATGATCATGATCATTCTGCTGGTCAGCCTGGTCGACCTGATCTCGGCCCGCATCCGCAAGCTGCTGGTCTAGGCGGCAACAAAAACGGCCCGCCGGTCAGGCGAGCCGTTTGTCTTGCATCCTGAAATCAACGATCAGTGGCGCAGCGGTATGCGCAGCTTGGGCGAATTGCGGTTGGCCGCCTGCCAGATCGGTTGCTCGGACACGGCATGCACCTCATCCTTGGCTGCGGCGTCGCCTTTGCGCGCAGTCAGCTTGGCGCGCGCCTTGGCGATGGCTTCCTGGGTCATATACAGCAGCAGGGTATTGGTCAGCATACGTCGCCTCCATAATCTTGGCGAAAACAGTGTTGCATTGGATATTCACGTGCCGCGGCCGGCAATCCTGCGCAGCCCGGTCTGTAGTTGGCTTCAGCCAGCGACCCGCCAGACCCCGTCGGTCATGCGGCAGGCCGTGCCGTAAATCTGCTCATCCTGTCCGCCGACCGTGGCAATCGCCTGGTAGTCGCGGCAGAACTGCCCGTCGCGTTCAAACGTGCGCAGCGGCGTGATGGCAAATGCCGCCCCGCCGTAATCCATCTTGGGTGCGCCATACCAGCGCACCGGCGCCCGATCCGGCGCGAATTCCAGTACGCGCGCCACGCAGGCCTGATCGATCTGGTCCATGCTCGTGCCGACTCTTGCGCCGACGAGGACACTGGAGCCGGGCGTGATGCGGCGGGCGAGCGAGCCGCGGTCACAGGTGCCGCGTTCGATGCCATAGGGGGCCGCGTAGGTGGCGTAGGGCATTGCTGCCAAAGCCGGGGCACTGGCATGCCAGGTGCCGGGAGAAGTCTTTAGCGGATCAGCCATCGTCGCCCCGGATAACACCGAGGCGACGATGGCAGCGGCCAGGCCGAGGGTGGGTCGGCGACCGGGCCGCGGCGCGGCAGTGGAGGGGGTGCTCCACCACGGGGTTGAGGCAGGCATGACGCGCCGCTCCGCTAAACTCAAAACTTACTGGCGACCGTTGCTCTTCTCGTTCGAGTCAACGATCAGGCCGCCGGCCGTACCCGCGGCAGCACCGATCAGTGCGCCTGCGACCGTATGGCCGGTCAATAAACCAATGGCGGCACCGCCCGCGGCACCCATGGCGCCACCGGACACTGCACGCTGCTGCGTGTTGTTCATGTTGCTGCAGCCCATCGCAACGAAACCCGTCAATGCCAGGGCGACGATCGTCGACTTTTTCATCGGATCCTCCGTCTCTAGCTCAGCAGGTGTCCGCGCCGCGCCGGTGAATCCGGCAATTGGTCTGGGGAGGCGGGAGACCTTGCTTCGCTGTTGAGAATTGGGGATATAACGATGTTCGGCAACGAGTATTTGCCCGCGTCCCCGTTTTATTGCGGCCATCACAAGTATACCCCGTTTACATCACATGATTATCACAGGAATTACTTTCCCCTTTACTTCGTTAGTAGTTCTGGTTGTTTTGCAAACACTCAAATATTGAGATTTCGAGATTCGCTGCGTCTTTTCCACGGTCACGGCCTTGCGTATCGTCACGGACATGCCGAATCGCGTTCGTCGACTTACTGCTCTGGCTGTCCTGTTCCTGCCGGTCATGCTGGCGGGCTGCGAGTTGCTGCACCTGCCGCCAGAGCCGGCGCCGCCGCCTGTACAGGCAGCGCCGCCGCCGGCAGCACCTGCTGTCGAGCCGCCGCCCGTGCGCGCTGCGCCGCTGCCGGCGCGCAAACCGCCGCAGCCTGCAGCACCCAGCGCAGCACAGCCGGCGCCAGTCGCGCCGGTGGAAGAAGCTTTGCCGCGCCCGCCTGTGGTGGTCGGCCTCACCCGCGATGGCCTGGTGCAGCAGTTCGGGCCGCCGGTCGCCGAACGCGAAGCCGCACCCGCGCGCGTGCTCGAATTCGGCGGTGCCGACTGCCGCCTCGCGGCGTATCTGTATTTCGATACGACGCGCAATGATTTTTACGCCCTGCAATACGAGGTCAACGGCCTTCCTGCACCGCATGATGCCGTTGATCGCTGCCTCTCAAGGATTGCCCGCGATGCCAGCCGCCGCTGACGCCCTCCTGATTGCCGTCGTCGATGACGACAATCTGTTCCGCGACACCATCTCCGCAAATCTGCGCGAGGCCGGCTATCGCGCCATCACCTTCGACAACGGCCCGGCCCTCGTTGACTGGTTCGCCAAGGGCAATCGTTCGGCCGCGCTCCTGCTGGACTGGCAGATGCCGCTCCAGGATGGTCCGACCACGCTGGAGCAGCTGCGCAGCGCCGGCCATGGCCTGCCGGTGATCTTCCTGACCGGCCTGAACCAGCCGATCTTCGAGGAAAAGGGGCTGAAGCTCGGCGCCGTCGATTTCGTCGACAAGAGCAAGAGCTTTGCCATCATCCTGCAGCGCCTGCGCATCGCACTGGCGGCCAAGGCGCCGGTGGCCGGTGAAGCCAACGCCGTGTCGGTCGAAGGCGGCCTGGTGCTGGATGTCGCCAGCGCGCGCGCCTCCTGGAACAACGCCCAGGTCGATCTCACGCATGGCGAATTCAAGGTGGTGCAGCTGCTGGCGCAGCGCGCCGGCCGCGATGTCGGTTATCGCGAGATCTACGACGCGGTGCGCGGCGTCGGTTTCGAGGCCGGGCAGGGACCGGAAGGCTATCGCGCCAATGTGCGCGCCATGGTGAAACGCATCCGCCAGAAATTCCGCGACCTCGACACCGAATTCGACGCCATCGAGACCTATCCGGGCTTCGGCTATCGCTGGCGTCATGGCTGAAGGCTCCACCCAGCTGCATCGGCTCTGGCGTTCGTTGACGGTGCGCGCGCTGGTCGTGCTCGCGCTGTTCATCGCGCTGCCGGTGGTGCTGTATCTCACGTTTCGCCAAGCGGATATCGACCGCCAGCGCCTGTTGCTGGAAAGCATCCGCGTGAAAGGTCTCACGGTGGGCCGCGTGCTGGAGGAACGGCTGCAGCGCGCCGACATGATTCCGCTGTTCCGGCTGGGCGAGGAACTGGCGCGTTTCCAGACCGAAGGCGTCAGCCTGCGCCTGCTGTTCCGTCCGCATGAAAGCGCGCCCGGCGCCGGCTTCCTCTATGTCGCCTCGGCGCCGCCGGTGCAGCCGGCCGATCTGGAAGACGAGCGCATGCGGCTGGAGGCCAGCGGCGTGCTGGCGCAGCTGGGCGAATCCTGCGCCGGCGACCTGCCGCTGGCGCTGCGTGTCGAACGCGCCGACCGCGTCGCCGAACTGATCACCTCGCTGACCCCTGTGCGCACCGCCCGCGGCTGCTGGGTGCTGGTGATTTCCAGCAACCTGACCGACGAGGCCGAGCAGCGGCTGGGCCAGCCCTACTGGCATGCACCGGAAGTGCAGGTCGCGGCGGCGATCTACCTGATCTTTGCCGCCATCGTGCTGGTGATCGGCTTCGATCTCGCGCATGGCCTGCGTCGTTTCGCCGCCACGGCGCGTGCGGTGGCCGAACGCCGCATCGAGGGGCGGTTCGCGCAGCGCAACCAGATTCCCGAACTCGAACCGGTGGCGAATGCCTTCGACCGCATGGAAGACAGTCTGCGCTCGACCGCCAGCGAGCTGCGCGCGGCAGCGGAAGAAAGCGCGCATGCCTTCAAGACGCCGCTGGGCACGATCCGGCAGGCCATGGTGCCGCTGCGCACGCGCGTCGCCGGCGACGACAAGCGCAGCCAGCAGGCGCTGATGGCCGTGGATGGCGCGCTCGACAAGCTGGATATTCTGGTGCGTGCGTCGCGCAACCTGGATGACTCGGTGGCCGACCGGCTTGATCCGCCGCGCGAGAAGGTCGATCTCGGCGCGCTGGTCGAAGACGTGGTCGATACCTTCGCGGCCGATGCCGCCGCCCGCAATATCAGCCTGCGGCCCTCCATCGAATCCGAGGCCACCGCCCCGCTCGGCGGCCGCCTGATCGCCGATGCGCTCGGCCAGGTGATCGAGAATGCGCTGAGCTATGCGCCGGGCGGCAGCACGGTGACGGTGACCTTGCACCGTGGCACGCGCCGCGTGCTGATCGTGGTGGCCGACAATGGCCCCGGCGTCGAGGCGGCGCTGATGCCGCATATCTTCGACCGCCATGTCTCCTTCCGCGACCGCAGCCGCAGCGATGCAGCCGGTGGCGGCACGTCGGGCAATTTCGGCCTCGGCCTGTGGGTGGCCAAGCGCAACATGGAATCGGTCGGCGGCACGATTGAAGCCGCGAACCGGCGCGGCGGCGGCTTCATCGTGACTCTGGGCCTGCCGCTCGCCTGACTACAACACCATCTTGTCGCGCTGCTGGCGGCGCCAGGCAAAGGCCAGCAATCCGCCGCCGATCAGCAGCGCCAGGATGCCCAGCACCCAGGTGGCGGCCAGCGCCACCGCATCGGGAAACAGCGCGAGCAGAAGCCCGATCACCAGCAGCAGGAGGCCACCGCGGCTCAGCGGCCAGTCGGCGACCTGCTTGCGCATCTGCAGGCTGTGCGTAATCGCGATCAGGCCGAACAGCACCAGCCAGCTGGCGAGCACGTAGATCAGCAGCGTAACAGTGGCCTGCGGCCACAACACGCTGACCAGGCCGACCGCCAGGCCGGCAATGCCGGTGGCCACCAGGATGCCGCGGCCGGGCGCGCCCTGCGGCACCCGCGATGACAGGACGAGTGTGACACCGCCATCCAGCAGCGCATAGACGCCGAACAGCATCACCAATGCTGCCAGGCTGATGCCGGGCCAGAAGATCGCCACCAGGCCGAAGCCCACTGCGGCCATGCCGCGCAGCACGACCAGCCACCAGCTCCGGCGCGGCATCGGCGCGGCGGCGCCGGGCGGCATGCGTTCAATGATCGGTTCCCGGTCCTGAGTCATCCTGTCCTCGTTCATGCCGGGCAGTATAACGGCTGAGTTGCCGATTGTCGCGCCGGGAGCAGCGCGCTACCCTTGGCGCATGACAGACCTCTCCGCTTTCATCGCCGGCCTGCCCAAGGCCGAGCTGCATATGCATATCGAGGGCAGTTTCGAGCCCGAACTGATGTATGCGCTGGCGCAGCGTAACAATGTTGCCTTCGCCTATGACTCGGTCGACGCCCTGCGCGCGGCGTATAAGTTCGGCAACCTGCAGGACTTCCTCGACCTCTATTACCAGGGCATGGGCGTGCTGCTGACCGAGCAGGACTTTTACGACCTCGCCATGGCCTATTTCCGTCGCGCCGCATCGCAGACTGTGCGCCATGCCGAGATCATGTTCGATCCTCAGGGCCATACCGATCGCGGCGTGAAGTTCCAGACCATGATCGACGGGCTGTGGCGCGCCAAGGCAGACGCCGAGCAGCAGTTCGGCATGACCATCGGCATGATCCTGTGCTTCCTGCGGCATCTGGATGAAGCCAGTGCGCTGCGCACGCTGGAAGAGGCGTTGCCGTGGCGCGACCGCTTCATCGCCGTCGGACTCGACTCATCGGAAAAAGGCCATCCGCCGTCGAAATTCAAAAACGTCTTTGCCCGGGCGCGGGCGCTGGGCCTGAAGGCCGTGGCACATGCCGGCGAGGAAGGCCCGCCGGACTACGTGTGGGAAGCGCTCGATCTGCTCAAGGTGCATCGCATCGACCATGGCAATCGCTCATTGGAAGACGACGCGCTGGTGGCGCGGCTGGTGCGCGACAAGATGCCGCTCACCGTCTGCCCGCTGTCCAACCTGCGGCTCTGCGTGGTGGACGACATGACCCAGCATCCGCTGCGCCGCATGCTGCGGGCCGGACTGGTGGCGACGGTGAATTCCGACGATCCGGCCTATTTCGGCGGCTATGTGAACGAGAATTACAATGCCGTGCAGCAGGCGCTGGATTTAAGCCGCGACGAGATTGTGGCGCTGGCCGAAAACGGCTTCCGCGCCGCGTTCATCGATGCGGCGGCGCAGCAGCGACACATCGCGGCGCTGCGGGAATACGCCGTCAGCGACTGATCTCACAGGTTCCTCGGCCGATAGCCGCATCCCAGATTGTCGGGTGAGCGTGTCGACATCGGCGCCCAGTCGTAAGCCAGCAGCCGCTTCGGATCCTCGCGCGCCCAGCGCAGCGCGTCATGCCCGATCCAGAGCCCGAAGGATGGCGGCCCCGGCGGCTCCGGCACCACCTCATAATGCGGATAGCGCACAAGAATCTGCCGTTCGTTTGTGGTGAATCGCGCCAGCAGCCGGTAGATCTGCCGCGCGAAACGGGCATGGCCTTTGTGATGCGGGGCCGTATGAATCTCTATTAATCCCTCTTTGAAACGCTCGGGCCCCTTGTCGTCGGCCGGTGTTGGCTCGGCGCCTTTCCCCAAACCGATCTGCGGCCACGACTGCCCTTCGATGCTGACTGACCAGCGAACACCTTTATGTATGGTGAGCTTTGTCGCCGGATCGAAGTGCATTTCAATCGGATATATGAGATCTGGATCCCAGAGGCTTCGCACAAGATGAAGCTCCGGTTGCTCGGCTCCGATCTCTTCGGCAATGGTCAGATGCCGGTTGTACAGCGCATCCGGGAAAGCTTCTTCCAGGGCTGTCGCGAACAGTTTCCAGTCCAGCGGGCTCCAGCAGACATACCGGCTAAACACGCTGGGCCGCGTCAAACGCTGGATTTTCACAATCTCTGGCTGGTCGATTTTCGCTTTCCGCATGGCCACTCACCGGGCTGGCAGCAGGCCGTCGCGCCGCAGCTTGCTATCCAGATCATCCCACATCGCCCGACAGCGCGAGGCAACATACTTCGCATAGTCCGATTCGCTTTCGCCCGGCTTCATCTTGCGCGCCCAGCCGGCGACGCCGACTTTAATATTACTTTCCAGCTTGTCGAAGCGTCGTCCTTCGTTGGCGGTCAGGCTCAACCGGTCATGTCCGTCGCCGGCCTTCTTGATGTCGACAGTGTTCATGCGTGCGGTATAGGGCGAAGCTTGGTCAACTTTCTTATCTTGATCATCAAGCCTGCCGAAGCTGGCATCCGGACGGCTGAACGTTTTACTTCCATCGGGCCGGATGACTTCTTCCCGCAGGTATTTATCGCTCTCATCGCCATCCTTATATGCACCTGCAACATGCTTCAGTTCGCCCGCGAGGTCCGGATAGGCCTGAAGTTCCTCCAGGCAGGTGCGCACCATGATACGGTTGGCCTTCTCGGTTTCCGGCTTGCCGCGACTGCCATATGGATTGAGTTCCACGATGATGCCGGCCAGCCCTTCGGCGACAGGCTGCTGGGCCGGCGGCAGGCCCGAGATCCACTCCTTCGTCTCGGGCGGGATCAATCGCTCGTCGTCGGGCTGTTTGTCCGCGGCCGGTCGGCCCTGCTGTGGCGGCTTGCTCTCAGATGGTTGCAGCGGCGGCACAGTTGCGCCGGCTTTCTCCGTCTCGCCCATCGGACGTGAGGGCGGTGCATCCGGCATGGTCGGCGGATGGGTGAATGTCTCGCCACGGTTCTTCAGGTACTGCTGCCGCAGGTATTCGCTTGCGCCGATCGCCAGCGGCGCCCCCATGAGCAGCAGAGGCAGCGCCACAGGCAGCATGGTTTCCTGCTGCCCGGGTGCGGGCGGCGAAGCCGGTGCCTCATCTGTCATGCTGGTATTCAGCAATTGAATCTGCGGCTTCTGTTCCGGCCCGCGCCATTCCATGGTCTGTAAGGTTGGCTCCGGATCACCGTCACGCTTCTCCATCGTGCGGTAAGGTGGCAGCGCGTCGGGATCGCGCGCGTAAGACTCGAAGAATCTGTCGACCTGCTGTGGTGTCGGGATCGGCTGGCCGCGCAGGCGTCCGCCCAGCAGGCCCTGCAGGCTCATCAGCGTTTCGCCTTCGCCATTCTCCCCCGCCATGCCGTTGCGCAGCGGCAGCAGCAGTCCGTCGACCGGCAGCCCATTGGCCTTCTGCACCCTTCCGATGGCGCGGAACAGCGGTTCGCCGGCCCAGCCCGTCGGCACGCCCGGTGCCGGCAGTTCGTATTCGCCCAATGAGGACAGCAGCGTCTGCGCCTTGATCACATCGGCGCGATCGTTGTCGCCATTGCGGCCGACCGAGCCGGCGAAGCTGAAGGGATCGGTGTCTTCAGGGAAGGGCAGCAGGCTCATGTTTCGCTCCGGAATATGGAGGACTGAGAATATCTGGACTTTGATCCTATTATAATGTACTATTTATGTTCTTAATGTCAACTGGAGATATATGACCTGGACGAGTGGGGACTTGAATGCGGGTGTATGCATCATCGCCAGGATTTCGGGCGGCGGGTGCGGATGGTTGGCTTGGACAATGACAAGGCGAACGAACCGCTACGAACGCCAACGAAGCGCTACGAACACGCGCGAACACGCGCGAACACCAACGAGCATCAAACGAACCGCTACGAACACCAGCGAAGCGAAACGAACGTAAACGAAGCGCTATGAACCCAAATGAGATCATTTGATACCAATGATATTACTGCCGGTATTCCCGCCTCTCATCCGCAACCCTCGGCCTTGTGTCGAGGGTCCATCTGCACGTTCCGATGCGCGGAGGGTTGGGATGGATCCTCGGCCAAGAAAATGTCCTGGGCCCGAGGATGACGGTTTTGGTCTACCGCTTGCTCGCCTGCTTCACCGCATCGAGCAGCCAATCGCGGAAGGCGCGCAAGGCCGGATCGTTGCGGCGCGCCTCGGGATAAAACAGGCAGTAGGCCTGCTTGCTGCCGATGCTCTGCGTAAACGGCATCACCAGGCTGCCGTCGGCCAGTTCGGGCTCCACCAGGAAGCGTGGCACGATGGCAGCGCCCAGGCCAACGACGGCGGCCTGCACCACCATGGCGAACTGGCCATAGCGCGGGCCCAGCGTCACCTGCGGGGCCGCCATGCCGGCGGCAGTGAACCAGTCGGCCCAGGCCGAAGGCCGTGTCGATTGCTGCAGCAGCGGCAGCTTGAACAGGTCTTCCGGCTTCTTCACGCGGTGTTTCGTCAGCAGCTTTTTCGACGCCACCGGCACCAGCTCTTCCTCGATCAGGCGGTCGACTACTGCGCCAGGCCAGACCGGATCGCCGAACGAGATCGCGGCATCCAGAGGCTCGGCGGCGAAATCGAACGTCTCGATCCTTGTGGGCAGGTTCACCGTGATCTGCGGATGCTTTGCGGCAAACTCAGGCAGGCGCGGGATCAGCCAGCGCGTGCCGAAGGTAGGCAAGGTGGCGACCGTGAGGATGGCATTGCCGCTGCGCGCTGCCATGGTGTTGACGGTGGCGGCGCCGATGCGGCCCAGCGCGTCCTGGAGTTCTCTTGCGTAGCCTGCACCGGCCGGTGTCAGCACCACGCGCTGGCGGATGCGCTCGAACAGCGTGAGGCCGAGCAGTTCTTCCAGCAGCTGCACGCGGCGGCTGACGGCGGCCTGGCTGACATTGAGTTCCGCCGCAGCCGCCGTGAAGCTCTCATGCCGCGCTGCCGCTTCAAAAGCGGTCAGCGCCGAGAGTGGCGGCAGGAAACGGCGGGGCAGGGCCAAGATATGCTCCGGAAAGTTGATAACCGTCAGTCATTAACCAATAGCAAATCATCGTTTGCGCGCCAAGCGCCGCTCGGGCAGCTTGCCGCACCAGTCGAGGGGTATAGTCTCCTCTTAAAAATCGCCACCTGAGGAAATCGCCATGAACGCGCAGCAGCCTGCCACCAAAGCCGCCTTCAAGTGGGAAGACCCCTTCAACCTGGACGCCGAACTGACCGAGGACGAGCGCCTGATCCGCGACACGGCGCGCGACTACTGCCAGAGCAAGCTGCTGCCGCGCGTGAAGGAAGCCTTCCGCGAGGAAAAGACCGATCCGGCGATCTTCCGCGAAATGGGCGAACTCGGCCTGCTCGGCTCGATGATCGACGGCTATGGCTGCGCCGGCGCGTCCTATGTGGCCTATGGCCTGGTGGCGCGCGAGGTCGAGGGCGTCGATTCCGGCTATCGCTCGATGATGAGCGTGCAGTCGAGCCTGGTGATGTATCCGATCTATGCCTATGGCTCGGAAGCCCAGCGCCAGAAGTATCTGCCCAAGCTGGCGACCGGCGAGTGGATCGGCTGCTTCGGCCTGACCGAGCCCGATCACGGCTCGGATCCGGGCGGCATGAAGACGCGCGCCAGGCAGGTGCCCGGCGGCTATGAGCTGACCGGCGCAAAGATGTGGATTTCCAATTCGCCGCTCGCCCAGGTCTTTGTCGTCTGGGCCAAGACCGAGGATGGCATCATCCGCGGCTTCATCCTGGAAAAGGGCATGAAGGGGCTGTCGGCGCCGAAGATCAACGGCAAGCTCTCGCTGCGTGCGTCGATCACCGGCGAAATCGTCATGGACAGCGTGTTCGTGCCGGAAGAAAACATGCTGCCGAATGTGCAGGGCCTGAAGGGTCCGTTCGGCTGCCTGAACAGCGCGCGCTACGGCATCGCCTGGGGCGCCATGGGCGCGGCCGAAGCCTGCTGGCACCAGGCGCGCCAGTATGTGCTGGACCGCAAGCAGTTCAATCGTCCTCTGGCCGCCAACCAGATCATCCAGCTCAAGCTGGCCAATATGCAGACCGAGATCGCGCTGGGGCTGACTGCCGCGTTGCGCGTCGGCCGCCTGCGCGATGCCGGCCAGGAAACCCCGGAGATGATCTCGCTGATCAAGCGCAACAACTGCGGCAAGGCGCTGGATATCGCCCGCATGGCGCGCGACATGCACGGCGGTAACGGCATCCACGAGGATTATCACGTGATGCGCCATCTGGTGAATCTGGAGACGGTGAACACCTACGAGGGCACGCATGACGTTCATGCGCTGATCCTCGGCCGCGCCATGACCGGCATCCAGGCCTTCTACTAAGCCCTCACCTCAAGCAGGCGGAGCTGCCGGCATGCGTGCGCTGGATGATATCGTTGTGCTGGATCTCAGCCGCGTGCTGGCCGGTCCGTGGTGCACCCAGAACCTGGCCGATCTCGGCGCCACCGTGATCAAGGTGGAAAAGCCGGGCGAGGGCGACGATACGCGCAAATGGGGTCCGATCTATCTCAAGGATCCTGCAACAGGCGCGCGCGCCGACTCCGCCTATTACCTTGCTGCCAATCGTGGCAAACGCTCGATCACCGTCGACATGGCCACGCCGGAAGGCCAGCAGATCCTGCGCGACCTCGCTGCAAAAGCAGACGTGGTGGTGGAGAATTACAAGCTCGGCGGGCTGAAGAAATACGGCCTGGATTACGACAGCCTGTCCAAGCTCAATCCGCGACTGGTCTACTGCTCGATCACCGGCTTCGGCCAGACCGGACCTTATGCGCCGCGCGCCGGCTACGACTTCATCATCCAGGGCATGGGCGGGCTGATGAGCGTGACCGGTGAGCGCGACGGCCTGCCGGGCGGCGGTCCGCAGAAGGCCGGCGTCGCACTGGCCGATGTGATGACCGGGCTTTACTCAACGATTGCCATCCTTGGCGCGCTGAACCAGCGCCATCGCTCAGGTCGCGGGCAGTATATCGACATGGCGCTGCTGGATGTGCAGGTGGCCGCGCTCGCCAACCAGGCGACGTACTATCTGGTCGGCAATGAAGTGCCCGAGCGCATGGGCAACGGCCATGCCGCCATCGTGCCCTACCAGAGTTTTCCGACCTCGGACGGCCATGTGATCATCGCGGTCGGCAACGATGGCCAGTTTGCCAAGCTGGCGGATGAACTCGGCCATCCGGAATGGAAGAGCGATCCACGCTTCGCCACCAATATCGAACGGCTGCATCACCGCGCCGAGATTGTGGCCGCGATTTCGGAAGAGACGAAGACGCGCACCATCGACGATCTGATCGCCGCGCTGGAAAAGCGCCAGGTGCCCTGCGGGCCGATTAACACGGTGGATCGCGTGTTCGCCGATCCGCATGTGCAGGCGCGCGGCCTGCAGAAAACCGTGCCGCATACCGGGCAGGGCACGCTGCCCAGCGTCGCCAGCCCGCTGCGTCTGTCGGAGTCTCCGGTCTCGTACGACCGCGGCCCGCCGCTGCTGGGCGAGCATACCGACAAGGTGCTGGCCGAACAGCTCGGCTTCGATGCGGCGAAACTGGCGGAACTCCACAACAAGGGAGTGATCTGACGGCAGGCGGCGAAAAATTCAGTTCGCCGGGAACAGTTGCTGTCGAGCCCGGTTTGACTCGCCAAGCAGACCAGAACCGACCGGAGGACCGCGCCATGCAGAACCAGTCCACCAATTCCGCGTCACCGAAAACAGTTCCGGCCCCGCAGTCGCTGTATCCCGATCTGGCGCCACGCCCCCAGCAGGGCGTCAATCCGAATGCCCAGCGCCAGCAGGAGCAGGCACAACAGCAGGTTCAGCAGTAACGCTGCGCTGGAAGCTTAAGCAGCCGGGAAACGGACCCAGAAGCGGCTGCCGGCGCTTTCGCGGCTCTCGAAGCCGATCTCGCCCTTCATCGCCTGCGCCAGGCGGCTGGCAATCGCCAGGCCCAGGCCCAGGCCGGCCACGGTGCTGCCTTCGCGGCCGAGCCGGTTGAAGCTCTGGAAAGCCTCGCGCTGGCGGTCGGCGGCAATGCCACAGCCGGTGTCCTCCACAAAGAATGTGACGCGGCCGTCTTCGGTGGCGCAACCGAGCGTCACTTCGCCACCCAGCGCAGTGAACTTGAAGGCATTGCTGATGAAGTTGCCCAGGATGCGCAGCAGATGGCTGTGGTCGGCTTTCAGGGTCGCGGCCGAAATGCAGGCGCGACGCATGAAAGCGATGCCGTTCAGCGCCGCGGCAGGCCGGTGCAGCGCATAGACTTCCTCGATCAGGGACTGCGCGCTTACCGTCTCGGTGCCGAACGGCACCACCTCGGCTTCAAGCTGCGCCATGGTCATCATGCTGTCGCTGATCCGCAGCAGGTTTTCGCCGGCGGTCTTCATGGCCGCGACATATTCCAGCTCTTCACGGCCGAGCCGCTTGCCCATGTTCAGTTCGAGAATCTGCGAGAAGCCGAGGAT